>NZ_CDBW01000048.1 GCF_000820145.1 Aeromonas sobria | reverse complement strand
GATGTGGCGCATTATAGGGATCTGGATCACGCTGGCAAGAGGCATTTAGAATTAAATTCGAGTTTTTAGCTCAACCGTTCACTAATCACCCAAAAAGTCGATTTATCCTGCAACAACACGCTCATTTGACAACGCCGACCTATTATCAGTCGGGACTGGCAGGCCGTAGATCAAGGTTATGGCGATTAGGTATCACCACTTCTATATCCATGGTGATCGAGATCACGGCTTCGGGTAACATAGCGCCCCTTTGCGATTCACACACTCTTGGGCTTTGGAGAGTTTAATGCCTTTTGCACTTGGCCAGCGTTGGATTAGTGATACAGAGACGGATCTGGGGTTAGGGACTGTCGTTGCTGTTGAAGGACGCATGGTTACCCTGTTGTTTCCGGCGACCGGTGAAAACCGTATGTATGCCAAAGAAGAGGCGCCGGTAACCCGGGTCAGCTTCAATGTGGGCGACCAGATCGCCACTCACGAAGACTGGACCATGACGGTCGAAGAAGTGCAGGAGAAAGATGGCCTGCTTATATATGTAGGTGTTCGCACCGACAATGATGAGCCCGTTGCCCTCAAGGAAGTGTTCCTCAGCAACTTTATCAAGTTCAACAAACCGCAGGAGCGCCTGTTCGCCGGTCAGATTGATCGGATGTCCCGCTTTACCCTGCGCTATGAAGCGTTGATCCATCAGCACAAGCGTCGCCTTAATCCGACCCGTGGGCTGGCCGGTGGCCGGGTCAGCCTGATCCCGCACCAGATCTATATCGCCCATGAAGTGGGTCACCGCTACGCCCCACGCGTACTACTGGCAGATGAAGTGGGTCTGGGCAAGACCATTGAAGCGGGCATGATCATTCATCAGCAGCTGCTCTCCGGCCGCGCCCATCGGGTGCTGATCCTGCTGCCCGAAACCCTGCAGCACCAGTGGCTGGTCGAGATGCTGCGCCGCTTCAACCTGCACTTCTCCCTGTTTGACGAGGAGCGCTGCATCGAGGCGTTCGCCGATGCGGAGAACCCCTTCGAGACCGAACAGCTGGTGATCTGCAGCCTCGACTTCCTGCGCAAGAAACGTCGTCGCTTCGAGCAGGTGCTGGAAGCCGAGTGGGATCTGCTGGTTGTCGACGAAGCGCACCATCTGGAGTGGAGCGAAGAGGCACCCAGCCGCGCCTACGAAATGGTGGAAGCGCTGGCCGAACAGGTGCCGGGCGTGCTGCTACTGACCGCTACCCCGGATCAGCTGGGCCACCAGAGCCACTTTGCCCGTCTGCGCCTGCTCGACCCCGAGCGTTTTTACGACTACGAGGCCTTCCTCGCCGAGGAGCAGGCTTATGGCCAGGTCGCCAGCGCAGCGCAAGAGCTGCTGGATGGCGAAACCCTGAGCGATGAAGCCAGGCATATCCTTGCCAGTCAGCTGGAAGGACTGGATCTCGGCGATGCCGCCGCACGTCAGCAGGCGGTCGCCAAGCTGCTGGATCAGCACGGCACCGGCCGGGTGCTGTTCCGTAACAGCCGCGCCAACATTCAGGGCTTCCCCGAGCGTCACCTCAATATCTACCCCATGCCGCTACCGGAGCAGTACAAGACTGCCATCAAGGTGATGGGCATGATGGGTGGCAATGGTGGCGATCTGCAGACCCGCGCCCTGCGTTACCTCTACCCGGAGAAGATCTTCCAGCAGTTCGAAGGTGACAACGCCACCTGGACCCAGTTCGACCCCCGCGTCGAGTGGTTGCTGGAGCTGCTGATCTCTGCCCGCCAGCAGAAAGTGCTGGTGATCTGCTCCGAAGCGGCCACCGCCATCGCGCTGGAAGAGGCGCTGCGTACCCGTGAAGGGATCCGTGGTGCCGTGTTCCACGAAGGGATGACCATTCTGGAGCGGGATAAAGCCTCTGCCTATTTCGCCCAGCAAGAGAGTGGCGCTCAAGTGCTGCTCTGCTCCGAGATCGGTTCAGAAGGTCGCAACTTCCAGTTTGCCAGCCATCTGGTGCTGTTCGATCTGCCGCTCAATCCGGATCTGCTGGAGCAGCGTATCGGCCGTCTGGATCGCATTGGCCAACAGAACATCGTCGAGATCCACGTCCCTTATCTGGAGGGAACCGCCCAGCGCGCCCTGCAGCTCTGGTATCACGATGGTCTGGATGCATTCGAGCAGACCTGCCCGACTGCCCGCCCGGTATTCGAGGCGGTGCGTGACGAGCTGTTCGAGCTGCTGGCCGCCAACACTGGCGATCAGGCAACTCTCGATGCCCTACTGATCAAAACCCGTGAACTGCATGAGCCGCTCAAGGCTCGGCTGGAACAGGGCCGCGATCGCCTGCTGGAGATCCACTCCAGCGGTGGCGCTGCCGCCCAGCAGTTGGTCGACAAACTGGCTGCCGAAGACGGCGACACCGGCATGATCTCCTTCGCCCTCAAGATGTTCGACGAGATCGGCGTCAATCAGGATGACCGTGGCGAGAACGCGCTGGTGCTGACCCCGGGGGATCACATGCTGGTCTCCAGCTTCCCGGGCCTGCCGCAGGATGGTATGACCATCACCTTCGATCGCCCGACCGCATTGTCGCGGGATGATATGGCGCTGCTCTGCTGGGATCACCCCATGATGCGCGGCGGTATCGACCTGATCTTGGGCTCCGAGATCGGTGCGACCTCGGTCGCACTGCTCAAGAACAAGGCGCTGCCTATCGGCTCGATCCTGCTTGAGCTGATCTTCGTCGCCGAGTCTGCGGCCCATCCCCAGCTCTACCGCTTCATGCCGCCAACGCCGATCCGTCTGCTGATGGACAAGAATGGCCAGAATCTGGGCGAGAAGGTGGCGTTCGATGCCTTCAACCGCCAGCTGACCCCGGTCAACCGCCATCTTGGCAGCAAGCTCGTGACTGCATCCCAGCCGGTTATTCACGGTCTGATAGGCAAGGGCCAGCCGATTGCCGAAGAGTTGAAAGCCGTGATTGTCGACAAGGCCCGTGCCCAGATGGCGCAGACCCTGCAGCAGGATCTCGATCGTCTGGAAGCGCTCAAGGCGGTCAATCCAAGCGTGCGCGATAGCGAACTGGATTACCTTCGTGATCTGCAGGCAGAATTGCACCACCTGATCGACCAGACCCAACTCAAGCTGGACGCAATCCGCTTTATCGTGGTCACCCATAACTGACGCGATACTGAAAAGGCATACGCTGATCCGGCTCACGCTGGATGCCATGCCCTTTATGATTGTGGTTACCCATAACTGATGGGGGCTTGCCCCCACCTTCTGATGCGAGACATTTATGTTTGAATACTCACCGCCGCTGGAACCCTGGCTCGAGATCCTGTTCAAGGACAAGGACATCATGGTGGTTAACAAGCCTACTGGCCTGCTGAGCGTCCCCGGGCGCGGCCCCGAGAATGAAGACAGCGTCTTGCATCGGGTGAAACAGCAACACCCCAAGGCGGCGGCAGCCCATCGCCTCGACATGTCCACCACTGGCGTCATTGTCATTCCTCTCAACCCCAATTCTCATCGGGAGCTGAGCCGACAATTTCGCGAGCGGGAGACCGAGAAGCACTACCTCGCCTGGGTGTGGGGTGAGCCGGAAGCAGAGTCGGGTCAGGTAGACCTGCCGCTCTGCGTCGACTGGCCCAACCGCCCGAAACAGAAGGTAGACCACGAGGAGGGGCGTCACGCCCTGACACTGTGGGAAAAACTGAAGGTGGAGAACGGCAACAGCCTGATCAAGCTGACCCCCATCACAGGTCGCTCCCACCAGCTGCGCGTCCATATGCTGGAGCTGGGGCACCCGATTCTGGGTGACAACCTCTATGCCCATCCGGATGCGCTGGCGGCGGCCTCCCATCTCTACCTGCATGCGGCCATGCTGACCATCAGCCATCCCCGCAGTGGCGAGCGGATGACCTTCGAGGCGCCAGCCCCCTTCCCGCTCTGATCCGAAGGGATGCGAAGTAAATCGCAGATATAAAAAAGCCCCCATCGCGAGATGGGGGCTTTTTCATTAGGGTCAGACGCGAATATCGATCTTGCTTCCCAGAGAAGCGCTGGCCGATGTCGGTGCAACCGGCGCTGATTGCGCTGCGTTTTGCAGCAGCTTCAGCGCAGCTTCGCCCTCTTGAGTCTGCTGTTTCTTAGCCAGACTGGCCGTCATCAACGCAGAACCAAACGACGCATTTGCAGAACTTGATATATCCATAGGGTTCCTCCTGCACTCAACAGTATCGGCCAACCAACGCAGAACATAAGTACCGAATGCAAAACAATCTGAAAATGGCTTTTCTATCAACCAGATTGATTTAGCAGACTGTGGATAGTCCATGGCTCTAACCCAGCCAGCCCTTTCATGGCTGTGAGGCCGCTAACAGTTTCCCGCCCGTTTGCCTCGTGCCGTTTCATATTGAAACACCGATCCCCTCTCTGCTGTTTCAAATCCGAACCGAACAGGCCGTCATTTTTCTCCCGATTTATCCCGTTAGACTGGCTCCATCAACCATTTGCCCACCCGTGCGGTGGCAAGCCAAGGAGTGAGCCATGAAGAAACTGATCAATGCCGTCGATGCCGTGGTCCGTGAACAACTGATGGGGATGGCAGCCGCCCACCCCGAGCTCAAGGTACGTATCGAACCCCATTACATCACCCGCGCCGACTCCCCCGTGATGGGCAAAGTAGCGCTGGTCTCCGGCGGTGGCAGCGGCCACGAGCCGATGCACGGCGGTCTGGTGGGCAAGGGGATGCTGGATGGCGCCTGCCCCGGCGAGATTTTTACCTCCCCGACCCCGGATCAGATGTACGAGTGTGGTCAGGCGGTCGATGGCGGCGCGGGCGTGCTGTTTTTGGTGAAGAACTACACCGGCGACGTGCTCAACTTCGAGACCGCAGTCGAGCTGCTGCACGGTGACGGGGTCAAGGTCGGCTTCTCACTGATCGATGACGACGTGGCGGTGAAAGACAGCCTCTACACCGCCGGTCGCCGTGGCGTTGCCACGACCGTGCTGTGCGAGAAGCTGGTCGGGGCCGCAGCCGAAGCGGGCTATGACCTGACCCGCTGCGAAGCGCTGGCCCGTCGCATCAACAACCAGAGCCGCACCATCGGCGTGGCCACCCACGCCTGCACCGTGCCTGCCGCCGGCAAGCCCTCCTTCACCCTGGCGGACAACGAGATGGAGTTCGGCGTGGGTATCCACGGCGAGCCGGGCATCGAGCGTCGCCCCTTCACCGATCTCAATACTCTGGTGGACGACATGTTCAGCGAACTGGCGGACAATACCCCCTATGGCCGCACCCTGCGCCACTGGGACAGAGCCTCCGGCAGTTGGCAGGAAGAGCACACCTTTATCGAACCGCTCAACAAGGGCGATCGGGTTATCGCCTTGGTCAACAGCCTCGGCGGTACCCCGATTTCAGAGCTGTATGGTGTCTATGGTCGCCTCGCTACCCTGTGCGAAGAGGCAGGCATCCATCTGGTGCGCAACCTGATTGGCCCCTACTGCACCTCCCTCGACATGACCGGCATCTCCATCACATTGCTCAAGGTGGATGATGAGCTGATGACCCTGTGGGATGCCCCCGTTCACACCCCCGCCCTGCGTCGCGGCTGCTAAGGAGAACCCATGTTAAGCAAGCATCACATCGTCAACTGGCTGCTCGACTGCGAACACATCTTTACCGAGCAGCGTGACTACCTCACCGCACTGGATACCGACATCGGTGATGGCGACCACGGCCTCAACATGCAGCGCGGCTTTGCCAAGGTGGCCGAGAAGCTGCCCGCAGTGGCAGACAAAGACATCGGTCAGGTGCTGAAAACCACCGGCATGACCCTGCTCTCCTCGGTCGGTGGCGCCAGCGGCCCGCTCTACGGCACCTTTTTTATCCGGGCAGCGGCCAGTACCGACGCCTGCCAGAGCCTGAGCCTCAACCAGCTATGCAAAATGCTGAGCGATGGGGTCGAGGGGATCGTCTCCCGCGGCCGTGCCGAGCCGGGTGACAAGACCATGTGCGACGCCTGGTGGCCAGCACTGGCCGCCCTGCAACAGGCGCAGCAGCAAGATCTGCCCCTCAACGAAGCGCTGGACAAGGCGGTGGCCGCCGCCGCAGCCGGTACCGAGGCCACCATCCAGATGCAGGCCCGCAAGGGGCGCGCCAGCTACCTTGGCGAACGCAGTATCGGCCATCAGGATGCCGGGGCCACCTCGACCCTGCTGCTGCTGACCGCCCTGCGTGACAGAGCGAGGTTGTGACATGATCGGAATCGTAGTTGTCTCTCACAGCGCCATGCTGGCGGCCGGATTGAAAGCGCTGGCCGACCAGCTCGGCAGCCCGGCCAAGTTGCTGCTGGCGGCCGGGGTCGATGACCCCGACCACCCCATAGGCACCGATGCCATCGCCGTGATGAGTGCGATTGAAGAAGCAGACGACGGCAGCGGCGTGCTGGTACTGATGGACTTGGGCAGCGCCCTGCTCAGCGCCGAAACCGCCCTCGAACTGTTGCCCCCTGAATTAAGCGCCCGGGTGCGGCTCTGCCCCGCACCGCTGGTCGAGGGCACCCTGGCCGCCGTGGTGGCGGCTGGTTCCGGCATGACGCTGGATGAGGTAGCCGCCGAGGCACTCGGCGCGCTGGGCCCGAAACAGGCGATGCTGCCTGCCAGTGCGGCACCAGCCGCCACTGAGACCGACCCCGTTACTGACGACGGCTGGCTGCGCTGCGAGGTGCTGGTGGATAACCCCCACGGCCTGCATGTGCGCCCCGCCGCCCGACTGGTGGCCGCCCTCAAGCCCTTTGCCGCTGAACTCAAGCTGCAAAAGGGGGATAAAGAGGCCAATCCCCGCAGCCTGACCCGGCTCACCATGCTTAACGTGCGTCAGGGCGACATGCTCACCCTGCTGGCGCGCGGGGAGGATGCCACCGCCGCATTGGCCTGCTTCCAGCAGCTGGCAGCCGAGCGCTTTGGCGACTGACGCCACTGTTTCAAGGGGCTGCACTCGCTCGCTGAGCCTGTGCAGCTTCATTCAAGACGAAGGAGTCCCCGGCACTGCCGCCCCTTCGCCCCGATTCTTAATTAGTAAAGAGAGAGGGATAGAATATGGACCGCATTATCATCAGCCCCAGCAAATACGTACAAGGCAACGGGGCCCTCGCCAATATCGGCAACTACGTCAAAGCGCTCGGCAGCAAGCCGCTTATTCTGGCCGACGCCTTCGTCACCAAGCTGGTCGGCGATACCGTGGCCACCAGCTTCCACGGTGCAGGTATCCAGCCGGAGTTCGACTGCTTCAACGGCGAATGCTCCCGCCCCGAGATCGACCGCCTGCTGGCCCGCTGCCAGCAGACCCCGTTTGACGTCATCATCGGCATCGGCGGCGGCAAAACGCTGGATACCGCCAAGTCGGTCGCCTTCTACCAGAAGGTGCCGGTGGTCATAGTGCCGACCATCGCCTCCACTGATGCCCCCACCAGCGCGCTGGCGGTCATCTACACCCCGGAAGGGCAGTTCAGCGAATACCTGATGATCCCGACCAACCCCAACATGGTCATCATGGATACCGGTGTGGTCTCCCGCGCGCCGGTGCGGCTGCTGGTCTCCGGCATGGGGGATGCGCTCTCCACCTACTTCGAAGCGCGCGCCAACAAGGTCTCCGGTTGCCAGACCATGGCAGGTGGCGCCTCCACCCTGGCGGCGCAGGCCATTGCCGAGCTCTGCTACAAAACCCTGCTGGCCGATGGCTACAAGGCCAAGCTGGCGGTGGAACAGGGGCTCTGCACCAAGGCGGTGGAGAACATCATCGAGGCCAACACCTACCTGAGCGGTATCGGCTTCGAGAGCAGCGGGCTGGCCGCCGCCCACGCCATCCACAACGGCCTGACCCAGCTGGCCGAGTGTCACCACCTCTACCACGGTGAGAAAGTGGCGTTCGGTACGCTGGTGCAGCTGGTGCTGGAGAACGCGCCGATGGCGGAGATCGAAACCGTGCTGGGTTTCTGCCGCTCGGTGGGCCTGCCGACCAACCTGCATATGATGGGGGTCAAGGAGCTGGATATGGCGCGCCTGATGGAGGTGGCCAAAGCCTCCACCGCCGAGGGCGAGACCATTCACAACATGCCGTTCAAGGTCACCGCCGAGGATGTGCTGGCGGCCATCGTCACCGCCCACCAGCTGGGGCTGTAACTGCGCCACTACTGACCTTGCCATATAACACGGCCCCGCAACTGCGGGGCCGTTTCATTTTCGCGGCCGGTTGGCGATGGCTCGGATCGCCGTCAGCCGTGATAGTCGGCGGGATCGATCTCGAGCAGCTTCAGTCGCCGCCACAGGGTGGTGCGACTGATGCCAAGATGTTGGGCCATCTGGCTCACCTGCCCCTTGCAGGCGTGAGCGCAGCGCAAAATGGCTTGGCGCTCCAGCTCCGCCAAGGTGAGCAGCGGTTGCCCCACCACCTCATCCGCCACCAGCTGATAGCCGTGACGAATGGCGGCGGGCAGCGCCTCGGGCGGGATCCGCCCCTGACCGGAGTGAAGCAACGCATGCTCGACCGCGCTGCGCAGCTCCCCCAGATTGCCGGGCCAGGGATAGGCCAGCAGACAGTCGAGGGCCGCCGGGCTGAACTGGCGCACCGGCTCGCGCCCCTGCGCCGCCAACTGCTGGCTGATAAGGCCCGGCAGATCCGCCGCGCGCTCCCGCAGCCCCGGCAGCCACAGCTCGCACGCCTGCAAGGCATAGAGCAGCTGGCGGCCAAATAGCCCCTCCTGCACCAGTTGCTCCAGCGGGGCGCTGCTGGTGGCGACGATCCGCACCTTGAGCGGCAGGATGCGGGCCGAATCGAAGCGCTGGATGCGACCGGTCTTGAGCAGTTGCAACAGCGCCGCCTGCATGGGGGCGGAGAGGCACTCCACCTGCTCCAGCACTAGGGTGCCACCGTGGGCCAGCTCGAACTTGCCCGCCCGCTCCTGCCCCGCCTCGTCGGAACCCATCAGCTCCAGCGCCATCCGCTCGCTCGGCAGCGCCTGACAGTTGAGGGTAATGAGCGGCCCGGCAGCCCGCTCGCTGCCAAAGTGGATCGCCTCCGCCAGCTGGGCCTTGCCCACCTCCTCTTCACCGCGCAACAGGATCGGCCCCTGACTCTGGGCCGCCTGCCGGGCGTAGCGCAACAGCTTGCGCATGGCGCTCGACTCCCCCACCAGCGCCGACAGCTCGGGCACCGTCTGGCGCAGCTGGTGAATGGCCCGCAGCCGATCGACCGGGTGCAGCAGGGCGATAAAGCTGACCCCCTCCGGCCCCGGCAACGGCTTGAGGCTCACCAGCGCATTGATAAACTCCCCCTCCTGAGCGCCGAGCCGCTCCAGCGTTACCTCCACATGGCTGAGCGGCGTCTGCCCCTTGATGGCCAGCTGCAACCGCTGGGGCAGCAGCAGGTGCTGCTCCAGCGGCTGGCCGAGACAGAGCGCCGGATCGAGCCGCAGCCGGTGTGCCGCCAGCGCGTTGAGGTAGCGCAGTCGGCCTTGCGGATCCCAGGCCAGCACGCCGTCATCCATGCCGTCGAGCAGGGCGTAAAGCTCGCTCAGGTGGTGCTGGGACTCCTGCATCAGAGTCTCCATCTGCAGCAGATGGGCCAGCTCGCGCCCGGCGCTGACGGTGAGCGCCAGATCGCCAGCGCTCGCCTCCTCCACCTTGCAGATCAGGGCGATGATGGCGACCTGACGGCCGTTGCTGTTGTAGACCGGGCTGGCGCAGCTGTGCCACGGGTGGAGGGTCTGGTTGAAGTGCTGGGGGCCGCTGACGCAGAGCGGCACTCCCTCCAGCGCCGCCAGATTGATGGCATTGGTGCCGATGCGCCCCTCGCTGAAAAAGGCACCGGGGCCAAACCCCAGCGCTGCCAACTCCGCCAGCGTGCCGGGGTGGCCGGTCTGGGCCAACAGGCAGCCGCTCTCGTCGGTGAGCAGCAGTACGCAGGGGCGCCCCTCCATAAATTCGTAGAGATCTTCGAGGGCCATCTCGCCGGTGGTGAGCAGATCCCGCTTGCGCTGGCGCAGGCTCTGCAAGGTCTGCCCCTTGGCGCTGTGAGGCGGATGCCAGAGGGTGGCGCTGGTCTGGTGGGCGCAGCGCAGCCAGGAGGCCTGCAGATAGTCAGGCCAGGGCTGAAGGTCAGATGGCATGGTCACGGCAGTATCCAGTAAGCACGCAGCCAGAAGGCATACCCATAGTCAGGAGCGGGTGAAGGTCAGATGGCATGGTCACAGCAATATCCGGCAAGATGTGAGCCGACCATTTAACCACGCCAGCGCGTCCGATTCAGTGACCTGCCTCAGAGGGTGGCAACCCCATCCTCAGCACGGTCGGGTTCGCCCCCGGCAAATTGCTGGCCGAGCCAGTGGCAGAAGGCGCGGCACTCCGGCATCCCTTCGCTCTCCTGATGCACCAGCAGATTCCACTGCGGCCCCTTGACCCGATGGGCAGAGAGCGGCAACAGCTGCCCCTGCTGACGGACGGGACGGGAGAGCAGCTCGCTCACCAGCGCCACGCCGAGTCCGGCGCTGGCCGCCTCCAGCAGCAGACCGGGATCGGAGAAGTTGAGCCCCCGGGTTTGCAGTTGCAGATCCTCTCCCCCCTTGAGCGTCCAGTGATGCCAATCCAGCGCCCGCTCACCGTGCAGGGTGGTGCGCTCTGCCGCAGGTTGTGCCAGCACCGCAGGCGTGGCCACCGGCAGCAAGCGATCCGCCACCATGTGCTGATGGCGACACCCGGCCTGCGGCCCGAGATCCCAGCGCAGGGCGAGATCGATGGTCTGCTCCGCCATGTCGGGCTCTTCGTCGCTAGTAAAGAGCCAAAGATCGATGTCGGGATGCAGCCGATGAAACTCCCCCAATCGCGGCAGCAGCCAGTGGCGGGCGATGGCGGTGCTGGTGTTGAGTACCAGCTGGTTCGGTTTGCGGTACTGCTCCAGCCGCTGGATCCCCATCGCCAGCTGCAACAGCACGCTCTGGGTGGTCTCCAGCAGATCCTGCCCCGCATCGGTCAGCGCGACCGAGCGCCCCTGCCGGTGAAACAACGGCTGACCGAGCAGCTCCTCCAGCGAGCGGATCTGCTGGCTGATAGCGGACTGGGTCAGATGCAGCTCCTGCGCCGCCTGATGAAAACTGCCGAGTCTGGCCGCCGCCTCAAAGCCCCGCAACACGTTGAGCGGGGGCCACTGCTTGAACACCATTGATTAGCTCCACTTATCACTTTTACCGAAAATTGATCGTTTGTTCGCCATAGCTTGCGGGAATAGTCTATTCCCATCGTCAGCAATCTTAATAGTACCTAATCAGGGTGGTGATATGCGGGAGCAGGGAATTGTGGCAAAGGGCTGGTTTATGCCCGCCGAATGGTGTCAGCACGCAGCGACCTGGATGGTCTGGCCCCACAACAAGGCACTGTGGGAGTCAGGCTGGGGCGTCACCCTCGCCGGAGTGCAGCAGGACTTCGCCCGGGTGGTCAATGCCATTGTCCGGTTCGAACCGGTCAAGCTGGTGGTCGACCCTTCCGCGCTGGCCGAGGCGCGCGCGCTCTGTGACCAGCGGGTGACCCTTGTCCCCATTGCGGTGGATGACAGCTGGTGCCGCGACTCCGGCCCCACCTTTATCTGCCACCCTGAACTCGGCAGCGCCGGGGTGAGCTGGCGCTTCAACGCCTGGGGCGGCAAATCGGCCCACCCGCTCGACGAAGGGCTGGCCCGCCGCATCCTCAATAGCCTGGAGCTCGATACCATCGGCAGCTTTCTGGCCAACGAAGGGGGCGCCATCCATGTGGACGGCGAAGGCACCCTGATCACCACCGAATCTGTGTTGCTCAACAGCAATCGCAACCCGGGGATCAGCAAGGGCGAGATCGAGCAGATCTTCAGTCGCCTGCTCGGCATCGAGAAGACCATCTGGCTGCCGGGGGATCCCGACCATGTCACCGGCGACATGACCGATGGCCATGTGGACGGGGTCTGTGCCTTCAGTCGCCCCGGCCAGCTGCTGGTAGATGCCACCCGCGATACCACCTCGACCTATGCCCGTATCGTCAGGGAGAACCGCCACGCCCTGATGCTGGCCACCGATGCCAAAGGGCGCACGTTCGAGCTGCAAGATCTCTATGAAGCCAGCGAGGCCATCGATGCAGAGGCCGAGGTCTTTTGCGCCTCTTACACCAACTTCTACATCACCAACGGCGCCATCATCATGCCCGCCTATGGCGTGGCCAGCGACCGGGAAGCGGCAGCAGTTCTGCAGAGCGCCTTCCCGCAGCGGGAGGTGGTGCCGGTGCAGATCAACCAGCTGGCACACGGCGGCGGCGGTATCCACTGCATCACCCAGCAACAACCGGCATGGCCGGTAAAAGGATAAGACGATGAGCAACATCACCGTCGCAACCACCCAGTTTGCCCGTTGCAGGGTGCTGGCTGGCATTCAGGGAGGAAGAACCGATGAGTAAAATTGTTGTGGCGACCACCCAGTTTGCCTGCAGCTGGGATCTGCCACGCAATCTCGACATGGCGGAGAGTCTGGTGCGGGAAGCCGCCGCCAAAGGGGCGGGTCTTATCCTGCTGCAAGAGCTGTTTGCCACCCCCTACTTCTGCATCGAGCAGCACCACGGCCATCTGGCGCTGGCCGAGTCGTTCGAACAGAGCCGGGTGCTGCGCCGCTTCTCGGCACTGGCTCGCGAGCTGGGCGTGGTGTTGCCCATCAGCTGGTTCGAGCGGGCCGGTAACGCCTTCTTCAATTCGCTGGCACTGGCGGATGCCGACGGCAAGCTGCTGGGGGTCTATCGCAAGACCCATATTCCCAATGCCATCGGCTATCAGGAGAAGGAGTACTTCAGCCCCGGCGATACCGGCTTTCGGGTCTGGGAGTGTGCCGCGGGGCGGATCGGCGTCGGCATCTGCTGGGATCAATGGTTCCCGGAGGCGGCACGCAGCATGGCCTTGCAGGGCGCAGAGCTGCTGCTCTATCCCACCGCCATCGGCTCGGAGCCGGGGGCTGCTCATCTCGACTCCCGCGATCACTGGCAGCTGACCCAGCGCGGCCATGCCGCCGCCAACATCATGCCGGTGATAGCCGCCAACCGGATTGGCAACGAGGTGGCAACCACAGATCCCACCCTACAGATGGCGTTCTACGGCTCCTCTTTTATCACCGACCACAAGGGGGCGCTGCTCGCCGAGGCGGACAGGACCACCCCGGGCGTGCTGGTGCAGGAGCTGGATCTCGCCGCCATGGCAGAAGAGCGCATGAGCTGGGGCATCTATCGGGATCGCCGCCCCGAGATGTATGGCGCCTTGCTGAGTCTGGATGGCCATCACAGCCAAATGGCAGGCAACCACAGAGGAGTCCGGACATGACACGCAAATTATCCCGCACGCTGGCCCTGTTCACGGCCATGTTGCTCAACGGCACCGCCATCGCGGCAGAAGAGCTCGATCAAGAGCAATCGGCCGAAAAAGTGCTGCGCCTCTATAACTGGGCCGACTATTTCGCCCCCGATACCCTTAGCGCCTTTACCAAAGAGACCGGGATCCGGGTCATTTATGACGTCATGGACAGCAGCGAAACCCTGGAAGCCAAGCTGATGGCCGGTCGCAGCGGTTATGATCTGATCTTCCCCGGCGATACGGTGGCGGAGCGGTTGATGCGCGCCGGCAGCCTGCAACCCCTCGACAAGAGCAAGTTGCAGCATCTGGCCGACATCGAGCCGGGCTTGCTGCGGATCCAGCAAGCCTATCCCCATTCACGAGATGCGGTGGTGCCCTACACCTGGGGCACCATAGGGCTCACCTACAACGCCGGGATGATCAAGCAGAGGATGGCGGATGCCCCGGTCAACAGTCTCGACCTGTTGTTCAAGCCCGAGCTGGCGGCAAAGTTTGCCGACTGCGGCATCTCCATCATCGACTCCCCCGACGAGGTGCTGGCGGTGGTGCTGAACTATCTGGGGCGTGAACCCCGCAGTGGCAAAGCCGAGGATCTAAATGCCGCACTGGCGCTACTCAAGGGGCTCAAGCCCCATATCCGCAAATTCCAGTCCCAGCCGGTGACCCAGCTGGTCAACGGCGATCTCTGCCTCTCACTCGGTTATAGCGGTGACATGACGCAAGCCAGCCGCAGCGCTGCCGAGGCAGGAAAAACAGCGCAGTTCGAGTACCGTTTACCCAAAGAAGGGAGCACTATCTGGATGGATACCATGGCGATCCCGACCGATGCCGCCCATCCTGAATACGCCTATGCCTTTATCAATTTCGTGATGCGCCCGGCCAACATGGCAGCCATCACCAATAGCACCGGCTATCCCACCGCCAGTGCCAAAGCAAGGTCGCTGGTCGATGCCACCATGACCGGCAACCCGGATATCTATCTGGATGACGCCACCTATCAGCGGCTCATCCCGGGCCAGGATATATCGCAACCAGAGATGCGTGCCCGCATGCGAGCCTGGACTCGCTTCAAGAGCAGCCTATGAATCATAAGGAGTTTTTCATGCCATCCCGACGCAACGTATTGAAACAGCTGGCGGCCATCGGCGTACTGGCCGGGCTCGGCAATCTGCCGGGCAAGGCCCACGCGGCCAGCAGCAATGCAGAGGAGGATGCTGCCAGCGCCAGCGGCGAGCCGTTCCATATGCCCGATGAAGCCGCCCCTCAGGCGCAGGTCTGGGTCGCCTTTGCTGCCAGCGCCGATATCTGGGGCCGCGACTACAAAGAGGTGCAGGCCACCATAGGGCGGCTGGTTAAAGCCATGACCCCTTACACCAAGGTGAGTGTGCTCTGCCGCGAAGAGGAGGAGGCGCTGGCCCGCAAGCTTTGTGGCGAGCAGAATACCCGCTTTATCGTCGCCGAGCTGGACGATATCTGGCTGCGGGATACCGGCGGCGTCTTCGTCCAGAACGGCGAAGGGGAGCTGGGGCTGGTGGATTTCAACTTCAACGGCTGGGGCGACAAGCAGGAGCACGAACAGGATGCGGGGGTAGCCGAACTGGTCAGCAAGCAGGCGGATGCCCACTATCTGCAGAGCAAGCTCACTGGCGAGGGGGGCGGCATCGAGGTGGATGGCAACGGCACCGGCATCATGACCGAGAGCTGCTGGCTCAACAGCAACCGCAACCCGGGAGTGAGCAAGGCGCAACTGGAGGCGGAGCTGAAAGCCAATCTGGGACTGCGCAAAATCATCTGGCTACCGGGCATCAAGGGCAAGGACATCACCGATGCCCACGTCGATTTCTACGCCCGCTTTGTCCGCCCTGGGGTAGTGGTGGTCAATATGGACAACGACCCGGCATCCCACGACTACCAGGTGACCCGCCAGCATCTGGCCATCCTCAAGCAGGCCACCGATGCCGACGGCAACAAGCTGGAGCTGCATGTGCTGCCGCCACCGCTGGATGTGCGGGACAACCGCTTTAGCCGCAGCCGCGACTTTGCCGCCGGTTATATCAACTATCTGCCGATCAATGGCGCGGTGATCGCCCCCGAGTTTGGCGACAAGGCCGCCGATAGCTACTGCCACGATCTGCTGGCCAAGCTCTACCCCGGCCGTAAGGTGGTGCAGATCAATATTGACCCGGTCGCCGCCGGTGGCGGCGGTATTCACTGCATCACCCTGCACCAGCCTGCCTGACCCTACCCTACCGACCGATAACAACCCGGGGCGTTGCCACGCCCCGGGTTATATCGCCATGCCCATTGTTGTTAACCACGAGCCCCTGACCCGCCGCCGTTCCGCATATTGGCCCACTACGCCATATGGGGTGTCACCGCGATCACACTCCCGAGTTATTCAGAAAGCTGGGGCTGGGTGGCGCTTTCCATTACCGTTCCGGAAGTGTATTTTTGCCAGACGGCCAAAAATAGAGCCAAAGGAAGACGCTTAGTGAATGCGTCCAGCACCAGAGATTGATCGGCAATGTTGTGATTTAAAATGAATTTTCGTGGCGGTGATCAGGGCAAACCGGAGTTATATGGAAGGCTCTATTAACGGATTAGTACCGCCTTCCATCTAATCACTCTTAGCTACCTATAGAGTTTCTAATGACTAACGTAGTTGCAAGCGATGGACGTCAGCTCAATGCCACATACTCAGTAGGCGAGTTTCAATCAGTTTCAGGGTTAATTTTGGAGTCTTGGGGGCCCTCGACCAGGAACGCAGATTACAACAAAGCGTTTGATCTCATTTTGGAGCGCCTACAAGTCGCAGGATGTCCTTTCATTTCCGTCAACGTCATTTCTCGTGATCTAGTCAAGGCTTTTCCAGAGTTTTCTGATCGAGTAATAAAAATTAATGGTCAAGTGAACTTGTCACTTGTAGCCGGTGGAGCAGAAAAACTTCGAACTGTAATTGGAGCACAGCAAGCGCTACTTAAGGTGAACCCAAAATCCAAGGGTGGCAATCGAACAAAACGTATATTGGTGTACAGCCCCTCAATTGCATCGGAGGATTGGGTTAAAATCGCAACGGGCAGGGTTAGTTCAGGTCAACTGATGCGGCGGCCACTGGATCCAACTGCTGAACATGCAGAACTAGAACAACGTGCAGCTGCCTTGGTGGCGAAAAAAATAGAGGCGCCAGCAGGTAGTTCAAAGCCAACCAGTACAACAATTTCGAGTGCAGCATATATACGAGATCCATCGGTTAAAGCTTGGGTTATTCAGCAGGCTGATGGTCGTTGTGAGTTTTGTGAATACCCAGCCCCGTTCTTAAAAGAAGATGGTCAACCTTATTTGGAAGTACACCATGTTACACCCTTGTCAGAGGGGGGCAGTGACAGGATCTCGAACGCTGTTGCATTGTGTCCAAATTGCCACAGACGCATGCATCACAGCCAAAACAAACTGGAGCTCAGGGGGGAAGCGGTCAACAAAATCTATAGGTTGGTGCGTGAACCAGATCGCTAACAAATCAATCAACTTCGCGCCTTCGGCGCCGGACGCGCTAAAGCGTGCCGGTTATTGAGGCGTTATATGCCTAGAGCGTGAAATTAGGACTCCCACCATCCTGAGAAAGCCGCTGTATCACCAGCACGGCCAGGATGGATGTCCTTTTTATCGATAGTATGTTTCGAAAAATTCACGCTCACATAACAAAGCATTTAAGAATGACTCGCAACGCTTGGTATTTTCAGTGTAAGGTTGGGTTTTGTGTTTAGGGTACAATGGATTAGGTTAGGTGGCAGCGTAGCTCACCCATTAATATGACGTTATCTCGCTTTAAAGGATTAGACATGATTAAGCTCAGACCGATGACCGCAAGTGAATATCCAGCTTATTGCGATTATTTTATTGATGATTACAGCCTTGAAATAGCTCAAAATTATGGCCACTCAATAGATAGAGCGATCGAATTAGCCAATCAGGAGCTTCTTCGTAGCTTTCCTAATGGCTTGAAAAGTGATAAGCATCAATTATTGTGCATCGAATCAGATTCAGAATTAGTTGGTTATTTGTGGCATTCGATTAACGCCGATGATAAATCCACGTTTATTTATGACTTCTTCATTTTTTCAAATCGTCGCAATAATGGTTATGGGAAATTGGCAATTTCTGCGTTTGAATCAAAATTAACATCGATTGGTATTGAACAAATTAAATTACGAGTAGCGTACCAAAATCAAAGAGCGTTAAAACTGTATCAAGATGTTGGCTTTTCCATTTCTGGCTACAATATGTCAAAAAAGATAGGCTTAAATTAGAAAATCCGCCTTCCTGAGCAAACCGCCGTATAGCCAGCCCGTAGGTTCGATTAGCCGCAAGGCGTAATCGGACGTTCGCGTAAATCAATCTCCCCGCTATAACGGCTACTCCGATTTCCCATCTGCCAGAGGCCGCTGATTCACGGAAATTCCGAGACGGCGGTATCTCGTTCGTCCGATTACGCTTCGCTAATCGAACCTACATGGGACGGTACTATGTGGTGAATGCCGGTTGGCGCGGATCAGCCAACCTGACGCCATCGCCATAAATCACGATCGTCAAAAACCAAAGAGCCGCCCTTATGGGCGGCTCTTTGTATCAGCGATTGATGGCTGAATCGTCTTGTTACTGAATCGTCACTCGGCCTTGGGCGATTCAACAACAGCGGCTGCCGGTTGGTCATCTTCCTTGATCCAGGCATCCAGCAGGGTGTAACCCACCGCCAGCACTACTGGGCCGATAAACAGGCCGATGATCCCCATGGTCAACAAGCCGCCGATAACACCCACCAGAATGAGGATGAGCGGCAGGTCGGCGCCACGCTTGATCAGGAAGGGGCGCAGGAAGTTGTCCATGGTGCCGGCAATCAGTGACCACACCAGCAAGAAGGTGCCCCAGGTGGTGTCGCCGCTCCAGTAGAGATAGCCAACGCTGGCCATCAGCACCGGGAAGGGGCCGATCTGGGCGACGATCAGCAGGAACATCACCACCACCAGCACCATGGCGTAAGGAATGCCTGCAATCAGCAGACCGACACCGGCTACCGAGGATTGCACCAGCGCAGTTACCACCACCCCCATCGCCACGGCACGGATCGCCTGTGAAGCGAGCACTGTAGCATTGTCACCACGCTCGCCCGCCAGTCGGTGGGCAAAGCGGCGAATACCGGTCGCCACCACTTCACCTGAGTGATAGAGCACGCCGCAGATACCGACCGTCAGCAGGAAGTGAACGAACAGCAGCCCCAGATTACCGGCCTGAGAGGCCAGCCAGCGGGCGGTCTGACCAAAGTAGGGGGTCAGCTTGGCAAACAGCACCTGACCACCGCTCGCCAGGATCTGCTGCCAGAAGTCATAGAGCTTGCCACCCACCAGCGGGATCTGCTGCAACCAGAGCAGCTCCGGCGGCGGTGACTGGCTGATATTGGTGCCCAGCTCGATCAGCATCGGCGCCTTCTCCGCCACATTGGCCAGAGTCATAAAGAGCGGGATAACAAATATCAGCAGCAGCACCAGCGTCATAAACAGCGCGGCCAGCGAACGCTTGCCCCACAGCAGCCGCTGCATCATCAACATCAATGGCCAGGTGGCGATGGTGATCATGGTGGCCCACACCAGCGCAGGCAGGAAAGGTTGCAACACCATGAAGCAAGAGATAATGAGGATGCTGATAAACAGCACCCCCAGGGTTATCTTGGCCAAATCCACTTTTTTCACATTCATAAAATTCCCTTGTTCGGGCATTTGCCCTTGGGTCGTGAGTCGTTTTTCAAGAAAGAGAGTATCCACCAGAGGCCAGCGCTCAACCAGAGCCCCAGCCCGAAAAAGAGCGATAACTGGCCGAGCAGGATAGTGAGCGAACTGCTGGTCAGCAGCGGCAACCCCCACAGCATGGCACCGATCACGGCGCCCCCCGCCAACGTCACACCACCGGTCAACAGCGGCGAATAACCATCACGGGGCAAGGGAGCCAGACCACCGAGCCAGAGGCCCAATGCAGCCAGCCCAATCCCGGCCAGATGAGCCGACTGTGCCCAGCCCGCAATCAGCAGGCTGGTTGCAATCAGTAGCAGCCAGCCTGCCACTCGCCCATCCAGTCGCCAGCAGGGGCGAGCGGCCAGCAACAAGCCGCCTATCAGCAGCCCCGCCGCCACATCAGAGATAAAGTGCACCCCGAGCCAGACCCGCGCCAGACCGGTGACCAGCGCCAACAGCAGAGCCAGCGAGATCGCTCGCCAGCGGTGGGTCGGCCAAAGCCAGCCAAGCAGCGCGCCCCAAAACAGCAGCGCCGAGGCGGTATGGCCGCTCGGCATGCCAAAACCTTGCGCGCTCTGGGTTGCCAGCAGCGGTTGCAGATGGAAGGGGCGCGGCCAGCCAATCCCCTCCTTGCCTGCTTGCACCAGCAGCCCAAGCCACAGCATGGCAAACAGCAGCTGGCGTAACCGCGGCCACCCCAGCAACGGGAGCAGCAAAGGTATCAGGGCAAGCTGAAAGCCGCCTGAACCAAACAGATTGCTGACCGACAGCCACCAGACATCGGGCCCCAACCACTGCTGCACGCGCATGATCAGCGGGATCTCGGTTTGATGCAGCACGCTGCCCTGCGCCACAAAATCGGCCTGCCAGCGCACCTTACTCTCGGGCACCTTATCCAGCCGGGATTGCAACCAGTCGAGCTGATCCGGGAAGCGGCGCTGCTCGCGGGGGAGCTGGTCGATGGCGATCAGCCGGGCATTGAGGATCTCGCCCCCCAGATTGGGGGCCTTCAGGATGGAGACAAAACCGGAACCCTGCTGGACGGCTGTATTTCGCTGCGCGGCTGTATTTCGCTGCGCGATGATGGGCTCAAGGGTGCGGCAGGCGAAGATAACCGCTCGCTGCCAGCGGCCCAGCTCCTGCACCACCTCCCCCTGCAAGCCGGTCTCCTCATGGAGTTCGCGCAGCGCCGCCTGTTGCGGGCTCTCGCCGCCATCGATATAGCCACCACTCAGGCTATAGCGGGAGGAGATACGATCCTGCACCAGCAACAACTGATCCTGATGACGGATGGCACAGGCAGCCGCCGTAGGTGGCGCAGGCTCGGCACTCAAGGCTGGCGCAACGGTAAACAGCGTCAGCAACAGTAAAAAGAGGGTTCTCGACATCAATTTGCTTTCCCTATGCGTAATGGCGACAAGCCTCCCAGAAATCAGATAGTTGGGCAATGGTAGCGGCCGGATCGCCGCCGTTTCCACCGCGATGACGGTGCACGGAAGATTGCGATGAAGCAGAGCACTCCCTACTATTGGCGGCTATCTTCAATTTCATGCAGCAAACGCTGGAGCCCTCCATGAGACAGTTCGGCTTTTTCCTCGGCATCGCCATCGGTGTCATTTTGATACTGTTCGGCAGCATCGTCATCTTCCAGGCGCTCCCTGCCGCCCTGGATGTACTGGAGATGCCAAGCCGCATCCCGTTTGTGCGCGAGGTTTACACCTGGCTGATGAGCAGCGCCAACGGCCTGACCGCCCAGCTGGAGCAGAACTTCCTGGAAGCCTTCCAGACCGTGCTCAAGCTGATCCTGCTCATTACCTTCATGTGGGTCTGCGTCAAGCTGGTCAACATGGGGGTGCTGATTATCCGCGCCGGGGTTGACCTGATCCGCACCGCCATCGCCCACAGCGAAGGCCCGCACGACCAGAAGAAGCCGGATCAGCAGGATCACTTCTAATCCCATCCGTGGTCGATTGATGTGAGAGATGCCGCACCAAACAGGGGCGGCATCTTTTATACACTATATAAGCAGCCCCACCGGCAACCCGGTGCAGACGCCCCCAGTCACCTACTTTCCCTTGTGAATCAATATACTGCCCATATGTAGCAGCACATGGGCATAGGTTGCCCACCCGCGCGGCTGCCACCCGGTTGCTATCCCGGCCCCGGCCTCTGATATAATCGATACCCACTTTTCCCCGTTATGGAGCCTGTTCATGCCCAATCATGCAGAAAGTACCCTTGAGGTTCGTCTCGACAAGTGGCTGTGGGCAGCCCGTTTCTACAAGACCCGCTCCGTGGCGCGGGATCAGATTGACGGGGGCAAGGTGCACTACAATGGTCAGCGCAGCAAACCGGGCAAACAGGTGGAAGTGGGGGCACTGATCCGCCTCTGGCAGGGTCAGGATGAACGGACAGTGCGGGTGCTGGCCATTAGCGAGCAACGCAAATCGGCCCCGCTTGCCCAGTTACTCTATGAAGAGACCGCCGAGAGCCTGAAAAAGCGGGCAGAGAACAGTGAAGCCCGCCGTTTCAACAGCCAGTTTGCCCCCAGCCCCGAGCGTCGCCCCGACAAGCAGGAGCGACGCCAGCTGATCAAGGTCAAGCAGTACTGACCTGACCCCGTTAACACAAGGCTGATGAGGCACCCTGCGGTCACTCGCCAGCCGAACCGATTTACCTCACCGAACAATCCAGGAATCAATGATGAGTAACCAAGATCTGCTGTATCGCTATCTGTTTGAAGAGTACGAAGTGCGTGGCGAGCTGGTCCAGCTGGATCACACCTACCGCCATGTAGTGGAAGCCCAGAGCTACCCGGTACAGGTACAAAAACTGCTGGGTGAGCTGCTGGTAGCCACCAGCCTGCTGACCGCCACCCTCAAGTTTGAAGGCTCCATCACGGTGCAACTGCAGGGCGACGGCCCGGTGCGTCTGGCCGTTATCAACGGTGATAACAACCTGCAATTGCGTGGCGTGGCCCGTTTTGAGGGCGAGTTGCCGAGCGATGGCAAGCTACAGAGCCTGATCGGCAACGGCCAACTGGTCATCACCATCACCCCGGAGCAGGGCGAACGCTATCAGGGCATCATAGCGCTGGACGCCGACACCCTGGCAGGCTGCCTGGAGCGCTACTTCGAGCAATCCGAACAGCTGGCCACCAAGTTGTGGATCCGCACTGGCTACCATGAGGGTGAACCCCGCGCAGCCGGTATCCTGCTGCAAGCCTTGCCTGCCCAGAACGAAGACCACAGCCATGATTTCGAGCACCTGACCCAGCTCACCAGCACCATCAAGGATGAAGAGCTGTTCGGCCTGCAGGCAGAAGAGATCCTCTACCGTCTCTACCACCAGGACAAGGTGCGGGTATTCGACCCGCAGGCGGTCGAGTTCCGTTGCACTTGCTCCCGCGAGCGCTGTGAAGGGGCTCTGCTGCAGATCGAAAAGGAAGAGGCGATGGCGATGGTGCAGGAACTCGGCAAAATCGATATGCACTGTGACTACTGCGGTGCCCAGTACCAATTTAATGGGATCGATGTCGAAACCCTGTTCAGTAGCACTCCTGGTAATGATGCAAACAAGTTACACTAATTAAAGGCGGGCAAAACCCGCCTTTAACTTTAATAACAAAAATACGCCATATTTTATAAACTTTGATGGTGATCGCTAAACTCTACCACCTAAGTGATAGGATGGCTCTCAGATAGAACCCTACACACCTCTGAACCCAGGAGAATAAAATGACAATCGTGGCAGAACCCACCCTGGCCCAACAATTAGGACTGGACCAGTACGGCATCAAAAACAGCCAAGAGATCGTTCGCAACCCCTCTTACGACCAGCTTTTCGCCGAAGAGACACGTTCTGACCTGGAAGGGTTCGAGCGCGGTGTCGTCACCGAGATGGGCGCAGTCAACGTGAACACCGGGATCTTCACCGGTCGCTCACCAAAAGATAAATATATCGTCAAAGATGCCACTACCCAGGATACTGTGTGGTGGTCTGACCAGGGTAAGAATGATAACAAAGCCATTAGCCCGGCTGTGTGGTCAGATCTGAAAGCTCTGGTGACCCAGCAGCTCTCCGGCAAGCGGCTGTTTGTGATCGACGGTTTCTGCGGCGCCAACCCGGATACCCGGCTGGCGGTGCGTATCATCACCGAGGTGGCCTGGCAGGCACACTTCGTGAAAAACATGTTCATTCGCCCGAGCGATGACGAGCTGAAAACCTTCAAGCCCGACTTCGTGGTAATGAACGGTGCCAAGTGCACCAACCCGAACTGGAAGGAGCAGGGTCTCAACTCCGAGAACTTTGTTGCCTTCAACATGACCGAGAAGATGCAGCTCATCGGTGGCACCTGGTACGGTGGCGAGATGAAGAAGGGCATGTTCTCGATGATGAACTACTTCCTGCCCCTGCGCGGCATTGCCTCCATGCACTGCTCTGCCAACGTGGGTCAGGACGGCGATGTTGCCATCTTCTTCGGCCTCTCCGGCACCGGCAAAACCACCCTGTCTACCGATCCCAAGCGCGCGCTTATCGGTGATGACGAGCACGGCTGGGATGACCACGGCGTGTTCAACTTCGAGGGTGGCTGCTACGCCAAGACCATCAAGCTGTCTGAAGAGGCAGAGCCGGACATCTACCACGCCATCCGTCGTGATGCGCTGCTGGAGAACGTGACCGTTGCTGCCGATGGCACCATCGACTTTGATGATGGCTCCAAGACCGAGAACACTCGCGTCTCCTACCCCATCTATCACATCGAGAACATCGTCAAGCCGGTCTCCAAGGCGGGTCATGCCAACAAGGTGATCTTCCTGACTGCCGACGCCTTCGGCGTGCTGCCCCCGGTCTCCAAGCTGACCAAGGAGCAGACCAAGTACCACTTCCTGTCTGGCTTCACCGCCAAACTGGCCGGTACCGAGCGCGGCATCACCGAGCCGACTCCGACCTTCTCCTCCTGCTTCGGCGCAGCCTTCCTCTCCCTGCACCCGACCAAGTACGGTCAGGAGCTGGTGAAGCGGATGGAAGCCGCAGGGGCAGATGCCTATCTGGTCAACACCGGCTGGAACGGCACCGGCAAGCGCATCTCCATCAAGGATACCCGCGCCATCATCGACGCCATCCTGGATGGCTCCATCGAGAAGGCCGAGACCAAGGTGCTGCCAATCTTCAATCTGGAAGTGCCGACCGCACTGCACGATGTGAATCCGGCCATCCTCGACCCTCGCGACACTTACGCCAACAAGGCCGAGTGGGATGCCAAGGCTCAGGATCTGGCCCAGCGCTTCATCAAAAACTTCGAGCGTTTCACCGATAACGACGAAGGCAAGCGTCTGATCGCCGCCGGTCCGCAGTTGTAACGGACTCGCTTCGCGCAAGTTCGCGTAAGAGAGATGATGCCGGTCAGCCTTGCTGACCGGCATTTTTGTTATGGTGCCCCGCTATTTTCGTGACCAAGCCCCGACCGGGCGCGCCACCAACCTTGCCTTGCCACACCGGGCGGGGTAGATTCAGCCAAACTCGCTCCTATCGACCATGTTGCAACGCCCAATCGTGACCCGACCATGACTCCCCCCTATCAGACTCGCACCCAGATGGTGATGGAAAACCTCCGCGGCAGGATCCTCCGTGGGGAGTTCCCCGCCGGCGCCCCGCTGCGACAAGATGCCATTGCCAAAGAGCTGGCGGTGAGCCGCATTCCGGTGCGTGAAGCCCTGATGCAGCTGGAGGCGCAGGGGCTGGTAAAATTCGAGGCCCATCGCGGCGCCGTGGTCACCATGCTGGACGCCTCGGCCATCGACGAGCTCTTTTATTTGCGAGCACTGCTGGAAGCCGATACCCTGTTTCACGCCGTCGACAAGATGACAGAAGCCACCTTCGCCCAAGCGGAGACGATCCTCACCCAGTTTGATCACGCCCTGGAGTCAGGCACCCAGATCGAACATTGGGCCGAGTTGAACCACAGCTTTCACGCCACCCTCTATCAGGCAGCCGGTCGCCCTCAGGCACTTGAACTGATCGCCCAGATCAATCTGAGCTGTGACCGCTATGTCCGCTTCGAGCTGCTGTTTGCCCAAGGCGGAGTGGACAAGGCGGAGCGTGAACACGCCCAACTGCTGGAGTTGTGCCGCGCCCGGCGCAAGCACGAGGCGGTGGTACTGCTCAAACAACATATCGAAGCCGCAGGCCAGTCGATCAAACGGATCCTGGATAGCGGCCATCAAAACTGAACACTCATATAGCAACCATCTGGCACTAACGACATGATTAATTTCGAGATAATTGAAACCCGCGTCGCCCAAGTCAGGGCCGAGCTGGCCATGCAGGAGTTGGACGCATTTATTGTCCCCCACGATGATGAACACCTCGGCGAGTACATCCCCGCCTATGCCGAGCGACTTGACTGGATCACCGGTTTCAACGGCTCTGCCGGGGTGGCCATCATCATGGCGCAGCGGGCAGCCCTCTTTGTCGATGGTCGCTATACGGTACAGGCGCGGATGCAAACCCCCGCCGAGCTGTTCGAATTTCTCCACCTGAACAACGATCCCCATGTGCAATGGCTGGCCGAGCAACTGCCGTCGGGCTCCCGGGTTGGCTTCGATGCCCGCCTGCACAGCCTGACCTGGTACAACAACGCCAAAGCCGTGCTGGCCGATCGCGGTATCGAGCTGATCCGTATCGAGCAGAACCCCATCGATCAGCACTGGTGCGATCGCCCCGAGCCGACCAAAACTCCGGTCATCCTCTACAGCGAGGAGCTGGCAGGGCAATCGAGCCAGGCCAAACGGGAATTGCTGGCCGCCGATCTGCGCAAGCGCGGGCTGGATGCGGTGCTATTGACCCAGGCCGAGCCGATCAACTGGCTGCTCAATCTGCGTGGCCGTGACATCGAACGGCTGCCGGTGGTGCTGGGCTTTGCGGTGCTCTACGCCAACACCACCATGGATTTTTTCGTCGATGCCGACAAGATCGACTGCTTCGCCTTCAGCCAGCACGTGGGGCAGGATGTCTCTGTTTACCCCATCGACAAGCTGGGAGACGTGCTGCGGCGCATCGGTGAAGATCAGCAGAAGGTGCTGGCCGATCCCGACAGCGCCAACGCCTGGACCCAGCTCATCATGGAAGAGGCGGGCGCCATTCTGGTGGCAGGCCAAGACCCGACCATGCTGCCGAAAGCCTGCAAAAACGCGGTAGAGCTGACCGGCATGCGCGCCGCTCACCTGCGCGATGGCGTGGCCATGACCCGCTTCCTCGCCTGGCTGGATCGACTGATCGCCTCCGGCGAGTTCGAGGGGGTGGATGAAGGCACCCTGGCCGATCAGGTGGAAGCGTTCCGCCGCGAGCAGGAGCACTACGTCGAGCCAAGCTTCGATACCATCTCAGCGCTCGGCCCCAACGCCGCCATGTGCCACTACCACCATACCAATGGCACCCCCCGTGCGTTTGGTCAGGACAGCCTCTACCTGCTGGACTCCGGTGCGCAATATATGGATGGCACCACCGACATCACCCGCACCATCAAGGTGGGTGAGGTGAGCGACGAGCAGAAAGCGATGTTTACCCGGGTACTGCAGGGTCATATCGCACTGGATCAGGCCCGCTTCCCCCGCGGCACCGCAGGTATCCAGCTCGACGTGCTAGCCCGCATGCCGCTGTGGCAAGCCGGTTACAACTACGACCACGGCACAGGTCATGGCGTCGGCCACTTCCTGAGCGTCCACGAAGGGCCGCAACGCATTGCACCGAAAGGGAGCATGGTCGCCCTGCAACCGGGCATGGTGCTCTCCAACGAGCCGGGCTACTACCGGGAAGATGGTTTTGGCATCCGCTGTGAAAACCTGGTAATAGTGACCGAGCTGGAACAGGTTGGCGAACTGCCGATGCTGGGCTTCGAGCGGCTGACCTACGTGCCGTTCGATACTCGCCTGATCGACCGCAGCTTGCTGAGTCAGGCAGAGTTTCGCTGGATCAACGATTACCATATCGAGGTGTTCCGCCGCCTGAGCCCGCTGCTCGAGGGCGAGGATCTCGCCTGGCTGGAACAAGCGACCAGTCTCATCTGATAACACAGGGCCTGCGGGCCCTGTTTTTTGTCCCCCCTTTTGACCTGTATCAACACCCTCACGAAACAGGTCAGGACAATGGCAGCCATGAAAAGTCATCATGTCAGCCCAGCAAGGGGCCCACACGCCGCAATCAGCAAAAAGGCGAGTGACCACCCCAGACTCATGCGCGAGAAAAAGACCGTCAGCGCCATGATCCGCCTTTACTGCCAGCACCATCATCAGGATCCCCACTGCCGCCATTGTCGTCAGTTGCGGGAGTTCGCCCATCAGCGGCTCAATCGTTGTCGTTACGGCCACGGCCACGGCCATAAACCCACCTGCGCCAACTGCAATATCCACTGCTACGCCCCGGCGATGCGCAAACAGATCCAGCAGGTGATGAAGTGGAGCGGCCCGCGCATGTTGCTGCGCCACCCCTGGCTCGCTATCCGCCACCTGCTCGATGGCTGGCGCAAGGCCCCAAAACTGCCCCATAGCCGACCCCTTCCCCCCTGAGCGCCAGCCCCTTGCATCCGGCAGGGGATGACCACTACCCTGTGACTTCTTTTGCGCCGTTGACCTTGGAGTCAGCGGCCCTAACCGCCCCTCTTGCTGCCGATGGAGTCCTGATGCACCACAACCCGCCCCTGCTACGTACCGCCACCCACAATGACATGCACGCCATCTGGCAGATCGATGCCAAGGTCTTTGGCGACGACGTCTATCCCGCCTTCTTCTTCCGTCAGGCGATGGACTTGTGGCCCGAGCTGCTGCTGGTCGCCGAATACGAGGGAGAGCTGGTGGGTTATGTGCTGGGTGGCTTTGGTCAGGAGCGGTCGCAAGGCTGGGTGCTGTCGCTGGCGGTGCTGCCAGAAGCGCGCGGTTTCGGCCTCGCGGAGCGGATGATGCGCCAGATGGAGGTAAACCAGCAGGCGTTACAGATCAGCACGTTGCGACTCACCGTTGATCCCGCCAATCCGGCCCAGCGCCTCTACTACCGGCTCGGTTACACATTGCAGGAGGAGGTAGCCGACTATTTTGGCCCCGGAGAAGACCGCCTGCTGCTGGTCAAAACCCTCTCCGGTACAGCTGCGATTCAAGGACAAAACCGGTAACAGAACGCATAATTGGTTACATTTTGCCGATTTCATGTGTGACAAGGTTGGAGTAGAGTTCAGCTCATCAACCGGATTGTTCAAATTCCATGCAGCCCAGGAGGCTCACCATGTTGAAGCGTATGACCCTTATTGCCCTGCTGGCCGCAACCACCATCACGGGTTGTGCCAATAGCGACGTTTACTCCGGCGATGTCTACACCAAAGACCGTGCCAAACAGGTGCAGACCGTCAGTTACGGCACCATCATCTCTACCCGCCCGGTGAAGATCCAGGCCGATGAGAACTCCCTGATGGGCACCATCGGCGGCGCCGTGGTCGGCGGCCTGCTGGGTAGCACCATAGGTGGCGGTACCGGACGCGATATCGCAGCCGCAGGCGGCGCCATCGCCGGTGCGGCGGCAGGCAACGCCGTCGGCAACAAGATGAATCAGGTCGACGGCGTCGAACTGGAGATCAAGAAAGAGAATGGTGAAGCCATAGTGGTAGTGCAGAAAGCCAGCCCCACCTTCACCCCGGGCGCGCGCGTTCGCATGACCCAGGGCAATGGCAGCATCAACGTGGCCGTCGTGAACTAAACGCGCCACCGCTCGCGAGCCATAAAAAAACCGCCGGAATCGGCGGTTTTTTGTTGTCTGGCGCTCGGGGTTACATGCTGTAAGCCTTCTCGCCGTGGGAGGTCACATCCAGCCCTTCCCGCTCGGCATCGCCGTTCACCCGCAACCCGACCAGCATGTCGACCGCCTTGAAGGCAATCGCCGCCACCGCACCGGACCAGAGGATGGTGACACCCACCCCGATGGCCTGGATCTTCACCTGAGTCAGGATGGAGTAACCCTCGGCAACCTGATTGGTGACATAGTCCCATACCCCGGTGCCGCCCAGATCCGGGCTGGCAAATACACCGGTCAGCAGGGCACCGAGAATGCCGCACACTCCGTGCAAACCAAACACATCGAGACTGTCATCGGCCCCCAGCAAACGCTTGAGACCGTGCACGCCCCACAGACCCGCCACGCCACTGATAAGACCCATCACCAAAGCACCGCCGACCCCGACGAAACCGGCCGCCGGGGTAATCATCACCAGACCGGACACCGCGCCAGAGGCCGCACCCAGCAGGGAGGGACGGCCTTTCATCACCCACTCGGCCAGAGTCCAGGAGAGCGCCGCCGCAGCCGGCGCTACCCAGGTGTTGATAAAGGCGAGTGCGGCGATTCCGTTGGCTTCCAGCGCGGAGCCAGCGTTGAAACCAAACCAGCCAAACCAGAGCAGGGAGGCGCCGATCATGGTCATGGTCAGGCTGTGGGGGGTCATGGGATCACGACCGTAGCCCAGACGCTTGCCCACCAGATAGGCCCCTACCAGACCCGCCACGGCGGCGTTGATATGCACCACGGTGCCGCCGGCAAAATCGAGCGCACCATGCTGGAACAGATAACCGGCCGTTGCGGTCGCCGTCGCGGCAGCCTCGGCGCTGGTATAGGCATCTGGGCCTGCCCAGTACCACACCATGTGAGCCAGCGGGATGTAGGCAAAGGTGAACCAGATCACTGAGAAGAGCAGCACGGCGGCGAACTTGATGCGCTCGGCAAAGGCCCCCACGATGAGGCCACAGGTGATAGCAGCAAAGGCCCCCTGAAACACCACATAGATCAGCTCGCTGATGCCAACGCCCTTACTGAAAGTGGCTGCGATGGAGTCAGGCGTGACCCCCTTGAGCAGCACCTTGCTGAAGGAACCGTAGATGCTGTTGCCCTCGGTAAAAGCCAGCGAATAGCCGTAGATCACCCACAGCACGCAGATGAGGCAGAACAGGGTAAACACCTGCATCAGCACGCTCAGCATGTTTTTGGCCCGCACCAGGCCACCGTAGAAGAGTGCCAGACCGGGGATCGACATCAGGATCACCAGCGCCGCCGACAGCAGCATCCAGGTATTGTCACCCTTGTTGATTGTCATGGCGGCAACCGGTGCCACCGCAGTCTGTACCTGAGCGACCTCTTCGGCCCAACTTGGGGTCGCCAGTAACGTCATCAATATCGGCAGACCCGCCATCATCCATTTTTTGACCATAGAGCACTCTCCTTCCCTGTCGTACCGGTACAAGACCGGCTCCGTTTCCCTGATTGAATCTGTGGCAAGCCGCAAGGTGTTGCTGCGACCCGCCTGAATCACACCCGTGCCCGGCACGGGGATGTCTCTTGCCACTTCACATCACTGCGTCTGCCGCTGATGACCGCAAGAGACCGTCTGATATGTAAAAAGCATAAAGCGGGCCATAAATTTAAATCCTTTAAAATCATAAAATTAACTATCGACGAAACCCCGCTTGCACCAACATGGCGCGCTGACTGCGCCAACCTGCCCAAGGCCGCCCTGTCACAGGGCAGGCAATAACGTGCGCACCAGAAGTGCGCAAACCCGGAGCCAGCCCACAAGCTGATGCCATTACCATCGCACTGCCCGGGTCAGCTCGTTTACACTGTCAGGCCCGTCACTTGCTGTTATCTGCCCAAGGCACACCATTACGCGAGCCCTTGGTTGCAAGGTGATGGCAAGCCCACATCCGAGGAACCCCATGCAGTTCGATCGTCTCGACATCAGCCTCTCCCACTACCGTCATCTCGACCGGGAGCATCGCGCCCACATCGCGCTGCTGGGGATAGCGATGCTGGCCATCATGGCCCTGCATCTGTTGCTGCTGCCCCACTTCCCCTACGAGCGCTTTTACGCCGTCAGCTTTGGCTTCGAGGTGATCAACTGGTTCACCATGCTGTTCCTGTTCTGGGTGGTACAGTGCGCCCATCTGCCCGCCAAGACCTACCGCCTGCTATCCTGCGGCCTGATGTTGTGGATCATGGGGGCCACCGCCGACATCATGGATGAAATCGTGCAGCAACCGCTCTGGCTCGCCATCTACGCCGAGGATCTGCTGCGATCCAGCGGCATTCTGCTCAGCAGCATCGGCATCCTGAGCACCATGCACCACCTCTTTCATATCAATGCCCAGCTCAGACAACAGGCGCTGTTTGACGATCTGACCCGCCTGCCAAACCGGCGCTACTTTCATCAGCAGTTGTTTCTGGAGCGGGGGGTTTACCATGCCCTCATCCTGCTGGATCTGGATCACTTCAAGGGGATCAATGACAACTACGGCCACGATATCGGGGATTGGGTGCTGCAGCAGTTTGGCGAGCTGTTGCAGCAACACTGCCCGCCCGGGGCGCTGGCGGCCCGCATTGGTGGTGAGGAGTTCGTCCTGCTGCTGCCCGTCGCCAACGAAGCACAATTGCAGCAACTGGCCAGCACACTGCTGGCGGCGACCCGCACCATAGCCCCCGATCCGGCCAGACCCCTGACGGTCAGTCTGGGGGTGGGGATCCGTGAACCCAAGGAGCCGGCGGTCTCGCTGTTCAAGCGGGTGGATCAGGCGCTCTATGGCGCCAAAGAGGCTGGCAGAAACTGCGCAGTGTGGGCTACTCCGACTACGCATGGAGAGTGAAGAGCTGGCGGTTGATTGCCGGTCACAGCGTCACATAGCGGATGAAAAAGGGGCCTAACGGCCCCTTACTCATGGGTGTAATACGACCCGTTTAAAAGCGGAAGGTGAGACCGATATTGGCCTGCCACTGGGTCACCAGCTCCCCGCGCACCTTGAACACGCACTGCTCCGGGTTGCAGAGAAACTGGTTGCTGTCGTTGACCAGCGAGCCATAGCCGCGCACCTCGGCTCGCAGCGCCAGATGCTCGGTCAGCCGGGGTTGTACCCCGAGCGCCAGTGACATGGAGGGCATCACCTCGCTGTCGTAAGCGGCAAAACGAGTCACCCCGATCCCGGCACCGATATAGGGCGCCATCAGGTTGTCAGAGAGGGTCAGCGCACCGGCAAAGTGCAGGGTATCCACCGTCAGGCGATCCGGCTGATCGGGAGAGAGGGTGGTGGACTGGTGGCTGTAGAGCAGCTCAATCATGCCGGGATCATCCACCTCCTTGCTGATAAAGAGGCCCCAGCTGCCGGAGCGCTGCCCTTGCAGTGAATCGAGCGAGGTCGAGCGCGATACCGGCTCCACCACATCGTCGCTCTTCTCGAAATCGATGGCTGAGCTGTAGCCAAAAAACGGCGTCAGCTGCCAACCTGATGTGGTCGCGGCCTCGCTACTCCAGGCCTGCCCCAGTGGCAGCAACAGCCCCACTATCGCTATCCCGGCTCTCTTCATCATCATCCCCTGCTCCCTGTGTGATTGTTCAGAAAGCATACCAGCTTCATTCTGCGCCACTCCTAAACGGCGGCTGTACCGGATCACATTCATGGCACGACTGCCCCACCGCTGTTGCGGCACCAGACCCGTGCAACAACCGCCGTTATGCGCCAGCCGCCACCATTCATCGGCGGTTAACCTCTGCCACGTATGCTGGCGAAAAATCGGGTCATCGGGGCCCGCCATCACCACTCAGAAGGACATCAGGGAATGGTTGCCGCGCAACTTCACGACCCCCAAACCACCCTCGCGGATACCCTGCGGGCCACCGCGCACGCCATCGACGAGAGCCACGTCAGCCTGCGCCAGATGCTGGAACTGGTGGGCGAGCAGGGAATGCTGCTGTTCTGCGTGCTGCTCACAGTGCCTTTCCTGCTGCCGGTCTCCATCCCCGGGGTCAGCACCCCGTTCGGCCTGCTGATCCTCTTTATCGGCATCGGCATCACCCTCAACCGGGTGCCCTGGTTGCCCGCCATACTGATGGAGCGCCGCTTCGCTGCCGACCAGCTCAAACCGACCCTGCACAAGGGGGCGGATCTGCTGGCCCGGGTCGATCGCTTTATCCGCCCGCGTCTGCTGTTGCTGACCGGCAGCAGCGCGGTTAACCGCTGCAACGGCCTGCTGATCATGCTGGCCGCCCTGTTGCTGATGCTGCCCCTTGGCGCCATCCCCTTCACCAATGCCATGCCCGCCTGGGCCATTCTGCTGCTCTGCACCGGCATGTTGCAGCGAGATGGCCTGTTCGTCGCCAGCGGCTACCTGCTGGTGGGGGCCACGCTGGTCTGGTTCAGCGTGCTGGCATTCGGCTTGTTAATGGCGGGCCAGAGCGCCAGCGGCCTGCTCGGCTAACCCCGACGCACAGAAAAAGGGCGACCAGATGGTCGCCCTTTTTGATTTGTGCGGGATACCGCCCGGTCAAAGCAGATCGTAGATAAGGGCCGAGATGGCAAGCAGCCCCATCACCAACACAAAAAGGGTGCTCGGCCCGCGATAGCGCTTGAGTGCGGGCAAGCGATAGATGGAGCAGGCTGGCAGCAGAAACAGGATCACCGCGATCAGCGGGCCACTGACGCGCTCGATGATGTCGAGCACATTGGGGTTCAGATAGGTGATGACGGCGGTCACCATAAACAGGATCACCGACGACACCCGGGCTATGGTCGACTCCCTGAGGGAGAGCCCCAGCCCCTGACAGGCACCGCTCACCATGCTCACTGTCCCCTCGCTCACCCCCATGGAAGTGCCGAGGAAAGATTTGGACATAGCCAGAATGGCGATGAGCGGCCCCACATAGGCGATCAGCGGGTTGGAGAACTTGTTCGCCAGCGCCGACAGCACAGAGATATTGTCGGTGCGGGCCAGCGCCATCTCCGCCTGACTCAGGCTCATCACGCAGCTCACCACGAAAAAGAGCACGCTGCCGCAAATCAGCAGGCTGCTGTATTTGATGATCCGCTTGGCGCGCAGGTCGGCACTCTCCTGACAGCGCTTTTTCTGCGCCGCGCTGAAGGAGGAAATAATGGGCGCATGGCTGAAGGAGAACACCATCACCGGCACGATCAGCCAGAGGGATTTCCAGAACGCCGGATCACGCCACTCCACCGCCTGACTCTCGCTGAAGTAGGAGAGGCTCCACTGGGGCAGCAGGTAGATAGAGAGGCCAATCAGGAAGGCGACCATCGGCAACGCCAGCACGCTGATGGCAGACACCACGATCTGCTTACCGGCCAACAGGATCAGATGCAGGCCCAGCATCACCCCCACAACCAGCAAGCCGCGCGGCAGTTCGGCGTTGCCCAGCTGGTGGACCACGAAGCTCTGGATCGCATTGGTGATGGAGATGCTGTAGACCAGAATGATGGGGTAGAAGGCCATCAGATAGACCAGCATCAGCAGCTTGCCTGCTTTGGCACCGAAGTGCTCCTCCACCACATGGGTGATGTCCCCTTCCCGATGGGAACTGGAGAGCACAAAGCGGCTCAATGCCCGATGGGAATAATAAGAGAGCGGAAAAGCCAGCAATAAAATAAACAGCAAAATAACTGGGGAATTACTGCCAACAGTAATAGGGAGAAATAACGTACCAGCACCGACAGCAGTGGCATATAAGCCCATGGTCCATACCGAATCGCTTTTCTCCCATTTCAATTTTGAAACAGGGGTACTCTTTTCAGCAATAGAAACACTCATTGCAATATATACCTTATTAGTCTGTCATCATTATTTTTATTGGCCCGAATAACAGGCTGGAGATATGTCGTTGCATATCGCCCTGCACATGGAAAAACAACGCCGCCAGCGGCCAACAGGGCCACCGGAGGGAAACGGAGCTGCCACGCTACCATCGTTGAAATCGCTATCCGGGTCAAGGTTAATAATTCATGACTGTTTGAATCGGATTGTTTCAAAAGACAACGAGATGTATCACATTCGTCATCCAAAACCCGATTCAAGCCTGTTTGATAACATACCGATAAAACCTCATCCTGTTGCCCAACAACACAAATAAGACCAGCGATCAGGCCAATAATATTAACACCATAGCCAGTGGAATATGAGTGAAATAATACGGCCAACTTTTCCACTCATTGACAGTGATATCAGCCAAATTATTGATGGCAAAAAGACAGGTCATTTTTGCCAATAACAGGGCCGAGAGGCTCAGCGTGCCGGGCCGTGTGCCACCCGGTTGCGCCCTGCCCGTTTGGCCCGGTAGAGCCACTCGTCGGCCCGAGCCAGCGCCTGATTGATCTCCTCCTCCGGCGGCACCAGGGTAGTGCCCAGACTGACCGTCATGGCGACCGGATCGGCAGGCAGCGCCTCGACGGCCGCGCGGATCTTCTCCGCCATCTGCAGCAAACCGGCTTCATCAGTCCGTGGCAGCAGGATCAGAAACTCCTCGCCGCCGCTGCGCACCAAGAGGTCGTCCGCCCGCAACAGGGTATCGATACAGCCACTGAAGCGCTGCAAGGCCAGATCTCCCTGCTGATGACCGTAACGATCGTTGATCTGCTTGAAGTGATCGATGTCGAGCATGATAAGGCCGCAGGGCGCTTCCCCTGCCCGCAACTGCTGGCAGTGCTCGAAGAAAAAACGACGGTTGTAGAGGCCGGTCAGCTGGTCGGTTTCGCTCTGGCGCTGCAACCGCTGCTGCAACTCGAACTGACGGGTGATATTGCGGGTCACCCAGGCTACCACCCGCTTGCCGTCGTAGAGGGAGGGCAGCGGCGCAATCTTGCCCTCGAAACGCTGCACCCCTTGCGGCCCGACGGCGGCATTGATCCCCCCCACCTCGGTTGCGGCCAGCTCATACTCCACCACCTGCACCTGACCGCTGGCCAGCGACTCGGCCACTTGCGCCTTGACCCACATGGCCATCTCGGGCGGCAGCACATCGGCCAGCTGCTTGCCCGCCAGCGGATTGCCGTCGTGGTAGGATTGCTGCTCCATACCGCCGATATATTCCATGTAATAGCCATCTTCACTGAGGATAAAGATGGGATCTGGCAGCTGGGCCATCACTTCATAAAGCTGGGTTATCGAAAGCGCCACGGAGACTCCTGTACTTCAGCGTCAAACAGGGGGGAGACATTCTGCCTCAAGAGGACTCAACTGCCCTCATCGACACAGATGGTTAATTTACCGCCACAGCCAACAATCCTTTACATCTAGCAGCCCGCGAGCGTCCCGGCCAACAAGGTTTGCCAGCACGCCCCGCCTCCCGACCCCACGCTCGCACTCTGCTGCGCAAGCGCCCTCACCCGGTCGCGGATATCTCATTGTTTCAACTCATAAGTTCATTTACGCTGGCCCTCCTGAGCCTAAATTTTCACCTCATCAGCCATCAGGGACGCCAGCCACCCGCAACCGCAGGGGCTGTACCACGGAAAGGAATCGCCAGATGAAAAACGCCATCGTCACCGCCCGCTTCGACGCCATCAGCACCGAAGGGGAACAGCTCATCCTCAAGATCGCCATCAAGGCCCCCGAGCCGGACCCCAAGTCCGCCAGCGGTGACTGGCGCTGCAAGGTGAAGCTGGCGGGGCTCAGCGACAAGACCTTTATCTACGGCGTCGACAGCCTGCAGGCCCTGAGCCTCGCCATCAAATTTGTCGAAACCGAACTGCGCGCCTTCTCCGATGCGGGCTGGCAATTCTATCTGCCCGGCTGCCCCGACCACCCCATCGACATGAGCGCCTGCTACTTCCCGACGCTCTAGCCCGACCAATCCAAGGAGCCCGGATGCACGGACCCGATCCCGCCAATCCCCACCCCATGAACGGCTTCCCCCAGGTGTGCTTTATCAAGAACACCATCAAGGGGCCCAATATCGAGGTGGGTGACTACACCTATTACGACGACCCGGAGGATTCGGCGGGCTTTGAGCGCAACGTCCTCTACCACTTCCCCTTCATCGGCGACAAGCTGATCATCGGCAAGTTCTGCGCCATCGCCCGCGGGGTGAAGTTCATCATGAATGGCGCCAACCACCAGACCTCCGGCTTCTCCACCTACCCCTTCTTTATCTTCGGCAACGGCTGGGAGAGCGCCGCACCAGCCCCGGGCAGCCTGCCCTACAAGGGGGATACCGTGATCGGCAACGATGTCTGGATTGGCTATGAGGCCCTGATCATGCCGGGGGTAAAAGTCGGTAACGGCGCCATTATCGCCGCCCGCTCCGTGGTCACCGGCGACGTGCCCGCCTATGCCGTGGTCGGCGGCAACCCCGCCAAAGTGATCCGCTACCGCTTTGCCGACGACACCATCGCCCGTCTCAACGCCATCGCCTGGTGGGACTGGCCGGTAGAGCAGATCAGCCGCAACCTGCCGCTTATAAGCGGCGGCGAGATAGCCGCGCTGGAAGCGGCTGCCCGCTAGAGACAACCACCATCAAGCAGGAAGCACTATGCAACTCACCCCACCCCAACCGCCTCAGGATGATGAGATCGACGCGCTGCGCATTGGTCTCTCGGGCTACAACAAGGATCACGCCGGCACCCATCTGCGCGAGCGGATCGCCAGCTTTATCAAGGATAAAGAGGGCAAGGTACACGGCGGCATCATCGCCGACATCAAGTGGGGCTGGCTGCATGTCGACTGGCTCTGGATCGACGAAAGCATCCGCCGCGATGGCTGGGGCGGCCGCCTGCTGGGCACCATGGAGCAGTACGCCCGAAGCAAGGGCATCACCAACTACCATCTGGAAACCACCAGTTTTCAGGCCCTCCCCTTCTATCAGAAGCAGGGTTACGAGGTCTTTGGCCAGCTGCCCGATATGCCGCCGGGACATATCAGTTATTTCCTGCGGAAGATGATGTGATGAGTTGCCAAAATCATCAGAACACGTGCTTCGCTGCTGAGAAATAGATAAGCGAGAAATGCTAATGTAGGCTATTGCACCATCATAATATTTGGGGCTACAGCCGGAAACTGCCCCTTTGTAGGCGAAATAAGTCAGCCAAGACTTAAAACTTAACAGTGAAGGAAAATTCATTAAACTTAACAACGTGCAACATGATATAAAATTAAAGATAGATATACTTTCAAGTTAAACACTATGCAACCACCGAAAAAAACAACTCTAAAATTGCATCATTTTATATATTACAGAGGTCAGCCAAGTGAAAAATTCAACCATTGATGATTATTGCTTCAAGCTACAAGAAATTTATAATTCAAATTCATTCATGTTGGAACGAAATGATGATTTTGGTTTTTTCCTCATTTGCTACATGTATAAACTAGATTTGCACATGAATTCTATACGTAAACTATCTCCCTCACCAGACGTACAGCTGATCGCTCGCTCCATGATTGAAACACTAATACAAATGTTGTGGGTAGCACATAGCCCTGTTCAACGAGCTTCAAAGTGGCGGCAATATATATTTGTAGAAGACTGGATGAAATTGAAAGACCTTATACTTAAAGGAAAAGATATTTCAGTGGAGGAACAGCACTCTATTAATAGCGGATATGCAGCCATCAAAGACAGATACCTAACAGGCAAAGGTGACAAAACACATAATAACTGGAAATGTGGAGTGACAATTCGCGATATGGCGAGTACTGTAAAAGCCGATGAATTGCACTCAATATTATACTCCAATCTATCTGATTGGGTTCATGGTGGCCCTAGCTCATTTTCACATATGGTGACGTTTACTTCAGAGATGACATTGAACATACAAAACAACGCACCCAATCACATTTTAACGTCTAGTTTCAGTATTGCTTTTCAATGCGTGTATCAAGCACTTTTTATTTGCTCTCAACATTTTTATTTAGGATTGGAAAAGTCGCTTCAATCTATATACGAACAATATATTAATGATATGTCACAAGAAAAATAGCACCGTAACTTATAGCTACCGTTGGATTCAATTAACGAAGTGAATTGCGTCCTATGATTCCTCTGAAGTTATGGCGGGCACGGTTTTGGCTCCCCCTCCAATCCGCCGAGGGGAAGGGGCAAGGGCAGGAGCGCCATCAGGGATGATGGCGCAGACGCAGCCGGCACAGGGATGTGCCGTCTGCGGCGATCCGTCCGACCTGGCACCTGACCCGAGGGAAACCGCGTAGCGGTCGGATTGGCGGGGGTGGCCTTTCTTTTGGTGACTTTTCTTTGGCCACGCAAAGAAAAGTTACTCGCCCAAGCCCGAAGGGCGGGCGAAACCCCTTCGAGGCCAGCGGCCTCGCGTCCTGCACGGCAAAGCCGTGCCACCACACAACGGCCCCTGCCGCCAACGCCATACCTCGGAACGGACGATTACGCCTACCGGCTAATCGACCCTACGATTGCACGACGCGGCCGTGCCTGCTTGCCACAGGCACAGAGTCTGGCTGGACGCCGGGATGCCACCGGCAAGAGGGGCGTGGCCGCCCCTATCGGCCCAAGAAGGGCTCCCAATCCTTAAACACCGGCTGCAACCCGGCCTGCCGCACGGCGGCGGCCACCTCCCCCACAGGGCGGTCGTCGTGGATGGCGAACTGCTCCAGCTCCTCTGCATCCCCCTCGGCATAGCCACCCGGCTGGGTGCGCGACTCGGCCGACATCTGGGTGATGCCAAGGCGCACCGCACCGTTGCGAAAGGTGGCCGACTCGCGGGTGGAGAGGGACAAATCCAGCGTTGGCGAGAAGAGGCGCCAGGCACAGATAAGCTGGGCCAACTGGCGATCCGACATGACCACGGCAGGCTCCAGCCCGCCGGTGCAGGGGCGCAGGCGCGGGAAGGAGAGCGAATAGCGGCTCTGCCAGTGGTGGCGCTCAAGCCAGCTCAGATGCTCGGCGACAAAGTAGCTGTCGGCGCGCCAGTCCGAGGAGAGGCCGATCAGCGCCCCCAAGCCGATTTTGTCGATACCGGCGCGGCCCAGCCGATCCGGCGTGGCGAGGCGCCACCCTATGTCACGCTTGTTGCCGCGCAGATGGTGGCGGGCATAGGTGGGGGCGTGGTAGGTCTCCTGATAGACCATGACGGTGTCGAGGCCGAGAGTCTTCAGCTCGGCATAGTCGGCTTGCGAGAGGGGCTGCACCTCCATCGCTACCGTGCTGAAATGGCGGCGGATGATGGGCATCACCTCGCGAAAATAGGCGAGCCCCACCTTGTGCTCGTGCTCGCCGGTCACCAGCAGCACGCTGTCGAAACCCCGCGCCTTGATGGCCAGACACTCGCGCTCTATCTCTTCGTTATTCAAGGTCTTGCGCTTGAGGCGGTTGCTCATGGAGAAGCCGCAGTAGGTGCAGTCGTTGGCGCACAGGTTCGACAGATAGAGCGGCACATAGAAGCCGATGGTGTTGCCAAAACGCTGGCGGGTCAGCCGCTCGGCCTCGGCCGCCATTTGCGGCAGATACGCCTCGGCGGCTGGCGAGATCAACGCCATAAAGTCGGCCAGGGTGCGGCGGGGGGCACTCAGGGCGCGTGCCACATCGGCGGCGGTTTTGGTGCGGATCTGCATGCCGATATCGTCCCACTCAAGCTCCTGCCAGCGGTCGAGAAAGGAGGGTTCCGCATCCTTCGATTCAAACTCCCTAACCCCCGGAGCCCTCACCCCCAGCCCCTCTCCCAAAGGGAGAGGGGGGCGAACACTTGGCTGATCGTGTGGCACAGAGCCCATAGCCGAGGCATCTATCTCCTCTAAATCCTGGCTCATAACGCCCCCAGAAAATCGGTCAGCGGGCTGGAGGCTTGCGCCTGTAGGGCGCGGGTGCCGAGACCTGCCTCATAGGCACTGCGACCGGCAGTGCAGGCCAGCGCAAAGGCGCGGCCCATGGCGATCGGGTCGCCGCTGACTGCAATGGCGGTATTGACCAGCACGGCGTCGGCTCCCAGCTCAAAGGCGGCGGCGGCGTGGCTCGGCGCACCGATCCCCGCATCCACCACCACAGGCACATTGGCCTGCTCGATGATGATGGCGAGAAACTCCCGGGTCACCAGCCCCTGATTCGAACCAATCGGCGCACCGAGCGGCATCACGGCGGCGCAGCCCACCTCTTCCAGCCGCTTGCAAAGCACGGGGTCGGCGCCGCAGTAGGGCAGTACCACAAAGCCCTCTTTCACCAGCTGCTCGGCGGCTTTCAGCGTCTCGATGGGATCGGGCAGCAGATAACGGGGATCGGGGTGGATCTCCAGCTTCAGCCAGTTTGTTCCCAGCGCCTCGCGGGCGAGGTGGGCGGCAAATACCGCCTCGGCGGCGGTCTTGGCGCCGGAGGTGTTGGGCAGCAGCTTGACCCCGAGTTTCAGCAAGGGGCTGAGGATATCGTCGTAGGCCTTGCCCGGTTCAAGCCGCTTGATGGCCATGGTTACCAGCTGGGAGCCGCTCGCCTCGATGGCAGCGGCCATCAGATCCGGGCGGGCAAACTTACCGGTGCCGGTAAAGAGGCGTGAGGAGAAGGTGTGATCGGCAATTGTCAGCATGTCAGCCTCCGGCCACTGCGGTAAGAAGAGGTGAGGCCCCGCCGCAAGGCAGCACGCTCGAAGATGAGACTGCGAGTTTCATGGGTTAGCCTCCGGCAATAGCGGTGAAGAGGTGAAGTTCATCCCCGTCATTGAGACGAGTCTCGGCCCAGCGGCCTCGGGGCAGCACGGCGCCGTTAAGGGCTATAGCCACTCCCTGTGGATTAACTTCTTGCGCCGCCAGCAGGTCGGCCACGCTCTGCCCTGCCGCCAGCGGCTGGGCTTTATCGTTGAGTCGAATGGTCAAGGTCATGGGGTGATCTCCTTATCGTGTGTCGGGCATCGGCGCTGCCCGCAGACCGGGCAATCGGGGTCGGGGGCCAGAGTGAGGGTCTGCCATTGATGAGCCAGGGCATCGAAGCGGCGCAATGTGCCGGCGACCGGGCTCGGCATCCCGAGCAGCAGTTTCAATGCCTCCAGCGCCTGCAAAGAGCCCATCACTCCGACCAATGGGCCGGTTACGCCGCTGGTTTCGCAGCTCTGGCTCACCTTGGTATCCAGCGGATAGAGGCAGGCGTAGCAGGCGTGCCCCGAGCTGGTGCGCGCCATCAGCTGCCCCTGCCAACCCACTGCGGCGGCGGAGATCCAGGGCATGCCCTGCGCCACGCAGGCGGCGTTGATGGCCTGCCGGGTGGCGAGGTTGTCGCAGCAGTCGATCACCAGATCTACCTCGGCCACAAACTCCGGCAGGCTGGCGGCATCGAGCCGCTGGTTGATGGCAATCAGCTCCACCAACGGGTTGTGGGCGGCCAAGCGCTCGCGGGCCAGCTCCGCCTTGGAGTGGTTGACTGCCTCGCTATCGAACAGGATCTGGCGCGGCAAGTTGCTGGAATCGACCGTATCGCCATCGGCCAGCCACAAGGTGCCCACCCCAGCCCCGGCCAGATAAAGGGCGAGCGGCGAGCCAAGCCCGCCGAGGCCGACGATCAGCACCGATTTATCCTTGAGCCGCGCCTGACCAGCCTCCCCCACTTCCGCCAGCATCAGCTGGCGGCCGTATCGCAGATACTCTTTGTCACTAAGAGACGCCTCATCAGAGCGCATGTTCTGCCTCCCGTATAACGGTGGCCGAGCGCGGCTCATCCCCCGCCCCCACGGCAGCGAGCAGCCGCTCGGTCGCCCCCTGCCAGTCGTCGCTGGCGGTAATGGCTGACACCAGCGCGATACTGCCGACCCCGCTTGCCTTGACCGCCGCCACCCGCTCCTCGCTGATGCCGCCGATGGCCACAGTGGGCCACTCCGCCATCAGGGCGCGGTAGCGATGCAGCCGCACCAGCCCCTGCGGGCGCGAAGGCATCGCCTTGGTGTTGGTCGGGAAGATATGGCCGAGTGCGATATAGGAGGGGGCCAGCTCGCGGGCCCGCATCAGCTCGAAGTAGCCGTGGGTGGAGATGCCAAGGCGCAGCCCGGCCCCCTGAATGGCGGCGAGATCGGCTGTCTCCATATCCTCCTGCCCCAGATGCACGCCCCAAGCGCCCGCCTCGATGGCCTGCTGCCAGTAGTCGTTGATAAAGAGCCGCGCCCCATGACGGCGACCGAGTTCAACCGCATCACGGATGGCCGGTGCCACCTCTGCGGCAGGCAGATTCTTGATCCGCAGTTGAATAGTCTTGACCCCCTGCCCCAGCAGGCGGCGCAGCCACTTGACCGAATCCACCACCGGATAGAGGCCGAGGTTGTGCTCGGTCGTGGCAAAAGGGCCATCCGGCAGGCGGGCGGCACTCGCTTCATAAAGTCCGAAGCGACGATCGAGCTTTGATCCCGCCAGCACAGCGCGGGGGAAATGGGCAAGACTGCTCGGCCAGCCAAGATGGGCGATGGGGCCCGGGCCTGCGCCCACCCCCTGCGCCGCCGCTAGCCCCTGTTGCAGGTAGGCGCGAGCGAGGGTGATGGCATCCTCCACCGGATAATCCTGCGCCACCACGGCGGCGATGGCGCTGGCGTAGCAGCAACCGGTGCCGTGGCCGTGGCGGGTATCGAGGCGCGGCGCCGCCAGCCAAAATTCGCGGGTCTCGTCCTGGTAGTAGTCGAGGCAGAGCTCGCCGCTCCACTCCAGATGCCCCCCCTTGACCAGCACGGCGCGAGCGCCGAGTTCGCGCAGGCGGCGGGCGGCAAGGCGCACCAGCTCTGGGCTGCTGACCGGCAAGCCGGTCAGGGCCTCCAGCTCGGGGCCGTTGGGGGTGATCAAGGAGAGGCGCGGCAACAGCTGTTCACGCACCGCCTCCAGCATATTGGGCTCCGCCATCGGGGTGCCGGTGCTGGCGATGGCCACTGGGTCGTAGACCACGAAGGGAGCATCGATGTTCGCCAATCGGCGGGCCAGCACCTCCACATGGAGCCGGGTCGGCAGCAGGCCGATCTTGATGGCAGCGGGCGGCAGATCGACGCCGAGGGCGTCGATCTGGGCGGTGAAGGTCTGCATCAGTACAGGGTCGACCATCTTCACCGCCACCGAGTTCTGGGCGGTGATGGCGGTGATGACCGAGCAACCGTGCACGCCAAGGTCGTGCAGGGTGTGCAAGTCGGCCTGAATACCGGCGCCGCCGCCGGAGTCGGAACCGGCGATGGTCCAGACCACAGGTAGCGAGTCGGTCACGGGCGACAGATCGGCGGGGCTGACAGCCCCGCTTGCGCTGCTCACGCCTCCTCCCCTGCGGCCTGTTTCAGCGCCGCCGCCTGATGGTAGATCTCGCCGCCGGTCTCCTTGAAGGTCTCGGCCATCCGGGCCATGCCGCTCTCTACCTGAGCCACTACCTGCTCCTGTTGGCCATCCATGCCGACCAGCTTGATTTCGACTGCCTCAAGCTTCGCCGCGTAATCGCGCACGTCCTGGGTGATCTTCATGGAGCAGAACTTGGGCCCGCACATGGAGCAGAAGTGAGCCACCTTGCCGGACTCCTGCGGCAGGGTCTCGTCGTGGTAGGCGCGAGCGGTGTCGGGGTCGAGGGCCAGATTGAACTGATCCTCCCAGCGAAACTCGAAGCGCGCCTTGGACATGGCGTTGTCGCGGATCTGGGCGCCCGGGTGACCCTTGGCCAGATCGGCGGCGTGAGCGGCGATCTTGTAGGTAATCAGCCCCTGCTTCACATCCTCTTTGTTGGGCAGGCCCAGATGCTCCTTGGGGGTGACGTAGCAGAGCATGGCGCAGCCATACCAGCCGATCAGCGCGGCGCCGATGCCAGAGGTGAAGTGATCGTAACCCGGCGCGATATCGGTGGTGAGCGGGCCCAGCGTATAGAAAGGCGCCTCGTGGCAGTGCTCCAGCTGCTCGGTCATGTTGCGCTCGATCATGTGCATAGGCACGTGACCCGGCCCCTCGATCATCACCTGCACGTCGTACTCCCAGGCGATTTTGGTCAGCTCGCCCAGGGTGCGCAGCTCGGCGAACTGGGCCTCGTCGTTGGCGTCATAGACGGAGCCAGGACGCAGACCGTCGCCCAGCGACAGGGCCACGTCATAGGCGGCGCAGATCTCGCAGATGTCGCGGAAGTGCTGGTAGAGGAAGTTCTCCTTGTGGTGGGAGAGGCACCACTTGGCCATGATGCTGCCGCCGCGCGACACGATGCCGGTGAGGCGCTTGGCGGTCATCGGTACGAAGCGAAGCAGGACGCCGGCGTGGATGGTGAAGTAGTCCACCCCCTGCTCGGCTTGTTCGAGCAGAGTGTCGCGGAACAGCGCCCAGGTGAGGTCTTCGGCAATGCCGTTGGTCTTCTCCAGCGCCTGATAGATGGGCACTGTACCGATGGGCACCGGGCTGTTGCGCAGGATCCATTCGCGGGTCTCGTGGATGTAGCGGCCGGTGGAGAGATCCATCACGGTGTCGGCGCCCCAGCGGGTGGACCAGACCAGCTTCTCCACCTCCTCCTCGATGCTGGAGGTGACCGCCGAGTTGCCGATGTTGGCGTTGATCTTCACCAGGAAGTTGCGGCCGATGATCATCGGCTCCGCTTCCGGGTGGTTGATGTTGCTGGGGATGATGGCGCGACCGGCGGCCACCTCATCGCGCACAAATTCGGGGGTGATGTTCTGGGGCAGGCGGGCACCGAAATCGCGGCCCGGATGCTGGGTGCGCAAGAGCTCGGAGCGCACCCGCTCGCGCCCCATGTTCTCGCGAATGGCGATAAATTCCATCTCGGGAGTGACGATCCCGGCACGAGCGTAGTGCAGCTGGGTGACCCGGCGACCCGGCTTGGCGCGGCGCGGCTTATGTTGCAAAGAGTTCAAGTGATCGAAGCGCAGGTGATCCAGCCCCTCGTCGGCCAGACGCTCCTGAGTGAAGGTGGAGCTGAGACCCGGCAGGGCGTCAGTATCATCCCGCTCCAGCACCCAGTTCTCCCGCAAGCGTGGCAGGCCGCGGCGCACATCGATGGCGACCCCCTCCTCCCCGTAACGGCCAGAAGTGTCATAGACCGGGATCGGTTCGTTGGGCTCGAACTGGGGAGCGTCCTTATCGCCACTGACAGGGCCGCCGACGAAGGTGTCGGCCAGCTGGATCTCCCGCAGCGGGACACGAATATCGGGGCGGGAGCCTTCGATAAAGATGCGGCGGGAGTTGGGGTGAGCCATCCCCTTGAGGCTGTCGATAAAGGCCTGGGCGCTGGAGCGCTGCTCGCGGCGGCTGGATTTGGTGGTATCAGATACAGAAGTAGACATAGCAAAACTCACATTAACTGGTTGAAGTTATGGGTGTTTGCTTGTCTGGAGTTCGAGGAGAAGATGAACTTGCGGCAGGGTGTTTATCTCAGGAGGGAGTGCGCGCGGGATGGAACTCCGCTCTGCTGTGCTGCCACTTCCCGCTCTCTGCGCGCGGTGGGCAAGGCGCCCCACGTGCTGGACAACCGGATGGGACAGACTCCCTCCTGTGCGCCCTGACCCATCTCGGGTGATCCCTTCGATGAGCGGGGGCTCTGCTCTCTGTAGCGTGACGCCCCCGGCGCGGTAACCCGCAAGTTACCCTTGTTTCCCTTCGCAGGTTTTAACCTGATCAGGTTCCACGGATCCCGAATTAACGGTCTCAGCTTTGCGTCGTTCGACGGTCAGCACTCCGACAAGATGGCGCCAGTATAAGGGGGAAAATGTAAAGCACAAGCCGTTAACAATCTGGCCAACACCCCTCTTTCAACGAATGAGTGAACCATTTTCAACAGATGAGTGAACAATGCCTCGCTCACGGGACTACCTCGGGTAGAGGTCAAACCTGCGTTAGCGGCACCTTGGCAAGCCATAGGTTCACGCTGTGATCATTCAGGGATAAGAGGACAAAGAGAGAAGAAATCGGGGGGTACAGGGCAAGAGCAACCTCTTGCGCAGAACAGAAACAGGCCCCCATGAAAGGGGCCTGCGAAGGAGACTATCGCACCGGAGCTATGGTCAGACTGACGTCGCCAAAGCCTTCATTGGCAAGGGTCTCTTTGTCCAGCTCCACACCGGTGAGCGCCACCTCGTCGGCAGAATCGCTACTCAGCAAAGCCTTCGCGGAGCGGGTCTGTGGCTGACCGATTTCGATATCGCCAGCAAACTGGCTCTCGGCGTAGAAGTCGCCGGTAACGCTGGAGCGGGTCGGACGCAGCACTCGTCCCAGGTTGTTTTGCATGGTCGACAGGCCGTATTGGCTGATGGCCCAGTTCCAGTCCCACCACTTCACTTCACCCGGGATATAACGCTTGTCCCACTGGTAGCGGATGCTGCTCGCCTTGTCGCGGAAGGGCCCTACTGCAAAGGTGTGCTCCCAGGTGGGGCGATTCTCCGGATGGGTATACCAGGCATTGCCGCCCCAGCGCAGGAAGCCCTTCATGGTCAGGTCATAATTAACCTCGGCCTTGAACTCGTAGGGGTAGGAGATGTTGGACTTGTAGAGCGCAACCCGTACCGGCAGGCTGGAGTGAGGCGGCACAGTGGGGCGCGCTTCAACCGAGACGGTCTCGGTGGTTGATCCCCCTTTCTGGGAGGCCCAGCTCTGGCTCGCAGCGATCTCGATGGCGAGTTCGGTTTCACCCACCAGCGGCCACTGAAACTTGTTCTTGGTAGTCACCTTCTCGCTCAGGCTGTAGGTGTCGGTCTTCGACCAGTTGGTGGCCTTGTCGTACTTCAGGGTCACCACCACCTGCTGGGGCAGGTCGGTGTAGTTGGTCGCATTAGCGTTAATGGTCTTGATCAGCTGCTTGTCACTCTCTGTCACCTGGCCGTGGCTAAAGCTGTCGGACTCCAGGGTATATGAGAAGTTGCTTACCTTGATGGAGCTCTTTTCCCCACAACGATATCCCGAACAGCCGCCGTCATTATTTCCTTTTATCAGCCAACCATCACCGAGCCGGGTGACATCCATATCTTCCCCAACATAGGAACTATGATTCCCCCCCACCCAGGCGTAGCCCAAATAATTAGCGAGATAACTGACCGGCTTGATGAAATAATCATTATCATGAACCAGCCGCCATTGCACATCGACTTCATCCCCCGCCGGAATATTCCAGTCAGAGAGTGTTGGTATTTCTCCGGCAACCGGTGAATTGGGGTAGCACCAGGTTTCTCCGGCGGTGCCCTGCTTGATCTCGCCATTATATCCCGGCCCCATGATCACCCAGCGATTGGCCAACCCGGTGATCTGCCACTGCCCCATGCGGCTGACCAGATTACCCTTGATACTCATGGCTTCATCGCGGGTCAGGGGGCGGTAACCACTGGCACATACCCCCGTCCCCAGACCGGCCCACTTGACCTGATCAGGGTAGACGGGTTCAGCCGCCTGCACCTGAGCGAGCATCAATGAAGATGCCAAAAACGCCAGATTAGCGGTAATTATTCTATTCATCATTTATCCCTCTTTCAGACATACGATAATTGTTATTGTGTAGAAATATCCTTTTTCATTTGACAGGGATGAACTCCGAAAAAACCTGACACAAAATAAAATAAAACACCAAAACTCATCAATGACAAACAAAATAATGGTGAGCGAGGAAAATAATTAGAGTGATGACTTTACTGATGAATAGATTATAAATGTTATTGCAGAAATTATTTAATGCCTGCAATAACATGGTGAGCCTTTATTAAATAAGGAGATACTGAATTACTCTTCCGGATTGATAACTTCAATTCCCTGCAATATTCCATCCGCAGAACGGATCAACACCAGCTCGCTCCCGACATGCAGATCGGCGGCCGAACCGTTAACCCAGCGCACCTCAGCATTGAGTGGCACTGTGCCCAAGGTTGCCAGCGTGAGTTGCCGATCATCGAAGGATTGCAGGCGATCTTGCGCCCGCTGCCAGGGCTGATTGGCCAGTGGCGATCTGGCAGCCAGCAGCTCGATCCTAGTAGCAACCCCGTCGGCCACCAGCAGGGCGAGGCGGTCGCCCGGTTTAAGCGGCTGATCCCAAACCACTCCCTGCCGCCAGACGGCAGCACTGCCCTGCTCCACCTCGGCCCCCTGAAATTGCAGGCGGATGCCATCGCTGTGCTCCAGCTCCACCAGCCACAATTCGTCGGCTCCCGCCTGCGCCGCCCAGAGCGGCACTCCCAGCATCCATGCACACCATTTTCTCGCTTGTTCCATCCTGGTTCGTCCCTGAACAAAAAAGCCCATGCTGGACAAGCATGGGCTTCATTCGGTGTCATTGCGAATTCGTCAGGGCAGATCGGATCAGTCATCCTCGCGGCAGCGGCTCAGGCGCATGCCGTCAAACTTGCACTCCAGCTCGAGCCAGCGCCCTTCAAACGGGGCCAGACTATTGTCCGAGGTGGTGTAGCCCCAGATCCGCCCACGTTCGACCGGCCCTTCCAGATCCATCTCGCCCTTGTCATCTTCGTCGAGCGCCTCGACCTTGCGCACATAGCGCACGCCATTTTCCACCACCCCCTTCATCTCGACCCAGGTGCCACCGAGATCATCCTCGTTGAGCCAATCCTTGAAGCGGGTCTGGTCGTCGATCACGAACGGCATGCCGTTGACCATCAGCTGGCCAAGCTGCCAGGTGGTGCGGCCGGTCAGCTTGAATTCGGTCGCCTGTGCGGTGCCAAGTGGCAACAAAATCAGCAACAGGAGAGCGCAGAGAGACTTCTTCATCAGGGATCCTCGGGGTTACACTGGCAAACAGGATGCCGTATCCGGTGTGAAAAGAGCGTGAAGCGCTCGCCAACCAGGAGAGCAAAGCATGAAGATTTTGGTAGTGGAAGACAATCCTCAGGTGGCGGAAACCATCATGGATTATCTGGAGCTGGCCGGTCACCGCCTCGATTGTGCCTATCACGGTCAGGCGGCGCTGCAACTGCTGGAGGAACAGCGTTTCGACGTCATCATCATGGACGTCATGATGCCGCGCCTCGATGGCCTCAGCACTGTGGCCCGCCTGCGGGAGCAGGGGATCCCGACCCCAGTACTGTTTCTCACCGCCCGCGACAGCCTGGAAGACAAGCTGGCAGGCTTCAAGGCGGGAGGGGATGACTATCTGGTCAAGCCGTTCGCTATGGAGGAGCTGGAGGTGCGGCTGCAAGCCCTCAGTCTGCGCGGCCCGCGCGGCGATGTGGGGGCCATCAGCGTTGGCGATCTGACGGTCGATGTCGCCAGCGGTCGCGCCACCCGCGCCGGTGAGCCCCTCAAGCTCGGCAAGATCCCGTTCCAGATCCTCGCGCTGCTGGCCCGCCGCGCTCCCGCCATCGTCAGCCGTCAGGAGGTACTCGACACCGTCTGGGGGGATGAGGAGCCCGACTCCGATGCCCTGCGCAGCCACATCTACGCCCTGCGCAACGCGCTGGACAAGCCCTTCCCCACTCCCATGCTCGAGACCCTGCACGGTCAGGGCTACCGACTGGTGAGCGCATGAGTCTGCCGAGCCTGCGTCGCCGCCTGATCATGGCGCTCGGCGGCGCCGGGGTGGTGCTGCTGATCCTGCTCTCCGGCCTGATGCTGGTGGCCGAAGACAAGATGGAGGAGCTGAGCCTGCGCCACTGGCTGGAGGCGGAAGTGACCCGCTACAGCGATGACTGGCTGCGGCTCGGCCCGGCGGCGGCGGCCCCGAGCCCCAGACAGTTCTCCAGCTACTGGACCGAGGCGGGTCGCCTGCCGAAGTGGCTGAAACCGTACCAGATCCCGGGCTTTTTCGAGCATCAGCTGGGCAAGGAGGACAAACACTTTCTGGTGGCCCGTCACCCTTCCGGCGAGGGACTGCTCTATCTGGTGTTCAACGATGACGCCGATGACTACCTCGACCCTTATGAAGACAAGCTGCATCTGGCGACCCGGCTGATCGGGCTGGCGCTGCTGCTCAGTTCGCTGGGCTTCGGCATCTGGCTGGTGCGCCATATCACCGGGCCGCTGCAACGGCTGCAACACAGGGTCGCCCACCTCACCCCGGATCAGGCGGACTTCGAGCCCGACGCCCCCTGGCAGGAGCTGCGGGATATCGAGCTGGCGCTGCTGGCCGGCAAGCAGGAGGTGAGCGCGGTGTTCGCCCGCGAACAGGAGTTCAGCCGCTTCGCCAGCCACGAGCTGCGCACCCCCAACATGGTGATCCAGGGCTCGGCCGCCCTGCTCGGCAAGGTGACGGATCTGCCCGCGCCAGCCGCCCGCGCCACCAACCGCATCCGTGTCGCCGCCGACGAGATGGCGCTGCTCACCGAGACCTTCCTGCTGCTGGGCCGCAAGGAGGCGGTGGAGCGACCGCTGCAACAGGTCACCCCGCTGATCCGTCAGGAGCTGGCCCGCCTCGCCCCGCTGCTGCAGCGGGAGGCGCTCGATATCCGTCTCACCCTGGACGAGAGCAGCGAAGTAAACGCCCCCCTCTCGCTGCTCGCCATCGCGCTCGGCAACCTGCTGAAAAATGCCTTGAGCTATGCCGACGGACATATCGAGATCGAGCTGTGTGGCCCGGTGCTCACCATCAGCAACCCGACGGCGGCGGCGCCGGATCAGATCCTCGGCTACGGCTGCGGCCTTACCATCATCCAGCGCATCTGCGAGAAGCTGGGCTGGCAGATAGAGACACGGCTGGAGGACGGAATTTTCAGCGCCCGGCTGGCGATGATCACCGCCGAACAGTTCCCTCTCCCTTTGGGAGAGGGTTAGGGTGAGGGCGCTGTGTTACCGCGAGCCAACCAGCCAGATAGCAACAAGGCGCCCGAGGGCGCCCTGTTTTTATCTGACGGATGCAAGCCCGAGGCTCACTCCGCCGGTTTGTTCTTGCGGCTCGCCTTGAGTTCGAGGAACTCGATGATCTTGCCAGCCACATCCTTGCCGGAGGCAGCTTCCACCCCTTGCAGGCCGGGGGAGGAGTTCACCTCCAGTACCAACGGGCCGCGGGCACTGCGCAGAATATCCACCCCTGCCACATCCAGCCCCATGATCTTGGCGGCCTGCACGGCGGTGGCGCGCTCTTCCGGGGTGATCTTGATCGCCTCGGCGGTGCCGCCACGGTGCAGGTTGGAGCGAAACTCCCCCGGCTGGGCCTGACGGCGCATGGCAGCAACCACCTTGCCGTTGACCACCAGACAGCGGATGTCGGCGCCATTGGCCTCGCGAATATACTCCTGCACCAGAATGTTGTTATTGGTCTGGATAAAGGCCTCGATCACGCTCTCGGCGGCCTTCTGGGTCTCGCAGAGCACCACACCGATCCCCTGGGTTCCCTCCAGCAGCTTCACCACCAGCGGCGCCCCGCCCACCATGGTGATGAGGTCGGGCACATCGTGGGTGCTGTGGGCATAGCCGGTGATGGGCAGGCCGATACCATGGCGGGAGAGCAGCTGCATGGCACGCAGCTTGTCGCGGGAGCGACTGATGGCCACCGAGCTGTTGAGGGCCATGGTGTTCATCATCTCGAACTGGCGCAGTACGGCGGTGCCATAAAAAGTGATGCTGGCCCCGATACGGGGGATCACCGCATCATAACTTTCCAGCTCCCCGCCCTCGTAATGGATCGAAGGGTTGTGGGAAGCAATATTCATATAGCAGCGCAGGGTGTCGAGCACCTCGACCTGATGGCCACGCGCCTGCGCCACCTCGACCAGACGGCGGGTGGAATAGTTTTTCGGCTCACGGGATAAAATGGCAATCTTCATGAAAATTCCGCTAGAAGGCAACGCCTGGGCAGGTTGGGGCGGGAGAGTATAAGGTGCCACAGCGCCAAGACAACGCCAATTGTTTCTCCTGACAACAAGACAAACCACACGAAACAGCGCGCTGCCAAATGAGAGTTACCAACACGGCAAACGGCGGCTCCATGCGGCTCATCAAACCAGTGCAAGGATGCCGCCGTTTGTTGTCAAAGATCAACCTGTGACACGTCGAGAATCGCGATTCAGCTCAGATTAGGCCCCAACCAGCGTTCTGCTTCTGCGAGTGTCATCCCCTTGCGGGCAGCGTAATCCTCAACCTGATCCTGCTGGATCTGCGCCACCGCGAAGTATTTGCTCTCGGGATGAGAGAAGTACCAGCCCGACACCGCCGCCCCCGGCCACATGGCGTAGGACTCGGTGAGTGTCATGCCAATGGCCTGCTCCACCTCCAGCAACTCCCAGATGCTGCCCTTCTCGGTGTGCTCCGGGCAGGCCGGATAACCGGGGGCCGGACGAATGCCCTGATAGTTCTCGCGGATCAGCTCTTCGTTAGAGAGCGCTTCATCGGGGACATAACCCCAATGCACTTTGCGCACCTGCTGGTGCAGGTACTCGGCAAAGGCCTCTGCCAAGCGATCACACACCGCCTGGATCAGGATGGCGTTGTAGTCATCGTGATCCGCCTTGTAGGCATTGGCGATGGCCTCTTCACCGATACCGCCGGTCACCGCGAAGGCACCGATCCAGTCCGGCTTGCCGCTCTCTTTCGGCGCCACATAGTCCGCCAGACAGTAGTTGGGGAAGCCCTGCTTCTCGCTCTGCTGGCGCAGGTGGTGCAGCACTTTCTTCACTTCACTGCGCGACTCGTCGCTGTAGACCTCTATGCTGTCCCCCACTGTGTTGGCCGGGAACAGACCGATAATACCGGCGCAGCGCACGCTCCCATCCTGCTCCAGCTGGTCGAGCATGGCGTTGGCATCGGCAAACAGCTTGGTTGCCTCCTCGCCGATAATCTCGTCCTCGAGGATGCGCGGATACTTGCCCGCCAGCTCCCAGCTCAGGAAGAACGGGGTCCAGTCGATGTAGGGGCGCAGCACCGAAATGGGCACGTTCTCGAACTTTTGCACCCCAGGCTCGCGAGGCTTGGGCGGCTGGTAACCGACCCAGTCCAGCTGCTGCCGGTTGGCACGGGCATGAGCCAGGCTGACTGGCCTGGCTCTGGGTTGCTTGCGGGCATGTTGCTCGCGGGCAATCTCGTACTCCTTGTCGATACGGGCGACAAAGGCGGGCTTGAGCTCGGGGTTGAGCAGGCTTTGGGCCACCCCCACCGCACGAGAGGCGTTGGAGACATAGACCACGGGTTCGCTGTAGTTTTGCTCGATCTTGACCGCTGTGTGGGCCTTGGAGGTGGTAGCACCGCCGATCAACAGCGGCAGCTTGAAGCCCTGACGCTCCATCTCCTTGGCCACGTGCACCATCTCATCCAGCGACGGGGTGATCAGGCCCGACAGACCTATGATATCCGCCCCCACTTCCCGCGCCGTCTTGAGGATGGTCTCGCAGGAGACCATGACGCCCAAATCGACGATTTCGTAGTTGTTGCACTGCAGCACCACCCCGACGATGTTCTTGCCGATGTCGTGCACATCCCCTTTGACGGTGGCGAGCACTATCTTGCCGTTGCTGTAACTGCCCTGTTTTTCAGCTTCGATATAGGGCTGCAGATAAGCGACTGCCCGCTTCATTACCCGCGCCGATTTGACCACCTGCGGCAGGAACATCTTGCCCGCGCCAAACAGATCACCGACCACGTTCATGCCATCCATCAGCGGCCCTTCGATGACGTGCAGTGGCTTGTCAGCCTCGGCCCGCGCCTGTTCGGTATCCTCTTCGATGAAGTCAGTGATCCCCTTGACCAGCGCATGCTCCAGCCGTTTGCCCACCGGCCAGCTGCGCCACTCCTGATCCCGCGGATCCTCCGCCTGAGCGCCAGCACCACGATAGGTCTCGGCGATGGCCAGCAGATCCTCGGTGGCGCTGTCACTCAGGTTGAGTACCACCGCCTCGACCTTCGCCTTCAGATCCTTCGGAATGTCTTCATAGATGGCGAGCTGACCGGCGTTGACGATCCCCATGTCCATGCCGTTCTGGATGGCGTGATAGAGGAACACCGCGTGGATCGCTTCGCGCACTGGCTCGTTGCCACGAAACGAGAAGGAGACGTTGGAGACGCCGCCGGAGATCATGGCGTGAGGCAGATGGGTCTTGATGTCCTTCACCGCCTCGATGAAATCCACCGCGTAGTTGTTGTGCTCATCGATGCCAGTGGCGACCGCGAAGATGTTGGGATCGAAGATGATATCTTCCGGCGGGAAACCGACCTGATCCACCAGAATGCGGTAGGCGCGCTGGCAGATCTCGAACTTGCGGGCGCGGGTATCCGCCTGCCCTACCTCATCAAACGCCATCACGATCACGGCAGCGCCATAGCGGCGCAGCAGTTTGGCCTGCTGGATGAACTTCTCCTCCCCCTCCTTCATGGAGATGGAGTTGACCACCGGCTTGCCCTGCACGCACTTGAGGCCCGCTTCCAGCACCTCCCATTTGGAGGAGTCGATCATCACCGGCACCCGGGCGATATCCGGCTCACCGGCGATGAGGTTCAAGAAGCGCACCATGGCTGCTTCGGCGTCCAGCATCCCCTCATCCATGTTGATGTCGATGATCTGGGCGCCGCTCTCAACCTGCTGCTTGGCAACATCCAGCGCCTCGTCGTAGAGCCCCTCCTTGATCAGCCGCTTGAACTTGGCCGAACCGGTAACGTTGGTACGCTCCCCGACGTTCACGAACATGGATTCGGGGGTAATGATCAGCGGCTCCAAGCCCGACAACCGGCAGGCCACCGGCAGCTCGGGCAGAACGCGCGGCTTGATACCCGCCACGGCATCGGCCATGGCGCGAATATGGGTCGGGGTGGTGCCGCAGCAACCGCCCACCATGTTGAGAAAGCCGCTTTGGGCCCACTCGCGGATATGGGCCGCCATCTCGACGGCATCGAGGTCGTACTCGCCAAAGGCGTTGGGCAGACCGGCGTTGGGGTGGGCGCTGACATGGCTTTCGCTGATCCGCGACAGCTCCTCCACATACTGACGCAGCTCGTCAGGACCGAGCGCGCAGTTGAGGCCAAACGAGACTGGTTTGACGTGGCGCAGAGAATGATAAAAGGCTTCGGTGGTCTGGCCGGAGAGGGTGCGACCGGAGGCGTCGGTAATGGTGCCGGAGATCATCACCGGCAGGCTGTAGCCCAGCTCCTCGAACACCCCTTCCACCGCGAAGGCGGCCGCCTTGGCGTTGAGGGTATCGAAAATGGTCTCGATCAGAATGATGTCGGCGCCGCCCTCGATCAGGGCGTGGGTCGATTCGGTGTAGGCCGCTACCAGCTGGTCATAGGTGACGTTGCGTTTGCCGGGATCGTTGACGTCCGGCGAGATGGAGCAGGTGCGGTTGGTGGGGCCCAACACCCCGGCGACGAAACGCGGCCTGGCGGGATCTTTTGCCGTCCACTCATCTGCCACTGCGCGGGCCAGCCGGGCGGCTTCACGGTTGATCTCGGCCGAAAACTCCTCCATCTCGTAATCGGCCATGGCGATGCGAGTGGCGTTGAAGGTGTTGGTCTCGAGGATATCGGCCCCGGCGGCGCAATACTGATCGTGGATCTCGCGGATCACCGCAGGGCGGGTCAGCACCAGCAGATCGTTGTTGCCCTTGATGTCGGTATGCCAGTCGGCAAACCGCTCACCGCGATAATCCGCCTCCCCCAGCTTGTAGCCCTGGATCATGGTGCCCATGGCACCGTCGATGATCAGGATCCGTTCCTTGAGACAGAATTCCAGTTTCTTTGTGATGTCCGATTTTATGCTCGGCTTCCTGTTCGCCACGACTCGCTCCTCTACATCCATGCAACTGCGTAACAAGCATCCTAACAGCAAACAAAAAAAATGGAAATCTAGCCGTCTATCAGTCCAAACACACCAAGATATACTCATTTATAGGTAATGAGTAACATAGGGCCCGAGAGTACCCTATGCCCGTCCCGCATGGGGATACGTGCTTGCTGTCTACTAATGAGAAAAAAATAACTATGAGCGTCTACTACACACTCTGTTTTCTGGCAGCGTTGGCGATTTTTATCGCCTTTGCCAACCAGTATGTTGTGAAGATCCAGACCACCATCGCCATCACCGCCGGTTCCATGGTGATCTCCGCGTTGCTGGTGCTGTTTGGTAAACTGGGCTGGTTCAATCTGGAACCTCTTGCTGTCAAAACCATGCAGAGCATCGACTTCCAGAACTTCCTGCTTAAAGGGATTCTGGGCTTCCTGCTGTTTGCCGGTGGCCTTGGCATCAACCTCAAGGCGCTGCGTAGCCAGAAGTGGGAGATCACCATTCTCTCCATCGTGGCGACCCTGCTCTCCACCTTCATGATTGGCTACGGCTTCTGGTTTATCGCCAAGCTGCTGGGTTGGGAGCTGCCGCTGGTCTACTGCATGCTGTTCGGGGCACTCATCTCCCCCACTGACCCGATTGCGGTGCTGGCCATCGTCAAGAAGATGCAAGCACCACCCCAGATCGCCATCCAGATCGAAGGGGAATCCCTGTTCAACGACGGTGTCGGCCTCGTCATCTTCGCCACCGTGTTTGCCGTGGCCTTTGGCGGTGTCGAGCCCACCTTCGGCAGCGTGGCCGGTCTGTTCCTGCATGAAGCCCTCGGCGGCATTCTGTTTGGCGCCGTGCTGGGCCTGATCGCCCACGTGATGATCAGCGCCACCGACGATGGTTCCCTGGAGCTGCTGCTGACCCTCTGCATCCCGACCGCCGGTTTTGCCTTCGCCAACATGATCGGCGTCTCCGGCGCGCTGGCCATGGTGGTCACCGGCATCATGATCGGCAACTGGACCCGCCACTCCGGCTTCTCCGAACAGAGCCGTCATCACCTGGACCACTTCTGGGAGTTGATGGATCAGTTCCTCAACGCCCTGCTGTTCCTGCTGATCGGTCTGGCGCTGGTACTGCTGGAGCTCTCCTGGCATGACTGGGTACTGCTGGTCATCGCGGTGCCGCTCTGCCTGGCAGCCCGCTTCATCAGCGTGTCGCTGCCTTATATGGCCTTCCGCAGATTCCGCAGCTACAACACCTTCTCGGTACGGATCCTCACCTGGGGTGGCCTGCGTGGCGGTCTGGCCATGGCGATGGCTTTGGCGCTGCCTTCCGGCGTCATGATGATCCCGGAGCATGGCGTCGACCTGCGTCAGGTGATCCTGGTAATGACCTACTCGGTGGTGATGTTCTCCATCGTGGTGCAGGGCATGACCATTACACCTATGATCACTGCCGCCAAGAAGGCCTGTGGCGACTACTGAATCACCCCGGAACTTGCTTGCAGAATACTAAAGAGGGCTCCCATCGGGAGCCCTCTTTGTTACTGTCAGCTGGTGGTTTAACACACAGAAAAAATGACTTTTAGCGAGTATTGCCAAATTATTGTTTGCTTTTTATTCATTTCGAGGAGAGAATGCGCCCCGGCTAGTTAATCAGCCCTGATTATGTTCGCAATGCTTCAACGTTAGATGAATCCTGCCAGTACACACATAACCTCCCTCTGATTTACTCGCCTTGAGAACCGTCAGGCTGTCTGCCTGCGTTGCCCGGCTCTCACGGTGCAGACCCGATCTGCCCACTACATTGAACTATGCATCCGCATACTCTTTGGCGCATTCCTTGAAAGTGCAGACGCCCCTGACCGGGCTGGGTATTCCTGCGCGCTTGTTGATCCCCAAGTCAACCGCGTCCATTAACCTGACATTTGCCAATACAAGGAGCAAACACTTAATTTATATAGAGAAATACCATGATGAAAGCCATACATACACACAAGCCCCTGCGTCGTAGCAAACCCATCAACCTGCCCCCGCAAGAGCAGGATTCCGATGCGTTCCTGATCCAGTTCAGCACCCGCTTCAGCGGCGGTTTCGCCATCTCCTGTGATGGTATCGCTGGCGAGTTCTCCATCGAAGACCTCAACTGATCCTGCCTGCCCTCCGGCAGCGCCCGATGCAGACAGGCCGCAACTCACGGCGGCCTCTTTGCTTCTCCCTCTCTCGCCCTTTATCCAGACCCACTCTCTTGCTTCTCGTTCAACCTGAGCAGCACTTCACTAGTCGTTTTCCCATTCTCTGACTTGCCGATCACTGCTCCAGCAGCAGGCATCCATCAGCATCTTCGCTCAACTTGACCAGACGGCTGCGCACCAGCCCCAGCTTGGCCAACAGGCCGATGGATCGTTCGTTGCCCGGGGTGACGATGGCGACTACTTGCTCAATCCCCAACCGGCTTTTGCCATCGGCAAGGGCAGCCTGCGCCGCTTCAATGGCATAACCCTGACCACGATATTGCGGCAGGAAGGCGTAACCGATATCGACCTGCTCCAAGGTGTCGCGCTTGATCAGACCGCAAATGCCGAGGCTGGCACCATCCTCCTTCCGTTCCACCAGATAGAGGCCATGGCCGTAGCGGGCATAGCTCACCGCCGGCCCCTGCTGGATATACTCCTGCGCCTGCTCCAGCGTGCGAATACCCCGATCGCCGATGTAGCGATAAAAGTCACCGTCATTGAGCAGTTCAAGAATGAAAGGGGCATCGGTGGCGATCATTTCGCGCAGGATCAGGCGGGAGGAGGCAATCATGGCAAGGGCTCTCAAACGGAAAGTGAAGGGCAAAGAGTGCCCCGTCACTCCCGGGCTGGCAAGCCTGCAGATTCTTCCGTCATGAAAAAGGGGCCATATAGGCCCCTGGTAACATCAAATGAATCGCCTCAGGCTGCCAATAACCCCGCATAGCCGTTGCCCTGCTCCCGCAGCGCGCTGAACTGGGCAGCACAATCGGCCCATGTCAGCCCCAGTTGTTCCGCCACGCTCTGAGGCCACTCGGGGGGAGCCTCTTCCCCCACATCGGACTGGGCTGCCAACACGATGGCCAGATGGATAAGCCCCGCCTCAGAGGAAAACTCTTTGGCCTTCATGGGGTTGTAGTGATACTCCACCGCATTGCTGATGGTGTCTGGAAACTTCCAGTATCTGGCCATCGCCGCCCCGACCTGAGCATAATTGAAGCCAATCACCAGCTCCTCCGCCTTGGCTCGCCCTTTATGCTGCTCCAGATCGTGAATGTGATTCACCGTATTTTCTGGCAGTCCCACATGCATGATGAGACGACCAAGATCGTGCAGCAATGCGCAGGTAAAGACCTCCTCCCCCTTCATCCCTTTCTTGACCGCCAGACGACGGGCCAGCTCCGCTACGTTGAAAACACAACCCCAGAAGTGCTGGAGATTGATGCCGGGCACCGCTTTGACTGATTCGGTGAGCCCGCAAGCCAGCACCATGTTACGCACCATCGCCAACCCCAGCCGCACCGCCGCCTCATTGACGGTAGCGACCTGACGACTGCTGCCAAATTTGGCCGAGTTGGCCAAGCGCAACAACTTGGCAGAGATGACCGGATCCTTGTTAATCAATTTACTGACCTTAAGCAGATCAGGGTCTTTTTCGTTGAAAGTCTGAATCAAGTCGCGCATCACTTCCGGGATCTGGGGCAGCAGCTTGGGTTCCGCCAGCAAGGAGTCGATCGTAGGCATAGTCATGTCCATCCATGTTATGAGTATTCCAATCTGTTTGCCGGAGCAAACTGCTCATAATTATGGGTCACCAGATCAATACAGCAAGCTGCCAAGCTCGTAACCACCCTCAAAGCAGCAGCCCGGCCAACTCCTCCAGCCCATTGATCTCGACATCTGGCAGCAGTTGCAATGAATGCCACGGCTGCTGCCGCTCATTGAGCCAGGCGGCACGAAAGCCATGCAAGCGGGCCCCCAGCACATCGGTCTCGGGATGGTCCCCCACATGGAGGATCTGCTCAGGTGGCAGTTTGAGGGCGCTTCGGGTCTGCTCAAACATATCCGCCGCCGGTTTCATTCTGGTGCCAGCGCCCGCCTTGCAGATCAGCGTGAAGTAGCGATCCAGCCCTGCCTGCGCCAGATCCAGATTGCCGTTGGTGATCACCACCAGCGGGTAGCGTTCGGCCAGGTTGGCCAGCAGCTGATGGGTTGACTCACTCACCTCGATCTTCGAGCGCTCTGCCAGAAACGCGGCAAATACCTGCTCCGCCTCGCGGCTGGCCTGCTGGTCAGCCATGCCCCCCGCGACCATGGCGGCGCGGATGGTCTGCTGGCGCGCCAGACTGACATCGTGGTGCAGCTCGGGCATATCTTTCAACACGCTACGCTTGAGCGCCAGCCAGCGCGGTTTGTCGAGCATGGCGGTGGCCAGGTATTCGCTGCGCAGATGGCTCAGCATCCACTGCTCGGCATGCACGATGGCGGGGCCGTTGTCATAGAGGGTGTCATCGAGATCAAACGAGATGGCAGCAACCGGCTGCCAGCGGCGATAGAAGTGCATGGGATCTCCTCTGCAACGGGGGCTCAGAGCCCGTTATTCATCTTCCTGCGCATCCGGGTCACGCTTGGCCCTTGGGTGGGCGCTGTCATAGACCTTGGCCAGATGCTGGAAGTCGAGATGGGTATAGATCTGAGTGGTAGAAAGATCCGCGTGTCCCAGCAGCTCCTGCACCGCCCGCAGATCGCCGGAGGACTCCAGCATATGGGTGGCAAAGCTGTGACGCAGCTTGTGGGGATGGACGTGGGCGTTCAGTGCCTGCTTGTTGCCCCAGCCATCGAGGCGGGCCTGCACAGAACGGGCCGACAGCCGCTGCTTGCGACTGGAGAGAAACAGCGCTTCGCTCTCATCCCCGGCCAGCAGCGGGCGCACCTTGAGCCACTTCTGCAACCACTCGACCGCCATCCGGCCGATGGGCAGCACCCGCTCCCGCGAGCCTTTGCCGGTCACCTTGAGCTGACGGTCGTCGAGCTTCAGATCCACCAGATTGACCCCCACCAGCTCGGCGAGACGTAGCCCTGACGAGTACATCAGCTCCATGATGGCGCGATCCCGCACCGCCAGTGGATCCTGCTCATCGGTGATGTTGAGCAGCTGGTACATCTCATCCACATCGAGGTTTTTCGGCAGCGGCCGCCCCTGCTTGGGGGTGACGATGCCACGAGCCGGATTGGCAGTCAGCCGCCCCTGCCGCACCTGCCAGTCGCAAAAGCTGCGCAGCGCAGAGACCTTGGTGGCCAGCGATCGGGGCGCCAACCCCCCTTTGTGCATCCGGGTCACCAGAGTGCGCACCTGACTCGCATCGAGCTGGCCCCAGTCGCAAAGACCCAGTCGCACCAGCTCGGCGGTCATGGCGTCGAGATGCCCCTGATAGTTGGTACGGGTGTGGGGGCTTAGCTGGCGCTCGACCCTCAGGTATTCGATAAAGGCCGCCAGCTCATCCGCCAGTGCTGACGGCAGCGGCTCAGAGGCTGGCGGTGTATTGGCCGATTCCCTAGCCACGGGTCAACTCGGGCAGACGCAACTGCAGCAAGCGACCCAACTGGCCCAGCAGCAGGGTGTCGTTGTGCGGGCTGAAGTGGCTAGGATCCGAGCTAGCGAAGGCCAGCACCCCAAGATCGCCGAGCCGCATCAGGGCGACCGAGTTGACCAGTACATCGTGGCCAAACAGCGCCTGCTTCTCGCTCTGGCTCAGGCGGCCAAAGTAGTAATCCTGCCCAGGAAGACGCTGACCCAGCAGGGATTCGAGCTGCTTGCCCTGCGCCAGAAAGCGCTGTTCGGGACCGCTCAGGGCAAAGAGCTTGGGATTGAGCCAGAGCCGCAGGCCGGTCAACCGCAACCGCTGGACAAAGGCCTTGCCCATCACGGCACTCACCTCAAACAGGGTCTGGCAACCGTATAGCTCGCCATAGAGATCGGCATAAACCCGGAAGATCCGCTCGTTCTCGCTGGCAATGCCCATCAGCTCGGTGAGCTCCAGCTCCAACTGCTCAATCCGCTCGCGCTGACGATCCAGCTGGCGCTCTACCAGCGAGACGGAGCCCTTACGTTCATGGGGAATACGGATCCGGTCCAGCACGGTGACATGGCGCTGGAAAAATTCGGGGTAACGGGACAGGTACTCCAGCACAGCGGCTTCGTCCACCGCTTGCTCCTGCCGTTTGAGCTCGCTCATAAATTGGGTGATCCATTAGAAAAACAGGGCTTACTGCCCCGATAACATGGGCAAAGGGGGCATTCGCCCCCTCTACCTACACCTCTATCTGGCCGTCAAACACATGCTCGGCGGGCCCGGTCATATAGACCGGTTGCCCAGGCCCCTTCCAGGCGATGGTCAGCTTGCCGCCCGGCAGGGTGACAGTGACGCGCTCCTTGAGCTTGCCCTGACTGATGCCGACCACCACAGCGGCGCACGCGCCGGTACCACAGGCCAGGGTCTCACCGACCCCGCGCTCGAATACCCGCAGCTTGATCTCGCTGGCGTTGACCACCTCTGAGAAGCCGACGTTGACCCGCTCGGGAAAACGCTCGTTGCGCTCCATGATGGCCCCCAACACGGCGACCGGTGCATCGGCAACCGACGGTACATCAATGACGCAGTGAGGGTTGCCCATGGAGACAGCGCCACACATCACGGTATGCTCCTGCACCCGCAACAGGTAGGTTTTTTCTGCTTTTTGAGCCCGAAACGGGATCTTGCTCGGCTCAAACTGGGGGACCCCCATATTGACCGTGACCTGATTCTCACCTTCGAGCTGCAGCATAATGCGGCCACGAGAGGTGCTAACGGCGATGCGATCCCGGTTGATCAGCCCCTTGAGGCGCACGAAGCGGGCAAAACAGCGGGCGCCGTTGCCGCACTGCTCCACCTCGCTGCCATCGGCATTGAAAATGCGATAGTGGAAGTCGAGTTCCGGATCATAGGGGGGCTCGACCAGCAACAGCTGGTCAAAGCCGATCCCGAAGTGGCGATCTGCCAGCTTCTTGATGACATCATTGCTGAAAAAGACCTTCTGGGTGACGCCATCCACCACCATAAAGTCGTTGCCCAAGCCATGCATCTTGGAAAAATCTATCAACATCGTGCATTCCTGTGCTGTTAGGGCTGTAAAAATTCACCATCAACCACTATGAAGTCGTTGTCCATAGCCCCATGCATCCCGGAAGAATCCATCCACATCGTGCATTCCTGTGCTGTTAGGGCTGTAAAAATTCACCATCAACCACTATGAAGTCGTTGTCCAACGCTGCGTCATCAGGGCAGCAGATGCTCGCCGCGCCAGAGATCGGCCAACTGCTCCCGCTCACGGATCAGGTGCGACTCGGCACCATCTACCAATACTTCGGCGGCACGGGGGCGGGTGTTGTAGTTGGATGACATGGTAAAACCGTAGGCACCGGCCGAACGCACCGCCAGCAGGGAACCCTCGGTAATGGCCAGGGTGCGCTCCTTGCCGAGGAAGTCGCCGGTCTCGCACACCGGGCCCACCACGTCATAGAGCGCAGGAGCATGACCGGCACAGCTATCCACCTCGATGATGTTCATCCAGGCGCCGTAGAGCGAGGGGCGCAGCATGTCGTTCATGCCGGCATCGATCAGCGCAAAGTTGCGGGTCTCGCCCGGTTTCAGGTACTCGACCCGGGTCAGCAGCACACCGGCATTGGCGACGATGGCGCGGCCCGGCTCGAACAGCAGGGTCAGATCCCGACCCGCCAGCTTCTGCTTGAGCGCTTCGGCATATTCGGTGGGATGGGGTGGCTGCTCGGCGCCGTAGTTAACCCCTAGGCCGCCGCCCACGTCCAGATGGTGAATACGGATCCCCTCCGCCGCCAGCTCGTCGATCAGCCGCAGCAGCTTGTCAGCCGCTTCCATGAAGGGGTTGAGCTCAGTGAGCTGTGAGCCGATATGGCAATCCACCCCGACGATCTCGATGTTCGCCATCGCCGCCGCCTTGCGGTAGATCGCTGGCGCCAGCTCGATGGGGATGCCGAACTTGTTCTGCTTGAGGCCGGTGGAGATATAGGGGTGAGTACCGGCATCGATGTCCGGATTGACCCGCACCGAGACACGGGCCTTCTTGCCCATGCTGCCCGCCACCCGATTGAGGCGCTCCAGCTCGGCTTCCGACTCCAGATTGAAACAGAGGATCTCTTTATCCAGCGCGAGGCGCATCTCGGCTTCGCTCTTGGCCACCCCGGAGAAGACCACTTTGGCCGGATCACCGCCCGCCGCCAGCACCCGCGACAGCTCGCCACCGGAGACGATGTCAAACCCGGAACCCAGACGGGCCAGCAGGTTGAGCAGCGCCAGGTTGGAGTTGGCCTTCACCGCATAGCAGATCAGATGGGGAATATTGCCAGCAGCCGTGTCGAAGGCGTGCCAGTGGCGCTCAAGAGTCGCACGGGAGTAGACGTAAAGCGGGGTACCGTACTGCTCGGCAAGCTGCTGCAGCGAGATTTGCTCGGCCTGAAGCTGGCCGTCGGCGTCGTAGTTAAAGTGATCCAAGGGGGCGGTTCCTTCCTAGAATGGGTGCGGCATTAGTGCGGCGCGGCCTCGGTGGCTGCCTCGGAGGTCGCAGGCGGTGCCGATTGCGGTGTACTCTGGCTCTGTGGCTGCTCGGGGGGCGGCATGTACAGCGGCCCCGTCAGACCGCATGCGGCCAACCCGAGGGACAGAAGAGTGGCAAGCAGACACTTGGTGAACTGGGTGATCATAATGGTTCGCTGCGAAAAAATTTTTGGCCCTCTATAATCGCACTCACATTGTTAAAAGCAACAGGATAAACCGATGAAGGATCACCAGTATCACGCCCTGACCGACACCTTTTTCCAGTATGTGGAAGACATTATCGACGAGGGGTATCCCGATATCGATTGCGAACGCAACGGCGGCGTATTGACCCTCTCTTTCGAGAACAAGACCAAGGTCATCATCAACAAGCAGGAGCCGCTGCACCAGATCTGGGTCGCTACCCGCGAAAACGGCTTCCACTTCGAACTGCAGGGTGAAACCTGGATCGACAACCGCTTCGGTCACGAGCTGAAAGCCCTGCTGAGCCGCTCCTGTACCACGCAGGCGGGTGAAACTGTGGTGTTCCCATGATCGACCTGCACCCGCAGGATGCCCGCCATGCGGTGATCTGGCTGCACGGGCTGGGGGATTCCGGCGCCGGTCTCGCCCCGCTGGTAGAGGCGCTGGACCTGCCCACCGAGCTGCCGGTGCGTCACCTGCTGCCGGACGCCCCCGAGCGGCCGATCACCATTAACATGGGCTACAAGATGCGCGGCTGGTACGACATCAAGAGCTTCGAGGATCCCGCCGAGCGAGCCGTGGAGTCCCACGTCCGTGAATCAGCTGACCAGATTGCCGCATTGCTGGATCAACTGGTGACCGAGGGGTTTGCCCCCGAGCGCATCGTGCTGGTGGGCTTCTCTCAGGGCGGGGTAATTGCCTCCTTCACCGCGCTGCGCTACCGCGTCCAGCTGGCGGGCCTGCTCTGCATGTCTACCTATCTGGCCGCCCCGGACAAGCTGGTAGACGAGATGAGCGAAGCGGCTCGCACCCTGCCCATCTGCTACATGCACGGCATCTATGACGATGTGGTGAGCCTGTCGCTGGGTTGGGATGCCAAGAACCGGCTGGAAAGTGCCGGGCTCACCCCCGAGTGGCACGAGTACCCGATGCGTCACGAGATCTGCCGTCCGCAGCTCGATGATATTCGCCGCTGGCTGCTGGCCCGCCTCGGCGCCTGATCTGCCTCAAAAGCAAACGGCCTGCATCTGCAGGCCGTTTTTTATGGCGATTCCAACTGGTGGGTCAGCCCACTTCCCGGGTCGGCGGTGCCTGCTCCCGCAACATGCCCTGACTGCGGTAGGAGATCACCGCCAGCTCACCACCCTGCTGCACTATCTCGTAATACTGGGGCAAGTTGAAGTTGATGAACTGACCGTCATCGCTGAAGCGCTCGTGACTGGAGGTGTAGAAGCGGTTGACCCCCGCCACCAGCTCATCCTTGTTGCCGGCAAAATGCTGGTAAATCTCCACCCGGTTCGCCTCATCGAGGATGTAGATGTTGGTCCCTGCATCCCGGGTATCGAAGAAGAACTGCACCAAACCTTCACTGGCGTAGGCATCGACGATGCTCGGCAGATGCTGGCTGTGGGTCTTGTCGAGCCGCAGCGGCAGGTGATCCAGCTTGTTGTGGGAGATGTGGCGGTAAAAATCGATGGCGTTTTCCAGCTTCTTGACCGACACCCCGCGCCGCTCAAAGAAGATGCCGTACTTCTCCTTGCCGAGCGCCATGGTCTTGACCAACTGCTGCTTGTCGCGGGCGAGGCGCAGATCGATACACTCAGCCACCAGGGTTTCGAAGCGGGAGCGCAGCAATGAGCGGAAGTGCTGGCTGTAACAAAACACCTCGATCATCTCGGGGGCGGCAGCATCCTGATGCATCTTGCCGAGGATAGTGGTGAGGGCATCGACCACAGCTTCATCCCCCTGGAAGTGCAGGGTTCGGATCTCGCTCCAGGAGTTGCGATAGACCAGATCTACCGAGCCCACCAGACACTCCTGATTGCGGCCAAACGAGAAGACATCCACGGTGTTGGCATCAAATTCGATTACCTGACCGACCCAGTGGCTGGTCGGGTCCATCTCCAGATTGAGGAAGATGGAGAGCTGACGGATCTCGCACGGGCGGCTGAGGGCCAGGTTGGTGGCCAGCGGGTACTTCTCGGGGAAACAACCGGAGAGATCGCGGCAGAACTGGTGCAGATTGTCGATGTGCAGATCCGAGCCCTGATTGAACAGGTGTACCCGCGACTGGGGGGTCAGCAGATCGTTGAAATAGGCCCAGGAGACCAGCTTGCTGATGTAGCCGTTGAACTCGAGCGGCGCGCGGCCAATGATGTCCACCGGCTCCAGTGAATGCTTGTAGAGATACCAGCCGGCGCGGTTGAGGCGACCGTGGGGCACCTGTACCAAGCTGAGATCCGGCTCGCTAAGATCCGGCGCGATCTTGAGGTTGATGCGCTGTACCTTGCCCGGCAAGCTTTCGAAGGCTGCATAGAGTTTGCGCGACAGAATGCCGATATCTTCCGGGTTGATCGACTCACTGATGTTGTTGCGGCGGGCGAACTGGATCAGATTGCGGTAGCTCTGCATCAGGGCCTCCAGCAACTCGGCGTGGGCGATCTTCACCTCTTCGATCTTCCACTCGTGGCGGTGATCGAGCTGATACAGCTTCTGCTGACTCCACCCCCAGTAGGAGACCAGCTGGCTCATTTGCCCACGGCGCCACTCGGGGGAGTGATCATCCTTGGGATGGCTGAGGCCGTCACACACCTTGAGGTAGAAGCAACGGCGCACCAGATCGAGCCGCGCCATATCGCCGATGGACTTGAGGTAGTTGGTCACCTTGTCCAGCATCAGAGAGTAGTTGTCGAGCCGGTAGTGCATCCCCTCGTTATGCTGGAACCAGTCGCGACCAATCATCGACAGCAGACGGGTATCGGGGTACTCGTGGGAGTAGGCCTCCATCAGCACCGACTTGAGCACCGCCTTGTAAGGGGAGTCGATCCCCTTGTAGAGCTGCCACAAGGCGGAACCGAAATACTCTTCGGCCGGAATGCGGTCAAAACTGCCGAGATCGAGCCAGTCGTCCTGCTTGAGCTTGCCGCTCTCGAACAGTTCGTTCACATAGGCGTCGTAGTGGTCATCACACGCGATGGGCACCAGATACCAGATCAAGCGTTTGCCCGCGATATGCATGGCACTACGATAGAACTCGTCGAGCAACAACAGGTGCTGGGCACTGCCGCAGCTCTCCCCCTGCATCTGGGCATCGTTGGTCTGGCGGAACTTGTCTTCCGGGATCAGGAAAAAGTTGAGATCGACCCCGCGCTGCTCGGCCCACTTGGAGAGTTGCTGACACTTCTGATCCAGCAGTTCAAGCCGCTCCTGCGACAAACCGGCCACGTGGCAGACCCAGATATCGAGATCGGAGTGACAGCATTGGCCGATGGAGGAGGTACTGCCCATGGAGTAGAGCCCCTGAATCGCGCGATCCTGGGTTGCCAGACCATTCAGGCAGTTGGCGTTGCGACAGAGGTCATCGATAAAGGCTTGCTGTTCGGCAGTGGCGCTGAAGCTCCAGATACCATGAGGGACATCGCCAGAAACATAGCCTGGTAGCAGGGGGTGATTGAAGTGCAGCATGACAGGCAGCAGTTGAAATACCTGCTGTCCGTAGCGACTCATGAGGCCTAACGCCCGTTGCGTCTTGAGACGGGTAATGTCGTCATAACGCGCAACCAGCGTATCTATGTGTTCCTGCAATGCCCTGCCTATCACCAAGGTAAAAATGACGCACCAAAAGGGGGATACGTCAAAAAAGTGTGATCATGTTAACAATGCCAGCAGCAGTGGTAAACAAGCCCACCGCGAATCACCTCATTATTTCTGGTATGACCACATTAAGTATCAAGGGATATCTTTAAATTTAAATATTTTCAATATCTTAGCCTTCCATAAACTCTTAATGAAAATCATTTTCAACCTGCATTTTTGAGCCTGTCCGCGCTTTTGCCGGCTGCGCCATGAAAGCCCGGGCAAAGGGTGGTAATATCGATTTCCTCCTAAAAATGAAACAACTGATTGATATGGCAGCCCGAACCCTGAAAATTGCCACTCGCAAGAGCCCGCTGGCCCTGTGGCAGGCCAACTTTGTCAAAGACCGGCTCGAAGCCCTGCACCCGCAGCTGCAGGTCGAACTGGTGCCCATGAGCACTCAGGGTGACAAGATCCTCGATACCCCGCTGGCCAAGGTCGGTGGCAAGGGGTTGTTCGTCAAGGAGCTGGAGACCGCCATGCTGGAAGGGCGAGCCGATATCGCCGTTCACTCCATGAAAGATGTGCCGGTGGAGTTCCCCGAGGGGCTCGGCCTGCACACTATCTGCGAGCGGGAAGATCCCCGCGATGCCTTCGTTTCTAACCGTTTCAAGGCCATTGCCGAACTGCCGCAAGGGGCCGTGGTCGGCACCTCCAGCCTGCGTCGCCAGTGCCAGCTGCGCGCCACCCGCCCGGATCTGGTGATCCGCGACCTGCGCGGTAACGTCAACACCCGCCTGGCCAAGCTGGATGGCGGTGAGTACGATGCCATCATTCTCGCCGCCGCCGGTCTGAAACGACTGGAGATGGCACACCGCATTGCGGCCTTTATCGAACCGGAACAGAGCCTGCCCGCCAACGGCCAGGGGGCCGTCGGCATCGAGTGTCGCCTCGACGATGTTGAGCTGCACGCCCTGCTGGCGCCGCTGGAACACGCCGAGACCCGCACCCGGGTGCTGACCGAGCGGGCCATGAACCGCGCCCTGCAAGGGGGATGTCAGGTCCCTATCGGTGCCTACGCACTGGTCGAGGGCGACCAGATCTGGCTGCGCGGTCTGGTGGGCAGCCCGGATGGCACTCAAGTGATCCGTGACGAGATCCGCGGACCGCTGGCCGATGGTGAGGCCCTCGGCGAGCAACTGGCCCAGCGCCTGCTGGCCGCTGGTGCCGACGTGATTCTGGCCGAGGTCTACCGCGGATGATCCCGCTGGTGGTGCGTCCGGCCGCTCAGGCCGCCGAGCTGGTGCAGTTGCTGCGCCAGCACGGTCATGCACCACTCTGCTGCCCGCTGCTGGAAACCGTGGCGGGCAGTGAACTCCCTTACCTGCCTGACCTGCTGCACAGTGCCGACATGGTTATCGCCGTCAGCATCCATGCCATTCATTTTGCACACGATTTTCTGTTGCAAACTGGTCAGACCTGGCCACATATTGAGTACTTTGCCGTAGGTCAAGCCAGCGCAGATGGGTTTGCCGCCATCGGTATTGCGGCAATCTGCCCGGATGACCCGCGCAGTGAGGGGCTGTTGGCACTGCCCGCCCTGCAACAGCTGGTTGGCAAACGGGTACTGATCCTCCGTGGTAATGGCGGACGGGAGCTGATCGCCGACACGCTGGCCTCACGCGGTGCTCTGGTGCACTATTGTGCGGCCTATGAGCGCCACTACCCCGAGTTCGACGGGGAACAATTAACCCACCACTGGCAAGCAGCCGGGCTGGATAGCCTGCTCATTACCAGTGGTGAACTGCTGCAACAGCTGCTGGCACTGGTGCCCGACCACCAGCGGCCCTGGCTTTTTGACCGCCTGCTGGTGGTCCCCAGCCCCCGCGTGGCCGAGATGGCCAGCGCAGCGGGCTTTATCCATATCACGATTGCCCAAGGTGCATCCAACCAGGCCCTGATGGCCGCACTGGAACTGAGGAAGATGGAATGACAGAACAACAAGAATCCCAGGTCAAACCCCAGCCCACCGCTGTGGTCAATAACAGCAAGAGCCGCTCCGGTACCGTACTGGGTGGCGTCGCCATTCTGCTGGCCCTTGGCCTGACCGGTGGTCTCTATCTGCACGGTCACCAGAATGCCGTTGCCCAGCAGGCCGAACTGGCCCAGCTCAAGCAACAGCTGGCGAGCGCCCTGAGCAAGATCGACCAGACCAGCAGCAAGGATGCCGAGCAGTTGGCCACACTGGATCAGACCCAGCAACGACTGCAGGGCGAGATTCAGGGGCTACAAAACCGGGTACTGGATCTGAACGACAAACGCCCCAACGACTGGATGCTGGCCGAATCCGAGTATCTGGTGCGGATGGCAGGCCGCAAGCTGTGGCTGGAGCATGATCTGATTTCCGCCATCACCCTGCTGGGTAATGCCGACGAGCGGATCCGAGCCCTGAACGACCCCAGCCTGATGCCAATCCGCAAGGCATTGGCGGAAGACATCACCAAGCTCAAGGGGATGCCGCGTATTGACCGTGAGGGGCTGACCCTCAAACTGGCCGCCCTCGAAGATCAGATCGAGCTGCTGCCCCTCTCTACCGTCAGCATGCCGGAAGCCAAGCTTGAGGCGGATCAGGCGGTCACCGCCAATCCCGACGAGTGGGAGAGCAACCTGAAGAAGAACTGGGTCAAGTTCACCGAAAACTTCGTCACTATCCGTCGCCGCGATGGCGCTGTAGAGGCCCTGCTCTCGCCGCAACAAGAGATCTTCCTGCGTGAAAACCTCAAGACCAAGTTGCTGCAGGCACAAATCTCGGTTTACCGCGAGCAGCAAACGCTCTATGAAGACAGCCTGGACAAGGCCCAGCGCTGGCTGACCCAATACTTCGACACCGAAAACAGTGCTACCCGCTATATGCAGGGGGAGATCGACAAGCTCAAGGGCGAGCAGATCCAGATCGATTATCCGGAACAGTTCAAGACTCAAGCCATGCTGGAACAGGTACTGACCGAACGCCTGCAACGCATTCTGGCCAGCAACTGAGGAGGGCACCATGATCCGTATAATCATTCTGGTTGCCGTGATGGTCGCAGGGCTGATCTTTGGCCCACAAGCGTCCGGTAACAAGGGCTATGTACTGATTGCCCTTGGCAATTACACCATCGAATCCTCCGTCACCAGCGCGGTGATCCTGGCCGTGCTGTTCTACGGTGCCCTGCTGCTCATCGAGTGGCTGCTAGGCCGGGTATTCGGCCTGCGTCGCAAGACACAAGGCTGGTATGGCTCACGCCGCCGCCGCAAGGCCAATCAGCAGACCGTTGCCGCCACTCTGGCGATGGCTGAAGGGCACTACAGTCAGGCTGAAAAGCTGATGATCAAGGGGGCCAGCAACAGCGACACCCCGCTGCTCAACTACCTGAGCGCCGCCAAGGCGGCTCAGGCCCGTGGTGACGACGCCCGCCGGGATCAATACCTGCAAAAAGCGCAGGAGGAGAACCCCAAGGCCGAGCTGGCGCTCACCCTCACCCAGACCCAGCTGCAGATCGAGCAGGGCCAGTACGACATCGCGCTGGCGATGCTGGAGTCGGTCTACGCCCTCAACCCGCGCCACCCCATGGTGCTGGATCAGCTGCGTCAGGTACATCTGGCCCGTCAGGACTGGAGCGCCCTGTGCGACCTGATCCCTGCGCTGCACAAGGTGGGCAAGCTGACCCCGAAACAGGAAGAAGATCTGCTGCAACAGGCATGGAGTGGTCGTCTGCAACAGGCAGCAAGCAGCCTCGAAACCCTCAAGGCAGTGTGGCAGGATCTGCCGCGCAAGCTGCGCCTCGAGCCGGATCTGCTGGCCTGCTATGGCGACTTGCTGCGCCAGCTGGGTGCCGACAACGAGGCCGCCACCTTGTGGCAAGAGGCGCTGCGCAAGCAGCCGGTGCCACAGCTGCTGGCGCGCCTGCCCAAGCTGAAACTCGACAACTACCAGCCGCTACTGGCACTGCTGCAAAAGCAGCAGGGGCAACCGAATGTCGATACGGCGCTGGCCCAACTCTATCTACTGGCTGGCCAGCTGGACGATGCCCAGAAGCTGCTGGAGCAGGAAGTCGTCAGCGCCCCCAGCGCCGCCGCCTACCATGCCCTTGGCCAGCTGATGGACAAACGTCGCCTCACCAACAAGGCCAACGAGTACTATCGTCAGGCACTGGAGCTGGCAGGGATTTGATCCCGACGCACAGAGACGCGAGAGGCCGCATGATGCGGCCTCTTTTTTTATGCTCGATCCAGTGATCTTTTCAGGTCGCGTCAACCGGTCAACCGGTCAGCCGCTCCAGCTCGCCGATCAGCCAAATGGCCTCGGCACGGTGGCTGCCACACACATCCATCATGGGGCGAAAGCCACCACATACCGCAGGCCGCTCAGGCAAACCGAAGATCTTGCAGCCAAGCACGCCATCAAGCTGGACACAGGGGATACCCGCCGGCTTGCCATCTGGCATACCGGGAATGGCACTGCTGATACTGGGGGCGATGCAACAGGCAGCGCAGCCGCTACGACACTCCATACACTCCACTCCTTTGGGACGATCTGAGCCACCATAGCCGAAGCGGTGACACAAACGTAGCTGGCGCGTAATAAAAAGCCCGACCGCACAGGCGATCGGGCTTTGAGGCAAAACAGCCGGTTCAGCGAAACATCATCACATGATGATATCGCGTACCACGCTGTCTTTGCGCTCAAGGTAGTGGATCGACTTGATGCGGCGGATGGTGCGCGACTTACCACGGATCAATAGAGTCTCGGTGGTCGCCATCACGCCATCGCTGGTGATGCCGTCCAGCAGATCCCCCTTGGTGATGCCGGTGGCGGAGAAGATGACATTGTCATTCTTCGCCATATCTTCCAGCTTGAGCACCTTGCTGATATCGATACCGAGTGCTTCGCAGCGGGCAATTTCCTGTTCGCCCAGTGCACGCACTTCCGGGCTGTCGCCCTTGACCCGGTGACGCGGCACCAGACGAGCCTGCATGTCGCCATCCAGCGCGCGGATCACCGCGGCCGAAATCACCCCTTCCGGTGCGCCGCCGATGCCGTAAAGCATGTCGACTTCGCTGTCCGGCAGACAGGTAAGAATGGAGGCGGCAACATCACCATCAGGGATGGCAAACACCCGCACGCCCAGCCCCTGCATCTCCTTGATCGCCTTGTCATGACGCGGCTTGGCCAAGGTAATGACGGTCAGGCGGGAGAGCGGTTTGCCCAGCGCTTTGGCCACCGACTTGAGGTTCAGCTCGAGGGCCTGATTCAGGTCGATCGACCCTTTGGCCTTGGGACCGACAATGATCTTCTCCATGTACATGTCAGGCGCTTTCAGGAACGAGCCCTTGTCGCCCACCGCCAGCACCGCCAGCGCATTAGACTGACCCATGGCGGTCATGCGGGTGCCTTCTATCGGATCAACGGCGATATCGACCGAATCACCGTGTCCGGTACCCACTTTTTCACCGATATAGAGCATCGGTGCTTCATCAATTTCACCTTCGCCGATCACAATCTCACCATCGATGTCGATCTGGTTGAGAATGTGGCGCATGGCCGCTACGGCCGCCCCATCAGCGATATTCTTGTCTCCACGCCCGAGCCACTTGTAGCCAGCCAGTGCAGCCGCTTCCGTCACTCGGGAAAACTCGATTGCCAGTTCACGTCTCATCGCATATCCAACCTATGGGGCCCGAAAACGGGCGGCATTCTACCACAAGGGCAAACCTTTGCGCACAAAAGTAGCCGTTGCGGACAAGATTGTAGCCAATTCATCTAATTGCAACCTAACTGCAACTAACTCTTCATCCCGCTGTCACCCCGCTGTCATCCCCACTGCCTAGCATGGCCCCGTCTTCAAAACAAAAGCTTGCAACACAAGGGATTAAGATGAAAAAGCTGACTGTAGTGGCACTGGCTCTGACCGCCGCATTCCAGGCTCAAGCCGTTGAAGTTTATAAAAATGACACCGCCATGCTGGATCTGTATGGCCGTATCTACGCCGGTCAATTCTTCGGCGACAAGAAAGAAAACGTCGATACCGCCAACCCGAATGGCACCAAGGATTACAGCGCCAAGCAGGGAGCCAACCAGTTTGTCCGCTTCGGCGCCAAGGCCGAAACCCAGATCCAGAGCGGTCTGAAGGCGCTGGCCCAGTACGAAGTGCAGATGTATATCAACGACAGCGAGAAGACCATCAGCGAGAGCTCCGACAACCTGCGTACCCGTCTGGCCTTTGCTGGCGTGGGCGCTGACTGGGGCACCGTGACCTTCGGTCGCCAGAAAGGGGCCCCGGGTTTCCTGGCCGACTGGACTGATGTCTCCCTCTCCGACGGCTACGGCAATGAGGCTCTCGGTGCCAAGACTGACACCTTCGCCACCAACCGTGCCGGTTCCGTGCTGAAATACTCCGGCCTGTTTAATGGCTTCCAGCTCGACACCAGCTACAAGTTCGATGGCGGTGACACTGAAGAGACCACCAGCAAAGACAGCGATGCCGCCTACGGTGCTGCCGTGGCCTACACCTTCCCGTTCAACCTGTCATTGGGTACCGCCTATAACGTCGGCCTGCGCGACAAGAGCGGTGAAGAAGATGCCAAGCTGTGGCTAATCTCCGCCAAGTTCGACAACAAGGCGGCCTACGCGGCCCTGAGTTATGCCGATGGCAGTGACTTCCTGGCAACTGGCACCGATCACACCGGTTGGGAAGCGGCGCTGGGTTACAACTTCGAGAACGGCTTTGGCCTGATGGCCCTGTGGAACAAACAGGAGCAGGACAAAGCGGGCACCAAGAAAGACAACGTGGATTACTACACCCTGGGTGCCCAGTACAAATTCAACAAAAACTTGCGGGTCATCGGCGAGTATCGCATCAACAATCTGGACAGCGTTGCCGGTAAAGCGACCGCCAACGAGGATGACTTCCAGCTGGCCGCCCGCTACGACTTCTAAGCAAACGCCTGCAGACCCCAAAGCGCGATGGCTTGCCATCGCGCTTTTTGCTGGGCGTCGTTTACCACCGGAGGAAGTAGCCTAAGCTCATCAGACAAGGGTCTACGCGGGAGAAGAGAAATGAGGGTTCAACTGCTTGTCACACTGCTGTTGTTGATCTCCCTACCAGCTCACGCTCTCTCTATTGCCATGGTGCTGTGGCGCGGCGAAACCGCAGCCGAAGCGGGCTTTCGGGCAGAGCTGACCCGCCTTGGCTATCAGGCCACCATCACCACCTACAATGCCGATCAGGATCGCACGGCGCTGGCGACCATGTTGCGCCAGCAGATGCTGCCGAAACTGGCGGAGTACGACTACATCTACACCTTCGGCACCACGGCCACCGCCATGACCAAGAGTCTGGTGGCTAACCGCAAGCCCCTTATCTTCAATGTGGTCTCCGATCCGGTCGGGGCAGGTTTTCTCTCGGAAGACAAAGACCAGAACAGCATGGTCGCCGGGGTGAGCAACATGGTGCCGATGGAGCTGCAACTGGCCAACGCCAGTAAACATCTCCCCACCGGAAAACGGCTGTTGCTGCCCTTCAACCCACGGGAGCAGAACACCCTGCTGGTGGCCGATATGCTGCTCAACGAGGCGAAGAGCTATCAGTGGCAGATGGTCACCTGGCGAATGGCCCCTGACCCGCGGCGGCTGGACAACGAACTGAAGCGGCTGCAACAGGATGCCAAAAACGACATCGTCTTTCTGGCCGCCGACAGCTATCTGCTCTCCATCGCCCCCCGTCTGCTCAATGCACTCAACGAGGCGTCCATCCCCACCATCTGCAGCGCCGAACTGTTCGTTGAACACGGCTGCACCATCGGCACCATCAGCAGCTACGAGGGGCTGGGCAAGATGGCCGCCGGGATCATCCATCTCCACCAGCAGGGCACACAGCTGCAAGATATTCCGCTGCAGACCGATCCCCATCCCAAGCTAGTGCTGGGGCAGCTGAAGCCTTGATGGAGATCCCAACCCACACCCGTTAGGGCGAGTATGCTATTGGCCCCTGTCGCCCGAGAGCCCCTTCCAATGACTACCACCGTCTTTTTTGCCGTTCTGCTGGCTGCCCTGCTTCACGCCAGCTGGAATGCGCTGGTCAAAATTGGCGAGGAGCGGCTGGTTGGCGTGTCGCTGGTAGCGCTCTTCTCCGGGCTTATCGCTGCCGTGGCACTGTTGCCAATGGGGCTCCCCTCTGCTGCCGAATTACCCTGGCTCGGCCTCTCGATCCTGCTCCATACCGGTTACTGCCTGTTTCTCAGCCGCGCTTACAACCACGGAGAGTTTGGCCAGATCTATCCGCTGGCCCGTGGCTGCGCACCCTTGTTGGCAATGATCCTGGGTGCCGCAATTCTGGCTGACTATCCGGGTATTCACGGCGTACTGGGGGCGGTTGTATTGATCCTGGGGGTCTTGTTGATGGCCTGGAGGGGTGGACGAGAACGACTTGGCAGCAAAGCGATCAAGGCGGCACTGATCACTGCCATGTTTACCGCTGGCTACACCCTCTCGGACGGTGCCGGGGCTCGGGTTGGTGGTGAGCCGATCCGCTACACCCTCTGGCTGTTTGCCTGCAACGGGCTGGTGATGCTGGGGGTGCTGCTGATCCATCAGCGGCGCAACGCCTGGTATCAGATCCGCCAATACGCGCTGATCGGTATCATGGGAGGGGCCATGTCGCTGCTTGCCTATGGCATCGTCATCTGGGCCATGACCAAGGCGCCCATCGGGGTAGTGGCGGCCCTGCGTGAAAGCAGTGTGCTGTTCGCCATGCTGCTCTCGGTTTTGCTACTGAAAGAGCCACTTGGGCGAGTACGGCTCACCGCGGCGGCCATTATTACGGTCGGGGTTTTGTTAACCCGCCTGGGATAATCAAAGTGGTACTCTTGCCGTTTATTTATCCAGCCGCGAGGCGCTGCGCTCTCATGGTGAGGATAATGCCATCAACACCGTAAATATTTACATCCGTAACGTATCAAATTACTGGCATTGCTTTTTTTCTTGAGCGGCCTCACACGAGTGAACTTACCAAGTCAGCACAACTAGTGATAAAATTATTCACATCTGGTTACTGGTGCATCTTACCTAATATCGCTCGCAGTCATCGCCATAATCAATGCCGTCCAAATATTGATTAATCACTGGGCGGATTTACCGATCCTCTCACCCTCTGCCAGACCCTGCTCTACCAGCGATGGATGAGGTCGCCGCCCCAGAGTTATTAATCAAATCAAGATTTTTTGTTTAATTTTTGGTTGTTTTAAATCCAGCACAATAAGGGAGTGTCAATTATGTCAGCAAAAAAGCTGAAGTTGGGTGCCTTTATATTGATGATATTAACATCGGTATTTGGCGTCACTAATATCGGGATCGGTTTTTACCGCATGGGGTATGCCGCTATTCCGATGTTTGTGGTCGGTGGTCTTTTTTTCTTCATCCCTTTTATTTTGATGATGATTGAATTTGGCACTGGCTTTCGCAAAGAGGCGGGCGGCATCTTTACCTGGATGCGCCATTCAGTATCAACCCGCTTTGCCTTTATCGGCCTGACCATGTGGTTTGCCTCGTACGTCATCTGGATGTTTGGCAAGGCGCTCTCCATGTGGGTGCCCCTCTCCTTCATGCTATTTGGCCGCGACATCACCGTCATCCCGGTCACGTTCGGCACCAGCATCGACTTCGGCCCCTTCATGCTGGGAGTGGTCGCCATCGCACTGGTCGCGACTGTCACCAAACTCATCACCTTCGGCAGCGCCCGCTTCGCCAAGGTAGCTGCCATCGGCGGCCTCTCCGTTGTGGCCCTCAACGTGCTGCTGCTGGTGGGTGGCGTCTTCACCTTCGCGGTAAGCGGTATGACCCTGCAGGAGCCCCTTACTGGAGCATCATTGACCGCGTCACCGAACGCCGCCTTCAACGACATCATTCCTTTCCTCGGCTTCATGGTGTTCGCTATCTTCGCCTACGGCGGGGTTGAGGCAATGGCCGGCGTAGCGGACGAGCTGGAAGATCCGGAGCGCGACCTCAAGCGTGGCATCTTCCTCTCTGGTGGCTTCATCGTGATCTGCTACATCATCGGCTTTCTGGCGGTCGGCTCCATCATGCGCTGGAGCGACTTCCCGGCCGAAGGGATCACCTCCCTTTCCGCCCTCTTCATCATCATGCTGGAGCTGGGTCGCCATCTCGGTGGTGAGTGGCTGGGCCAGATTTTCATGCGCTTTGCCGGTCTTGGCATGTTCCTGAGCTATCTGGGTGCCTTTATCGCGCTATCTTATGCGCCGCTGCGTCAGTTCATCACCGGCACCCCTAGCTACTTCTGGCCGGAGCGTTTCCAGAGCGAAAACAAGAATGGGGTAAGGATTGAGGCGCTCAAGGTGCAAGCCTGGGTGGTCTGTGCTTTTATCGCTGCCAAATCCATCTTCACCCTGATCAATCCGGAAGGGGCCGCAGCCCTCTATGAACTGATCATCACCATGACCAACGTCAGTATGACCCTGCCCTATATGTTCCTCATCTACGCCTGGTACCGCTATCGCAACAACCCGGCACTGGGCAAGGATCTGATCTTCTTCAAGAGCGCGGGCTCGGTGCTGCTGGCAACCATCATCAGCCTGGTTCTGGTCGCCTTCGGTAACGTCTTCACCGTGGTCGCCCCCTTTATCTCCGGGGATATCTCCACCGGTATCTGGACCATCATAGGCCCGCTGCTGTTCGTGGTGATCGCCATGCGCTTCAAGATCAAGCAGGACGATATCCACTAAACGGTGTTGTTTTTGTCATGTAAATCGGGACCTTTCAGGTCCCGATTTTTTTAGCCGGCCATCGCGTGCATCACCACCATCTAGCCGCCCTGCCAGTCATGAAGAAGACCCTAAAGAGACCTTTCTTACCGATTCTGGGCCACCAAAAGGCGCTGAACACCGTAAATTATCAATATCAAGGTGAGAATGATTGTGAAGCGCCAGTTCACGACATATAACTTAGCCAGATATCCCTGTATTTCGCCCGATAGAGCAGATCATCATGATGCGTTTCTTCCTTCCCCTGTTGCTTGGTGCAGTGATGCTGCCAGCCACGATAGAAAGTGCCTATGCCAACCCCTTTTCCGCCAGCAGCAAGAGCAGCAGCGGCTTTCTCGAGCGACGGGATGTGCCCAACCTGAGCTCGGCCGCTTTCGTGGTGGCCAACCACAGAACCGGCGAGGTGATCTCCGAGCGCAACGGCAACCGGGTGATGCCCATCGCCTCACTCACCAAGCTGATGACGGCGCTGGTGGTGCTGGATGCCAACCTGCGCCTCAACGAAATGCTCACCGTGACCAATGCCGACATCGACCGCATCAAGGGAACCGGCTCGCGCCTGGCTATCGGCTCCAGGCTCAGCCGCGCCGAAATGCTCCATATCGCCCTGATGTCCTCTGAAAACCGTGCCGCCTCGGCGCTGGCCCGCCACTATCCCGGCGGCCAGCGTGCCTTCGTCGAGGCGATGAACGCCAAAGCCCGCATGCTGGGGATGTGGAATACCCGCTACGCCGACAGTACCGGACTCAACCCGCGCAATGTCTCCACCGCTCAGGATCTGGCCAAGCTCGCCGCCGCAGCTGCCTCCTATCCGCTAATCCGCCAGTACTCCACCGACGAACAGAGCTATGTGCGCACCAACAAGCGCCAGTTGCACTACCTCAACTCCAACCGGCTGATCCGCGAAGGGCAATGGGAGTTCACCCTCTCCAAGACCGGCTATATCCGCGAAGCGGGCCGCTGTCTGGTGCTGGGCACCAAGGTCAATCGCGAGCCGGTGATCATGGTGCTGCTCAATGCCGAGACCACCAACGATCGGGTCGCCGATGCCAAGCGGATCAAAACCTGGCTGGAGAGCTCGGGCAGCACCACCCTGGCAGCAAACTAACCGCTCATACTGACTCCGCCATATCCCCCACCAAAAAGCAGCGAGGCGCCCGCCTCGCTTTTTTATTTCCGTGACCGCGCCAAAAAAAAACGGGAGCCAGCTCCCGTTACAGGTAACACCTCCCGCCATCCCGTTACAAAACGTAACTACTCAACAGTGTGATTCACACTAATAAAATCAATTGGTTGTAAGTTGTCAGCAAGGGTTTTAGCGTGCCGTAACAACCCCTGTAACGACGAGCCACCATGCGTATTTCCAGTATCGAGTGCGGGCGGGTACTGGCCATTCTGGCCGTGATGACCATTCACGTCTCCCCCTTCGCCAACCCGTTCAACCCCGCCCTGTGGGGAGGCGAATCCTGGCTCTGGCTAAGCGGCACTATCAACCAGCTATGCCGCTTTGCCGTGCCGCTGTTTTTCCTCTGTGCCGGTTACTTTCTGCAGCCAAGGCTGAGTCGCGAGGCGCCGCTGACCGTTGCCTGGCGCTACTGCCGCCCCTTGCTGCTGCTCTGGCTGGTGTGGAGCCTGGTCTACCTGCTGGTGCCGTTCAATCCGCTGGATGCCGTGCAGCAAGGCTATCTGGCCTCCTTGCGCGGACAGTGGCAATTCCAGCTCGCTGACCCCCTCAACGGCTGGCTGGTGGGCGGCATGATCCACCTCTGGTTCCTGCCTGCCCTGATCATGGCGGTGACCCTGCTGGCACTCTGCTACCGGCTTGGCAGACCAGCGCTCGCCCTCTGGCTGGGTCTTGGCCTTTACATGCTGGCGCTGCTGGGGGGCTCCTATGCCAAGCCGCTGCTGGGCGCCGAGTGGCCACTACTCACCCGTAACGGCCCCTTCTTCTCCCTGCTGTTTGTGGCGCTCGGAGCCCTGCTGCGCCAGCGTCAGTGGCAGCCGGATGCCCGCACCGGCGGGCAACTGCTGCTGGCGGGCGTGGCGCTCTATGGCTGTGAAGCCTGGGCGCTGCAGCACTTCGCCGGGGTACCTCTCACCCGCCACGACTTCCTGCTCGGCTCCGTTCCCTGGGCCCTCGGTCTGTTTGGCCTGCTGCTGGCCAACCCCGAGTGGGGCAAGGGCAGCTGGCTGGAGCGCCAAGCCCCCAAAGTGCTCGGGCTCTACTGCCTGCACATGATGCTGGTGGTCTGGCTCTTCGTGTTCGGCCCGCAGGGCGCATCCATCCTGTGGGAGATCACCAAGGTGCCGCTGCTGCTGGGATCTTCTCTGCTGGCCTATCGCCTGCTGACGGCCATCTCCCTCACCCGCCGACTGCTGCGCACCCACTGAGCCCTGCATCCGGCCCGACACATCGGGCCGGATATCTCTTCACCTTTCGTCCCTTTCTCTTCCGCTTCGCCCTTTTTCCTCTCGCTTTATTCTTGCTGTTTATGGCAGGGGAGCTTCATTTCAGCAGCGCTCCCCCAACCGCAACAAACCACCCCCACAGATACCTCCATTTTCACCTTGCTACACAAATGAAAATCAATATCATTGGCATCCCGCTTTGGCGGGTCAGGCTAATTATAATTAAATCAATATGTTCGAGCCGTCAGGTCGACATCTAAAGAGTCAATATTGAATATGCAGCACCCTCACTTTCGCAGAACGCTGGTCTCGCTGGCACTGCTGGGCACCGGCTTCACTGCCCAGGCCGCCGATGAAACCATGACTGTGGTTGGCAAACGATCCCAGCATCAGGAAGTTGCCACCGCAACCCGTACCAATACGCCAGCCAAGCTGGTTCCCCAGACCATCGACAGCGTCAAGGTCAGCGAGCTGACCGCCTTCGGCCAACCGACGCTGAGTGAAGCCCTGAGCGGCATTCCCGGGGTCAACGCCAGCGGTGATACCCGCTTCGACGGGGTCAATATCCGCGGCTTCAGCGCCAGCAATGACTTCTATCTCGACGGATTCCGCGACGACATGCAGTACACCCGGGATCTCGGCAACATCGAGCGGATGGAAGTGCTCAAGGGCCCGGCTGCCGTGCTCTACGGACGTGGCAGCACAGGGGGCATAGTCAACCGGGTCAGCAAGAAGCCGCAAAAAGGACAGGAGTCCAGCGTCACCGCCCGAGTCGGCAGCTTTGACAGCCAGCGGCTGGCCGCCGACCTCAATGGCGAGGCGAGTGAGCAGGTGCAACTGCGCCTCAACATGGCACAAGAGGACAAAGATAGCTTCCGCAACGGCGTGAAGAGCAAGCGCACCCTGCTGGCCCCCTCCGCCAACTGGGAGATCAGCGACAACCTCAACTGGCTGGTGCAGTACGAGCGCAACGAACATGACCGCACCCCGGATCGCGGCATTCCAGGTGTCAATAGCCGTCCGGCCGATGTGCCGCGAGAGTATGTCTACAGCGATACCAGCCGCGACTTCATCGATGACGTGGCGCAATCCACCCGCTCCCGCCTCTCCTGGGACATCAACGACCAGTGGCAACTGCGCCAGCAGCTCGGTTACTCCACCCTCGACAGCCAGTTCGACAACACCTATGTCACCAGCGTCAAGGGGGATCAGGTGACCCGCTCCCGCTGGCAGCAGGATCTGAAAGCGAAGAACCTGATCAGCAACACCGAGGCCGAAGGTCTGTTCCAGACCGGCCCGGTGGAACATCGCCTGCTGGTCGGCTTCGAGCAGAACTGGCAGGAGCGCACACCCAAGCTCTACCAGAACGCCACCGCCATCCCGTCTGGCAACCTCTACGACCCGGGCTCACTGCCCACCTACAATGGCGCCATGAAGCTCTCCAGCGACGCCAAACACAAGGTGCGCGGCAATGGCCTCTATCTGCAGGATCAGCTCAGTCTGGGTGACTGGCATCTGGTGGGCGGGCTGCGCCGTGACGACTTCACCGTCACCAGTCGCCGCTACGACCTCAACAAGGAGGAGAGCGTCTCGGTCAACAGCCTGAGCCCGCGCCTCGGTCTGGTGTGGAATCCCCTCGAGGATCACGCCTTCTACACCTCCTACAGCAAGACCTTCACCCCGGTGGGCGGCGAGCTGATCGGCATCACCCCGGGTGACAAGAACAACGGGCTGGAACCCCAGCACACCCGCCTCTACGAAGGTGGCGTGAAGAGTGACTGGCTGAACGGCAAGCTGGCGACCACCCTCTCCCTCTATCGACTGGAGATGTACAACAAGCGCACCAAGGATCCGCTGGATCCCACCAAGGTGATCCTCACCGGCCTGCAGCGCACCGAAGGTGTCGAGCTGAGCGCCCGCGCCGAGCTGACCGACGAGCTCTACCTGCGTGGCGGCTTCGCCATTCAGGATGCGGAACAGGTCAAGGCGGATGCGGATCTGCAGGGCAAGCGCCCGATGAACGTCTCCCGCCAGAATGGCCAGCTCTATCTCGGCTACAAGAGTGGCGAGCAGGGCTGGTTCGGTGAAACCGGCGTGACGGCGGTGGGCGATCGCTTCGCCGACAACGCCAACACCACCACACTGCCCGGTTACGCCCGCTTCGATGCGCGCGCCGGTTATCGCTGGCAGCAGTGGGAAGCCCAGTTGAGCGCCGAGAACCTGACCGATCACGAGTACTTCGTCAGCGCCACCAGTGCCACCCAGATCATGCCGGGCACACCCCGTCAGCTGAGTCTGACTGGCACCTACCGCTTCTGATCCCAGTGACAACCACCCCGACTGGCCAGCCCTTGCTGGCCAGTTTTTTATGAAGCCCCCTCTTCATACCAAGGGGAACCGTCACCTCCACGCCATGTTGTCGCACCTTGGCCACCAGCGCCCGTGGTCACTTCATTTCGTTAAATTCTGCGATAAATATCACAATTTCGCACAATGCTGTCCCCGCAGTGGCCCCCGGCGAAGTGAGCCATCGGTCACATTAAATGGGTTTCAATACATCCTCTTATTGCCTTTCCCTCTGCCAAAAGGCCCGTTTTCGGCAATTTATTCAGGAATTTCCGCTTTGAATCGGAAAAACGCTGCCTCCTCTGCATCGCCGCGTGGGCTTAGGGTAAGCCCATACCTTCTGCCAGCCTTGGAGAGCAGACATTGCAAACAGAGACTCACGACCAGACCCTGACCCCGAACAGCCCGGAGTTGTTGCGCCAGACCGACCATATGCTGGCACGCATCCATCCCCTGCTGGCCGAACAGTGCATCATCCCCAACGAGGTGCAACGGCAGATGCTGGCCTCCCACGTCAAGGCCATGGTGTGGCGCTCCTACAGTGGCGAGCCCCTGCCGGAGGTCGACCTCAGCCTGTTTGACGAGATCTCCCCCCTCTCGCTGCGTCTTGCCGAACAGGTGGTCAGCTGGCTGGAAAGACTCGCCTACGAAGAGGCGCACCTCTTGTCCGTCCATTTCGAAGTTGCCAAAGAAAACGAACTCAGCTCAGTGCTGCACCCGTAACAACAGGAGAAATCAATATGACAGCCATCAAACTCGTGATTGGAGATCGTCTCGGCAAGGGTCAAAAAGTCGGGACTGGCGCAGAAACCGCTGGCGCCACAGTAACCGTCATTCCCGGCATGGCCGCCGACATGAAGCTCGGTGACGTGATGAACAAGGAGCAGGCGGATCTTGGCATCTCCTTCTGTGGCAGCGGCGGCGCCGGCGCCATCACAGCCCAGACCAAATACGGCTACAAGTGCCGCTACGGCATGCGCTCCGTTGAAGAGGGCGTCACCGCCATCAACGAAGGGTGCGTGGTGCTGGGCTTCGGTTTCATGGACAAGGAAGAGCTGGGCCAGAAGCTGGTCGAAGCCTTCGCCAAGAAGCACGGACGCGCCTGATGAAAGAGAACTTCACCACCCAGGTCATCGTCAACGGCAAGGGGGCGACCCGCCAACAGGCGTTTGCCGCCGCGCTCAGCCAGGTACAGTCGAGCCTGCTCAAGGACAACCCGCTAGTGATGCTGCGGATTGAGCCGCTCGAGGTGCAGGTGCTCAAGGCAGAAGAGTCGGTCCGGGTGGAGAAGTTTCTGTTCTTCTTCCTGCCGCGCCAGCGCCGCGAATACCGCGTTGAGCTGGAGATCAAGGTTCAGGTCACCAGTCTGGATGTCGCCAAGGTGACGTTCACTCAGGTGTGATGCCTGCGCAGGCACAACCCCACAAGAAGGATACGTTGGATGTTTCTAATCATTTTTATCAAGTCTCTCATCATTGGCGGCCTGGTTGGCGTCGGGGTGGGGGCCGGCGCGGCGCGGATGTTCCACGCCCCGACCGTCCAGGGCATGGGCGCCTTCCGTACTCTGGGCGAACTTAACTCCTGTGAAGGGGATCCCGCCTCCCACTTCTCGTTCGGCCTTGGCTTCTTCTTCAACGCCTGGGCCTCGACCGTGGCAGCGGGTGCCTTCACCCAGGATGTGGATCACCGCATCATCCCGCACTGGGCCACGGCTACCCTGCTGGTCAAGAACCGGGATCTCGCCACCACCCTGCATGACCCGAAAAAGATGGCGATCGCCAGCGGCATCATAGGCGCCATCGTGGTTGCTTTCCTCAACAGCACCGCCGCCGCAGTACCGGAAGCCCTGCAAGTCACCGCCGTCAAGGTGCTGGTGCCGGCAGCCAACCTGCTGGTCAACACCGTCATGCCGGTGATCTTCTGGCTCGCCGCCATCGAAGCGGGCAAAAAATCCGGTTTCTGGGCCACCATTTTCGGCGGTCTGGCACAGCTCATCATGGGCAACGCGGTACCGGGTCTGGTGCTTGGCATCCTGATCGGCAAAGGGGTTGAAGAGAGCGGCTGGAACCATGTCACCAAGGTGATGATGGCCGCCATCGTGCTGCTGTTCGTGCTGAGCGGCTTCTTCCGCGGCTTCGATATGAAACTGATTGAATCCTTCCATATGGGCATTCCCCTGTGGCTGGAGAACGTCCATCACCTGCTTGGCAGCAAATAAGGGATCACACCATGGATGAGAAACTGAGAAACAACTTCTGGTACGCCGACTGGTCATTCCCCATCTTTGTCGGCCTGCTGTCAGCCGGGGTGTTTGCCGGTACCCACATGTTCTATCTGTACGGAGTCGGCGCCTTCAACGAAGTAGCCTTCGTCGCCATGCTGAAAGCGGGAATGGACACCGGCGCCTACGGTGCGGTGGCGGCCTTTGGTGCCAGCTTCCTGTTCGCCCGCATCATCGAGGGCTCGCTGGTGGGGATCCTCGATATCGGCGGCGCCATCCAGACCGGGGTCGGCCTAGGCGTGCCCGCCCTGTTGTTGGGTGCCGGAATCGTCTATCCGGTAGAGAACTTCGGCGCCTCGCTGGTGACCGGCATGGTGATTGGTCTGGCTATCGGCTACGTGATCATTCTGGCGCGCAAGTTCACCATCAACCAGAGCAACTCCACCTACGGCGCTGATGTGATGATGGGGGCTGGCAACAGCTCAGGCCGCTTCCTTGGCCCCCTGATCATCCTCTCCGCCATGGGCGCCTCCATCCCTATCGGCTTGGGTTCCCTGCTCGGTGCACTGCTGTTCTACGTGTGGGGCAAGCCCATCACCGGCGGTGCCATTCTGGGGGCCATGCTGCTCGGCACCTTCTTCCCGGTCGCCCTTGTGTAAGCACCTGCTGCCCTGCGGGGCAGCACTCTAGAGGCCATCACCATGTACGACATGATCATCAGAGCCGGGCGCCAGGGAGATGGCCAGCTCGTCGATATCGCCATCAAGGAGGGCAAGCTGGCCGCCATTGGCCAACTGCCGAAAAGTGCGGTTGCCAGAGAGACCCTCGAGCTAGCCGGTCGTATTCATGTGAGCGCCGGCTGGATTGACGGCCACACCCACTGCTACCCCGCTTCCCCCATCTATCACGATGAACCGGACAAGGTCGGCGTGGAGTCTGGCGTCACCACCGTCATCGACGCGGGCAGCACAGGGGCCGACGACGTGGACGACTTCCAGCGGATTGCCGCTGGCTGCAAGACCCGGGTGCACGCCCTGCTCAATCTCTCCCGTATCGGCCTGCTGCGCCAGAACGAACTGGCTGATAGCCGGGATCTGGATATGGATCTTGCCTCGGCAGCCATTCGTCGCCATCCCGAGTTTATCGTCGGCATCAAGGCACGTATGAGCGGTAGCGTGGTGGGGGAAAACGGCCTGCAACCGCTGCGCATGGCCAAAGTGCTGCAACAGACCCACGGCCAGCTGCCGCTGATGGTACACGTGGGCAACACACCGCCGGAGCTGGACGAGATTGTGACCCTGCTGGGGGATGGCGACCTGCTGACCCACTGCTTCAACGGCAAACCGAACCGCATCCTGACTCCGGCTGGCGAGCTGCGGGTCGCGGTGCGCGAGGCGATGCAGCGGGGCCTGTTGCTCGACATTGGCCACGGCGGCGCCAGCTTCAGCTTTGAAGTGGCGGAGCTGGCCATTGCTCAGGGGATCCTGCCCCACACCATCAGCTCCGACATCTACTGCAAGAACCGCATCAAGGGGCCGGTCTACAGTCTGGCCCACGTGATGTCGAAGTTTCTCGCCATCGGCATGACGCTGGAACAGGTACTGGCCTGTGTCACCTGTCATGCGGCCGATGCCATGCGGCTGACTGGCAAGGGGCGACTCGAGGTGGGCGCCGATGCCGATCTGACCCTGTTCGAGGTCGCCAGCGGCCCGACCCTGTTTATGGACACCGAAGCCCAGTCCCGCAGCGGTGACCAACAACTGCTGCCTCTCGCCGCCCTGGTGGGGGGCGAACTGGTTCTGACTCACAATGGGAAATCACACCATGCCTTCTGTTTATGAGAAATATCAGCTCAAACCGGTGATCAACGCCTCCGGGCGCATGACCATTCTCGGCGTCTCCACCCCCGAGCAGGAGGTGGTCGATGCGGTCAACTTCGGCCTCGGCCACTACTTTGAGGTCAAGGATCTGGTCAACAAGACCGGCGCCTATCTGGCTGGCTTGCTGGATGTGGAAGATGCTGTGGTGGTCTCCTGCGCCAGCGCCGGCATCGCCCAGTCAGTCGCCGCCATGATAGTGCGTGGCGACCCCTACCGGCTGGAGCAACTGCATGGCCACCCCCATGACGTGCCGAGCGAAATCGTGCTGCCCAAGGGGCACAACGTCAACTTTGGCGCCCCCGTCGGCACCATGGTCAATCTGGGTGGCGGCAAGGTGGTGGAAGCGGGTTATGCCAACGAGTGCTCCCCCGCCCAACTGGCCGCCGCCATCAATACCAATACTGCGGCCATCCTCTACATCAAGTCCCACCACTGCGTGCAGAAGAGCATTCTGTCGGTGGCCGAGGCCGCCGAGGTGGCTAAGGCTCATCAGTTGCCGCTGATCGTTGATGCGGCCGCCGAAGAGGATCTGCGGCTCTATTACAACCAGGGGGCGGATCTGGTCATCTACAGCGGCGCCAAGGCCATTGAAGGGCCCACCAGCGGGCTGGTGCTCGGTAAGCGCCAGTATGTGGAGTGGGTCAAACAGCAGGCCAACGGCATCGGCCGCGCCATGAAGGTGGGTAAAGAGGGGATCCTCGGCCTGACTCACGCCATCGAGCGCTATCTGGCCAAAGAGAAGGAGAGCGGTGCCGCCATGGTTGCCAAGATGAGCCCCTTTATCGAGCGCCTCAACCAGCTGCCCGGCGTCACCGCCAAGGTAGTGTGGGACTGTGCAGGGCGTGATATTGCCCGCACCGATATCGCATTTGACCACCAGCAGATCGGCATGACCACGGTGCAGCTCGTCAGCCGCCTGCAGCAGGGCAACCCTGCCATCTACTGCCGTGGCTACAAGGCCAACGAGGGGCACATCGAGATCGATGTGCGCAGCGTCACCATCCCCCAGCTCGGCCAGATCCATGCCGCCATTGCCAACCTCGTACAGGAGAATCGCTGATGTCCCTTATTCCCAACTACTACCGTGATCGCGTCTGCCTCAACGTACTGGCAGGTTCCAAAGAGAATGCCGTTGCTGTGTACGACGCAGCTGAAGGTCATGTGCTGGTCGGCGTGCTCTCCAAAAACTATCCGGACATCCCCTCTGCGGTCACCGATATGAAGGAGTATGCGGCCCTTATCGACAACGCCCTCTCCATCGGGCTGGGAGCCGGCGATCCGCGCCAGTCCGCCATGGTGGCCGAGCTGGCTCGCCAGCTGCAGCCTCAGCACGTCAACCAGGTGTTCACCGGGGTCGGCGCCAGCCGGGCGCTGCTCGGCCAGTCACACACGTTGGTGAATGGGCTGATCTCCCCCACCGGCACGCCGGGTATGGTGAAGATCTCCACCGGCCCCCTCAGTGCCCGGCAGCCGGATGGCATTGTCCCCATCGATACCGCCATCGCCCTGCTCAAGGACATGGGCGGCAGCTCGGTCAAGTTCTTCCCCATGGGCGGGCTGGCCTGCCGCGACGAGTATCAGGCGGTGGCCGAAGCCTGCGCCCGCCACGGCTTCTGGCTGGAGCCCACTGGCGGTATCGATCTGGAGAACTTCGAGGAGATAGTGCGGATCGCACTGGACGCCGGGGTTGAGAAGGTGATCCCCCACGTCTACAGCTCCATCATCGATAGTACCAACGGCCAGACTCGGCCAGAGGATGTTCGAACCCTTTTGGCTATAGTGAAGCAACTGTTAGCCGACTAAGTAGGTAAAGGCTTATTACGCAAGCAGGCACTGACTGGTCGATCTGTCAGTGCCTGGTTTGTTAATAATCAAGTAGTTAACATTGAACCCTAATTTCCCGACAGGAGTCTTGCCCCGCCGATGATCAAGCTGCCCCACCCCAGACTCCATCAACTGCTGACCCAACTCCATGCCGAACCACTGCCCCAGGAGGAGCTGGCACGTCGGCTCAATGTCTCCACCCGCACGGTGCGCACCGATGTGGCGACCCTCAACGAGCTGATTGCCACCCACGGTGCCCACCTGATCCATCAGCGCGGCAGCGGTTACCAGTTGAAGATCTACAATCAGGAACTGTTTGATGGGTTGCTGGCCGCACAGGAGCAGGAGAGCGCGCTGCCCCGCACCAGTCGCGAGCGGGTGCTGCATCTGCAGATCCTGTTGCTGACGGCGGAGCAGGGGATCAAACTCGATGATTTGGCCGATACCTGGTATCTGAGCCGGACGGCGCTGCAAGGGGACATGGCGGAGGTGCGCGAGCAACTCGGCCACTTCAGACTCGGGGTCGAGAGCAAACCCCGGCTAGGGATGCGCATTCAGGGAGACGAGACCGCGATCCGTGCCTGTCTGACCCAGCTGCTCTATCAGGAGTTGCTGCACAACACCCAATTGCAGAGCCTGCTGCCCAACCTCTGCCCCAGCAAGACGATGGAGGTGGTGGGCAATCACATCCACGCCCAGCTCGCTCGCCATCAGTTACGCCTCGCCGATGAGAGCCTGCAGCAGCTCGCCATCTACTGTGCCGTCGCCCTGCTGCGGCAAGCTTCGGGTCACGAGCTGCACCACTTCGCCAGCGAAGATCTGACCACACCGCTGCTGGCGGTAGCCCGCGATATTTATGCGGAACTGCCAACCCTGACGCCGCCAGCAGATGACGAGATCGCTGGCCTCGCCATCCAGATCCAGGCACGTCTGATTACCGACAGTCCGAGTCTGAGCCCGGCCATGGCGGCGGAGAGCGAACAACTGGTCGAGCATCTGCTCTGCTACATCCATCAGCACTACCCGTATGACCTGCGCGGCGACCAGCAACTGCGGGCCGATTTGCAGAGCCATATCAGCGCCATGCTGCTGCGGGTCAAATACCAGATTGGCAACCACAACCCGCTGGCTGATCACATCAAGCAGTACTATCCCCTAGCCTATGACATCACGCTGGCCGCCATTTCGGCGTGGATAAAGCAGACCCCTTACCGGCTGACCCACCACGAGATCGGCTATCTGGTGATCCACATCGGGGTCGGTCTGGAGCGCCACTACGACATCGGTTATACCCGCCGTCCACAGGCTCTTTTGCTGTGCGATGCCGGCAATGCTACGTTCCGGGTACTGGAGGCACGCATCAGGCGAGAGTATCCCCAGCTGCAACTGACCATGCTGGAGTCGGTACGGGATTACGAAGGGTTGGCGCAGATAGAGCAAGACTTTGTCATCAGCACCATCAAGGTAAATGAGAAGAGTGCACCCGTGGTACAGGTCGATCCCTTCCCGACCCAATACCAACTGGAGCAACTCGGCAAACTGGTGCTGATCGACCGCACCCGCCCCTACATGCTCGACAAATATTTTGATGCCGACCACTTCATGGTGGTGAATGAACCACTCAGCCAACGCCAGCTTTTTGCCCGGATTTGCGATCAGCTGGAACATGAAGGGCTGGTCGAGCAAGATTTCCGCGCTTCGCTACAGGAGCGGGAGAGTATCGTCTCCACCATGCTGGGAGAGGGTATCGCACTGCCCCACTCCCTCGGTCTGCTGGCACGCCGTACTCTGGTTTACACCGTGCTGGCGCCGCAGGGTATCGACTGGAGCAATGGTGAAATCGCGACGCTTATTTTCGTGCTGGCCATCAGCAAGGCCGACTACGAAGAAGCTATGGGTCTCTACGACCTGTTTCTGGCCTTCATGAACGAAAAAGCCAGCAAAAATCTGCTGGCTTGTCGGGACTTTGCCAGCTTCAAAGCGCTGGCTCGTACTGGCTCATAATATGGAACGGGAGGTGATTACTCCTCGTTAAAGCCGGAGGTAAACAACTCCACCACCGCTGCCAGGGCTTCCTCCTCTTCGGGGCCCTCAACCTGTACTTCCACCTGTCGCCCCTGGGCAGAATCCAGCATCAGCAGACCGATGATGCTGTCAGCATCGGCTTCGACACCATCTTCATTGCGCAGCAGCACGTGGGCATCGAAACCCTGCACCAGCTCGAACAGCATCATGGCTGGTCTGGCATGAATGCCCAGCTTGTTTTTCACTTCAACCGAGGCGGAAACAGTCATCGGGTCGTCCTATAGGTCCATCAGGATTGGGGCGCACTCTTGTCGAGAGTACGGTGCCGGATCTGCACGTTTTTGCCGAGCAAACGGAAGGCGCTGGCCAGCCGTTCTGCGATAAAGACTGAACGGTGCTGACCACCGGTACAGCCGATACCAACTGTGAGGTAGCTGCGATTGTTACGCTCCAGATGGGGCAACCAGGTCACCAGCATATGCTCGATCTGCTGGGTGAACAGCATCACGTCGGCCTGCGCCGAGAGGTAGTTGGCGACCGGCTCATCCTTGCCGGTAAACGGCTTGAGCTCGGGGACCCAGTGCGGATTGGGCAAAAAACGGGCATCGAACACGAAATCAGCGTCCTTGGGAATGCCGTACTTGAAACCGAACGACTCGAACACCAGCACCAGCTCGTTCTCTTTCTTGCCGAGCACCCGGGTCTTGATGAGCTCGCTCAGGTCATGAATGCTGAGGGTGGTGGTATCGATGCGCAGATCCGCTGTCGAGGAGATGGGCGCCAGCAAATTGGTCTCTTCACGGATCGCCTCATCCAGCGACAGCTTGTTACGCGACAAGGGGTGCAAGCGGCGGCTCTCGCCATAACGCTTGAGCAAGGTACCGTTGTCGGCATCAAAGAAGAAGCTGGAGAACGTGACTCGCCCTTCATTGCGCACCTGCGCCAACAGGTTTTCCAGCTTATCCGGATCGCTCGGCAGATTGCGCACATCGATGCTGACCGCCAGCTTGTCATACTGGCTTTCGACCGAGACAATCAGCTGTGGCAGCAAGTTAACCGGCAGGTTATCCACACAGTAGTAACCCAGATCTTCCAGCACACGCAGGGCTACCGTTTTACCGGAGCCCGAACGTCCACTTACCACGATTAACTGCATCTTGTTCCCTCACGCCAAAACAGGTGGGTCATTCCAAGCCTGGGTATCAGGCCGAGGTCATGATCTGATAGAGCTCTTCATCGCTGGTTGCCTGACGCAATTGGCGACAGACCGCCTTGTCACCAAGCTTGGAGGCCATCAGGGAAAGGGTCTTGAGATGCTGCTTGCACTCGCTTTCCGGTACCAGCAACGCAAACAACAGATCTACCGGTTGGTTGTCGATGGCATCAAAAGGGATGGGGTCCGCAAAGGTCATCAGAATCGCGGTTGGCGGGAATGCATCATCAATACGACCGTGGGGAATCGCAATACCGGCACCGATCCCGGTACTGCCCATTTTTTCGCGGGCCAACAAGCATTCGAACAGCGCCTGACGGGAGGTGCCAAGGCGTTCGGCGGCCAACTCGCTGATGATTTCGAGGGCGCGTTTCTTGCTGGTACAAGGGACTGCACTTTTGGTGCAGTCCCGACTCAATATATGTTCAAGTTGCATAGTTATTTTTTATTTAACTTATCTTTGTGCTTGATGATCTGCCTGTCCAGCTTGTCGAGCAAGGTGTCTATCGCAGCATACATATCAGCATGCTCAGAGGTAGCAAACACTTCGCCGCCACTGACATGCAATTTAGCTTCCGCTATCTGGTTCAGTTTTTCCACACTAAGCACCACATGCACGTTATTAATGTGGTCAAAGTGACGCTCGAGTTTGGCAAATTTGTTACTCACGTATTCACGCAGAGCTTCGGTGATCTCGACATGGTGTCCGGTCAGGTTAATTTGCATAACATCATCCTTTTGTTTTGCCTAAACCAGGCGTTTACGCTGATTGGAAGGTGCGATAAACAAGGATTCGCGATACTTAGCGATCGTGCGTCTCGCCACCATAATACCCTGTTCGGCCAGCAAATCCGCGATCTTGCTATCACTTAACGGCTTGGCAGGATTCTCTGCCGTGACCAGCTTCTTGATGAGCGCGCGAATTGCGGTCGATGAGCACTCTCCTCCTCCTTCGGTGTTCACATGGCTGGAGAAAAAAAACTTCAGTTCAAATATGCCCCTTGGGGTATGCATGTATTTCTGGGTTGTCACCCGGGAAATGGTCGATTCATGCATCTCCACCGCTTCGGCGATGTCGTTGAGCACCATCGGCTTCATCGCCTCTTCACCATACTCGAAAAAGCCCTGTTGTTGCTCGACAATACAACAGGCTACTTTCAGCAGGGTATCATTGCGACTCTCGAGGCTCTTGATGAACCATTTGGCTTCTTGCAGATGGGAGCGAATAAATTGGGTATCCGTGCCACTGCGCGCATTGCGGGCCATGGCAGCATAGGTCTCGTTGACCCGGATGCGCGGGGAAGAATCAGGATTAAGCTCAACGACCCACTTGCTACCCTTCTTGACCACAGAGACATCGGGGATCACATACTGGGAGTCACTCTGGATGATGCCATTGCCGGGGCGCGGCTCCAGCAGCTGGATCAGATCCAGCACCGACTTGAGGTCGCTCTCTTTGAGTTTGGTCTTGCGCGCCAGAGTTCGGTAGTCACGATTACCGAGCAGGTCCATATGTTCGAGGATCACCTCCTTGGCCTCATTGAGCCAGGGAGTCTGCGGGTCATACTGCCCCAGCTGGATCAACAAACACTCCTGCACCGAACGGGCAGCGATGCCGACCGGATCGAAATGCTGCACCCGCTTGAGCACAGCTTCGACCTCATCAAGCTCGACCTCCAGCGCATCGCTACTGACCGCTTGCAGGATATCCTCCAGCTCAACGGTTAAATAGCCGGACTCGTCGATAGCATCAATGATAGCGAGGGCGATGGCGGCATCCACATCGCTGAACGGGGTCAGCCGCATTTGCCACAACAGATAATCCTGCAGGTTTTCGGTGGTCTCGCCCTGATAAACGCTATCTTCCCCATCGTGAATAGGTCCAGCGCTCTGGGCGGTCCCGGCAGAGTAGACTTCATCCCAAGTGGTATCTACCGGCAGCTCGTCCGGCATCTGCTCCTGCGCCATGGCATCGCTGGAATCCAGCTGGCTAGCGTCAACAGGCTCTTCCGGACTGGTCTCTTGTACTTCACTCTCTTCCTGCTCCAGCAGGGGGTTATTCTCGAGCGCTTGCTGAATTTCCTGCTGAAGTTCCAAAGTGGAGAGCTGGAGCAGACGAATAGCTTGTTGTAATTGCGGCGTCATGGTCAGGGATTGACCGAGACGCAACTGTAATGTCGGCTTCATCTACGTCGGGATATCCTTATGTTCAGCGAGGCATTCGTCAAAGAGAATGAAGGCATGCCCCCTTACTATAGACTGAATTGATCGCCCAAATAGACGCGCTTGACCTGTTCATCGGCGAGGATGTCCGCCGGTGCACCTTCGGCAATCATCTTGCCGTGGCTGACGATATAGGCCTTCTCACATACGTCCAGAGTCTCTCTGACGTTGTGGTCGGTAATCAAGACGCCAAGGCCTCTATCTTTCAGATGCTGAATGATCTTCTTGATGTCTATCACAGAAATCGGGTCAACCCCGGCAAAGGGTTCATCCAGCAGAATAAAACGCGGCTCGGCCGCCAGCGCGCGGGCGATCTCGACCCGACGGCGCTCACCGCCGGAGAGGCTCTGACCCAGGTTGTCGCGAATGTGGGTGATGTTGAACTCTTCCAGCAGTTGCTGAACCTTGTCTTCCCGCTCCTCGCGGCTCAACCCCTTGCGGGTCTGCATCACCCCCATCAGGTTGTCGAACACCGACAGGCGGCGGAAAATAGAGGCCTCCTGCGGCAGATAGCCGATGCCATTGCGAGCCCGCACATGCATCGGCTGCAGGCTGATATCCTGATCGTCGATAGTAATAAGACCGGCATCCCGCTGCACCAGTCCCACGATCATGTAGAAGGAGGTGGTCTTGCCCGCCCCATTGGGGCCCAGCAGGCCGACAATCTGGCCGGTGCCCACTTCCAGACTAACGTCGCTGACCACCATGCGACGTTTGTAGCTTTTTTGCAGCCCAACTGCTTTTAACACTGCCATGGCTTATTTTCCCTGCTTCTTCTGGTCGGCGGGTTTGTCGAAGTTCTCTACTTGATCCGGCAGGAACTCGGTCCTGACCCGCTGGGTCGGGTTCTTGCTCTCGGCAGTCATTTTTTGTTTGTCGATGTCATAACGGATCAGGTCGCCAGTGACCAGACTATCTTCCTGCTTGAGCTGACCGTTGCCGGTAATGGTGACCAGCCGGTTTTTCAGCTCGTAACGAATGCTATTGCCATGAGCATTGACCGGCTTGCCATTATCCATGATCTGGAAGAAGGTCGCTGGCTTGCCGTAGGCAGTCATCACCTCGGCCCCTTTCTCACCGGAACGGGTCACCACCACCTTGTCGGCATGGATCTTGATGGTGCCCTGAGTGATGATGACATTCTGTTCAAAGGTGATGCGATTATCCTGCATCTCGGCCACCTGTTTGACGGCATCGACATAGACCTTCTCGGCAAAGTCGGACTCTTTGGCAGTCACAGCACCACACAACAACAGGGCTGCGAGAGCCAGATTAGCGTTTTTCATTGAAATAGATGGCATGACCTTGATCCAGTAACTCAAAATATTTGCGGTCCAGATGGCCCTTGAGGCCAACCCCTTGGGTCTGGAAATCCCGACCCAGAATATTTACTTCCCGGTTGCTGCGCACATCCTGCGTCACCAGATCCAGCTCCAGATAGGGCGTATCGAGCGTGGAGATGAAGCTAGTTGGCAGTAGCCCATCCAGATGCACCTTATCCCGCAGGATCACGTTGTCACCGGTGTTGAGCACGCCGGTTTCGGCAGTGATCTTCCACTCGGCACTCCCCTGCTCGTCATACATATAGACTACCGGCTGGTCGAAGGTCGCCTGCTCGAGCAGCTGGTAATACTCGGCGTAGTCAGACTCCAATCGCTCGGTACGTTTACCATTCACGTCAAAACGGGTGGTCACCAGATCTTTAGCGACAAAATCCGGCTGATAATTTTCGATTTTGACGGCGCTCTCCGGCACCAGCTCCACCTTGCCCAACTGCCAGGCGACCAGCGCCACCAGCAGCAATAAGGCAAACAACAAGGTCTGTCTGCTCATACCGACGCCTCGGGCAGGTCATCGGCCAACCCCTGCGCTTGCAGGATCAGGTCGCACACCTCGCGCACCGCGCCCATGCCACCGCCAAGGCGAGTCACCATATCAGCACGGCTCAGCACCAGCGGATGAGCATCCGCCACCGCGATGCCAAGGCCACAGGCGGCCATCACCGGCAGATCTATGGTGTCATCTCCCATATAGGCAGCCTGTTCCGGGCTAAGCCCCAGCTTGGCCAGCAGCGCTTCGAAGTGAGGCAGCTTTTTATCAGCTCCCTGCACCACGTGAGCCACACCCAGGCTTTTCATCCGATCGCTGACAATACGAGAGTTGCGCCCGGTAATGATGGCGATCTCGATCCCGGCATTGAGCAACGCCCGCATGCCCGCACCATCGCGGGTGCAGAAGGTTTTCAGCTCTTCGCCGTTGTTTCCCATGTAGATGAGGCCGTTGGAGAGCACCCCATCCACATCGCACACCAGCAGGCGGATTTGCGCCGCCTTGTCGTACTGGCTGCGCGTCACCGGACCATAGAGGGTCGGTACGTTTTGCATCAAATTACTCCGGCTTTCAGCAGGTCGTGCATGTTGAAGGCACCGAGCGGGCGCTTCTCTTCATCCACCACCAGCAATCCGTTAATCTTGCGGGTTTCCATCAGTTTGACGGCTTCAGCCGCCATCATCTCTGGCCCTACGGTAACACAGTTGGTGGTCATCACACGGCTGATGGGGGTGTGATGGATATCGATCTGCTGGTCGAGAATGCGGCGCAGGTCACCATCGGTAAACAACCCCGCCAACACGCCATCGACATTGATGATCGCCGTCATCCCCAGACCTTTGCGGCTCACTTCCAGCAGTGCCTCGCTGATGGTGGCATCGATGCCAACCCGGGGCAACAGCTCACCACGATGCATCAAGTCACCGACCCGCAGCAGCAAGCGCTTGCCGAGCGACCCACCCGGGTGAGAAAGGGCAAAATCATCGGCAGTAAAGCCGCGCGCTTCCAGCAGGGCCACCGCCAGTGCATCGCCCATCACAAGCGTCGCCGTGGTACTGGAGGTGGGCGCCAGCCCCAATGGGCAGGCCTCTTTATCCACCTTGATGCACAGGTGCACGTTAGCCTCTTTGGCCATGGTGGAGGCCGGATTGCCGGTCATGCAGATCAGCGGAATGCCGCGGCGTTTGAGCACCGGCAGCAGGGCCAGGATCTCGTCGCTCTCGCCGGAGTTGGAGATGGCGATGATGAGATCGCCACTGGATACCATCCCCAGGTCACCGTGACTCGCTTCCCCCGGATGGAGGAAAAAGGCTGGCGTGCCGGTGCTGGCGAGGGTCGCAGCAATCTTGCTGCCAATATGGCCCGACTTGCCCATGCCGGTGACCACTATCTTGCCGCCGCAGCGCAACACCATCTCGCAGGCCCTGTCGAAGGTATCGTTCAGGTACTGATAGAGTCCATCTATCGCTTGTTTTTCAATGTCCAGCACCGCGCGGGCACTGCGACGAAAATCGAACAGTTCAGACACTTTCTCAGGCTTTACAGACATAAAGACACAGCTCCGGGCCGAAATTAGCTGCGGGATTATAAAAAAGTCTGCCCGGATAAGCGAATCGGATGGTGAACCCCACGATGAATGACGCTCTTTGTTACAGAAAACTGTCGTGCAAATAGGCTGGCAACCTGTTCAATAGTTGTTCCTTGCTGTTGCTTACACCTAGACTACCCCATAAAATTCGCACCTCATTTACACCGGATGGACAATTGTTTGAACAATGATCTGATCACCATCTCCGACCTGAGTTTCAGCCACGGCAATAGGCTGCTGTATGACGGGATCAGCCTGACCATTCCCCGTGGCAAGGTCACCGCCGTTATGGGCCCGAGCGGTATCGGCAAAACCACCCTGCTGCGCTTAATCGGTGGCCAAATCAAACCTGAGTCCGGTCACATCCTGTTCGACGGGGAAGATATCCCCACCCTCTCCCGCAGCCGTCTCTACGAGGTGCGCAAACGGATGAGCATGCTGTTCCAGAGTGGCGCCCTGTTTACCGGCATGACGGTCTACGACAATGTGGCCTTCCCGCTGCGGGAGCACTCCGGCCTGCCGGAGGAGCTGATCCACACCATCGTCATGATGAAGCTGCAAGCGGTGGGCTTGCGCGGCGCGGCACAATTGATGCCGTCCGAGCTCTCCGGCGGCATGGCGCGCCGGGCGGCACTGGCCCGAGCCATCGCCCTTGACCCCGATCTCATCATGTATGACGAGCCCTTCGTCGGGCAGGACCCCATCACCATGGCGGTGCTGGTCAAACTAATCAAGGAGCTGAACGATGCCCTTGGCATCACCTCCGTCATCGTTACCCACGATGTGAAAGAGGTGCTCAGCATCGCCGATTACGCCTACATCATCGCCAATCGCAAGGTGGTGGCACACGGCACCCCGGCTCAATTGCGCGAGGAGCACAATCCCGAAGTCGAGCAGTTCCTCAAAGGGTTGCCCGACGGTCCTGTTCCGTTTCATTTTCCGGCAGGCGATCTGCTACAGGATCTCTGATGTTGATAAGTCAAATAAGCAAGCTGGGTCGGATCGGGGTGCGTGTTATCAGCTCCGTCGGCCGCGCCTCCATCATGCTGTTTCATGCACTGGCGGGCAAACCCGAACCACGCAAGCACTTTCCCTTGCTGGTGCAACAGCTCTACGTAGTGGGCGTGCAGTCGGTGGCCATCATTCTGGTCTCCGGCCTGTTTATCGGCATGGTGCTCTCGCTGCAGGGTTACAACGTATTGAAGGATTTCGGCGCCGAGCAGAGCCTCGGGCCGTTGGTCTCTCTCTCCCTGCTGCGGGAACTGGGGCCTGTGGTGACCGGCCTGTTATTTGCCGGTCGCGCCGGGTCTGCCCTGACCGCCGAGATCGGCCTGATGAAGGCCACCGAACAACTCTCCAGCCTCGAGATGATGGCGGTCGATCCGCTGCGCCGCGTCGTCGCGCCGCGCTTCTGGGCCGGGGTCATCAGCATGCCACTATTGGCCTTTATGTTTAGCCTGATCGGTATCTTTGGCGGCAAACTGGTTGGAGTGGATTTGCTGGGGGTTGATGAAGGGAGCTTCTGGTCAGCCATGCAGGCCTCCGTCGACTGGCAGGATGACATCATGCAGGGGGCCATCAAGAGCCTGATCTTCGCCCTGGTGATCACCTGGATTGCGCTCTTTAACGGCTATGATGCCAAGCCGACCTCGGCCGGGATCAGTCAGGCCACGACCCGTACCGTGGTCCACTCCTCCCTCGCCGTACTCGGCCTGGATTTTATACTCACCGCAGTCATGTTTGGATAAGGTAACGATGAAGTTCAGCAAAGTAGAATTCCTGGTTGGCACCTTCATGCTGGCTGGCCTCGGCGCCATTCTGGCGTTGGCACTGCAAGTGGCCGGTTTGAGCTTCAAACCGGAAGGAGAAACCTATACCCTGCGCGCGCATTTCGATAATATCGGCGGCCTGAAAGTCCGCTCGCCGATCAAGGTCGGCGGTGTGGTGGTGGGTCGGGTCAGCGATATTGCGCTGGACCCAAAAACCCAGGTGCCCGAAGTCACCTTGCTGATGCAAAAGAGTGCTGGCGAGTTTTCCGATACCAGCTCGCTCTCCATCCTGACCTCGGGTCTGCTGGGCGAGCAGTACATTGGTCTGGCCCCCGGCTTCAGCGATGAGGAGATGGGAACCGGTATGCTCAAAAATGGTGATCTGATTGAAGACACCAAATCCGCCATCGTGCTGGAAGATTTGATTGGCAAATTCCTCTACAGCCAATCCTCCGACAGCAAACCTGACAGCAAGAAGGAGTAACCATGTTCAAGAAAATCGCCCTGCTGCTCGGCCTGATGACCAGCATGCTCTTTTCCCTGTCGACCCAAGCCGCAGTCGATGCAACCGACCCCAATGCACTGGTGGATCAAGCGGCCAAGCAGACCTTTGCCCGCCTGAAAGCCGATCATGCCCAAGTAAAAAGCAATCCGGATCACCTGCGGGTAATCATCCGTGAAGAGCTGTTGCCCTACGTGGATAACCGCTTTGCCGCCTACAAGGTGCTCGGCAACCAGATTAAAGAGACCACCGAGGCGCAGCGCAATGCCTTTGTCGAGGTCTTTACCGAATACATGGTGAGCTCCTACGCCGACGCGCTGGCCCACTTTGACAAGCAGACCGTCAAGGTCGAACCGGGCAAAGCGGCCGGTGATAGCAACATCACCGCCGTCAGCGTCAGCGTAAAAGAGCCCGGCAAGCCGGATATCTTCCTCGAGTTCAAGCTGCGCAAAAACAACAAGACCGGCGAGTGGAAAGCCTTCGACATGGTCGCCGAGGGGATCAGCCTGCTCTCCGCCAAACAGAGCGAGCTGGGCGGCCTCATTCGCCAGAACGGCATCGATGCGGTGATCGCCCAGTTGCGCGAACACAACGCCAAACCGCTAGTGCTCAAGCCATGATCCTGAGCGGTGATCTGCAGGCGCCACAGGTCAATGAGCTGTGGCAATCCCGCGCCCAGTGGTGGCAGAATGACCGGCTCGAACTCGGCGGCGTCACCACCCTCGACTCCGCCGGGCTGGCGCTGCTGGTCAAATGGGCCAAAAACGTATTAGCGCGAGGCGCCACACCGCAACTGGTGGGCGCCTCCAGTGATTTCTATACCCTGGCCAACCTCTACGGGGTGGCCGGGCTGTTTCAGTCAACCCCGCTCACAACTGAGGACGCATAATGCAAGTCTCTGAAATTGAAGCGATACTCCTCGAGGCTCTGCCATTGTCCGAAGTCCATGTCAAAGGGGACGGTAGTCACTATCAAGTGATCGCCGTCGGTGACATGTTTGACGGCATGAGCCGGGTCAAGAAACAGCAGGCTATCTATGCCCCGCTGATGGACAAGATCGCCAGTAACGCCATTCACGCCCTCTCCATCAAGGCGTTCACCGACGCCGAGTGGAAACGCGAACGTAAATTCCTATTGCCCTCCTGATTTGGTAACGAAGTAAAAATGGACAAATTCAAAATCGATGGTCGTTGTACTCTCAACGGCGAAGTGACCATCTCTGGCGCCAAAAACGCTGCCCTGCCGATCCTGTTCGCCACCCTGCTGTGTGATGAAGAGGTGCACCTCTCCAACGTGCCGCGTCTGAAAGATGTGGGCACCACCATCAAGCTGCTGGAGATGCTGGGCGCAACCACCAAGGTCAACGGCAACGTCACCGTGCTGACCGGTGCGGTCAACAACCACGTCGCCCCCTATGAGCTGGTGAAGACCATGCGCGCCTCCATTCTGGCGCTGGGCCCGCTGGCCGCCCGTTTCGGGGCTGCTGACGTCTCCCTGCCCGGCGGTTGCGCCATCGGTGCCCGTCCGGTCAACCTGCACGTCCACGGTCTGGAGCTGATGGGTGCCAAGATCACCATCGAAGATGGCTACATCAAGGCCCGTGTCGATGGTCGCCTCAAAGGCGCCCATATCCTGATGGACATGGTTTCGGTCACCGGTACCGAGAACCTGATGATGGCCGCCACCCTGGCAGAAGGCCGCACCGTGATCGAAAACGCCGCCCGTGAGCCGGAAGTGGTCGATCTGGCCAACTTCCTCACCACCCTGGGTGCCAAGATCCAGGGCGCAGGCACTGACACCCTGACCATCGATGGCGTCGAACGCCTGCACGGTGGCGACTACAGCGTGCAGCCTGACCGTATCGAAACCGGTACCTTCCTGGTGGGTGCAGCGGTTACCGGTGGCAAGGTCACCTGCCGCAACACCGACCCGACCTTGCTGGAAGCGGTACTGGTCAAGCTGGAAGAGGCAGGTGCCTTGATCGAGAAAGGGGCTGACTGGATCACCCTCGACATGACTGGCCGCACCCTCAAACCGGTCACCATCAAGACCGCCCCCTACCCGGCCTTCCCGACCGACATGCAAGCACAGTTCACCGTGCTGAACGCGGTCGCCAAGGGCACCGCCATGGTCACCGAGAACATCTTCGAGAACCGCTTCATGCACGTTCCCGAGCTGGTACGGATGGGCGCTGACATCGAACTGCAGGGCAATGTGGCCATCTGCCGCGACACCGAGCAACTCAAGGGTGCTCAGGTGATGGCGACCGATCTGCGCGCCTCCGCCAGTCTGGTGCTGGCCGGTTTTGTAGCCGAAGGCACTACCATCGTCGACCGTATCTACCACATCGACCGTGGCTACGAAGACATCGAGCAGAAGCTGCAGGGTCTGGGTGGCCGCATCGAGCGCATCAAGGGCTGATAGCCCTTTGATTGCCAGCAGATCACTGATCGCCAGCTGATAAAAAGGCCCCCTCGCGTTGGCGAGGGGGCCTTTCTCATTTCATCCCGTCAGGCAGGATAACTACCGGATCAATGACCCGCCAGCTTCATGTTCTCGACCAGTACCGAACCGGTCTTGAGGCTGGAACGTTCATCCTCGTCACAGCCCACCGCCACGATATGGCTGAACATCTCCGCCAGATTGCCAGCTATGGTGATCTCCTCGACCGGGTAGGCTATTTCGCCATTCTCGACCCAGAAACCGGCGGCGCCGCGGGAGTAGTCACCGTTGACGATATTGACCCCCTGCCCCATCAGCTCGGTCACCAGCAGGCCGGTGCCCATCTCTTTCAGCATGCCCTGAAAGTCCTGGCCGGAGTTGGAAACCTGCCAGTTGTGAATGCCACCGGCATGACCTGTGGTGGTCAACCCCAGCTTGCGGGCAGAGTAGGAGGTAAGCAGCCAGCTCATCAGCTCGCCGTTACGGATGATATCCATGTCGCGGGTGCGCACCCCTTCCCCATCGAACGGGCTACTGGCCAACCCGCCCAGTAGATGGGGGAACTCCTCAATGGTGAGCCACTGGGGCAAGACCTGCTTGCCCAGCTTGTCCAGCAGGAAGCTCGACTTGCGATAGAGGTTACCCCCACTGATGGCCATCACCAAATGACCCCACAGGCCAGACGCGGTATCGGGGTGAAACAGCACCGGCGCATGGCGGGTAGAGATCTTGCGGGCACCGAGGCGCGAGACGGTACGCTCGACCGCCTCATCAGCGATGCGCTGCGGGCTCCAGAGCCCAGCCAGATCGCGACTGGATGAGTAACCGTAATCCCGCTGCATCTCGCCATCCTGCTCGCCGATCAGCACGCAGCTCAGGGAGTTGCGCGAGGCGGCATAGCCCTTCACAAAGCCATGGCTGTTGCCATACACCTTGATGCCGAGATGGCTGGAGAAACCGGCACCGTCGGAGTGCTTGATGCGGGCATCGCGGCCCAGTGCCAGCCGCTCACACTCGATAGCCAACTCGATCCCCCGCTGGGGATCCAGTTCAATCTGGTGACACAGTTGCAAGTCAGGGGCATCCCAGGCCAGCAGCTCGGCGGGTGCCAGCCCGGCGCAATCGTCGGCAGAGGTGTGGCGGGCGATCTCGATAGCGGCTTCGACAGCGGCGCGGATGGCCGGTTTGCCCAGATCGGTGGTCGATGATGACCCCTTGCAGCCATTGCGGTAAACCGCGATGCCGAGCGCCCCATCCTTATTGAATTCAATGCTTTCCAGTTCACAACCCCGGGTGTTCACCGACAACCCGGTCTGCTTGCTGATGGAGACTTCGGCCAGCGAGGCGCCCAGTCCTTTGGCTATCTCCAGGGCTTCGGCAACCACGGCCTCGAGATGGGCTTGATCCTGGCGGATTTGGTCTTGCTGATCCATAACTCACATCTGTATGAAGGAAGGAAAGGGGACTAAGCATATCAGACCCCTGCGCCCAGCGGGAGAAGCTGGTAACATATCCACCAAACGTGAAAGACAGGAATCAAGAGACCGATGAGTCAATATCAAGACGACAACGAGTTAGAAGACTGGGGCCCCAGCAAGAGCCAGCTCAAGCGCGATGCAGAAGCGTTGCAAAAACTGGGTGCAGAGATTGTCTCCTTAAGCCACAGTGAATTGGAAAAAATTCCTTTGGATGAAGAGCTTGCCGATGCCGTCGAGCTGGGCCGCAAGCTCAAGCCGAACAAAGACGAGTCATTCCGCCGTCACTTGCAGTTTATCGGCCGCCTGATGCGCAGCCGTGATATCGAGCCGATCGTCGAAGCCCTGTCGATCTTCAGAAACCGTCACTCTACCGTGAATGCACGCCTGCATCGTCTGGAGCAGTGGCGCGAGCGCCTGATCACCGAAGGTGACAGCGCCCTCAACGAACTGCTGTCGCAGTTCCACGAGCTGGATCGCCAGAAGCTGCGCCAACTGATCCGCACAGCTAACAAAGAGCGGACCCTCAACACGCCGCCGATCGCTTATCGCGAGATGTACCAATATCTGCGCGGCGAGATCGAAGACCTGCTGTGATCCCCGAAACACGCCTCCCCTTGCGGAGGCGTGCTTCTATTGACGCCCTTCCCCATCCCCCGCAGCCCCTGCGCGTTTAATATATCCACCATTCTGGCGACCCGGCCATGAATACCCATCTGCTCCGCCCCGTTAAATCGCTGTTTCAGAGCAGACCAAAAAAATCCGTTAACAATTTAGCATCATTTTGTTTGACATATTGAACGGCCTTGGCAGACTGAACAGAGGATCCAGGCTGTCACTGCCCAGGCTGACCGACGATTCTGCCACCCTGCCCGACCCGGGATCCCATGACCATGCCTTGAGGCATGCCCTTGCCCACTGCGTATGCAAGGGCCTGCCCAAGGCGCAGGATGAGACTTCAACGCCAAGGATAATCAAGGTGCCCTATGCCAAATCCCCTCCCCCCCGCCAACCGTAAACCTGTGGTGCTGATGACCATGGGGGCCCAACCCCGCAACGGCCACGCCTATCAGGTGATGACCCACAAATACATCATGCCGCTGGTGGAGATCAGTGACTGCGTCCCGTTGCTGGTGCCCACCTGCTGCAGCACCGCCGATCTGCAGCAATATCTGGATCTGGCCGATGGCGTCTATCTGAGTGGTGCCGGTTCCAACATAGACCCGATCCTCTATGGGCAAGAGAACCTCACCCCGGAAAAACAGCAGGATCGGGATCGCGACCTGTTTGATTTGTCACTGATCAATGCCGCGATTGCGCAGGGGTTGCCGATCCTCGGAATTTGTCGTGGCATGCAAGAGATCAACGTGGCACTGGGGGGAGATATTCATCAGAAGGTCTACAACGAGCCGGGCTATGACGATCACCGGGAGGATGCCGACGATCCGGTTGACGAGCAGTATGGGCCGAGCCATCAGATTGAGCTGCTACCGGACAGCTGGTTTGCCGAGCTGATGGGGGCTGAGCGGATTGCGGTGAACTCCCTCCATGGACAGGGGATTGATCGACTGGGGAGCGGACTGGAGCCGCTGGCTCACGCCGAAGATGGGCTGATCGAGGCACTGCATGCTCCCGCACTCTCCCCCTTTCTGCTGGCAGTGCAGTGGCATCCGGAGTGGAAAGCCAATGAAAACCCCCACTCCATCAAGATCTTTCAAGCCTTTGGCGATGCCTGCCGCCAGCGCTGTGGGCTGACAGCCAAAGGTTAAGCCGGAGCAGGTCAGTCGCCGAAACCGCGCGCCTTGAGCTTGGGCAAGCCACCCCGCTCGGGGCGCATAGTTCGGCATATATCCATTCCCTTGAGCCCGCGCTGGATATGATCCGGGGACTGGCCAAACACCATGCCATTGCTGCGGTAGAGGTTGTTGTCATCCAGCTCGAACTTCTCGCCGCCGATCAGCAACTGCTCCCGGCCATTGACCTTGTCACCGCGCTTGATCGGCACTTTCATATCGCTCAGCACTTCGCCGGTGGCACACCCCTCGCGCCAGCGCGCCTCACTGGAGAAGGGGGTGATGGCTATCTCGCGCCAGGATCCATCCCTGAACTCGACCCGATATTTATCCACCAGCAGATCGCAACCGGCCAGTGGTAACAGGGCCATCAAGCAGATGATTTTCTTTGAAATTGACACTAGATAGCACTCCTTTGCCTGGTTCTGCACAGCATAAATAAATTGCTGTACCAACGCACCATTTCCCCTCGCTACAGCAACTATGCTGGTGGTAAACCACAAGAAGGGGCTGCTATGTCTGGCGATAACCTCACGGTACTACCTGCCATCATCTGGATCATGGAACACCCATTCTGGACTCTGTTCACCCTGTCACTGATGCTGATCCACCTCTGGCGTCGTCCGGGACAGCGACGGGAGCTGCTCTCCGAGCTCAGTTTCGTGATGATTAGCGCGGTGGTGATCCTGCTGATCCAGCTGGAAGGGGGCTGGTTCAAACTGCCGCTGCCCCATCAATTGCTGATCGAGATCTCCACCCTCTTGGCCGGCCTGATACTGGTCAAGATATGGGGGATCCTGCTGTTCGAATTCCTGCTCCCCCTCTGCCATGTGCGGATCCCGCGGATCATCGCCGATATCGTCATCACCATCGGCTATATCGGCTGGGGTCTGTTTCGCCTCTACGCCTCCGGCATGGCGCTCGGGGAGATTGTCACTACCTCGGCGGTGATCACTGCGGTCATCGCCTTCGCCATGCAGGACACCCTGGGCAACCTGCTGGCCGGGGTCTCCATTCAGCTCGACAACTCCATCGCCATCGGTGACTGGCTGCAAGTCGACACCACCCAGGGCCGGGTGGTGGAGATCAACTGGCGTGCAACCACCATCGAGACCCGCAACTGGGAGACAGTCGTCATCCCCAACAGCCACCTGCTCAAACAGCGCTTCACCGTGCTCGGGCGCCGCCGTGGCGAACCCTTGCAGTGGCGGCGCTGGGTCTGGTTCGATCTGACCCTGGATACCCTGCCGACCCAGATCATCGCGCTGATCGAGAAATCCCTGCGGGAGACCAAGCTCCCCTGCGTCGCCAAGCATCCACAACCGGACTGCCTGCTGATGAACGTCGAAGGGGGCATCGCCCGCTATGCGGTGCGCTACTGGCTGACCGATCTGGCTCGCGACGATCCGACCGACTCCATGGTGCGCAGCCTGATCGATGCCGCCCTGCGCCGCAACGATCGTCGCCTCACCCCGCCGATCTTCAACGTCTTTATGGCCAAGGAGAAGCAGCACCTGGATGCCCGCCACAAACGCCACACCGCCGAGCGTACCGACACCCTGCGCAAGCTGCCGCTGTTTGCCATGTTGCAGGAGAACGAGTTGCTCCAGCTGGCCGATCAGGTGAAGTTCGCCCCCTTTGTCAGCGGCGACATCATGCTGGAGCAGGGGGAGATCTCCGGTTGGTTGTTCGTACTGGTCAAGGGAGAGGCGGAGATGCTGGTCAACGTGGAAGGGCGAGAGCTGAAACTGGGCTCGTTGGGGGCTGGTGATTTCTTTGGCGAGCTGAGCCTGCTGACTGGCGAGCCCAGTTCCTTCACGGTACGGGCGCTTGCTACCGTGGAAACCTATCGCATTAATCAGGGGATGTTTCAGGAACTGGTGATGCAGCGCGAGTCGCTGGTCGAGCCCCTCTATCGGGTACTGAGCGACCGCCAGCAGGAGCAGCAGGCGTTGCTGGAACGGGAGGCTGAGTCCATGAGACAGCCACCACAACAGCTTGATCTGCTGGACAAAATGATGAAGCTGTTCAGTAGCAGATGACATAGCATGGGGACGGGATTGATGGAATGAAGAGAGATCCGAGATCATGTTACTGACCACCCTGGCCCTTGCCGCCAGCCTGCAATTTGATTGCCCGCCCGCCATCGAGGTTAGCCAGCAACTGCTGACCCCGCAGCAGGGCTGGCAGGCGTTCACCCGCAATGACGATGGCAAACAGGACGAAACCCTCAGCCACCGGCTCGATAATTTGGCCCTGTTCGACGGAGATCCTGCCGAGCTAGCCCAACTCAAACCGGATAACGGCGACAACGATGAGACCCACTACTGGAGCCAGCTTGATGGTAGCCAACGCCCCCTCTATCTGGTCTGCCACTATCAGCACAGCGCCATCACCCTGCAGCAGGCACTGCCCGCTGGCATCAGTTACTGCCGCGTCAACCAGCGCGATCGCTACACCCTGTTCGGGCTGATTTGCCGTACCTAACCGTCACGAGCAGCGGGCAGTTTATTGCCTGATTGTGCAGGGAGTGGAGGCGGTTAGGGCTATACTGGCCGCCACATTTACTGTTGTGGATACCCCATGAACGACACTCAGGAATTTTTTGACGAAGAGACGCTGCTGGAGATGGTGGAGAACCAGCTCAACGATGGTCACCCGCCCCATGTGAAGGCGACCCTGATGCGGCTGGTGATGAAGGGCACCCCGCGGGCAGAGGCGCTGCAGTATATCGCCTGCGCCCTCGGGGCCGAGCTGATGGCGATGGAGGCCGATCAGGGCCCCTTCAATCTGACCCGCTACGGCGAGTTCCTCGACAGCCTGCCCGAGATGCCGTGGGCTGACTGATACCGTGAGCTGACTAAGGCGCAACGCCTTTGCATGACTCCTTAAAAGCAAAAGGGCGGGTGCCGATGGCCCCGCCCTTGTCGCATGGATCCTCTCCGGATCAGAACTGGGAGTTGATGATCACCTCTTCCCCCAGCGCCCCTGCCAGCGGCAGTGGGCGATAACTGGAGTTTGCCGCCCGCAGCAGCCGAATGCCGCGAATGCCGACCTCCTGCGCCGCCTTGATATCCCCGTCCGCATCGCCGTAGAAGACCTTCATCTGCTTGTCCTTGAGCCACTGCACCTTGGTGTTCTGGCCCGGCTGATCGCCGGCGAAGATCACCGGATTGAGTCGATCGGCGGGGATCCCCATGGTCTGCTGCAGGGTCTGGCTCACGGTTTCCGTTTTGGTGGCCGAACGGCCAGTGACGAAATAGATGTGATCGCCGCGTTTGAGGTGCATGGCGATCAGCGCCTTGCCCACCTCTTTCGGCATGCTGAACGCATCCCAGCCGTTGTTCATTTTCTCCCAGAAGGCTGGGTTCTTCAGATAGCTCTCGTCGTTGGGCGAGAACTCCTGCTTGCCGCGATAGAAACCCGGGCTGGAGAAGAGCAGGGTATCGTCGATATCAAAACCTACCGCCATCGGGGGTAGACCATCCAGACTCTTGGCAATCTGCTCTACCGAGACCCAGTGAACAGGAGCCTGCTGGGCCAGGGTCACTGTCGTGACACCAGCCGGGCTGGTCACGATCTGATCGGCCAGGGCGGGCAGGCTGAAGGTGGCTGCAAACAGGGATGCTATCAGGGTAAGACGGGAAAAAGCGGGCATGGCACAACTCATGACGTGAATGAAACAGGGTGCCAATCCTGCCCCATGCTGCCGATGCAAACCGTGAAACTCGCCACAAAACAGGGCTCGGTGGATAGCTCCCGCCCTGTTTTGTCCCCTCGGAATAAACTTCCAGCAACCGGAAGATGACAAGCCTCTTTTGACCCTTTATTCCAGCCGGAAGAGCCGGAGTGGGCTATAACTGCTTAGCACCCTTTATTGACATCAAAATCAACGACTCCCTCTCACTGGAGATGCCATGGACGCGCACACTTCCTCTTCCAAGACCACCGGCTCGGCCCCTTCCCCTCATCAGGCCGGGATGGACGCCATCGATCAGGTGCTGGCTCGGCTCGAACTCTCGCCAGAGGGGCAAATCCTGGATGCCAACCCTCATTTTCTCACCATCATGGGCTACCCGCTGGATGAGCTAAAGGGCAAGCACCACGGCATGCTGCTCTCCCCGGATGAGGCTCAATCTGCCACTTATGACACTTTATGGGAGACGCTGCGCAGCGGCACGTCACAGGAAAGCGAGTTCCACCTGCTGGATAAACAGGGGCGGGATATCTGGATCCGGGGTGCCTGCAGCCCGGTTCTGGATACCGAGGGGCAGCTGACCCGCATCATCGTCTACGCCATGGATCTGACCGGGCAGAAGCAGCTCACTGCCAGCTTCGAGGGCCAGCTCAATGCCCTGAGCCGGGTCATGGGCAAGGTGGAGTTCTCGCTGGACGGCACCATACTGGATGCCAATCCACGCTTTCTCGACATAGTGGGCTACCGGCTGGAGGAGCTGAAGGGCCAGCACCACAGGCTGCTGGTTGACCCGGACTACGCCCAGTCGGCGGATTACCGCACCTTCTGGGAAACACTGCGACGGGGCGAGTTTCTCGCAGGCGAATTCTGCCGGCTCGGCAAGCAGGGACAGGAGGTCTGGATCCAGGGATCCTACAACCCCGTGCTGGATCTGAACGGCAAGCCCAGCAAAATCGTCAAATTTGCCACCGACATCACGGCGCAGGTGGAGCAGCACCGTCAGCTCAAGCGTGCCATGGTGGAAGCGGAAGAGGCCGCCAGAGTGCGCGAGGAGCTGCACAAGTCGCTGCAAGAGATGTCGACCCCTGTCACCCCTATCTGGGACGGGATCCTGCTGCTTCCATTGGTGGGGATCATCGACTCAATGCGCACCGCCGACGTGATGAACAAGTCGCTCACCAAGATCGCCGAAACCCGGGCCCGGGTCTTCGTGCTGGATATTGCCGGTGTCGCTACCGTGGATACCGGCGTCGCCAACCAGCTGATCAAGATCACCAAGGCGACCCAGTTCATGGGCTGTGAGGCCATCATCTCGGGAGTCTCTCCCGCCATTGCCCGCACCATGGTGGAGCTGGGGGTGTCGGTCGGTGACGTCCGCACCACGGCAACCCTGAGAGATGCCTTCGAAATAGCGCTCAAACGGGTCGGTTCCACCCTCTAGGATGCGGCCATGACCATGCAGCTCAACAACGATCTTGGCATCGCCGATGTGGCCGACTGCATAGTGGTCAGCATGCGTCCCGATCTCGGTGACGATGGCATGCAGATGCTGATGCAGGCCCTCTCCCAGCGACTGGTACACGGGCGTCACCATGCCGTGTTGCTCGACTTCTCCGGCGTCATGCTGCTGGATCACCATGAATTCAGACAGGTACGCAAGCTGGCCGAGGTATGCCGCCTGTTAGGCGCCATCTGCCTGCTGGTGGGGCTCAATGCCGGGATCGCCGCGTTTCTGGCGCTGGCCGAAGCGCAGCCCGGGCCGCTGCGCTGCTTCATCGACATGGACGACGCCTTCGCCCACGTCCGCCATCTCAAGGGCGAGGAGTAAAGCGCCATGATGCAAGAGCATGCGACTCAGGAGGCCAACTATCCGCTACGCCACGATATCGATCTGCACCTGACTGTGATGGCGGTGCGTCGGCTCCCCTTTATCGCCAGCCTGTCTGACGTGGATCGTGCCATGCTCTCCACCGTGGTTTCCGAGCTTGGCAGCAATATCCTGAAATACGCCGGGCAGGGGGAGATCACCCTGACCCTCCATCACCCCAAGGGACGAGCCTGCATCGACATCATCGCCCGTGACAAAGGGCCCGGCATACCGGATGTGCATCAGGCCCTGCAGGATCACTACAGCACCTCTGGCACTCTGGGGCTGGGGCTGCCCGGCGTGCGGCGCATGATGTCAGAGCTCACCATCAGCACACCGCCGGAAGGGGGCACCCTGGTGCAGGCTCGCAAGTGGCTGGGCGCGGCACCCTCGACGATACGCCTCACAATGCCAACCCAGCCATGGGGTCAGTCTGGTTTGAAACTGGCATGGGCCAGCGAAAACAGGCCCTGCTATCCGGAAAAGGTCTCCGGCGATCTGGTCTTTATCCGGCCCACCTCCGACGGCGTCTTGCTGGTGCTGATCGATGTCAGCGGCCACGGTACCTCGGCCAACAAGCTGGCACTGACACTGGAAGATAAGCTGCAAAACACCCCTGAGCAGGAGCCGGCACCTCTGCTGCAACTGTTGCATCAACACTGCATCGGTACCCGGGGAGCGGCAGCTGGCATAGCCCTGGTCAACTGTGAACGGGGGGAACTGAGCTACGCCGGTATCGGCAACACCCGCATCTGTCTGCGCGGCCATGACCTCTGGCGCGGCATCTCCCGCGATGGAGTACTGGGGGAGCGCTTCCCCACCCCCTTGCTGCAACGCCAGCCCATGGAGCCGGGGGATGTGCTGATGCTCTATTCGGATGGCATCAGCGAGTCGCTCAACCTGCGTGACGGCGCACTGGATCTGGGGGCGGATCCCGCCATCCTGGCCCGTCAAGTCATAGACCACAGCGGCCGCAGCACGGATGATGCGAGTTGTATCGTGTTGCGGGTACAACCGGAGAAGGAGCGCTAGATGCGGCAGCGGATCGGTGATATCAGGCTCTCTGGCCCGGCGGCAGCCCTCACCGCCAGACGCAAGGTGATCCAGGTGCTCACCTGCATCGACAAGAACCCCACCTTCGTGGCGCCGCTGGCGGGTACCACCTCGGAGCTGGTGCGCCAGCTGACGGCGACCATCGACTCGCTGCAACTCCAGCTGTGGCTGGAAAGCCATACGCAGGAGCTGTGGGTCTCCCTCTCGGCAGACGAGCCACTGCAGCACAGCCCGTCCGGCGCGGCCCATGGCAACATCCGGCTGGTTCCTCACTCTGACACTGACATCGCCCTGGTGTGCCACCTGCCTCACTGGCCCGATGACGCTCTGCTGTTGCAGATGCAGCAGCAGTTCGCCGAACCGACCCGGGATGAGCTGTTCGCCGTGATGCAGACCAAGAATCAGGAGCTGGAGCAGGCCTATGAGCTGGCAGAAAGCGCGACCCGGGCCAAGAGCGATTTTCTCGCCAACATGAGCCACGAGATCCGCACCCCCATGAACGCCATTCTGGGCATGGCCCACCTCGCCCTGCAAACCCGGCTCGATCCGCAGCAAGCCGACTATGTGGGCAAGATCCAGCGCTCGGCCCAGCACCTGCTCGGCATCATCAACGATATCCTCGACTTCTCCAAGATAGAGGCGGGCAAGCTGGATCTGGAGCAGATCGAGTTCGATCTCGACCATGTGCTGGAAAATCTGGCGACCCTGGTGGGCGAGAAGGCCGAAGCCAAGGGCATAGAGCTGCTGTTCGAAGTCGACCACCAGCTCGACACCCTGCTCTATGGCGATCCCCTCCGGCTCGGCCAGATCCTGATCAACTACGCCAACAATGCGGTCAAATTCACCGAACAGGGGGAGATACTGGTCAAGGTCACTTGCCTGGAAAAACTGCCGAAGGAGGTGCTGTTGCACTGTTCGGTGCAGGACACGGGGATCGGCATGAGCCAGGAGCAGCAGCAGCGGCTGTTCCAGTCTTTCCAGCAGGCCGACAGCTCCACCACCCGCAAATACGGCGGCACCGGCCTCGGGCTCGCCATCTCCCGCGAACTGGCGACATTGATGGGGGGGGAGGTTGGCGTGCAGAGCGAACCGGGCAAGGGAAGCACCTTCTGGTTTACCGCCCGACTCGGCCGTGGCAGATACAGATCACGCTATTTGCCGAGTCTGGACCTGCGTGGGCGCCGCATGCTGGTGGCCGACGACAGTGCCAGCGCCCGCACCATACTGGCTGCCCTGCTGCGCAGCATGAGCTTTGTGGTGGACACCGCCGAATCGGGTCAGCAGGCGTTGCAGATGATCGCCAGCGCCGAACAGGAAGGTAACGCCTATGAGGTGGTGCTGCTGGATTGGCACATGCCGGGGCTGGATGGCATAGAGACGGGGCGCCGCCTCATTGCCCGCGGCCTTGGCAAGCGGCTCTATCGGGTCATGGTGACGGGTTATGGGCGGGAAGAGGTCTTTCGTGAAGCCCAGGCTGCCGGCTTTGACCGGGTGCTGGTCAAGCCGGTGTGTGCCTCAGTACTGTTCGATACCATCATAGGGCTGTTTGGCCATCAAACCACGGCGATCACCTTGAAGACCCCCCAGCCCAGCCACAACTATCGCTTCGACGGGCTCCGCATACTGCTGGCAGAAGACAACGAGCTGAACCAGCAGGTGGCGATGGAGCTGCTGCGAGCGGTGGGAGCCGACGTCAGCATCGCCGGCAATGGCGCCATTGCCCTGCAAATGGCAGCGCAACAGCCATACGACCTGATCCTGATGGACATGCAGATGCCGGTGATGGATGGACTGGCCGCCACCCGTCAACTGCGCCAGCAAGAGAGCGATGGGCACCAGATCCCAATCCTTGCCATGACGGCCAATGTCATGGCCGGTGACCGAGAGCGCTGCCTGGCAGCGGGTATGGATGACCATATCGCCAAGCCCATCGACCCCGACAAGCTCTATGCCGCCCTGCAGCGCTGGGTGCCCGCCTTCAGCCGTGAAACCGATGCAACACGCAAGACTTCACCCTCACCACAGGACATGCCTTTACTGCCGCAGTTAAGGGCCCTCGGGCTCAATGCCGAGGCAGCTCTGCAACGGCTGATGCACAACTGGGAGTGGTATCAGGACCTGCTGCAACGGTTCGCCCAACAGGGAACCCAACCCATGCAGAGCCTGATCACCGCCCTGCAGACAGACGACAGGGAGGAAGCCCATCGGCAAGCCCATACCCTCAAAGGGATTGCCGCCACTCTGGGCGCCGATCCACTGCGAGATATCTCGGCCAGGCTGGAGAGTGCGCTCTCCCACGGAGACGACACCACCAGCCTGTTACCGCTGGCCGAACAGGGGCTGCAGATGCAACAGCAACTGAGCGATGGCGTGCTGGCCCTGCTGCCCACCCAGCCCTCCCCCGACCTGCCGGAGCAAGAGCCAACAGACATAGCGCCCCTGCTGGCGCAGCTGACCCAACTGCTGGTGGAAGATGATGCAGAGGCACTGACCCTGTTTCAGCAACATCAGAAACAGCTGACTGGACAGCTGGGAGAAACAGCATCGACGATGGCAGACGCCATGACCCGCTTCCGTTTTACGGATGCACTGGCACACCTGCAACAAGTCCGGGCCCTCAGGCCCGATCTGTTCAACCAAGAGTGAGGGCACCACTATGCTCAACTTGCTGGATCCCGACACCAAACCCACACTGCTGGTGGTCGATGACACTCCTGAAAACCTCTCCCTGCTCAGCGCCCTGCTGGGCCCGCACTATCGGATCAAGGTGGCCATCAGTGGCCAGCGGGCGCTGGAGATACTGTCATCAGGCACCCGGGTGGATCTGATCCTGCTCGATGTGGTGATGCCCCAGATGGATGGCTATCAGGTGATGCAGGCACTGCAGGAGATGCCGCAGGCACGGCATATTCCGGTGATTTTCCTGACCGCCAAGGTAGAGGAGAGCGCAGAAGCGCACGGACTGGCACTCGGCGCCGTGGACTATATCCACAAGCCTATCTCTCCCGCCATCGTACTGGCCCGCGTCAGAAACCACCTTGAGCTGAAAGCTGCACGGGATCTGCTGCATGACCAAAATGCCTATCTGGAACAGGAGGTGGAACGGCGCACCCGTGAAAACGAGCTGATCCAGAACATCACCATCCACTCCCTCGCCTCTCTGGCCGAGACCCGGGACAACGAGACCGGCAACCACATACTGCGCACCCAGCACTATGTGAAGCTATTGGCGGAAACCCTGTGCGATCACCCTCGCTTTCGTGCAGAACTGACTCCCAAGACCATAGATCTGCTGTTCAAGTCTGCCCCCCTGCACGATATCGGCAAGGTCGGCGTACCGGACCGGATCCTGCTCAAACCCGGCAAGCTGGATGCGGATGAGTTCACCCAGATGAAACACCACTCCATCCTGGGCAAGGAGGCCATAGTCCACGCCGAGGAAGCGTTAGGAGTGGAGGTCGAGTTTCTGCGGCTGGCCAAGGAGATCGCCTGCTACCACCACGAGAAATGGGATGGCACCGGCTACCCCTACGGTCTGATGGGGGATGACATCCCCCTGTCGGCCCGACTGATGGCACTGGCAGATGTGTACGATGCCCTCATCAGCAAGCGGTGTTACAAGGCGGCCATGTCCCATACGGAGGTGGTCCCCATCATATTGGCGGGGCGCAGCAGTCACTTCGATCCCGACATCACGGATGCCTTCGCCCGCATCCACTTGCTGTTTCACGAAATTGCACTGCGCTACAACGATGACAAGGGCGAACAGGAGGCCAACCTCGACTAGGCGGCGGAGTCAGCAGGCAACAAGTCAGTGAAGATGAAGCCGTCCCGCTCCACCGTCTCTCCCACGTACATCGCCAACGGGCGCAGAAACATGGGACCATCATAGGCCAGGGTGTGAAACTCGCCGTTCTCGCCGCACGGATCCACCCCCTGCGGCAAGGCCGCCAGCAGGGCAGGATCGAAATCGTGACCACCCAGGCTGGCATCCAGCTTGTTCGGGTCGAGGGCACTGATCCGCGCCTTCAAGCCAGCGGCCATCATCTGCGGCGCCAGTTCACCGGTATTGCTGCCCCACAGCGGGAACAGTGGCTCGATGCCGGTGCCTGCCAGCTGTTTTTCACGGTAGGCGCGCACATCCTCAAGGAACAGGTCGCCAAAGGCCATATGGCGGATCCCCTGTGCCACCACATCGGCGATAAAGCCGGTCATGATGCGGGCGTAATCCTCGTTGCTGCAGGGCCAGGGCAGATCGATGGTGATGAGGGGCAGCCCGACACAGGCGGCCTGCTCGGTCAGCAACTGCTTGCGTACCCCGTGCATCGCCACCCGCTCGAACGCCTGATTCAGGGTGGTAAACAGCCCCACCACCTCGATAGCGGGATCTTGCCGCAACTGATGCAGTGCCCATGCGCAATCCTTGCCGCTGCTCCAGGAGAGCAGTACCCGTTTCTTTTCCATCATTCCTCCGCCAGCGGGGCATTCGGATTGCCCCAAAAAGATGCAAGACAGTGTTGCGAATTGCGCGATTTACACACAAGAGGCAGGCAGCATACTCTCGAACACCTGTATATGCCCCTTGCGCGGGCTGACAATAACTAAAAAAACCGATGGGAAACATACGGATATGAGCACAACCGCACAACAACACGATCACGCCCGCCCCCTCAATCGACAAGATTACAAGACCCTGAGTCTGGCCGCCCTCGGCGGGGCGCTGGAGTTTTACGATTTCATCATCTTCGTCTTCTTCGCCGTGGTCATCGGCGAGCTGTTCTTCCCGGCCGACATTCCCGAGTGGCTGCGCCAGTTCCAGACCTTCGGCATCTTCGCCGCCGGTTATCTGGCCCGCCCGCTCGGCGGCATCATCATGGCCCACTTTGGCGATCTCATCGGCCGCAAGCGGATGTTCACCCTCAGCATCATCATGATGGCGCTGCCGACCCTGTTGATCGGTCTGCTGCCCACCTATGCGGTGCTCGGCATCGGTGCCCCCATCGCCCTGCTGGGACTGCGTATCCTGCAAGGCGCTGCCATCGGCGGTGAAGTGCCGGGCGCCTGGGTGTTTGTCGCCGAGCACGTTCCTGCCCGTCGGGTCGGGGTCGCCTGCGGCACGCTCACGGCTGGATTGACGGCCGGCATCCTGCTCGGCTCCCTCATCGCCACTGCGGTCAACAAGAGCCTGACCCCGGCCGAAGTGAGCGAGTGGGGCTGGCGGGTGCCCTTCCTGCTGGGCGGTATCTTCGGCATCGTCGCCATGTACCTGCGTCGCTGGTTGCACGAGACCCCGGTCTTCGCCGAGATGAAAGCCAACAAGACCCTGGCCGACGAGCTGCCCCTCAAGACGGTGCTGCGCAACCACAAGAGCAGCGTGGTGGTCTCCATGCTGCTCACCTGGCTGCTCTCCGCCGGTATCGTGGTGGTGATCCTGATGACCCCGACCTATCTGCAGAAGGTCTATGGCATCAGCCCGGCGGACGCCCTGACCGCCAACTCGCTGGCCATCGTGGCCCTGACCCTCGGCTGCATCGTATATGGCCGACTGATCGACCTGCTGGGCAGCGGTATCACCTTCATGCTCGGTTCCCTGCTGCTGGCAGGCTCCAGCTACGCCTTCTATCACGGTCTGGCGGCAGGCACGAGCCAGCTGGTGCCGCTCTACATGCTGGCGGGCTTTGCGGTCGGGATTGTCGGTGCCGTGCCTTACGTGATGGTCAACGCCTTCCCGCCGGTGGTGCGCTTCTCCGGTCTGTCGTTCTCCTACAACGTGGCCTACGCCATCTTCGGCGGCCTCACCCCGATGGCGGTGACCCTGTGGATGAAGAACGACATGCTGGCCCCCTCCCACTATGTGGTCAGTCTTTCAGTGCTGGGTTTTGCCATCGGCCTCTGGCTCTGGTTCCAGCAACGCACCTCGCAACAACAGCTGCCCCAGCCCACCTGAAACCGGCTTGGAACTTAAGGCGCGGGGCCGCCTGACCCACACACAGCCCGGCAGGAGTGTCTTGCCGGGCTGTGTCGTTGCTACTTTAGGGGCGCTCAATAGCGATCGCCTTGATGCCCCGACCGATCCGCCCCCCCCTGAATGCTCACATCACTAACAGCCAACCGCAGAAGCACAGATAGAGCAGACCAATCAGTGCCAGACGGCCAGCCGTCATCGCCCCCCGGCGAAACCCCCACCAGAGCAACACCATCGCCAATACTGTCACGATCGCAGAGGCCAGCATGGCACCACTCAGCAACCAGGGGGTAAACAGCAGACAGAACGCCTTGGGGATGGTGCCCTGGATCATCATGGCCCCGGAGATATTGGCCAAGGCCAGCCTGGTCTTGCCCTGTCGCACCCAGATCAGCACGTTCATCAGCTCCGGCATCTCGGTCGCCACCGGACTCAGCAGCAGGGCCGCCAGCACCGGCGAGAGGCCAAACAGCTCGCCCATGCTCTCCAGCTGATGAACAAACAGCTGGGCCGCCAGCGCCACCACCACCAGCGCACCCAGCGTCTGCAGCAGCACCTTGCCAAGGGGCGGAATCCCGGCATCGGGTGCCAGTTTGAGGGGCTCCGGCAGCTCGACCTCGTGGCTATCGCTCTGTTTCAGCTCACGCCGCACATAGACGAGGTAGACCAGCACAAAGAGCGGGGCCAGCCAGCTCTTGCCGCTAAAGGCGACCAGACCCAGCGCGGTCGCCACCAGAAAGATACCGATAAACCAGCGCTGATCCCGACCAATCTCCCGCTGCACCTCACTATTGATGGCCCGTTCGGTACGCCCCATGCAAAGCAGCAGGGTGAGACCGACCGCAGCATAGCCGATGGTCGCCAGCACCAGCGGCCCGCCGAGGGCGGCGCCAATGCCGATCTCCTGCTGGGCGGCCGTGTTGCCCATCAGCAAGGCGGTGAGGGTGACGATGCACTCGGGCAGCGCCGTACCGAGCGCCGCCAACAGCGAGCCTGTGGCACTTTGGGATAGTTTGAAGTGGTGGCCGGTCCACTCGATGCCGTTGACGAAGTATTCGCAGGCAAGGTAGATGGTGACCGCAGAGGCGAGAAATAACAGCAGGGTAATCGACATAATAGATACCGCCAGGCGAGCAGAATAACCAATGGACCCGACATGGCTCGCCCGGCTGGCGTGCATATCGAGGCCAAAGGTCTTGCAGAGCGATAGTGCCTATCGCCGCCCATGCCATGGATGCGAGGATCCAAGAGTGTTGACATGGGCCCGGCCCGGAATGCGGGCGGGTTGCTACTCCCCAATGACTGAGGGGGCTTTTTAGCAACGCGGCAGCCCGTTCACAAGACAAACAATTCATCACTCACTGACTGAGTTGTAAGGGAATGTAACCCGACCCGCCGCACTCCCCCCAAAATTGCACTCTTGGCACACAGCTTGCTGTAGGTAGTTCACTATCCACAACAGTTTGGGAAGGATGAACGATGAAACGGTGGATCCAACATTTCTATCAACTGAACCGCCTCAACTGGCTGATGGTCTGGTTGTTGCTCTGCTGCAGCATCATCTTGCTGTTTCCGGCTGGGCTGATGAAAGGGGCTGTCAGCCTGTGGGCGATGGAACACGCGGCCTGGCTGGGAGTCGGCATGCTGATCGCCATCTCCTACTTCTGCAGTCAGGGCTTTTTGATCGCCTGGGAGTGGGCCTGTGAGGAGTGGCAGGCGCGTCGTCAGCAGGACCAGCTGACCCAGATGATCGGCTTCCTCGACTTCAATGAGAAGGCTGTGTTGCGCGAGTTCGTGCTGCAGCGCAAAAGCGTCATAAACTTGCCGATCACCGAGCCCGCCGTCAAAAACCTGATGGATGCCGGCGTCCTTACCTACGCCTACGGCAAGCCGGTGCGAGAGAAGGATGACGAGAACCAGATCCGTGCCCTGATGATCGCCCTGCCTGCCCGACCGCTGCTCACCTACAAGGTGCTGGGGCTGTCGCGTGGCAAGATGAGCGACGAGCAGGTGGAGCAGATCATGAACGCGCGCCCCAAGTTCGCCCAGAAGGGGTTCCAGCGCTAAACGCCGCCCCAATCGCCAGATACACAAGAGCCGGACAGTGTCCGGCTCTCTCGTTGCTGCACGGCGTTCTGCAACGCCCCTTCCGTCTTGTTGTGCCCTAGCCCTTGAGGCTGGAGCAGAAGCTCACATCCGCGACCTTGGTCACCGGATCGAAGCTGTGATAGAGCTCGAAACAGGGTCGATCATCAAATTCGAAACCGGCCGCCACCACCTCACCGATATGCTGTTGCCAGAGCGCAGGATACTGGGCCGGGTCGGTCACGGTGAAACGTGACTGGCCATAACGGCCGCCCGCCAGCTGTTGGATCTCCACATTACCGCTGCCTTTGGTACCCGCCGCAACGGTGACGCAGATATCGGTGCGGCACTGCTGGGGCGCAGTGATCTCGGGGTTGTCGTGGTAGATGAAGATCCACTCCCCCTCGGTCTGCCCCTGCTCGGCAGACCACTGGTAGAGCTGGTCACATACCGGCTCATAGCCAGTGCCGTAAGGGCCGGTCACCCGGATATAAGCCAGGGTGAGCGGGGCCATCTGTTCGGTTTTCATCGGTTGCCTCCTTTCATGGGAACGGCTTTCAGCATAACCAGCCTCACAGGGGGCGGCGTGTCCATTCTTGCTCAGTTGCAGCAGCGAGGGTTGCTGGCGCAGCGCCCCCGGCGTCATGGCAAACTGCTTGCGAAACGCCTTGGCAAAGGCCTGCGAGCTGGAAAAACCGGCCGAGAAGGCGATCTCGGTCACCGGATCCCGGCTGTAACAGAGGGATCGGGCCGCCCGCTCCAGCCGCAGGCGGCGCTGCATCTCGGCCGGAGTTTCGCCGGTGACGGCGGTAAAGATCCGATGAAAGTGATAGCTGGAGAGCGACGCGAGACTGGCCGCCTCACTGAGGCAGAGCTCAGGGTTCTGCTCCAGCGCCCGGATCACCGGGCGCAATCTGGCCTGATAGTCGACCATGCTGTTAGCGACTGGCGCCCCCCGCGACTCTGGCCATGTAGAACACATCCACATAGCGCCCCTGGCGGAAGGCATAGTCACGGGCCCGCCCCTCTTCCACAAAGCCGAACTTGCGATAGAGCGCCTGCGCCGCTTCGTTATCGACGAAAACCGTCAGTTCAATCCGGTGCAGGTTGAGCCAGTTATCTGCCAGGTCCAGCGCCGCGGCCATCAGGGCAGAGCCCACCCCCTTGCCAGCCCAGTCATCCCGCACTCCCATGCCAATACCTGCCACATGCTTGCGTCTCGGATTGGGCTCCACATGCAATGAGATCTGGCCCACCAGCAGCCCATCTGCCTCCGCCACCAAGGCGACCACATCACCGCTCTCCAACCGCTTCTGCCACTGGCTAAGGGGAGGCATAGGCAGGTGCAGAGTGCCCGCCTGGGCATTGGGCAGGGCGTAGAGATCCCGCAAGGCGGGAGCATCGGCGGGTTCGGCATGACGGATAGTAATCTGCATATGAGGCTCCTTCTCGAAACCCCCATCATGCAATATCCGGCGCGGTTACACATCCCCCACCCGCACCCATTTGTCTTGCCTATCAAAGGGCGAGGAAAGGCCCATTGGCCCATCATTGCGCAGATCCGTAGGCTGGCCCCATATCAACAAGGAGAGAAGCCATGACTGACAAGACCCTGCACAGCGCCAACGGCGCCCCCGTCGTCGACAACAACAACAGCCTCACCGCCGGCCCGCGCGGCCCCGTCCTGATGCAAGATATCTGGTTGATGGAGAAACTCGCCCACTTCGACCGCGAGCGCATTCCCGAGCGGGTGGTTCACGCTAAGGGCTCCGGCGCCTACGGCACCTTTACCGTGACCCACGACATCAGCCAGTTCAGCAAGGCCGACCTGTTCAACGCCATCGGCAAGCAGACCCCGGTCTTCCTGCGCTTCTCCACCGTGGCCGGTGAGAAGGGCGCCGCCGATGCCGAACGCGACGTGCGTGGCTTCGCCCTCAAGTTCTATACCGAGCAGGGCAACTGGGATCTGGTGGGCAACAACACCCCGATCTTCTTCATCCGCGATCCGCTGAAATTCCCCGACTTCATCCACACCCAGAAGCGGGATCCGCGCACCAACCTGCGCAGCGCCACCGCCGCCTGGGACTTCTGGTCCCGCCATCCGGAATCCCTGCATCAGGTCACCATACTGTTCAGCGATCGTGGCATTCCCAAGAGCCTGCGGGAGATGAACGGCTACGGCAGCCACACCTTCAGCTTTATCAACGACGCCAACGAGCGCTTCTGGGTCAAGTTCCACTTCAAGACCGAGCAGGGCCACAGCTTCTACACCGATGAAGAGGCGGCCAATGTCGTTGGACAGGATCGGGAGACCAGCCAGGCCGATCTGTTCAATGCCATCGAGCAGGGCGACTTCCCGCGCTGGAAGGTCTATGTGCAGGTGATGCCGGAGGCCGATGCCCAGACTTACCAGATCCACCCGTTCGACCTCACCAAGGTGTGGCCGCACAGCGACTACCCGCTGATCCCGGTCGGCGTGCTGGAGCTCAACCAGAACCCGGACAACTACTTCGCCCATGTGGAGCAGGCCGCCTTCACCCCGGCCAACGTGGTGCCCGGTATCGGCTTCTCGCCGGATCGCATGCTGCAAGGGAGACTCTTCTCCTACGGCGACACCCAGCGCTATCGCCTCGGGGTCAACCACGGCCTGCTGCCGGTCAACGCCCCTCGCTGCCCGTTCCATCACGGCGCCCATCGTGACGGTGCCATGCGAGCGGATAGCAATGGCGGCGCCAGCCCCAACTATCAGCCGAACCGCTTTGGTACCCAGCAACCGAGCGAGCAGCACGAACCGGCGTTGAGTCTGGAAGGGGCCGCCCTGCACTACGACTTCCGTGACTACGACAGCGACTACTACAGCCAGCCCGGCAACCTGTTCCGCATCATGGACGAGGGGCAGCGTTCACGGCTCGCCGCCAACCTGGCGCGATCCCTCATCAATGTGGAGGATGACGCCATTGTCGCGGCCCAGCTCAAGCACTTCGAGCAGGCAGACCCCGAGTACGCCAAGCGGATCGAACTGGCACTGGCCGCGCTGCAACGCTAGGCCATGATCTGACAGGTAAAAGACAGCAAAACAAAACGGGGGCCTTTCGGCCCCCGTTGTTATGCAGCTAAGGGTAATAAACGCAAAAACGGAGCGCGAGGCTCCGTTTTTCAATGCAGCATCAATCCCTGACGGAACGCGATTCGCGCTCTTCCCGCTCCCTTGCCAACAAGCGTTTGTACCACCCGTTACGGCAACCAAGCTGTGCATTGGAAGAGCACCGCCGAGTTCCATCTGCGGTGATAAATACAAAAACGGAGCACGAGGCTCCGTTTTTCAATGCAGTATCAATCCCTGACGGAACGTGATTCGCGCTCTTCCCCGCTCCCTTGCCAACAAGCGTTTGTACCACCCGTTACGCCA
>NZ_CDBW01000047.1 GCF_000820145.1 Aeromonas sobria | reverse complement strand
TCGCCGCTACTAAGGGAATCTCGGTTGATTTCTTTTCCTCGGGGTACTTAGATGTTTCAGTTCTCCCGGTTCGCCTCGTTAAGCTATGTATCGAGGCGAACCGGGAGAACTGAAACATCTAAGTACCCCGAGGAAAAGAAATCAACCGAGATTCCCTTAGTAGCGGCGAGCGAACGGGGATTAGCCCTTAAGTTTCTTGGAAGTTAGTGGAATGGTCCTGGAAAGGCCAGCGATACAGGGTGATAGCCCCGTACATGAAAACGACCTTGAAGTGAAATCGAGTAGGGCGGGACACGTGACATCCTGTCTGAATATGGGGGGACCATCCTCCAAGGCTAAATACTCCTGACTGACCGATAGTGAACCAGTACCGTGAGGGAAAGGCGAAAAGAACCCCTGTGAGGGGAGTGAAATAGAACCTGAAACCGTGTACGTACAAGCAGTGGGAGCCCTTCGGGGTGACTGCGTACCTTTTGTATAATGGGTCAGCGACTTACATTTTGTAGCGAGGTTAACCGTATAGGGGAGCCGTAGGGAAACCGAGTCTTAACTGGGCGTCTAGTTGCAAGGTGTAGACCCGAAACCGGGTGATCTAGCCATGGGCAGGTTGAAGGTTGAGTAACATCAACTGGAGGACCGAACCCACTAACGTTGCAAAGTTAGGGGATGACCTGTGGCTGGGGGTGAAAGGCCAATCAAACTCGGAGATAGCTGGTTCTCCCCGAAAGCTATTTAGGTAGCGCCTCGGACGAATACTACTGGGGGTAGAGCACTGTTTGGACTAGGGGGTCATCCCGACTTACCAACTCCATGCAAACTCCGAATACCAGTAAGTAATATCCGGGAGACACACGGCGGGTGCTAACGTCCGTCGTGAAGAGGGAAACAACCCAGACCGCCAGCTAAGGTCCCAAAGTTCTGGTTAAGTGGGAAACGATGTGGGAAGGCTCAGACAGCTAGGATGTTGGCTTAGAAGCAGCCATCATTTAAAGAAAGCGTAATAGCTCACTAGTCGAGTCGGCCTGCGCGGAAGATGTAACGGGGCTCAAACCAGGCACCGAAGCTGCGGATTCAATCTTATGATTGAGTGGTAGGGGAGCGTTCTGTAAGTCTGCGAAGGTGTATCGAGAGGTATGCTGGAGATATCAGAAGTGCGAATGCTGACGTAAGTAACGATAAAGGGGGTGAAAAACCTCCTCGCCGGAAGACCAAGGGTTCCTGTCCAACGTTAATCGGGGCAGGGTGAGTCGACCCCTAAGGTGAGGCCGAAAGGCGTAATCGATGGGAAGCAGGTTAATATTCCTGCACGACTTGTAATTGCGATGGGGGGACGGAGAAGGCTAGGTGGGCCAGGCGACGGTTGTCCTGGTGAAAGTGCGTAGGCGGTATTTCTAGGCAAATCCGGAGATACAACGCTGAGACACGAGACGAACGCACTACGGTGCGGAAGCCATTGATGCCATGCTTCCAGGAAAAGCCTCTAAGCTTCAGATTACAAGTCATCGTACCCCAAACCGACACAGGTGGTCGGGTAGAGAATACCAAGGCGCTTGAGAGAACTCGGGTGAAGGAACTAGGCAAAATAGAACCGTAACTTCGGGAGAAGGTTCGCTCTTGACAGTGAAGTCCCTTGCGGATGGAGCAGTTGGGAGTCGCAGTGACCAGATGGCTGGGACTGTTTATCAAAAACACAGCACTCTGCAAACACGAAAGTGGACGTATAGGGTGTGACACCTGCCCGGTGCCGGAAGGTTAATTGATGGGGTTAGCGCAAGCGAAGCTCTTGATCGAAGCCCCGGTAAACGGCGGCCGTAACTATAACGGTCCTAAGGTAGCGAAATTCCTTGTCGGGTAAGTTCCGACCTGCACGAATGGTGTAACCATGGCCATGCTGTCTCCACCCGAGACTCAGTGAAATCGAATTCGCCGTGAAGATGCGGTGTACCCGCGGCTAGACGGAAAGACCCCGTGAACCTTTACTACAGCTTGGCACTGAACATTGAACCTACATGTGTAGGATAGGTGGGAGGCTTTGAAGCGATAACGCTAGTTGTCGTGGAGCCGTCCTTGAAATACCACCCTTGTATGTTTGATGTTCTAACGCAGGGCCCTGAATCGGGCTCGCGGACAGTGCCTGGTGGGTAGTTTGACTGGGGCGGTCTCCTCCCAAAGAGTAACGGAGGAGCACGAAGGTTGGCTAATCCTGGTCGGACATCAGGAGGTTAGTGCAATGGCATAAGCCAGCTTAACTGCGAGACGGACAGGTCGAGCAGGTACGAAAGTAGGTCATAGTGATCCGGTGGTTCTGAATGGAAGGGCCATCGCTCAACGGATAAAAGGTACTCCGGGGATAACAGGCTGATACCGCCCAAGAGTTCATATCGACGGCGGTGTTTGGCACCTCGATGTCGGCTCATCACATCCTGGGGCTGAAGTCGGTCCCAAGGGTATGGCTGTTCGCCATTTAAAGTGGTACGCGAGCTGGGTTCAGAACGTCGTGAGACAGTTCGGTCCCTATCTGCCGTGGGCGTTGGATGATTGAAGGGAGTTGCTCCTAGTACGAGAGGACCGGAGTGAACGAACCTCTGGTGTTCGGGTTGTCACGCCAGTGGCACTGCCCGGTAGCTAAGTTCGGAATCGATAACCGCTGAAAGCATCTAAGCGGGAAGCGAGCCCTGAGATGAGTCATCCCTGACCCCTTGAGGGTCCTAAAGGGCCGTTGGAGACCACAACGTTGATAGGTGGGGTGTGTAAGCGCGGCGACGTGTTGAGCTAACCCATACTAATTACCCGTGAGGCTTAACCATACAACACCCAAGAAGTGTTCTGAGACTTGTAACAGATACCAAGTGAACTACTTAAAAATTCAGTGATAACGACAAGCCATGAGCAACATCGTTATTCACGTCAGCTTTCTCAGATTGAAGTTATTTGCCTGGCGGCCATAGCGCCGTGGAACCACCTGATCCCATGCCGAACTCAGAAGTGAAACGCGGTAGCGCCGATGGTAGTGTGGCATTCGCCATGCGAGAGTAGGACACTGCCAGGC
>NZ_CDBW01000045.1 GCF_000820145.1 Aeromonas sobria | reverse complement strand
TTCAGCGGCTCAATGAATTGCTGAAATAAACTGTTCGACTTCTTATTGCTAAGAAATCGTCTTGGTCACTTCACCAGACATTGAAAATCAAAAATTAATTTTGATGCTCGATGCTGTGAGTGCCCACACAGATTGCTTGATTCAAATTGTTAAAGAGCGACGCAACAGTTCGTTGCTGCGGGAGTGGAATTCTACTCAACCGCCTTCTCGAGTCAAGCCTTATTTTCAAAGGCTTTTCGAGGTTACCGACCGGGTTGTTTGCGTTGCCGCTTGCCCTGTCGATGTGGCGCATTATAGGGAGCAGAATATTTCTGGCAAGCAAGAATTGCATGTTTTTTTGAAAAAACCACACAGGCGTTCAAACAACAAACAATGCGTGGAATATTTGAACTAAATCACAGTTTAAAAGGCTAACCGCACCAGAGGGGATGCTGCTTCAACCCATGTAAGCGGACTCGGTTTGTTGACGCGCCAGCCAAAGATCCTCCATCTCTAGCAAGGTTTGATAGATTTTTTCCGCCTGCTCAGGTCGGCTGAACAGATAACCTTGTCCATATAAGTGGATATCGGTCAGAGAACGCAACACATCAAGTTGCGCCTGGGTCTCGATCCCTTCACAGACCAGACTCTTGCCCAGCATGGATCCCAAGCGGCAAATGTTGGCCACCAACTCGGATGCCTCTATAGAGGTGTCAATGCCCTGAATAAACGATCGGTCAATCTTCACTTTGCTGACCGGCAGTTTTTGCAGATAGCTCAATGATGAGTAGCCAGTACCAAAGTCATCCAGTGCCAGCAGTACTCCCTGCTGGGTAAGGTCTTGCATAAGTTGCAGAGAGTTCTTCACTTCCCGCATGGTGGTATCTTCGGTTACTTCCAATACCAGACTCCGGGCGGGCAAGTGATGCTCCATCAATGCCTTGGCTACCAGTTTGAGCAAATTACGCTGGTACATGCCCGGGGAAATATTGACGCACATCTGCAGGTCCACCAAGCCAAGCTGATGCCACTGCGAAAGTTGTTGGCACGCAGTATTTAACACCCAGCTACCGACTCTTTCTGCAAGCTGAAACTCTTCTGCCACCATGATCACCTCATTAGGGGGAATAAACCCCAACTCAGGGTGACGCCAACGCAATAGGGCTTCGACCGCTTCACAGCGACCATTTTCAAGATTGACTATTGGCTGGTAATAGAGCTCCATGGCGTTATGCTCTAACGCCATGATCATGTCCGAGGCTAGGTGCTTGCGGCGAGCTGTCTCGTTTAGCAAAGAGTTATCGTAGATGACATAAGGTACTTGAGTCTTGCGACTATGAAACAGCGCTTGCTCTGCATGGCTCAACAACTCTTGAGTTTTGTTGCTGTCCATCGGATAAAATGCAATCCCGACCCCCGCCTCTAGCCGGAATGGATAGTTGTCATACACGATATCCTGCTTGAGCGTATTCTGTAAGCGAGCAACCAACTCCCGAACCTGGCGCAGATCACTGCTGCCACGCTGAATAATAGCAAACTGGTCACCCCCCAAGCGGCCACTCCACTCTCCCTCCCCACACAATGCTCTTATTCGATTGGCGAACTCATTGAGCAAGTAATCACCAGTGTCATAGCCGAACTTACTGTTGATATCCCTGAAATCGTTGATATCAATCAACACCAGCCCAAACGGCACGTCTTGAGTCGTGCACAGCTCCATCCGCTCCAACAAAGCAAGTCGGTTGGGCAATCCGGTCAGCGGATCCTGCCTTGCCGCTCTAAAATGACGACGCCCTTCATATATAAGCAGGATACTGAGCAACAGAACCGAGACAATCAGACCCGACACCATCAGTAGCAAGGCGTTGCGCAACTGACCAAAATAGCGATCGTTATCTGAATAGATGTTGATGTTCTTTTGCATCACAGAGGCAAGTGAGTAGGAAAGCGGCTCTTGAAGAGGTTCCAGCCGCATCATGATTTGCTGATAATCGCTGACGCCAGCTTTAAGGGTAGTGATATCGGGTTCAATATTGCGGATATTGCTTTCTATCAATTGAACCAGTCGTAAGGTCTTCTGCTTGTCCTCCATGCTTTTGCGCAACTGGCCGCTCAACAAAATGGGCGTTCTACTCCAGAGGATGTCATAGCGCAGCATCAAGGCATCGTGATCGATGCCACCGTAGTGATACACCCTAACGGCAGTAAGGAAGCGCCCAAGCTCCAATTGCAACTGCATCAACGCCCAGGAAACATCGTAGGTGTATTTCTCCATCGCTCTGGTGGTGTTCTGGATCTGCATCAGGCAGTAGAGCGTGCTCCCGGTAAACGACAGGATGGAAATATACAGAATGACGATCAGTGGCCAAGTTCTGGTCTTTCCTTTCATCCGATGCTCCTGTTGCGTGCTGCTTAGCGCTGGATGTCTATTGAATCAAGCTGCCAGATCATCATGTCAGTGTATTCAGAGCGCTTCAGTTCCGGATACTGATCGAGAGGGAGCATAAACCAAATCGGTCCCTTATCGCGCACTCGCATGACTACCCCATCATCTTGCCATGCCAAAATAGGATCATACTTAGCGACCTTTTCCCACTCGATACTGATCTGGAAACTGTTCAATGCTGTCAGGATAACAGTTTTACCACTAGCCCCAACCGAAGCCAACAGGTCCGCCAGCTTGGGTCCTCTATATCGGTGCGGTTTATCGACCCAAGGATTGCCGGTCACCACTTCATGCTGTGGCAGCGCCTGCAGCTTGACTAGGTCAAACAGTACCTTGCCATCCACCTCATCTGTCGACTTTATATCGCCGCTGACTTTCAGGATCACCGGTCCGGTGAGCGCCTCTGCTGAGGCCGTTGGCATGATGACCAATGAAAGAAGCAGGGCAATGCAACCAAAAACGTTCATGTTCTCTCCCAAAAATGTGCTGTCTCAACAGACTCAGTTTAGCCAGATATAAAAAAACGGCTCGCCTAGGGCGAGCCGTTTCTCAAACAGAGCCGGGATGATGATTACATCATGCCCATGCCGCCCATACCACCCATGTCAGGCATGGCTGGCGTATCTTTCTTCGGCATCTCGGTGATCATGCACTCGGTGGTGATCATCAAACCGGCGATGGAAGAGGCAAACTGCAGGGCTGAACGGGTCACCTTGGTCGGATCCAGGATACCCATGGCCAGCATGTCACCATACTGTTCGGTGTAAGCGTTGTAACCGAAGTTGCCTTCACCGTTCTTCACTGCGTTGGCAATGACGGAGGCTTCTTCACCGGCGTTGATCACGATCTGACGCAGCGGAGCTTCCATGGCACGCAAGGCAACCTTGATACCCACGTTTTGGTCTTCGTTGTCGCCACGCAGGCCAACCAGCTTGGCAGCAACGCGCACCAGCGCAACACCACCACCGGCAACCACACCCTCTTCAACAGCAGCGCGAGTTGCGTGCAGGGCATCGTCAACACGGGCTTTCTTCTCTTTCATCTCGACTTCAGTGGCAGCACCAACCTTGATGACCGCAACACCACCGGCCAACTTGGCCACGCGCTCTTGCAGCTTCTCACGGTCGTAATCAGAAGACGTATCTTCGATTTGCTGACGGATCTGGGCAACACGGCCTTCGATCACGGTTGCATCACCCACGCCATCGATGATGGTGGTGTTCTCTTTGGTGATGACGATGCGCTTGGCACGACCCAGATCTTCCAGAGTCGCTTTTTCCAGCTCCATGCCCACTTCTTCAGAGATCACGGTACCACCGGTCAGTACGGCGATGTCCTGCAGCATGGCCTTGCGACGATCACCAAAGCCCGGAGCCTTGACGGCTGCGACTTTCACGATACCGCGCATGGTGTTGACCACCAAGGTAGCCAGTGCTTCACCTTCAACATCTTCAGCAACGATCAACAGCGGCTTGCCAGCTTTGGCAACACCTTCCAGCACCGGCAGCATTTCGCGGATGTTGGATACTTTCTTGTCAACCAGCAGGATGAACGGGTCGTCCAGTTCAACGGAACCAGTCTCTTGCTTGTTGATGAAATAAGGGGACAGATAGCCGCGATCGAACTGCATGCCTTCTACCACAGCCAGTTCATCGTCCAGACCCTGGCCATCTTCAACAGTGATGACACCATCACGGCCGACTTTGTCCATGGCTTCAGCAATCAACTTGCCTACTTTCTCGTCGGAGTTGGCAGAGATGGTGCCTACCTGAGCGATGGCGTTGCTGTCAGCGCAAGGCTGGGACAGCGCTTGCAGCTCGGCAACAGCAGCCACAACGGCTTTGTCGATACCGCGCTTCAGATCCATCGGGTTCATGCCAGCCGCGACGGCTTTCAGGCCTTCATTGACGATGGCTTGAGCCAGAACGGTTGCAGTAGTAGTACCGTCACCCGCAGCGTCGTTAGCCTTGGAAGCAACTTCCTTGACCATCTGGGCGCCCATGTTCTGGAACTTGTCTTCCAGCTCGATTTCGCGCGCAACGGAAACACCATCTTTAGTGATGGTCGGGGCGCCGAAGGACTTGTCCAGCACCACGTTGCGGCCTTTCGGGCCCAGGGTGACCTTGACCGCATCGGCCAGGATGTTTACGCCTTCCAGCATCTTGATGCGGGCTTCGTTACCAAACTTAACGTCTTTAGCTGCCATTTTTCTTCAATCCTTAAATCAATTCGGGGAAAAAGGAGGATGGATTACGCTTCGACAATCGCCAGGATGTCGGTTTCGGAGAGGATCAGTACATCCTGACCATCCAGCTTTTCGGTCTTTACGCCGTAGCCTTCGTTGAAGATAACCTTGTCACCCACCTTCACTGCCAGCGCTTTGACTTCGCCATTATCCAGGATGCGACCAGTCCCCACGGCAAGCACTTCACCACGGGTGGACTTCTGGGCCGCGGTACCCGTCAAAACGATACCACCGGCGGATTTGGCTTCAGCTTCGATGCGCTTGATGATGACGCGGTCGTGCAGCGGACGAATTTTCATCGATAACTCTCCCAAAATGAGTCTTATTGTTGCTTTGAGGAATGGCCGTTTCTGACCAAATTAGATATGGCACTGATGTGGGGCAAAGTAGCTAACCCTTCAAGGGCAAATACAAAAAAAATATTTTCACGTACTATGAAGCTCTTCGATTGTTCGCCCGTGTCCTCACCATGGATAAAAGCCGGATTCATCCCATCGCTGCCATGCCTGAATCCTCAAAGCCAGATACAGAGACTCGCCATTGACCCGCACTAATCCCATGCTGACAGCTCCTATCCCTGTCGTACTGCGCCAAATGACGGGCCCGATGATCTTCGGCATCATCGCCATTCTGGCGTTCAACCTGGTCGATACCTTTTTTATCGGCATGCTGGGTACTCAGGCGCTGGCCGCCATCAGCTTTACCTTTCCGGTGACCTTTGTGGTCACTTCGCTCGCGATGGGATTGGGGGCCGGGCTATCTGCGGTGATCGGCCATACCCTGGGGCAAGGCAAGCACGATGAGGCCGCCCATCTCGCCACCGACAGTCTGTTTCTGGCGGTGATCATGGTGGCCCTGCTCTCCGTGGGCGGCGCACTCACCATCAAACCGCTGTTTACCCTGCTGGGTGCCAGTGCCGAGCTTATCTCCCTTATCCATGACTACATGCTGATCTGGTATCTGACCGTGCCCATGCTGGTATTGCCCATGGTGGGCAATGCCGCTATCCGCGCGACTGGGGATACCAAGACCCCTAGCGTGGTGATGGCGGTGGCCGGGTTGGTCAACGGGGTGCTGGATCCCTTGCTGATCTTCGGCATAGGTCCGTTTCCCGAATGGGGGATCCGCGGGGCGGCCATTGCCACCTCTATTTCCTGGCTGATGGCGATGCTGGTCAGCCTCTATATCTTGCGCCATCGAGAAGGTTTACTGCTGTGGCGCCTCTCTGCTCGACCCAGACTGTTTCAGCACTGGCGCGCACTGCTTCATGTCGCAGTACCGGCATCCTTTACCAATATGCTCAACCCCTTGGCCAATGCGGTGCTGATGACCTTTTTCGCCGGCCTTGGCACCGAAGTAGTGGCCGCCTACGGCGCGGCCTCGCGAGTCGAAGCGCTGCTGCTGATCGTGATGATGGCCCTTGCCTCCGTGCTTGCCCCTTTCATCTCGCAAAACTGCGGGGCGGGTAACCCGGCCCGCGCCAAGGCTGCGTTGCAAAGCTGTATGGGTTTTGCGTTGCTGTTCCAGCTCGCCATCTATGGCCTGACCTGGTTGCTTGCTCCCTTTATTGCCAGGCTGTTCAGCGAGCAGCCACAGGTGGTGCGCTTGATCACTCTTTACTTGCATCTGGTGCCGATCGGTTACGGCTTTCAGGGGATGGTGATGCTGTTAGCTTCTGCGCTCAATGGCGTGCGGGCATCAAGCATCTCGTTCTTGTTCAATGGGCTGCGACTGTTTGGTTTCCTGTTGCCAGGGGCATGGCTGGGGGCAAAACTGGGGGGAGAACAGGGGATCTATCTGGGAATATTGTTGGCCAATCTGGCGGCGGGCTCCCTCGCCTGGTGGTATGCCCGACACCGCTTCGAGGCGCTGTGTCATCAGGGTCAACCCTGATCCGTTACAGCACCGGTTCCATTCACTGATTACTCTTTGCGTTCGAATTCACCTTCAATGGTGGTGCCGCCCTGCTTGGGTTGCACCCGAGGTTCTTCAGATGAAGGCTGGCCAAACGGCGACTGCACTCCCTGATTAACCCCCCCCATCTGCATCCGGAACGGGTTGCTGCCGATCAGCTTGTCGGCCAGCTTGTTGCGCAGCCAGGGTTGCAACAGCAACACACCCACGAAGTCAGTCACAAAGCCCGGAATGATCAGCAGCAAGCCGGCCAGCGCCAACATCATGCCACCCATCACCTCACGGCCTGGCATCTCGCCCATCTGCATCTTCTGTTGAGCGCTGAACAGGGTTTTGATCCCTTCATTACGTACCAGAGACGATCCCAACACCGCGGTCAGGATGAGCAAGCCGACGGTCGGCAGTGCGCCAATCACGGAGCCGACCTCGATCATCACGGTGAGCTCCAATACCACCAGTCCCACCAACAACAGAAACAACTTGCCCATATCCACTCCAATACCAGTAAATTGAGAAACAGCGGGGCCCGTCAAACAGCAGTCCATCGGTGACGTTTCTGCCGCTTCACCCCCACTATCTACCCTGAATAAATGGGGGCTATCCCCCCCTTTTCAAGCTCTTCAACTGACACCTACGTCATCAGTAATCTAAAAAATCAGCAAATTCTAAAAAAAGTTCATAAAAAACATAACCATGTGCAGCTCGCAACATATGTATGCGTTCATCAAAGTAATTTGAAAATGACTCAAATTTAGTGATCTAGCTCTAATAACCGATACCTCAATTGGAGTAGAATATTGATTAGTTTTTCGGGAGGTCATTCTCCCTACCGCCCCACTCGATGTGTGGTGCTTCAGGATGAGCTGTGCGCAAGGAACTCGCGACCACTCGGTGAGGATTTTTCCATTTATCTGATTTCTGAGGCATTACAATGAGCGACATCAAGAACGTCCGCATTGAAGAAGACCTGCTGGGCACCAAAGAAGTTTCCAATGATCTCTACTACGGTGTGCACACCCTGCGCGCTGTCGAGAACTTCAAGATCAGCTCTCAGAAGATTTCTGACGTTCCGGAATTCGTCCGCGGTATGGTCCTGACCAAGAAAGCGGCTGCGCTGGCAAACGGTGAACTGGGTACCATCCGTCCTGAAATTGCTGACAAGATCGTGGAAGCCTGCGACCTGATGCTGAACACCGGCAAATGCTTCGACCAGTTCCCGGTCGACGTTTACCAGGGTGGTGCCGGCACTTCCGTCAACATGAACACCAACGAAGTACTGGCCAACATCGCCCTGGAAATCATGGGTCTGGAAAAAGGCAACTACGACGTTATCAACCCGAATGACCACGTCAACAAGTGCCAATCCACCAACGACGCCTACCCAACCGGTTTCCGCGTTGCCGTGGTGAACAGCACTGATGTGACCCTGCATGCACTGGAGCATCTGATCGCCGCATTCGATGCCAAAGCAGCAGAGTTCAAGAACATTCTGAAAATGGGTCGTACCCAGCTGCAGGATGCAGTTCCGATGACCCTGGGTCAGGAATTCCATGCTTTTGCCGTTACCCTGCGTGAAGAGATCAAGTCCATCAAGCGTTGCCAGGAGCTGCTGCTGGAAGTGAACCTGGGCGCCACTGCCATTGGTACCGGTCTGAACACCCCGCCAGAGTACTCTGCCCTCGCCATCAAGCGTCTGGCCGAGATCACTGGCCGTGCTTATGTGCCGGCAGAAGATCTGATCGAAGCGACCTCTGACTGTGGCGCTTATGTGATGTTGCACGGCGCGGTCAAGCGTCTGGCCATGAAGCTCTCCAAGATCTGTAACGACCTGCGTCTGCTCTCCTCTGGCCCGCGCACTGCACTGAAAGAGATCAACCTGCCGGAAATGCAGGCGGGTTCCTCCATCATGCCGGCCAAGGTCAACCCGGTTATTCCGGAAGTGGTCAACCAGTCCTGCTTCAAGGTATTCGGTAACGACATCACCATCACCTTCGCCGCCGAAGCCGGTCAGCTGCAGCTGAACGTCATGGAGCCAGTGATTGGTCAGGCGATGTTCGAATCCCTGAGCCTGATGGAGAAAGCCTGTATCTCCCTGCGCGAGAAGTGCGTGGAAGGGATCACCGCTAACCCGGAAATCTGCATGAACCACGTACTGAACTCCATCGGTATCGTGACCTACCTGAACCCCTTCATCGGTCACCACGAAGGTGACATCGTCGGTAAGATCTGTGCCCAGACCGGCAAGAACGTCCGCGAAGTCGTTCTGGAGCGCGGCCTGCTGAGCGCCGAGCAACTGGACGAAATTCTCTCCATCGAGAACTTGATGAACCCGCAATACAAAGCCAAGCGTTTCACCCGCGAAGCCACCGTATAACGCGAGTATGGGCCGGGATCTTCCCGGCCCATTAAAGTCAGTTCCCGATTGGTCTTTATCCCCAGCCCGATCGGGAATTGGCTTTTTGCCAAATAAAAACCAAAAACTAAATAAATGGAGTTATCGCTATGATTTTAATCGAGTTACTTGTGGTGCTCGGCGCCATCTATCTGGGGGCGAGGATAGGCAGCATCGGCATCGGCTTTGCCGGTGGTCTGGGGGTTCTGGTACTGACCTGGGGTCTGGGCATGCCCATCCCGAGTGATCAACTGGTGAGCTACATCCCTTGGGATGTAATCATGATCATCATGTCTGTTATCTGCGCCATCGCCTGTATGCAACTGGCTGGCGGGATGGACTATCTGGTCTCCCTGGCAGAGAAAGCTCTGCGTAAAAACCCCAAATACATCACCTTCGCCGCACCGATCGTCACCTATCTGATGACCATGCTGGCGGGTACCGGCCATACTGCTTTTTCCACTCTGCCAGTTATCGCTGAAGTGGCCAAAGAGCAAGGGATCCGCCCATCCCGTCCGCTCTCCATCGCAGTTATCGCCTCCCAGATCGCCATCACAGCATCCCCGATCTCTGCTGCTGTGGTTGCCTTCTCCGGCATGCTGGAGCCGTTCGGTGTTGACTACCTGACCCTGCTGGCCATCTGCATCCCGTCTACCTTCCTGGCCTGTATCATAGGCGCCTTTGTCGCCAACATGCTGGGCAAGCCGCTGGAGCAAGACGAAGTCTACCTGGATCGCAAAGCCAGAGGCCTGATCAAGCTGCGTGGCACCACCAAGCTTGAGCTGAAACCTTACGCCAAGGTTTCTGTGTGGATCTTTATTTCCGCCATCATTGCGGTTATGGCTTACGCCACCGCTATCTCCGGCAAAGTGGGCCTGATCGCCAACCCGCCGATCCCACGTGACGGTGCCATCATGGGCATCATGCTGGCCGCTGCAACCATCATGACTCTGGTGTGCAAACTGGACGCCACTCAAGTGACCAACATGCCGACCTTCAAGTCCGGTATGTCCGCCTGTATCTGCGTACTGGGTGTCGCCTGGCTGGGTAACGTCTTTGTGAAAGGCAACATGGATACCATCCAGCTGATCGCGGGCGACCTGCTGAACCAGTACTCCTGGCTGCTGGCTGTGGTGCTGTTCTTCGCCGCCATGCTGCTCTATTCACAAGGTGCCACCACCAAAGCCCTGATGCCTGCCGCACTGGCGCTGGGTGTCAGCCCGTTGACTGCGATTGCCTCTTTCGCAGCGGTGAGTGCCCTGTTCGTGCTGCCAACCTATCCAACCCTGTTGGCTGCGGTTGAAATGGATGACACTGGCTCCACCCGTATCGGCAAGGCGGTATTTAACCACCCCTTCTTTGTACCTGGTGTCGCTACCATTGCTTGCGCCGTCGCGCTGGGCTTCTTCTTCGGCGGTATCATGCTCTAATCGCATCGAGCCCCGAGCGCCAAACAAAAATCCCCGCCAAGTGGCGGGGATTTTTTTATCGCTGCACATAGAGAAGCTGACACTTTGGATGGCACTGCTAGATAGCTATCCAACCATCACAGTGATGATGCCTCAGTAGCCCTGTAAGCGCCTCTGGTGCATCCCATGGCTCATGCTCATCATCACATCCACCGCGCCATCAAGGTGCAGGATCCTGCGGATCAGACCGGATCCAGGGTATCCAGCGGCCAGCGTGGCACCGCCTTGACTGCCAGCGGTTCAAACACCCCCGCTTTCAATCGTTGCATACCTGCATACGCGATCATGGCGCCATTGTCGGTGCAGTATTCAGTACGCGGATAGAACACCTCGCCATGGAGGCTCTCCATCAGCTCTGCCAGCTGGGCACGCAAGTGACGGTTGGCACTGACACCACCGGCCACCACCAGACGTTTAAGACCGGTCTCCTGCAAGGCACGACGGCACTTGATCGACAGGGTGTCGACCACCGCATCTTCAAATGCACGGGCAATATCGGCACGGGTCTGCTCATCGTCACCATTGGCGGCAATGGTATTCGCCGCAAAGGTCTTGAGCCCGGAGAAGCTCATATCAAGCCCGGGGCGATCCGTCATGGGCCGTGGAAACTTGAAGCGCCCGGTGGTGCCCTTTTCGGCCAGACGGGAGAGCAGCGGGCCGCCCGGGTAGTCCAGCCCCATCAGCTTGGCGGTCTTGTCGAACGCTTCGCCAGCGGCATCGTCGATGGATTCCCCCAGCAACTGATAGCTGCCGATACCATCAACCCGCACCAACATGGAGTGGCCACCGGAAACCAGCAGCGCCACGAAGGGGAACGCGGGGGCCCGCTCTTCCAGCATCGGGGCCAACAGATGGCCTTCCATATGATGGACGGCGATCGCCGGCTTGTCCCACGCCATCGCCAGCGAGCGGCCAATGGTTGCCCCCACCAGAATGGCACCGACCAGGCCAGGACCCGCGGTATAGGCGATGCCGTCAATGTCATCTTTACCCAGTCCCGCCTCTTGCAATGCGGCCTGGATCAACGGGATCGTCTTGCGAACATGATCCCGGCTGGCGAGCTCGGGGACCACGCCACCGTAATCCGCATGCAGCTTGACCTGGCTGTATAACTGATGGGAAAGGATCCCTTTTTGATCATCGAAGATCGCGATCCCGGTTTCGTCACAGGATGTCTCTATGCCCAATACACGCATTGCTAAAAAATTTCACTGCTAAAATGAGACGGCTATGGTAACCTTCGCGGGTTTTTTAAACCAGAGCGATCTCTGCGGGTTTACTTTCATTCCCTGTCCAGAGTATAATTTCGCACCATTTTAAGTCATGCTGATCGATTGAAGGTCAGCTAACAATTTATCACTGAGGTGAAAGGCACATGCCAGTAATCAAAGTCCGTGAAAATGAGCCGTTTGACGTTGCTCTGCGTCGCTTCAAGCGTTCTTGCGAAAAGGCCGGTATCCTGTCCGAAGTTCGTAGCCGTGAGTTCTACGAGAAACCGACTACCATTCGTAAGCGCGCTAAAGCGTCTGCTGTTAAGCGTCACGCCAAAAAGCTGTCTCGCGAAAACGCACGTCGTATCCGCCTGTACTAATCAGGAGTCAATGCCGTGTCTCTGAAGGATCAACTCAAGGATCAACAAAAACTCGCCATGCTTGCCAGAGATAAGGCTCGCTTGGGGACGATCCGTTTGTTGATGGCAGAAATCAAGCAACGTGAAGTTGATACCCGTATCGAGCTCAATGATGAGGATATCCTCGCTGTCGTGACCAAAATGGTCAAACAGCGCCGTGATTCCATCAGCCAGTTTGAAGCTGCCGGTCGCCAGGATCTCGCCGACAAAGAGTCCGCCGAGATTGTTGTACTGCAGGAATTCCTGCCACAACAGCTGACCGCTGATCAAATTGCCGCACTGATTGAGCAAGCCATCACTGAAAGTGGTGCTGCCGTCATGGCTGATATGGGCAAAGTCATGGCTGTCTTGAAGCCGAAAATTCAGGGGCGTGCCGATGTCGGCGCCGTCAGTGCTCAGGTGAAAACCCGCTTGGCGTAACAGGCAACTCTCTTGTTTAGTAGAAGAAGCCGTGCTTCCCTTGGAATGCGCGGCTTTTTTATTTTTTCCGCAATGAATCAGGATGGTTATGGCAGGCAGGATCCCCCAATCCTTTATCGACGATCTGCTCGTTCGCACAGACATAGTCGAGCTGATCGACTCGCGAGTGCGGCTGAAAAAAGCCGGTAAGAACTACCAGGCTTGCTGCCCTTTCCATAACGAAAAAAGTCCCTCTTTTACCGTCAGCCAAGAGAAACAGTTCTATCACTGTTTCGGTTGTGGTGCCCACGGCAATGCCATCGGTTTTGTCATGGAGTATGACGGCCTCGAATTTCCCGATGCCATCGAAGAACTCGCCAGCACGCAAGGCATGCAGGTACCTCGCGAACAGAGCATTGGCGGCTCGGCCAATAGCCAGCCGGCCGTCAGCAAAGACCTCTTTGAGCTGATGAACCAGATCGCCCGTTTCTACGAGAGCAATCTCAAGAGCGCTCCCCATGCGGTGGAGTACCTCAAAGGCCGCGGTCTGACCGGTGAAGTGGTCAAACGATTCAACATTGGCTACGCCCCCAGTGACTGGGATCAGGTGCGCCGCCGCTTTGGCGCCAGCCGGGATCACGAACAGCTGCTCATCTCGGGCGGCATGCTGATCACCCGTGACAATGGCCCGGGCAGCTATGATCGCTTTCGCGACCGCATCATGTTCCCGATCCGCGACAAGCGCGGCCGGGTCATCGGTTTTGGTGGCAGGGTGCTGGGTGACGGCACCCCCAAGTACCTGAACTCGCCAGAAACCCCCATCTTCCATAAAGGGCGTGAGCTGTTTGGCCTCTATGAAGTGAAACAGGCACATAAGGATCCGCGCCGGATCCTGGTGGTGGAAGGCTACATGGATGTGGTGGCGCTCGGTCAGTACGACATCGACTATGCGGTAGCTGCGCTGGGTACTGCGACAACCAGCGACCATATCCACACCTTGTTTCGCACCACAGCCGAGGTGGTCTGCTGCTACGATGGCGATAAAGCCGGACGTGAAGCCGCCTGGCGAGCGCTGGATAACGCCCTCTCCCATCTGCAGGATGGCCGCGAGCTGAAGTTCGTGTTCCTGCCGGATGGCGAAGATCCCGACTCGCTGGTACGCCAGATTGGCAAGGAGGGCTTCGAAGCCCTGCTCAATGAGGCCCAGCCGTTCGCTGACTTCATGTTCGAACGTCTCGGGCGAGATGCGGCTCTCAGCGGTGAGGCTGGCAAGTTCGAAGTGGCCAACAAGGCCGCCGAGCTTATTCGCCGGGTACCGGAAGGGTTTACCCGCGAAGGCTTGATCACCCGCCTCTCCAGCATGATGCGCTGGGGCGAGAACAAACAGCGTATCGCCGAGCTCTTTGCCCGCAACAGCCAGCCCAAAGCCGAGGTCAACAAACCCAAGGCAGTCAAGCTGACGCCGTTGCGCCGTGCGCTAGCGCTGATGGTGCAATATCCGGCCGTGACGGCCGAACTGCCCCCCATGCCAGAATTGGTCGGACTGCGTGTACAAGGGATCAAGTTCCTGCTGCAACTGCACCAGCAAATCCTGGCACAACCAGCCATCACCACAGGTATCTTGCTGGAACACTGGCGTGGCACCAAGGAGGGCGAGATCCTCGCTCAGCTGGCCATGCACGATCTGTTCGAAGAGGTCCGGCTTGACCAGGAACCCGATATTCTGGGCGAGTTACAGGATACCTTCGTCGGCTTCATCAACCAGTTTCTGAAACAAAGAATCGAAGAATTACAGGCCAAAGTGGCTCAGGAAGGACTAAGCTCCGATGAAACCCAAGAGTTGATGATGCTGATCAGAGAGGTACAAATTGAGAAAAGAAATGAGGGTGGGGCTTGATATTTGAGTGGTTAGCCCCAATATGGATAACGTTGCCCGAAACGACGGGATGAAAAGCAAAATTTTTATAACCGCCTGGCCCCGACAATACTGCGGGCAGGGGTTTCTCACGACCGACGCCGCAACCAGACATAGCATGTCTGGCGGTTTTCTATTAGAATTGGCTATTTGCGCAGCAGTACACCGTACGCGTAACCTAGCATCACCAACCGGATGAGTTCTATGGAGCAAACCCCGCAGTCTCAGCTTAAACTCCTCGTTGCCAAAGGTAAAGAACAGGGCTACCTGACCTATGCCGAGGTGAACGATCACCTCCCGCAAGACATTGTCGATTCAGACCAGATCGAAGACATCATCCAGATGATCAACGATATGGGCATTCAAGTGGTTGAAAACGCTCCGGATGCCGATGACCTTATCATGGCTGAAGGTGGTACCGCCGATGAGGACGCTGCCGAAGCAGCGGCCCAGGCACTGGCATCTGTTGAATCTGAGATTGGTCGTACGACCGATCCCGTCCGCATGTATATGCGGGAAATGGGTACCGTCGAACTGCTGACCCGTGAAGGCGAAATCGACATCGCCAAACGGATCGAAGACGGTATCAATCAGGTACAAAGCTCTGTTGCAGAGTACCCTGAAGCAATTACCTATCTGCTCGAACAGTACGACAAGTACGAAGCCGAGCAGTTGCGTCTCTCTGACATCATCTCAGGCTTTATCGATCCTAACGAAACCGAAGATGTGGCGCCTACTGCCACCCATATCGGCTCTGAACTCAGCGAAGATGATCTGGCTGATGAGGACGAGGAAGAGGACGAAGATGAAGACGAGGATGGCGACAACTCGGATGATGAAGGTGACAGTGGCCCGGATCCGGAAGTCGCTCGCGAGAAGTTTGGCGAGCTGCGCGCCCAGTATGAGGTAACCCGCCTCTCCATTCAGAAGAATGGCCGTGCGCACGAAGATACCCAGGCTGCCATCGCTCAGCTGGCCGATGTATTCCGTCAATTCCGCCTGATGCCCAAGCAGTTCGATCGCTTGGTCAACAACATGCGCGAAATGATGGAGCGCGTCCGCGTGCAGGAACGTATCATCCTGAAACTCTGCGTTGAGCAGGCCAAGATGCCGAAGAAAACCTTCGTCGCTGCCTTCACTAACAACGAGTGTGATAGTGCCTGGTTTGAGTACCAGAAGCAGGCTGGTAAAGCCTGGTCTCCCCGTCTGGTCGAGATGGCTGAAGACGTGCTGCGCGCCATCGGCAAACTGCAGCAGATCGAAGAAGAGACCGGTCTGTCGATTGCCCAGATCAAGGATATCAACCGTCGCATGAGCATCGGTGAGGCAAAAGCCCGCCGAGCGAAGAAAGAGATGGTTGAAGCCAACTTGCGTCTGGTTATCTCTATCGCCAAGAAGTACACCAACCGTGGTCTGCAGTTCCTGGATCTGATCCAGGAGGGCAACATCGGTCTGATGAAGGCGGTAGACAAGTTTGAATACCGTCGTGGCTACAAGTTCTCGACCTATGCCACCTGGTGGATCCGTCAGGCCATTACCCGCTCCATCGCGGATCAGGCTCGTACCATCCGTATCCCGGTACACATGATCGAGACCATCAACAAGCTCAACCGTATCTCCCGTCAGATGCTGCAGGAGATGGGTCGTGAACCGAACCCGGAAGAGCTGGCTATGCGCATGGGTATGCCGGAAGACAAGATCCGCAAGGTTCTGAAAATCGCCAAGGAGCCCATCTCCATGGAGACGCCGATCGGTGATGATGAAGATTCCCACTTGGGTGACTTCATCGAAGATACCACTCTTGCTCTGCCAGCGGATGCGGCGACCAGCGAAAGCCTGCGTAACGCCACTCGCGACGTACTGGCAGGTCTTACTGCCCGTGAGGCCAAGGTACTGCGGATGCGCTTTGGTATCGACATGAACACTGACCACACCCTTGAGGAAGTGGGCAAGCAGTTCGATGTCACCCGTGAGCGTATTCGTCAGATTGAAGCCAAGGCACTGCGTAAACTGCGCCACCCGAGCCGCTCGGAAGTGCTGCGCAGCTTCCTGGACGAATAGTCCTGACCTGCCCTGTCAAAGCCCCGCCATGCGGGGCTTTATTTTATCCGCTATCAGCTCCTCTACCGGTTCAACACCTTGTATCCAACTGCTTATTTAGTCGCCAAGTGGTTGATCTGCCTATAGACTGCCCTTTCCTCTTACCCTATAATCCTCGCCGCTAAACGCACAATTTGGCCCCTTAGCTCAGTTGGTCAGAGCAGTCGACTCATAATCGATTGGTCGTCGGTTCAAGTCCGCCAGGGGCCACCAAATTAGAAAAGGCCGCTCATCATGAGCGGCCTTTTTACATCTGCCATCCGGGCAATTGCCATTGATGACACCATAGAAAAGACCCGCCATTGGCGGGTCTGGGCAGGGTCCGGATCAGGCGCCTCAATCAGAGGGATCGCAAGGAGCCTAATGCTGAGCCTCAGGTCTGCTCGTTGCTGCTCTGGATGGATGAGCGACGCCCGATGGCAGGCAGCATCCGGGTGACCAGATTGCTGCGCTGACGCCAGGAGGTGAACACAATGGCCAGCAGGTGCAGGCCAATCAGCCCCTGCAACACCAATACACACCACTCATGCCACTCGTCAGCCCCCAGTTCAAAACCCATCTCGGTATTTTGAAACCAGCCGCTGCCAGCGGTGGCCAGCACCACCAGCCAGAGCGCCCACACAGCCAGCTTGCCGCTGCCGTGATGACCCGGAGCCGGAGGCTGCCGCTCACGCATCTCACGCGCCTGCTGGCGAAAATCATCGCCACCGGGAATGAGGGCGCCCAGACGGGCATGGCCGCTGGCAAAGGTCAGGCCCCACAACAGCCGCAGGGTGATCAGGGCAATGGCACCGTAACCCAGCCACTCGTGCCACTGCTCCCCCGCTTCGTTAACCCAGAGGTTGCCGATGCAGACTGCAGCCACCCCCCAGTGGGTCAGGCGAACCAGCGCATCCCAGCGAAAAGGCTCACCCTTTCTGCTTGGCATATTTGTGGTACTCCTTCTTCAGGTCGTTGACCTTGGCCAAATGTTCGCGCGCCTTAGCCTCATCACCCGCCTTGAGTGCGGCCAGGCTGGCGTCCAGCTCGGTCTGTACCTCGTTCATCCCTTCAAGGAACTTCTCTTTCTTGGCAGCCGGCATGTTCTTCTGTTTGGCTACGTCCAGCTGGGCCTTCATCTCGTTGATGTGCTTCTCCATGGTGGCAGCATCATCAGCCTTGACGGCCTGCTTGTAGTTGAAGCCAATCTTCTTCATCGGCTGCTCCAGATCTCCCGCCACGGCAGGCAGGGTCATCAGGCCAAACATCAGGGGCAGCAGCAGGGGGCGAACGGTTTTCAACATGGGATTTCCTTATTTATAACGACATGCTCGAATTGTTAGGGGTACTAATGAATCCAGACAGCAATTCATCAACAGCATAATGCCATGACTCATAGTGAAGAGTTTGTGAAAGATGCTGTTTTTTGTGGCAAATAGTGACAGGTATGCCTCGTTTGTTTGCACTTGGTAACTGATTGAACGCCGGTGATGCACGGCAAGATGATGGTTGATGCCGACTGACGGAGACAAAAAACCCCGCCGTAGCGGGGTCTGGATCAGCTGGCCAATGGCTTGCGTCAGTTACTCCTGTTCGCGAGCAATGGCGCGCCAGCCGATATCCTTGCGGTAGAAGACGCCATCCCACTTGATACGACCAGCGAGCTGATAGGCACGCTGCTGGGCTTCTGCAACTGTGTGGCCGAGGGCGGTAGCGCACAGCACGCGGCCACCCTGGGTCAGGCTGGTATCGCCCTCCAGCCGGGTACCGGCATGGAACACCTTCTCGCCAGCCACCTCATCCACCGGCAAGCCGCTGATGGGGTGATTGGTGCTGTAATCGCCGGGATAACCCCCCGCCGCCAGCACCACGCCGATGGCGGCACGGGGATCATAGATGGCCTCTTTCTGATCCAGCTTGCCCTCGCAAGCGGCCAGGCAGAGTTCCACCAGATCGGACTGCATCCGCAGCATGATGGGCTGGGTCTCGGGATCGCCGAAGCGGCAGTTGAACTCGATCACCTTGGGGTTGCCTGCGCCGTCGATCATCAGACCGGCGTAGAGGAAGCCGGTGTAGACGTTACCTTCGGCCGCCATGCCGCGCACGGTCGGCATGATCACCTGCTCCATCACCTTTTTATGCACGTCGGCAGTCACTACCGGTGCTGGCGAGTAAGCCCCCATGCCACCGGTGTTGAGGCCGGTATCGCCGTCGCCAACCCGCTTGTGATCCTGACTGGTCGCCATCGGCAGCACGTGCTCGCCGTCCACCATGACGATGAAGCTCGCCTCTTCGCCGTCCAGAAACTCTTCTATCACCACTCGGGAGCCCGCTTCACCAAACGCATTGCCGGAGAGCATGTCGCGCACAGCATCTTCTGCTTCCTGCAAGGTCATGGCGACAATCACCCCCTTGCCCGCCGCCAGACCATCGGCCTTGATGACGATGGGGGCGCCCTTCTCGCGCAGATAGGCAAGCGCAGGCTCCACCTCGGTGAAGTTCTGGTAGTCGGCAGTCGGAATAGCGTGACGGGCCAGGAAGTCCTTGGTGAAGGCCTTGGAGCCTTCCAGCTGGGCGGCGGCAGCGGTCGGGCCGAAGATGGGCTGACCGGCGGCGCGGAAGGCATCTACCACCCCTTTGACTAGCGGTGCTTCCGGCCCGACGATGGTGAGGCCAATGCGCTTCTCTTTGGCAAAGGCCAGCAGCCCTTCGATATCGGTCGCCTCGATGGCAACGTTCTCGACACCCGGCTCAAGCTGGGTACCCGCATTGCCCGGTGCCACGAAGACGTGGCGTACCAGTGGGGAGTGTTTGGCCTTCCAGGCCAGGGCGTGTTCGCGGCCACCGTTGCCAATGATCAGTACTTTCATCGTATCGCTCGCTTCTATTTGTGGTCACCAGGCGGCCTCTCGGGCCGTCAGCCAGTGGCAATAGTCAGTTGAAAAGAGACAACAAAAGGGCCGCCATCGGCAGCCCCTGACCCATCAATGACGGAAATGGCGCATGTTGGTGAACACCATGCACATGCCGTGCTCGTTGGCGGCGTCGATCACCTCCTGATCGCGCATCGAGCCACCCGGCTGGATCACGCAGGAGATACCGGCCTGCGCGGCAGCATCGATACCGTCGCGGAACGGGAAGAAGGCATCGGACGCCATCACGGAGCCCGCCACAATCAGCCCTTCATCCGCCGCCTTGATACCGGCGATTTTGGCGGAGTAGACGCGGCTCATCTGGCCGGCGCCAACGCCGATGGTCTGGCCATCTTTGGCGTAGACAATGGCATTGGATTTGACGAACTTGGCCACTTTCCAGCAGAACAGCAGATCTTGCAGCTCGGCCTCGGTCGGCTGGCGCTTGCTGACCACGGTCAGGTCACCCAAGGTCACCATGCCGAGATCCCGCTCCTGTACCAGCAGGCCGCCGTTGACGCGCTTGAGGTCAAAGCCTTGCGCTGGAGCCGTCCACTGACCGCACTCCAGCAGACGCACGTTCTGCTTGGCGGCGACCGCGTCGCGGGCCTCCTGACTCACCGTCGGGGCGATGATCACTTCGACAAACTGGCGGGCAACGATGGCTGCCGCAGTGGCGCCATCCAGCTCACGGTTGAAGGCGATGATGCCACCAAAGGCAGAGGTGGGGTCGGTCTGGTAGGCGCGATCGTAGGCACTCAGCAGGTCGTCACCGATGGCCACACCGCAGGGGTTGGCATGCTTGACGATGACGCAGGCCGGTTCGCTGAACTCCTTCACACACTCCAGCGCCGCGTCGGTATCGGCGATGTTGTTGTAGGAGAGCGCCTTGCCCTGCAACTGGGTGGCGCTGGAGACAGAACCCGGCGCGGCATGCTCTTCGGCGTAGAAGGCGGCAGCCTGATGGCTGTTTTCGCCGTAACGCATGTCCTGCTTCTTGATGAACTGGCTGTTGAAGGTGCGTGGGAAGCGGGACTCCTCGTCACCCTCCTTGTTGTCGCCATAGCTAGGTACCATGGTGCCGAAGTAGTTGGCGATCATGCCGTCATAGGCGGCGGTGTGCTCGAAAGCAGCGATGGCCAGATCGAAACGGGTCGCCAGCTTCAGGCTGTTGCCGTCGGCATCCATTTCACGAATAACCCGATCGTAGTCGGCAGCATTGACGACGATGGCGACATCTTTGTGGTTTTTAGCCGCAGAGCGCACCATGGTCGGGCCGCCGATGTCGATGTTCTCGACCGCATCAGCCAGGGTGCAGCCCGCTTTGGCCACTGTCGCGGCGAAGGGGTAGAGGTTGACGACAACCATGTCGATGGGGGAGATAGCGTGCTGGGCCATGATGGCATCATCCTGATCCCGACGGCCGAGGATGCCGCCATGAACCTTGGGATGCAGGGTCTTGACCCGGCCATCCATCATTTCAGGGAAACCCGTGTAGTCGGAGACCTCGGTCACCGGCAGACCCGCCTCGCCAAGCAGCTTGGCGGTACCACCCGTGGAGAGCAGGGCAACACCACGCTCGTTGAGTGCCTTGGCAAATTCCAGAATGCCAGTTTTGTCAGACACACTCAGCAGTGCACGGCGAATGGGTCGAGCTTGTTCCATCACACTATCGTCCTCAACATAACGGGGACCGTTCCATGGGAGGCAAGCGCACTTGGGTCGCACCAAACACAGAGAGTCCCCAAATAAATGGAAGTGGGGGATTTCGCAAACCACTCTCACCCGAATAGTCGTTCAAAGGCAAAGGTGTTTTAAGAAATGCCCGCTTGACGCAGCGCTCTGTTATGGGCGCGTATTCTACACAAAAAATGTGACCTGTGGTGGATTTTTTAAAACTGCAAACCCTTATTTGGCGCGGCGTTAAACGTTTTCCACTTGATTTCCTCGAAACGTTTGTACTTTCAGTGTTTTATGGGAAAAAGGGCAGAAAGGAGACGTTTATCTGCCCCTTTTATGCCCTTGGCTGGCAATCCATTGGCAAAGGGGCGATAGTAGATTCCGGTTTTTGTTGCGGCTATATCCAAGGGGAGAGAGAGCATGTATCGGATCGGTGAACTGGCCAAGGCGTGCGGGGTCAAAGCAGATACCCTGCGTTTTTACGAGAAGAACGGGCTTATCTCACCAGGGATCCGCAACCAATCCGGCTACCGCCTCTACAGCGAACAGGACAGGCGGCGGCTGGAGTTCATCATTCGCGCCAAGTCGGTGGGTTTCTCGCTGGCCGACATCGGCGAACTGCTCGATCTTGATACCAACAAAGCCAGGGTGACCTGTCAGGAGGTGAAAGCGGTGGCCGACACCAAGCTGGCCCAGGTGGAGCAGAAGATCATCGAACTGACCCGCTTTCGCGACAACCTGCGCCAGCTCTCCAACATCTGCTGCGGCGGCCCTCGCTCGGCCGAACACTGCGCCATCCTCGAGACGCTGGAATCTGGCGCCCCGGCCCATCACGAGCATCACAGCCACGACGAGCATGACCCGGTTCACGGCTGACACGGTATGCCTGACCGAGCGAGCCTGACGCAGTGCGGCTGACTCTACGCGCCCGACTCATTGCTCCCGCGGCGATTTGATGACAAAATCGCCGCGTTTTTAACCGGTGCCAGTGCATCCGGTTGCCGGGCGCTAACCTGAACAGGCGCCCGCAGCGAAAACCGCCATCCAGTGACAAGAGTCAACACACCAAGAGCAAAGAAGAGGAGCCATCATGGCCAAGATTCGGGTCGACCAACCCGCCCTCCCCCGTGAGGAGCATACGCAAGGGGGCAACTATGCCCATCAGCGCGGCGAGATAAAGGATAACCATCTGCACGCCCTGCTCTCCGATCCCCTGTTTCGCAGCCGGGTCGAGCGCAACAAGAAGGGCAAGGGGAGTTACCAGCGCAAGGCCAAATTTGGCAAGCGGTGGGAGCCCGGCCAACAGCAGATGATCAGCGTCTGCTGCTGAGCGGGTTTCTACCGACCACAAACAATCAGGGCGCCAATGGCGCCCTGATTGTTTTTACAGAAGAAGCGGTCTGACAACGCCAACTCACCGCCGCAACAGACCGCTCACTCATCCATAAACAGTTCAAGCAACACATTAAGGTAGCGATGGCCGAGGGAGGTAAGTTGCCAGCTGTCACCGAGATCTTCGATCAGCTCCTTGCTCTGGGCGATGGCGAGCACCGTCTCCACCCGCTCCAGCTCCAGACCTGTGTATGCCTCGAACTCCGCCTTGGGGGCCGGTTCGAACAGCCGGAAGCGATTCATAAAGTACTCGAGCGGCAGATCATCTGCAGTCACCTGCCACTGCTCGTCCAGATAGGGGCGACTCTTATCCAGATACCCTTTCGGATGCTTCACCTTGGCGGTGCGCAGGATCTGTTGGTTCGCGAGATCGGTCATCTTACCGTGGGCGCCGCAGCCAATCCCCAGATAGTCACCAAAGCGCCAGTAGTTAAGGTTGTGATGGCACTGGTAGCCCTCTTTGGCATAAGCCGAGATCTCGTATTGGCGATAACCGCTGGCGGTGAGTATGGCGTGGCCCTGTTCGTAGATATCCCACAGGGTGTCATCTTCCGGCAGCCGCGGCGGCTTGGAGGCAAACGCCGTGTTCGGCTCTATGGTGAGCTGATACCAGGAAAGATGCGGCGGTGCGCAGTCGATGGCCTGCTGCAGGTCATAGAGGGCATCATCCAGACTCTGATCCGGCAGACCGTGCATCAGATCGAGATTGAAGGTCGGCAGTTGGATGGCATGGGCCAGTGCAGCGGCTTTGCGCGCCTCTTCCGGGCCATGGATGCGGCCGAGACGGGTCAGCTTTTCCTGCTGGAAGCTCTGCACCCCGATGGAGATGCGGTTGATGCCAGCGCGCTTGAAACCGGCGAACTTGTCCGCTTCCACCGTGCCCGGGTTGGCCTCCATGGTGATCTCGCAATCTGCAGTGAGCGGTATGCGAGCCCGTACCCCATCCAGCAGGGTTTGCATCGCCTCTACCGTCAACAGGCTGGGGGTGCCACCGCCGATAAAGATCGAGGAGAGCGGCCGCCCCTGTGCCCACTTCAGATCCTGATCCAGATCTTCGAGCAGGGCGGCGACATATTCGAGGTGAGGCAGCTCTCCCTTCTGGGCGTGGGAGTTGAAGTCACAATAGGGGCACTTCTGGACGCACCAGGGCACATGAATATAGAGAGAGAGGGGCGGCAGTTGCAGCATGGGACTTCCAATAAAACGGGGGCTCAAGGCCCCCATTGTAGATGACAATACGCGATGGGCGAGGCTGGCAAAAACTCAGTGAGCGGCCAGCGCCGCTTTCAGTTTGGCCAGCGCCTGACCGCGGTGGCTGAGCTGGTTTTTCAGCTCGGCGGGCATCTGGGCAGCGGTGCAGTCGTGATCCGGCACGAAGAACACCGGGTCATAACCAAAGCCGTGTTGACCGTGCGGTTCGTCGATGATCACCCCTTCCCAGCTCGCCTGACAGATGATGGGGGTGGGATCGTCGGCGTGACGCATATAGACCAGCACACACCAGAAGCGGGCACTTTTGAGGTAATCCGGAGCACCCGCAAGCTCGCCCAGCAGCTTTTCAATATTATCCTTGTCGCTGGCATCCGGGCCGGCAAAACGGGCCGAGTAGACACCGGGACGACCGTGCAGCAGATCCACTTCCAGACCCGAGTCATCGGCAACGGCGGGCAGGCCGGTAATGCGGGCGGCGTGGCGGGCCTTGATGATGGCATTCTCGACGAAGGTGGTGCCGGTCTCTTCGGCATCGGAGACTGCAAACTCGCTCTGCGGGATCACCTGGATCTTCATATCGGCCAGCATGGCGGCCAATTCCTTCACCTTTTTCTGGTTCCCTGTTGCCAGGACAAGCTTGTTCATCACGCACCTCCGCAAAAATAATCTGCGCATTCTATGCGGCGCAAGGGTTTAGTAAAAGCGCCAATTCGCGGCGCTAGCCTGACATGTGATGAAGGCCAAGCTCCTGTTAGCCGGTGCTGTGGAATGCATGTTTCCATAGCGGAATAACATAAGTGATAAAATACCATTTCAATTCATTACTGTGAGTCAGTAGACTCGCGCCCCAATCAAATTTCCCCCCACGCCCCGAGGTGACTGATGCCATTGATTCTTTTACTTGTGCTACTGGTGCTGTTCAGTCCGCTGGCCATCGACATCTATTTGCCCGCCATTCCGCAAATGGCCGAGCAGTTGGGCGCCGAAGTGACACTGATGCAGGGCACCATCACCTGGTTCCTGTTCAGCATGGGGCTGGGTCAGCTATTGGTCGGGCCGCTGGCCGATCGCTACGGTCGCAAGCCCATCGCCCTGGGTGGCGTGCTGCTCTATGGCCTGAGCGCACTGGCGGCCGGTTTTGCCGCTAGTCTCGGCGAGCTGATGCTGGCCCGGGTGCTGCAGGGCTTCGGCGCCTGCGCCACCTCGGTGGCCGCTTTCTCGGTGGTGCGTGACAGCTACGGCCCGAAAAAGAGCGGCCAGATGATCTCCTACCTCAATGGTGCCATCTGCTTTATTCCAGCACTGGCGCCCCTGCTCGGTGGCTGGCTCACCGCCAAGGCGGGCTGGTCAGCCAACTTCTGGTTTATGGCCGGTTATGCGGTCATCGTCGGCAGCTGGCTGATGTGGCGGATGCCGGAGACTCGCCCGAACGCAACACGCAGCGAAGGCGCACTGATCAGCTGGTCCCGCTACAGCCCGGTACTGCGCTCCCCCAGCTTTCTGTTCAACGCAGCGCTCTGCATGCTGGCGATGGCAGTGATCCTCGCCTATGTCACTGCTGCACCGGTGCAGCTGATGGTGAAACTGGGGCTGGATATGAGTGGCTTTAGCTACTGGTTTACCGCCAACGCCGCGCTCAACATTCTGGCTTGCTTCATGGCCCCCCGTTTTATCGCCAAGGTGGGGCCAAGACGCACCCTGCGCATCGGCCTGCTGGTATTGCTCCTCTCCGCCATCATACTGACCCTGGCGATGCACATCGAACATCCGCTGGCGATGATGGGGCCGGTGTTCCTCTCCAGCATCGGCTTTGCCATGATTTTGGGCTCTGCCGCCGGGATGGCGCTGGCACCGTTCGGCCACTGCGCCGGTACCGCCGCCGCCCTGCTCGGCCTGTTCCAGATGAGCGGATCCGGCGCGCTGGTTGGCCTGACCGGCTTACTAACAGCAGACCCGCTCAGCCAGCTGGCACTGCACATGTGGCTGCTGCTACCGCCCTTGGTGATGCTGATGACCCGCCGCGGCCGCCGCTTGTGTTTGCAATAAATCCTGTGCTCTGATGGGCACACTCAGGGGGCCAACGGCCCCCTTCTCTTTTGTATCGCCTATACAGCGCATGGCCATCCGACAGCCAGCCTGTGATGGCAACCACACTCACTCGATATCAGCGGAGCACACCCGATGAGTCACTCTCTTAACGCAGCCCTGGTGGGCTATGGCTTTGCAGGCAAGACCTTCCACGCCCCCTTCCTCTCCACCACGCCAGGTTTGTCCCTGAGCTGGGTGGTGAGCCGCGATGCCGCCAAGGTGCAGGCCGATCTGCCCGGCTGCCGGGTCGGTTCGCTGGAACAGGTGTTGGCCGATGACAGCGTCGATCTGGTGGTGATCGCCACCCCCAACGATACCCATGCCCCCCTCGCCCGCCAGGCACTGCTGGCTGGCAAACATGTGGTGATCGACAAGCCGTTTGCACTGGACTTGGCCGAGGCACAAGCACTGGTCGAATTGGCCGAAAAACAGCAGCGACTGCTCAGCATCTTCCACAACCGGCGCTGGGACGGGGATTTTCTCACCGTGCGCCGTCTGCTGGCAGAGGGCACGCTGGGGCAGATCGCCCAGTTCGAGTCACACTTCGATCGCTATCGTCCCGAGGTACGTCAGCGCTGGCGCGAAGCGGGTGGCCCCGGTTCCGGCCTCTGGTTCGATCTCGGCCCTCACGTGCTGGATCAAGCGCTGCAGCTGTTCGGCCAGCCGGACTGGCTGCAGGCCGATCTGGCCGAGCAGCGCCCCGGCGCACTGGCGGACGACTACTTCCACGTGGTGCTGGGCTATGGGAAACGGTATGGCGAGCTGCGGGTGGTACTGCACGGCAGTTGTCTGGTCTCGGCCACCATGCCGCGCTTTGTCATCCACGGCAACAGTGGTTCTTTCGTGAAATTCGGTATGGATGTGCAGGAAGATCAGCTCAAGCAGGGCAAGCGGCCACCGGCAGCGGATTGGGGCGTGGATGGAGAGCCAGGTCAGCTCAGCCGCATTGTCGATGGTCAGTTGCAGCAGCAGAGCGTGGTCGGTGAGTCGGGAGATTATGGCGCTTACTATCGCGGCGTCTGCGCCGCCATCAAGGGCGAAGGGAGCAACCCGGTGCCAGCTGACGAGGCACTGGCGGTAATGGCGCTGCTGGATCTGGCCCGCCAGAGCCACCGTGAGGGAAAACGGCTGCCCTGTCAGAAGCTGTCTGACTAAAGCCTGTTTTCTCACAACTCAGCTGGGGGCAAAATTCAGCCAAAGTGCTAACCGGCAGCCATGAAATGGTGGTTTATTGGGCGTTTTTGCCGTCTTGACGGCATCTTATATTGATATTCGTCGTTGCAGTGGTGCTTTTCATCCACGGCACGAAAAAATGTCATTGTGATATCCGTTTTCATTGGTCACTAATGGGGCTATATTTCGCGCGCTCTCTGCCGCCCGGCCTCTTTTTTCAATACCGGGTCACAGCGGGCGCTGTGATGGTTGCACAGACCATCTCTCCATCTTTTTTTGAGGGTATGCACATGAACAAAGTACTGGTAGCCGGTATCCTGGGTCTGATGTTGACCGCTTGTGGTCAGAAAGAAGAGAAAGCTGCCGCTCCTGCTGCTGCTCCGGCCGCCGAAGTTGCTGCAACTGTAGAAAAAGCCGCTAGCGAAGCCACCTCTACTGTAGAGAAGGCCACCTCCGAAGCGACTGCAACCGTAGAAAAAGCTGCCGCTGACGTAGCTACCAAGGTTGAAGCTGCAGTGAGCGATGCCAAGGCTAAATAAGCCTGCACCTCATTCGAAGATGGGTCCGAAGGCAACTTCGGGCCCGTTTTTTTTATCTGTTGATCAGGACTCGGGATTAATGAGGGAGGTGAGGATGTGATCCTCCCAGCGGCCATTGATCATCAGATACTCGCGCGCGAACCCTTCCCGCTCGAAACCGAGCCGCTCCAGCAGCGCGCCGCTGCGCTGGTTCACCGGCATATAGCAGGCCATGATCCGGTGCAGGCCATGCTCCCGAAACAGATAGTCGATACCCGCAGATAGCACTTCCCGCATTATCCCCTGCCCCTGCTGTTGCTGGTCGATGGCGTAGCCCAGATGACACGCCTTGAAGACGCCCATCAGAATATTGCTGAAATTGCAGGTGGCGATTACCCGCTCCCCTGTCGGATCCAGCGCCACCAGACTGACGCCAGTGCCGTTGAAGAACTGGCTGTAACTGTCCTGCAGCCGGGCATGCCAGTAAGAGAGGGTATAAAAGTGCTCGTCCCGCAATGGCTCCCAAGGGGCGAGATGAGCGCGGTTACGCCGGTAGAAGTCGAGCATCATGGGGGCCTGATCCGGCGACAGTATGGTCAGATGGCTACGGGCCGTCTTGATATGTGGCAGCACCATCATATCTCCCTCTGACTTAGCCACTCATCGCGCAACAGGCTGTAGTGAGCGTGGTCCACAATCCGGTTGCCCAACCGCTCTGCGCGCCGGGTCACCCCCTCCTGCTGCATGCCGAGCCGTTCACAGACGGCTCTGCTGGGCTCGTTATCGGTAGCAGCGCTGATCTCCACCTTCTCCATCCCCATCTCCTCAAAGGCGTGATGGATCAAGGCCTGACAGGCCCGGGTGATGATGCCGTTGCCCTGCCAGCGCTCCGCCAGCCAGTAACCGATAACCACCTTGCCAAGATCGTGATCGATGCTGTTGTAACCGATGACACCCACCACCTCCCCCTGATACTCGATGGCAGTGGTGAGCCCCTCGCCCCGGGCAAACTTCTCGATGGCACTGCGAATGAAGAGGGCGCTGTCGACGGGGCGCTGGATCAGCGGCGGCCAGGGCAGCCACTGGGAGAGGTACTCCCGGTTGTTATTGCAGAGGGCAAACAGTTCGCTCGCCATATCGGGCTGCAAGAAGAGCAGTGCAAGCTCATCGTCCAACTGCCATGAAAACATGGGATTCTCCTTTCAAATCAGTGTTCAAATAGCGAACCAGCCACCCAATGTAGCCAATTGCTACTGGTCACGCCAACCACTTTTAGCGCGATCTTCCGGCAGATCCCGCAGAGGGTGGCAGCGCAAGTTTGCGCCTCCCTCAAAAGAGAAAGGGGAGTGACTGAAACAGGATGATGCTCTCCACATGATGCCGACGAATGCCCCCAAGAGGCACTTTGGCAGATCCTGCTACCCCTTTGTGCTGCGCTGTCACATTTGACAGGGGGCACTTTCCCTCACCGGCACTAGCTTCAAAGCGCCCGACCATGGGTCGGTTCATCAACCTCATCGATTTAAGGAAAGAAGAGATGAATAAAATTTATCTGGCCGTTGTGCTGGCCTGCTGGGGAGGCGCCGCACTGGCAGCGCAAGAAGTAGAGATCAACGTAACGGCAAACGGCATCCGGGCCATGACCGGCCTCAGTGCCGCGAGCGGCACCCTGCAGCTGGAAGATGGCGAGTTTCGTCAGGTGCGGGTGGTCAAACTGCCCAACGGACAGCAGCGGATCCGCTACGAGCAGGTCTGGAACGGCATCCCGGTGATGGGTCAGGGGGTAGTGACTGACAAGAGCCTGAACGGCCAACTGCAACAGGCCAGCGGGCGCATGCTGCGCCAGATCGATCAGGATGTGGCAAGCCCGGCCACCACTCTCTCGCCACAGGATGCCGCCAGCAAGGCCAAGGCGGGCAGCAAGGGGAGCAACGAGCAGGTCAAACTCTACGTGATGCAGGACGAGAACGGGCTGGCCCGGCTGGTCTATCAGGTCTCCTTCATCGCGGAAGGTGACAAGCCGAGCCGCCCCTTCGTCATTCTCGATGCCCAGAGCGGTGAAGAGCTCAAACGCTGGGAGGGGATCAACCACAAGGACGCCAGCGGCCCCGGGGGCAACATCAAGACCGGCAAATACTTCTATGGCACTGACTTTGGCCCGCTGATAGTCGATGACAACTGCCGGATGACCAGCCCCAACGTCGATACCATCAACCTCAACCACGCCACCACAGGCGGTACCATCCACCAGTTCACCTGCCCGGAAAACCGGGTCAAGGAGATCAACGGCGCCTACTCGCCCCTCAACGACGCCCACTACTTCGGCAACGTGGTGTTCGACATGTACCGCAACTGGTACAACACGGCACCATTGACCTTCAAACTGAAGATGCGGGTTCACTACAGCAAGAATTACGAGAACGCCTTCTGGGATGGCAGCCAGATGACCTTTGGTGACGGCGCCACCACCTTCCACCCGCTGGTGAGCCTGGATGTGGCAGCCCACGAAGTGAGCCACGGCTTCACAGAACAGAACTCCGGGCTGGTTTACTCGGGACAATCCGGTGGCATCAACGAGGCCTTCTCCGACATGGCAGGGGAAGCGGCCGAGTTCTACATGAAGGGGAGCAACGACTGGCTGGTCGGCGCCCAGATCTTCAAGGGCAACGGCTCCCTGCGCTACTTCGAGGATCCAACCCGGGATGGCAACTCCATCGGTCATGCGGCCGATTATCAGGAGGGGATGGATGTACACCACAGCTCCGGGGTCTACAACCGCGCCTTCTACCTGCTCGCCACCAGCAGCGGCTGGAACACCCGCAAGGCGTTTGAAGTGTTCGTGCTGGCCAACCGCCTCTACTGGGGCGCCAACACCAACTACCAGCAAGGGGCCTGTGGCGTCAGCCGGGCGACCGCCGATCTGGGTTACAGCCAGGCGGATGTAGCGCGCGCCTTCCAGACCGTCGGGGTCGATGCCAGCTGCGGCACCACGCCGCCACCGAGCGACAACGTGCTGCAAAACGGCGTGCCGCTGAGCAACCTCGCCGCCAGCAAGGGAGGCAAGCTCAACTACACCCTGACCGTACCGGCGGGCACCAAGTCACTGCAGATCAATAGCAGCGGCGGCACCGGTGATGCCGACCTTTACGTCCGCTTTGGCAGCGCCCCCACTAGCAGCAGTTACGACTGCCGTCCCTACCAGGGTGGCAATAACGAAAGCTGCTCATTCACCAATCCCAAGGCGGGCACCTGGCATGTGCAGCTGTCAGGGTTTGCAGCGTTCAGTGGCGTGACCCTCAAGGCCAGCTACTGAGTCATCCGGTGCGGGCATTGTCCCGCACCTTTCTACTCATTACGCCAGCGTTTGGCCAGCGAACGAGCGGTGGCCAGCACAGCTTCCCGGGCCGGATTGGGCCGTTTTCCGCCGCGCCAGGCCATCATCACGTCCCAGTGATCCTGCGGCAAATTACGCACATCGAGCCTGACCAGTCGACCCACCTCCAGATCCCGCTTGATGGCCAGCTCCGGCATCAGGGTGATAAAACCGTGCTCCAGCGCCAGATCCCGCGCCGCACTGGCGGGCTGCACCGCATGCAGGGGGCTTGCCGCCCGCCGCAGTCGCCGCAACTGCTGGATAAAGGAATCACAACCGGGGCCCCACACCTGGGGTGCCAACCGCTGATCGGCGATATCCTGCAGGGTCAGACCCGGGCGCCCCGCCAGTGGGTGCAGTGGCGAGGCGATAGCAATGATGGGGGAACAACAGAGCAGCTCCATCTGCAGGCCTGCAACCGGCGGACACTTGAGCACAAAGCCGATATCGGTCACCCCGGTCAATAACTCTTGCATGATGACCCCGGAGTGATCCGTGGTGCAGCGGATCTCGAACGCCTCGTCCACCAGCTCCATCAACAAGGAACCGAATACCACAGCGGTGAGGGAGGGTAAGCTGGCAAGACGGATGCAAGGCAAGGCTGGTGCCCCCTGCAGTGCCAGTCGCCCCTCATTCAGGGTGGCCAGTGCCGAACGGGCCGATGGCAGAAACTGCTCGCAGGCACGGGTCGGCGTCACCCCGCGCCGATGGCGCTGAAACAGCGGCGACCCGAGACTGAGTTCGAGCTGGGCAATGCGTTGGCTGACCAGTGGCTGCGACCAACTACGAATAGCCGCTGCCTGACTAAAACTGCCCAGCTCGGCGACATCCAGCAGCAGTTGCAGATCGTCCAGATCCATAGACATAAATAATCCTGATATGAAATATAGGTAGTTGTCGTCTACCACTATATCTAAACCCTCTCCAGAATGAAGGTATCTGTTAATGAGAGGGCGTTATGGTCGATAGGGCAAGGTTTTGGGGACGCTGGTTTCTGGCATTGGATACCACCCTGGTGATCCTAGGGTTCTTTGTGGTGATGCCGATGATCAGTCTGCGCTTCGTCGATCAGCTAGGCTGGGCGGCCGGTCTGGTGGGGCTGGCTCTTGGTCTGCGTCAGCTGACCCAGCAGGGGCTGGGGATCTTCGGTGGTTCACTGGCTGACCGCTTCGGGGCCCGCCCGCTCATCGTCACCGGCATGCTGTTGCGGGCGGTGGGCTTCGCCACCCTGGCTTGGGCCGACAGCGGCGCCATGCTGATCTTCTCCTGTTTTCTATCCGGCCTCGGCGGCTGCCTGTTCGACCCGCCACGGGCAGCGCTGGTGATCAAGTTCACCCGCCCCCGTGAACGGAGCCGCTTTATCTCCCTGCTGATGATGCTCGAAAGCGCAGGAGCCGTGACCGGCGCGCTGCTCGGCAGCTGGCTGCTGCGCTTCGACTTCACCTATGTCTGCCTGCTGGGGGCCGGGCTCTTCACTTTGGCCGCCCTGTGCAACTGGACCCTGCTGCCCGCCTACCGCATCTCCGTCAAACCGACCCCGATGCGGGAAGGGCTCGGCAAGGTACTGGCGGATCGCGCCTTCTGCCGGCTGGTGCTGATCCTGAGCGGCTATTACATGCTGTGGGTGCAGGTGATGCTGATCTTCCCGATCCTGGTCAAGCAACTGGCCGGCACCACCACGGCGGTAGGCTGGATGTACAGCCTCGAAACAGCGCTGTCGCTGGCACTGCTCTACCCCATCGCCCGTTTCAGTGAGCGGCGCTATCGGCTGGAGAGCCGACTGATGGCCGGTATCCTGCTGATGACGGTGGGGATCGGGCTGGTCGCGTTTGTCAGCACCCTCTCCGGCATCTTCGTACTGCTGGCCTGCTTCTATCTGGGGATCATCATCTGTGAACCGGCGCGGGAGACCCTGATGACCAAGCTCGCCAACCCCAATGCCCGTGGCAGCTACATGGGCTTCAGCCGCCTCGGGCTGGCGCTGGGAGGCATGACCGGCTATGTGGGCGGCGGCTCCCTCTATGACTTCTCGCTGCAACAGGGACAACCGGCCCTGCCCTGGCTGGTGCTGGGCACCATTGGCGTTGCCACCATGCTGCTGCTCGCCCGCTGCTTCTCCCGCCGCCCGGAACTGGCCATCAGAGCCGCCGCCTGACGAACCACCTTGCCTGCGGCAGCCCCTCTTGGCTGCCGTTCGCCATTGGTGCAACCATGGCGTTAAAAAGGTTGCGCATTACAACCTTCATACTATATTGGTTGTCATGCACAACTAAAAAGGAACCCACGATATGGATCCCCGTCCCCTGCGCGCCCTGTCGCGCGATCTGGTCCGCGAACTCGGCATGCTCTCCCAGCAGTGCGGCAATCTGGCCCTCACCCCCATCGAAGCTCACCTGCTGATCGAGCTGGAAAACGCCCCTGCCACCAACCAGCAGCTGGCAGAAAAACTGCACATCGACAAATCCAATGCCAGCCGCCCGCTGGCACGCCTCGCCGAGCGGGAGCTGATCAGCTGGCACCCGCACCCCTCCGACGGGCGTAGCAAGGAGGCTCGCCTCACCGTACACGGCCAGGCCATGCTGTTGACCTTGCACCTGGAGATGGACGCTGCGATGGAGGAGATGCTGGCGCAGTTGAGCCTGCCCGAGCGGGAACAGCTGTGGCAAGGGTTGCGGCTCTATCGCAGCGCCCTCTCCCGCGCCCGCCGCCAGCAGGGTTACCAGATCCGCCCCATCACGGCGGCGGACAATCCCCAGATCGCCATGGTGATCCGCGCCGTATCGGCCGAATATGGCCTCACCGCCGACAAGGGCTATGGGGTCTCGGATCCCAATCTCGACACCCTCTCCCAAAGCTATCAGGGGGAGAAGAGCCGCTACTGGGTTATCGAAGGACCCGATGGCACCATTCTCGGCGGGGGCGGTATCGCACCGCTGGCGGGGGAAGAGGATCAGGTCTGCGAACTGCAGAAGATGTACTTTATGCCCGCCCTGCGCGGATTGGGCCTTGGCAAGCGGCTGGTCTTGCAGGCGATCGATGAGGCGCGGGCACTCGGCTATCAACGCTGCTATCTGGAGACCACAGAGGTGCTGCGGGAAGCCACCAGCCTCTATGAATCACTGGGCTTTGTACACCTGCCCAGCCCACTCGGCTGCACCGGCCACGGAGATTGCGAGATCTGCATGGTGATAGATCTGAAAGAAAGGAACGCGCCATGAACAAGCCGACACACCACCTCACGGGCATCCACAATGTCAGCTTCGGTGAGCGGGTAAAACTGGTTGAACCCGTCAATCTCTACGGCTGCACTCTGGCTGACGATGTCTTTATCGGCCCCTTCGTGGAAGTACAGGCCAACGTCACCATTGGCTGCGCAACCAGAGTCCAGTCGCACACCTTTATCTGCGAGCATGTCACCATCGGGGAGGAGTGCTTTATCGGCCACGGGGTAATGTTTGCCAACGATCTGTTCAAAAGTGGTACCCCCGACCCGGACTCGTCCCACTGGGGCCAAACCATCATTGAGGATGAGGTCTGCATCGGTTCCAATGCCACCATTTTGCCGGTACGCATCTGCCGGGGCGCCGTCATCGGTGCCGGAGCCGTCGTCACCCGAGACATCACTGTACCTGGCACCTATGCTGGCAACCCAGCCCGATTGCTACGCACTTTCTAACCATCGACGCTACTCCCCCCCCAACCCTTCTCCCGTAAGGAGAGAAGGGGGCCATACAGGACATCTGTTGATAGCCCACGAGCCCGATAACCTCACATCGCGGCCACTGACTCGAGCCGCTCTTCCCTAAAGAGCGGCTCGCCATTCACCACATAGATAGCGACAAAAACACCTGTCACACCCCAACCAGCTGGGTATAGTGATCAAAGGCGGTTACCTTTTCATATCCCTCTGATTCATAAAGTAATTTAGCATGATGGTTGGATACAGCAGTCGCCAATTTGACGGTCAGGGCATCCGTCTCCCCGGCAAAGCTGGCCACCCGTTTTAGAAGTGCTCTTGCCACCCCCTGCTGGCGAGCTGACTCGGCCACATAGAGATCATTGAGGTACCACATCCTTTTCATCGCGACTGAAGAGAATGCCGGATACAACTGGACGAAACCTGTACACTCTCCCGCCTCGTTCCACGCCAGAAAGATGACTGAATCGGCAACGTCAAGACGTGCCCTAATGAATCTGATTGCTTCACCACTGTCAGGCGCTTGCCCATAGAACTGCCGGTAGGCATCAAACAGACGGCTGGTTTCTTCAAGATGGGCCAACGTGGCCTGGAAAATCTGCATGTCATCTCCTTGCGACCCTTCCTTATACGTGCTCGTGCAATCGGATGAGGCCGTATGGCAAATACAGTGTCGAGTTTATGAGGGGAAATAGAACCAAGCGGTCTTGATAAGACCATCCTCCACCTCGAACACCGCCACGCTTTCAATGGGCTCAGGGGAGAGACCATAAATCAGCTCGTGATCGAACACCTTGTTGCCGAGCAGAGTTCGGGCAACAAGCTCGGCCTTGAGCAAAGGGTTGTTGAAACGATGAGCGGCATAGAAGGCCCGCAGAGCCTCCCTGCCGTCAAGGGAAGGGGTTTCGGTCGGCATCCGGTAGCCTTTGAAATCTTCGGCAAAGCAGGCCACAAACGCGTCGATGTCGTGGGCATTGTAGGCCTCAAACTGTGCCTCGATGGGCTGGGTAATGGACATCCTTATCTCCTCTTTTGAAAACAAAATCATTTATCCTATTTTTTTATTCAGTAATCAATCTCCAGGTAGCTATCGCCTTGCCAGCCTGCATGCAATGCCCTTATTGCCGCCATTCCCCTTTACTGCGGCAGCGCCACTACTCGGAATCGCTCCTGTACCAGCGTGGCTTGCTCATCAAATTCTCTTCCTTCCGCCTTCATCTCGCGCTCGAAGAAGGCCTTATGAGCCTCGCGCCACCAAGCCAGAGAGCCATCGCCCTCCCCTTCCTCGGCGGCAAACGCAGCATCAACCTCATCGAATGGGCACAAGGTGACCGAGACTATTTCAACCAGCGCCTTGGGCAGACCACTCCAGTCGGTTACCACCAGCAAGTCCCCCTGTTCCGGTATCCGCTCGCCCTTCTCCAGATACCAGTAAGCGAGGCTACAGGTCGCTCGCTTGCGTCCTGCTACCACCAGCGCGGCACAGAGGTTGGCATTGTGTTCATCAGCACAGAAGTAGTCCGCTGAGACATGACGAGCCCGTGCTGCCACCGGCAGGGATAACAGATAACGCTCAGCCAGAGCCGAGCAGGCAGGATTCATCGATTCAACCATCACCTCTCCTTGATGCATAAAAAAATCCCGCCATCTGGCGGGATTTGGTAAGCAGTATCAGTGCTCGCGAGTCTGGCGGAACTCCACGTCGGGGTGGCGCTCCTGAGCCAGGCGCAGGTTGACCATGGTCGGGGCGATATAGGTGAGGTTGTCACCGCCATCGAGGGCCAGGTTGACCTCGTTCTTGCGCTTGAACTCTTCGAACTTCTTGACGTCGGTCCCTTCCACCCAGCGGGCGGTGGAGACGTTGACCGCCTCGTACAGGGCTTCGACGTTGTACTCGCTCTTCAGGCGCGAAACTACCACGTCAAACTGCAGCACACCGACCGCACCCACGATCAGATCGTTGCTGATCAGCGGACGGAACACCTGCACGGCGCCCTCTTCGGAGAGCTGAACCAGCCCCTTGAGCAGCTGCTTCTGCTTGAGCGGATCGCGCAGGCGGATGCGGCGGAACAGTTCCGGGGCGAAGTTCGGGATACCGGTGAACTTGAGATCCTCACCCTGGGTGAAGGTGTCGCCGATCTGGATGGTGCCGTGGTTGTGCAGACCAATGATGTCACCGGCACAGGCTTCCACCGCCTGCTCGCGGTCACCGGCCATAAAGGTGACGGCATCGGAGATGTTCACATCCTTGCCGATCCGCACATGGCGCATCTTCATGCCCTTGCTGTAAGTGCCTGACACGATTCGCATAAAGGCAATACGGTCGCGGTGCTTCGGGTCCATGTTCGCCTGGATCTTGAATACGAAGCCGGAGAATTTCTCCTCGGTCGCAGCAACTTCACGGCTCTCGGCCTTGCGCGGCATCGGGGACGGTGCCCAGTCAGTCAGACCATCCAGCATGTGGTCAACACCGAAGTTGCCCAGTGCAGTACCGAAGAACACCGGAGTCATCTCGCCAGCGATAAAAGCCTCGTGATCGAACTCGGGAGAGGCACCCTGCACCAGCTCCAGTTCGCCACGCAGCTGGGCGGCCAGGTCTTCGCCAATGGCAGCGTCAAGCTCGGGGTTATGCAGCCCCTTGACTACCCGCTTCTCCTGAATCGTGTGGCCCTGACCAGTCTGATAGAGATAGGTCTCGTCCTTGTAGAGGTGATAGACACCCTTGAAGGATTTACCACAGCTGATCGGCCAGGTAATGGGGGCGCACATGATCTTCAGCTCGCGCTCCACCTCATCCATCACTTCCATCGGGTCGCGTACTTCGCGGTCCATCTTGTTCATGAAAGTCAGGATCGGGGTGTCACGCAGCCGGGTCACTTCCATCAGCTTGCGGGTCCGGTCTTCAACACCCTTGGCGGCGTCGATCACCATCAGGCAGCAATCCACAGCGGTGAGAGTACGGTAGGTATCTTCAGAGAAGTCCTCGTGACCCGGGGTGTCGAGCAGGTTGACCAGGCAGTTGGAGTAGGGGAACTGCATCACCGAGGTAGTGATGGAGATACCACGCTGCTTCTCCATCTCCATCCAGTCGGATTTGGCGTGCTGGCCCGAACCACGGCCCTTGACGGTACCGGCGCGCTGAATGGCCTGTCCGAACAGCAGGACTTTTTCGGTGATGGTGGTTTTACCCGCATCCGGGTGCGAAATGATCGCAAAAGTGCGTCTCTTGGAGACTTCACTCAGAAATTCAGCTGACATAATTCAACGTTCTTCTATTGAGCGGTAGCATCAGCCACCGTGGGAATAAATCCGGAATGCCGCTCACGGCACATGTATACGCAACGAAGCCACGCCAGCTGGCGTTTTGCCAACCTGGTGGAAAGAGGGAGGAGGGCTGCGTTACATGGGTCTTCTCGCCTGAGTCAAAGCAAAATTGCGCGACATTATACCCGCGCGAGTGAAAAATACCCAGCCCGTCAGTCGTCTGTTTCCACCCGGTTGCGCCCGGCCCCTTTCGCACGGTACAGCGCATTGTCTGCTCGCTGGATCAGGGCCGTGATGTCCCTGTCCTCTTGCCGCAGACAAGCACAGCCAATGCTGACTGTGACGGGGTACGACAGCCCAGGCAAGGCTCGCTTGCCGACCACCTGTCTGATCCGCTCCGCTACGCCACGTGCATCCTCCAAACCGGTATCCGGCAGCAGGATCAAAAACTCCTCCCCACCGGTACGCCCCACAATACATCTCGGGGCCGTAACTGGCTCGCTGCGGCTTGCGAGAGCCATTGCAGAACCCGATCCCCCTGATGGTGGCCGAGGGTATCGTTGATCCGCTTGAAGTGATCGATATCGAAGACCAGTAAGCTAAATGGTGCACCTTGCCGACGGGCAAGTTCAAACAGTGTATTCCCACGCCACAATACCCGTCGCCGGTTGTTGAGACCGGTCAGCTCATCGGTAAAGGCCAGCCGATGCATCCGACGGTTGCGATCCAGTAACCACCCCGTCGTCAGCAAGGCCAACCCGCCACAAAGCAGCAGTACCGCCAGCAACCAGAAACGACGCTCTTTGGCTAGTGCCAGCTCCTGTTGCTGCAATAGCTGTTCAACCCGCAGTCGCTTGTTTTCACCCTCCTGACGGGCCAGCTCAAACTCGCCACGCACCCAGGAGGTGCTCTGGTCCTGCATTTCCTGTTCGAATACCCGCTTGAGGGCCACATAACGATGCAACTCAGCCAGCGCCTCACCGGTTTTTCCGATCCCCTCGAGCGCCTGACTGCGCAACCATGTCACCTTGATCAAAAAACGCTGGTTATCCTCGCGCAAGAGGGTCGGTTCAGCCATCGCGAGATGCCGAAGCGCATTGGCATATTCTCCCGCCATAATCCCCCCCTGAGCCATCAGCAAGTGCCAATAACTATGAAACAGAGGGTCAATGTCTGATTTAAACACCACACCGGCCTGCTCAAGCTGCACCATTGCCTCTGGATATCTGGCTAGCCCCAGCAGCGCCTCAGCCCTATCCAGCTGTAATAATCCTTTTTCGACAGGAGTTAATTCATTGTGTTGCGCCGTCGCCTTATCCAGCTCATCAATGGCAGCCTGGAACTGCTCCATGCCGTTTGCCACCATCGCTTTCTGCCGATAAAGCTCGTAGAAAATATCGGGATCACTGCTTGGCTGTAACTGCATCTCCAACTCATCGAGCAAGCGATTGGCAGGCCCCAGCAGCCCCATACGACGGTAGGTCGCCGCAATTTCCAACTGCACTTTTCCATACCAACTTGAGAGGGCAAGGGCATCGTAGATATGCAACGAGCGCATCAGGTCTCTGAGTCCCTTGGCAGGAAGCCCTTGAAAGGAAAAAAGGGAACCTCTGTAGGACAAGGCAATTGCCTGTTGTTTGAGAGAACCGGCATCACGAGCCAACGTCAGTGCCAGATCATAATCCAGACGAGCCTTATCGTTCTCCCCGAGCAGTTGGTGAAACCAGCCACGGCAAAGGACAAAATCACTGCGGGCAAATAGATCACCTTGTGCAGTAGCTCGCTGAAGGTGTTCGTCAGCATAGAGCATCGCCTGACGATACTCCGCCGTCTCGTTTGCCGATTGAAGTCTGCAGGCCAAGCGAGCAATCCGCATCTGTTGCGCCGGAGTGTAAGCGGACAAATCCTGCTTCAATCGCTGAACTCTCAAGCCCAATTCGCGATCAGAGAGATAAGTCTGCTCCAGCGTATTAAGCTCACTCTCCAACTGGATGGGTGAAACCGGTTCAGCCATAGTGTTCAATGCCAACAGCAATACACAACACGGATAAAGCTTCACATCAACCCTCCATCCACCCGCAGTAGAACCAGAATAAACCACCAAAGCAGTCACCAGGCACTATTTATATCCCAGCAGGCTGTTAATTGTGCTGAAAACGCCGCAGCAGCCGACCGCGCAGGCCGCAATCGAGCAGCCAACTGTTGTCAAAGGCCCGCAACAGCGCCTGCTTGGCGTGGCGGGACATGGCGACGGCGTGAAAACGGGTCTGGCGCTGACGATAGCGGTTCATCTGATCGAGCAGGGGATGGGGCAGGCTCTGGGCGATAAAGTCGGAGATGACCAGCACATCCGCCTTGGCAAAAGCGGGATCATCGAGCTTGGCCCGCGCCTTCTCAAGGCAGGGCACCAGGTCGGTACCGCCGTGAAAACTCATGGAGAGGAAGCACTCCGCTTTGTCCAGACCGATATCGGCGGTGATCTCGAGGGTCGCCACCTCGGTGGAGAAGAGCATCAGGTAGCAGCCGCGCTTCTCATCCATCGCAACCTTGAGCAACGCCAGAAACAGCGCCTTGGCACACTCCTCGGGATAACCGCCCATGGAACCGGAGGTATCGACACAGACGATAAAGGGGCCCCGTTGCTGCAACTGCTGGCCACCCTGTTCCGGGGTTCGCAGCATGATGCGCTGGCGCGGCAACGTCCCGCGCGAGTGAAAAATACCCAGCCCGCGTTCTAACTGCATGATGCCATGACAGCCTGACCAGATTGCCGTGTCGCCAGACGACCCGCCCCATGCAAGCGGGCAGACTTGTCAGCGCATCGACAGCGCGGGAATGAGTCGCCGTAAATGACTAGCTTGCCAATTCGACCCGGTCCCGCCCCTTCTCCTTGGCACGGTACATCGCCATATCCGCCCGGTGTACCAACCTGGATAACTCGCTATCCCGCAGGTCATATTGCGCACACCCAATGCTGACCCGGATCGGCATAGTGTCGGGCACACCATCAACTCGCAAGTTAGCCACCTGCAGCCTGATCCGCTCGGCCACTTCACCCGCTGCAGCAAGAGGCGCCCCCGGCAAGAGCACCATAAACTCCTCTCCCCCGTTGCGGCCCACCCGATCCTGGCCTCGCAATGAAGCTGATATGGTGCGTGCAACGTCTGTGAGCACCTTGTCACCCATCAGATGACCCAGTCGGTCGTTTACCCGTTTGAAGTGATCTATATCGACGATAAGCACGGAGAGATGATTGAGATGACCGCTCTTGGCACGCAAAAACAGCGCTTCGGCTTGCAACTGAACCTGACGGCGATTCTGGATACCGGTCAACTCATCCGTCAGAGTCAACTGACGCAAGGTGCGGCCACGCTGCAACTGATAGAGCAATACCAGCATCAGCATCCCGCCCCCGAACACAACCGCCATCATCCGCCATCGGCGTGCAGCCTCAAGCGCTGCCAACTCTTGCTGCTGCATTTTGCGCCGCACCTGCAGTCGCTCGTTTTCCTGCTTCTGTTGATCAAGGTCTTGCTCAAGGAGCATCTGCAACCGCCGATGCCCCTGCAGCTCCAGCTCAACTTGCTGATAGGTTTCGATATAACGCTCCAGCTTTTGCAAGCTGGTCTGGTAACGGCCCAACGACTTCAGCGCTGACGATTCAATGCGATAGGCTTTTGCCAGCATCTCCTGATGGGCCTCGGACGTCAGGGTCGGAATAGCCAATTCAATATAATCAACGGCCTGCTGATAACGCCCTTTTCGCTCCATGACCGCCCCCCGCAGCAAGTTGCGCATGGCAAGCAGGATCGGTTCAACTTCATGGTCTGGCTGTGGCAGATCTAGCCAATCCCCCTTGGCAAAGGCTTCGTCCACCCGTCCCAAGGCGAGCAGCGCATTGGCCCACCATAATCGCACTTCGCTTACCTCCATCCACAGCTGTTGTGCCATGAAATAGGACTCGGCAAGGGTCAGCAGGGCAATGGCCTTTTCATCGCGACCCGTTTTGGAATAGAGAATACCCTGATAGACCCGCAGATCATTGAGCACCCCCTCATCGCCGCTATCACGATAGCTCTGCAACAACTCATCGAAGAGCACTTCAGCCTGAACGTAGCTCCCCATCCGCCGATAGGTGTTGGCAATCAGGGTCTGCTGACGCAGGCTCATACGGGTCAAGCCCAGACCATCATAAAGCGCCTTGGCCTGCTTGAGATTATGCAGCGCTTCCAACATGTCTCCTTGTGAAGCGAGCATGGTACCGAGATAACTGCGGGCCTTGGCCTGTAACCGGAGATCACCCAGCTGGCTGGCCATCGACAACGTGGCATCATAATCATCTTTGGCCTTGGCGATGTCACCAAGACGCTGCCTGAACCAGCCACGACACAGCCGGAGCCCTGCTTCACTGTAAAGATTCTTGCGTCCCTTGATTATCCCCAGTTCACGCTCGGCAAACTGGATCCCCTGCAGATAATCGCTGACATGATTGGCAGACCATGAGTCACACTGCAGTTGGGCGATCCGGCTCTGGATTGCGCTCGAATGCTGCTCTTTTTGGCTGACCAGCTGAGCCACCCGCTGCCGATAATTTTCGCTATAGGAGAAATCCTCCTCCAGCGCCTGCAGCTCTTGCAAGAGCGCCGAGGGGGCAAGGGTATCCGCTCGCCCAATGGATGGAACCGTGATCAGCAGTAAACAGATGAAACAATGGAGAATACCCATCTTGGCGGTGTCTTTCTCAGTAAATCGCGGGGGCGCGATTATAGCCTCCCTAACTGGACTGTGACTGAATAACGTGACTCAGGTCACTGTGAGCAGTAGCTGTTCGTTGGGTGCCCGGCGGTGGTCACTGAGCAGAGACGATTGATATCGCGGGAGAATGGCATGCCCCCGACAATGGGGATTCAGTGCTGCTGCCAGCGGCGCAGCAGCCGACCGCGCAGGCCACAATCGAGCAGCCAACTGTTGTCAAAGACCCGCAACAGCGCCTGCTTGGCGTGGCGAGACATGGCGACGGCGTGAAAACGGGTCTGGCGCTGACGATAGCGGTTCATCTGATCGAGCAGGGGATGGGGCAGGCTCTGGGCGATAAAGTCGGAGATGACCAGCACATCCGCCTTGGCAAAGGCGGGATCATCTAGCTTGGCCAGCGCCTTCTCAAGGCAGGGCACCAGGTCGGTACCGCCGTGAAAACTCATGGAGAGGAAGCGCTCCGCCTTGTCCAGACCGGTATCGGCGGTGATCTCGAGGGTCGCCACCTCGGTGGAGAAGAGCATCAGGTAGCAGCCGCGCTTCTCATCCATCGCCACCTTGAGCAGCGCCAGAAACAGCGCCTTGGCACACTCCTCGGGATACCCCCCCATGGAGCCGGAGGTATCGACACAGACGATAAAGGGGCCCCGTTGCTGCAATTGCTGGCCACCCTGCTCCGGGGTTCGCAGCATGATGCGCTGGCGCGGCAACGTCCCGCGCGACTGGTAACTGAGCAGGCGCCGCTCCAGATAGCGGCGATAGAACTCCAGCTCCAACTCCGGCAGGGCCAGCATCACCGCCTCGCTCGGCAGCAGCCGCATCAGATCGCTCGCCTGATGGATCCCCACCAGATCGTCCGGCACATCGTCGCTGGGAGCAGGCTCCAGCTCCAGCACCTCGACCGGCGGCACCGGTTGCTCCTGCGCCCGCCGATCCCGCTCGCTGCGCCCGAGCAGACCGGCAATCTCCGCCAGCAGCGGCTCACGCTGCAACATACGGGCGTACTGCTTGACCAGCACCAGACTGCGCTTGTGCCAGCTCCCCTGCGCCAGATCCCACAGGCCACCGGCGGAGATCTTGTTGGGATCGAGGGCATCGGCCAGGGTGCGGCTCGCCAGCAGCTGATCTTCAATCTCCTGACGCTGCTTCTCCCGCTCCGCTTCGGCGATCTGCTGCTGCAGTTGCAGCAGGCTCCCCACCAGACTGGCGCGCCACTTGTCGATAAAGAGCTGGCGCAGCCCCTCGGTGGGGTGGGCCATCAGCTGGCGCACCAAGGATCGGGCCTCACCGGCGAAGGGGCTGTACTGCTCCAGCGACTCCAGCAGGCTGGGCAGGCGGCCAATCAGCTCGGTCATCGGCAGTTGCCGGTGCGCCTGATAGAGCAGGTACTCCTGCTCCAGCACCACCGGCACCGGCTTGTGGCGCATCTCCTCGCCAAGCTGCTCGCCCCAGCTCTGCAGGCGCTTTTTCAGCAGTTTGCCCTGTAGCGGAGAGCGCCGGATAAATTCGGAAATCTTGGGCGACGCCGCCAGCAATAGCGCAATCTCACCCGCCAGCTCCCCTTCGCCAATGAGGAGCCCCAAATCCAGCATGCCGATCTCAAGCATGAGCGCTCCTTACTCGTCCAACCTTGGCAACCGCTCGCGCCACTGCGCCAGCTCGCAGTGCAGCAGTTCGAGATCCCGGTTCAGCACGAAGAAGCTGTCTTCCACCTGCTGCAACCAGCGCTGCGCAATAAAAAGGTGCTGTTGATGGCGCTCGAACAGACTGCGCTGCTGCTTGAGCTCTTGCATCAACTTGCTGACCCGGAGCAGTTGCTCATCAAGCGCCTGCAACCAGGGCTCCAGCACCACCTCGGGGATGGCGTTGCGCTCCATCAACACCAGCGGGATCTGCTGGCGCTGGATATCGAGCACCTGGAGCCGCAGCTCATCATCCAGCACCAGCTCGTAGTGCCCTGCCTTTGGATTGCCAAACTGATAGCCGACCAGTGCCTCGCCGGTAGGGTGCCAATGGGAGAGCAGGGTGCGATCGAACACCAGCGTGTTGGTGAGCCGCTCGGGATCGCTGCCATCCAGCGGTGCCGGAGTAAGCAAGTGAAAGTGCACCTGTTTACCAAAGGGTCTGGCATTGGCGAGCGGGATCTCGATGCCCCGGGCCCGGCGACCAAACCACTGTTTGCGTTGCCGCGCCTTTGTGCAGAGCCGTTGAGCCACGCTCTGTTTGAGCTGTTTGAATTGATCCCGCAGGGCCAGCAGCTGGCGGGTCATCGCCAGTTGCTGATAGCCATAGAGACGGGAGAACTCGGTCATCATCTCCAGCAGGGCGGTGCGGGACTCCTCGTCATGCCAGAGGCAATCCTTGAACAACAGCAGGTCGAGGGGCGCCACTTCGTCGCGGCCATTGAAGAAGGCGCTCGCCTTGATGAGACGTACCGCCTTCTTCCAGCGGCGATCCGACACATAGCAGCGGTGGGCCAGCTGGCTGTCGAGCTGCTGGCGCAATTGGTAGATGAGCTCGAAACAGGCATCCGGCAGGCGAACCTGCTCGATCTGGCTCTGCCACTGTTCGTACTCATCCCCCCGGATCTGCAAGGATTCCGGCAGGTTCTGATGGGCATGGCCATCGCTGGCCAGCATCGCCTGAAAGTTCGACTTCTCCTGCACCCGATCCATCCAGATCCGCACCAGCATCCGATCGTAGAGCGCTTCCAACCCGCTATCCGGCGCCGGCAGCTCGTTGGAAGCAGTCACCAGCAAGCGCATCGGGATGGGGTGCTGGCTGTCGCCGTTGCGGAACTGCCGCTCGTTGATGGCGGTGAGCAGGGTATTGAGGATGGCGGGGCCCGCCTTCCAGATCTCGTCGAGGAACACCACTTCGGCCTCCGGCAGATAACCGGCGGTGAGGCGCAGGTATTTGCCATCCTCCTTCAATGCCTGAATGGAGAGGGGGCCAAACACCTCCTCCGGCGTACTGAAACGGGTCATCAGATATTCGAAGTGACGGGCATCGTGAAATGCCAGCTTGAGGCGGCGGGCAATCAGGCTCTTGGCGATGCCGGGCGGCCCCAGCAAGAAGACGCTCTCGCCGCTGAGGGCTGCCAGCAAACCGAGTCGCAACGCATCCTGCCGTTCATAGAGCCCCTCGCCAAGGGCTGCCAGCAGTCGAGGCAGCCGCTCCTGGATGGGAATGACACGCGCAGGGTTCTGTGCTTGAGCTAAAGACGACATAGAGACTGTTCCGAAGCTGGGCTGATGATGGCCCCAAGGCGCGATATCCATTTGCTCGGCCTTGGGTTTTGTCTTGTTATGATGTTTATTCTGGTATCTCTTGCCGCAGAATACCCGACTCTGGCAGGAAAAAACGCAAGATCCCCAGGATCCGCTGCCAGCGCTGTTTTGCTGACAACGCTTTGCAAAGGGGTGCAGCAAAAGCGGTTCGAGTGTACCCTTCGCAGCACTATTTTCTCCAACGCAGATCAAGAGTGAGTCGCCCCCGATGCAAGATCCCGTACGTCAGAGCATGTTGACCCGCATGGGTATTCAAAGCTGGCAGCTGCGTCGTCCGGCATTGCTGGGCGCAGCCACCGCTCCCGAGCTTGAGCAACATGCCGCTCAGCCCAGCCAGACGGCCCCGGCCATCAGCGCCCCGCTGCCCACTGGTAAACTCTGGCTGCTGGCGCCCCGGCTGCCTGTCACCACGCTGCTGGCGGATATTTGCCAACTGCTGGGCATGACGCCCGACGAGGTCTCCCTGCTCAGCGAATTACCGCCCGTCGAGCTGCAAACAGCGGACACGTCTCCCCTGCTCTGGCTGACGGAAGCCAACCCCGAGCGGCCGGATGCGCTGATCTGCCCCCTCGTCCCCAGCGCCGCGCAAAAGCGCGCCCTATGGCAACAGCTGCGCCAGCACCTTGCGGCCAGCGCGGCGTGATCTCGCATCATGCCGCTAAGTCCCACTGTGATGCCGCTCTTTTTACCTGATTTTACAAACGCCGTCCCTGCCAACCCTTGTGCCCACAATCCTGCCATCCGGAGCCCCCATGCCTGAGTTTCGTCCCCTGATCGAGAGCGATTTCGACCTTGTCTATCCCATCGAGCAAGCCGCTCACAAGGAACCGTGGAGTCAGGCCAACCTGCTCTCCTGCTTCGGGCCACGCTATCTCAACGGCTTGATGCTGGTTGACGGTCGCCCAGCGGGCTTCTATATCTCGGATCTGGTGGCCGGTGACAGCTCGCTGATGAACATCTGTGTGCATCCGGCGTTTCAGGGCAAGGGATTGGGACGGGCGCTGTTGCAGGCCTATCTGACTCGCAGCAAACAAGCAGGGGCCGAGGCCTGGTTTCTCGAGGTGCGGGCGGGCAATAAAACCGCTATCTCCCTCTACGAGAACGCCGGCTTTGCCGAATATTGCCGACGCGCCGACTACTACGGCACCGGCAACGATCGGGAAGATGCGGTGCTGATGTCTCGGCTATTCGATTTCGGCTGATCCAGCACATCTCGCCACACTAAACCGCCTTGCCCCGTTTCACTCCAGGGGCGCGTTATCCAGTGCGGGATCCTGCAAAGCCAGGGTGGTGTGGAGTACCGCCTCGAACCCTGCGGCAGAGAGCGGCATATAGAAGCCCCGCTGCCAGGTTTTTCCCGGCATCCAGATCTGGTCGATATCCACCACTATCTTGATGGGCTTGAGGGGCTGGCCAGGCGGCTGGACATAAATGCCGGGCGGCGTGGCCACCTTGGGGAAGCGGCGCAAAATCTGCTCGCTGCCATCCCCCTTACCCGGATTGAGGCGCACCTTCACCAGCTTGGCCAGCGGGTCAGCCATCTCCTCGCTCTGCCAGAATTTCTTCTCCAAATCGCCACAACGGCGGCACTTGGGAGTCTCCAGCACATAGAGCAGCGGATAACCCAACGCCAGCGCTTGTTGCTGTGCCAGATGATACCCATCAGCCCCCTGATACCAGGGATTGGCAGGGGCCTTCGGCGCCTGGCCCACAAAAAACCAGGCCGCACTACCACCCACCACCATGAGCCCAACCGCAGCCAACGCCCCTTTCACCCACAGATTCATATCGTTACCCCTCAAGCACTCATCTGCAGTATCGGCCAGCCTGCGCAAAGGCATAGCTATTTGCATGCTTTGTGATCCAAGACAAACGGCGAACACTTGTAAGCTGTAATGTTGGAGTTTAAACTCTACCCCGATTTTTAGTGCCCTAACCGGCGTACAACTGTAATTAAAGGATGCTTGACTGATGCCGAAGCTTCATCTGGTTCGACTGATGCGTGAACGTATTACCCAGCTTGGTAACAAGGCGGCCCTGCGGGTTCAGCAAGATGGTCAATGGCGTGCCATCGGCTGGCGCACCCTGGGTCAGGCCATGGATTACTGCGCCCAAGCGCTGATCCGCTGTGGTCACCAGCCCACCGAAATGGTCGGCATCTACGCACGCAACATGCCAGAGTGGACCCAGGCTGATCTCGGCATCCTTGCCGCCCGTGGCGTCAGCGTCCCCATCTATCCCACCAGTACCCTAGATCAGGTGCGCTATATCGTGCGTGACGCCAAGATTGGCATCCTGTTCGTCGGTGAACAGCCCCAGTTCGATCAGGCACTCACCCTGCTGCAAAATGGCGAGATCCGCCAGATCGTCGCCCTCGATGGCAACGTCAATCTGCGTGGCTGCCCGCAAGCGAGCTACTTTCAGGAATTTCTGGTCTCCGGCAACCACCAGCCCAGTGAACAGCAACTGCGCGAGCGCGAGCAGCAGTACCGGATGGACGATCTGCTGACCCTGATCTACACCTCCGGCACCACCGGCGAACCCAAAGGGGTCATGCTCGATTTCGCCAACATCGCCGCCTGTTTCGAGATGCACAACAGCCGCCTCGATTTGAACGAGCAGGATGTGTCGCTCTGCATGCTGCCACTGAGCCATGTATTTGAGCGAGTCTGGAGCTTCTATGTGCTCTACTGCGGCGGCGAGAACGTCTATATCCGCGATCCGCAGAAGGTGATGGAGGTGATTGACGAGGTGAAACCGACCGTGATGTGCGCCGTCCCGCGCCTCTACGAGAAGGCCTACGCCATGATCCAGGCCAAGGTTGCCCAAGCACCCGCCCCCAGTCGCGCCCTGTTTGGCTGGGCTACCCGGGTTGGCAAACAGATGGTCGCCACCCGTCAGGCTGGCAAGTCAGCCTCTCCCCAGCTCTATGCCCAGCTCTGGCTCGCGGAGCGACTGGTGTTTCGCAAGCTGCGCGCCCGTTTTGGCGGCCGCACCCGCTTCTTGCCGGTGGCGGGCGCCCGTCTGGCCGACGATGTGAACCTCTTCTTCCAGGCGATGGGGCTCAACCTCAAGTACGGCTACGGCATGACCGAGACTACAGCTACCGTCTGCTGCTACGAAGATCAGCAGTTCAAGTTGGGCTCCATCGGCACGGCACTGAACGACATCGAAGTGAAGCTGGGTGAGAACAACGAGCTGCTGGTGCGCTCGCCCACCGTGATGCGCGGCTACTACAACAAGCCGGACGCCACTGCCGAAGTGATGACTGAGGATGGCTTCCTGCGTACCGGCGATGCCGGTGAGCTCGACAGCCAGGGCAATATCTACTTCACCGAGCGCCTCAAGGAGCTGATGAAGACCTCCAACGGCAAGTACGTGGCCCCACAAGTGGTCGAGGGCGCCATCGGCAAGGATCGCTTTATCGAGCAGATCGCCATCATCGCCGATGCCCGCCACTTCGTCTCGGCACTGATCGTACCCTGCTTCGAGTCGCTGGAGGAGTACGCCCGCTCCATCAACCTGCAGTACCAGTGCAAAAGTGACCTGCTGCGCAACTCCCGGGTGATGGAGTTCTTCGAAGCCCGTATCGCGGACTTGCAAAAAGAGCTGGCCAAGTTCGAGCAAGTGAAGAAGTTCACCCTGCTACCGAGCGCCTTCTCCATGGAGTTAGGGGAAATAACCCCCACCATGAAGCTGCGCCGCAAGATCATCGAGGCCAAATACCAGCGCGAAATCGAGGCCATGTATAACCACGCCTGATCACGCTCAGATTCCAAGCAATAAAAAAGCCGCTCATTCGAGCGGCTTTTTGCTTTTACAAGCCTGTCATCAGGCTGTTGTCTTGCTGATCCCGAAGTAGTCAGCCAGGAAGTCGTCAAACGACAGGCTGTCGCTGCGCTCGCGTTCCCGCTGCTTGGCCAGCGAATCCTTCGCCTCACCGGCAAAGTAGGCCTCATCCCAGTACTGCAATTCAGCGGCCAGCAGCTCCTCACGATAGCGGGTCGCCAGCTTGTCGCCATAGCAGCCGTTGTCTTTACCACTCTCCAGCAGCTCCTTGAGCATGCGGGCGGAGTAGGTGAGCTCGGGGTTGAGCAGCTTCTCGCGGTGCATCGCCAGCGTCTCGCGATAGCGGTTGCGGCCGCAGCAGCGATCCAGCAGCTCGGCGACCTCAGCCAGCTCCTCGAACAGCTTGAGCCCGTACTCTTTGAGACCAATGGCATTGCCCTGCTCATCTTCCAGTTCGAGGCCGGGACGACGCCCTTCCAGCACCACCTTGTTCTGGTTGCGGCGGTTGCGGGCAATCTCTTCGTCACTCTGCAACGCGGACGGGCGCAGCAGGCACCAGACCAAGAACAGATCGAAGAAGCGGATCTGGTCGGCATCGATGCCGAGCGGGGTGAAGGGGTTGACGTCCACGGTGCGCAGTTCGATGTATTCGATGCCGCGCTGATCGAGCGCATCGGACGGCTTCTCGCCGCTGCGCGGGGTGCGCTTGGGACGGATCGGGGCGTAGAGCTCGTTCTCCAGCTGCAACACGTTGTCGTTAAGCTGACGATACTCCCCATCCACCTTGACCCCGATCTTGGCAAAGTCAGGGTTATGGGTGTTGATGGCGCGGCGCAGGCTGCTGACATAGGCCGGCAGATTGTCGTGGCTGATCTTGAGCCCCGCCTGAGCGCTGTTGGTGTAGCCGAGATCGGAGAGACGCAGTGCGGTGGCATAAGGCAGATAGAGGGTGCCCTTGCCGGTCTTCTCGAACGGCAGATTGCTCTTGCGTCCTTTGAGGAAGGATTCGCAGATGGCTGGCGATGCGCCAAACAGATAGGGCACCAACCAGCCGAAGCGATAGACGTTGCGAATAAGCCCCATGTACTTGTCGGAGATAAAGCGCTGGCTGCAGCAGCCGACACACTCCAGCTCCTGCCACTCGCTCCAGAAGCTGTCCGGCATCGAGAAGTTGAAGTGCACCCCGGCGATCACCTGCATCAGGCTGCCGTAGCGGTTCTTCAAACCCTGACGGTAGAGGGTCTTCATTTTGCCGATGTTGGAGCTGCCGTATTGGGCCAGCCGGATGCTCTCCTCGCCACCGACGAAACAGGGCATGGAGAGCGGCCAAATCCGTTCCTCACCCAGATGCTGCATCACATGGTGATGGATATCACCGAGCTGCTCCATCAGGCTGTCGATGGAGTCGGTGGCCGGGGTGATGAACTCCAGCAGGCTCTCGGAGTAGTCGGTGGTGATATTGGGGTGAGTCAGGGCTGAGCCCAGCGCCCGGGGATGGTTATTCTGGGCGAGTTTGCCATCCGGGGTGATGCGCAGACATTCACGCTCGATCCCGCGCCGGATCCCCTTGAGTGCAGTCAAGCGCTCCGGTGACCCCAGAACGTTCAGCAACTCGGTGAGTGACAAGCTTGTAGTAGTCATATTCACGGCTCATGTGAGGCCGCCCCATCCGGGGCGGCTCTTGATTTTTATAAGGTGCCCGTTACGGCAACTGCAGCGGATAGATGGGAAGATGAAGCTCCTTCAGGGGTTTTTCAAGCTTTTGCTTGTCTCCCACCACCACGATCACCATGTCGGCCGGATTGAGCCAACGGGCGGCACTGGCCTTCAGCGCCTCGGGCGACACCGTCTTGATCAGGTTGTTCTGCGCCTGTACATAGTCCGGTTTCAGGTCATACATCACCATCTGCAGCAGGAAGCCCGCCTTCTGGCCGAGGGTCTCGTAAGAGAGGGCATCCTGCTGGGAGACGGCGCTGCGCATATAGGCCAGCTCCACCGGGGTCGGGCCGGTCGCACGATAGTTATCCATCTCTTTGAGGAACTGGCGAATGGCATCGACGGTCGCATCGGATCGCACATTGGCGCCGGTGGCAAAGGTGCCCACCTCGCGGTTAGCGGAGAAGCCGGAGCTGGCGCCGTAGGTGTAGCCCTTGTCTTCCCGCAGGTTGAGGTTGATGCGGCTATTGAAGTTGCCACCCAGGTTGAAGTTCATCAGCCCGGCGGTGAAATACTCCCCTGTGGTATCAAACGGCATGGCGCGACGGCCGATGCGGATCACCGACTGGGGCGCCCCCGACTTGTCTACCAGATAGATACCCGGCTTGGCCTGTTCGTCCTTGAGCTTGAGATCCCCCAGCGCTGGCGTGGCACCTTTCCACTCGGTCAGGAAGCCAAGTTGCTCCTCGATCTGCTTCTGGCTCACATCACCGGTCACCACCACTTTGGCGTTGGTGGGGTTGTAGTAGGCCTGATAGAAGTGCTTCACATCCGCCAGGGTCAGCTTGGCCACATCAGCCAGCACCCCGTCAGCGGGTTGACCGAGGCGGTTCTGCTTGCCGTAGACCAGCTCGCGGAACGCCTGTCCGGCCAGCCACTCGGGCTGCTGTTGGGCCTGTTGCATACCTTGCAGCAGTTGCGCCTTGACCCGCTCGAAGTCCGCCTCCCGCATACCGGGGCGCTCGAACACTTCCCGTGCCAGCGCCAGGGTCTGGGGCAACTTATCCACCAGCGAGCTGATGGTGACGAGGTTGTTGTACTGGGCGCTGGAAACATTGATGGAAGATCCCAGCTTTTGCAGTTCGTCGCTCAGCTGGGCCTCGGTCAGACGTATCGACCCCTGCCCCAGCATGGCGGCGGTCAGATTGGCCAGCCCCAGTTGCCCCTTGTCCTCGGCACGAATGCCGCCCGGCAGAGCGATCATGATGGAGACCGCAGGGATCTCGTCACTTCGGGTGCCGATAATCTCGATGTTCTTGTCGAGCTTGCCGTGCCAGATGGCGGGCACCTTGACGCTCACCGCCTCACCGACCTTGGGCTGCACGCTGCGATCGAAATTGTCTTTTACCGGTCGTTCGGCCAGCGCTTCGTCATGCTTGCTGTAATCCGGCAGCTCGCGCTGGGCGGGGGTAAAGTTCGGGGTGGCGACCTGCCAATCCGTCTTGCCCTTGGGCACCACGCTCAGCACTACCGCCGGCTTGCCGGCGATGAACTTGTCGTAGGCGGCTTTCACCTGCTCCGGGGTCACCTTGCCGATGGCATCGAGGGTCTTGAACACATAGTTGGGATCCTGGGTAAACACCTGCCCCATGGCGAGCTGGCTCACCTTGCCGGAGACGCTGTCCAGACCCCAGATGGCGGAGGCGCGGTACTTGGCGATCGCCTTCTCCAGATCTTCCGGCTTGAGGCCGCGCTGGGCGAACTCGCCGATCACCTTGTCCACCTCCCCCTTGAGGGTCTTGAGGCTGCCATCCTGCGACGGATTGGGGTAGGCGTATACGGTCAGGGTACAGGCCAGCTCTTCGCAGTAGTGGGACGCCCCCACATCAATCGCCTTGCCGGTTTTCACCAGCGACTGGTAGAGCATGGAGCTGGCGGAGCCGCCGAGCACATCGGCAAACATGTCGAGCGCGGGCTCCTGCGGGTCACCGAGCGACACGGTCGGGTAGCTGATATAGAGCAGCGGCAGGTGCACCTTGTCCTGCAGCGTCACGTAACGGGTCTCGGGCAGGGTCACCGGTTTTGGCGTCGGCTCGGCCACGTCCGGGCCGCGCGGGATGGCGCCAAAATACTGTTCAATCCAGCCGAGGGCCTGCTTGCTGTCAAAGTCACCGCCCAGGGTCAGGGTCGCATTGTTGGGGCCATACCAACGCAAGAAGAACTGCTTGAGGTCGTTAACATCGACCCGGTCGAGATCTTCCACGTAACCGATAGGCTGCCAAGAGTAGGGGTGAGTGCGCGGATAGAGCGCCTCCCCCACCTTCTCGCTCACCAGCCCATACGGCTGGTTATCGACCCGCTGGGCCCGCTCGTTCTTGACGGTGGCGCGCTGGATCTCGAACTTCTTCTGGCTCACCGCATCGAGCAGGAAGCCCATCCGGTCCGCCTCCAGCCAGAGCACTTTCTCCAGCTGGTTGGCAGGCACGGTTTCGTAGTAGTTGGTGCGGTCCTTGTTGGTGGTGCCGTTCATGTCGCCACCGGCCTCGTTGATGATCCGCATATGCTCCTGATCACCGACGTGTTTCGAGCCCTGAAACATCATGTGCTCGAAGAAATGGGCGAAGCCGGACTTGCCGACCGTCTCGCGGGATGAGCCAACGTGATAAGTCACATCGAGGTGCACCAGCGGATCGGAGCGATCGGGGGCCAGGATCACGGTCAGGCCGTTGTCCAGCTTGTACATCTGGTAGGGGATGGCGAGCTTGCCCTCCTCCTTGCCCTGTTCGGCGATCAGGGTCGGTGCCGCCAGCACCGGCAGGGTAAAGCCCAGCAGAATCGTTAAAGGTATGACTTTGTTCACGGTAACCTCGTGAGTGACAAAAACAGGCTAGAAAATGTGACTGGCCAGCAGAAAAACCAGGGCATAACGGAACAATTTGCCGAGCCCGATCAGGATGAGAGAGCGCCAGAAGGAGAGACGCAGCCAACCGGCCAACAGACAGAGACCATCACCGACCACCGGCGTCCAGGCAAGCAACAGACACCAGTGACCATGTTGTTTGAGCCAGCCTAAGGCTTTTTGTTCCCCACGGCCTTGAAAATCTTCCGGTTTTTTCTTGAAAGTGGCGAGCCAGCCGAGCCACCAGGTAGTCATGGAGCCGAGGGTATTGCCCAGCGTCGCCCACAGCAACAGACTCGCCATGCTCCACTCCCCTTTGCCCGCCATGACCCCCAGCAGCACTTCGGAGCTGCCGGGCAACAGGGTGGCGGAGGTGAAGGCGCTCAGAAACAGCCACCCCAGACCCATCTCGGTAATGCCATTCATCCGGGCAAGCCGTCGGCCGCAGGCATCCGCAGCAGCAGCTTGCCACGCACATGGCCCCCTTCGATGGCCTGATGGGCCAGCGCCCCCTCAGCCAGAGCGAACTCACCGGCGAGGGTGACCTTCACCTCCCCCTGACGCAGCAGCATCAACATCTGACCCAGCTGCTTCTGGTCGGGGTGAACCAGCATGCCGACCACCTCGATACCCGCCGCAGCCCCAGCATCCTTGATCTGCTGGGCGGTAATGGTAGGCACAGTCACCAAGCGGCCACCCGACTTGACGCAGGCGAGCGCCGCCTTGCCGCTCTCGCCGCCCACCAGATCCAGCACCAGATCGACCTGACCGGCCTCTGCCACCACAGCTGCTGGCCAGTTCACATCGTGGTAATCCACCATCCAGCGCGCCCCCAGAGCGTGCAGGAAGCCATGGTTGTCGGGGCTGGCGGTGGCCACCACCTCGGCGCCATAAGCGCTGGCAAACTGCACCGCCAGATGGCCGACGCCACCAGCACCGGCAAGGATCAACACCCGCTGGCCGTTCTGGAGGGCGCCGTGCTCAAACAGCCCCTGCCAGGCGGTGAGACCGGCCAGCGGCAGCGCCGCCCCCTGCTGAAGGCTCACCCCGTCGAGCTTGACCAGCTCGCTTTCGCTTGCCACCACAGACTCCCCGTAGCCACCGGCGCTCAGGGGAAAACCGACCATGCCGCACACCAGATCCCCTTCGACCAGCGAGGTCACGCCGGGGCCCACCTTCTCCACCACACCGGAGACGTCATAACCCGGCGTCCAGGGCAGCTTGTCCTTGTTCTGGGCCGCCGCCCAGCCGAGGCCGGCACGGGTCTTGGCATCGATGGGATTGACCCCCGCAAAGCAGATGCGCACCCGCACTTCGCCATCGGCAGGCACCTTATCGAGGGAAGGGTTGAGCTTGAGTACCGAGGGGTCACCGAATGCGGTAATCTGTAGTTGCGTCATTGCACAATCCATCCTGTTGATTGATCAAGGGTCAACAGAATAACAGTGAGGACACCATGGCTCGAATGTTTCTTATTCCTCTGTTGCTGGCGCTGGGGTGGTTGGCATTTTTGCTCTACTTCCGCATTCCCCTCAAAAAGGGGGCCAAGGGGTTTTACTGGATCATCGGCATCGGTGGCGGACTGGCCGCCTTCCTCAGCCTGATGATGGTGCTGACTCACTGAGTGCCACAGCCACTCGATAAAACAAAAGGCCACCGCATTCCGGTGGCCTTCTCATTATCCGGGTTGCTGCTCCAGCGCCGGATTGAGGTAGTAGTGGCGATTGCCACCCTGCCCCAGCACCCCTTGCGACAACAGATGGTGGAACACCCGGTCCACCTCCTCCAGCGAGAGTGACAGCGCCTGCGCCACCGAGCGCTTACTGCACTTGAGCTCACCACTCTCCAGCGCACCGCGCACCTGCGCCAGCATCTCGGGTGCTGGCTCGGGGGACATCATCGGCTCGGACTGAGCCGCCAGCGCTTCCTGCGCCTCAAGACGGGCTTGATCCTGCTGCCAGCGCCACATCCGGCGAAAGCGGTTCTCCTCGCCGATCAGGCTGACAAAGAAGGCACCGAACACGTCGAGCAACACCGAGAGGAAGCAGACCAGCAGGAACTGCACCTGAGTGATGCTCATCCCCACCCCGTCCGCCAAGCTGCTCATCAGCCCCAACATGGAGGATTGTTCGTTGACCGGTTTGGCATCGCGCTGCTGGCGCAGCTCATCCTGCTGCAAACGCAGCTTGGTGTTGGCGTGCTGCAGGGAGGAGACGCCGCTAGAGATGCGCTCCAGCTCGATGTATTTGCGGGCTGCCTCCTCGTTGAGCTGGATCTGCCGCTCGATGCTGGCGATCTGCTCGTCGAAGCGGGCCAGTTCCCGCTCGTGGCGCGCTTGCTGGCTCAATACCGTGTTGGTGGCACTGTTGATGCCGCCGATACTGCCGCCGATGGAGATGGCCGCCAGCACGCTGTAGAACAGCAGCGACCAGAAGGCACCGCTCAAATCCCGCCGCGCCTTGCGCTCACCGTACTCGTACCAGACGTAAAACTTGCCCAGTTCAAAGATGATGGCCAGCCCGCCAAACAGCCACTTCATCAGCGGGTTGTCATCGATGGAGAGGAACAGCAGCAGGGAGAAGATGATGGAGGCCAGAATGGCCAGCCCGGTGAAACTGTATACCGTCGTCAGAGCAAACCACCCCTTGGGGTAGCGCAGTGCGGAGGAGTCCTGTGTGGTCATGATGAAGGGGTGTGCTGTGCAGGAAAAGTTGGCTGCCGATTATAGTCGCCAGACTCGCACAGAGAAGGGCAAATGACTGAATTCCTTCAGATTGACAACCAGCTGCCCAGAGCGCGACCAAAACGGACAAATCGGCAGCAGAAAACCGGTACAATCACCGACAGACCTAATCATATGGTGAGGTTATGTACGGTTCCGCTCGGGTTCAGCCCGCCCGGCGTACACTGACCCGCAGTTGCAATTATTCGAGGCCATCATGAACAGAACAACCACTATGATACTGTCCCTGCTGCTCGCAAGCAGCGCGACCGTCGCGGCACCACAATCCCAGGAATCCCAAGGTTCTGAACTCTCGATCGACCAGATCAAATTTAATCTGGACTGGGATGACAAGCAGTTCGGCTGGTCACAGAGTGACTGCCTCGATTTGGGTGTGGGCGACAGCGTCCCCTCTGATTGCAAAACAACGCGATTCAATCTGGAAGATGAAGAGAACCGCAACCAGCCACCCAGTACCAATCAGGCCCCAGCCAGCCAGCAGGGTGGCCAGTAATTCACAGGAGAACTCTTTCATGAAACTACTCACACCCCGCCCCACCATCAACCGCAGCTTGCTGTTGATCTCGCTGTTTATCGTGCACGGAGCCGCCGTTGCTGCCCCCCCAGCCAAAAACGGTGATGGTATCCGTATCTCCGGCGATGACATCAAGGTCAACCTCAACTGGGATGACAAAGAGTACGACTGGTGGCAAAACAACTGCCTGGATCTCGGCATCGGTGACAGCCGGCTCAAACTCAACTGCGACAAGATGGATGGCAAGTACCGGGATCACTACAACCGCAGTATCCACAGCGGCAATAACCCGGGACAAGGTCACGACAAACACAAGGATAAGAACAAGAACAACGGCAAGAAGAACTGATGCCCTCCTTGTCCTCATCCTCATGATGCAGGGGCCAGCAGCCCCTGTGCTCCTGTTGTTACCAGTAATTCTCCGCACTGATATTACCCGGCGCCCGGCGCAGGTTTTTGGCCAACCCCAGCGCCAGCAAGGTCTGCTGGGTCTCTTTCACCATCTCCGGGTTGCCGCAGATTAGCACCTGACTCAGCTCGGGTGAAAAATCCAGCCCCACCCGCTCCTGCAGCTGACCGTTGGCGATGGCCGCCGGGATCCGCCCTGCCATCGCGTCTGGCCACGGCTCGCGACTGACAAAGGGGACATAGCGAAAGCGCTCGCCATATTGCTCGGCAAAGCTGGCGATAAGTGGCTGATAACTAAGTTCTTCGCCTTTGCGCACCCCGTGTACCAGCACCAGATTCTCGAAACGCTCAAACGCCTCACCATCGGCCAGCATAGAGAGAAAAGGGCCAATGGCGGTACCGGTCGAGAGCAGCCAGAGATCGCGCCCGGCTGGCACCTCGGCCAAGGTGAGAAAGCCGGTCGCCAGCGACTGTACCAGCAGGGTGTCGCCCGCTTGCAGCGAACCGAGAGAAGGGGTCAGCTCGCCGCTCGGGATCTCGACCAGATAGAACTCGTGGTATGGCGCAGAGGGGGGATTGACGAAGGAGTAGGCGCGCTGAATGCGCCGCTCGCCCTGCTCGAGGGCCAGCTTGGTAAATTGACCTGCTTGGTAGGGGGCAAGCTCTGCCGCTACGCGCAGGGAAAACAGGGTAGGCGTCCACTCGATACGCTCGATGACCCGACCTTCGACCCAGACAGCCATAAGGATCTCCTCCAACAGAACAGACCTTCACTCTACCCCCGGGCCCCAAAATAAAAAACCCGCGCAAGTGCGCGGGTTTTATCTGCAGCAGCGAATCGCTATTACAGAGCAACAACCTGGATCTGTACGGTTGCTTTAACGTCAGCGTGCAGCTGAACAACAACTTCGTACTCGCCGGTGTTACGCAGAACGTTGCCCATGCGGACCTCGCTCTTGGCAACAGCAACGCCGGCAGCAGTGATGGCATCAGCCACGTCACGGGTACCGATGGAACCGAACAGCTTGCCTTCGTCGCCAGATTTGGAGGCGATAACAACAGCAGCCAGTTCACCCAGCTTGGCAGCGCGCTCTTCAGCGGCAGCTTTACCGGCAGCCAGCTTGGCTTCCAGTTCAGCACGGCGAGCATCGAAAGTCTCGATGTTGGCCTTGGTAGCCATAACGGCTTTGCCTTGCGGGATCAGATAGTTACGGGCGTAGCCAGCTTTAACAGCGACTTGATCACCCAGACCGCCCAGTTTGGCGATTTTGTCGAGCAGGATAACTTGCATTACCTTTCCTCTAGAGAAGTTGAGTTAGGCTTAAGTGCCGGACCGATTCTTACTTGTTGTGCAGATCGGTGTACGGCAGCAGAGCCAGGTAACGAGCACGCTTGATGGCGCGTGCCAGCTGACGCTGATACTTGGCGCGAGTACCGGTGATACGGCTCGGTACGATCTTGCCAGATTCAGTGACGTAGTTTTTCAGAGTAACGATATCTTTGTAGTCGATCTCGGTAACGTTCTCGGCAGTGAAGCGGCAGAACTTACGACGACGGAAATAACGTGCCATGGCCTTTATCCTCTATTCAGTGATCCAGAATTACTCTTCGGAAGCAGCTTCAGTAGCTTCTTCACGGCGCTCGTCGTCACGACGGACGAAACGCTCTTCCTTGGCCTTGGCCATCGGAGAGACTTCAGTCACAGCGTGCTTGGTGCGCATGATCATGTTGCGGATAACGGCATCGTTGAAGCGGAAGTTGGTTTCCAGCTCATCGATAACGGCTTGCTCTGCTTCTACGTTCATCAGAACGTAGTGGGCTTTGTGCAGTTTGTCGATCGGGTAAGCCAACTGACGACGGCCCCAATCTTCCATGCGATGAATGGTGCCACCGGAGGTGGTGATAGCGCCGGTGTAACGCTCGATCATGCCTGGTACTTGCTCGCTCTGGTCCGGATGAACCATGAAGACGATTTCGTAATGACGCATTTTAGCTCCTTACGGATTAATTCAGCCTCCGCCCAGGTGCAGCCAGACCTCGGAGGCAAGGAACATAGTGGTGTTTAGTCGCTGCTTTTCTAGGGCGGCATATTGTACGAAATCACATCCCTCACTGCAACTGGCCGCAACAGATGTTTTTCCCTATGGGTGCAATACAAAACATCAATTGATAATTATTATCATTTAGATCTATTCTGACTCCATATCCTTATGGAGGGTGATGCCATGCAACCCGCGCTGACCACGGCCATTCCGGCTCGAAAATTCAAACTGACTCTACTTGGGCCTGCCTTTATCGCCGCCATCGGTTATATCGACCCGGGCAACTTTGCCACCAATATTCAGGCGGGATCCACCTTCGGTTATCAGCTGCTATGGGTGGTGGTGTGGGCCAACCTGATGGCCATGGTGGTGCAGACCCTGTCAGCCAAGCTCGGCATCGTCACCGGCAAAAATCTGGCGGAGCATATCCGTGACCGACTGCCGAAACCCGCAGTCTGGGCCTACTGGGTACAAGCAGAGATCATCGCCATGGCCACCGATCTCGCCGAATTTATCGGTGCTGCGGTCGGCTTCAAGCTGCTGCTTGGTGTGACCCTGCTGGAGGGCGCCGCTATCACCGCTGTGGTGACCTGGGGCATTCTGATGCTACAGAGTCGCGGCCAGAAACCGCTGGAATGGGTGGTTGGCAGCCTGCTGTTGTTTGTGGCCGCAGCCTATATCGTCGAGCTGGTGTTCTCCCGCCCTCATCTGCCCAGCCTGCTGGAGGGGGCACTCTTTCCCGGCCTGCCCAACAGCGAGGCGGTCTATCTGGCGGCTGGGGTGCTCGGTGCCACCGTGATGCCCCACGTCATCTACCTGCATTCGGCGCTGACCCAGCACACTCAGGATCAGGGATCCGTCCCCCAACGACTGCACTCCACCCGGATCGATGTGGCCATCGCCATGACCATCGCCGGCTTCGTCAATCTGGCGATGATGGCGATGGCAGCGGCCGCCTTCCATAGCTCGGGCCACCAGCAGGTCGCGGAGCTGGAGTCCGCCTACCAGACCCTGACCCCGCTGCTGGGCCAGGCAGCAGCCACTCTGTTTGGCCTCTCGCTGGTCGCCTCCGGCATCAGTTCCACCGTGGTAGGCACGCTCGCTGGCCAGGTCATCATGCAAGGGTTCGTGCGTTTTACCATCCCACTCTGGCTGCGCCGCGCCATTACCATGGCCCCCGCCTTTGTGGTGATCGCCATGGGTTTTAATACCACCGAGATCCTGGTACTGAGTCAGGTGATCCTGAGCTTTGGCATCGCGCTCGCCCTGATCCCGCTGTTGATGCTGACCGGCGATCGGGTACTGATGGGAGCACATCGCAACCATCCGATCACCCAGGCCATAGGTCGCCTGATCGTGGCGCTGGTGATTGGCCTCAACGCCTACCTGCTGGTCGGCATGCTCTAGCACCCGGCTATGACAAAGCCAGCTATGACAAAGAGAGGGGCTTATTAACTCTGGTTAATGAGCCCCTTGCCACTTTGGCGTATGCTGCCACCTTTCCCTTCTCTTCATATCGTTGCGGGAGCCTCGCCATGGAACATACCCGAGCCAGCTTCGTGCTGGGCCATCATCAGGAGCAAGCCAGCGTGGTCTGCTGCCAGCGCGGTGAGACCACGCTACTGGTCACCGACCTCACCCCTTTTCATCCGCAAAGTCATCTCTGGCCCGATCAGCCGGGAGATGTCGGCCATGCTCGCTGGGAGGGTAGCGAAGCAGCCGTTGGCCCCTGCCAAATGGGGGCTATCAGCCCGGATGGCAAACTGTTCGTGGACACCGCGATTCCGGTCAAACGGGGGGCCGACGGATGGAGCTTCGTGGTGGTGCATCCGCTGATCGGTGACCACCCGCTGGCCGTCGGTAGCCTTGTCACGTTGCAGGTGGATAGCGATACCCGCCACGCCCTGAGCCTGGGTCACACTGGCTGCCATCTGGCAGCGCTGGCGCTCAATCGGGTACTCATCCCCTACTGGCGCAAGGAGGTGGGTGAGCGTGATGCACTGGGCCAGCCCGACTTCGACCGCCTTGCCATTTTGAGTTCACGGGTCGAGCCCATGGGATCCCGCGAGCAGTACCGCATCGGCAAAAGCCTGCGCAAGAAGGGGGTCAACAGCGAAGCCCTGCTGGCGGAGCTGACGCTGATTGAAAAGAAGATCAACCAGCAGCTGGCCGACTGGGTCGCAGCCGGGGGCGAGATCCGCCGCAGCCGCGCTGGCGAGGCGATCATCGACTCGCGCTACTGGCACTGCATGCTGGAAGGGAAAGAGGTGACCATCCCCTGTGGTGGCACCCACGTCGCCACCCTGGCCGAGCTCGGCCAAGTCAGGGTTCAGCTCAATCTGGTGGAAGAGGGCTTTGCGATGCTGACCCAGGTCACGCCAACCGGCACCTGAGCGCAGGGTTAACAGCCCAGGGTTAACAACCAAGAGAAGTGCCGCAGAGAGGGAACATCACCATCATGGCTCCTCCACTCATGCTCTGACCGGCCAGGGTGCTTCTCTTTTAACCACTCCCTGATTAGAATGCGCCTCCCACAGGAGGCACATCACATGAGTAGTACCCAACTGCGCACCACCCCGGATCGACTTCGCTATCTGGTTCTCTACGAAGGCATCGGGCTGGCCATGGTTGCCCCACTTATCAGCCAGCTGTTTGGTCAGGGCGTCGCCGAGGTCGGTTCACTGGCCATCTTCTTCTCCATCGTCGCCACCGCCTGGACCTACGGCTGGAACCTGTTGTTCGACAAGGGGTTGCTCAAACTGTGCGGGCGCACCAACAAGCGACCGCTCGATCGTTTTCTCCATGCCTTGGGTTATGAAGCAAGCTTTATGATGCTCTCTCTCCCCTGCGTCATGTTCTGGCTCGAACTGGGACTGTGGGATGCTCTGATGCTGGATCTCGGCTTCGTCGCTTTCTACCTGGTCTACATCATCGCCTTTACCTGGGCCTATGAGCGGATCTGGCCACTGCCAGCCACCCCGCAGATGGCATGAGGTCACAGCCACAGCAAGGCTGACAGAAGGAACCGGAACAGCGGGAAATATCAGGAAGCACGAATCGGAAAGATGGGAAAGCCCCATAAAAACAATGCCAGTCAGCAAGCTGACTGGCATTGGAACAAAACAGACTTTCGGGCTTACTTGACGGCGTCTTTCAGCGCCTTGCCAGCCACGAATGAAGGCACGTTAGCCGCAGCAATCTGGATCTCTTGACCAGTTTGCGGGTTACGACCGGTGCGGCCTGCGCGGTGGGAGACCTTGAAGGTGCCAAAACCGACCAGTTGCACAGCATCACCTTCTTTCAAGCTCTGGGTAATACCATTGATAATCTCTTCCAGAGCCACTTTAGCCTGAGCTTTGCTCAGGTCTGCTTTGGCGGCAATCGCATCTACAAGTTGAGCTTTGTTCATAACATTTCCTTTATGATCGGGCATTTAGCGCTGGCTCACTCTATGCAAAAAAAAACACTCAGGCAAAGGCTTTATCGAGTGGTACACGCCAAACGCTGGGGTTTTCATCAAGATCTGCGAAAATAGTCACATTCCACACGCGAAAAACCCTCATCAGGCCTGAAACCTGCAAGCACGATTAAACAATCTGCCGCCTATTTCTTCGTCACTTAACAATATCCCGGCCAGCCTATTGACGCTTGCCCAGATTTTCCCTAGTTATAGACAGTGTCACCGTTCGAACGGCTCGGAAGCCACATCAGTCGCCCGGCCTTTGTCCCATGGAGGGATTATGTTGACAAAACTGGAACAGACCAAGCAAGCGCTGGCAGGTAAACACAAAGCAATCGATGATTGGCTGGATGCAAGGCAAGCCTTGCTGGTCGATTACATGCGCCTGGCAGGGCTCACCCCGGCCCGCACCAAGCAGCGCAGCCTGCCCAAGACCGAACAGCTGCAGCAATTTTGCGACAGACTGGTCGACTATGTCAGCGCGGGTCATTTCGAAATCTACCACCATGTTGTCACTGCGTTCGAGCAAGCCAATGGCGAAACCCTTGAACTGGCAAAACGTATTTACCCCCATATCCGTACCAGCACCGAATTCGCCCTCGAGTTTAATGACAAGTACAGTGATGCCGATGAGGCCCAATTGCTGCTGCTTGACGATGATCTCAACGAGTTGGGCCCAGTATTGGAAGATCGCTTTAAACAGGAAGATCGGCTGGTAAAGACGCTACATGTGGTGGAATCCTTGAGTGCCCAGCAAGCCTGAACCCCATTTTCGGATCAAGTTCAAGATACGGGCAACCAAGGTGGATTACACTCAGAGTAATGACCTCCGCGTCTTTACTTATATTGCATACAGGAGATGAGCATGTCTGAGCGCCGCCGTTTTGCACGGATCCTCTACTTGACCATGTCAGAACTCACCCAAGGGGAAAAAAAGTGGCAAACTCAACTTGTCGATGTCTCTTTGCAGGGAGCCTTGTTGGTCCGCCCCGATGACTGGGAGAGCCGTGACAACAAGGAGTACCAGCTGAGTTTTGTCCTGAGCGGTAGCGATATCGAGATCAAGATGCAGGTTCAGCTTAACCATGAAGCCAGCAAGAAGCTGGGCTTCTACTGCCACCATATCGATATCGACAGCGCCACCCACCTCAAACGGATGATCGAACTCAACGTCGGCGATGAAACGCTGCTGCACCGCGAGCTGGAGCAACTGTTGAGCGAGCACCTGGAACAGAGCCAACCCTGATGGCTGCTACGTTTTGGTAAAAAGAGCGCCGCGGCGCTCTTTTTGTTGCAATGCTATTTGACCAACTTGGTCAACGCTCAATACTCGCACCTGCCGTTACAGCGCTTCAAGCGCATCAGACAGCTTCTTGACCGGCACGACTTCCATCCCCTCGATAGGATGCTTGGGGGCATTGGCGTGTGGCACTATGGCCCGACGAAAACCATGTTTGGCCGCCTCCTGCAACCGCTCTTGGCCGGATGGCACCGGGCGAATTTCACCGGAAAGCCCCACCTCGCCGAACACCACCAGATCCTTGGGTAGCGCCTGATCCCGGAAGCTGGAAACCATCGCCAGCAACAGCGCCAGATCCGCACTGGTCTCCTCGACTTTGACCCCGCCAACCACGTTGATAAAGACATCCTGATCCGCCATCTGCAGACCGCCGTGGCGATGCAGCACCGCCAACAGCATGGCCAGCCGGTTGTGATCCATCCCCACTGCCACCCGGCGCGGATTGGAGAGCTGGGAGTAGTCCACCAGCGCCTGCAACTCCACCAGCAGTGGCCGGGTTCCCTCCCAGATCACCATGACGATGGAACCGGGCGCCTGCTCCTGACCCCGGCTGAGGAAGATGGCGGAGGGGTTACTCACCTCGCGCATTCCCTGCTCGGTCATGGCAAACACCCCCAGCTCGTTGACCGCGCCGAATCGGTTCTTGTGGGAACGCAGGGTCCGAAAACGGGAGTCATGGCCACCATCGAGCAGCACCGAGCAGTCGATACAGTGTTCGAGCACCTTGGGGCCCGCCAGACTGCCATCCTTGGTCACATGGCCCACCATGAAGATGGCCACATGGTTCTGCTTGGCGTAGCGGGTCAGCAGCGCCGCAGCTTCACGCACCTGGGAGACAGAACCCGGCGAGGACTGCACATCCGCCACATGCATCACCTGAATGGAGTCGATCACCATGATCTGCGGTTGCTCCTGTTGGGCAATCAGGCAGATCTGCTCGACGCTGGTCTCGGAGAGCATCCGCAGCTTGTCGGTCGGCAGACCGAGGCGACTGGCTCGCATCGCAACCTGCTGGAGGGATTCCTCACCGGTGACATAGAGGGTTTTCATCCGCTCCGCCAGACCGCACATGGTCTGCAACAACAAGGTCGACTTGCCCGCACCCGGGTTGCCGCCGATCAGAATGGCCGAGCCGGGCACCACACCGCCGCCAAGCACCCGGTCCAGCTCCTTGAAACCGGAGGAAAAGCGGGGGATCTCGGTGGTGGCGATCTCTGCCAATGTTTGAACCTTACTCCCAATCGCCCCGGCATAGCCGGTGTAGCGGACACTCTTGCCTGCCGGGGTCACCGAGCCAAGCCGCACCTCGGTAATAGTGTTCCACTCCTTGCACTCGCTACACTGACCCTGCCAGCGTGTGAAGTCGGCACCACATTCAGAACAAACATAAGCAGTTTTATTTTTGGCCATTGATAACTCGGGGACAGGATGAATTCCTGCTTGATATACTTGTTTGCGACCGACATATCAAACCCAGAATCGGAAAAATGACTTTCCGTGGCAGGAACACATGGATTCAGAACACCAGCAACATCTGATTGAACAGCTCGTCCCCTTGTTGCGGGAGAAGGACTTCGAGGAGCTCTTCCACCGCATCACCCATGAAGAGAACAGCAATAGCCGTTTTCTGATCAAGATGGAGCTCAAACGCAAGTGCTCGCCCTGCCGCAGGGTCATTGATATGCGTGACGAACTGGAAGATGAGAGCCTGGTGCATGAGTTCGATGGCATCACCCACTTCATGCCCGCCGACGCGATCGGGCTGTTCCAGTCCCAATGCTATCTCTACCGCGATATCTATACCCTCGGTGTCTATGAGGCGCTGCAACAGTGGCAAAAACAGCGCCATCATACCCGCGCAGACGGTCAACTCTCGCCACCAGCCAGCCCCTTCCGGCAATATGATGTCAATACCATCGCCTTTGCCAGCTACTACGGCCGCCGTCAGGAGCGGATGCACTTTAGCTCGCCACTGCTGATCAAGATGCAGGATGGCGAGAAGCTGTTTGCCAAAAGTTCCGATCTCTCACTGGGGGGGATGAGAGTCTCTGTCCCCTACCTGCCCAATTACCATACCGGTGCTCAAGTGGAGGTCTTCTTCACCGGGCTGGAGCGAGACACCCCCAATCCGGTGCTGCACCAGTCGGTCGGCTACCAGATCCTGGGCGAAGAGAGTAAAGACGGAAAGTTCTGGCTACGGTTGGTACGCGCAGGCGAGCACGCAGCCTTTGATGCCTTTCTCGGCGAATTCATAGAAGCCAACAAGGCCCGTTATCGGGTCAGTGTCGATTACCTGCTCTCTGCCGCCATCATCAAGGGATACGAGCAGTTCTACCTGCCACGGATGACCGGCATGCCGCTGTTCTTCGGTACTGGTGACAGCCCTCACCTGGAGATCGCCCTGCGTACCGAGAACAACCAGCACCTGCTGGAGTACTGGCGGGACGAGAAGAACCGTGACGCACTGGCCGGTTTGTTCAATGCTGATCGGATGAAGCGACTGTGCCCGGCGCCGGGCACCACCACCGAGGCGATCATCTACTGCTTTACCCACACGGTACGCAGCCATATCTACTTTTTCTCCGCCACCGCCGAGGAGCTGCGCCAGAGTGGCCTCACTGCGCTCTTTTTCCAGGTGGGCTCCCGCCGTCCCAGCTGGCGCGTCTACAAATTCTCGCTAGAGGCGTGCGATCTAGTCGAGGCGGATGTCAGCCAGTTGCAGGGGCAAGATAACCCCCAGCTACAAGATATTCTGCTGCTCGAGCGACTCAAGCAGATCGGCTATTGCGGCTTGATACAAGATATCAGCCAGGAGTCCCAACGTGAGGAGTTCCATCAGGAGGCGGTCAATAACAACGCCAATGAGCTGCAGCGCTTTGGTCATGAACAGGGGGCTGTGCCGTTTGAAATCGAGACCCTGCACTATGTCCAGCTGCGCAAGGAGTCCCGCTACATCCACAAGACAGCGGTCGCCATCCACCATAATGGCAAATCCTGGCTCGGCTGGACTCGGGACATCTCGACCCATGGCCTGCAGATCGAGCTGGAAGAGGCCTTCGTCGGTGAAAAAAACGATGTGGTGACCATAGCTCTGCCCCGCTTGCAGGAGCTCTCCAAGAGCATGGATCTGCAGCACCTCTCCTACCGGCTGGTCAGCATCAACATGACCCGCACCGTATTGCACCTCTGTATTGAGGGGGATTCAGACCGCCACACCGGCCGCCAGTTCTTCAGCTTGCTGATCGAGAGCAACCAGAACAAGCTCAAGGCAGCGCAGGAGCAGCGGCGCTATCGCGGGCTGGCGCGGGCCCTGCGGAACATCTATACCCACCACCTGTTCAACTCGCCGGTCTACGTCAACAAGCTGAAAGGCGCTCCCAAACCGGCCTCTATCGGCAAATCGCTGCAACCACGCAGTCTGCAGCGGTTGCTACAGGCCTGTGCCGAGCAGCCGGAGCAGGAGAACCTCTACCCGCTGTTTCAGGGAGAGCTGCTCAAAGAGTTGCTGATGAACCCGCTGCGCGCCATCGAGCGGGAGGACAAGCCGAGAGAGGATGAGGTCTATATTGCCAGCATCCAGACCAAGGCAGGGCTCCCCGTCTTCAACAGTCGGCTGGCCAGCAGCCTGGTCAGCGCGAAAGAGAAGCGTCAGTTTATCGAACTGGCACAGCGACAGGGGGAGTTCTACTCGGTACTGGTCGGCATCTCCCGTACCGGGCGGCCCGATACCAACTTCATCGCCAACGAGCTGGACTACATCGCCAAGTTTGCCATCCACAAAGCTAAAAAGCTGGAGGAGGAGCTATGGAGTGTAGTGGGCGTGGGCGAGCTGACCGACACCACTCAGGCCACCCTGTTCCGGCTCGGGATCACTGAGCCGTAAAACTGGCCTTCTTCTGCACGAAATAGGGCGCATGATGCGCCCTGTTTTTTGTCATGCGGCCTGTGGATCCAACAGCCACTCGAGGATTTGGGGGAAGTGATCCTCCTGCGCCTGCGGAGCGGTCAGCATATTGATGTGGTCATAATCGAGCCGGTTGCCGTTATCTCGCCCCAAACGGGTGTGGCGCGTGGCCGAGCCCATCTCGTCGCTGAAACGGCGCACATCGGTCGGGTGACCCAACACCTTGTCCGCTTTGGCCGAGATCATCCAGAGCGGTGGCCAGTGAACCCCTGCAGCCGCCTCATCATAAGCAAAGCCGTCGTGAGGATCCTGCCAGGGGCCGCACTTGACCCAGGGGATGGTCTCCTGCAAATAGCGCAGCGACTCGTCATCGGCACCGATCTTCAGATTGCGAGCCGCCAAAAAACCGCGGCGGCGAGCCAGCCAAGGGGCCAGCCGGTTCCAGATCAGATCGACTTTCAGCCAACGCTCGGGATTGTGCACCGACACCCCGCGCTTGGTGCCAAAAAACAGCAGGCTGGCCACCTGTTCCGCCAGCTCGGGGAAGCGCACCAGGGTCGACGCCATGATAACGCCGCCCCAGGAGTGGGCCACCCAGTGCACCTTGAAGCCGCCATGACGCTCGGCAATCCAGCGCTGCAGAGCGGGCAGATCCTCGGTGATCAGCTCGTGCTGGCCATGCTCCGCCTGCTCGGCGATGGCCGGAGTGCTGAGCCCTCGCCCCCGCAAATCAGCCACATAGACCTGATAGCCGTGGCGGGCCAAAAAGCAGGCCAGCCCCTTGCCCGACTCTGTGTAGAAGATCCGGCCATTTTCGATGGCACCGTGCACCATCAGGATCGGCTCGCCATGGACGGCGACCCGGGGTTTGATGTGGCGCACATGCAGTTGATGGCCGCCACAAGGGATAAACAGAGACTGCTGCAACAATTCCATTGTTATTGGTTTCCTCCTTGAAACACTGTCAGCGCTGGTCCCAGCGCAGCTCGCTACAGGCCCGCGCCGCCAGCAGGCAGATCACCCCTTCCAGATCGTGATGATTGAGGGTGGCCGCCGCCTGTGCCCGCACCAGCGGTTTGGCATGAATGGCGATGCCAAGGCCCGCCACCCCCATCATTTTGAGATCGTTGGCGCCATCGCCGATGGCCACGGTCTGGGCGGCAGCAATACCGTGCTTCTGCGCCAGCTGCTGCAACACCTCGGCCTTGACGCTGGCATCGACAATGCGCCCACTCACCTTGCCGGTCAGCTGCCCCCCTTCCACCGCCAACTCGTTGGCGAAGATGGCATCGAGCCCCAGCGCCTGCTGTAGCTCGCCAGCAAAACGGGTAAAACCGCCGGAGGCGATGGCCACCTTCCAGCCCGCCCCTTTGAGGGTATCGACCATCAACTGCAAACCGGGCATCCACGGCATGTTGGCGGCCACCTCGTCGAGAATGGTGACCGGCGCCCCTGCCAGCAGGGCCACCCGGTTACGCAGGCTGTCGGAGAACTCCAATTTGCCCTGCATGGCGGCCGCGGTTACCGCCGCCACCTGCTCACCCACCCCGGCAAGGCGGGCAATTTCGTCGATGCACTCGATGCGGATCGCGGTGGAGTCCATGTCCATCACCAACAGACCGGGTTCGCTCAGGGTCGGCAGCGCGGGCAGATGGCAGAGATCGATCTCCCACTCACCACTTTTGAGCACGGCAACCAGCTCGGGGGAGAAACCATCGCAGCCAAGCAGCAGCAGCGGTACGCCTGCCACCTCGGCGGAAGGATAGAGGGTGGCGGCCAGCCCCTGCTCTGCCAACAGTGTTGCCAGACGTGCCAGATGGGACGCGCCAAGCCCCTTGCCAAACAGCACCAGCCAGCCACCTGCCAGCGGGGTCTCGGTCGGTTGCAACGCATCTGGGTTGAGCTGCCAACAGGGGGAGCCGGACAACAACGCGGGCCAATCGGATAACAGCGGGGGGAGCCGGGACAACAACATAAGGGATACGCCTTCCTTGGTGATCAGGGAGTTAACAATGCTGGCCCAGAGTAGCGTATTGCTTTTTGTACAGGCAAGCGCCAAGATCCCGCCACTCCTTGTCACCATGAGGTTTCACGCTTGCAGCGTCATCTTCCCATCAAACGCGCTCTCAGCCTGGGTGCAGGTATCCTGCTCGGCTGCTGGGTGCTCGGCGTGCTTATCCATATGCAGGGTGAAAGCCAGGCGTCGCTGCACAACGAAGCCCGCAGCCGGGCGCAGGCACTGGTCGCTTACGCCGCCCGCGACATGAAGCGCTGGATCAAAGAAGATAAGAGCAGCGAGCTGGAGCGGCTGGCGCGGGATCTGGCGGCGGAGCCGGAGATCCTTGATGCCACCCTCTATGACGGACGCGGCATTCCCCTCGCCCAGTCGGAGCAGGCGGTGCCACTGGAGAGCCTGCTGCCCATTGGCAGCGATAACAAGTCACTGCCGGAGCAAGGCAAAGGACGGATCCAGTTCGTACAGGAAATTCGAGATGGTGAGCTGACTATCGGCTTCCTGCGCATCACCCTGGAAGAGCAGCAGATGCTGGCAGACAAGGACACCCGGCTCAAGGTGGTGCAGGAGAAACAGCGCCTGATGCTACTGGTCGCCCTGCTGGCTGGCCTGCTTATCTCCTACGGCATTCGCCGTAACTACATGCGGGTACGCAAGCACAAAAAAAAGCACAAACCGGCCGATCAGCCATAGACCGGGGGCAATCCCCCAGCCACCTTGTATATACCCATGAGGGTAGAACCAACAGGAGCTCAGTATGATTGCCCCACCAATGCCTGTTGACGAAGAGAGTCGGCTGGCGCGGCTGCGGATCCTCGGGCTGCTCGATCGCGAGCCGATCGATCATCTGGATCGCCTGACCCGCCTCATCAGCCGCCATTTTGATCTGCCCGTGGTGCTGGTCTCCCTCACCGATGTGGATCGCCAGTGGTTTCTGGCCCGCACCGGCATCGCCCGGTGCGAGATTGGCCGGGATATCTCCTTCTGCGGCCACGCCATTTTGCAGCCCGGCATCATGCAGGTGCCGGATGCCCGTCTCGACCCCCGCTTTGCCGACAATCCACTGGTGATCGGGCCGCCCCACGTGGTCTTCTACGCTGGCCGCCCTCTGCGCGCGCTGGATGGGGTGGTGCTTGGCACTCTCTGTCTGGTGGATAGCAAGCCACGCCAGCTGGACGAGACCCAGTGTCAGGATCTCGATGATTTCGGCCTGTTGGTGGAGAACACCCTGCACGACCTCGAGCGGCGCAATCAGGTGCGCAGCCTCAGCAATGTACTGGAAGATCAGGAGCATCTCTTTACCCAGACTTTCAACCAGTCGGCGGTGGGCATGGCGCTCTCCTCGCTGGAGGGGGTATGGCTCAAAGCCAATCCGGGTCTGCAACAGCTGCTCGGTTATCGCGAATCCGAGATGCTGAGCCGCACCTGGCAGACCATGACCCATCCCGACGATCTGGGGCGGGAACTGCCGCTGTTTCAGGCACTGCTCGATGGCCAGCGCCAGCACTACCGGCTGGAGAAACGGATGCTGCGCGCCGATGGCACCCTCTGCTGGGTACAGCTGAGCGTGACACTCTGTAAAAGCCGCACGGCCGCACCACACCTGATCGCGGTGTTTGCCGACCTCACCGAGCGCAAGCTGGCCGAAGATAAGTTGATGCAACTACAGCTGGGGCTAGCGATGCAGGTGCGGGATCGCACCCGCGAGCTATCGGCCACCGTCGAGCAGTTGCATATGGCGATGGCCGAGATAGAGCGCAACCGCGCCCGGCTGCGCTCTATCAGCGATGGCTTGCCGGTCACCATCAGTATGCTCTCGCCAGAGGGGCGCTATCTGTTTGCCAATCAGGCTTACTGCCGCTATTTCGGGCTCAATCCCGAACGCATGCTGGAGATGAGCGCGCGGGAGGTGATCGGTGAAGCCGCCTACCTCAATGCCATGAACTATCTAGCCCGGGCACAGGCGGGGGAACAGGTGAGCTTCGAATACCGCTTCGAGCTGCCCATCGGCCCGCGTGACCTCAAGATCACCATGATCCCGAGTGTGGGCGACGAGCCCGGGGTCTATATCCTGGGTGCCGATATCACTCAGTTCAAGGCACTACAGAGCCAGCTTGAACATGACGCCAGCCACGACCCCCTCACCGCTCTGCCCAATCGGCGCGCCTTCACCCTGCGCCTGAGCCGTGAGCTGGAGCGAGCACACCATGACGGGGAGGCGCTCGGCCTGCTGTTTCTCGATCTGGATGGCTTCAAGGAGATCAACGACCAGCTGGGGCACCATGTAGGGGATGCCCTGCTGCACCGCTTCGCCAGTGTGCTCTGTGCCGAAGTGCGCCCCGGCGACATGGTGGCCCGCCTCGCGGGCGACGAGTTCACCATCATACTGCCCGCCTTGCGCCACCCCGAGCAGGAGCTGCCAGCCCTCTGCCAACGGCTGCTGGACGCCATGGCTAAACCGTGGGATGTGGCTGGCCACCAGCTGCCGCTCGCTGGCAGCATCGGCGGGGCGCTCTGTCACTCAGGTCAGCACTGCCACATCGACGAGCTGCTGCACCGGGCAGATGCCGCCATGTATCGGGCCAAGATGGCAGGCAAGGGGCGCTTTGCCCTCGACCTCTGACCCCTGCTTCCTGGCTCAGAAATGCAAAACGGCGGCCCGAAGGCCGCCGCTTTCATTCAACTACCGGAGGATTACTTATCGCCCAGCAGCACTGAGTCCAGTGCGATTTCGATCATGTCGTTGAAGGTCAGCTGACGCTCTTCGGAGGTGGTCTGCTCACCGGTACGGATATGGTCGGAAACGGTACAGATGGTCAGTGCCTTGGCACCGTACTCTGCAGCCACACCGTAGATACCGGCAGCTTCCATCTCGACACCCAGAATGCCGTATTTTTCCATCACGTCGAACATGGAAGGATCCGGGGTGTAGAACAGGTCTGCGGAGAAGAGGTTACCCACGCGCACCGGGGTACCCTTGTTCTTGGCAGCCTGTACCGCATTGGCGACCAGATCAAAGTCAGCGATAGCGGCGAAGTCATGGTCCTTGAAACGCAGACGGTTTACTTTGGAATCGGTGCAGGCACCCATACCGATCACTACGTCACGCAGTTTTACGTCTTCACGCACAGCACCGCAGGAGCCTACGCGGATCAGGGTCTTCACACCGTAATCGGTGATCAGCTCTTTGGTGTAGATGGAGCAGGAAGGGATACCCATGCCGTGGCCCATCACGGAGATACGACGACCTTTGTAGGTGCCGGTAAAGCCGAGCATGCTGCGCACATCGCACACCTGCTCAACGTTCTCCAGGAAAGTTTCCGCGATGTACTTGGCGCGCAGGGGGTCGCCCGGCATCAGTACGGTATCAGCAAAGGCGCCATCTTTCGCATTGATATGAGGAGTTGCCATTCTCTTGATTCCTTCACACAGGTTGAGTTTTATTGTTTTATAAATTGCCCGCCGCCGAAGTGGCGGGCGGGTAAATTACAGGAAGCTGGTACCGTACTGCAACTTGGGCAGACCGTGGTACGCCGCGATGCTCTGACCGATATCGGCAAAGGTTTCGCGACGACCGACAGAGCCAGCCTTGACCGGCTTGCCAAAGAACAGCACCGGAATGTATTCACGGGTGTGGTCAGTACCACCCCAGGTCGGGTCACAGCCGTGGTCGGCAGTCAACACCACCACGTCACCATCTTGCAGCAGATCGAACAGCTCCGGCAGGCGGGCGTCGAAATACTCCAGTGCATCGGCGTAGCCCTTCACGTCACGACGGTGACCGTAGGAGGAGTCAAAGTCGACGAAGTTGGTGAAGACGATGGTGTTGTCACCGGCCGCGTTCACCTCTTCCAGAGTACGATCCCACAGCTCAACCAGACCTGTACCCTTCACCTGCTTGGTAATACCTTGATTGGCGTAGATGTCGGCGATCTTGCCGATGGAGACCACCTGACCACCCGCCTCTTTCATATAGTCGAGCACGGTCGGTGCTGGCGGCAGCACGGAGTAGTCGTGACGATTGCCGGTACGCTTGAAGTTGCCCTTGCCGCTGCCGACGAACGGACGCGCGATGACGCGGCCAATGTTGTAGGGCTCCAGCAGCTCGCGCACTATGTGGCACAACTCATAGAGCTTCTCGAGACCATAGGTCTCTTCGTGGCAGGCAATCTGGAACACAGAGTCGGCAGAGGTGTAGAGGATCGGCTTGCCGGTACGCATATGCTCTTCGCCCAGATCGTCCAGCACCTGGGTGCCGGAGGCGTGGCAGTTGCCCAGATATCCGGACAGACCCGCCTTCTCGACGATGGCGTCCAGCAGCTCCTGCGGGAAGCTGTTGGTGTGATCCTTGAAATAGCCCCACTCGAACAGCACGGGCACTCCGGCGATCTCCCAGTGGCCGGACGGGGTGTCCTTGCCGGAGGAGAGCTCCTGAGCAAAACCGTAGGCTCCGACCACCTCGATATCTTTGTCCAGACCTGCCGGGAAGTAGCCGGAAGCCTGCTCCCCTGCATGGCCGAGACCCAGCTTGTTGAGGTTGGGCAGCTTGAGGGCACCACGGCCTTCAAGCTCACCGGCTGCACACGCCTTGGCGATATGACCAAGGGTGTTGGCGCCCACATCTCCGAACTGTTCGGCGTCGGCAGCAGCGCCAATACCGAAAGAGTCCATCATCAGAATAAAGGTACGTTTCATGGGTCTTCCCCTTGTTACAAATCAGCCAGGGTGATGCGACGGTACACTTCAGGCAGTGCCTGTGGTCGCTCGCCACCAATTCGGACAGCCGCCTGCACCATGCTGGCAGCCTGAGCATATTGCTCTTCAGTCTGAGCGTGGATCAGCGCGATCGGCTTGTCAGCATCGACGCTTTGACCCAAGCGGATAAAGTCGGTCAGACCGACCGCATAATCCAGTTTGTCACCGGCAGCGCGGCGACCACCGCCCATCGCCACCACGGCCAGACCCAGTTCGCGGGTATCCATGGCGGTCACGAAACCGCTGTTGGCCGCGAAGACCGGGCGCACGATGGCTGCTTTTGGCAGGTAAGCATCATAACGCTCCATGAAATCGGCTGGGCCACCGAGGCCGGTCACCATGCGGCCGAAGATCTCGGCAGCCTTGCCATTATCCAGCACCGCCTGCAGCTTGCGACGGGCATCGCCGTCATCGCTGGCCAGACCGGCGGAGATCAGCATCTCGGCACTCAGGCTCATGGTGACTTCGTGAATGCGCGGGTTGCGGTATTCACCGGTCAGGTAACGCACCGCTTCGCGTACTTCGACCCCGTTACCGGCGCTGGAGGCCAGCACCTGGTTCATGTCGGTCAGCAGCGCAGAGGTGCGGCAACCGGCACCGTTGGCCACGGCCACAATGCTCTTGGCCAGCTCTTCGGAGGCTTCGAAGGTCGGCATAAAGGCGCCGGAGCCCACTTTCACATCCATCACCAGCGCTTCGAGCCCGGAGGCGAGCTTCTTGGAGAGGATGGAGCCGGTGATCATCGCGATGGATTCGACGGTGGCGGTGATGTCACGTACTGCATAGATACGCTTGTCAGCGGGGGCAAGATCGCCGGTCTGACCGATGATGGCGACACCCGCCTCTTCCACCACTTTCAGGAAACGATCGTTGTCGACCGAGGTCTGGTAGCCGGGAATGGCATCCAGCTTGTCCAGGGTACCGCCGGTGTGGCCCAGACCACGGCCGGAGATCATCGGCACGAAACCGCCACAAGCAGCGACCATAGGGCCAAGCATCAGGGAAACCACATCACCGACGCCGCCGGTGGAGTGTTTGTCGACAATCGGGCCACCCAGATTGAGGTGGTCCCAATTCAGTACCATACCGGAGTCACGCATGGCGCAGGTCAGGGCAACCCGCTCATCCATGGTCATGTCTTTGAAGTAGACCGCCATCGCCAGCGCGGCAATCTGCCCCTCGCCGATGGTGTTATTGGTAATGCCCTGAATGAAGAATTGAATTTCTTGGGTACTGAGCGCTTCACCGTTGCGCTTCTTGCGAATAATTTCTTGAGGCAAAAACATCTTTCATTCCCTCCGCCATTGCTGGCGTCAAACAAGCCTGAATCCTTGCCCGCGCACCTCATGGTGGGGGCTTAACAGGGCGGGAATCCCCCGCCCTGTCATCAACTTATTAGTAACCGCTGGTGTTGGCCGGCTTGTCGCCGTGCCCCAGTGTTGCCAGCAAGCTGGCGAGCAGGCTGGACGCGCCAAAGCGGAAGGTGCGGGCGGATACCCAGTCGTTGCCGAGGATCTCTTCGGCCATGGCCAGGTACTGACCGGCAACGGCTGCGTCTTTCACGCCACCAGCAGGCTTGAAGCCGACTTTCGGATTCTTGGCCTTGATCACTTCCATCATGATGCGGGCCGCTTCCGGGGTCGCATTGACCGGCACCTTGCCAGTGGAGGTCTTGATGAAGTCGGCACCGGCATCGATACAGATCTCGGAAGCGCGACGGATCAGCGCCTCTTCTTTCAGTTCGCCAGTCTCGATGATCACTTTCAGCAGCACCTTGGCGCCACAGGCTTCCTTACACGCTTTGACCAGATCAAAACCGATCTGTTCATTGCCTGCCATGAAGGCACGGTACGGGAAGACCACGTCCACTTCGTCGGCACCGTAGGCGACGGCAGCACGGGTTTCGGCCACGGCGATCTCGATGTCGTCGTTGCCGTGGGGGAAGTTGGTCACGGTCGCAATGCGCACGTCGGCAGCGCCGATGTCACGCAGGGTCTTGCGAGCGATAGGAATAAAACGGGGGTAGATGCAAACAGCGGCAGTCAGGCCAGCCGGTGACTTGGCCTTGCGGCACAGGTCGATCACTTTCTGATCGGTGTCGTCATCGTTCAGGGTGGTCAGGTCCATCAGGTTCAGGGCGCGCTGAGCGGCCACATTCAGATCAGTCATTCTATTCTCCAAAGTCTCGATTTAATCCAGATAACCGGCCACCGCCAAGCCATCCAGTGATGGATGCACAGGCAGTAATCCCCAGCTATACGGGAATGGAATTACAGTGCGAAGGCACCGGCACTATCCGGATGCTATTCAAAGCATCCCGCAGGCACTGCGACTGTAAATAAGGCAAGAGCCCTGTCACTTTCTTACAAAAGTGCGGACTTGGTTCCATGAAGACTTGAGAAAGGCCGACAACATCTGACCCGACTTCCCAATCAATTCCATTTGACCGCCAACACCCGATTGCATCGAGTATTAGTCATTGCCAGCACCCTGCTGGCAACGCCTATTTCAGCCGAGATACCCCCTGTTTGCAAGCCGGATTTACCAATTTCAGAGGTACCTCACATCTGGCAAATCAGGGACTAAAAAACCTTATGAAAAGAAGCGGGTCAGGATCCAGGAGTAAGCAAGCCCCCCCAGATAGACACCGATGATCCCCATCACTCCCGATAACACGGGTGGTGCCGGGATCGGTAATTTGAGGAAAGAAAACAACAAACCGACAATAAAGCCAGCCACAATCGCCAGTAATACTTCATTCATATAACCTCCGACCCGACTCATTTTATTATCAGTTTAGATAGGAAAACGGTTGTCACCGCCCCATACACCAACGCCACGGCAAATGCCGTGGCGTTGGTGTTTATAGTCTGTCAGGTCAGACAGCTATTACATGGCAGACAGTGCCAGGAAGAAGCCTGCGATAGTGGCAGACATCAGGTTGGACAAAGAGCCAGCCAATACGGCTTTCAGACCGAAACGGGCGATGGTGCCACGGCGATTCGGTGCCATGGACCCCAGACCACCCAGCAGGATGGCAACAGAGGAGAGGTTGGCAAAACCACACAGAGCAAAGGAGATGATCGCTTTGGTGTGGTCAGACATGGCCGCGCCATTGATCAGCAATTCATCTTTCAGGTATGGAGCAAAGTTCAGGTAAGCCACGAACTCGTTAACCACCACTTTCTGACCGATGAAGGAACCAGCCACGACCGCTTCGTGCCAAGGCACACCGATCAGGAAGGCCAGCGGGGCGAAGAACCAGCCCAGCAGCAGTTCCAGAGACAGCTCTGGCATACCAAACCAGCCACCGACACCGGAGAAAATACCGTTGACCATGGCGATCAGGCCGATGAAAGCCAGCAGCATTGCGCCAACGTTCAGGGCCAGTTGCATACCGGCAGAAGCACCCGCAGCAGCCGCGTCGATCACGTTGGCAGGCTTGTCATCCAGCTCGGCGTTGACTGAGTCGTCGTCATAGTTCGGGGTCTCGGTCTCGGGAACCAGCAACTTGGCGAACAGCAGACCACCCGGAGCGGCCATGAAGGAGGCTGCAATCAGGTACTCCATCTTGACGCCCATGGCGGCGTAACCAACCAATACCGCACCGGCGACAGAAGCCAGACCACCACACATGACAGCGAACAGCTCGGAGTCAGTCATCTTGGCGATATAAGGACGAACCACCAGCGGGGCTTCAGTCTGACCGACGAAGATGTTGGCAGTTGCAGAGAGAGATTCGGTACGGGAGGTGCCCAGTACCTTCTGCAGTGAACCACCCAGCAACTTGATGACCACTTGCATGATGCCCAGGTAATAGAGCACAGCGATCAGCGAAGAGAAGAAGATGATGACGGGCAGGACACGGAAGGCAAAGATAAAACCACCGCCACCGAACACTTCAAACATCTTGTCGCTGACCAGACCACCAAACAGGAAGTCGATACCGAATTTACTAAAAGTCAGCACGCTGGAGACGCCATTAGAGACGGTAACCAGAATATCGCGGCCAACTGGAACATACAGTACAAACGCACCGAGACCGGCTTGCAGCGCAAAGGCGCCTGCCACTGTGCGCAGGTTGATTGCTTTGCGATTGCTGGAGAACAGTACCGCGATAAGGATGAGGGTGACCATCCCCACCAGACCCATGATTATACTCATTATTATCTTATCCTCTTATGTAGCACCTAGCTTGTTAGTGAAATGTGAACAACAGCCACTAACCAAGGGGTGCGCATTATACTAATTAATGCCCGATAAAATAGAATGCTGGTCACATTTTATCGTTATCAAAATGTCCAAGTGTCACAAAATTAGACGGCAAACGATTTTTACGCTCATTTTTTTTCCTGACAACTAAATCAGGTGTTGCGAATTTGTTTCATGGCTATTGGTCGTGATGGAAAATATGCCGGGCAGTTTCAAATAACACCTTGGCAACATCTGCCGATGATTCCTCCCGCAAGGTCATCAATATTTCCGCTATTTTCGGCAGCGCTTCCGGGGTATTCCGGGAGCCTTGCTCACCTTGTAAGGGCATATCGGGCGAATCGGTTTCCAGCACCAGAGCCTCGAGCGGCATAGCCCGAAATACCTCTCGCGTCTTGTTCGCCCGCTCAAAACTGATTACCCCGCCCACCCCGAGTCGAAAGCCCAGTTGCCAGAAGGCTTCCGCCTGCTGCAACGAACCGCTGAAGGCGTGGATCACCCCGCCACGTGGCGGCTTGAAGCGGCGCAACAGCTTGGCCACAGTGTCATTGGCACGCACCGAGTGGATCATCAGGGGTAACCCGGCATCGGCGGCCAGCCGGATCTGAGCCTCAAACAGCGCAAGCTGCCCCTCCTGCGGCACGTGAGAGCGCAGGTCCAGCCCACACTCGCCAATGGCCACCAGCCCGGCAGGTTGGCTCATCACCAGCGTTCGCAACCGTTCCATCACCCCTTCCCGCTGCTCACCGGCATACCAGGGATGAACGCCCAGACCATAAAAGAGGCCGTCATGCTGCTCTGCCAGAGCCATCACACGAGTCCAGTTATCCTCTGCGATGGCAGGAATGATATACTCCGTCACCCCTAATGCCCGGCAACGGGCTAGCAACGCCTCCCTGTCCTGGTCGAAAACCGGAAAATCGAGATGGCAATGGGTATCTATCAGCTGCATATCACTCAAACCTGTTTGCGGGATTTAATGGGTCATTGAACATGATGAACAATAGAAACAACGGCTTTACTCTGATTGAACTGGTGCTGGTGATCATAGTGCTGGGGATCCTGGCCGTCACCGCCCTGCCCCGCTTTATCAATATCAAGGATGATGCCCTGAAAAGCACGGTCTCGGCGACCGCTGGCAGCTTTGCCAGCGCAGTTCAGCTGGCTCATGCTGGCTGGGCGGTTAAAGTACAGGGGCAAGCAATCGCGCTCTACAATCTGAGCAGTTTTGGCGTGAAAAATATGGATATCAATATGTATGGCTGGCCTGTTGGTTCTGATGAAGACCAAGGTCAAAAAGGACTGGATGAAATGTATATAACAGGCCAGTCCGATTACATATCCGTTAGCAGCGGAGCTGACTGCCGCTTTCTCTTTGAAGACATGATGGATAGCGACTACAGCGTAGAAGCGGTCAGCTTGGATGCGGTGATTGATAGTAAAGCGGATTACTTAACAGATGTTGTCTCCACAGGAGCGATTGATGCGAATGGCAAAAAGCATCTTAACTGCCGCTATATCCTGCGCGACTCAATCAACCGCTTCCAAACCAGCTCGGATTATCTAAATGGCCTCGGCTTCGAGTACAACAGCGTTACCGGCGCCGTGACCCGCAATTCTGATTGAGCTCAGCCTCTTCTGCGCAAGCTCGCTCTTTGCTTGAATCATCATAACGAACCGGCGTGCAGCAGCGCCGGTTCTCCTGAGTGAGCCCCCACTCCTCACACCATGCATCGTAACGGGCCAGCCAACGCAGCAATACCCCTTTCATCGTCACACCTCCGCCAACAGGTTCAGGTCAAAAACCATCCTAATCAGAGTTGGCAAGGGGAGCAAGCCATCCCCATTTTTGCGGTCGGTCGAGATAGAAAGAGCCGGTCAGCATGGCTGACCGGCTCTTTTAACATTCCCTGAAGAGGTTATCCGATGAGCGACAGCTCATCAGCCTCACAGGCTCTTCAGCTTCTCTTCCGGCAGGGCCAGCTCGTCGTTGTGGTTGACGCCGATACCGCGCTCCAGCACATGACGGGCGATGGCGTGCGCTTCTTCCAGCGAGTGCATGCTGTAGGTGCCGCACTGATACTCGTTCAGCTCGGGGATCTTGGCCTGATCCTGCACGGTCAGCACGTCGCTCATGGCTGCCTGCCAGGCTGCGCCAACACGGGCTTCGTCCGGCGCGCCGATCAGGCTCATGTAGAAGCCGGTACGGCAACCCATGGGGGAGATGTCGATGATCTCCACGCCGTTGCCATTCAGGTGATCACGCATAAAACCGGCGAACAGGTGTTCCAGCGTATGGATACCGCGCTCGGAGAGGATCTCTTGGTTAGGCACACAGAAACGCAGGTCGAACACGGTAATAGTGTCCTTGTTCGGGGTCTGCATGGTCTTGGCCACACGCACCGCTGGCGCTTCCATACGGGTGTGGTCAACGGTAAAACTGTCCAATAACGGCATTTCTGACTCCTGATTTGGTTACCAGAACCAGCCCCCACGGGAGAGCTGGTCCTTGCATTGACGGTACTGGGCGCCGTAGCGCTGGGCGCGAGCTTCCACCTTGCGAGAGGTCTTCATCAACCACCCCTTGCTGCGATAGCTGCCACGCCGGTAGCCACCCCACCCTTCGTGATAGTTGAGGTACTGGCCATAGGCATCCCACTTGGAGGTGCCATTGAGCCGCTGGGCTTTGTTCGTGTACCAACCCATAAAATCGATGGCGTCGGCAAAGTCATCGCGGTCACTCCAGCTGTTGCCGGTTTCCCGCTGGTAATCAGCCCAGGTTTCATCTTTGACCTGAGCATAACCATAAGCTGAACTGGCCCGCCCGGTCGGGATGAAGAGGAAATACTGCATCGGCGGCTGGGCGTCATGTACGTAAGAGGACTCCTGATACATCATGGCCATGATCACGTGGATCGGCGTCCCCCACTTCTCGTTCATCTTGAGCGCGGCCTTGTGCCACTCCGGCTTCTCGCGAAAGATCTGGCACAGATTCTCCGGCTGAGCCGGTGGACGGGTACTACAGGCGGTCAGGCTAGCCAACATGCTGGCACCCACCAGAACGCGCATCCACCCCATCAAGTGAGGTCGCGCTTCGCGCCTCTGGTCAGGTAAAGAGATAGCCAAGGTCAGATCGCGTCTTCGTTCTCTTCGCCGGTACGGATACGAATGACACGCTCCACCTCGCAGACGAAGATTTTGCCATCACCAATCTTGCCGGTGCGAGCGGTATTCTGGATCGCTTCCAGACAGGCATCGAGATCCTCGTCCTGCACCACCAGCTCCACCTTCACTTTCGGCAGGAAGTCGACCATATACTCGGCGCCGCGATAGAGCTCGGTATGGCCCTTCTGGCGGCCGAAGCCTTTGACTTCGGATACGGTCATGCCGTTGATGCCGATCTCGGCCAGGGCCTCGCGCACATCGTCCAGCTTGAACGGTTTGATGATGGCTTCAATCTTCTTCATGGTGACTCCTTACCAGTTCTGTTTGCCGAACCCGGATGTAATGGGGTAACGGCGATCCTTACCAAAGTTGCGAGCCGTAATACGGGGCCCGACCGCCGCCTGACGGCGCTTGTATTCGTTGAGATCCACCAGCCGGATCACCTTGCGCACCACCGCTTCCTCAAAGCCTTCTGCCACCATGTCGGCGACCGAGGCATCCTCTTCCACGTAGCGCTTGAGGATCGCATCGAGGATGTCGTAAGGGGGCAGACTGTCCTGATCCACCTGATCCGGCGCCAGCTCCGCTGAAGGAGGACGATCGATAACCCGCTGCGGGATCACGTAGTCGACCGAGTTGCGATATTCGCACAATTTGAAGACCAGCGTCTTGGGTACATCTTTCAACACGTCGAAACCGCCCGCCATGTCACCGTACAGCGTGGCATAACCGACCGCCATTTCGCTCTTGTTGCCGGTGGTCAGCACGATGCGACGACGCTTGTTGGAGAGCGCCATCAGCAGCACACCGCGGCAGCGCGCCTGCAGGTTCTCTTCGGTAGTGTCCCGGGCGGTGCCTTCAAACAGCGGCGCCAGCTGGGTCATAAAGCCTTCGAACATCGGCTCGATGGAGATGATGTTGAACTCAACCCCCATCCGTTCGGCCTGCTCTTTGGCATCTTCCACGCTCATCTGGGCGGTATAGCGGAACGGCATCATCACCGCCTGCACCTTGTCGGCCCCGATGGCGTCAGCAGCGATTGCCAAGGTCAGGGCTGAGTCGATCCCGCCGGAGAGGCCCAGCACAGCGCCGTGGAAGCCGTTTTTGGTGACATAGTCACGCACCGCCAGCACCAGCGCCTGATAGGTTTCGGCCAACGGCTCGAGCGGCGCAGCCGGTTCACACTCTTTCACCGGCTGACTATCGGCAAAGCGCACCAGCGCCAGCTCTTCGGCAAACGGGGCGAGCTTGTGGGTCAACTCGCCCTGGCTGTTGAACACCTTGGAGCAACCATCGAAAATCAGCTCATCCTGACCACAGACCTGATTGAGATAGACCAATGGCAGGCCGGTCTGATCGCAGCGCTCCGCCATCAGCTCGCGGCGGATCCAGGGTTTCTCCTGATCGTAGGGCGACGCATTGATGGTGAGCAGCAACTCTGCCCCAGCCGCCTTAGCGGCCAGCGCCGGACCAGGTTGCCACAGGTCTTCGCAGATCAGCAGCCCCAGCTGGTGACCACGGAACGGCACCACGCAAGTCTCGGTGGCTGCGGTGAAGTAGCGCTTCTCGTCAAACACACCGTAGTTGGGCAAGTCCTGCTTGAAGTAACGGGCAATCAGCTTGCCGTGCTCATAAAGAGAGGCCGCATTGTAGAGCGCCTCCCCTTCACGCCAGGGATGACCCACCAAAATGGCACAGTTGCCCTGCCATGCGGCAACGCGAGCCAGCGCGGCATCGACCCGGATCATCAGATCGGCACGCAGCAGCAGATCTTCTGGTGGATAGCCGGTCAGGGCCAGCTCGGAGCAGACCAGCAGATCAGCGCCTTGCTGCTCGGCTTGAGCCGCCGCAGCGAGCACTTTGTCAGTGTTATCTTCGATGGCGCCTACCGTCAGATTCAACTGGGCAAGCATCAGAGAGAGGGCTTTTGCCATGGCGATGCATCTTAAAATCAAAAATGATGGGGAATGATAAAGAAAAGGGGGGCAATCTGCCAGTTCAAGACAGGCGTAACCATGTGACAGCAATCAACGGGAGGGATAAGCTGTAAACAGTCACGGAACGACAGGCCTCAGCAGATATGAAAAACGCCGGATTTACCCTCATGGAGTTGATGATCGCCATTGCGCTGGGCGTCATTCTGTTGGGGATTGGTATTCCTTCCCTCTCTAACCTGCTTGGCAGCAATGATTTGGCGACCCAAGAAAAGAGCCTCCTCAACCACTTGAACTACGCCAGACAACAAGCCATCTCCAACCAGCAAACGGTTACTCTCTGCCTGACCACTATCAATAATTCGGTCGAGGAGTGCATTGCTGCCAATCAAAATGGAGCGACCCGGCTGATCGCCTTTATCGATAGTAACAGCGACCAAAAGCTCAATGGTAGCGAAACAACGATTGCGGCAAGTCCCGAGTTTCCCACAGCACTGGCCATTTCTGCAGATGCACAGGCGCTGCGCTTCACCCCCGATGGCACCATTACGTCTGACAGCGAGGTCATTTTTTCACTCTGTGTAAGCGGTGAAAAAAGCATTGAGATTGAAGTTATGCCTGCCGGACGTGCCCATAGCCAGGCAAGTGGTGCTGTCTGTCCATGAGAAGTTTTAGCTACTGCTGAAACACACAAGAGCCAAAGGATCCATTTCAATCCAATGGCTATGCTTAGAGTCTCTTTTGAACAAGGACTCACTCGGCATGAAAAAACATGGCTTTACCTTGCTGGAGTTTTTGATTTCAGTAAGCCTGACCATTATCTTGCTGACCATGGGTCTACCGTCATTGGCAAGCCTGATCACCAACAGTGACAGCGACATCTACAGCCGAAACCTTTTGGATCATTTGATCTTCGGTCAACGGCAAGCCATCACGCAGCAACAAACCGTCACCGCATGCCTTGCCACTCCTGTCAGTAGCGCCACAACCGAGAGTTGCATAACCGCAAATCAAATCGGCGCCCAACGCATGCTGGTATTTATCGACACCAATCAGGATCGCCAACTCAATGTTGCAAGTGGCGATATCTTGCTATCAGCAACAGAACCCTTTCTTGAGAAACATACCATCACGGCCAATCGACAATTTGTACGCTTTAGCCCGGATGGCACAGCGATTGGCACCAACATGACACTCCGGTTTTGCATCGACCAAGTATCACGAGTCGATATTATCGTCTCGCCATCAGGGCGAAGCCGGAGTGAAAAAAAGGGGCTGAGTTGTTCTTAGCCCCTTTGCCCGACGCCATCACCAAACCTATCTGGGTTGAATGTCGTCTTGTTTTTTTGCAGCAGCCAGCGAAAAGGTTGCCGCCAAGGGTACGCACTCGATCACCTCTATCACCGGGCGCACCACACCATCAACCTCATAACCCTTTAATTTAAAAACCCGGTCCAGATTTGCCTTGCTGGTATCAGCAACCGGCTGCTGCAACACCATCTGCACGCCACCTTCTAGAGTGACATAACATTTTATGTCTTCAGTTTGAGCCTGTACCAACAAGGGTAAGCTCACCAGCCAGAGCAGCGTGCGTTTCATCCCTGCTCTCCTTCATAGAGATAGATTTTCTTGGGAGACATATCCATTTTGGCCTCCTCGGCCCCTTGTGAACATTCACCTTCTCCGGTGCAGCGTTCCGGCTCTCCCTTTCCATCATCTGTGAGGATGACCTCCTTGCCTGGTGCACCACCGATAATTCTAATCCGGCCATCATCACCGCCATGAATAACCAGGTCATCAGCGACCTTATTTTGTACCTCTACGTAACGCTGAATAACTTCCTGATTGCTACTATCCAGCACATATTTGAACGATGTGCCGTAGTGCATATCAATCATATACTGACGCATGGCACCGATAGATTGGATGGTACATTGCTGGAAGTCCTGCACCTGAGGCAGGAAAGAGGTGAAGTAGAGCTTGCCTTGTAACACCAAGCCAGCCCCCATGGATTTTTCACCGCTTTCATTGAGCCAGAATTTCCACCCTTGTTTGCTGGTAAGAGCCTTGGTTGTATTAACGATCTGCTCTTCATTCAAACCGGTAAATGGGTCACTGGTCACATCATAGAGGTCGTTCAATGTGATACTTGATGGCACTGATGGCTCAGAGGTACCGCCAAACAAGCTCGGACTGACATTGTAGTCACGGAGCATCACATAAACATTATTGGTGATGGCTTCTGAGGAGGGACGATTACGATCACCACTTCCTATCAACACAGCATCAAACGGGCGCTCACTGTAGAGATAATTTGTCCCATCATATTTCCAGCCTTTGTTGATGGTGCGCACCAATACTGGTTGAGTAAAGAAACGGCGATCATCTTCCAGTTTTTTTGCAGTCCCTGTCAGATGAGCATTACCCAAGCTGGCAAACTTGATCGCCGTCCACTTGGATTTATCTGTTCCTTTCATATCGATACGCCAGATCTGGCCACCGGTATCGCCCGCATAAATTCGGTCAGAAATGCCATCACCATCACTGTCCAGCACAGAGACTGAGCCTGGCATACTGTATGTCATACCCGTAACTTGTTTGTTTTTTTCACCACTTACATCAGGAGTAAAGCTGAAAATTAAAGCCCCTGTTTCCGCATCAACCATGTAAACACCCAAACCAGAACTATCTTCAGTTCCTTGGCCCAAGTAGCTCTTAGCTTGGTCGTAACCACCAGAAAATATCAAAACCGGCTTGTAGTTTTTTGGGTTATTGCCTTCTGTTGTGTAATAGCCAGGAATAAATGCCACTTCAGGAATAGACCACGTCTCACCAAGCTTACTAAAACCGGTACTATTTTTATCGAGGCGCCACATTAAGGAAGGTGCATCGGGGTTGGAAATGTTGATGGCATAGTATGCACTACCACCACCTCTCAACCCTGAAAACAACCATACCTTATCACCCTGCGAAGCCTGTATATGTCCATCTTTAATTTTTTCATTGACCAATACCATGGGGGATGCATCAACACCATAAATGTGCACCGATGAATCCAGATTATCTTTCAGCATTTTTTGATTAGCGATAAATTGATATGGCATGATCGCCCAGCTTTCATCAACGGTTGAATCAACAGTTTTGTCACTATCTTTAAACATATGCAGGAACCCGCTATTTGTCCCCATAACCAACCTCAGGTCTGAAATACAAGATGTTTGCCCTGATAATTTTGTACAACCGTAGTTAATAACTAGCGGACGTGAATGCAGCGGATCACCAAGAATATCTTCACGAATATCATCCGTATCACCACCCTTATTCTCATCAAAAGCATCAATGCCTTTCATCCAATTAAGAAGGTCATCTATATTATCAGCGCTATTCAGATTCATGACAGTGCGCAGTTGAGTCGCACCACCAGCCATACTTTCAAGAGCACTTTTGCTATTACTCCCGAGAAAGGCACTCAAGGTATTTGTTGAAGGGGGGATAATATAGATATTTCGATTGACCTTAGCTGCCAGCATCTCTTGCACTCCCCCTTCCGCAACCTTGTTGCCATCGCTAGTTGAGGACCAGAAGGTCTTGGCAGCTTCAAGGATAGTCCCGTCGATACCAATCGCAGGCATACCACTTTGATCAACCACGTATCCTTTTTCAGGGGCTAAAACCAGCTTTTTCAGATTTCCTTTCCATCTGGGGCCTGCACCCGGCTCAAACATCGCATAATAAATATTATTAAGGCTGCGGGTGCGGTCAAAGTTATTGGTGGCAATTGCGGGCGAGACGAGGGATGTATTCATTTTTAAAATGGCTAACAATGAAGATTTTAAGGCTTCATTTAATTGCGTCGCATCAGTCGCAGGATAATATTTACCGCCACCACGACGAGCTGTTTCAGCCAACAGAACGCCAGCCCCTTTAATCGCCTCATCACCAAAGCCGACTGTAAAAGTGGTGACCGTTTGTTTACCCGCCGCAGATGTATTAACATCGTTATTTTTCATATAACCAGCGAGCGCCGCAAGATAGCTTTTCTCATTACTTGTACCATAGGCGACCGTGCTACTATAACCAGGTTTATTAGGATCAGCAGACTTGTTTAGCAAATCGGCCACTAGACTATTTGCAGCAGTATCATAAGTTGGTGCACCATCCGTCATATATATAATATAGCCATTATTAGAACACTTATCATATGGGGACTTATACTTATTACTCAACGGTATTTCAGCATTGGCATCACGCTGCGGGTTACGACTGGCATCATCATCACCAAAATATATATCAAGCCCACCAAAATAGCTGTAGGCTTCATACATGGTTTCACATAAAGGAGTCCATGTTTCCGCCGCAAGGCTATTCGATTTATCAATTAAATCTTGTGAGCCGGTTTTGCCCGCAGCTAAAACGGCATCATTACCAATAATTTGTCTAATGATACGACCACCATTTTTATTGGTACTGCTATTACCATCATTTTGATTGAACACTGCAAGACCAAAGTCTACCGCAGGAGTAGAACGAACCAACTCTCGAAGCGCTTGCTTCGCAACATTTAATCTGGAGGTACTTATATTTGCAGGTGCATAATACCAACGTAGATAATTTGCTGTATAAATAGTCAAAACTTCCCCCCCCCCAGTATTAGGAGGGGTAGGTGCGACACTATCAACCCAAGGCGTACTAATATTGGTATTGTTTGTTCTGTTGACAGGATATCCTTTGATTGAGCCTGATACTGACTGATATGAGTTAGTAAAACCGCTGTTATCATTATTTTTTGCTGAAATATCTTGTTGGCAATCGACTATGTTAATGCTGTTCGCTGTATAGTTCTTTAATGGCTTCCACTCACCTTTCCTGCTGCTGCCACTACCAGATACAACATAATTCCAATAAACAGATGAAAACAAGCCAAACTCATTAAAGGCGATTTGAGATGTAGCACATGCATTTTTATTTTTCAAAAAACGTTTTGTGTTATTCGAGTCAACTATTTGAGGCGGAGTTCCATTAGTAGAGTAATAAATATAATTGTTATTCCCGTCATCATTTGTTAACCTAGGGTAAGAAAATTCCGGGTCATACTCTGCTTTAGCCAGTAAGGTAGTGTCTCCCATACTTCCTGAATTATCAAATATAAACAATACTTTTGGTCTGAAATCACCAGCCTTGGCAAAGTCATAAATAAATAACTCGGTATCATCTGAATAGCCAGTCCCTACCGCCATGGATGTGCTGGAGATACTGCTACATAACACCAGCAAGCTTGTTAGCAAACAGATCCTTATGTTCATTACTGGCTCCCTAATTGGCACTTAGCAGAGGCTGTTCCACCCCGGCAGTAAAGTTCATTTGGCTATTCACCTTGCCATAAGCACTGGATGTGGTGGCCTCAGCATAACGACAGGCCGGCGTCACATTCTGGCTACTGGCTTCAAATTTCCGCTTGCATACACTTTCGGTGTTGATTGTGAGGGTCGTGGTTGGGGTTATTGTGCCAATTGCCGCTGAAACACCTATCGCCTGCGTTGCAATTTGTGCTGACAGACCCGCCTCTCCCAATGCTGATTCCAAGGTTCCTTCAACCTCGTGTTCCGCTCGCTGCAGAGTGGCACCGGAACCGGCCATTTTCAGGCTCATACCACTGGACTGCATGACCACCACTGCAATCAAGGTCAAGGGAACCAGAATGACCAGCGCGACTATCAACGCAATACCCTGCTGTTGTTGAAACGATCTCATGTTCCACTCCGGGTCACAATTTGCTGGTTACGCAATGCAATACTGCTTTCCAACAGCAGGCGGCGATAGCCATCGCCATTGCCTGTGATTGGTGGCAGATTACCAAGTTGATAGGTATTGTTATTTTTGTAACGTGCTGATTCTTTCGCTGCTCTGATTAATATAAAAAGCCGAACACCTAATACACGTCCTTCATTCCAGCGCGGGGTGGTCATCTGGTCTGCTGACATATATCTATCAATACGCCCATCGGGGATCACTGAATCATCGACGCCGAACATCAACACCATATGCTCCACCCCTTCAGCCATTGCGCCACCGATCAGGGAAGATCCACCATCGGCGGTCAGGTAGCGCTTGCGCAGCACCGGAACGCCATTATCTTGTGACAAATAATAGATATAGTGCTGATATTCCCAAGTCTGGCTTTCATTATTGGCCCCAAAGAGTGGTCTGGTTTCACTCCCCTTGATGACTCTCGCCTCTTGACTATTGGTCGCCATATAAAAACGATTTGCATCCAAACTTTCTGTCGCAGGAATAGGTCGACCGACCAACCGTTTGATACTGATTACATCCGTATTTGCCACCCGGTCAGCCACCAGAATACAAGCGAACCCGGCAAGCCCTTTAGATGCTGACACCCGACTCACCCACAGTCCTCTGGCGGGGCCAGCATTTGATGGCAAACTACCTACAGAGCGCTCATCCAGACAATCACTGGTTGATAAAATGGTACTGCCAGCACTGAGCGAAAGTGATGGACCAACTTGGGTGGACTGACCTGTATGGGCACCAAAGAAACCCGCCCATTTGATATCCTGGCTAATCAGTCGAATAGCCAGTCGACCATTTTCCTGTAATTCACTCTGATCAAATGCATCTTCAGAGCTTGAGCGAGATATTACAAAGACCGAAAAAACTCCCGCCAATAAGAACAGTCCCATCGTCATGGCGATAAGCCATTCAACCAGAGTGAAACCGTGAGATTTCATAGCGTGGTCGTCAGAATAAACTGGCGCCTCGCTGCATCGATTGTTGTAGATAACTGACACTCATTGATCAACGTCGCAGCCGTACCGGCTCCCCCGCCATCGGATAGAGCTTGCTTGCCAGCCCAGAATATCCCGACAGCCAATACATTATTGGCGCGCCGCACTACACAACCTACCGGAGAGTTCAACGAGGATGCCGCCCCCGAAACACTGACCCCAAGCAAGGCTTGCTGCCAATAGTGAAGGTCGGCAGCACGTAAATCGGCAGCACTACAGCCACTGATAGTGCCATCAGCCAAAGCACAAGTTGGGCGTGGCAGATTGGCAGCAAGATTGACGGTTACGGCACCGGATGCGCTCCAGCTATCACGATTTATCCGTACCCGCTCAACCATATCGTTAGCCAGCCAGCTGGCGATAGTACGCTGGCGAGCCTCATAACTGGCAAATTTGGAATGGGTCTGCAAGGCAACCAGGCCGAGCAGCCCGAGGGACAGGATGACCGCAGTGATCATCACCTCCAGCAGGCTGAATCCTTTGTTATGTAATGGGTGATGAATGGCCATACGCTAGTCCCAGCAGCTACTGCTAGCTGCACCGGAGGCGCTCTTGACACCAAGCTGATTGATGGAAAAAACCGTGCAGTCGGTATCCTTGGCCTGCGCTGTCGCAGCTTTCGCGGTAGCTGACAAGGTATAGGAATTGCCTGATACAGTGATGGCGAGTTGGTAGAGCCCCGTATCAGATGCAGCACTCATACCCAACGCGGTAGCAGAGGAAGCGTACTGATTGAAATCCATAAAGTAGGTTTCTTGTCGATTAGCTGCATTGAGCAGCATGGCTTTCGCTTCGACACGATTAGTGTTCAGCACGTATTGCTGATAAGAGGGGTAAGCGATGGTGCCGAGAATCGCCACGATGGCGACGACAATCATCAGCTCAATAAGAGAAAAACCACGAAAGTATCCAATCATATCCCATCCTTGGTGACTGACTGCTCTATAAGTTTAACGCCGAGCCTGTCTCTAGAACAAACCCGGCGTCATCATCATTGCACTTTATTCTTAAGCCTTCCTGGCTGCACTCAAATTATTCTAAGTTCGGGAGGAACCTCAAATACCACATTCTCTTCACGACCTGGATGCTCGGCCACCGCTTTGCCACCCAGCTCACGCAAACGGGTGATAACCTGCTGCACCAGCACATCTGGTGCAGAGGCCCCCGCCGTCACGCCGATGGCGTTAATGCCGGTGAGCCAAGCAGCCTCAATCATGGTGGCATCATCGATCAAATAGGCTGTGGTGCCCACCTTCTCGGACAGCTCGCGCAGCCGGTTGGAGTTGGAAGAGTTGCGAGAACCGACTACCAGCATCACATCCACCAGTCCAGCCATCTCCCGCACCGCATCCTGACGGTTCTGGGTGGCGTAGCAGATGTCATCCTTGCGCGGCCCCTGGATCTTGGGGAAGTGCTGGCGCAGCGCATCGATCACGTCCGAGGTCTCATCCACGCTCAGGGTGGTTTGAGTGACAAAGCAGAGATCATCCGGATTCTTCACCTTGAGCTTGGCCACATCTTCCGGTGTCTCCACCAGATACATGCCGCCTTCACGATTCTCGTACTGCCCCATGGTGCCGATCACTTCAGGGTGACCGGCGTGACCGATAAGCACAGCCTCGGAGCCCTTGCGGCTGGCGCGATGGACCTCCATATGCACCTTGGTCACCAGCGGACAGGTGGCATCGAATACCTTGAGGGCACGGGACTTGGCCATCTCGCGCACCGACTTGGCCACGCCGTGAGCGGAGAAGATGACGATACTGTCGTCCGGCACCTCATCGAGCTCCTCGACGAAGACCGCCCCCGCATCCTTCAACTTGTTCACCACATAGCGGTTATGCACCACTTCATGACGGACATAGATGGGGGCACCGAACTTCTCCAGCGCGCTCTCGACAATGCTGATGGCACGATCAACACCAGCGCAGAAACCACGAGGGTTAGCGAGCAGAATATCCATTAGTGCACCTTCTCCTCGTCATCAACGCTCAGGATCTCCACCTCGAAGGTGACGGTATGCCCGGCCAGAGGGTGGTTGAAATCGACCGTCACCGACATCCCTGCCACCGCCCGGATGATGCCCGGCAGCTCGCTGCCATTGGGCTGATCGAACAGGATGATGGTGCCGACTTTGGGCTCCACATCAGCGCCAAACTTGGCGCGGTCGAGATGGTAGATGTTGTCGGGATTGGAGAGGCCGAACGCCTGCTCGGGCGCCAGCGTAAAGCTCTTGCTCTCCCCTTCGCAGAGGCCCAGCAGGCACTGCTCGAAGGTGGGCGTCAAGCTACCATCCCCCATCCGCAAACGAGCCGGTTTGCCCTGCAGCGCAGTGCTGTCGGCCACCGAACCATCTTCCAGCTTGATGGAGAAGTGGAACAGCACGCTGCTGTTGGCTGTAATCTCAGCGGCGATAGGCTGACTCATGCCACCTCCTTCTTCTCGGAGCGGAAGCCTTCCAGCACTATCATGGCAGCCCCGATAAAGATGAAGCTGTCAGCCAGATTGAACGCTGGCCAGTGGGAACGCTGCCAGTAAAAGTCGAGGAAATCAACCACATGGCCCAGCACCAACCGATCAAAGACGTTGCCAAGGGCGCCACCGATGATCAGGGAATAGGCGATGCCGCTCCAACGCTGGGTCACCGACTGCTTGCGCAGCCAGTGGATCAGCAGACCACAGATGGCAAACGCCAGCACGGCGAAGAACCAGCGCTGCCAGCCCCCCTGATCAGCCAGAAAGCTGAATGCAGCGCCCTTGTTGTAGACATGGACCAGATTGAAAAAGGGGGTGATCTCCACCCCCGGGTAACCAAATGGCAGCAACTTGACCACGGCGAGCTTGCTCGCCTGGTCCAGTACAAAGGCCAGCACCGCCAGCCACAGCCAACGCAGGCCGGTTTTGTTATGCATCGCGTTGTGAGTCATGTTCATCAGGCAAATTGACGAGTTTCGCCGTCACCCTCAACGTTGGTCACACAGCGACCGCAGATCTCTTCGTGACCGGCGATGGTGCCCACGTCTTCCACATGGTGCCAGCAGCGGTCGCACTTGGCGGCAGCAGACTGGGCGACGCAGAGCCACAGGTCATCACGCTCGGTCGCCACAGAGCCCTCAGGCGCAGTGTCAGCCACCACCACCCTGGCCTTGGAAGTGAGCAGCACGAAGCGCAGCTCATCGGCCAGGGCGTTCAGGCGCGCAGCCAGCTCCGGTTTGGCGAACAAGGTCAACTCGGCCTGCAGGGAGCCACCGATACGCTTCTCGCCACGGGCCACTTCCAGCGCCTTGTTCACTTCACCGCGTACAGTGAGGATCTCGGCCCAGAAATCGTCGTTGAGGGTTTCACCCGCAGCCAGCCCGAACAGGCCGTCATACCACTCTTCGGTGAAGACGAACTCGCCGCGCTCACCCGGCAGCAGTGCCCAGATCTCGTCAGCGGTGAAGCTCATGATCGGTGCCATCCAGCGCACCATGGCCTCAACGATGTGATAAAGGGCAGTCTGGCAGGAGCGACGGGCCAGGCTGTCAGCCTTAGCGGTGTACTGACGATCCTTGATCACATCCAGATAGAAGGAGCCCATCTCGATGGAGCAGAACTGCATCAGCTTCTGGGTCACACCGTGGAAGTTGTACTCGTCGAATGCCGCCATGATCTCGGCCTGCACCGCTTTGGCACGACCCACAGCCCAGCGATCCACCACTACCATGTCGGCAGGCGCCACCATGTCGGTCGCCGGATTGAAGCCGTTCAGGTTAGCCAGCAGGAAGCGGGCAGTGTTGCGGATGCGACGATAGGCATCGGCAGAGCGTTTGAGGATCTCGTCAGAGACGGTCATCTCGCCGGTGTAGTCAGTGCTCGCTACCCACAGACGCAGGATATCGGCACCCAGCTTGTTCATCACGTCCTGCGGGCTGACCACGTTACCGATGGACTTGGACATCTTGCGACCCTGGCCATCCACGGTGAAGCCGTGGGTCAGCACCTGGTTGTAAGGCGCCTTGTTTTTCATCGCCACGCCGATCATCAGGGAGGACATGAACCAGCCACGGTGCTGGTCAGAACCTTCCAGATAGAGATCTGCTGACTTGCCGTTGAACTCGGGACGCGCATCCACCACGGAGGAGTGAGTGGAACCTGAGTCGAACCAGACGTCCAGGGTGTCAGGCACCTTGTCGTACATGTCGGCATCGCTGCCCAGCAGCTCGGCCTTGTCCAGATCCCACCATGCCTGGATCCCGGACTGCTCGACTCGCTTGGCCACTTCGTGCATCAGGCGCACGGATTCGGGGTGCAACGCCTGAGTATCTTTGTGGACAAACAGCGAAATAGGCACGCCCCAGGTACGCTGACGGGAGATACACCAATCCGGGCGGTTCTCGACCATCGCCTGGATACGGTTTTTACCCCAAGCCGGAACCCAACCACTTTGCTTGAGCTCGCTGTTGAGGCCATCGGTCTCGATACGCTCGATCTCTTCCAGCGCGCGCTGGCGCAGACCTTTCTGCTCCATGCTGATGAACCACTGCGGAGTGGCACGGAAGATGATCGGGGTCTTGTGGCGCCAGCAGTGCGGGTAGGAATGGTTGAATACCTTGTGATGCAGCAGAGCACCGCGCTCGGTCAACACTTCGACCACTGAGGCGTTGGCCTTGAATACATGCTGGCCGGCAAACAGTTCGGTATCCGGCAGATAAACGCCGTTGCTGCCAACCGGGTTAGCCACTTCCAGACCGTACTTCTGGCCAACCACGAAGTCTTCCTGACCATGGCCAGGGGCGGTGTGCACGGCGCCAGTACCGGCATCCAGGGTGACGTGGTCACCCAGCACCACCGGCACATCGAAGCTGTAGAAGGGGTGGTTGAAGCGCAGCAGCTCAAGCGCAGCACCCTTGGCATAACCCAGGTTATGGAAGCGCTCGATACCGGCACGATCCATCACATCCTTGACCAGTTCAGCGGCCAGGATCAGACGCTCCGGGTGCTCCCCTTCGACCTGCACCAGCGCATAGTCGAGATCGGCGTGCATGGCAATGGCACGGTTGGCTGGCAGGGTCCACGGGGTAGTGGTCCAGATCACCGCAGAGATCGGGCCCTTGCCGTTGTGGCCTTCGGCGCAATCAAATTTGGCGGCCACGGTCGTCTCGTCAACGGCTTTGAAGCGCACGTCGATGGAGGGGGAGTTCTTGTCGTAGTACTCCACTTCAGCTTCAGCCAGCGCAGAGCCACAGTCGGTACACCAGTGCACCGGCTTGGAGCCTTTGTGCAGGTGGCCATTTTCAACGATCTTGGCCATGGAGCGGATGATGTTGGCTTCGGTGCCAAAATCCATGGTCAGGTAGGGATTGTCCCAGTCACCCAGCACACCCAGACGGATGAAGTCGGTCTTTTGCGCGTCGATCTGGGTCTTGGCGTACTTGCGGCACTCGGCGCGAAATTCGGCAGCGGAGACTTTCACACCTGGCTTGCCAACCATGCCTTCTACTTTCAGCTCGATGGGCAGACCGTGGCAATCCCAACCCGGTACATAGGGGGAGTCGAAACCGGAGAGGCCCTTGGACTTGATGATGATGTCTTTGAGGATCTTGTTGACCGAGTGACCGATGTGAATATTGCCGTTCGCATAGGGGGGGCCGTCATGCAAAATGAAAGAAGGCTTGCCCGCTTTGGCGCGGCGAATAGCGCCGTAGAGATCCTGATCGTACCAACGTTTCAGCATGTTGGGTTCGCGCTTGGCCAGATCGCCACGCATCGGAAACTCGGTTTCCGGCAGATTCAGGGTGTGTTTATAGTCGCTCATCAGTCCTGGGTTCCCTTCTTTTCTAAAAGAGTGCTGGGTAAATTGAATTGTGGCAGCCCGAACCAGGCTCGGGCTGCCAGGGCATCTCGTTCGATCTGCTCTTTCAAGGCAGTGAAAGAGGCAAACTTCTGCTCTTCGCGCAGCTTGTGGCGAAGCAGCACCTTGACCTGTTGACCATATAGATCACCAGAAAAATCAAATAGATGTACTTCCAATCTGGCTTGTGTACCGCTCAAGGTCGGCCGTACACCCACATTGGCTACACCGGGGAAGGTCTTGCCGGAACATATCACTTCCACCGCAAACACGCCACCGACCGGGATCACCTGGCGCTTGAGGGCCAGATTGGCGGTGGGAAAACCTATGGTGCGCCCCAGCTTGTCGCCGTGGGCCACCCGGCCGCTGATGGTATAGGGGCGGCCGAGCATCAGCTCCACTTCCGCCATCCGGCCCGCTTTGAGCGCCTCGCGTACGAGTGTGCTGCTGACCCGCTGCCGTTCGAGCTGGAAGCTCTGGGTACTGATCACCTCGAACCCGAAGCGATGACCCGCCTCCTCCAGCAGGTGGAAGTCCCCTTGCCGCCCCTTGCCGAAACGAAAATCGTCGCCGACCACCAGATAGCGCACCCCGAGCTTCTCCACCAACAACTGCTCGATGAAGGTCGAGGCAGCCTGCTCGGCAAAGCGCTGGCTAAAACGCACGCAGAGCAGCCGGTCAATATCCAGCCCTTGCAGTGCCTCATACTTCTCTCGCAACCGGCTAAGGCGAGCTGGCGCATCACTACCGGCGAACAGCTCCAGCGGCTGCGGTTCGAACAACATGACACAGGCAGGCAATCCCAGTCGGGCCGCTTTCGCCTTGAGACGTGCCAATACCGCATGGTGACCCTGATGAACCCCATCAAAGTTGCCAATGGTCAATACACATCCCCGGTGGCGGGGTTTGAGATTGTGAATGCCGCGAATAAGCTCCATCAGTGCCTTGTGCGTTGCTGCCATGGAAATCGGCGGATTATATAACAGGCAGCAGGCAGGGTCAGCCCTCATGGTCCTATTTCAGCTATCTGGAGCAAATAGCGCGCACCAGTGACACATTCCCGCATCGCCCCCAGGGCTACTGCTACTGCTGACCAGCTTTAAGATGTCGTGGTCTAACACCCAGCACCAGCAGCACAGCGGCATAGAGCCCAGCCCCCAGCACCAGCAGCATGGTCAGCTGCAAACTGGCCTTGCCCATGCTCCACGCCCCCCACTGGGCGAGATCCGGCGACAGATAGCCAAGCAGCCCCCCCATCAATACCGTAGCTACCAGCAACTTGAGACAGAACACCCCGGTATTGCGGGAAGGACGGTAAACATCTTGCTGATACAACCCCTTGAACAGCAGTGCCGCATTCAGGGTACCGGAGCAGGCGGTCGACAGCGCCAGCCCCACATAACCGAGCGGAAAGATGAATGCGATGTTGCACACCATGTTGGCGATCATCGACATCACCCCGATCCGCACCGGCGTTCGGGTATCCTGACGGGCGTAATAGCCCGGTGCCAGCACCTTGATCAGCATCAGGGAGAGCAGACCGGTGGTGGAGGCCAGCAAGCTGGCGCTGGACATGGCAACCTCATGCATGCCGAACTCACCGCGCATGAACAGCACCCGCAGAATGGGCTCGCGCAGCACCGCGATGCCGACCATGGCAGGCAATCCAAGCAACATCACCATCCGCACGCCCCAATCCATGGTGCGGGAGAAGTCGGCCGGATCAGCATCCACATGCTTCTTGGCCAGCGCAGGCAGGATCACGGTACTGATCGCAACCGCAAACAGGCCGAGGGGAAACTCCAGCAGGCGATCCGAGTAATAGAGATAGCTGATGGCGCCGGTGGCGAGGAAGGAAGCCAGCATGGTGTTGATCAGCAAGTTGATCTGACTGACCGAGACGCCAAACAGCGCCGGGATCATCAGGGTGCGAATTTTCACCACCCCGGGGTGATGCCAACCCCACTTGGGCCATACCAGCATGTTGATCTGGCGCAGGAAGGGATACTGGAACAGGAACTGCACCAGACCACCCAGAAAGACACCGATGGCGAGGGCTATCTCTGGCCGCTCCATCAGGGGCGCTATCCACCAGGCTGCCGCAATCATGGTGAGATTGAGAAACACCGGCGTGAACGAGGAGACCCCGAAGCGGCCGAAAGTGTTGAGGATGGCCCCCGCCATGGCGGTAAAGGTGATGAACCAGAGATAGGGGAAGGTAATTTTGAGCATCAGGCTGGCCAGCTCGAACTTCTCGGCAGCGGGCCCGCCATGCAGCCAGTCCCAGAACCAGCCCCAGCCAAACAGTGCAGTCAGCACACCCGAACCCAGCACCCCGAGCAGGGTGACCACCGTCACTATGCCCCCCAGCGTACCCGCCACCGCAGCCAGCAATTCACGCACTTCGCGCTCGTCGCCATTTTTCTTGTACTCCGTCATCACGGGGACAAAAGCCTGGTTGAAAGCACCTTCAGCGAACAATCGGCGCAAAAAGTTGGGGATGCGATTGGCAAAGAAGAAGACATCGGCGGCCACACCTGCACCGAGCAGATTGGCGATGACAACATCACGAACCAAGCCCATTACACGGGACACTAGGGTCATTCCGGACACTATCATGCCGGATTTGATCAATTTCTTACTCAAGACGAGGCCTCTGGAACTGTCAGAATGAAAAGAATGCTGCTAGAATCGGCCGACAGTTTAACCGCCTCCCAACTGACACACCACCGGGAGGCGGTGTTTATTTGCACAAATCATTTGACATTATGTGGTTGAGAAGGCATATTTCCGGGCCTTTTCAATACACTCGCTAAGACAGTTTTAGGAGTTTTACCTTGGCTAACATCAAATCTGCTAAGAAGCGCGCGATTCAGTCAGAGAAACGTCGTCAACACAACGCCAGCCGTCGTTCAATGACCCGTACCTATCTGAAGAAAGTAATTGCTGCAATCGCTTCTGGCGACAAAGCTGCCGCCGTAGCTGCTTTTGCTACCGCTCAGCCGATCATGGATCGCATGGCTACTAAAGGCCTGATCCACAAGAACAAAGCTGCTCGTCACAAGAGCCGCCTGTCTGCCCAGATCAAAGCTATGGCTTAATCAGCCTCGGCTGACTTACGCTAAAAAAACCGGCCTTCGTGCCGGTTTTTTATTTATCTGCGCTGCAATAAAGTCGATGCAGCAAACCGATCACCTCACGCACCTCATGGCTGCGCAGCGAATAGTAGACCGTCTGGGCCTCTTTACGCGTCGTCACCAGCTCATCCCGCCGCAGCAATGCCAGATGCTGTGACAAGGCAGACTGACTCAATCCCAACCGCTCGTTGAGCTCCCCCACCGATAGCTCCCGCGCCAGCAATTGGCACAAGATAAACAGCCGCCGTTCATTGGCCAGCGCCTTGAGCAAGGCCACCGCTTGACTCGCATTGGCCTCCATCTCTTCAAGTTGCATCACATCTCTCCTCTGCCGCTTATCGTCAATGATACGTGCTGACGCATCGTTTTAAAACGACAGGGTCGTTGGCTGAATGGTCGAGAAGTTCTCCTGCCCGGCAAACAGGAAGGTAAAGTCACTCTCGCACACCCGTTTAACCGCCGGGTGCTGGATCATCCGCTCGGCGAAGATAACGTAGTACTCTTCCATCAAATCCAGGGTTTCACCGATTAACATGACACCTTCCCCTTCCAGGATCTCCTCCCGATAGATGGTGGGAGCCATAAAAATCCCTTGATTGAAGAAACCAAAGGCCTTCATCAAGGCCGCATCGTCAAACTCACCGAGGATGCTGGGTGACACCCCCTGCTGCTCGAACCACTGGGTCAACTGGCGCCCCATGGCGGTACGGCGACCGGGGATCAGCAGTTTGCGCTCCTCTAGACAGGCAGGAAAAGGCTTCTCGGGCAATGGTGCCTTACAGAAGAAGCTGACGCCACAGCCCCCCAATCGCTTGGAGAGCAACCCCGCATGCTGGCTGGAGTCCACCGGACAGTCGGAGAGGATCATGTCGAGCTTGTGCTCGCTCAGCTGTTCCAGCAGCAGCTCGTGAGTCGATTCGAAGCAGCGCAGGTGGATGGAGCCATCGTTGGGGATAACGGAGAGCAGCACGCGGCTGGCAAGGCGCTTGGAGAGGGCATCGGCGATGCCGACATCGAACAGGATCTGGCTCTCCTTGCGGTAGTTGACGATATCGAGCATCTCGTAGGAGAGGCTGAACATCTTGTCGGCATAGCGAAACACCAGCTGACCGAGCTCGGTCGCCTCTAGTGATCGCCCCTTGCGCTTGAGCAACTTGCCACCGAGCCGCTGCTCCAGCAGCTTGATCTGACCGGTGACGGTTTGCGGGGTCAAAAAAAGGGCTTCCGCTGCCTGGGTAACGGAGCCCTTCTTCTGAGTCATCCAAAAATAGTAGAGATGGTTGTAGTTAAGGTGTGACATCCGATGGGGTTCCCGCTGTTCGCGGACTCCGGTAGCAGCTGAGTTCAACCGCCAGAATGTCATACATGTCGCTGACCGAGTCAACCTTGTTCGCGCCAAACTGCTCCATCAGGCTGGCCTTTAGGCGTACTTTGTCCGGCATTCGCTCGGCGCAATAGCGTTTGTTGGAATGTTTGACCATCTCGCCAGCCCGACTGCTCAGTGCCCGCTCGGAAAAGGTCTCGCCAAAGCGAGCCTTGGCCTGCTTGTCCCCCAGCAGCAGGGCACTGTCTACCACTCCATTCAGATAGGCAGAGCAGTTCGCCGAGGCGGCGTCCTGCTTGCAATCCTCCAGCCCGCCGGCCCAGGCCGCGGGGGTCAGCAACAGCATCAACAACCCTGTATGTAGCTTCATAGTCCCTCCGTACTCTGTTCCCCTTCACCCTTGGGAAGGGCCATGCGCAAGGCCAGATAGCCGACTACCGCCGCCATGGTGGAGCCCACCAGGATCCCGAGGCGAGAGTAGCTGCCGTAATCCAGCCCACCGTGCTCGAAGGCAAGCGACGCGATAAACATCGACATGGTGAACCCGATGCCACAGAGGATGCTGACCGCAAAAATCTGCTTGAAGTTGACCCCGGGCGGCAACTGGGCGATGCCCAGCTTGACCGACAGCCAGCTGATGGTGAACACCCCGAGCGGCTTGCCGATAAACAGCCCCAGCATGATCCCCATCGGAACCGGACTCATCAGCGCTGACAGACCAATCCCCTCCAGCGATACCCCGGCGTTGGCAAAAGCAAACAGCGGCAGGATCAGATAGGCACTCCAGGGATGCAGCTGATGCTCCAGATACTTGAGCGGCGAAGCGTAACGCTTGCCGTTAAGCGGAACCATAAAGCCAACCACCACACCCGCCAGGGTCGCATGGACGCCAGACTTGAGTACAGCCACCCAGAGCACCAGACCGACCAACATGTAGAGGCTGATCCGATCCTCACCGCGGCGATTCATCCAAAACAGGGTGAGGGTTGCCAGAATACCGATGGCCAGCGCCTCCAGCGACAGCTGCTGGGTATAGAAGAGCGCGATGATGATGATGACACCGAGGTCATCCATGATGGCCAGCGCCAGCAGGAACACCTTGAGGCTCACCGGCACCCGCTTGCCGAGCAGCGCCATCACCCCGAGGGCAAAGGCGATATCGGTCGCAGCCGGAATCGCCCAGCCAGCGCGCGCCACGTCGTCCGAATAGTTGAAAAAGGCGTAGATCAAGGCCGGAGCCAGCATGCCGCCCACCGCCGCGATGGCTGGGAAGGTCGCCTGAACCCGGGTGGAGAGCGCCCCTTCCAGCATTTCACGCTTCACTTCCAGACCAACCAGCAGGAAGAAGATCGCCATAAAGCCATCGTTGATCCACAGCAGCAGCGGCTTGTTGATGTCGAGAGCCGCGATACGCACCTGCACCGGCGTGTCGAGAAACGCCTGATACCCGCCAGCAAGCGCGGTATTGGCTAAAATCATTGCCAACATGGCCGCCATGATCAAAATAATTCCGGAGGCAGCCTCCAGCTTCAAGAACTTTTTGATTACGTCACTCATGGTTAAATTTTCCACCGTATTGCTTTGATTTGAGTCTATATCCTGCAACAACCAATGAAAAATCGTTTCTTGCTGCTCAACACAACGAAAAAACCGAAGGCAAAACAGAACATACCTGCTATAGGCAGGTTTTCGCCTCGTCTCTGACTACCGTCTTATTAATCAATAAAGTGAATTTTCAATTATTCAGCTGCATAAAAAAGGCGCCCTGAGGCGCCTTTCGATCAGATGGCGACGGGCGCCCTGATCCCGGGGTGAGGGTCATAACCCTCGATCTCGAAATCCTCGAACTTGTAGTCGAAGATGGAGTCAGGTTTGCGCTTTATCACCAGTTGCGGCAACGGACGCGGCTCGCGCGCGAGCTGCAGCGCAGTCTGCTCCATGTGGTTGGAGTAGAGGTGCACATCACCGCCGGTCCAGACGAAGTCACCCACTTCCAGGTTGCACTGCTGGGCCATCATGTGGGTCAGCAGGGCGTAGCTGGCGATGTTGAACGGCAAGCCGAGGAAGACATCACAGCTGCGCTGGTAGAGCTGGCAGGAGAGCTTGCCATCCGCCACGTAGAACTGGAAGAAGGCGTGGCATGGGGCCAGCGCCATCTTGTCCAGCTCGCCCACGTTCCAGGCTGAGACGATGATGCGACGCGAATCCGGGTTGTGCTTGATGTCATCCACCGCTTTCTGGATCTGGTCGATGACAGAGCCGTCGGCTGCAGGCCAGGAGCGCCACTGAGCGCCGTAAACCGGCCCCAGCTCGCCATTCTCGTCGGCCCACTCATCCCAGATGCTGACGCCGTTTTCCTTCAGATAGGCGGTATTGGTATCGCCATTGAGGAACCAGAGCAGCTCGTGAATGATGGAGCGCAGGTGGCACTTCTTGGTGGTGACCAGCGGGAAGCCTTCCGCCAGATTGAAGCGCATCTGATGGCCGAACAGGGAGACGGTACCGGTGCCGGTACGGTCTGACTTGACGGTGCCCTCATCGAGGATCTTCTGCATCAGGTCGAGATAAGCTCGCATTATTTCGCCTCCTTGACGGCATTACCAAACAACTGCGGGCGCTTATAGGCAACCCAAATCATCAGGGCACCAACCACTATCATCGGGGTGGAGAGGATCTGGCCCATGCTGATCTCCTGGAAGTAGAGACCAAGCTGACTGTCCGGCTGGCGCACAAACTCCACCAGGAAGCGGAACAGGCCGTAGAACAGCAGGAACATGCCAGAGATGGCGCCGCGCGGCGGGTTCTTGCGCCAGAACAGGTTGAGGATGATGAACAGCACTACCCCTTCCAGTGCGAACTGGTAGAGCTGGGAAGGGTGACGCGGCTCGGGGCCGGCCTCCGGGAAGATGATGGCCCAAGGCACATCGGTGATCCGCCCCCACAACTCGCCGTTGAGGAAGTTGCCGATCCGGCCAACGCCGAGACCAAACGGAATGAGCGGTGCCACAAAGTCGGCCACGGTGAAGAAGTGGCGCTTGGTCTTGTGGGCAAACCAGATCATCGCGGTGATAACCCCGATCAGACCACCGTGGAACGACATACCACCGGTCCAGATCTTGAACAGGTAGGTGGGATCGGCCAGGAAGAGATCGAAGTTGTAGAACAGCACGTAACCGACACGGCCACCGAGGATCACCCCGAGGAAGCCGTAGAACAGCAGATCCGACACCTCGTTACGGGTCCAGCCGCTGTTCGGTGCATCGGCGCGACGGCCGGCAAGCCACATGGCAAAAGCGAAACCAAACAGGTACATGAGACCATACCAGCGTACCGATAGTGGTCCCAAACTGAATGCTACGGGATCAATCTGCGAGAAAACCCAATATCCATCGTGCTGCATAAGCGGCCCCAGTCATAAGAAAAGCCGCATTTTCCGATCATTCGTCAGCAGGGACAAGGCATGATTATCAATCACTCTGTTTCGATTTATGACCGGCTCGCAGCAAACCACCCAAACCATGCTCCTCCAGATAGCGAGCAAACAGGCCGCGCAGCACGTGGGGATTGTCATGTTTGAGGCCATCAGCCATCAGTTCGGTCAACTCGCTCAGGGTGGATTGACGCAGCACGAACTTGATCCGGGCGATGTTGTGAGTGTTCATACTGAAGCGGCGATAGCCCATGGCCAGCAGCAGCAGCACACCGACCGGATCACCGGCCAGCTCACCACACACCGACACCGGCTTCTGGTAGCGATGGGAGGCATCAACCAGCTGTTGCAGGGCACGGATCACCGCAGGATGGAAGGCATCGTAGATATTGGCAACACGGGAGTTGTTGCGATCCACCGCCAGCAGGTACTGGGTCAGGTCATTGCTGCCCACCGACCAGAAGTCGATGAGCGGCGCCATCTCCGGCAAGATAAAGAGGGCGGAGGGCACCTCGATCATCACCCCGAGGCTGGGGTAGCGGATCACCGCATCACGGCTGGCCGCCTCTTCCGACACTTCCCGCCACGCCTGATCCAGCAGACGACGAGAGGCTTTGATTTCGCTGACGCTGCTGATCATCGGCAGCATGATGGCCAGATTGTCCAGCCCTTCGCTGGCGCGCAGCATCGCCTTGAGCTGCACCAGAAACAGTTCGGGGTGATCCAGGGTGATCCGGATCCCCCGCCAGCCAAGGAAGGGATTTTCCTCGACGATGGGGAAATAGGGTAACGGCTTGTCGCCCCCTACATCCAGCGTCCGCATGCAGACCGGCCGGTTGCGGTAGGTCTCCAGAATGCCACGATAGCGGGCGGTCTGCTCCCACTCGGAGGGGAAGCTCTCCTGCAGCATGAAGGGGATCTCGGTGCGATAGAGACCGACCCCGTCCGCTAGCTGATTGAGGGAGATCTCGGTATCGGCACTGAGCCCGGCGTTGAGCAGCAGAGAGACCTTGGTGCCATCGGCGGTTTCGGATGGCAGGTTATCGACGCTGCGCACCAGCGTATCTAGCGCCCGCTCTTCATTGAGCAGTTGGCGATACTCGGTCAGGATCACCTGATTGGGTTCGATGAAGAGATCACCGCTGTAGCCATCGACCACCAACATACGACCGCCGATGTCGCCAAGGGGCAGATCAACCCCCATGATGGCGGCCACCCCCATGGCGCGGGCCAAAATGGCGGCATGGGAGTTGGTGCCCCCTTTGAGCGATACCACCCCGGTCAAATACTCGCGAGGTACTTCTGCCAGAATAGTGGCGGTCACCTCGTCGGCAACCAGCACCACCGGTTCGCCGATGGCGATATGTTCCGGTTCATTTTGCACCAGTCGGCTGATCAGCCGCTGGGCGATATCCTTCACGTCAGTGGAGCGCTCCTGCAGGTAAGGGTCCTTCATCCCCTTGAACTGCTCGATCAAGCGATCGCTGATGAGCTTGACCGCCGACACGGCCGTCCAGTGCTCTTTGCTCACCTTGTTGCGAATGGGCTTGATGTAGCCGGGATCGTTCAGCAGATGGAGGTAGATGTCGAAGATCGCCACCGAATCCTGGCTGTAACTCTCGCGAAAACGCAGCGCCAGACTCTCCAGATCGTGGCGAACCTCCTCCACGGCCAGCTCCAGCCGCGCCAGCTGGTTCCCATGATCTTCATCCTTGCGCGGGGTGATGGACGAGAGCGCCTTGCGCGGCCGCCACACCCAGGCCTTGGCAATGGCAATACCGCTGGCCCCGGCAATGCCACGCAGCGGCTTGCTCCAGTCGGTCTTCTGCAGCCACCCCTTGGCTTGCGCCTGAGCGATACGCGCTGCCAGCTGGGCTGCCAGGGTGACCATGAAGGACTCCTCCCCCTCATCGAAGCGGCGACTCTCCTTCTGCTGCACCACCAGAATGCCGACCACCTGACGCTGGTGCATGATGGGGGCGCCAAGGAAGGAGCGGAACGCCTCTTCGGCAACATCGGGCAGGAATTTGAAACTGGGGTGAGCGGGGGCATCGGCCAGGTTGATCAGCTCTTCTCGCTGGCCCACTAATCCGACGATGCCCTGCTCGTATGGCAGGGTCACCTTATCGACCGCAGAGGATGCCAACCCGTCGGTGGCAGCCAAGCGATAGCGACGCATCTCGGGTTCCGAGACGTACACAGAGCAGCAGTCTACGGCCATGGCCTGCCGGGTCTGGCTTACCAGGGCCTGCAGGGCCTGCTCGAGGGTGTTAGCCTCGGCCATGCTCTCGACGATACGTCTCAGCTCCGTTAACAACTAATAGTGCTCCTTAACGAGGACGGTTACGCCGTCCATCCTTCTTGTTGACCTGTACTGCCGGCACCGGCATCGCCAGCGGGACAAACTCTGTCATGACCCGGCGGTAAACCTCCCGCTTGAACGAGACGACCTGGCGTACCGGGTACCAGAAGCTGACCCAACGCCAATCGTCAAATTCGGGATGGCCATGACAGCCGAACTGGATCCGCGACTCCCTGCCCTGACCCAGTTGTAACAGGAACCATTTTTGCTTTTGGCCAATACAGACCGGTGAACTGTCCCAGCGGACAAGACGTTTGGGTAAACGATACTTTAGCCAGTTACGACTGGTGGCCAAAATGGTCACATCTTCGGGCTTGAGGCCAATCTCCTCATACAGCTCTCGATACATGGCCTGCTCTGGCGTTTCACCATCATCAACTCCCCCCTGCGGAAACTGCCAGGAGTGCTGCCCATAGCGTTTAGCCCACAACACTTGTCCTTCACGGTTACAGATCACGATACCGACATTGGGACGAAATCCGTCGCCATCAATCACGTGATCACCTTATAAAGGCTGAATCTATAAGGAGATTGTTCCACATTCACTCCGTGGCAGCAAACAGGGAGTGAATCCCCTGTTTCATGAATAACTTTCCATTTCAAACATAGTTATAAACAAATTCAACGATCCTCCCGCCCAAGTTGCCCACCCAGACTGTGCATAAAGCTGTTAGCAAACGGGTATATACAGTACTTTTTGACGATAACAAAAAAGCGCCAGCCTGTTCCACCACGCCATGGAAATACAAAAAAACAATTAATATACATAGACTTAAACTATAAAAACCTGCGTTTGATCCCTCGCATCATCCATGCAGGATCCACGATCCTGATTGTGAACAAGTTCAACTGTTCAAAGATCCACCACGACCAAATTATCCACAGGTGTGGCACAGTATCTACTCGGTTAGCAGGGTAAAAATGGGGTTGCATTCACAATTTTTTGTAACATCTCAGAGACTCATCCCACTTTCATCCACTTATCCAAGATTTCTGTGGATAACTGTGTGTAACATCATGCACAAACCCTTGGACAACTATTTAGAGCTCAAGCAGTGCCAGGATCGCCACTCGATAAAATATATAAAACCCTTTAAAATCATTGTGATGAGCCAACAACCCCCAGATTCTCGGTATTTGATCTTATCCACTCTGGATCGGTTATAAAAACAGCGATCCATCTCAGGATCCTCCCCTGTTAGACTATGGCGAGCAAGATGGAGCCAAACATGCCAAGCAATCCTCAATCCGAACAGGAGTTATTGAGCCGGGCCTACGCCATGGCTGGCTTCACGTTGGCACAACTGGCCGCAGAAGCTGGCGTCGCCGTGCCCAACGATCTGCGCCGTGACAAGGGGTGGGTCGGTCAGTTGATCGAGCTGCAACTGGGGGCCAGCGCAGGGAGCAGGCCGGAGCAGGACTTCCCGGATCTCGGCATCGAGCTCAAGACGATCCCCATCGATCCTCAGGGCAAACCGCTGGAGACCACCTTCGTCTGCGTTGCCCCACTGATCGGTGTCAGCGGTCAACGCTGGGAGGAGTCCAACGTGCGCAACAAGCTCTCCCGGGTACTGTGGATCCCGGTGGAAGGCAGCCGCGAGATCCCGGTTGGCGAGCGGCGGGTAGGCATGCCGCTGATGTGGAGCCCGAATGAAGAAGAGGATCGGCTTCTGCGCCAGGACTGGGAAGAGCTGATGGACATGATAGTGCTGGGAGAAGTGGAGCAGATCAGCGCGCGCCACGGTCAGGTGATGCAACTGCGGCCCAAGGCTGCCAACAACAAGGCGCTGACTCGCGCCATCGGCCGCGATGGTCAACCCATCATGACCCTGCCCCGCGGCTTCTATCTCAAGATCGACTTCACCCACAGCCTGCTGCAACGCTATTTTGCCTTGCCGACTTGATCTGCCTTATCAACATCTTTGTCATATGGTGGTATAAAAATAGTCAGTAGCCATTTTTAACTCACAGACAAGGAGGCGTCATGCCACTGATAAAACAGTTTTTGAAGTCCAAGCCCGAGGTCAAGGTGACCTTTGCCGTAGAGAAAGAGGCTGCCGCAGGCGCGGAGCAGGTGATGCTGATCGGCGAGTTCACCCAGTGGCAACCGGTCGAGTTGAAACGCATGAAGAGCGGCGAGTTCAAAGCCACCCTCAATCTACCGACCAACGGCCCGGGTTACTTCGAATATTGCTACCAGCTCATCACGCCGGCAGGGGAAACCCTCTACGAGAATGACTGGGAAGCGGATGACTATGTGCCAGGCCCCTTCGGGCGCGACAACTCGGTGGTACGCGTCATCCAATAGCGACTCAACCCAAGAACCTGATACAAAAAAGGCTCGCCATTGGCGAGCCTTTTCACTACCTGTCGAGCTATTTGCCGACATATCGACACTAATTCGAATCGAATTAGTTGAGCTTCTCTTTGATACGAGCAGCTTTACCGGACAGGTTGCGCAGGTAGTACAGTTTGGCGCGGCGAACATCACCACGACGCTTCAGTTCTACACTGTGGATCAGCGGAGAGTGAGTCTGGAATACACGCTCAACACCTTCGCCGTTGGAGATCTTGCGAACGGTGAAAGCAGAGTGCAGACCGCGGTTACGCTTGGCAATAACGATGCCTTCGAAAGCCTGCAGACGCTCTTTGCCACCTTCTTTAACACGCACTTGAACACGTACGGTGTCGCCCTGGGCAAAAGCCGGGATGTCGGTACGCAGTTGCTCTTGTTCAAGCTGCTGAATAATCTTGCTCATTGTCTTTCCTTACCTAGGATAAACTGAAAACTCTACTTAACGCTGTCACGCACTTCGCGGACATACTCGGCAAGAAGTGATTCTTGCTCGTCAGTCAGAGCTAGGTTGTTAATAAGTTCCGGCCTTCTTTGCCAGGTTCGTCCGAGCGATTGCTTGAGACGCCAGCGTCGAATCACTTCGTGATTGCCGCTTGTCAGCGCCTCGGGCACTGCCAATCCATCCAACACCTCTGGCCGAGTGTAGTGGGGATGATCCAGCAAGCCATCCGTGAAGGAGTCCTGCTCGGCACTGGCCTGATCACCCAAGACCCCGGGGACCAGACGCGAAACCGCATCGATCAGGGTCATGGCAGGCAACTCGCCACCACTTAACACGTAATCCCCGATAGACCACTCTTCGTCGACTTCGGTTTGTATCACGCGTTCATCGATACCTTCGTATCGACCGGCTACCAGAATCAGTTTCTGATTCGTCGCCAGCTCGGTTACGCCCGCTTGAGTCAGCTTGCGTCCCTGAGGGGAGAGATAGATGACTTTCGCCCCGTCTCCCGCCGCTTGCTTGGCTGCATGAATCGCGTCACGCAGCGGCTGAACCATCATTAACATGCCGGGCCCACCACCATAAGGACGATCATCGACCGTACGGTGTTTATCGTGGGTAAACTCCCGGGGGTTCCAGCACTCAATCTGCAGCAGGCCACTCTTGACGGCCCGACCCGTTACCCCGTGCTCGGTAATGGCTCGGAACATTTCAGGGAAGAGGCTAATCACCCCAATCCACATAAGAAACCTCCGGCACCCGTGTTAGCGCGGGAAACTAGAAACCAGGATCCCAATCAACTTCGATTGTTCGAGCAGTCAGATCAATATTCTTGATCACCTGCTCTTCCAGGAACGGAATCAACCGCTCCTTTGCACCAAAGGCATCTTTTACATTGGCCTCAACCACCAACACATCGTTGGAGCCGGTTTCCATCAATTCGGTCACCTTGCCCAGGTCGTATCCCTTGGTGGTCATCACGGAGCAACCAATCAGGTCACGCCAGTAGAACTCACCTTCAGGCAACGCAGGCAATAGATCGGCGGGTACGCCAATCTCGACATTGGTCAATGCCAGGGCATCTTCGCGCACATCGATACCATCGAGTTTGCAGATCAGACCCTTGTTGTGACGCTTCCAGGCCGAGACCTTGAGTTCACGCCACACCCCGTTCTGACTAATCAGCCAGGGGTTGTAATCGAAAATCGCTTCGGCAACATCGGTGAAGGAGTTCACTTTAAGCCAACCCTTGATGCCATAAACGGTACCCAGGGTGCCCAGAACTATAGGTTTTTCCACCTTAACTCCTTACCGTTTGGCTGATTAAGCAGCTTTAGCAGCGTCTTTGATCAGCTTGGCAACGCGGTCAGAAACAGCGGCACCAGTAGCAACCCAATGCTCGATACGAGCCAGGTCCAGGTTCAGCTTTTCGGCAGAACCAGAAGCAACCGGGTTGAAGAAACCAACGCGCTCGATGAAGCGACCGTCACGGGCGCAACGGCTGTCAGAAACTACTACCTGGTAAAACGGACGCTTTTTCGCGCCACCACGTTGTAAACGAATGGTTACCATATCGTCCTCATTAACATCTAATGAACAAGGCCCGCAAACACGCGGACCCTAGCTTAAAATAAGCCGCGTAATTCTACTTGGATTCGTAATAATTGCAACCAAGCCAGCCATTTTTTGCGCAGAACAGCAATGAAAAAGGGCCTGCCACCGCAGACCCCCCATAAACCTACAGGCCGGATCAGAACGGACCGCGACCGCCACCGAAACCCGGGGGCATCATGTTCTTCATCTGACTCATCATCTTGCGCATGCCGCCCTTGCCGGACATCTTCTTCATCATGCGCTGCATCTCGGTGAACTGCTTGAGCAGCTTGTTCACGTCCTGCACCTGCATGCCGGAGCCTGCGGCGATACGGCGTTTGCGGGACCCCTTGATAAGGTCAGGATGAGCACGCTCCTTGGGCGTCATGGAGCTGATGATCGCTTCCATCCGCACGGTAAGCTTGTCATCCATCTGATCTTTCACGTTATCCGGCAAGCCGGACATGCCGGGCAGCTTGTCGAGCATCCCCATCATGCCGCCCATGTTACGCATCTGGGCCAGCTGCTCGCGGAAGTCTTCCAGATCAAAGCCCTTGCCACTCTTGACCTTGTCGGCCAGCTTGGCGGCTTTCTCTTTATCAACGTTGCGCTCTACTTCCTCGATAAGCGACAGCACATCGCCCATGCCGAGGATACGGGAGGCGAGACGATCCGGGTGGAATGGCTCCAGCGCATCGGTCTTCTCGCCCATACCGATAAATTTGACCGGCTTTCCGGTGATGTGGCGTACCGACAAAGCAGCACCACCACGGGCATCACCGTCCGCTTTGGTGAGGATCACGCCGGTGAGCGGCAGTGCCTCGTTAAACGCCTTGGCGGTGTTGGCGGCATCCTGACCGGTCATGGCATCGACCACGAACAGGGTTTCGACCGGCTTGATGGTGGCGTGCAGATGCTGGATCTCGGCCATCATCGCACTGTCGACGTGCAGACGACCGGCGGTATCGACGATCACCACGTCATAGAACTTCTTGCGCGCCTGATCGATGGCGGCAGTGGCAATGTCGACCGGCTTCTGGCTGGCATCGCTCGGGAAGAAATCAACGCCGATGTCGCTGGCCAGGGTCTCCAGCTGTTTGATCGCCGCAGGGCGATAAACGTCGGCACTGACCACCAGCACCTTCTTCTTGCTGCGCTCTTTGAGCAACTTGGCCAGTTTGCCGACCGTGGTGGTCTTACCGGCACCTTGCAGACCGGCCATGAGGATGATCGCAGGCGGCTGGGCAGCCAGGTTGAGCTGCTCGTTGGCCTCCCCCATCACGGTGACCAGCTCACCATGCACAATCTTGATGAATGCCTGGCCCGGGCTCAGGGATTTGGCCACTTCCTGCCCGACGGCGCGCTCTTTGACACGCGCCACGAAATCACGCACTACCGGCAGGGCGACATCCGCCTCGAGCAGCGCCATGCGGACTTCGCGCAGGGTTTCCTTGATGTTGTCTTCGGTCAGGCGACCACGGCCACTGACATTGCGCAAGGTGCGCGAGAGTCGTTCAGTCAAATTCTCAAACATGACGGATTCCGGTTCTTGGCGTAATAAATTGGGGGCATTATAACCCAGAGCGGGCGCGAGGACGATTATTCACCGCACGGCAGCAATAGGGACCTTCTCCCTATATATGGGCAGATCGGCCGTTGCACAACTGGCGAGCACTTCATGTGCAAGGTATACTGCCCCTCTTACCCTCAAAAGCTTGTGTAACAACGACCTGGTTATGATCGTAATCTCTGTTCTGGCCCTGGCGTTCTATCTGCTGGCCATCATCGCCTCCCTGCATCTGTTACTGAGCGCCAAGCCGGTGGGACAGCGCTCCCTGTTTGCCTGTATCGGATTGGCCCTGATCGCCCATGCCAGCTCCCTGGGTTCAGAAATCCTGCAAGGGACTGGCCAAAACCTGAGTATGCTTAACGTCGCCTCGCTGGTGAGTCTGATCATCAGTTGTTTCATGAGCTGTATCACGCGCCGCTTCAACGGCTGGATACTGCTGCCGGTGGTATACAGTTTCTCTGCCCTGCTGCTGGCCGCCAGTGCCCTGATCCCGGGGCGTTACATCACCCATCTTGAGGCCCATCCCCAGCTGTTACTGCATATCGGCCTCGCTTTGATGGCCTACTCGGTGTTGATGATCGCCTGCCTGTTTGCACTGCAGCTTGCCTGCCTAAATAAACAGCTTAAATCGAGAAAAATCAGTAACCTGCCAGCCATGCCGCCGCTAATGACAGTGGAGAAACGGCTGTTCCAGCTGATCTCTGCCGGGGTACTGCTGCTGACCCTCTCCATCGCCTCCGGACTCTTCTTTCTTGAAGACATGTTCGCCCAGGGCAAATCTCACAAGACGGTGCTCTCGATCTTGGCCTGGTGTGTCTACGTGCTGCTGCTGTGGGGCCACCACACCTATGGCTGGCGCGGCCGCAAAGTGATTACCCTGAGCCTCATTGGCAGCTTCATCCTTACCCTCGCCTACTTTGGCAGCCGCTTCGTCAAAGAAGTACTACTGAGCTGACCCTCTCTTTATTTTCGTCACACCATCCAACAGGAGCCCTTTTTGGACAGCATCTCAACGAGCACATTACTGATTGTTCTCGTTATTTTGATTCTCTTATCCGCCTTCTTCTCCAGTTCCGAAACTGGCCTGATGTCCATCAACCGCTACAAACTCCGGCATTTAGCCCAAACCAAACATAAAGGCGCACGCCGCGTCGAGAAAATGCTGGCCCGCCCCGATCGCCTGCTGGGGTTGATCCTGATCGGCAACAATCTGGTTAACATTCTCGCTTCCGCCATCGCCACCATCGTCTGTATTCGGCTGTTTGGTGATCTCGGGGTCGCCATCGCCACCTTCGGCCTGACCCTGGTGGTACTGGTGTTCGGTGAAGTGACGCCTAAGACGCTGGCAGCCATGTATCCGGAAAAAATTGCCTATCCGGCCTCCTGGATCCTCAAAGGTCTGATGGTGCCACTGTCACCGCTGGTCTGGCTGATCAACGGCATCACCAGCGGTCTGCTCAAGATGCTGAAGATCACCCCCAACAAGAATGACTCCCTCAATACCGAAGAGCTGCGCACCATCGTCAACGAGGCGGGCAGCCTGATACCGCAACGTCATCAGGAGATGCTGATCAGCATCCTGGATCTCGACAAGATGCTGGTCGAAGACATCATGGTGCCACGCAGCGATATCTACGCCATCGACATCAACGATGACTGGAAAACCATACTGCGCCAGCTGGCTCACTGCGCCCACACCAAGATCCTGCTCTATCGCGACAACATCGACGACGTTGTCGGCTTTTTGCACGCTCGCGATGCCCTGAGGCTGATGGCCAGGGATCAGTTCAACAAATCAAGTCTGTTACGGGAAGTGGACGAAATTTATTTCATCCCGGAAGGGACACCCCTCAACGTGCAACTGGCCAAGTTCCAGCGCAACAAGGAGCGGATCGGCCTGATTGTCGATGAATATGGCGATATTCAGGGCTTGATCACCCTGGATGACATATTGGAAGAGATTGTGGGTGACTTCACCACCTCCATGACACCAGCACCGAGCGACGAGATCCACCCCCAGCCGGACGGCACGTTTCTGGTGGAAGGCTCTGCCAGCATCCGCGAACTGAACAAGGAGATGAACTGGCACCTGCCCATCGACGGGCCACGAACCCTCAACGGTCTGATCCTCGAGTATCTGGAGGAGATCCCCCAAGCCAACATCGGGCTCCGGCTGGCTGGTTATCCTATCGAGATCCTCGAAGTGGAGAACAACATGGTCAAGATGGCGCGGATCATGCCGGCTTCTTATCTGGCCAAGCCAGACTCACAACATTAAAAAAGGGCTGCCGATGGCAGCCCTTTTCCTATCACTCGTCCTCTTCATCCGGCTCCAGCACCAGGGTCGGGATCAACTCGCCGAACACCTTCTGCAACTCGTCACGGTTGGCCAGCAAGTCTTGCAGGGTATAACTGTCCATCACCGCCAGAAATGCATCCATCGCCTCTCGCAGCGCACTCTTGAGCAAACAGACCGAGACGATGTGGCAAACGGGCGAGCCGCAGTCGATCCCGTCCAGATTGCCTTCCAGCGCCCGGATCACCTGCCCGACATTGATGGTGGCCGGATCGCAAGCCATGCGAATACCGCCATTCTTGCCACGCTGGGATTGCAGATAGCCCAGCTTTACCAGCTGATTGACTACCTTCACCATGTGGTTGCGGGAAACACCATAGAGAGCCGATACCTTGGCAACGCTCGACAACTCCCCTTCCGGCAGGGTGGCAAGATAGAGCAGGGCTCTCAATCCGAAATCTGTATAACTGGTTAGTCTCATAAAACCTGATTAGCGCGATGCGAAAAGTGGAGTATTGATTCAAATCAAATAAACATCTAGGATGCCACTTATTAAATGACATTTTATATGTTCAATTAGAACGAGGCCCCTATGCTAGATCAAACCACAGTTGCCGTCATCAAAAGCACCATTCCGCTGCTCGAATCGGCAGGTCCTGCCCTCACCCAGCACTTCTATCAACGGATGTTCAGCCATAACCCGGAGCTGAAAGATATCTTCAACCTGGCCCATCAACGCAGTGGTGGCCAGCCGCTGGCCCTGTTCAATGCGGTCGCAGCTTATGCCAAGAATATCGACAATCTGGGGACGCTCGCCGGTGCAGTCGAGCGGATTGCGCACAAACATACCGGATTCCTGATCCAGCCGGAACAATATCACATTGTAGGTAGTCATCTCTTGGCCACGCTCAAAGAATTGGGCGGAAGTGCGGTCACCGACGAGGTGCTGGAGGCATGGGGCAAGGCATATGGCGTGCTGGCCGACATCTTCATCGGCCGCGAGCGGGAGATCTATCAGGAGAAGGCCAATCAGGATGGCGGCTGGCAAGGTACCCGCACCTTCATCATCAAAGAGAAGCGGGCCGAGAGCGCCCTCATCACCTCCTTCCTGCTGGCGCCGGAAGATGGCAAGCCAGTCCTGACCTTCAAACCGGGTCAATACCTCAGCGTCAAGCTGGTTCACACCGAGCTCGAATACCAGGAGATCCGCCAATACTCCCTCTCCGATGCACCCAACGGGCAAGACTACCGCATCAGCGTCAAGCGCGAGCCACAGGGTCAGGTCTCCAACCTGCTGCACGATCACCTGCAGGCGGGCGACAAGATCGAGGTGATGCCCCCCACTGGCGACTTCTACCTGAAAGCCGACAGCCATACCCCGGTCGTGCTGCTCTCCGCCGGTGTCGGTGTGACGCCGATGATGAGCATGCTCAACCAGCTGCTGGCAAGCAGCCATCAGGCCGATATCACCTGGCTGCACGCCTGTGAACAGGGCGCGGTGCACGCCTTCCGGGAGGATATTCAGCACAAGTCCAGCCAGCACTCCAACTTGCTGAGCCGGGTCTGGTATCGGGAGCCGGAGGCCAGTGACGTACCGGGCGAAGATTACGACCTTGCCGGCATCATGGATCTGACCGCAGTGACGGAGCGCATCACACCGCAATCCCACTACTACTTCTGTGGCCCAGTCGGCTTCATGCAGGAGATCAAGCGGCAGTTGCTGGCGGCGGGGGTGCCGGCCGGGCAGCTCCATTACGAAGTTTTTGGCCCCCATCAAGATCTCTAAGGCGCGGGCAGCCATATAACAGAGGGAGGTTGCGGCCTGTCATGGCACGGCGGCTGGAACCGGACCCACAGATGCAGATCTGTGGGTCATTTTTTTGGATCAGTGCATCGCCTTGGCGCGGGCTACCACGTTGGCCGGCATCCGGTTACCAAGACGGCTGAGCAGACTCGCCGCCTTCTGGTGCAGCGTCTGGTCACCGATGATGGAGCCATGGAGCCAGCGGTAGGCATCCTCATAATCGAGCGGACTGCCCATCCCCTGCAGCAGCATCTCGACCCACTCGATGCGGGCCCGCAGAAAACCGAGGCTGGCCGCCTCGCGCATCAGGGTCTCGGCTCGCACCAGATCCTTCTGCACCATGGTCCCCTTCCAGTAGTAGCGGCCCAGCTGCTCCAGCGCAGGCGCCAACCCGTGATTGGCGGCCTCCCACATGTATTGCACCCCAAGCTCGGCATTGGGCTTGGTACAGACGCCCCACGCCAGCATATCCCCCCACAGGAATTGATAGGCCGGGATCTTCATCACCGAGGCGCGCGCTTCGATATCCTGAGTCAGCTGACAGCGATCCTGCTTCACCTGAGTGAGATGACGACCCTGCTCAATCCAGTTGAGCAGTTCGTCCTGACGATAGAGCGGCACCGCCTGCAACTCGCCAGCAGCCAGAGGGGCGGGAGTCGCCACCGCAGCGGCAGACTCCGCCGGTTGTGGCAGCGGCGCCGCCCCTTCGCCACTGCTGGCGACCGGCGTGACCGGCTCGGCCGGGAGCAAGACGGGGGCGGCTTCAGGAGGGGTGGCCGTGGCCGCAGACACCGGCGCAGTTGCCATCGCAGCACTGCTTTCGGTCGGCATCGATGCACTGACCGCTGGCGCATCGCTCGATACGGCAGCCGATACCGCCTCGGCGCCATAGAGGGGCGAGCTGAATGCACCGACAAGAACGAGAAGGGTAAGGGGTTTCATCATAAGGATCTCCTGCTGCACTCTGTTATCGGCACCAACCCTCATCCCCTTAGCCTGCGGGCAGATCTCATCAATACAAAAGGGAGCCGAAGCTCCCTTGTTGGCACGGTAGACCCGCTTATTTGACGAAATCGACACCCAGCTGGATATCGGCTTTCAGGGTAGCCAGCATGCCTTCCATCGCTTCCTGCTCGAAGGCGCTCAGCTTGCCGTAATCCAGTACGGTTTCGACGCCGTTCTTGCCCAGCAGCACTGGCTGCGCGAAGAAGGTGGCGTGCTCGCCGTTGCCTTCCACGTAAGCGCACTCAACAACGTTGGCTTCGCCCTGCAGACCCTTGATGAGAGAGAGACCGAAACGGCAAGCCGCCTGACCCATGGAGAGGGTCGCAGAACCGCCACCGGCTTTGGCTTCCACCACTTCGGTACCGGCGTTCTGGATACGCTTGGTCATGGCAGCCACTTCTTCAGCAGTGAAGGAGGCGCCTTCAATCTGGGAGAGCAGCGGCAGTATGGTGACGCCACTGTGACCACCGACCACGTTGACACGTACCTTGTCGACGTTCAGCCCTTTGGCGGCAGCGACGAAGGTCTCGGCACGGATCACGTCCAGGGTAGTAATACCAAACAGGCGGCGCTTGTCATAAACACCGGCTTTCTTCAGCACTTCGGCGGCGATGGCCACAGTGGTGTTGACCGGGTTGGTGATGATACCGATCAGTGCTTTCGGGCAAGTGGCCGCGCACTTCTCGACCAGATTCTTGACGATACCGGCATTGATGTTGAACAGGTCGGAACGATCCATACCCGGCTTGCGTGCCACACCGGCAGAGATCAGCACCACATCGGCGCCCACCAGCGCAGGAGTCGGATCTTCACCGCAGAAGCCCTTGATGGCGACGTCGGTAGGAATATGACTGAGGTCAACGGCTACACCCGGGGTAACCGGGGCGATGTCATACAGGCTCAGTTCGGAACCAGCCGGCAGACGATTTTTCAACAGCAGAGCGAGGGCTTGACCGATGCCACCAGCGGCACCCAGAACGGCAACTTTCATGATCAACTCCATGTTTAAGCGTAGGTTTAAGGTTGTTTATTGTTGTGGGCCCAACCTTAATTGATCCCCCTATAAAAAACAATCTGATAACAGTTGCAGTCGCGGGTTCTGTGAGCAACGAAACAAGCGGGAATAAAAAATAGGGTTAAATACAGAAAGTTGGAGGGGAAGCACAGTTTTTTTGTGCTTCCACTTACCAATAAAGAGGTATTAAAGCGGCACTCAGGATTGAAACGCCAACGCCCGTTTTTCACACCAGCGAAAACCAATTGTTAACAATCCGTTCATCGCCAGATAAAGCCCGCCAGCTACCCCGAACACCGCCAGGGTATCGTAGGTCTGGGCATTCAACCCCTGAGCAAGCCCCATGATATCCATGATGGTGATGGTACTGGCGAGGGAACTCCCCTTGAGCACCAGGATCACCTCGTTGGAGTAGGCGGGCACCAGATGGCGGGCAGCGTGACGCACCTTCATCCAGAGGGTCTGGCCAGCCGAGAACCCCAGCGCCCGACATGCCTCTATCTCACCGGCCGGGATGGCATCGAGCGCCCCCTTGAACAGTCGGGTGGAGTAAGCCGCCGTGTTGAGACCCAGCGCCAGCACGGCGCAAAACCAGGGCTGTTTGAGCAGCGGCCAGAGCGGGCTGGCTTTCAGCCACTCGAACTGACCAGGCCCGTAGTAAATCAGGAAGATCTGAATAAGCAGCGGCGTACCAGTAAAGATCAGCACCCACAGCTGCACCAGCTGGGTCGCCACCGGCAGACGCAACTCCAGCACCCAGGTCATCAGGGCCGCCAATGCGATTCCCAGCAGCAGGCTGAACAGGGTCAGCTCCAGCGTAGTGACCAGACCGCCCAGCAAAGTGACGAGATACTCTTGCATCAGTTAGCCTCCGTAGCGGCGGGTGTAGCGGGCAGCCAGCCCGAGGCCGAACTCACTTACCAGACTGATGGCCAGATAGATAAGGGCGGCGGCGGCATACCAGGTGAATGGCTCATAAGTACTGGCCGAGGCCATCTGCGCTTGGCGCATCATCTCGTTGACCCCGATCAGCGACACCAGCGCGGTATCTTTCAGCAGCACCAGCCACTGGTTGCCAAGGCCCGGCAAGGCGTGACGCCACGCCTGCGGCAGCACGATACGAAAGAAGATATGGCCCTTGCCTAGCCCCAGCGCCAGCGCCGCCAGCCGTTGACCTGAAGGCACCGCATTGAGCGCCGCCCGCAGGGTCTGGGTCGCATAGCTGGCGAACAGCAGGGAGAGCGCCAGCACGCCACAGGCGAACGGGCTGAACTCCACATACTCGCCGGTGATGAGGAACAGCACCTGGGTCGAGCCGAAGTAGATGAACAGCACCACCAGCAACTCGGGCAGGCCACGGATCAGCGTGGTCAGAGTGGCCACCGGCCACACCAGCGCACGCTGTTTGCTGAGCTCGGCGGCACTGAACGCCAGTGCCAATACCATGCCCCCGACCAGTGATGCCAAGGCCAGCCCGAGGGTCATCCAGGCTGCATCCAACAACAGGCTCAACATGGCTTACTGCGCGAAGTATTTGTCGAAGATTTTCTGATAGGTGCCGTTGGCCTTGATCTCGGCCAGCCCCTTGTTCAGCTGAGTCAGCAGCTCCTGATTGCCCTTGGCGACCGCGATGCCAAAGCCGGTACCGAAGTATTTAGCATCGGTCACCGGCGTACCCACCACCGCATACTCCTTGTGCTGCTTCAGCCAGTCGGCAGCGACCGCGGTATCGGCAAATACGCCGTCGGTACGGCCGTTCATCATGTCGAGGAAGGCGCTCTGGTAGCTGGCGTACGGCACGGTCAGCAGACCCTTGCTCACCCAGTTATCCACCAGATAGGACTGGTGAGAGGTACCGTTCTGCACGCCGACGGTCTTGTCGACCATCTCTTCCGGCCCCTTGAAGGCATCTTTCTTGGCCACAAATACCGCCGAGTTCTCGTAATAGATGTCGGAGAAATCGACCTGAGCGGAGCGCTCCGGGGTTACGTCCATGGCGGCGATGGCAGCATCGTAGCGACGGAATTTCAGGCTGGGGATCAGGCTGTCAAAGGCCTGGTTGTGGAAGCTGCATTCCAGCTTGGCCTGCTCGCAGATGGCGCGGGCCAGATCGATGTCAAAACCCTGAAACTCGTTCTTGTCATCCAGGTATTCGAACGGCGCGTAGGTGGCCTCGGTGGCGAACTTGATCTCTTTGGCCATGACGGAGGTACTCAACAGACCCATGGCAGCAACCAACAACAGACTCTTTTTCATGACAGCTTCCTTATCGATTCAATATCAATGCATCAAGAATTCGGCAAACCGGCTGGTTTGCGGGGATAGGAAAATGGCGGCGGTGCCGGATTCGATGATCCGCCCCTTCTCCAGATAAATCACCTGACTGGCCACCTTGCGGGCAAAATCGACCTCGTGGGTCACCACCACCTGGGTAATGCCGGTCTGACTCAGATTACGGATGATCTCGGCCACCTCTTTGGTGATCTCGGGATCCAGCGCGGCAGTCGGTTCGTCAAACAGCAGCACTTCCGGATCCATCATCAGGGTACGGGCAATGGCCACCCGCTGTTGCTGGCCGCCAGATAAACGGGCAGGCCAGGCATCACGCTTGTCGGCCAGCTGCAGCTGGGCCAGCAGATAGGCCCCCTTCTCGATGGCGGCCTCCTTGCTCATGCCGAGCACCTTGACCGGCGCTTCAATCAGATTCTCCATCACAGTGAGATGTGGCCAGAGATTGTACTGCTGGAACACCATGCCCACCTTGCGACGCAGCAGTTGGGACTGGCGGTTGAATTCGGCAGCAGAGAGGGAGTTCGGGAAAGAAAATTCACTTTCGCCAATCCGCAGAACACCCGCATCCGGGGTGTCCAGCAGGTTCATCATCCGTAGCAGGGAACTCTTGCCAGCACCGCTCGGGCCCAGCAACACCAAGGTTTCACCGGGGGATGTCCGAAAGCTGACCTGTTGCAGAACCGGCACCTTGTGCCAGGATTTCTCGATACCTATTAATTCAATACCCATACAGCCCAATTGAATAAGTTTTCAAAATTTCATCCCGATTCTATCCCTAATGAAGGTCGATGCAAGCCATTTTTGAATCAATATGCAGAACAAGCGCCGCTTCCTTGCAAAAAACGGCATATGAATGCAAAATGGCCTCGCTGTTCGTATCTGCCGCCTGTGTCGCACAGGCCGCCACACCTCCTCATTCGTGAGACCAAGATGAAACACAACGACAAGCAAGAAAAACTGGCCAAGGCCTTTAAAGCCTTGCTGAAAGAAGAGCGCTTTGGCTCCCAGGCAGAAATCGTCACCGCTCTGCAAGAGCTGGGCTTCGAGAACATCAACCAGTCCAAGGTGTCGCGCATGCTGAGCCGCTTCGGCGCCGTTCGCACTCGCAACGCCAAGATGGAGATGGTCTACTGCCTGCCGGTGGAACTGGGCGTGCCCACCACCTCCAGCCCGCTCAAGAATCTGGTGCTGGACGTCGATCACAACGGCGCATTGGTGGTGATCCACACCAGCCCGGGCGCAGCCCAGCTGATCGCCCGCCTGCTAGACTCCCTCGGCAAGGCAGAAGGGATACTTGGCACCATCGCCGGTGATGACACCATCTTCATCACCCCGACCAGCGACACCGATATCGAAGAGCTCTACCTCTCCGCCCTCGAGCTGTTCGAACAGACCCCGTAATGGCCGCCACCGCCTCATAGCGGTTAGGCCAGAACGAAAAATCCCGGCCTTGGCCGGGATTTTTGTTTTCTGCAGCTTCGTCAGGCGGGCTTATTTGCCCTGCGCCATCAAAAAGCCTTCCGATGGGGCGAAGAAGGCCGCGCCGGTCACCGCCTTGGTGAAGCGCAGCAGGTGGTCGAAGTGGCTGCCCTCCCCCTTGTACATGCTGGCCAGCATGGCGTTGAAGTGCTGCGGTGTGCGGCAGCAGGAGATGAAGTAGAGCCCCTGCTCGCGCATGGTGCCCCAGGGCATGCTCTGGCGCAGGATCTCCATGGACTCCCCTTTCGGGGTCTTGAGGTTGACCCGCTTGATGTGGGCGGTCAGCGGCTTGGCGGCAGATTCATACTCAATGTTGTCGGGCTTGGTACGACCGATAATGTCTTCCTGCTCTTTTTGCGCCAGCTTCTCCCAGTCGCTCATGGCGTGAACCCAGCGCTGAACGTGGATGTAAGAGCCACCGGCAAACTCGCCTTCCGCCAACAGCGCCACTTCGGCGCGATGCTCATCCTGCGGGTTCTCGGTGCCGTCGACGAAACCGGTCAGGTCACGGCAATCCAGGTTGCGGAAACCGCGCACCTCTTCGGCCAGATCCACCAGTCCGGCCAGCAGCGCCATCACGCGGTGACCGGCGTGGTGCAGCACGTCCACCCGATCAGCACGCAGCTGCACGAAGAGATCAAACGGGGTGTTGGGGGCTTCCTGACCGTTGGCGGATTGCGCCATAAAGCCACGGAACTGGGGCGGACGGGCAGCAGGATAGAGACCATCCCAGGTGTCGGCGCCAACGGCGACCAGACCGCTGAACCCGGCATCGGGGAAATCGGCAGCGACCGCCTGCCACAGGGCGGGCAACTTGGCCAGACGGCCGACCAGTTCGGCGGCATCACCAGTGCGATTGAACATCAGATAGAGGGCGTGCAGATTCGGCTCTGCGCAGATCCCGGCTTGGGCTTTCATATATCTCTCCCCTGAGTAGGCGTTAGCGTTACGGGCTATTTGCGTTGCGCGATTATAAACCAGAGCAGCTCCAGTTCTTTGATTTCACAACGATATCACGCGTTCAGGGTAAAGGGTCAAACAACACCAGCCCATGGGGGGCGACCTTGATGCGGGCCCGCATCCCTGCAAGGGGCTCGCCAATGCTCGCCTCCAGCCGCAGCTCGCCACACTCGAACAGCACCCGGCAGTGATGGCCGAGGAACTGCTGCTCCACCACCTTGAGCTCGCCATCTGCGGCGCTCTCCAGCAGTAGTTGCTGGGGTCTGAGCATCAGTTGCAACTGTTCGCCCACCGCGCGACCATGAGGCTCGCTGCCACAGATGACCCCGAGCGCCGTCTGCACACAGTGGCGGTCCACCACCTCGGCGGCCAGATAGTTGACCCCGCCGAGAAACTCCGCCACAAAGCGGTTTTGCGGGCGGCGATAGAGCTGCTCCGGCTGACCCACCTGCTCGATATGACCAGAGCGAAACAGCGCCAGCCGGTCGGCGAAGGCGAAGGCCTCCTCCTTGCTGTGACTGACGAAGATGGCGCCAATCCCCTGCTGTTTGAGCAGGGCACGGATCTCGAGGATCAACTTCATCCGCACCTGGGTATCGATGTTGGAGAAGGGTTCATCCAGCAGCATCAGCCGAGGCTTGCATACCAGCGCCCGGGCGATGGCCACTCGCTGCTGCTGACCACCAGAGAGCTGGTGCGGATAACGATCCCCCAGCCCCTGCAGATTGACCAGCGCCAACGCCTCATCCACCTGCTGCTGACGAGCACTGCGGTCGAGTTTGGTCAGACCAAAGCCGACGTTGTCGGCCACCGTCAGGTGGGGGAAGAGGGCGTAATCCTGGAAGATCATCCCGATATTGCGCGCCTCGGGCGGCACGCTGGCACCCGGCCCGTCGAGCTGGGTATCGCCGAGGCAAATCGAGCCCTCTGCCAGCGGCAACAGCCCGGCGATAGCCTTGAGCAGCGTGGTTTTGCCGCAACCACTGGCCCCCAACAGGCAGACGATCTCGTTGTCTGCCACCGTCAGGGAGAGCTGTTCCAGCACATTGCGGCCGTTGTAACGGCAACTGACATTTTCAACCTGCAAGCAAGACAAGGCTGACTTCCTCTCGTTTCTGGCGGTGCGCAGCCTTTCGATCAAGCACACCGCATGCAATTTCATTAGCCGACGTGGCGACTCAGTGACCCGGGCTGTCCAGACTGCGATTGACCCAGATCAGCGGCAACAGTCCCACCAGCACGATGACGATGGCCCCCAGCGCGCCGCGCTCCAGCATCTCGTCCGAGACGAACTGGTAGACGTGGGTCGCCAGGGTATCGAAGTTGAACGGCCGCAGCAGCAGGGCGGCGGGCAGCTCCTTCATGGACTCGATGAACACCAGCATGGCCCCGGCAAACAGACCGCGGCGCACCAGCGGCAGATGGACCCGCCGCAACATGGCGCCATCCCCCTGCCCCAGGGAGCGGGCCGCCATGTCGAGACTGGGGGAGATCTTGCCCATGCTGCTCTCCACCGAGCCGATGGCGATGGCCACAAAGCGCACCAGATAACCGAACACGATGGCGGTAATGGTGCCGGTCAGCAGCAGCCCCGGGCCCTGACGCCCCAGCCACTCGGCCAGATCGTTGATGGCAAAATCGAGGGCGGTAAGCGGCACTAGCACCCCGATGGCCAGCACGGTGCCCGGCATGGCATAACCCATGGCGGCGATGCGCAGGGGCAGCAGGCTCTTGATCCCGCCATCGAGGCGGCGGAAGAAGCCGAGCAGCAGGGCAATCCCCATCGCCAGCAGGGCGGTCAGCGCCGAGATGAGCAGACTGTTGCCGGCGAAGCGGACAAACTCCGGCGTCCACGACAATTCGAAGTAGCGCACCCCGTAGTCGAGCAGGATGACAAACGGCAGGCCGAAACCGGCCAGCACCAGTCCCCAGCACCAAAAAGCGGCCAGCCAGCGACTCATCCCCTTGAGCGGATAGCGCAGCGGCTGCTCATGACCCATGGACTTCTGGAACACCTGCTGCCGACTGCGCGAGCGGCGCTCCAGCGCGATCAGCAGCACCACAGCCAGCAGCATCAGGCAGGAGAGTTTGGCCGCGGTGGCCAGACTGCCATAGCCGAGCCAGGTATCGTAGACCGCCGTGGTCAGGGTGTTGATGGCAAAGAAGTGGACGGTGGCAAAATCAGCCAACGTTTCCATCGCCACCAGCGACACCGCCACCATGATAGCCGGGCGTGCCAACGGCAGACTGAGACGGCGGAAGCTCTGCCACGGGGTACAGCCGAGCAGGCGGCTGGAGTGAATGAGGCTGACCGACTGCTCAAGAAAGGAGGCGCGGGTCAGCAGATAGACATAGGGGAACAGCACCAGCGCCAGCACCCAGGCGGCGCCGCCAAGGGAGCGAATGGCCGGAAACCAGTAATCGGCCGGACTGTTCCAGCCAAAGAGAGCGCGCAACCCGGCCTGTAGCGGGCCCGAGTAGTCGAGCAGGTCGGTATAGACGTAGGCGACGATATAGGAGGGCATCGCCATCGGCAGCATCAGCGCCCATTGCAGGGCACGGCGCCCCGGCACCTGACACATGGCCACCAGCCAGGCGGTAGGCACGCCAAACAGCAGGCTGAGCAAGACCACGCCGACCACCAGCCCCAGGGTATTGGCCAGATAATCGAGCAGCACGGTATCGGCGAGGTGGCGAAACAGCTCTCCCTCAGCCGAGAAGGCAGAGAAAACAAGGGCAATAACCGGTAAAGCCAGCAGCAGGGCGGTGGCCCAGCTGCCGGTAATCCATCCAAAATTTTTCATGAGACCACAGAGGTTGATGGGGCCGTTGGCCCCATCTGATTACAAGTCGAACTTCACTTCATCCAGCAACTGCAAGGCGTCCTTGCGGTGCTTGGCGTAATCGCTGACCGGTAGTGCGTCAGACTTGAAACTGCCCCAAGATTTGACCATGGCGGAAGGCTCGACCCCGGCCTTGACCGGATATTCGGCGTTCACGTCCGCATACATGTGCTGGGCGGTATCGCCAGCCAGAAACTCCATCAGCTTCTGGGCGGCTTCTTTGTTCTTGGCATACTTGGTCATGGCCACGCCGCTCACGTTGACGTGGGCACCGCGATCAGCCTGGTTCGGGAAGTTGATATAGACGGCATCCGCCCAGGATTTCTGCGCTGGATCTTTCAACATGGCGCCCAGATAGTAGCTATTGCCGAGCGACACATCACAGATGCCATCCTTGATCGCCTTGACCTGATCCCGGTCGTTGCCCTGCGGTTTGCGCGCCAGGTTGGCCTTGACCCCTTCCAGCCAGGTTTTGGTCTCGGCCATACCGTGATGGACGATCATCGAGGAGACCAGCGCCACATTGTACTCATGCTTACCGCTGCGGGTGCAAATTTTCCCTTTGAATTCAGGCTTGGCCAGATCTTCGTAGCTGATGGTATCGAGCTTGCCGAGGCGCTCCTTGCTCGAATAGATGGCACGCACCCGGGTGGTCAGGGCGAACCAGCGGTTCTCCGGATCGCGATAGCTGGCGGGGATGTTCTCCTGCAGGATCTTGCTCTCAACCGGCTGCACCAGCCCCTTCTCCACCAGATCGGTCAGACGGCTGATATCGGTCGTCAGCATCAGGTCGGCCGGGGAAAGCTTGCCTTCCCGCTCCAGACGCTCGTTCAACCCCTCTTTGGCGAACACCACGTTCACCTTGATGCCAGATTCCTTCTCGAACTGCTGGATGATGGGCTTGATCAGCTCATCCTGCCGGTTGGAGTAGACATTCACTTCCCCGGCCGCCAATGCCGATTGAGCCGCCAACGCAGAGAAAGCCAGTGCCAACATCTTCATTTTCATCATCCATTCCTTGATTTGCTATGCAGAGTGATAACGATTGCCGTTTGCATTCTGCATACATCTTATGAGCGGATCAAGAACGCTCGCCGTCGCCACATCACATATTTAATCTCCCCTAAATGAAAAGGGCCGGATGGAATCCCATCTGGCCGCTTCTTACCAAAACATTATGTAAATCAGGCTTCAATAAGCTCTCACCCATCGGGATTCCCCCGAGCTCGGGAGGTTAGCAGATCTGTACGTCACGGCTGCGGTTCATCACAGCGCCTCGTCGTCACTCTCGCCGGTGCGGATCCGTACCGCTTGCAGCAAGTCGTAGACAAAAATCTTGCCGTCGCCGATCTTGCCGGTATAGGCCGCCTTGCAGATCGCCTCGATCACCCCTTCCACGTTATCATCAGCGGTGGCAATCTCCAGCTTCACCTTGGGCAGGAAGTCGACCTGATACTCGGCTCCCCGGTATAATTCGGTGTGTCCCTTCTGGCGGCCAAATCCCTTGACCTCGGACACGGTCAGCCCTTCCACCCCCAGGTTGGCAATAGCCTCGCGGACATCGTCCAACTTGAACGGTTTGATAATCGCACTAATCAGCTTCATCTGGTTGCTCCCAATCCATGGTGTGTCATGAATCGGGTTTCAATTCTTATGCCAAGTATTTTTATTGTTTTATTTCATATAGATAGACTTTAATGCCTGCGCCATTCGCCAGGCTCATCCCCATAACCGGCCAGCACGCCCCATAATGAGGCACCATGCTGCAGCGGCCAGCGGGTATGCACCAAACAAGAGCAAAACAGCATGTTAGTTATCTCCAACAGCATCACCCTGCCCTGGCATGAGCTGCAATTCCAGACCATGCGGGCACAGGGCAACGGCGGACAGCACGTCAACAAGACCGACTCCGCCGTCTGGTTGCGCTTCGATTACCGCAACTCTCCCAGCCTGACCCCCCTCTACAAGGAGGGCCTCGACAAGCTGAGCGACAGCCGGGTACACGATGGCTTTATCATGATCCGGGTCGAGAGCCATCGCAGCCAGGACATGAACCGCAAGGAGGCGATGAGCCGTCTGGTGGAGTTGCTAAAGAAAGCAGCCTGGCGCCCCAAGGCTCGCCATGCCACCAAGCCGACCCGCAGCTCCCAGCGCAAGCGAGTCGATGCCAAAAAGCGCAAGGGGGATATCAAATCCACCCGCGGCAAGCCGGTTCTGGACTGAGCCACTCCCAGCCCCCAAAGGATGTCAGCCGATGAGATACAGTTTTTGCGACAACGCCCGCGGCCCGCTGCTGGTCGCCATCGACGAGGATGGCCTGCGCCACGTGGAGTTCATGCACGGGGAGCGGCCCGTCATGCCGCACGCTGACTGGCAACGGGATGACAATGCGCTGGCCCCCTATCTCGCCCAGTTCACCGCCTATTTCGCCGGAAAGTTGCAGCAGTTCGACCTGCCCATGGCAGCGAAGGGCACCCCGTTCCAGCAAACGGTGTGGCGCGCCCTGTGTGATATCCCCTATGGCGAGACCGTCAGCTATCTCGAGATAGCCCAAGCCATCGGCAATCCCAAGGCGGTGCGGGCGGTGGGCGCCGCCAATGGCCGCAATCCGCTCAGCATCATAGTGCCCTGCCATCGGGTGATCGGACGCAGCGGCGATCTGACCGGCTATGCTGGCGGTATTCCCATCAAGCGCTGGTTGCTGGCACTGGAACAGGCGGGCGCGACATTCGAACTGGCCCCATGACACTATGACCGTCCATAGAGAGTGACTGGACAATGTAGTGACCAAAATGAAAAGGCTTTCAGCCAGTGACAATACCTTGCTGACAAGATGAACAGAAAATGAAGAATTGCCTCAGAACTACTTCAGATTGCAACGGGCATAGTGACCCTATGCTTGAATGTGACAGCTTATCCGCTTATTCAAGTAGCACCCATGTGACGCTTCCAATCTGTCTTTTTCCCCGCGCCTCCTCTGAGGCGCTTTTTTTGTGCCAACACAACAGGCCAACCCTCTGACTGAGTGACCTGAGCAGCACACGCTCTGCACCAACGCAAAAACAAAGAGGCAAAGGATCATCCTTCGCCTCTTTGTTATCAGGAGTAGCTACTCGCTCTGGGGCAAAAACTGCAGTTCTGGCGTAGAGGAGGTCAGCACATCTGCGCAGTAATCCCAGGTGGATATCCGGTAGTGCTGCAGATCTTCATCCAGATGCAGGCCGTCAGACTCTTGATGGAACCAGCTGGCAAAGCGGGAGGGGGTGATAAGCTGGATCTGCTCTTCGATGGAGTGACTCTCCTTTCCCTCGGTCAAGTCACAATCCTCGACCACCCGCAAAGCGTAGATATGACGAAAATGCACCCGACAAAGAATTTGGGGAGGCAGATCTATGCTCCGCGCCCGGCCCAACATGATGGTCAGGGAGTCGCTCCAGAGATCCTGATGCAGCTCGGCAACGACCAGTCCGGGGGGGAGCTGGCGGGACGGAGCCCAAGGTACGGCAACCTGCCGAATGGCATTTTTCTGTTCCATAACTCACCTCGCAACAACTCACTCCCTGTCTTGAGTCTATCTGAACCACATTGTCCCGGCGAAGACAATCAATGAGCAGTAAAAGCGGGCAATAAAAAAGCCGACGTATCAAACGTCGGCGAATAAAAAGTGCTTACAACAGAGGATTCATATATTCAGACCCGCGAGTCGGAAGATTGGTTCCCTCTTTTTGTAATTAATTTTCGGCGCGTTTAAACATCAAGGTATTGGCGTCCGACTCTTCCGGCACGAAGTAGTAACCCTCCGCGTTGAAAGTGGTCAACTGCTCCACCTCGGTCAGCCGCTGCTTGATGATATGGCGGGCCATCATGCCGCGCGCCTTCTTGGCATAGAAGCTGATGATCTTGAACTGGCCGTTCTTCTCATCCTTGAACACCGGCGTGATGATCCGCCCTTTCAGGCTCTTGGGCCGTACCGACTTGAAATACTCGTCGGATGCCAGATTGATCACTACCTCATCCCCCTGCGCGGCCAGCGCGTCGTTGAGGTGGTGAGTGATCACCTCGCCCCAGAACTGGTAGAGATCCTTGCCGCGGCGATTGTCGAGCCGGGTCCCCATCTCCAGCCGGTAGGGCATAATCAGATCGAGGGGGCGCAGCACTCCATAGAGGCCAGAGAGCATCCGCAGATGCCCCTGAGCGAAGTCCAAATCGGCCTCGCTGAAATCCTCGACGGCCAATCCGGTGTAGACATCCCCCTTGAAGGCCAGCAGCGCCTGACGGGCGTTGGCTGGCGTGAAGTCTGGCTGCCACTCGGCAAAGCGGGCAGCATTAAGACCTGCCAGCTTGTCGCTGATCTTCATCAGACTGGCGATCTGATCCGGGCTCAGTTGGCGGGCCCGGCTAATCAACTCGGCGGAGTGATCAAGCAATTCAGGTTGGGTGAAACGGGGGGTCACCAGCGGTGACTCGTAATCCAGCGTCTTGGCCGGGGAAACCACAATCAGCATAACGTTCCTTTATGGCGAGGGGCCGAACTACAGCACGGCCCCATGATTCATTCATCCAGCGTAACATTATCCAGCATGCCGGTACCGAGAGTATCCTGACCGGAGAGTTTGATTTGCAAGCGCAAATCATTGGCCGAATCGGCATGGGCGAGAGCCTCACTGTAGCCAATCTGGCCGGCACAGAACAGCTTGAACAACGCCTGATCGAAAGTCTGCATGCCCAACTCAGAGGATTTGGTCATCACCTCCTTGAGCCGGTGCACCTCCCCCTTGCGGATGATATCGGTGATCAGCGGGGTATTGAGCAGCACCTCGAAGGCCGCAAAACGCCGCTTGCCATCCATGCTGGGCACCAGCTGTTGGGCAACGATGGCCTTGAGATTGAAGGAGAGATCGAACAGGAACTGACGGTGTTTGTCTTGCGGCACCAGATGGAGAATGCGATCCAGCGCCTGATTGGCGTTGTTGGCATGCAAGGTGGCGAGACAGAGGTGGCCCGTCTCGGCAAACTGCAGGGCAAACTCCATGGTCTCCTGACTTCGGATCTCGCCGATCAGGATCACGTCAGGCGCCTGACGCAGCGAGCTTTTCAGCGCCACATCGAACGACTCGGTATCGATCCCCACCTCTCGCTGGGTCACCAGACAACGGCCATGCTGATGGACGAACTCCACCGGATCTTCCACCGTCAGAATGTGGCCATCGGCATGCTGGTTGCGATAGCCGATCATCGCCGCCTGGGTGGTGGATTTACCCGCCCCGGTGGCCCCGACAAATAGCACCAATCCCCGCTTGGCCATCGCGACCTCTTGCAGGATATTGGGCAGTTGCAGGTCTTCAAAGGTGGGGATGCGGGTTTCGATGCGGCGCACCACCATGCCGGGCTGCTCCTGCTGCCAGAAGGCGCTGACCCGAAAGCGGCCAAGGGCCTCGCGATAAATCGCGTAGTTGGCCTCCTTGGTGCGGATATAGCGCTCGAAGTGATCGCTGCTCAAGGTATCCCTGACCAGCGTCAGCGCCCCCTTCTTGTCTAGCGCCTCCCCCCCCAGCGATACAAGATGACCGTTCACCTTGAGGGTGGGCGGTGAGCCCACCGTCACAAACAGATCCGATCCCTTTCGCTCGACCAGCTGGCTAAGCAGATCATCCAGATTCATTATTTCTCCCTCCCTGGGTTTGGCATCCTTAAATACTGTTGGGATCAACCGCCTTGACCTTGGCATCGAGGGATGCCACCACACCGCGGCTAACCAGCTGTTTCAGACTTTGATCCATGGTCTGCATGCCGTGGGTCATCCCGGTCTGGATCACCGAGTAGAGCTGGGCGATCTTGTCTTCTCGAATGAGGTTACGCACCGCGGGAATGCCCATCATGATCTCGTGGGCCGCTACCCGACCGCCACCAATACGCTTGAGCAGGGTCTGGGAGATAACCGCCCGCAGGGATTCGGAGAGCATGGAACGCACCATATCCTTCTCCGCACCGGGGAAGACGTCGATGATACGGTCGATGGTCTTGGCCGCCGACGAGGTGTGCAGGGTGCCAAACACCAGATGGCCGGTCTCTGCCGCAGTCATGGCGAGGCGAATAGTCTCGAGGTCACGCATCTCGCCCACCAGAATAATGTCCGGGTCTTCCCGCAGAGCCGAGCGCAGGGCGTTGCTGAAGCTCTTGGTATCCCGGTGCACTTCCCGCTGGTTCACCAGACAGCGTTTGTTCTCGTGAACGAATTCGATGGGGTCTTCGATGGTGAGAATGTGGTGGTGGAAGTTCTCATTGATGTAGTTGACCATGGCCGCCAGGGTGGTCGACTTACCAGAACCGGTCGGGCCGGTCACCAGCACCAGACCTCGGGGAAATTCCGAAATTTTGCGAAAAATCTCCGGCGCATCAAGATCTTCCAGGCTCAGCACAGTGCTGGGGATGGTCCGGAATACTGCGCCTGATCCGCGGGATTGCTGAAAGGCGTTAACCCGGAAACGGGCCAGATTGGGCACCTCAAACGAGAAATCGACTTCGAAGTTCTCTTCCAGCTCCTTGCGCTGGTGATCGTTCATGATGTCATAAATGAGGCTATGTACTTCTCGATGTTCGAGGGCGGGCAAATTGATCTTGCGCACCTCACCATCAACCCTGATCATCGGGGGAACACCGGCCGAGAGGTGTAGATCCGAGGCTTTATGCTTTACACTGAAAGCCAATAACTCTGTGATATCCATAGACTTGTCATTCTCCCATCACAAGATCACTAACGAAATATGAACCAGATTGCCCAGCACCTGTTTCAGGTAAAGGAACGTATTGCCCAAGCTGCTGCGCGGGCAAACCGCAACCTGCAGCAGATCCTCCTGCTTGCCGTCAGCAAGACCAAGCCTGTCGAGGCTGTCATGGCTGCCCATGCCGCAGGTCAGCGCTGTTTTGGCGAATCCTACGCCCAGGAAGCAGCGACCAAGATCGATACCTTGCGCCAGCAGCCGGAATATTGCGACATAGAGTGGCACTTTATCGGCCCTTTGCAATCGAACAAATCCAAACTGGTCGCCGAACGGTTTGACTGGGTACAGAGCGTGGATCGGGACAAGCTGATCGACCGCCTCAACAACCAGCGCCCGGCCTGCATGGCACCGCTAAATATCTGTCTGCAAATCAATATTAGCGGAGAGAGCAGCAAATCCGGAACGTCGGAGCAAGAGATTTTCCGTCTCGCCGAACTGGTTTCTCACAGCGAGCGGCTGGTATTGCGAGGAGTGATGGCCATTCCCGAGCACACCAGCGATGAAAATGTATTGGCCACCCAAATGACCCGTATGCAGACTCTGTTCACCGAGCTTGCGCGACAATACCCCACGGTTGATACCCTCTCGATGGGCATGACCGAAGATCTTGAGCTGGCCATCGCCCACGGTAGCACCATGGTGCGGGTCGGCACCGCCATCTTCGGCGCCCGTGACTACTCATAAGCAGGGCCGGCGGATAACAGATACATCCGCCCCTTGCAGCGACTTCATCAACAGGAGCGTTTGATGGAACACCGAATGTTGGCGTTAGCCTGTGCAGGCAGCACAGGCTGTGCCGTGACCGCATGTGCAACAGGAGCATCTGATGCAGCATAGAACTCTGGCCTTTATCGGCGCGGGCAACATGAGCCGCAGCATCATTGCCGGACTGGTCAAGGCGGGCTACCCCGCCGGGCAGATCACTGCCGCCAACCCAAGCCTGCCCAAGCTGCAGGCGCTGGCCAGTGACTACGGCATTCGCATCACCCAGTCCAATATTGAGGCGGCCCGCAATGCCGAGGTGATCGTGCTGGCGGTCAAACCGCAGTTGATGGCGGGTATGTTGGCGGCGCTGGTTGCCGAGCTGGGTTCCCTTGAAGGCAAGCTGCTGATCTCCATCGCAGCCGGTATCAAGGTGGCGCGCCTTGGCGAGATGGCCGGTGGCCACCACCGCATCATCCGCACCATGCCCAATACCCCGGCCCTGCTGGGTCTGGGAATGACCGGCCTCTATGCCCCCGAGCATATTGCCGCCAGCGATCGCGACTTTGCCGAGCAGATGATGCTGGCCGTCGGTAAAACCCTCTGGGTGGAGCAGGAGTCCGGTATTAACGGCGTTATTGCCGCTGCGGGCAGTGCCCCGGCCTACCTCTTTCTCTTTATGCAGGCCATCGCCGAAGAGGCAGAGGCGATGGGCTTCTCACCCGAGCAGGCACGCCTGCTGGTGCAACAAACCGCGCTGGGGGCAGCCGCCATGGTGGAGCAAAACCCAAATATATCGCTGCAGACCCTGCGTGAGCAGGTCACCAGCAAGGGTGGCACCACCTTTGAGGCGATCAACACCTTCCAGCAGCAGGGGCTGATGCCGCTAACTGCCCACGCCATGCAGGCTGCCGTTGCTCGCGCCGCCGAAATGGAAACACTCTTCTAACAGGAGCCCAGATGAACACTGCTTACTTTCTGATTAACACCGTTTTTGATCTCTACCTGATGGTGGTGCTGCTGCGCGCCTGGTTGCAGTGGGCTCGCGCCGACTTCTACAACCCGATGAGCCAGATGGTGGTCAAGTTGACCAATCCGCTGGTGATCCCGCTGCGCCGTGTTATCCCCGGCTTTGGCGGCATCGATCTCGCCTCCGTGGTACTGGCGCTGGTCATCGCCTTCGCCAAGCTGGCGCTGCTCAAGAGCATGAACGTACTGATGGCCGACTGGCTCAACATCAGCCTGTTCGCCGCCCTCACCGTACTGAAAAAAGCGGGCTCGATGATCTTCTGGGTACTGCTGATCCGCGCCATCCTGAGCTGGGTCAGCCAGGGTCGCAACCCCATCGAATACGTGATGCATCAGCTGACCGAGCCATTCCTTGCCCCTATCCGCCGCATCCTGCCGGCACTGGGTGGACTGGATCTGTCGGTGCTGGTCGCCTTTATCGGCCTGCAAGCCATCAACTACCTGCTGGGCGACCTGTTCGGCCAGCTGTGGTGGATGATTTGATGCCAGCCGTCCTGCAACAAGGGGATGAACTGGTACTGCATCTGGTGATCCAGCCCAAAGCGAGTCGGGATCAGATCATCGGATTGCATGGCGACGAGCTGAAAGTGGCCATCACGGCGCCGCCGGTCGATGGCCAGGCCAACAGCCATCTGATCAAGTTTCTGGCCAAGCAGTTCAAGGTGGCCAAGGGGCAGGTCACCATAGTGCGGGGCGAGCTGGGACGGCACAAAACCGTCGCCATCGACAGCCCCAAACAGTGGCCACAAGAAGTGAGTGCACTGCTGAATGACCCGCAAGGCTGAATGAGTCGGCCTGTGCCAACCGTAGATATGAGAGGGATGACAGATGAAAACAGTCTGGATGAGTGGCTTACTGGCACTGCTGATGACCCTGCCACTCAAGGCAGAACAGATGAAGGAGCTGGGGCCCTGGCAGGTTCACTACAGCGCCTTCAACTCCAGCTTCCTCACCCCCGAGGTTGCCAAGGCGTATGGACTGGAGCGCAGCCGCTACAACGCCATCATCAATATCGCGGTACAGGACAAGCAGAAAGTGGCGCAAGCCGTGGGGATCACAGGTGAGGCCAAGAACCTGACAGGCACCATCCGCACTCTGAGCTTTCAGGAGGTAAAAGAGGGGGATGCCATCTACTATCTGGCAACCCTCCCCTACCGCAACGAAGATACCTATCAGTTCACCCTGAAGATCATGGGCGGCGGGCAGCAACAGAACCTCACCTTCCAGCAGACCTTCTACGTCGACTGAATGTGAGCGATAAAAACAACAAGGGCGCCATCACGGCGCCCTTGTTGTTTTCAAATCTGACACTCGCCTGGTTACAACGCGAGGAACAGACCAGCCAGACAGGCGCTCATCAGGTTCGCCAGCACGCCGGAGAGAATGGCGCGCATGCCGTAACGGGCGATGAAGGATTTGCGCTCCGGCACCATGGAGCCCAGACCGCCGATCAGGATCGCCATGGAGGAGATGTTGGCAAAGCCGCACAGAGCGAAGGTCACGATGGCCTTGCTCGACTCGCTCAGGGTCTGATCCTGCACCAGACCAATGAAGGCGACGAACTCGTTGACCACGATCTTGGTACCGATCAGCGCGCCAGCGGCCTGCGCCTGATCCCAAGGCACACCGATCAGCCAGGAGACGGGAGCAAACAGCCAGCCCAGAATGACCTGGAAGCTCAGATCCAGCCCCACCAGACCGCCAGCCCAACCGAGCAGGCCGTTCAGCATGGCGATCACGCCGACGAAGGCCAGCAGGGTGGCACCGACCGCCACCGCGATATTGAGGCCGGACATGGCACCATCGGCCGCCGCTTCGATCACGTTGGTGGCACGGGGGATCACCACATCCTGATGGTGATCGACCTCGCCTGCACTCGGCGGCACCAGGATCTTGGCCATCGCCAGACCGGCAGGGGCCGACATGAAGGCGGCGGCGATCAGGTATTTCAGCTCAACCCCAAGGCTGGCATAGCCCACCAGAGTACCACCGGCGACGGAGGCGAGACCACAGCTCATCACCGCGAAGAACTGGGAGTCAGACATCTTGGAGAGGTAGGGTTTGACCACCAGCGGCGCTTCCACCATGCCGACGAAGATGTTGGCGGTGGCGGAGAGACTCTCGGCACGGCCGGTACCCAGCAGCTTCTGCAAGCCACCACCCAGCAGGGCGATCACCCGCGGCATGATGCCGATGTGGTAGAGGATGGCGATCACCGCAGAGAAGAAGATGATGACCGGCAATACGTTGAAGGCAAAGATGAAGCCCAGCTTGAACTTGGCCAGATCACCGAACAGGAAGGCGATCCCCTCCTGACCATAACCGATCACGCTACTGACGCTTTCGCTGACCCCGTTAAGCACGTGCTGACCGGCAGGCAACCAGAGCACCAGACCGGCAAAGATGACTTGCAGGCAGAGGGCGAGGCCAACTGTTCGCAGCGGGATACGACGACGATTATCAGAACAGATCACGGCAAGCGCCAGGATACTCAGGATGCCGAGCAGGGCAATCATAGGGACTCCATCAGGTGGGGCAAAAGATGGGCGCGGATTCTGCGCCTCTCACCCCATCACTGCAAGTCCGCTTGGTTACAGGCTTGTTGGAAAAAACGTTTGCACGATATCGGTTGCGCCAACTGGCTGATTTGGCTCAATTTTAGTTTCATGCGAAAGCCAGAGTTTTTATATGGAAACGATTATTCCTCCGTGCCGGACAATTTCCCCCCGAGCCAGGGTGCCAACCGCTGCTCCCAATAGGGTTCAGCGCCAAAGCGAGCCTTGAGGAAATCGATGAACAGCCGGATCTTGGGATCCAGGTGTTCGCGCCGGGCATAAACGGCATGCAGCGCCATCTGCTGGTTCGGCCGCCACCCGGGCAGCAACGGGATCAGCTTGCCGCTCTGTAACTCCTTGTCCAGCAGGTAGTTGGCGATATAGGCGATGCCCAGACCGGCCAGCGCCGCATCGCGCACCGCTTCCGCCATATCCACCCGATAGTTGCCCGCCACCTGTACCGTCTGGCGCTCCTTGCCCTGGCGAAACGACCACTGGTGATAGCGGCGTTCGCGGCTCTGGTAGGTGATGCAGTTGTGCTGGGCCAGATCCTTGGGATGGAGCGGGGTGCCGTGACTCAGCAGGTAATCCGGCGAGGCCGCCACCACGAAGCCGATGTCGGCCAGCCGTTGGCCTACCAGCCCTTCGGGCTTGTCCTCATAGGTGGTGAGCCAGAGATCCAGCCCCTCATCCACCAGATTGGTTCTGTGATCGAACAGCGAGACCTCCAGCTCCAGCTCGGGATAGCAGTCCTGAAACCCCTTGAGGTGAGGCAGAACGTGGAGGCGGCCGAATGATTGACCCACCCCAAGATGGAGCACGCCGCTCACCTTGCCGCGCCGCTCGGCGATCATCGAGTCCGCCTCGTGCGCCACCGCCACCAATGCATGGCAGTGACGGGCATACTCCTGACCCAGCTCGGTCAGGACGAAGCGGCGAGTGGTGCGCTGCACCAGCTGAGCACCGAGGGTGGTCTCCAGCAGTGCCAGCTGCTTGCTGATATGGGATTTGGAGACCCCGAGACGACGGGCGGCGGCAGAGATCCCCTGCTCGCGCACCAGCGCATCGAAGATCACCATTTGAGGGAGACGTTGCAGCACAAAATAACCAGATTGAGTGGCGGGAGCCCATTATTCCAGAGCCGCCCGCCAAGGGGTAGGGTCAGAGCCCCAGCGCCCGGGTGATCTGCAGTTTGAGGGGATCGTCAGCCGGATTCTGGTTGGCGCCGTAGCTGGCGATCAGCTTGCCATCGCGCCCCACCAGATACTTGTGGAAGTTCCAGTTCGGCTCATCGCCGTCAGCGGCCGCCGCCAGCCCCTTGAACAGCGGCACCGCATCGGAGCCACTCACCGCCACCCGATTGAACATGGGGAAGGTCACCCCATAGTCGCGACGGCACACCTCGGCGGTCTTGGTCTCGTTGCCCGCCTCCTGCCAGAAGTCGTTGGAGGGGAAGCCCAGAATAATCAGCCCTTTATCCTTGTAGCTCTGGTAGAGCTTCTCCAGATCGCGGAACTGACCGCTGTAGCCGCAATAGGAGGCGGTATTGACCACCAGTACCACCTTGCCCTCGGTCAGCTGACAGAGGTTGTGGCGCTGGGCATTGTTGAGCTCCCGCATCTCCACATTGAAATAATCGGGGCACGCCGCAGAGGCCGCACCTGCCCCCAATAACAGCAACAGAGTGAACCATTTCATCGCCAAGACTCCTTTTGTTTTGTCCATCATACGCGGTTACCAGAGCCGCAGTTCACTCTCAATGCAGGGGAATGCCGGTCAGCCAGCCGTGGCCCCAGAAAACCAGTAATGCGGTAGCCACCAAGCCAGCCACGACGCTGATGCCGGTGCCGGTCCAGTTAGCCGCCGGACGGGGATATCGCTGCCAGTCCCGCACCGAAATCCAGATGATGCTCACCAGCGCCCACAAGCCGATGCCGCCAAACAGCACCAGCGATCGCGCCTCGCTATTGACCAGCAGATGGGCCACCGCCCACAGCAGGGTGCCGAGCAGTTGGGGATGCACCAGCCAACGGCGCAGATGGTTGGGCCCCTGACCGGAAAAGAAGAGGATCAGCGCGAAAGGCATCATCACCGTCATGGTCATCGGCCCCCACTCGGGCAGGAAGTAGAGCGGCAACGAACTGGCACTGCGCCAGCCCGCGATGATGCAGGCGATGGCGACAAACACCAGCAGGGAGAAGAGCCCCTTGTAGCGATTCTCACCCAGCCGCTCGCGCACCCGCGCCCGATGGGCCACGGCAAAACAGGGGTAGAGATGGATCAGGGTAAACAGCGCAACCCCCAGAGTCAGCAGGAACATGAGTCTCTCCTTGTACTTGGTACGACCACTATGCCGCAAAGGGAGAGGTGCGCCTATAGAAAGCAGTGGCACGACGGCAAGCCAGCAGAGGGAGGAAGATAAAAAAGCCGACCTCGATGGGTCGGCGAAAAGTGCTAAGGGCAACCGGATTTCTCATCAAATGAGAATGGCCCCTCACGGGCCAAGGGATGGCCGCCGCCCGAATATCGGGCGGCAACCAAATCAGATCAACGGGGCAGCCGATAGAGCGCGGCCACGTTGCGCGCGGTCAGCTCGATATTGGTGCTGGCGGTGGCCAGTGCTTCCGGCAGGGACATGGCGCGGTTGACCACTGCGAATACCGCATCCAGTCCATGCTCGTGTACCACACCGCAGTCGTCGGTCAGACAACCGGAGATACCGATCACCGGCTTGCCGAACTGCTTGGCGCAACGTGCGACACCGATTGGCGTCTTGCCGTGAATGGTCTGGCTGTCGATACGACCTTCGCCGGTGATGACCAGATCCGCATCGGCCACTTCATCGGCCAGCTTCAAGGCTTCGATCACAATCTGGATACCGGGCTTGAGCTCGGCACCGAGCAGGCCGACCAGCGCGGCGCCCATGCCACCGGCGGCGCCCGCCCCCGGAATATCCTTCACCTGTTTGCCGAGCGCCTGTTCGATGCAGTCGGCGTAACGGGCAAGGTAGCCATCAAGCTGCGCCACCATTTCGGGGGTCGCCCCCTTCTGCGGGCCAAACACCGCGGAGGCCCCTTTCGGGCCGCACAGCGGGTTATCCACATCGCACGCAACCTCGATAACCAGATCGCTCAAGCGCGGATCCAGGCCACTCAGGTCGATGGTCGCCAGCTCGGCCAAACCAGCACCACCCAGCGCAATAGAAGTGCCATCCGCTTTGAGCAACTTGCCACCGAGCGCCTGGATCATGCCGGCACCGCCGTCATTGGTAGCGCTGCCGCCGATACCGAGGATCAGGTGCTTCACCCCCATCTCCAGCGCAGCCAGAATCAGCTCGCCGGTGCCGAAGCTGGAGGTGAGCAGCGGATTGCGCTGCTCGGGCGCCACCAGATGGATGCCGGAAGCGGCGGCCATCTCGATGACGGCGCGCTCGCCATCTCCCAGCAGGCCGACGAAGCCCTGCACCTTGTTGCCAAGGGGCGCTGTCACTTCGACCGGCAGAATGTGACCACCGGTGGCATCCACCAGTGACTGCACTGTGCCTTCGCCGCCATCGGCCATCGGCAATTTGATATAGGTGGCATCCGGCAACACCTGTTTAAAACCGGCCTCGATGGCATCAGCCACCGCCATGGCGCTCAGACTCTCCTTGAATGAATCGGGGGCAATAACAATTTTCATATCAATTCCTTAGGCGAGGCCAAACACGCCAAACATCAGGGTGGAGACAGTTGCAATGGTCAGACCGACCGCAGTTTCGTAAGGGATGAGCTTGAGGCGCTCACCCACGCCCATGTGGACACTGCCACCGGTAGCGTGGAAGAAAGAGCCGTGGGGCATATGGTCAAACACGGTGGCACCGGCATGGATCATCGCCGCCCCGGCCAGACTGCTGATCCCCAGTTCAATCAGGGTGGAGCTGAATACGTTGGAGGCCACCACGGTACCGGCTGTGGTCGAGGCGGTCGCCAGTGACATCATGGCACCGGAGATGGGCGCCAGCAGGTAGGAGGGCAGACCGGAGGCGGTCAGACCGCTGATCAGTACATCTTTCAGGCCGGAGTTGGCGATGATGCCCGCCAGAGTGCCGGTACCCAGCAGCATGATGGCGACCGGCGCCATGCGAGCAAGACCCGCGACCGCAAACTGGTTCACCTTGCTGAACTTGCCCATCATCAGGGCACCGACCAGACCGCCGAGGGGCAGTGCAATCAGCGGGTCCACCACGATACCGGCGACCGGACGCAGGGCCAGCAGCAGGATGGCGACCAGCGGTGCACTGATGGCAGCGGCAAAGCCCGGCAACTTGGCACCGTCAAAGCTCACCACCTCGTCGGCGGCAACCTTGCTGCCCTTGTTGTTCAGACGCTTGGCCAGCCAGTAGGCCATCACCAGACCGAACAGACCCGGAATGATACCCGCCGCCATCACCGAGGTGAGGGGCAGATGGAAGGCGTCAGCCGCGGCAATGGCGTTGGGATTGGGGGACATCACGTTGCCCGCCTTGCCGCCGCCGATCATCGCCAGCAGGATGGCCGCCTTGGAGAGGTCGGCACGGCGGGCAATGGCCAGCGCAATGGGGGCGACAGTGATGACGGCCACGTCCACGAACACGCCGACTGCAGTCAGGATCAGGGTCGCCAGCGCCAGCGCCAACAGGGCACGGGTTTCACCCAGCTTCTTGACGATGGTCTCGGCGATGGTGGTGGCGGCGCCAGATTCGATCAGTACGCCAGCCAACACACCGGCCGCCAGGATCCGCATCACCGCCGTGGTGATCCCTTGGGCGCCACCGATCATCAGGGCAACGGTCTGGGTCAGATCGGCACCGCCAATCAGGCCACCGGCCAGGGCACCCACGATCATGCCGTAAGCCGGCGGAACCTTCTTCAGAATAAGGAAGATGGCGATGGAGAGCGCAGCGATGGCGCCAAGCGCGGTAACTGGGATCATGACGGGCACCTTGGATAGATAGAGTGCTCGCCATTATGGGGATGCCAAGAGATAAATCTTTAGACGAAACGACAAATAACAGGCAGTGAAAATCAGGTTAATTGTAAAAAATCACAATCACATACTCAGATTAAGCCCCAGATAAAGCTGAAATTTGTCGTCTAACTTGTTGAAATTCAACCCGGTTATCTGCTCGATCCGGCCCAGCCGATAACGCAGGGTATTGGGGTGGATAAACAGCGCCTCGGCACAGCGATGCAGATCACAATCCTGCAAGAAATAGTGGCGCAGGGTCTTCTGCAAAGCGCCTTTGGAGTCCTCCTTGGCAAGCCTCAGCAAGGGGGTACGCAACTGATCCGCCTGCCAGGAGTCCATCAGACTCCCCAGCAGCACCGGCAAACGGTAATCCTCAAAGAAGTAGACCTGCTTGCGCGGCGCCTGCCGCATGCCACGGCGCAAGGTATCCCGCGCCGTCTGGTAAGAGCGCGTCAACCCGTCGATGCCAGCGAAGTAATCGCCCACCGCGATATGCACCTTGAAGTGGGGAATCCGCGCCAACAGCTGTTTGATCCGGTTACGTTCCTGATCCGATTGCCAGACACCGTCACAGAGCTGGGCCGGTTTGAGCACCACTATCTCGTCGAGACCATGGATAGCCACTAAATTGTCCCGCTCCGGGTTTTCCAGCTGATGAACCAGCTCTCTTAACCGGGCGGGATCCGCCTCCTCCAGCGCCAGCACGGCCACCACCCGAGGCTGGGCCAGATCCAGCCCGAGAAAACGGGCCGCCTGTTGCAGCTGATCGACCCGCCCCTCGCCACGGATCAGCTGCAGCACCAGCTCCTCCTTGTGGCGCTTGTCCCACTGCAGCTGTTCGGTGAGTGCCGCCTGCTCCAGGATCAGTTCTGCCGTCATCCGCACCAGTTCAGCGTAAGCACGAACTTCCTCCGGATCGCCGGAGATACCGATCACCCCGAGCAGTTCTCCCTGATAGGAGATGGGCAGATTGATACCGGGCCGCACCCCCTTGAGCTGCAGGGCGGTCGCCTCGCTGATCTCCACCACCCGGTTCTCGGTCAATGCCAGCACGGCCCCTTCGTGGCGCTGATGGATCCGCTCCGGATTACCAGAAGCGATAATGAGGCCGCTCTCGTCCATCACGTTGACCGAAAACGACAGGATCTTCATCGCCCGACTGACTATCTGATGGGCAAGGCTCTCATTTAGCTGCATAACATCTCCGGACAATAGGCGGTTCAGACGGTGCTGCCTGGCACCAACCCGCAGCAGATGGGCGCAAAGATGCCACATCATCAAGACAAGCGAGAGGGGGATCGCTAGAATAGGCCACTTTACCCGATGTGTGCCCCGCCATGGAGCAGGAATTGCGTGCTTGCACCCGCCTGTCCGTGATGGCCCATCCCTCCGATATGGACTGCGCTATGGATTATGAGTTTCGCCGCGACCCGTTTGGTGGCTATCGCGCCCGGTTCTCCATGGGCCATGAAGCCATCGGTCAGTGGCTGATCGACGAAGTTGGCAAGGATGAAGAGAAGCTCGACGAGCTATTCTCCATCATTGACCAGCTATCCAACCGCACCCGGGTCGAATACCGGCTCAATGGTGGTGATTACTCCCTGCTACTGACCCATGAAGAGGCGGAGGTGAAAGCCAACGCCCTCAATATCGAGCTGGATGAGGATCTTGACGATCTCGCCTACTACGATGATGAACAGCTGGCCATGTGCGGGCTGGAAGATTTTGCCCAGGTGCTCGGCTCCTGGCGCGCCTTTATCCGTAACGAGGATATGGGCTGATTAACCCAATGTCGGGCAAACTTGCCCTTTTGCCTAACCCAACAGGATTAACTATGTCTATTTACGATTTTGATGACGAACTGCCAGAAGACGAAGAACAGGAATCTACCCAGAAAGCGGCCGTGCCTGCCAAGAAGAAAGGCAAGCAAGTGATGAACACTCAGGTTAACTTGAGCCCGCGCGATGCCAGCCGTTTGAATGGTATCCATATTGAAGCGATCGCCACGCTGGACGACGTCAGCCTGCCGAAGAACGTCATCTTCAAAGCAGGCCTGATCGCCCTGGGTGAGCTGAAAGCCGACAAACGTGCCGATATCATCGCCCGCGTGATCGCTGAATCCGGTCGCTAATCCCCCGGGAAAACCGACTGGCCGGCGTATCGCCCATTGCGGCGATACGAAACGCCGAAAAAATCAAAGCCGGAGCCACTGCTCCGGCTTTGTTGTATCTGTCATCCCCTTCAGTACTTACTGTTGCTCACAGCGAAGCAAGCGGGGCTGCGCCCAGGGCACCAGCTTGTCGTAATAACCGCTGGCACGAGCCGCCGCCAGTGCTTCGTTGAACCGCTCGATCAGCTCGATCCCGCCAGGCATCTGACGCGAAACCAGCAGATAGAAGGTATCACTCTGGCGAAAATAGGGTAACGACTGCAGGTGATGGGGATCGCCAAAGACCGCCATGCTGGCATCTGCCGTGACGGCATCGTTCATCGGCATCAGGTCAACCCGCTTGAGTTCGAGCATGCGCAAGCACTGCGCCAGCGTTTTGGGGCGAGTGAGCTGCAAAGAGAAACTGGCGATCACCTCATCCGCGTGGCTGGTACTCCAGCCGGCGGGAATACAAACCCGTAACCCCTGCCACTTGCCATCAAGCACAGCCTCGCTGCCCCGATAGGTAAACCAGGAGAGGTGATCAATATGGATGGGGGCACTGTAGTAGAAGAGTTTTGCCCGTGCCCGCGTCCAGGCGTAGGGGTAGGTGGCGGATGCCAAGCCGTTGCGAGTCAGCTCGTAACCACGGTTCCAGGGCAGATAATCCACTTTAACCTCGTCATACCCCGCCTCACGCAGCAGGGTCGTCACCAGCCGGGTACTCTGGCCGCCATCCGCCAGCGCAGCGCCGGTATAGGGTGAAAAATCTCCGGTCACCAGCGACAACGGAGCACCGGACACCCATCCACACCAACAACAGAACAACCACCCATAGCGCTTCATCACCACCCCCTTCTTACTCTGTTACTGAGTATAGGAGAGCGGCTTGGAAAACCCGGTCGAGTTGCCTTGCGGACGATGCCCCTGCTAAGGTGCAGCCCTTTCACTACAGAGGTGTTTCGATGTTACCCCTACCCGATACCCTGATCTGGGGCGCACTGGCGCTGGGCACCCTGCTCTGTCTGGCACGACAACGGCTGCCCGGTTTCCTGCTGCTGGCGGTAGCCCTGCTACTGGCGCTCTGGCTGGATCGCATCACCACTGCCGCCCTGTCGGTGTCGCTGGCAGCCTTGTTGCTGGCATGGCGTCTGCCGTCATTGTCCGGCTATGGCCGAACCCTGGCATGGGGAGCCCTGCTGGCATGGGCGGTAGCGCTGACCCTGCACCTGGTTCCCGGTTTCAATAATCTCAAGGTGCTGGATCAGGCGCTGGCGGGCCCCGCCAGCGTGCCGTTCAACATGTACCTGAACCTCGACAAACCGCTGCTCTTCTTCGGCTTGCTGCTGGCCTGCCCGACCCTGCTCGGCAAAGGAGGTGCCATCCGTTGGCGGCCGCTGGCCATGTTGCTGCTGCCGCTGGGGGCCCTGCTGGTGATCGCCTGGCAGTTGGGGGCATTGCGACCGGAAGTGGGACTGCCCCACTGGTGGTGGCTGTTCGCCCTGAACAACCTGCTGTTCACCTGTGTGGCGGAAGAGGCGCTGTTTCGTGGCGCGATCCAGCAGAGGCTGGCAGAACGCTACCGCCCCTGGATGGCCATTGTCGTGGCCGCCATGCTGTTCGGCGCCATCCACCTGCCCGGCGGCCCACTGCTGGCGCTGTTTGCAACCCTGGCTGGCTGCTGCTATGGCCTGGCATTCCAGCTAAGCGGGCGGCTCTCGGTGGCAATCCTGATCCACTTCGCCTTCAACTTCGCCCATCTGGCGCTCTTTACCTACCCGCTGGCACGTACATGACCCTCAGCCGCGTGGCGTCTTGCCTTTGAACGCCTTGACGCTGCGCTTGGCCTGAGTACGACGATTGGCCTGCTTGTCACGGGCCGGGCGCTTTCCCTCGCCGCTGGCGGGCTGGTCGGTCACCGGGAATCCGGCCAGATCGCCCAGCGGCAGCTCGCGGCCGGTCAAGGTCCGAATAGCCGTCAGGATCTCGCTCTCGCCATGGCAAACCAGCGAGATAGCCAGCCCCTCGCGGCCAGCCCGGGCGGTACGGCCAATACGGTGCACATAGACGGGGGCGCTGGCGGGCAAGTCCAGATTGATCACCACCGGCAGCGCCTCCACATGGATGCCACGCGCCATCAGATCGGTAGCCACCAGCACCCGCACCCGACCCTCCTTGAAATCGGCGAGCGCCTGCTCGCGCACCACCTGATCCTTCTCGCCATGAAGGGACGCTACCGCAATGCCGGCTTTAGCCAGCTTCTTAGCCACCCCATCGGCGTCATCCCGCGCACTGATAAAAACCAGCACCTGCGGCCACTCTTGCTCCTTGAGCAAACTGATCAGCGCCGGTACCTTGCTGCTCTTGTTGACCAAAAAGAGCTGCTCTTCAATCTCGTTCACCACGCTGTTGAGCGGATTGGCCTCGATGCGGATGGGCTCGCGCAACAGGCCGTTGGCCAGCGTCTCCAGTTCGACAGGCAAAGTGGCCGAGAAGAGCAGGGTCTGGCGATCCGCCGGAATAAAGCCGAGCAGCGCCTTGATATCGGGTGCAAAGCCCATCTCCAGCAGGCGATCCGCCTCATCCAGCACCAGCAGTTGCAGACCATCCAAGCCCAGCAGTTGCTGAGTCAGCAGATCCCGCAGCCGCCCCGGCGTTGCCACCAGCAGCTGTGGCCCGTGCGCCAGCTCGGCCTGTTGCCGCTCCTGCGCAACGCCCCCACACAGCGTCACTATGCGCAGTCCAAGCGCCTCGGCCCCCTCTGTTAGCGCGGCAGTGACCTGAATCGCCAACTCGCGGGTCGGCACCAGAATCAACCCCTGAACCTGGCTGGAGGCAGGATCCAGCCGTTGCAGCAGCGGTAAACCAAACGCCAGGGTCTTGCCGCTGCCGGTCTGGGCCAGTGCCAGCAGATCCTGCCCCGCCAGTGCCGCCGGAATGGCCAACTGCTGGATGCGGGTCGGGCTGTGCAAGGTGGCTGGCAAAGAGGCCAGCAGAGCGGGATGGAGGGCAAGTTCACTAAAGGTCATGGCGCTACGTCAACAAAGAAGTGGGAGGCGAAGTCTAGTGAGCGGGGGCCGAGAAGTAAAACCCTATCCATGATGGCCCGACCGAGGGGAGCTGGCGGCAGGCTGACTACACTTGAGCTGACTCATTGGACAAAGAGACAAGCCATGACCAGACATATCCCCCTCCTGTTGCTCGTGGCCGTCCTGCTCGGCAGCACCACCCTCGGTCTGTCACAGACCCCGGAGAACGACGCCGCCCCAACTCCGCCCAAACCGCTGCGCATCCTCAATGCTCACCTTGGGGAGCTGCCGGGGCTTATCAACGCCGACAAGACCGGCCCCTTCGTCGATCTGGTGCACGCCATCGACGATCTCTACCCCGATGTGACCATCAAGATCACCATCTACCCCATAGCCCGCGCCATGGCAGGGGTGATTGCCGGCAAGGCTGACTTGGGGCTGCCCGCCATCCGCAACCTCAAGGAGGTCGATATGCTGGCTTATCGTTTCAGTACCCGCAGTTTTGGCAAGGTTGCCCATGTGATTTACAGCAACACCACCCATCCGGTCAGCACAGATATGGCCTACGGCATAGTGCCCACCAAACGGGATCTGCTGATCGAGGCAGTTCCCGACTATATGCCCTTCCCGGTGCAGCGCTCGATGAGTATCGAGCAGTCACTGCGCAAGCTCTCACGCGGCCGTATCGACGCCTTTGTCTGGGCGCAAGAAGAGGCCGACCTGATGCTCAAGCAGCTGGGGCTGACCAATATCAGGCGAGAGTTTTTCGGGGATTTCGAAGATGTCTTCATCATCCAGAAAGGGGCTGATGGTGATGAGATGGACGAATTTCTTCGCCAAGCCATCGATCAGCTGGCCGCCACCGGCAAACTGGCCGAGATCTACCAGAAGATCCACCGCCCCTATGTGGAGTGGCAACCATCCCCGCCCGCCAAGGCTGAACCGGCGACCACCCCGCCCGCAACGCCCTGAACAGGCCATTCCCGCATAAAAAAATCCCGCCAGGGCAGAAACCCTGGCGGGATTTTTCATTTAGCGTAGCGGGAGCTTACAGCGCAGCGAGAGCTGCGGCGTAGTTCGGCTCGTCGGCCACTTCGGCGACCAGCTCGCTGTGCAGTACCTTGTTATCACCATCCAGTACCACGATGGCGCGAGCAGTCAGCCCTACCAGCGGGCCGGAAGAGAAAGCAACACCGTAATCTTCGATGAAGGCAGCGCCACGCAGGGTGGAGAGGGTCACCACCTTGTCCAGACCTTCGGCGCCGCAGAAGCGGGACTGGGCGAACGGCAGATCGGCGGAGATGCACAGCACTACTGTGTTCTCCAGCGCGCTGGCCTGCTCGTTGAACTTGCGCACAGAGGTAGCACAGGTCGGGGTATCGACGCTCGGGAAGATGTTCAGGATTTTGCGCTGACCGGCAAAGCTTGCCAGGGTCAGGTCGGAGAGATCCTTGGCTACCAGCGAGAAGGGCTTGGCTTGCTCACCGGCTACCGGGAAGTGACCAGCGACGGAGACCGGGTTGCCTTGCAGAGTGACTGAGTTGCTCATGTTTTATGTCCTTTTTTATTGGTGTAGTAAAAATCAGGCCTCCAGTATAAGCGTGGCCAGCGCTTACAAACACCCGCCAACCTCAGGGATATACGTGGTAAACGCCCGCTCTCCAGTCGAAACGTCAACACCATAAAAGGGTGTTGACCTTGGATATAACACCAAGGTTTAGACTCCCTCTCAGTAATCAAGGATCTCGCAGGGGCGGGATCCATCAAGAGGGACTCATCATGAGCAAATCCTGCTGCTCCACCCAGCATGCCGCCGCCCCCATCAAGGCCGTCAGCAAGGCGGTATCCGGCCAGAGTGAACATCACCACGATAGCCACTGCTGCGACAACACCACGCCCGTCAGTGGCAGCTCAGCCACGACGCCTCATGAGCACTCATCCCGTGACGGCAATGAATCTCCCGGGGATGAAGAGCCACCCCGAGGAAATTGTCACGATCAGCCGTGCTGCAGTGCGTCCATATCGCCAGCTCATAAACATGCACATGAACATCAGCACGATATGCCACCTGCCGATCCGCTGGTTACGCCTGCGCAAGGCAACAGCCGCCATAGCTGGCAGGTGATGGGAATGGATTGCCCCAGCTGTGCCCGCAAGATCGAGACCGCCGTCAGCCGGGTAAGCGGTGTGCAGCAGGCGCGCGTGCTGTTTGCCACCGAGAAGCTGGTGGTAGATCTGGCCCCCGGCCTCTCCCCCGATCCCGTCACCGCCGCCGTGCTGGCCGCCGGTTTCCAGCTCAAAGGGGAAAGCGCTGGCAAGCAGGCCGCTGGCCGCGAGAAAGCTTCACAGCCGACCCTGCTGGGCAATCTGTTTGGCAAGGTGCTCGGCAACTTTTTCGGCAAATATTGGCAGCCCCTGTCACTGGCCAGCCTGATGCTGGTCGCCGCTCTGCTGCCGAGCGAGCTTGGTCAGCCGCTGTTTACTCTGGCGACCCTGTGGGGTCTGTGGCCCATCTCCCGCAAGGCGTGGGCACTGACCAAAAGCGGCTCCCCCTTCGCCATCGAGACCCTGATGACGGTCGCCGCCGTGGGCGCCCTGTTCCTCGGTGAAACCGCCGAAGCAGCCATGGTGCTGCTGCTCTTTATGCTGGGGGAACATCTGGAGGCCTACGCCGCCGGACGCGCCCGGGCCGGGGTGACCGCCCTGATGGCGCTGGTGCCTGACAAGGCGCTGCGGATCCGCACCACTGCCGAGGGCGAGGTGCGGGAAGAGGTAGCCGCCGATCAGCTGCGTCCCGGCGATGTCATCGAAATCGCCCCGGGTGCCCGCCTGCCCGCCGACGCCCGCCTGCTCGATGCACTTGGCGCGTTTGACGAGAGCGCCCTGACCGGTGAATCCATTCCGGTGGAGCGTCGCCTAGGTGACAAGGTGCCGGCCGGTAGTCTGGCGGCCGATCGGGTGCTGCGTCTTGAGGTGGTCTCCGAGCCCGGCAACAACGCCATCGACCGCATCCTGCACCTCATTGAGGAAGCTGAGAGCCAGCGCGCCCCCATCGAGCGCTTTATCGACCGCTTCAGCCGCTGGTATACCCCGGCCATGATGCTGATCGCCCTGCTGGTCGTCATCATCCCGCCGCTCGCCTTCGGCCAGAGCTGGGACGAGTGGATCTATCGCGGACTGGCGCTGCTGCTGATCGGCTGCCCCTGCGCGCTGGTCATCTCCACCCCGGCAGCGGTCACCTCGGCGCTGGCCGCCGCCACCCGTCAGGGGGCGCTGATCAAGGGTGGTGCCGCACTGGAGCGACTGGCCCATATCGATACTGTCGCCTTTGACAAGACCGGCACCCTGACCCTGGGCAAGCCGCAGCTGACCGAGCTGGTCAGCCTCAATGGCCAGCCGGAGGCCGAGCTGCTGGCACTGGCGGCTGCCATTGAGCAGGGTTCCCACCACCCGCTGGCCCGCGCCGTGGTCGCCAAAGCGAGCGAACAGGGACTCTCGCTGGCAGACGCCCGCGACCTGCGCGCCCTGCCGGGCATGGGCGTTGAGGGGCGCATCAACGGCGAGCTGTGGCAACTGCTGGCACCGAGCCGGGTAGCAACCCTGAAGGCGGAACAGCAGACCCGGATTGGTACGCTGGAGCAGCAGGGCAAGACCGTCGTGGTGCTCTGCCAGAGCAGCGGCGACCAGCCGCTGCCGGTCGCCCTGCTGGCGCTGCGGGATCAGATCCGGCCGGAGGCGGCGGCTGCGCTGCAAGAACTCCATCAGCTCGGGCTCAACAGCATAATGTTGACCGGGGATAACCCCCGCGCCGCCGAGGCGATCGCCACCGAGCTGGGCATGGGCTGGCGCGCCGGTCTGCTGCCGGAGAACAAGGTAGAAGAGATCGCCAAGCTGGCCAGCACTCGGAAGGTTGCCATGATCGGCGATGGCATCAACGATGCCCCCGCCATGAAGCGGGCCAGTATCGGCATCGCCATGGGGGGCGGCACCGATGTGGCGCTGGAGACTGCCGATGCGGCGCTGACCCACAACCAGCTCGGTGGCATCGCGGCGATGATCCGGCTGTCGCGGGCAGCACTGGCCAATATTCACCAGAATATTGCGCTGGCACTGGGGCTGAAGGCCATCTTCCTGGTCACCAGCCTGCTCGGCATCACCGGCCTGTGGATTGCGGTGCTGGCAGATACCGGCGCCACCGCGCTGGTGACCGCCAACGCCTTGCGACTGCTGCGCAAGCGCTAAGCCAGCCGATAGCATCCTGGCCAAAAGCCGTCCCCAACCGGGACGGCTTTTCTCTTGCTCTCCTCCTGACACCTGCAAAGAAAAAGCGCGCCTGCCGGTCGGCAGTCGCGCTTTGCTTACTCTCTCGGAGTTATCCCACCCTTGGCGAGGTGGAATTCAACCCGGGGACGCCGAGCCATCCCCGGACTCAATGGGTTTGCCTATGGCGTTGCATCCGCCACGCTGACGCTCAGGGTCGGCTTCTCCTTGTTCATGGCGGTAAAGACAAACTTGTAGTTGCCCGCCTTGCTCAAGGTCATGCCGACATCACTCCCCCCTTTACACAGGGTAAGAGGGACTGAAACGGTCAACAGGTCGCCCGGCGCACACTTGCCGTAGTTGGCGATATTCCAGCTGGCATCAGCGATCTTCAGCGTCGTCTCGCCCAGCTGCCCCTCGGCAACCGGAGTGGTCTGCTCGTACATATAGTTGCCGCTGAACGCCATCTGATTGACTGGATCCCACTGGCCAAGGAAACCGCGAATAAAGATCCCGGTCGTGCCAAACGGTGGCAGCGTACTCAGGTCGGTCTTCTTGCTGACCGGCAGGCCCGCGCCCTGCGCGCCAGACTGCGGCTTGACGAACACCGCGGCAGACCAGGCACCCAGTGTCAGCTGGCCGTTGTTATAGGCAGCGCCGCTGGCGATGCTGTCGACTGCGCGATGCTTGCTGCTTAGCACCATACCGCTCAGATCGATGGGCTGACCGTTACCGTCAAGGAAGTCACCGATGCTCTGGCTCTGGTTACTGGCGTTGATCATCACCACCAGACCGTCGATGGCAGGATCCAGATCCGCCCCCGCCTTGACGCCATCATCCACCGTCATGACGATGAGGCCCGGTACCTGATCCGGCCCGGTATTGCGAAAATCAACCCGCTTGATCACCTCGGCACCGCTGCCAAGACGCAACAGCCGGGAGGAGTTGCGCAGCTCCGCCAGCTCCTGATAGAAGCTCACCATCTGCGCCATCTCGGCTCCGCTCGGCTTGACGTGCTGGCCCAGCACCTGCTCGATCAGCGGATAGTTGTCGCCATCCTTGTCCTTGCGCGGCAGCCCCTTGTCGAAGTTGTTATCAGTCAGGGTGTAATCGACCTTGTTGTACCAGTCGCCCGAGTCATAGCTGTCCCGCTCCATGGATTTGGAACGCAGCAGCTCGACACCGGCGTGGGTAAACGGAATGCCCTGCCCCAGCATGGCAGTCGCCAGCGATACCCCCTGCATCCGCACCAGATCGGCACCGGCAGGCGCCTTGTAGATCAGGTTGTCGAACAGGGTCTGGTTGTCGTGCTTGTCGACATAGTTCTGCACTTCCACCGGATCCTGGGCATAACCGGCAGGCTGACCGTTGTAGTCGATCTCGGCCCCCTTCTTCGGCATGCCATCCTTATCGGTCAGCACGAACTCCTTGAGGTTGCCCGCCATGCCGAGCCGCACCAGGTCGGACTGGTGCAAGGCTGTTGCCAGCTCCACCTTGCTCATTTCGTTAGGATCAACAAGGGCGCCGTTGCCAAAACCCTGGGTTTCACGAATGGCATCTTTACTATCAAACGGACTGCCGCCACGCACCGCATCCCGCAGCCGGTCAGAGAAGGAGCCGATGCCGGTACCTGCCAGATGTTTCTGGGTCGCCTGCACGAAACGCTTGTCATCCTGCACCTCGCCGAAGTTCCACCCCTCGCCGTAGAAGTACATCTCGGGATTGACCTTCTTCACCGCGGCCAGCGCCTGCACCATCTGATCTTTCGGATGGTGGCCCATCAGGTCGAAGCGGAAGGCGTCGATCTTGTAGTCGCGGGCCCAGGTCACCAGCGAATCATCCATCAGCTTGGCGAACATGGCGTGTTCCGGCGCCGTGTTGGAGCAGCAGGTGGAGTTCTCCACCGAGCCGGTCTCCGGATTGAGGCGCTGATAGTACCAGGGCACTATCTTGTCGAGCACCGACTTGGGCCCCAATCCGGATTCGTTGGTGTGGTTGTAGACCACGTCCATCACCACGTTCATGCCGATGTTCTGCTTGATGGCCTTGACCATCTCGCGGAACTCCAGAATCCGTTTGGTGCCCTCGGCGTTGGTGGCGTAGGAGCCTTCCGGCGTGGTGTAGTGGTAGGGGTCATAACCCCAGTTGAAGGAGTCGACGCCGCGCAGGTAGCCAGAGAGCTCCTGCACCTGCGGATTCTCCTTGCTGTCGCCCCCTTGCAGGTCGGCCAGCACATCGCCCACGGTCTGACCGCTACCGCAGTAAGTGCCAAATTTGGATGTTTTCACATCCGGATTGACCTGACAGAGTTTGCTGAACTCATCGCCGAGATTGGCCACCTTGGCCGGATCCTCGTTGACGGTGGCGATATCGAACACCGGCAGCAGGTGCAGGTGGCTGACGCCGCTTTTTGCCAGGGCTTTCAGATGGTTGACCGGCACAGAGTCGGGCTGGGTCAGGCCGACAAACTTACCGCGTTTTTCTTCATCGGTGGAGGCGTCGTTACCGGTCAGGTCACGGACATGGGCCTCATAGATGGTGATGTCGGCAGGGTTCTGCTGGCTGTGGGGCGCCTTGAGGCTATCCCACCCTTCCGGTTTCAGGGAAGGATCGTCGAGATCCACCACCTGACTGAACTCGGAATTCATCGCCAGACTCAGGGAGTAGGGATCGGTCACCTCGTAGCGCTCCACCTTGCGGCTTAGCGGGTGGTAGACCTCCATGTCGTAGCGGTAGAACTGGCCGACCAGCTCGCTGCCCCCTTCGTAACTCCAGCTGCCGCTGGCGCTGTCGAAGGTCATGGCTACCTCGCCACTCTTCTGGTGGCTGGCGTTGTAGAGAGCCAGCTTGACCGACTTGGCGGTCGGCGCCCAGAGCCGGAAGGTCACCCGGTTGCCCTCCACCACTGCGCCATAGCCAAGCTTGGTCGCCTCGGGGGCATAGAGCGCATCGAGGGCACCGGCGCTCTGCACCAGGGTTGCCCCCTGCAGGATGCCGTCAGCATCGGTACCGATAGCCACCAGTTCCCCCTTGAGCAGGGGCTTGAGATCTTTACCGGCGGGCAGAGCAAAAGCGGCCGCATCCTTGAGGTGCGGATATTTGGCCTGCTGCTCGGCATTGAGGCTGGTCGCCGTCAGAGTGATATAGGGGAAGTCGAACACCCCATCAGCATTGGCCTTGATGGTGCCCGAATCGGTGTAATAGAGACGAACGTGGGGCTTGTCCTTGCCCCCTTGCCAAATCAGGGTATTGCCATCGATCAGATGGGCGCTGGCACCCGCCACGCCGAAGGCGGCGGTGAAGGCCTCGGCACGGCTGCCGAAAACCTCGCTCTTTCCCGCAACAATGGCGACGGTGCGATCCGGATGATCCTGGAAGATCACCTTCATGTTGCCACCAGTCAGGTTGGCCAGATCGCCGTTACGGGCAATGAAGTTGATGCACCCTTCCAGCTTGGCCAGCGGCACCACCCAGGCCGGACCAAAGCTGTCGGCGGAGGCTGGCGTCTTGCTCTTGTCATCCCACCCGGTATTCAGGCCGCTATCGGCCGTTGCGTTGCATGCCTCATCGTTCCAGAGATGGAGACTGTGGCTGTCAAAGGGCGTTTTGGCCGCTTTGGCTACCGACTGGGTATCCACCAACGCGATGACCACCTGATTGTCGCCAGCGACCAGCAACTCTTTGGGGGGATCCATCTTGGGCAGACGGGCAACAGGCCCATCGGTGACTTCAGGGGTAGGCGGTGTAGGGGGGATGGGTTTCACACCGGAGGCATCAGAGCCGTTGTCATTACAGCCAGACAAAAGCGCGAGCAGTGAGGCTGTTACCAGCGCCACTTTGGTCTTTTTCATATCCATGATTTTTATAATTCCCGCTGTAGTTAGTCTCGATAATCGAGCACCCGGTCATTGCCAGGCTGTGCCATATTAATCAGCGAAAATCGATTCAAACGTGAGCAGCACGGCAAAAAAAAGCAACCAGATTCAACAAGATAACGTTTTCAGGTTGAAACTTAGATCCGGCTCACAGACCTCACGGCCATTTGGCCTCATATCTGGAAAACGGCAGTCACAGGGTCAGAAACGCAATGTCTGATCAAGTGGATAGACAAGGAGCAAACAATGAAACGGATTGAAGAACAAGCCAGGCGGCTGGATGAGGAGTATCAGGCGATCGGGCAGCTGTTCGATCAGTTTTGCCAACAAGCCGGGGCGCTGGCCGAGCAGTATCACTTCTTCAACTGGCCCGATTATGAAGACTCGCCCCCGCTGAGCCGCGCCTTCACCCTGCTGGGGGAACCCCGCGAGCTGCGGCTGCGCTGCCAGCCCGGTGAGCGTTCCGCCCTCAATGGCCTGATCCAGGTGATAGGGGCAGATGGCACCACAGATGCCAGCCTCGGGTTTCGCGCCGATGGTCAGCTGCTGCTGGAATCCGGCAAGCTGCTGGACAACCCACCCGGACTGCTGCTCAAGCTGCTACTCGGCGCTGTGTGGCAACACAAGCCCCAGGATGAGAGCACCGGGCAACCGCACTGACATCAGAGAACCAACGGCACTGAAACCAAGGGGGCCAACGGCCCCCGCTATTTATCCTATTCGCTGGCGATCTCGATGGTCACATGCACCAGCTCTTCATGGATCGCCAACCGTTCGCGGATCTGCTGTGCCGGTAGCGGATTGACCATCAGCAAAGAGAGCACGCAGGCATACTGCTGCTGCCCCACCCGCCAGACGTGCAGATCGCGGATATCGGTACCCGGCAGCTCGGCGATGACCTCACGGATCTCCGCCACCAGCGGGGTATCCATCTCGGCATCCAGCAGCACCCGGCCGGAGTCCCGCAACAGACCCCAGGCCCATACCGCTACCAGTCCGGCACCCACTATACCCATCAGCGGGTCGAGCCAGTCAGCCCCCCACAGCATGCCTCCCACCAGCGCCAGAATCGCCAGCACGGAAGTGGCCGCATCCGCCAGCACGTGGATATAGGCGGCGCGCAGGTTGAGATCCTGATGACCGTGGTGATCGTCATGGTCATGATGATGATCGTGGTCGTGATGATCATCATGGTGGTCATGTCCATGGCCGTGGTGGTGATGGCCATGATCATCCTTGAGCAGCCAGGCGCAGGCGAGGTTCACCAGCAGCCCCACCAGCGCGATGGCGATCGCCTGTTGATAGTGGATCGGGCTGGGATCGAGCAACCTGAACACCGACTCGAACAGCATCAACCCGGCCACCCCCACCAGCAACAGGGCGCTGGTGAAGCCACCCAGCACCTCGATCTTCCAGGTGCCGAAGCTGAATCTGTGGTCGCGAGCAAAGTGGCGGGCGGCGCGATAGGCCAGCACCGAGAGACCGAGCGCCAGCGCGTGGGAGCTCATGTGCCAGCCATCGGCCAACAGCGCCATGGAGTTGTAGAACCAGCCGCCACCGATCTCCGCCACCATCATGATGACGGTCAGCAACACGGCCCAGCGGGTCTTCTGTTCGGCCAGCGGATTGCCCTCGTGGATGACGGGTTGATGGCAGTGGGATTGAGCGAGGGATGACATGGATTTCTCCTGAGAGCGATGATGCAATATACTATACCCCAGTATAGTTTTATTGATCGAGAGGATCCGCCATGTCCCACACCATTCACGACAAAAAGAAGCTGCTGGCACGGGTGCGCCGCATCAAGGGACAGGCCGGTGCGCTGGAGAGCGCACTGGAGCAGGAGAGCGACTGCGCCGCCATTTTGCAGCAGATCGCCGCCATCCGCGGCGCCGTCAACGGCCTGATGCTGGAGGTGCTGGAGGGGCATATGCGCGAGCACCTCGGCGCCGCCGATGCCACCCCTGCCGAGCGGCTGGAGGATCTGGATCAGGTGGTCAGCGTCCTGCGATCCTATTTGAAGTAGCGCAATGCAAAGACGCCCGGCAGCAAGCCGGGCGTCTCGTCAATCAAACTCCCCGTAGGGGGTCAGGGGCAGCGGTGGCATATCGAGATCCCCCCGCCACGGCTTGAAGGTGTAGCGCAAAAACAGGGTGGCATGACTGGGGGCATAGTCATCCGCCTGCTGGATATCGATCCGACCGCCGATGCGCCAGTGATCCGTCAGCCGGTGCTCGACCAGCGCGTTGACGGTATAGCCCATGCCACGGCTGCTGCCACCGGCCACGGTGGCATCCTGATCCGGCAAACCATCCGGCAACAGACCGGGCAGAGGATAGCGGCGACTTGCGTTGCTGTGAGAGCGAGACCAGGCGAGCGTCCCGCCCAGATCCCATGACCAGTCGCCACTGCGTTGACTGAATCGCACTGGCACACCGAACGAGAGATAGCGCTCGGGACTGTAATATCCGCCGCGCCCCAGGGTATAACCGCTCAAATCCTGTTCATGGTGCCAAGCCATGACCCGCCCCCCGATGGTTACCCGTCGGTTGGCCTCGTTGATCAGCTTGTAATAACTGCCCCCCATCAGGCGGGTACGCCAGTTATCCGGCACATTCTCGCCTGTCAGCAGGTGCTGTTGCAGGCTGCCCCAGTGACCCAGTGCGCCACCCTGATCATGACTCAGGTTGAGGCGCACGCCGTTGGCCCGAATGCCCCCCCAGCGGATGCCGGTCGCAGGATCCACCGCCCCGCCATAGGAGAGCAGCGAGCTGTTCAGCGGTCGCCGTGACAGGGTGGCGCGCCAGCCAATCTCATGCCACTTGCCGCGCACCGTGGCGCCGCCGACCCAATCCACCACCTCGAACCCCAGCGGTGTGGTGCCGAGATCCGCCTGCCACTGCTCCCCCTTCCAACCAACCGCCAAGGTGTGCCCCGTCGCCTGCTGTGACTCGTTGCCCCAACACTCGCGAGTAGTACAAGTGCCAAAACTGGCGCGGTAAGGAGAGTCAGGGAAAGATCCGGCATCCATCGCCACCCGTTCGATACGGCCAAACAGAGCACCACCGGCCAACGGGGTATCCAGCTGTAACATCTGGGTCAGGGCCTGCAGATCCGAGGTTCCCTCCGATCCCTTGCTCCCCCAATAGTCACTGTCAAACGACACAGTGGTTTGGCTCTGTCGATAGTGGCGGTCAAGATCACGGCGCACGCTGCCGACCAGCCAGTCATCCTGATCCCGACTGAGCGCCCGGGCAGTCAGTGCCGCATCATCCAGCGGCTCAGCGGGTGCCAACCCTGCGGCGGTGAGCGCCTTGCGATCCAGCGCCAGCGCACCCTGCGTATCACCAGTGGCAAAACGCTGGCGAGCTGCATCGCGCCAGAACAGCGCACTCCCCTGGGAAGGGGCGCCAGCGGCCACCGTGGGGGCATAGGCGGTGAAGATGTCGCGGGCGACCCCGGGCTCACCCAACTGCTGATAGAGATTGGCGACCCGGCGGTAATGGTTGAAATCATCACCTACCACAGCGCTTGGCGACCAGACAGGCAGCCAGTGACGGCTCCCTGCCCTGTCTCCCTGCGCTAGCGCCAGTTCCGCCATGCCAAGGCGTGCCCCCTGATGATCCTCGTCGTTGCTCAGGATCCCCCGATAGTAGTGCCCGGCCTGCGACCAGTCACCGCGACCGGCAGCCCAGCCAGCCAGTGTCAGCGCCACCGAATCATCCGGCAGCAGAGGGATCAGCAGACGCTCGGCCGCCGCCACCTCCCCCTTGTCATGGCGTGCTCCGGCCTCTGCCATCAGCTCCCGCCTTGCCAAGCGGCTATCAAGTTGTGCCATCTGGCTGCTCCTGCGCTGGGGGGGCACCTCGGCCAGGATCCTGCGGGCGCGGGATAGCGCACCCTGCCCGGAGAGATAGAGCGCAGTGGCGTAGCGCAACTCACTATCTTGTGGATTGGCTGCCAGCGCACTCTGCAACAACACGCTGGCGGCCGTGGTATCGTTGGCCGCCGCCATGGCGACAGCGGTGCGATAACGCCGCCACGGATCCTCCGGTGTCAATGCCAGCGCGAGATGGCGTTTATTCAATGCCTGCGCCCGATAGCCAGATTGCTCCAGCGCCGCAGCATCCCGCTCCAGCAGATCAGCCCTGAGACGATCCCCCTGTTTTTGCAATGCCGCTGACCCCCCCGAGGAGAGCAGCGCCAGCGCCCGCTCAGGATCCTGCTCCCGATAGAACTCAAACAGCCGTAGCCGTGCCCGTTCATTCTGGGGGGCGATATTCAGAGCCCGCAGATAAGCCTGCTCGGCGGCACCGTGCTGGTGACGTGCCAATTCGCAATCCCCCAGCCCCAACCAGGCTTCCGGCCTGCTGCCATTCAGCCCGATCACTTGCCGATAGAGCGTGGCAGCCTGCTCCCACTGCTGGCTGGCCTGCGCCTGTTTTGCCCGATCGAGGATCAGCCAGTAACGATTGTTCTCCCACTGCCGTTCCCAGCGACCTCGCTGGGGGAGATCGGGATGGCGTAGCAACCGCTCAAACAGGCGGTTGGCCTGCTCACGCTGATGCTGGCGGGCATAGGCCACCCCGAGTACCCCCATCACTTCGGGATCATCCGGGTAGCTTGTTTGCAGCCGCTGCAACTCGGCCAGGGTGGCGCGCTTGTCTGCCGCCCGCGCCAGAATGGCCTGACGCTGACGAAATGCAGGAGAGGCCCAGAGTTCCTCCTGCTGCGCCAGCAGGGTCTGTGCCTCGTCACTGTGGCTGTCCGCCGCAAAGGTGACGATAAACTGCTGCAAGGATGCCAGACTGGCTGAGCCAACCGGCATGCGGCGAATATCCGCCAGCCAGATCCTAGCCGCGCTGTCTCGCGTCGGATGACTGGCCGCCATCTTGTGCAGCAGGGCCATCCCCTCGTCACGATGGCCGGATGAGAGCAGGCGATGAGCCAGCGTGGCACGCAATCTGGCATGCCCCGGGTAACGCAATTCCAACTCCCGCATCATGGCCAGCGCCTCGGCACGGTGTGCCGGGATCCGGTCATTAAGCACCGCATATTCAACTGTTAGCTCCAGGTTGGGCGCCTCATCCCCGCCAAACAGGGCGCGATAGCACGCCCGGGCTCCCTCCAGATCCCCTTCGTTGGCCAATTGGCGAGCCTGCTGTAGCCGGGCTCTCGACGCCGGCTCATTGATCCGCAGGTTGCGCATGCCCAGCCGGTAGAGGGAGGAGTCGGGGGCCAGCTTGCCAAGTCGTTTCAGCAGCGCCTCCGCCTCCTCCAGCTTGCCGCTGGCAAGGGCAAACCTGGCCTGGGCGGCCAGCAACTCGGGATGTTGCGGCGCAATCAGGGAGAGCGAATAGAGTGAGTTGCCGAGCAGATCTTCGTTATGGGTCACTTCCCCCAGCCGGATCTGGGACAACAGCCACTCAACCGGCTCGACCACCGCCATCGCCGGCACGCTGCCCAGCAGGCTGGCCAGCAGCCAGATCAGGGTCAACGGACGCGTTGGCATTCATCACTCCAGCGCGGCAACAGGGTGCCATCGGCTGCGAAACGGAAGCGCCCCTGTGCCCAGCCATGACCAAACAGAGTCAGCACACTGGCGTAATAGCCATCGCCCTGAATAAGGGACTGCTGCGGCAGTTGCGCCGCCAGCGGCAACCCGCTGGCCAGTGGCAGCAGTGCAGCAGCAAAGCCATGATCGCCCCGGCTCAGCACCTCGCCGGTCAGGGTATCCACCCGTTCCGGTACACCCTGCCCAGTCAGCGTCGTCGGCATGGGCTTGACGTGACTCACCTGCGCCGCTATGGCCGGGTCATCCTCGCGTGACGCCTCGCCGGTCGGGGTATCCATCTGTTCCGCTACGCCCGGCTCAGTCAGCGCCGCCAGCATGGGGTTGCGGTGACTCACCAGCGCCTCTCTGGCCGGGTCATCCTCATGCAACACCTCGCCGGTCTGGGGATCTACCGGTTCCGGTACGCCCGGTTCAGTGAGCGCCGCCAGCATGGGGTGGAAATGTCGCACCAGTGCCTCTTTGGCCGGGTCATCCTCGCTCAGCATGCCGAGCCAGAGGTAGACCCGGATCCCGTCATAACTGCCCACGCTGCCTTTCCCTTCGGTCACCTGCCAGCCAGACGCCTGCTGCCAGTCGATCCAGTCAGGGGCAAAACCACGGGGCGCGGTGGCGGTCAGCAGCGCAGGCAACAGGGTGCGCATCTCCTGCCACGGCCCCTGCATGGAAGCAAAACGGGCCAGCAACTGGGGCGGCAGGTAGCTCGGGTTGAGGGTCCAGCGCCCCTCCCCGCTAAAGCCGCGGGGAGCAGGCAACAGCACAGGGCCAAGGCCCGGCAGCCGGGCCACCTCTTCACGGGCGATGCGACGCAGCAGCATGGTACCGATGGATTGATAGCTGTGGTTTTGCCAAAGCCGCCCTGCCTCCAGCAGGCTGTAGGCAATCCAGAGATCCGAATCGGCGGCGCTGTTGTCATCGAGCACGCCGAGGCTGCCATCACTACGCGTCCCCCACTGCCAGGCTGGCAGAAAACCGGTCAGATCCCCTCTGGCGAGCTGCACTTCGGTCCACTGCAACAGGCGTTCGAAGGTCTCCCGATCGTCGTTGACCAGCGCAAAGAACAGGCCGTAGCTCTGCCCCTCCGACGTGGTGATGCGGCGGCCATCGGCAGGATCAATGACCCGCCCCTCCTCGCTGATGTAGTGATCCTTGAACTGCTCCCATTCGGGCCAGTCACAGCCCGCCCGGGCAGGCTGCAGCGAACAGGCCAACAACAGCAGGCAACCCCAGATACGCAACGCGCTTCTCATCTCTTACTTTTCCTTCAAACGACGACGGCTGATCCCGGCCAGCAGGACCCGCAGTCCCCAGCCAAGCAACAGCATGCAAGTCACGGTCAGGCCAACCAGCCGCAATGGATGGTGGGCAAACTGCTGCCAGATGTGCTCCCACCAGGGCAGGTAGCCCACTGTGTAGCGCTCCCCTACCGCCAGACTGCTCACCCCGGATGCCCGGATGATGGCCACCGACCCCGCCACCTGTGACCGCAGATCGTTCTGCTGCAACGTCTCATTGAGCAGCCTGGCGCCAGCGGGGCCATCGGCCAGCATGGCCACCATACTGCGCTGGGGATGGACCGGGGATTGCAGCCCCACAATGGCGGCAATGGCCCGGTTGCCCGTCATGGCGACCCGACTCTCGGGCTGGCGATCGCTGGGGGAGCCCGCCAGCTCCGGCCGGTTCTCGCGTCTTGGCCGGTTGACCCAGCTGCGAGTCGATGCCAACAGGGCATCCGGTTCGGCATCGTGACGAAATTCGGCGGGCAGCTCGCCGATCAGCAAGGTATCGAAGTCGGCCTCCCGCGCCTGCTGCCAATCACTGGTCAGGGTCACCGCCAGCGCCGGATAACCGGTCTCGGCCCCGATAGCCCCCAGGGTATCGAGCAGGGTCGTTATCTGCTCTGACGATGGACTTTGCGGCATCACTATCTGGGTTTGTGAGAGATCAGCCAACCGACTGAAGGGGAAACCGGCGCCGGAGAAGGCCCGCAGATCCGGCATCTCGATAAAATGGCGATAGCCGGTGAAGTCGATGGTCGCCTCGTCATCGATACGCACCAGATGGGGGGGCGGCAGGGTCAGATCGCAGCGCCCCTCCTCATCCCCGCCCATCATCTGGCGCGCATATTCAAACTTGAACCCCAGACTGTTGGCCTGGCTGGTCTTGAGCCCGGGCATGGTCAGCGCCCGGGAGCCGTCATCCCCCGCCAGCCAGAGCGGCAGGGTGAGCCACTGCTGGCCACGGGTTGCATCCGGTTCGAGGGGGTATGACTTCATGAACTGGCCATTGACCATAATGTCCAGTCGGGAGCCGTTGCGCAGGGTCGGCGTGCTGTAGTGATAGTCGAGATTGAGTTTTACCCCTTGCGAGCCCGCCATATAAAGATCGGGGGGCAACCGCAGGGTCAGATTCATCGGCCAGGGGGCATAACCAGAGGCTTGCAGCTGGGTCGGGTAGTCGAGCAGCTCGGCAAAACGCATCGGGCGATCCAGCCGCACCCAGTTGGGCGCGTCATAGGGGACTCTCGGCGCCAGCGGCGTCACGGCATCCACCTGCACACTCTGGCCACGCAGCAACACATTGCCCTGGGCAATCCCCTTGCTGGCGGTGACCAGATCCTGATCATCCCGCCCCAGGATCAGCAGCAATTTCACATAGGGGTTATCGGGGGCACTGATCATGTCGATGGTCGGCCCGCTGACCTCGGGGTAGTCGCGAAGGAACGCGGGGCGCTGCCCGTTGGTCGCGAAGATGATGCCATTGCGCTCCGGCACCCTGTCCATCAGCACCGGAAAGTGCTGCCCGCGCCATTTGGCCTGGACCCCGAACCAGGAGGCGAGGATCGCCGCCGCCTGCTGCTGGACAGAAGATACGTCACCGGCAAACACCATGGGCAGTACCAGCTTGCCCTCATCCCGGGTATCGAGGAAGGGCATGGGAAAGAAGGAGAGCTCGTTGCGCACCGGCAGGGTCTGCAACTGCAGCGTCAACCGGGAGTCACGATTGATGTTGAGCCAGAGGGTATCGCTGGCCGGGTTCTCGCACACCCGCTGATAGTGACCGATGAAGTTGAACTTCAGGTTGTTGAAATCCTTGGCGTAACGGGGCTCCAGCTCGAAACGGGCCTGACTACGCTGCCCCATCTGCTCCTTGGCAAATGCCGAGACCCCCATCAGCTCGTTATTGAAGTAGAGCTTGAGCTGGGAGATCAGCGGCAACAGGGCCGGAGAGGGCGTGAAGTCGACATCGACCAAAGCCTTGGTCACCACCTCATCGCGCCGCACAGTAAAGTCGGCCAACCCATCCGGCAGATTGCCACGCAGGGAGAGGGTGCCTGGTGCGGCAGCCAGCTGCTCGAGGGTCAGCGACAAGGTGCGCACCGGCGCAGGCACGGGCGGCTGCGGCCCCATTGCTGACGAATCGGCAAGCAAGCCGGTGGCGAGCGCCACCGGGGCGGCCAGCAACAGCGGCAGTATTAGGTGTTGTAGTTTCATCATCCTTTCACCGTCTGGATCATCGATGTCGGCAACCGGCCAGCAGGCGCAACGCGACGTGGAATATAAGAGCGCAGCCAGCGGGCCAGGCGTTCGAACTGATTACATAGCGGGAGCAACGGCGTGCCCCGGGAAAAACGCCAATAGGCCCCCCATCCGACCCGGGCAATATCGAGCAAGCTGTGCAGCGGGCGATCCTTGCCAAACCCCTGCTGCCAGAGCGACCAGTTATCGGCGCGAGCAAAAGTGCACTGGATAAAGGCGATGTGTTGCCCTTTATCCATCTCTTCCAGCTCCAGCCCCACGCGATGTGCCATCACACGCCGCACCCGGGCGGCAAAGGCCGACTCCCGCAGGCCATTGCGCAGCAGCAACCAGACCCGGTCGTTCTCCTGCAGGGGCTGCGCCGACGCCAACGCCAGACCGACGCCGCCGTTGGAGTAATCCGTCAGGTTGCAGGGGTAGATAAAGCCGTTGCCCAGCTTGATGGCGGCGCTCATGTTCATCTCCACTCTGGGGTTGCTGCGCACCTGCCTCGCCTCGAATGCCACCGCCAGCGCCCCACCCAGAATGGTCAGGTTGTAGAGGGTCCATACCATGCTGAGCAGCACTGCGGGCACTTCGTCCGCTTGCCCGGCCAGCAGGCGCCAGAGCCCGAATCCCAGCCCGCAGAAGTTGAGCAGAACCAGCACCAGATAGGGGCGTGACAGCGCCAGATCGAGATAGCCCTGTTCGTTCAATCCCCCCTTGGCGGTGACATTGAACTTGCCCCGGTGGGGAGCAAACAGGGCAACCGTGGTGGGCCAGGCGATATACCAGGCCAGCACTGTCTCGTAGACCTCCCCCCAGAAGGAGTGGCGCACCTTGCCCTGCAGCCGCGAGTTGGTGATGGCGCTATGGAAGATATGGGGCAGCATGTAGAGGGCGATGGTCATGGCCGGGGCGTAGATGATGTAGGCATGCAGGATCAGGAAGGCGAGCGGCGCCGTCAGGAAGATCAGGCGCGGGATCCCGGAGAGGAAGTGCAGCATAGCGTTGAAGTAGCAGAGCCGCTGCCCCAGGCTTATCCCTTTGCCAAACAAGGGGTTATCCAGCCGCAGGATCTGCACCATGCCGCGCGCCCAGCGGATGCGCTGGCCGATATGGGCCGACAGACTCTCGGTCGCCAGCCCGGCAGCCTGGGGAATGTTGATATAGGCGGAGTGATAGCCCTTGCGATGCAGGCGCAACGAGGTGTGGGCATCCTCGGTCACCGTCTCCACGGCGATGCCACCAATCTCATCGAGGGCGCTGCGCTTGATCACCGCACAGGAGCCGCAGAAGAAGCTGGCATCCCAGATGTCATTGCCGTTTTGTACCAGACCGTAGAAGAGGGCCCCTTCGTTGGGCATCTTGCGAAAACGGTGCAAATTGCGCTCGAAGGGATCCGCCGAGAAGAAGTGATGGGGAGTCTGTACCAGCCCGAGGGCCGGATCTTTGAAAAACCACCCCACCGTCATCTGCAAGAAAGAGCGAGTCGGCAAGTGGTCACAGTCGAAGATGGCCACCAACTCGCCGCTCGCCATCTGGAGGGCATGGTTGATATTGCCTGCCTTGGCATGCTCATGAGTGGGTCGCGCCACGTAGCGGATCCCGGCCTCTTCGGCAAACTGCCGGAACGCCTCTCTATCCCCGTCGTCGAGCAGCCAGACGGTCAGCTTCTCTTGCGGCCAGTCGAGCGCCAGCGCCGCATAGACGGATCCTTTGACGATGGAGAGATCCTCGTTGTAGGTCGGGATCATCAGATCCACCGTCGGCCAGCACGAACGATCCCTTGGCAGGGGCGCCGGTTTGCGATGCAGCGGCCAGGCGGTCTGCCAGTAGCTCAGCAACAGCACCAGCCAGGCGTAGGTCTCCGCCAGCAGCAACAGCAAGCCGCAAAACAGGCTCACGGGATCGAACCAGTCGAGGGTCGAGGTGTAGCGCCACCAGATATAGCGGCAGGAGACGGTCACCGACAGCACGATCAGCATCAGCGCCGGATAGCGCCCCGGCACCACCCGCAGCAGCAGAGCGATGAGAGCCAGCAACAGCACAAAAAAGAGCTGGGCCTGCGGATCAAAGGGTTGGGTGATGCAGAGCAGCGAAAGCAAGCCTGCCACAGTACCGAGCACCTTACCCTGCCAGCTCAGGGTGCGGGCCGTCAGCGGCGCCTCATAGCGCGCCACCAGATGCCCCGTAACCCGTTGCACTCGCTGCGAGAGCGCCGTGCCAACCCCGGCAAGCCTGACCCGCCAGCGGGAACGGCCAGCGACCCGACTCCCAGCGTCAGCTCGCCAGCAGAGCAGCCAGAGCCCCTGCAGCAACAGCCGCAACGGATCACCGGCGCCGGGGCGCGCGCTCGCCGACGCAAACCGCGCTCGCTGGGCCAGCAACCACTGCCAGTTGGCATTCTCAAGGGGGAAGAGCGCCCAGGCCAGCAACCCGCAAGCGGTCAGGATGAAGGCGGCCCAACGGGAGGCGTGGCGCTGGCGCAGCAGCCGGTAGCGGGTACGGATCCGCGTGCTGGCCTCGGGGGTCACCAACCAGAACAGACTCACTGTGCCAGCTCGCCCCGCAGGCACCAGCTGGCAATTTCCGTCAGTTCATGGGCAATCATGCTCTCTGGTGCATAGGCCCCTGCCGGTTGCTTGGCCGCCAGCGCACAGGCCATGACCTCGTCCCGATGCAACCTGACGCTGAGGATGGGCAGTCCGGCTTGCAGCCAGAGCTCCAGCAGATCCTGCTGCAGGGCGCGGCGACTGCTGAACTGGGTCAACAACAGCCGTTCGTTGGGGGCCAGCTGATGGCGATAGAGCCGCACATGGCAATTGGCATCGGCATGGATCACCGTCAGTTGCAGACTCAACCACGGGAGTGCGAGTCCGGGCGGCATATCCAGCAAGATCAGGTCATATCCCGACAACTGTTGCAGCCAGTCGAGGGCGTCCGACACCTCCGCGCCACCGTGGGCCAGCAGGTCGATATCGACAGCGCAGTTCAGCACCTTGTCGCGCCACTGTTGCGCGGGAGCCGTCAGCTGGCTCCAGCCAGACTGCTCATCATGGGGGCGGCCAAAATGGAGCCCGAGCAGATTATCCTGACAGAGATCGACCACCAGCACCCGGCCCCCCTGCTGGGCAACTGCCCAGGCGAGACCGGCCACGATAGAGGTCGCCCCCACGCCACCGCGCAATCCCCGCACGCCGATCACCCTCATTGGCCGCGGCGCCTCATGTCACACTCGACCAGCAGGGGATACTGCTGGCGGATGGCGGCCAACTGCTCCTCCAGCAGGATATTCTGATAGTTCAGATGCAGGGCAAACTCCTGCTGCAAACGGCCCACATCGCTCTGGCTCTCCTGCTTGCCTGTGCTGGCAGCAAGCGGCGGGTTGACCGTCAACATCCCCTGATTCATCGCTGATACGCTCCGTTAACGGGGATAGGGAACCCAGTCCCCTTTCCCCTGCTTGATGTAGTACTGCCCCTGATACTGGATAACGCTGGCACCCTGGTTTTCAGAGACAGCCGGGGTCTGGGGCAAGTTGTTGAACAGCCCGCCCCAGTCGATGGTGTCGCTACCGAAGTAGTTGCCCGCCACCACTCTGGCGACCAGTTCCGAGACCACCAGCAGACTGCTGGGCTGATCGATGACACGGGTGGGGGCATGCTCTGCACGGGCCCCCACCAGCCGGATACCGACCGGCACCCGGGTGATGGCGGGGCTGGGAATATCGCGCAAGCCGGACATCTGCAGACGATCACCGGAAAGGGCCGCGCCATGCTCCGGCACCATCACCACCATCACCTTGCGACCGGACTGCTCCAGCCGGGTGATGAAGCCATCGAGCTGATCCATCAAGGCACGCAGCCGCGCCTTGAACGGGGCGATCTGCCGGGAGCTGGCCCAGCGATTGCCATCGTGCAGGGTGGTGATGTTGAAATAGGCGATGTTGCGGCTGGATGGACTCTCGACACGTCGCTGCAACCAGCGCGCCAGCAAGGCGTCGCTGTTGGGGATCTCCTCCCCGATAAATGAGGTCACCTCATAGGGCAGACCCTGTTTGTCCATGGGCTCGCTGCTGACCCCGGCGTAAGCCTTCAATGACTTGAGGTCGTTGCCATAGGTGCCCGAGTGATCCATCACTATCTCTTTTGCAAACCCGAGCCGGGCCAGGTTATCCATCAGCAGACACTCTGCCTGGGGCGCCTGATAGAGATCGTGATGGCTGACCTGACCACAGCTGGATCGCAACAATCTGATGGCGGCAGGCCCGCTGTAAGAGGTCGACGAGTTGAAGCTCTTGAACAGAGCGTCGAAGCGGCTCAGCAGGGGATGATCGGTCAGGCCGCTCGCCTCGATATCGCTCCAGGAGAGAGAACAGATTTGCAGCAACAGCACATCAAAGGGTTCAGCGTCAGCTGGCAGGGACGATGCGAAGCTGACCCGCCGATCCCGCTCCGACTGGTAGAAGCGATCCAGATAGCCATTGAGATTGTCGCTGGTCGGCGCAGCCCCCTGATCCAGCGCCTGACTGGCGGTAACCGGCATGGCGGCCACCGCCGCCCCACCCGGCACATTGGCTTGTGCTTGCGCCTCACGGAAGGGAGATTGCAATCCCAGCGAGGCAAGGTGGGGTGAGAGCGTCAGCCACAACAGGGAGATCAGCATCCAGGGGGTAAAGCGCAGCCATCTGGCCAGAAACAGGTACCCTGTCAGCATGACAAAGGCGACCCCCACCATGTTCCAGTTGATGAAACGGCCCAGCAGCTCGAGGAAGTAATCGAAGGTGAACGAGAACACCATCTTGCCCTGCCCCATGATGCTCTCGATCCCCGGCAGCCAGGTGTCGTGATAGAAGAGCCCGACACCTGCCGGCAAGGCGATCAACAACCTTGCCCGCCGCATCAGCGTCGAGGAAAGTGGGAAGAGCAGAAACGCGGCAAAGACCAGATTGGCCAGCGGGTGGAAATTAAGATATCCCCCCCACAACAGCGCCAGTTTGCCCAGAAAATAGAGGTTCCAGCCGCCCAGCCCGCGCCAGTTAGCACCGGGGGCGGTGAGAGAATCAGAAGGTGTATATTGTGTCATAGAATCCGGTCTACCCATCGCCACCGAACCGGACAGTGACCGCTCTGGTATAACGTCTGTAACTAGATGAAATAATTGATGACTCACCATATTAATCGATGAACCATGTACTGGAGCTTAAGCGAGATCAAGGTCAGCACGGGTTTGGTGATAAATCTGGCTATCCCTGTGGAGCGACCGCCAGCCACCACAACTTGAAACCAGGGGGAGATCGGGGATGGATGCGAACTGCTTGAGGCGTAATGGGGATTACGCCATGATGTCCAGCCCGGCTGACCGCCGGTTTTACTGGACAGTCAATTTCAAGGATCCCCCATGTTTGAACACGTCGATGCCTATGCTGGCGACCCTATACTGACCCTGGTCGAGACCTTCCACAAAGACACCCGCGAGCAGAAGGTGAACCTGGGGATCGGCCTCTATTACGACGAGCAGGGCCGCATTCCGCTGCTGCCGTCAGTGCAGCAGGCCGAAGCGCAGCGCGCAGCTGCCCCGGCGCCGCGCCCCTACCAGCCGATGGAAGGCGCCGCCAACTACCGCACCGCAGTGCAGCACCTGCTGTTTGGTGCCGACCATGAAGCGGTCAAGGGGGGACGTATCGCCACCATCCAGACCATCGGCGGCTCCGGCGCCCTGAAGATCGGGGCCGATCTGCTCAAGCGCTACTTCCCGACCTCCGAGGTGTGGGTCAGCAATCCGACCTGGGATAACCACAAGGCGATGTTCGAGGGTGCCGGCATCAAGGTGCACGACTACCCCTACTACGATGCGGCTACCGGCGGCGTGCAGTTCGATGCCATGCTCGACTGCCTGAGCGCCCTGCCAGCCAAGAGCATCGTGCTGCTGCACCCCTGCTGCCACAATCCGACCGGGGTGGATCTCTCCCGCGCCCAGTGGGATCGGGTGATCGCACTGGTGGTCGAGAAGAACCTGATCCCCTTCATGGATATCGCCTATCAGGGCTTCGGTGACGGGCTGGAAGAGGATGCCTACGCCATTCGCGCCATGGTGGCCGCCGGTGTCAGCTTCTTCGTCAGCAACTCGTTTTCCAAGAATCTCTCCTTCTACGGCGAGCGCTGCGGCGGCCTGTCGGTGATCTGCAAAGATGCCGAAGAGGCAAGCCGAGTGCTGGGCCAGATGAAGGCCACCGTGCGCCGCAACTACTCCAGCCCTCCCACTCACGGTGGCCAGATCACCGCGGCGGTGATGAGCCAACCCGCGCTGCACGCCCTGTGGGTCGAGGAGGTGACCGAGATGCGTACCCGCATCAAAGGGATGCGCCAGAAGCTCTATGAGGTGCTGAGCGCAAAGGTGCCGGGCCGCGATTTCAGCTACTTCATCAACCAGCGCGGCATGTTCAGCTACACCGGCTTCACACCGGAGCAGGTGGATCGCCTGCGCGATGAGTTCGCCGTCTATCTGGTGCGCTCCGGCCGCATGTGTGTGGCGGGCCTCAACAGTCGCAACGTCGACTACGTGGCCGACGCCATGGCCGCGGTGCTCAAGGGCTAATCCGTACCAGCCCCGCTTTGGCGGGGCTTTTTTTGTCTGTTGCGTTCACAGTAGCGTCTTGATGGATCTGCTCACCCTCCCCCAGCTGTGAGAGAATGCCAGCGGGTCACCCTCAATCCCCCGTATTGTTGACTCTGTCTATCTTCATCCGCTTATCTTCATCTACTTCAGGAGCCACTATGGATCTGATCGCTCTCTCTCGGCTGGGAGGTCGCCATCTGGTCACCCTGCACCTGCTGCTCGACAACCAGAGCGTCACCCGCACCGCCGAGCGGCTCTGCACCACCCCCTCCACCGTCAGCAAGACCCTTAACCAGCTGCGGGATCTGCTGGGGGATCAACTGCTCTATCGTCAGGGCAACCAGCTGCTGCTCACCCCCATGGCCGATCGACTGGCCCCCACCCTGCACCGGCTGCTGGGGGAGCTGGACGGTCTCACCCGCCAGAATGCCTTCAACCCGCAGCAGTGGCAGGGCAGCTTGCGGCTGGGATTGCGCGAGAGCGTGATGACCTGGCCGGTTGGCCCCATTCTGGGGCAGCTGATGAAGGAGGTGCCGGGCATGGTGCCAGAGATCTGGAACAAGGATGAGAAGGGGCTGGAGGCGCTGGCAGCGGGCAAACTCGACTTCGTGATCCTGCCCCATGACCAGAGCCAACCCTTGCCCCGCCAACCGGGTCTGGTATGGGAGACCCTGCGGGAAGAAAAGCTGGTCTGCCTGCTGCGTAAAGATCACCCGGCACTGACCCAACCCTGGGATCTCGATGCCTACCTGAGCTGGCACCATATCGCCATCCGCGATCAGGAGCTGGCCAACCCCTTCTTCGAGCAGAGCCTGGCCCAGCAGCAGGTGCGCCGCCAGATTGGCGCCACCCTGCCCGATTTTGCCAGCGCCGCGGCCCTGCTGCCCCAGACCGACCTGATCCTCACCGCCATCGGTGGCTGGGCGGCCTGCATGGCCAGCCAGCCGGATCTGGTGCTGCGTCCGGCACCGTTCGATTACGGCAAGGTGAGTCACAGCCTGGTCTGGTATGGCCCGGCCGGAGACGGTTCGGCCCGCCACTGGTTCCGCCAGCGGATCCTGCAACTGGGTCGCGAGTTGATACAACCCTGAGCCGGGCGACAGAAAGAAGAGGTTGATGTTTCGCCGCGGCGAAACATCAACGGCAATGAGATATCAGGGGCGTTTGGTATAGATAGGGCTGGGGAAGGAGGCAACGTTGTTGCCCAGATCCGTGATGCGGGCCGCCCCCTGCTTTCTGACCTGATCGATGCGCAGCACCTGATGCATGGGGATCAGGGTGTGGCGCACATCGGCAAATTCGCTCTTGAGCTTCTCGTGACTGGGATCGACGATGAGCGCCGTGTGGTTGTCCCAGACAAAGTCGGCAATCTCGATAAAACCGAACAGCTGGCCCTGATTGACTTCGCGCACATAGACTTCGTAGCGCTCGCTGTGGCAAATAAACTGAACCCGATATAACGCCTTGCTTTCACTCATGATTATCTGTCATTGAGGGGGAGGAAGATGGCCATTATTCTAGCCGCCGTTGCGCTCCCCTCCAATAGACAGAAATCACAGTTGCATCCTTTCTATGTAACTCCTGATACCAAGCCGGTCACGAAGTGACGCAGTCGCTCAGAGCATCAAGGCAGGCAGTGATACCGGCCCCAATTGCGCCGCGCGCAAGCGGTTGGCCAGCCGCTCCAGCTCGATTTGGCTAGCCTGCGGCCATTGCGCCGCCTCCCCGCGCACCCCGTGGTGGCGAAAGCCGTTGATGCGAATGGGCACTGGCCCAAGCCGCTGCAGGAAGGCGGTGAGATCCGGTTCCAGCTCACCACTCCCATCCAGAAAATCGCTCTTGCCCGGCACATGGAGCAGCCGCAGTTCGGTCAGCTTGCCGTGGCTTGCCAGCAGTTGCAGCGAGGCCAGCACCCGCTCGCGGCCATAGTCGGTCAGGGTGTGATGTACCGAGTCGCGCCACCCCTTGAGATCGAGCATGGCGCCGTCGAGCACTGGCAGCAGCCGCTGCCAGCCGGTCTCGGCCAGCGAGCCGTTGCTGTCGAGCAGGCAAGTGAGATGGGCCAGATCCGGCGCGGCCTTGATGGCGGTAAAGAGCGCAACCACGAAGGGGAGCTGGGTGGTCGCCTCGCCGCCGGAGACGGTAATCCCGCTCAGCAGCGGACCGTAGCGGCGCAGCAGGGCAAGCACCTCGGCCACCGTCATGGTGGCGGTCTTGGGATTGGCACTGCGCGGGCAGGCATCGAGACAAGCGTCGCAGTCGGTGCAGAGCGCCGCCTGCCAGCGCACTCGGCGCTCGCCATGGCGGCCCTCAGCAAGGGTGAGCGCGCCGCTCGGGCAGACCGCAAGACAGTCGCCGCAATCATCGCACAGCCCTATGGTGTGCGGGTTGTGGCAGCCGGGGCAGCGAAAGTTGCACCCCTGCAGAAACAACACCAGCCGGTTGCCCGGCCCGTCGACACAAGAGAACGGCAGCACCCTGCTTACCAAGGCGCTGCGTGTTGGCAAGGCATCAGCCATCAGAAGCGAACTCAATACTCGCAGATGGTCGATTCGTGGGCGACCACTCGCGGTGCCCGCTGACGGATGGCGGTCACTTCACTCGCCTCGGCACCGAGGCAGGTGGTCTGCAACCGCGAGCCCTCCTCTGCGAAGCGGGCCACGTCGCTCTTGCGGATCATGTAGCCGGTCACCCGCACCAGATCGCTGTCGGCCACGTTGGCGGTGAACTCGCGCATGCCGATGGCGAGTGCCCCCTTGCAGAGCTGCAACAGCGCCTGCGGGTTCTGGCGGATGGTGGGATCCAGCGTGAGGATCTCGCTGATCCCCGAGTGGTAATAGCTGTGGTGCGGCGCCAGCGCCAGCACATGACTGGCCGGATCCGGCTCATGACCGTAGGGGATGCGCACCCCGGGGGTGACGGCCACATCGACGCTGAGGCCACCCTGCGAGTGCAGCAGCGCACGGCCACCCCAGGCATGGGTCTGCGGGGTGGTGGTCACATAGGCGGAGAGCTGGGCCGAGATGCGATAGCCAAGTTGGTTCGCCTCCTCGTTGTGGCCGTAGCGATCCGGCAGATTCTCTTTATCCATCAGGATATTGACCGCTTCCGCCATGCCGTAGATACCGAACATGGGGACAAAGCGATCCTCATCCAGCAGCCCCTCTTTCACCAGGAAGCTGTCGAAGAAGCCGGACTCATCATGGAGGAAAGCGGCACGCGCCTCGATCAACTGGGAGGCCAGACGGCAGTAGTGGGGCAGCAGGCAGCCGAGGAAATCATCGATCCCCTGACACTGCTCGGCGACCCGCTTGAGGGAGATACGCACCAGGGTATTGGCGCCACCGGCCTGCGGCAGGGCGTTATAGCAGCTGACGATACCAAAGCCGCGATTGTCGAAGGTGTCGCGATGGATCGGGTAGTTGGCGATGTGCGGCTTGCTGCACTCGGCGATGTTCTTCACCGCCTGCAGCAGCAGGCTGTCAGGGGTCTGCTCCGGATCGTGGAAGAAGGTGAGGTTCGGCGCCACCTGCTTGAGCTCGTTGTCGATGCGCAGGATCAGGCGGCAGATACGGTTGTCATCCGGCCCGATGTTGACGTGCATGAAGGCATCCGGCAGCACCCGATCCAGATAGACCCAGAACCCCTTCAGCTTGCGATAGAGGGTCTCGTCATCCAGCTCACCGACAAACGGCAGCAGCAAATGGTCGAGGCGACCCAGCCAGACCGGCATGCCGGTGACGGAGGGGACATGGTGATAGAGGATGCGCAGGGCGTTGAGCGCCTCGTCGAAATCCTGCGGCGCCGCCAGCTCCAGCCAGGCTGAGCCCTGACTCAGGAATTTTTCATAGTCCGGCAGCACATAGCGCGGCTTGTAGGGAGCATGCCCTTCGAACATGTCACAGAGAAATCCCTGATCCATCGCCTCGGCGACTGCGGCAGGCAGATCGGGGTAAGGCAAGGCATTCTCGGCGGTCAGCGCCAGGGCATGGCTCTTCTGGGCGGCAGAGAGATGGGGATCGCGCACGATGCGCTGACAGGTTTCGATCAAAGACATGGGACACTCCTTCACGGACAGAGCCCATATCCTCACCTTTTGCAGGCTTTTTTTGAAGTGACATTCACAACAATACGAATGTCTCAAAAAGACATCCGCAAGAAAGGATCACACCCTAAACAGAACGGGGGCCTTGTCTGCCGACAAGGCCCCCGTTGCGCGGATCAGGGCTCGATGACGATGGGCGTGCCCGGTTCGATGGCGCTCCACACCTCATCAAGGTCATGGTTGAGCATGGCGATGCAGCCGTTGGTCCAGTTGGATGGCTGCAAGCGGCGGTTGCCAATGCTGTTGCGCTGACCGTGGATCATGATCATACCGCCCGGACGAACTCCCAGCTCATTGGCTCGCTTGATATCATCCAGATTCGGATAGTTGATATGGATGGCTTTGTAGTAGCCGGAATTGGTCTTCTTGTAGTCGAGGGTGTAGCGCCCTTCCGGCGTACGCTGATCCCCTTCCTGCTGCTTGTGCCCCTTGGGCGCCGGGCCCAGTGCAATCCAGTAGCGCTTCAGTTCTTTGCCATCCTTCATCAGGGTCAGGCTATAGGTCGACTTCTTGACCACCACCAAATCGGCTTTTTCGGTAAAGGCAAAACTCAATGCGGGCCAAAGCCCCAACAAACACAGTAATACGGCTCTCATTCCATCCCTCGACAAGCCTCTGGTGCGGGCTTTTCTTGTTACCAGATCATCTGAACTATGCCCGCCGAGCGGCGAGCGAGCGCCATGATATTGGATCGCCATCAATACTCAATATGCCCGGCAAAACATATCTTGCCGCAGCCAGGCCATCAGCCTTGAACGCCGTCATTTTGCGTTGGCAATTAACAGTTAAAACAACAAGATACCAAAAATTATCGCGCTGGCACCCGGGGCAATGATCGGCGAAGATAACACTCCACTCCCCGACAGGATCATGCCATGGGCTCTTCGTGCCGCCTCGCCACCCTGCTGTTCTCGCCGCTGCTGCTCTGGCTGCCCGCTACCTTCGCGGCCGATGCTCTCTGGCTGCGCGAGCCAGCCCTCTCCCCCGATGGCAAGCAGCTTGCCTTCACCTGGCAGGGGCGCATTTTTGTGACCAGTGTCGAGGGTGGCCCCGCCACGGCGCTCACCGGCAACGACTACCTGAGCCAGCGGCCGGTCTGGTCGCCGGATGGCAAACAGCTCGCCTTTGCCGCCAACCTCTATGGCAACGAGGATGTGTTCGTGATGCCTGCCAGCGGCGGCGAGATGGTGCGCCTCACCCGCGATTCGCGCGCTGACCTGCCACAAGCCTTCAGCGCCGATGGCAAACGGCTGCTACTGAGCAGCCAGCGCCCTTGGTCACCGGATGCCGACCACTTCGTGGCCGAAGGGATTCAGGGGAGCGCCCTCTACTGGACACCCATTGGCGGGGGGGCGCTACAGGCGGATCTGCCGTTGCCCGCGACCCTGGCTCGCCCCCATGGGCAGCAGCTCGCCTACCAGATGCCGGCGATGGATCAGCCCTTTCGCAAGCACCAGCAATCGTTCGCGGTGCCCCGCCTCTGGCTGTTTGATGGCCAGCAGCACCAACAGCTCACCGAAGATCGGGTTGCGGCCACCGATCCGGTCTGGAGTGACAAGGGGGATAGCCTCTTTTACCTGAGCGAGCGCAGCGGCGATTTCAACGTCTGGCGCCGCGATCTCGCCAGCGGTCAGGAGCAACAGCTGACCCACTATCAGGGCCATCCGGTGCGGGGGCTCAGCACCTCCCGAGCCGGGGATCTGGTCTGGTCATGGTTGGGCGAACTCTATCGCCTCGATGCTGGCAGCAGCGAACCATACAAGCTGGCTATCACACCGCAGGTGGCCAGCGAACCGGATGAGGAGAGCCAACAGCTCACACTGGCGGACGAAGCACTGGTCAATGAAGAGGGCAATGAGTTGATCCTGGTGAGCGAGGGAAACCTGTTTGCCGTCGATCCCGAACGGGAGCGAGTGCGCCAGCTCACCCGCTCCCCGAGCGAGCAATCCAGCCCCCTCTATGCCGAGCAGGGGCACTCCCTCATCTACCTCTCCGAGCAGCAGGGGCCTGCCGCCCTCTATCGGCTGAACAAGACGCAACCGGATCGGCTATTCAGCGATCCCGGCACCCTCGCCGAGAGCCTGCTGCTGGCCATTCCCGGCAAGGGGATCAGTCGTCCGCTGCTCTCCCCCGACGGCAAGCAGCTCGCCTTCGTGGTGGATGGTCAGGCCATCCATCTGCTGGATCTGGCGAGCAACCAGCAGCGGGAGCTGGTGCCTGCCAGCTTCAACCCCTCGCGCCATGAGGCGCATTTCGCCTTTGCCCCCGACTCCCGCCATCTGGCTATCACCTTTCGCCCCGACTCTGCCCAGCAGGAGATCGCCGTCATCGACACCCGCGCCCCCAAAGCCAAGCCGGTCAATGTCAGCCTCAACGGCTATCAGGATGGGGCTCCAGCCTGGAGTCAGGATGGCAGTGTGCTCTATTGGCAATCGACCAAGTACGGGGTGCTGGCCGCCGATGGCGAACCCCTTGGCAACAACCTGCTCGGCATCTATAGCTGTCGTGCCGCCAAGGCTGACTTTCTGGCAGAACAAGCACCCCCCAAGGAGGGCTATGGCTTTGAAACCGATCGCCTTGCCCATCGAGAGGCACTGCAACTGTTCCCTACCGGCAATCTGCTGGCCAGCCGGATCGTCGATGATCAGCTGATCTACCTGGTGGAAGAGATTGGCGCCAACGAGGAGAGCGAGATCAAGGGGTACGCCAGAGATCTGCGCAAGGGTGATACCAAGCTGCTGTTTGCCGAGCAACCGGGCCCGGCATTGGCCAGCCTCAATCAGCAGGCCACCCTCGCGACCCTGGTACGGGATGGGGAGATCAGCCAGATCACCCTGGAGTCTGGCGAAGCTATCACGGCCCCGTTCACTCTGCAGTCCGATGTCCGCTGGCAAGGACGGATGGAGGCCGCCTTCGATCAAATAGCCCGGCTCACCCAGGATGAGTTCTATCGGGATGATATGAACGGCGTGGAGTGGGATAGCTATGTCGCGTCTTACCGCCGCCTGCTGCCGGGTATCGGCAACCCGCGGGATTTTGGCAAATTACTGGCAGAGCTGGCCGGTGAGCTCAATGTCTCCCACACCTGGGGGGATGGCCCGGCGCCCTTCCCACGCATGGCGGACGACACCGCCAGCCTTGGCGGCTACTGGCAAGAGAGTGAGCACGGGGTAGTGCTCAGCGCCCTGCTGGCGGGCGGCCCGCTGGATCAGGAGAGCGACATTGCCACAGGTGCTCGCCTGCTCGCCATCAACGGCGTGGCAATTGCCAAGCTGGCCGAACTGGATCAGGCCCTCAACCATCAGGCCGGTGCCCGGCTTGCCCTCACCTTCCAGCAAACCGGCAGCAAAGATCCTGACGAGATCGAGGTCTCCGCCATCGACCTGCAACAGGAATATCGCCTGCAACTCGATAGCTGGATTGCCAAGCGGCGAGAGCTGGTCGCACAACTGAGCGATGGCAAGGTGGGCTATGTCTATCTACCGGAGATGAACAGTGCCGTCTATGAAGAGCTGGTGGCGGAGGCGCTCGGGCGACTGCGCAGCAGTGAGGCGCTGATCGTCGATGTTCGCTTCAACAAGGGGGGGTATCTGGCCAATACCCTGGTGGAGTTCCTGACCGGCAACGGCAGCACCAAAGGGATGGCCAGCAGCTGGCCACGGCTTGGCAAGGGAGAGACAGACGCAGCCACCCGCCAGTGGACCAAGCCCTCGGTGGTGCTGGTCAATGCTGGCAGCTACTCGGAAGGGTCGGTCTTTCCCGAATACTACCGCGCCCTGAAGATTGGTCCCATTGTCGGAGAGCCGGTGCCGGGCACCGGCACCATGGTGTATAGCCACGACTCGCGGCTAATCCCGGGGCTGGCCTACGGCATTCCGACCCTGGGGCTGCGCAAACCGGACGGCACCTTCTACGAGAATCAGGAGCTGATCCCGGACCTGCAGGTGCCCCTCACTCCCGCTGACATGGTGGCTGGGCGCGACCCGCAACTGGAGGCGGCAGTACAAGCCGCGCTCAAGCAGTTGCCAGCCAGCCCCCAGTAACGGTCAGAGCTCAACGAAAGCGAAACAGCTCGCGATGCAGACGCCCGTCCGGCAATAGCCGGGTCAGGGCGTCTGCCATCCCCTCGGGCCCGCAAAACCAGACCGACCCAGAGGCACGCTGTGCGACACGAGCCAGATCCAGTCGCTCCTCGACTTTATCCAGATGCAGCTGATAACTCACCCCGGTGCGATGACAGAGCTCGGCCAACCGCTGGTGGTAGACAGCGCCCGCCATATCTGGCGCGCACTGGATCAGGGTGATCCCCTCGCCACGGCCACCTTGTGCCGCCAACGACTCCAACCAGGCGACAAAGGGGGTGATACCGATCCCGGCCCCCAGCCAGAGAGATCTACCCTCCCCAACCGGCGCCACAAAGGCGCCATAAGGCCCGGTCACCACCACACCATCCCCCACCCGAGCCTGTGCCACCAGCTGACGGGTGTGATCCCCGAGCGCCCGCACCGCGATCACCAGTTGCCGCCGATCCGCTGACACCCGCACCAGGGTAAACGGATGTGGCTCCTCCTTGGCATCAAACTCGAAGAAGGCAAACTGGCCTGGGCGATAGTGGGTCAGCGGCCTCTCCAGTTGCATGGTCAGCTCGCAGGTCTGATCCGCCAGCGCCCGTACCGCAATGACCCGGCCCGGATGGCGATCCCGCGCCCCCACTTGCCCCAGCAGAGAGTAGAGGGCGCCGATAGCACCTATCCCGCCAATCAGCCAGATCGACACCCCTACAGGGGTCATGGCCCCCACCTGAGGCAGCAAGCAGAGCCCGTGACCCCAACCCACCAGATAGATGATCGGTGCCAACCGGTGGATCAGTCGAAAGCGGCCATAACTCACCAGTGCCAGCAAGCTCACCACCACCAGCGCGATCAGCAGATAAAAACTCCACTCCCCCAGGGTATTGCCAAGGGCATGGAGCGAGATGCCATTGCCTGCGCCAGCTCCGACACCGCTGGCCCCACGCCGGGCGGGACGACTCAACCAGCCTACCGAGACCGCCCACTTGGGCGCCTCCACCAGCAGCCAGTGAGCGGTCAGCGCCAATGCGCCCCCGATGGCCGTCTGGCGGTGCAATCGCAACATCCGATCCAGACCGCCACACCAGACCTCAAGCTGCGGCAGGCGCAACGCCAGCAACAGCGAAATCGCCATATAGGTCATCCCAAGCAGGCCAGTCAGCAGCAACATCTCATGGCGCCAGGGCCACACCCCGTTGGCATCCCCCGCATAACCCAGCCACCAGATCCCGACCGCTAGCAGTGGCAACAGCCACCACATCCGTTTGCCCGTCATAACATGCTCCTTGGTTCCATCACTGCAGGGCCTCATCTCCCTGCTCATGGCGCCATTAAAAACCCTACTAGTCACAAGACTTTGCCAGAGGGGGAAGGTTGTGTGGCAATGTGTGACAAACGGAAACATCAGAGGAGCCAACTGCCCCCCCCTGCTCACGCTTGCTGGCTCGTCCCCTCTTCACAGGGGATGGGCAACTGTTGTCTCTGCATTGGTTGACACCCTGCCAGAAAAAGGAATCAAATGGGAACTGTTAATATCTGCGGCGAGAAAACCCATTACCCGCCCACGGACAAGGAGAACCCCTTGCTTGCATCCACCGAAAAACGCTTCTGCCCCAGCTGTCAGCGCGAGACCAGCCATGTCGTGGTGCTGGTCGACAAATCCTTTGGCAAACAGCCAACACCGGAGCAAAAGCACAAAGAGTTTATCAAGGACTTTATTACCGGCTGGGCAGCAGGCCCCTTTCTGGCCAACATGGATCGCTTTGAACGCCATGTCATCTGTGAACATTGCGGAAAAAAGGTAATCGATGAGTAGTGAATAATGAGTAAAAAAATGGCAGGAAAGTCCCCCCTCCTGCCAGTTGCCCATTCAGAACAAGCCTGTCTCCATAACATCACTTACTGCACGCGGCTCAGCTCCTCTCTGACATCCCCAACAAAATAGCGCTGGGTAATCCACGCCTCGAAGTCGGCCAGCATGCGGGTTTCCGACTCGCTGTTGTCGGTGATGAGCTCTGCGCCGTGTACCACCCGGATATGGGCGTCAAGCGGGGTGCCCTCACCGTCGGCGGGACGTTGCTGCGCGGCGGCCATGCAGGCCTGAGCCTGTTGCCACGCCTCGGCGGCGCTCAGGTTGCACGCCTCGGCCAGCGGCACAGCGCTGAACCCCTCGCCGGTCAGGCTGCGCAGGGTTTCATCGTGGCTCATACCGTTGCCCGGCCCCCAGTAGTGGGCAGCCAGATCCGGCCCGATGCGCGGGTTGTCGGTGAGGTAGCCATCACGCTTGAGGAAGTAGGCGCGGGTCTGCTCCACCGCCATCAGCGCCAGCAGATAGCCGTGATAGGCGCAGGCCGACTCCTGATTAAGGAGGTGCGGAATGGCCAGCAGCGGACGCGGGCTCTCGACCCCGACAATCTTGCGCTCCCAGTGGCGGGCCAGCGCCAGCACTGCCTCGGGAGTACGCTCAGCCTCATCCATGGCATAGAGATCCCGCTCGAAGTAGGCCACCAGCGCAATCTGGCGCTCGTTGAAGGCACGAAACGGCTGGCGCGCCTCGATCATTGCCTTGATGAGGGCATCGGGGATCGCCTCTCCCGCCGCGTTTCTGGCGTAGCGTTTGAGCCAGTCGGCATCGTCCAGCAGGCTGTCGCAGAACATCGACTGGGTCTCGGCATAGGCCATGGAGGTGGGTGGAAACTCCTGTGAGAAGCAGGGGGCGTTGCCGGTGACATTGGCAAAGTGCGCGGCATGGCCCCCCTCGTGGAACAGGGTATTGAGGCCGTTCCAGCCGCTGCCCACCTGCGCCGGATCGGCGAGGCTGGTGAAGTTGACCACCGCCGGCACCCACTCGCCCTGTTGGAAGAGGCTCGGTACCGGGCCGTGGCAAAAGCCGTTCTCGTATTTCCCCTCCCGGGTCAGCAAGTCGAGCGTCAGGGTCGCGCAGCGATACTGGATACCGAGACGGCGGAAGCTCTCGACCCAATCCTTCAGCGCCCGCGAGAAGGGCACATAGGGGTCGAGCTGGCGGGTCACATCGCCACTGATGGAGTAGCGCAGGTTGTGGGGCAGCAAGGCCGCCTCCCCCTTGGCTGCTTTGAGCTCGGCCAGGCTCTGCTGCAGCCGCAAATCGGTGCGGGCAATGAAGTCGTCGAGGATCGCGAACAGCTGCTCCGGGCTCATCTGCTCGTTCTTGCGCACCTTGTAGTCGAAGTAGTCGCGATAGCCCATGGCGCGGGCAAAGCGGTTGCGGATCGCCACCACCTCGAGAAAACCGTTACCGACTACCCACTGCTCCAGAGTGTGGAACATGGCGAGCGCACTTTGGCGCACCGCCTCGTTCGGGCTGGCGGCCAGCGAGGTGCTGGCGGCAGGCAGACTACCGGCCACTTGCTGCCCCTGCTCATCCAGCAGGGTCAGTTGCAACCCCTTGCGGCGGGCGAACAGATCCGCCTCGGCAGCCACCAGCTCATCCATCAAGGCGGCAGCGGCGGGATCTTCGATGACGTTGCACTCGAAGAAGGCGATCCAGCCTTGCAGACCGCGCTTGAGATCATCCTGTTCGGCCTTCGCCAGCATCTCCCGCAATGCGGGCAGGCGGGCCGGATTGGCACAAAAGGCCTTGTAAGCCTGCTCGGCTGCGGTGAAACCGGGCTGATCGTCGCTGGTGCCCATATAGGTGGACCAGAAGAGATCCTCCTTGCACCTGTGTACCTGCAAGTAGTCAGCGTTGAGCTGGTTGAAGTAATTCCTGGCAATGGAACTCATAAATTCCCTCTTGTTGTGGGGGCTCCCGCAGCGGGGCCCACTCCTTATTTTTTGCTGAAATGCCAAACCATTCACACTCTTTGGCAAAAATGACGCAGGGATGCGCATGAACACGCTACCAAAAAGTGAGTATCGCTGTCTGCTGGCTATACTGTTGTCAAAACACTCATTTGAAAAAGGCCGACGAACGGCTGCAACAATGAGTCGTTAATTTATGAAACTAGGCTACCGCGGTAACGAGCCACGTCACATCAATAGGGATAATGAGGGTTTCGTCATGTTCAAGCTCGGTGATATCACTGTGAGCCGCAAATTGATCTTGCTGCTCACGGTCGCATTTGTCGGTTTTATCTCGCTGCTGTTTATCTCGGCCAATGCACTCCAGCGCAATCTGATGAGCGAGCGAGAGGCGCGGCTCAATGCGGTGCTGGGACAAACCATGAGCCAGATCCAGTTTCTGGCCAGCACCTTGCCAGCAGAGCAGGCCCAGCAGGAAGCGCGCAAGCTGCTGACCAACACCCGCTTTGATGGCAACAACTACCTGTTTGTCATCGACGAGAGCCGCACCATGCTGGTTCACCCCATCCGCCCCGAGCTGGTCGGTCAGAAGATGGGGGAAGGGGGAGCTGCCACCGCTGGGCAGTTCTGGTTCCAGATGGTGGATATCGCCAGAGGGGGTAAACAGGGCACCCTGCAATATGTCTGGACCGGTCCGTCAGGCGAAACGGCTGACAAGCTCTCCATGGTCTCCGGCTATCAACCCTGGGGCTGGATCCTCGGTTCAGGCATGCTGCTGCAGGATATCCAGCAGACCATCTGGGCCCAATACATGAAGATGGGTACCGCCACCGCCATCGCGGTCTTGCTGATGGGGCTGCTGGGCTGGCGCATCACTCACTCCATTGTCTCCCCCCTCAATCAGATCAACCACGCCATGCAACGGGTTGCCAAGGGCGATCTGGTGGTGAGCATCCCGGTGCACGGCAAGGATGAGTTGGGTATGGTCGCCCGCTGCACCAACCAGAGTCTGGATGCCATCCGTCACGCCCTGCTGGAAGCAAGTCTGGGGGCCCGCAACGTGGCGGATGCCGCCCTGCGCATCGCCGCCTCTGCCGAGCAGACCAACCAGGCTGTCACCAGCCAGCGGGATCAACTGGCCCAGCTCGCCACCGCCATGAACGAGATGAGTGCCACCATCACCGATGTGGCGGGTCATGCTGAAAATACCGCCCGCGATACCCAGGATGCCACCAGTGAAGCAGGCTTGGGCAACCAGGATGTCCATGCCAGCGTTCACGGTATTCAGGCGCTGGCTACCGAGGTGGAACAGGCAACCGTGCAAGTCAATCAGCTCAAGGAGGGGGTGATGCAGATCAGCGAAGTGACGGCTGTTATCAGCGCCATTTCGGAACAGACCAACCTGTTGGCCCTCAATGCCGCCATCGAGGCAGCACGGGCCGGCGAGCAGGGCCGTGGCTTTGCCGTGGTGGCCGACGAGGTGCGCCAGCTGGCCAGCCGCACCCGCCAGTCCACCGAAGAGATCCAGAGCACCATTGCCCAACTGCAACAGCGAGCCGTTAGTGCAGCCAGCGCCATGGATGCCAGCCGCAAACTGGCGGAGAGCAGCGTCAATCAGTCACGCCAGGCAGGTCAGGATCTCACCCAAATCGTCAACCGCATCCAGCATGTGAGCGATATGGCGACCCAAATTGCCACCGCCGCCGAACAGCAGAGCATGGTAGCCGAGGATATGAACCGCAATGTCAGCGGCATCAACGACTCGGCGCTGGAGATGTCTCAGTCAGCCTCACAACTGGCCCAAGAAAGTGAGCTGCTGGCTGGCCTCTCCCGCAGTCTGGATGAGCGGCTTGCGGTGTTCAAACTGGGCAAGGAGTCGACTATCACCCCGATGCAAATCCCCCATGCGAGCCCTCGAACCGTCACAGAACAGAGCGCCCGCCACTGATCGACGACACAATCATCGCCAGCAACAAGGCTGGCGATGATTGACCATAGCTAAAATCGCCAAAGCCCCATTGTGCGCACAACTTAAGGAACAAAAAAGCGGCGCAGCCACTTGGTGCGATAACAAAGGAAAAATAAAAACAGACACTTAAGCAGACAAGAGGTCAGTCTGAAATCTCAGTTAAACGTTTATTCTTAACACATTAATCATTGATTGATATAGTCTCGCCGATTATCTGGCTCCGGCCACCTTACATAGTCAATTGGCAAACTGATTGTAAAATCAGGACGCAAAGCCTCCGGTCCTTCGACACTGTAGGATAGCGGGGTTACCACTCCATCCATGGGGTGCTGACACCCGCCAGCTATCGCCCATTGACTGCCCAGTTCTAGTTCCCAGAGGAATATATGGCAGCAAACACCCACCTTAGTCATGCCGCAGTGGCACTGGCACTACTGGTCAGCGGCAGCGCCCTGGCCCACGGTTATATCAGCCAACCCGAAAGTCGCAACTACCTGTGCAAGACCGGCGGCAATAGCCAGTGTGGCGGCGTGCAGTGGGAGCCACAAAGCGTGGAAGGCCCCTCCGGCTTCCCGCAGTCTGGCCCGCAAGATGGTCAGATCGCCTCGGCGGGCAGCCCACGCTGGAGCGAACTGAACGTTCAGACCAGCGATCGCTGGACCAAACGTGATGTACAAGCTGGCCCCTTTGCCATCAGCTGGACCTTCACCGCCAACCACGTGACCCGCAACTGGCGTTACTACCTGACCAAGCAGGATTGGAACCCCAACCAGCCGCTGACTCGCGCCTCGTTTGACCTTAATCCCTTCTGCGTCATTGAAGGCAACATGGTGCAGCCACCCAAGCAGGTCACTCATCAGTGCAACCTGCCAGAGCGCACCGGTTACCAGGTCATCCTGGGTGTGTGGGAAGTGGGTGATACCGCCAACAGCTTCTACAACATGATTGATGCCCAGTTCAAGGATGGCAATCAGCCACCGCTGGAGTGGAGCCAGGCTGGCACCATCTATCCCTCCATCGATCTGACCATCGGCGACAAGGCAGTAACCCGGGTATTCGATGCCATCGGCGAGCGCCACGAGCTGCAGACCGTGCTGACCATTACCAGCAATGAGCAAGGCCTGAAAAATAACTGGACTCATGCGCTGGCAACCAAGATCAACGCCGAGCAGAGCCAGATCCGCGCCGGCCAACAGAGCGCCAATGGCGAGTTCAACCCGATCTACGGCATGAACCCTGTCTATCTGAAGCGCGGCAGCAATCTGGAGCGAGTCGAGATTGACCTGCTGCAACTGAAACCACCGGTCGTAGACACCGTCAGCGTCAGCGGTTTGGCCAGCGACTATGTGCTTGAAGATGGCAAAGTCACTCTCGATTTTACCGTTACTGCACAAGGGGATCTGGCCGTCACCAATACCCTGTATGACCACGGCGGTGTCGCCAAAGGCCAGAGCAGTGCCGATATCAAGGACAGCAGCCACACCTTCACCATGGCACTGGAAGGGCTCAAAGCAGGCCATCATCAACTGGTGATCAAAGGCATGCCAAAAGCAGGCGGCGAAGCCATCCAGCAGACCATGGATCTGATGTTTAAAGAGGCAAGCAGTGGCGGCGACTACCAGTTCGTCTTCCCGAACGACATCAAGTCCTACACCGCCGGTACCAAGGTACTGCAGCCGAAAAATGGCAAGGTCTATCAGTGCAAGCCGTTCCCCTACAACGGCTACTGCGTGCAGTGGGCAACCACCGCCACCCACTATGAGCCGGGTGTCGGTTCCAACTGGCAAGATGCCTGGATTGAACTGAACTGACCCCGCACCGGGTCATGACACCATCAATAAAACGGGGAGCCATTGGCTCCCCTTCTTGTCTTCTCTTCCGACCTCAAATCTGGAAGTCGATGGCGGGCTCGCTGCCCATGGCGCGGGCCTGAATATCCGCCAGCGCCAGCTCGGGGTTGCAGAGCTGGATAAACTGCCAGGCGAAGTTGTGGTGGAACTGCCCCTGCTTGAGGCCGATCCAGGCGGTGTGGGGGGCAAACAGATGGCTGCCATCGAGCTGCACCAGCCCCTGATCGCGCTGGGGATCGAACGCCATATCGGCCAGAATGCCGACCCCCATCTCCAGCTCGACATAGGTTTTGATGACATCGGAGTCCTGCGCGGTCAGCAGGATCTGCGGCTCTATGCCTGCCTCGGCAAACGCCTCGTCCACTCGTGCCCGCCCGGTCAGCCCCGCCTGATAGGTGACGATGGGCCAGTTGGCCAGTGCCGCCAGAGTCAGAGCCCGCTCGCCAGCCAGCGGATGTTGCTCGGGCACCACAATATTGTGGTGCCAGCGGTAGTAGGGAAAGGCCACCACCCCTTCGCTCTTGTCGAGCTGCTCGCTGCTGATGCCAATATCCACCTCGCCGGTCTGCACCAGCCGCACTATCTCCTCAGGGCTGCCCTGGCGCAGCTCCAGCTGCACCAGCGGGAACTGCTCGCGAAACGCCTTCACTACTCGTGGCAGCGCATAGCGCGCCTGGGTATGGGTGGTCGCAACCAGCAGGCGTCCCGCCTCACGGTTGGCAAAGGTACTGGCCAGTTTGCGGATATTGTTGGCGTCACCCAGGATACGCTCGGCAATCACCAGCAGCTCCTTGCCCGGCTCGGTCATGCCGAGCAACCGCTTGCCGTAGCGGATAAAGAGCTCTAGCCCAAGCTCCTCCTCCAGCTCGCGGATATGGCGACTCACCCCGGATTGGGAAGTAAAAAGGGCATTGGCCACCTCGGTCAGGTTGTAATCCCGCCGCGCCGCTTCCCGGATAATACGTAACTGCTGAAAATTCACCTTGTCGCCTCCTGCGAAGGGTGGGCGACACAACCTGGTCACTCCCCTCATTTTTGTTATATGGCCGGGATCACGCCCGGCTGACAGCCTGAACCGGGCGGCTACACTGCCCGCAACACTGCATCAAATCTGGTAGTCGGGATAGAACTGCGCCTGTCTGGCCACCAGCCTCACCCCCTGCCCCGGCGCAAACAGTTTGGCCGCCTCTTTGGTCAGCTCCGCCTCGTAGTGGGCACCTTTGGTCTCGCCATCGCCACGCAGCTCCACCCGAATGCGCGGCCCCATGGGCAGCAAGCGGGTAATGGTGGCGCGGATCCCGCCCGGCGCATCGGCTGGCAAGATCTCCAGCTCATGGGGACGGACATAGGCGATGGCGGCACTGCCGTGGGCCAGATGGGAAGCCGATGGCCCGCCGAGCAGCTGCTCGCCAATGCCGAATCCCTGCTCGGCCACCCGACCACGGAACTGGTTGACGCTGCCGAGGAAGCTGTGGACAAAGGAGCTGGCGGGCTGGTCGTAGACCTCGGCCGGGGTGCCGATCTGCTCGACTCGCCCGGCATTCATCAGCACCACCCGATCCGCCACCTCCAGCGCCTCCTCCTGATCGTGAGTCACGAACAGGCTGGTGACGTGCAGCTCGTCGTGCAGCTCGCGCAGCCAGCGGCGCAGCTCCTTGCGCACCTGGGCATCAAGGGCGCCGAAGGGCTCGTCCAGCAGCAGCACCTTGGGCTGAACCGCCAAGGCTCGGGCTAGCGCGACCCGCTGACGCTGACCGCCGGAGAGCTGGGTCGGATAGCGCTCGGCCACGTGGCTGAGCTGCACCAGATCCAGCAGCTCCTTGACCCGGGCACGAATGGCCGCCTCCGCCGGGCGCTCGCTGCGCGGTTTGACCCGCAAGCCAAACGCCACGTTCTCAAACACCGTCATGTGGCGAAACAGAGCGTAGTGCTGGAATACGAAGCCGACGTTGCGCTCACGCACGTGCAGATCCGAGGCATCCTCGCCACGGATGATGACGCTGCCACTGTCGGCCTGCTCCAGCCCGGCGATGATCCGCAGCAGGGTGGTCTTACCACAACCGGAGGGACCAAGCAGCGCCACCAGCTCACCGTCGTGAAAGTCGAGGTTGATGTCTGCCAGCGCCGCGTACTGATTGAAATGCTTGTTAAGTTGTTGAACCTGAATGCTCATGGCTGCCTCTTTAATACAGTGATTCAGTGAGATTTGGTGGGCTGACCACGCAGCCGTGCCAACAGGGTTTCACCCAGCAGGGTGAAGATCCCGAACAAAGCCAGCAAGCTGGCCACCGCAAAGGCGGCGCCGGTCTGGTACTCGTTGTAGAGGATCTCGATATGCAGCGGCAGGGTATTGGTCTGGCCGCGAATATGGCCGGAGACCACCGACACGGCACCAAACTCCCCCACCGCCCGGGCGGTACAGAGCAGCAGGCCATACATCAGGCTCCAGCGGATGCCGGGCAGGGTGACGCGCCAGAACATCTGCAGGCCGCTCGCCCCCAACATGATGGCAGCCTCCTCCTCTTCCGGGCCGCGCGCCTCCATCTGGGGCAGCAGCTCGCGCACCACGAACGGCACTGTGATAAAGGTGGTGGCCAGAATGATCCCCGGCGTCGCGAAGATGATCTTGATGTCGTGCTCGCTCAGCCAGTCGCCAAACCAGCCACGACTGCCAAATAGCAGCACCAGCATCAGCCCCGCTATCACCGGCGACACCGAAAATGGCAGGTCGATGATGGTGATCAGCAGTTGCCGACCGGGGAAGCGGAAGCGGGCGATGGCCCAGGCCGCCGCGATCCCGAACAGCAGGTTGAGGGGAACGGCGCAGAGCGTCACCAGTGCGGTGAGGCCAAGGGCGCTCAGGGCATCCGGTTCGCTGATGGCGTGCCAGAAGAAGGCGAGCCCCGGCGTCAGCGCCTGAATAAAGACGGTGGCCAGCGGCAGCAGCAGCAGGGCGGCAAACCAGCCCAGACCCACCGTGATCAGCAACCACTTGACCCACTGGGGCTCGCGGATCACGACCGGAGCCTTCCGGCCGGGGGCCGCCTCCACAGGGGCCACCTCAATGGCGATGGCAGATGAACTCATATCCGGCTCCCTCCGATGCGAGACCAACTCCAGGCCTGCAACTTGTTGATTAGCAGTAACAAAATGAATGAAATCAGCAGCATCACCACGGCGATGGCGGAGGCACCGGCATAGTCGTACTCCTCCAGATGGCTCATGATCATCAGCGGCGCGATTTCGGAAACCATCGGCAGGTTGCCAGCGATAAAGATGACGGAGCCGTACTCCCCCACCCCACGGGCAAACGCCAGGGCAAAACCGGTGAGCAGGGCCGGGATCAGGGTCGGCCACAGCACCCGCAGAAAGGTCTGCCAGCGGTCGGCGCCGAGGCTGGCGGCCGCCTCCTCCTGCTCGATCTCGGCTTCCCGCAGCACCGGCTGCAGGGTGCGTACCACAAACGGCAATCCGATAAAGGTCAGCGCAATCACTACACCAATGGGGTTGTAGGCGAGTTCGATACCAAAGGGGGCGACCCACTGACCAATCCAGCCGTTGGGGGCGAAGATGGCGCACAGGGCGATGCCGGAGACAGCGGTCGGCATGGCAAATGGCAGGTCGATCAGCGCATCCACCAGTCGACGACCGGGGAAGGTGTAGCGCACCAGGATCCAGGCCAGGATCAGCCCGAACAGACTGTTAAGCAGTGCCGCAATAAATGCCGCGCCGAAACTCAGGCGAAAAGAGGCGAGCACTCGCGGCGAACCGATCACCTGCCAGAACTCGGCGGCACTCAGGTTGTTCACCGCAAACAGCACCAGCGCCGAGAGCGGCAACAGCACCAGCAGACCCAGATAGAGCAGAGTGAAGCCAAAGGTAGGGCCGAAACCCGGCAAGACAGAATAAGAACCAAATCGCATAACACATCCGTCTGTTATGAATAATTTAAGATGTGGTGATTCTGCGCACTCTTCCTGTCAGCAACAAACACCGTTTGCGACTTTGCTAATTACTTTTTTGTCTAACAACGGTGGGACAAGGCTTTTAGAGCGATCCAAATAAAAAAAGGTCTTTTATATAAATAAAAGACCTAAGAAATGGAGCAATACGGAGCGGAACATTCAAAGAACGGGGCATGGCGCAACCAGCGAACCACGCGATCGCCGGCCCTCCAACCACTTCACAGATAACTAGCGAAAACCGAGCACCACGGGCCGGGGCGAGGCGGCCTTGACCGGCGCCACCACCAGCTCACCACGGCGATAGAGGGCACCCAGCAGATTAAGCCCCTGATGCCAATCCCCATGACCGGACTGGGCATTGATATGGCCCGCCTCACCGGCATCGAACAGCGGCACCTGCCACTGACGGCTCCAGTATTCGGCCCGCTCAAAGCTCATCCAGGGATCGTTGCGGCTGGCCACCAGCTGGGCCGACACCTGCAGCGGCTCGGCCAATGCCTCATCCGCAATGCCAAAGCGGGCGGGATCGGCGGGGGCCACCAGAAAAATCGAGGCGACCTTCTCCGGCTGTAACCTGGCCGCCGCGATGGCGGTCAGCGCGCCGAAGGAGTGGGCCACCAGATGGACCCTACTGCGACGACTTTTAAGCTTGCTCGCCAGCTTGGCACTCCAGACCCTGAGGTCTGGCTTGTCCCACGGCAGCCCCGTCATGCGCTGCCATTGGGGAAAGTGATCGTGCCAGCGGCTCTGCCAATGATCCGGCCCGCTGTTGTGCAGACCGGGAACCAGGAGGATCTTGTTCATCTTGGTGCTCCTATCGGCTGGCACAGGGGCCAGTTCAGTGATGGATATAGCGGCTATCAACGACCCGGCTGGTAGATCTGGTCAAACAGACCACCCTGGGCGAAGTGCTTCTTCTGGGCCTTCTCCCAATCCCCTTCCAGATCCTTGACGGTAAAGAGGGCAAGCTGCGGGAACTGGGCCGCAGTCTCCTTCAGGATCGCCGGGTTGCTGGGGCGGTAGTGATGCTTGGCGACGATATGCTGCCCCTCGTCCGAGTAGAGATATTCGAGGTACGCTTTCGATACCGCTTCGGTGCCGTGCTTCTTGGCGACCTTGTCCACCACAGCAACCGGCGGCTCCGCCAGAATGGATACCGATGGCGCCACCAGCTCGAACTTGTCGCTGGCCCCCGCCTGACCGAGCACCAGCAGGGCTTCGTTCTCCCACGCCAGCAGCACGTCACCGAGACCGCGCTCGGTAAAGCTGGTGGTGGCACCGCGCGCCCCCGAGTCGAGCACCCTCACGTTCTTGTAGAGATCGCCGACAAACTGCTTGGCCCCCTCTTCATTGCCACTCTTTTTCAGGGCATAGCCCCAGGCGGCCAGATAGTTCCAGCGCGCCCCGCCGGAGGTCTTGGGGTTGGGGGTGACGATGGCCACATCCTTGCGCACCAGATCATCCCAATCCTTGATCTGCTTGGGATTGCCCTTGCGCACCAGGAAAACGATGGTGGAGGTATAGGGTGCGGCATTGTTGCCGAGGCGGCTCTGCCAGTCGGCGGCGATTAATCCCTCCTTGGCGATGGCATTGACGTCATAGGCCAGTGCCAGCGACACCACGTCGGCCTCCAGACCATCCACCACGGCGCGGGCCTGCTTGCCGGAGCCACCGTGGGACTGGCTCACCACCACGTCATCACCGGTCTTCGCCTTCCACTCCTTGGCAAAGGCGGCATTGTACTCCTGAAACAACTCGCGGGTCGGATCGTAGGAGACGTTAAGCAGGCGGATCTCGGCGGCATTGGCCTGGCCAAATGCCAGCAGGGAGAGCAGGGTCAGGGCGGTCATTCGCAGTTTCATGGTGATACTCCATATCTCGTTGGGTTGAGAGCAGCATGCCGTGGAGTTGTTATGCCGAGAAGAAAGAAATAGCTCTTTGCTTATCTCTTTTGTTCATATCGAGCCGCTATGCCCATTGACACAAAGCCCCGGACGCAGACTCTGTGAGCCATGCCCCTCTGCCACCTTGAACCCTGTGCCATCATGGGAACAAGGCAGACAGATGACGAAAAGGAAGTCGTTATGTGGATCAATGCAGAACCCGTCAATGGCGCCCTGGTCTCGCTGGCCATCGGCCTTATCATCGGGCTGGAGCGGGGCTGGCAGGTGCGCCAGCTGGGGGATAACCAGCGCATCGCCGGGATGCGCACCTACGGCCTCATCGGCCTGCTCGGCGGGGTGTGCGGTTTGCTGCTACCTACTCTGGGCCCCTGGCTACCGCTGCTCGGCCTGCTGGCGGTGGTGATCGGCTGCGGCCTCTCGGTCTGGCTGGCCCAGCGCTGGCAGGGGGAGTTTGGCCTCACCAGCTCGGTGGCCATGCTGCTCACCTACCTGCTCGGTCTGATGTCGGTGCTGCTCAGCCCGAGCGAGGCGGTGGCCTGCGCCGTGCTGGCCGCCCTGCTGATGGGGCTCAAGGGCAAGATCCAGCAGGGGATGCTGTTTCTCAGCGAAACCGAGTTCCACGCCACCCTGCGCTTTCTGCTTATCTCGCTGGTGCTGCTGCCGGTGCTGCCCAACGAAGAGATGGGGCCGCTTGATGCCTTCAACCCCTTCAAGATCTGGCTAATGGTGGTGGTGATCGCCGGCATCTCGTTTTGCGGCCACTTTGCAGTGCGGCTGCTCGGCACCCGTGCCGGACTGGTGCTCACCAGCATACTGGCAGGACTGGCCTCCTCCACCGCCCTCACCCTGCAGTTCGCCCGCCTCAACAAGGAACAAGGGGGGCTGGAGCGGCTGCTGGCTACCGGCATCCTGCTGGCGGGAGCCACCATGTGGTTGCGACTGCTGGTGCTGGTGTTGCTCATCCACAGCGAGTTGGCGATGCGCCTCGCCGCCCCTCTGCTGCTGCTGGCAGCCACCGTCTACGGCTTTGCCTTCTGGTTCTGGCGCCAACGCGAAGAGCTGACCGACGGCCCGGTAAAACCGGAAACCAACAACCCCCTCGACCTGCCAACCGCCATCAAGTTTGGCCTGCTGCTGGCACTGATCGGCTTTATGGCCACCCTGCTGCAAGACAAGGTGGGCAACTCCGGGGTCTATCTGCTGGCGCTGGTGTCGGGGATCACCGACGTGGACGCCATCACCCTCTCCCTCTCCCAGCTCTCCCACAAGGAGCTGGCACTGGAGGTGGCCGCTCGCGGCATTCTGCTGGCCGGGCTGGTCAACTCGCTGGTGAAGGGGTTGCTGGCACTTGGCATCGGCGGTCGCAGTCTCGGGCTGCGGGTGCTGCTCCCCTACTTCGTCTCGGCCCTGCTGATCCTGCCCCTTATCTGGCCTGCAGGTTGACGGGGGTCATCTGCAACAAGTGACAGACTGACGCCCCCCCTGACTGTCACGTATACTGCCCGCTCTTGCAGCATGAGGAGGTAGCAATGGCGAGCGACTGGGACAAGGTACTGGCAGGTGGGGCACTGGATAGCAAGAGCGAGGAGATAGCCAACGACCGGATCCGCGGTCAGGCGCTGCTGGCCCAACTCAATGGGTCATCTGCGGGCGATGGCCCTCTGCGCCAGCAGATCTGCCGCGAGCTGTTCGGCCACTGCCCCGACTCCTGCTGGATCAGCACGCCGTTTACCTGCGAGTTTGGCCGCAACATCCATATCGGCGAGAAGACCTTCTTCAACTTCAACGTCACCATTCTCGATGTGGGTGAAGTGCACATCGGCAGCCATGTGCTGCTGGCCCCCAACGTGCAGATCTACACCGCCACCCACACCATGAACTATCTGGAGCGACGCAACTGGACCGCCTACAACAAGCCGGTGCGGATCGGTGACGACTGCTGGATTGGCGGCGGCGCCATCATCTGCCCCGGCGTCACCATAGGGCCGCGATCCATCATTGGCGCGGGCGCCGTGGTCACCCGCGACATCCCGGCCGACTCGGTGGCGGTGGGCAATCCGGCCAAGGTGATCCGCACCCTCAAGCAGGATGAGGAGCGCTGCTGGGAGCTGGCCCAATGATGGCGCTGGCACTGCTGCCACTGGGCGCCGCCCTCTGGCTCGGCCTCAACGGCCAGCAGTGGTGGCCGCTGGGGATACTGCTGACCATGAGTCTGCTCACGGTGGCCGCCTACGCCTGGGACAAGCGGCAGGCGGTGCGCGGTGAGTGGCGCATTCCCGAATCCCGCCTTCATCTGCTGGAGCTGTGCGGCGGCTGGCCGGGAGCCTTGGTGGCCCGCCAGTGGCTGCGCCACAAGACCCAGAAGCGCAGCTACCGGCTGGTGTTCTGGTTTATCGTGCTGTTGCACCTGACCCTGTGGGCGCTCTGGCTTGGCCGCCCGCTCTGGCAGCAATAGCCACCCGGGTAACAAGATTGTGGCTTGGCCGCGCGCTCTGGCAGCAATAGCCAACTGCATCACAAAGGCGAAACGGGCCCCATTGCGGCCAATTGGCGACTATGAGAAAACAGAGCTGATCCATCAGCGTTGTCGCCGTTTATGACGACCATATTGATAACGACAAGGAGTCGTGACATGACCATGTGGACAGGCATAGTCCTGATCGTATTTATCAGCGTATTGTTCGGATATCTCGGCAAGCGGGCACGCTACCAGATGGGGGATTCCCGCATCACTGACCGCCTCGGCAAGCAGGATCTGGTCATTCGGGAGCTGCAGGAGCGGGTCGCCAATCTGGAGGCGATCGTCATCGAAGAGGAGAAGCGGCGCCCGTTTCGGGAACTGTGATTTTTCGTCATCAGGCTTCAGATAAAGAGAGAGGGCTGCATGATGCAGCCCTCTCTTGTTTGAACTGATTCAGATTACCAGCGGCAGCAACTCGGCATAGTCGCGGATCGCCGGGAAAGCGGTGATACTCTGCTCGGGCTTGCAGCTATCCGGATTCTGGATCGCCAGCTGATAGCCGATGCCATAGTCGGCGGCGGCTCGCAGGATCCGCTCGCTGTCATCCACAAACAGGGTGCGGGCCGGATCGAACGCCAGTCGCTCCGCCAGTGCCTGCCAGCAGAGCTGGCTCTCTTTCGACCAGCCCAGCTCGTGGGTGCTCACCATCAAATCCAGATGGTCGGCAAGGCCAAGCTGCGCATCCTTCACCGACAGGCTGGCGGGGTGGGCATTGGTGAAGAGCACCAGCTGCTTGCCCGCGGCACGCAGTTCGGCCAGAAAGGGGATGGCGTGAGGACGCCACTGGATCTTCGCCAGCAGCTCCTGCTTGAGGGCGCGAATATCGAGCCCCAGCGTCTCGCTCCAGTAATCCACGCAGTACCAGTTGAGGGTGCCGTTGACCGCCTGATAGTGCACCTCGATCTGCGCCTTTGCCTCATCCAGTGGCAGCCCGAGCCGCTCGGCGTAACGCTCCGGCACCAGCTGCTGCCAGAGGTGGTTGTCAAAATGCAGATCGATCAGGGTGCCATCCATATCGAGCAAGACGGTATCTATCTGGTGCCAGGGCAAGGTAGTGGAGCGGGAGTGTGGCATCGGGTCTCTTGATCTCGGTGTCGCGGAAGAAATGGAGCGGCAGTATAGCGGATTTTTCCTCCCCCTTTGCCCTCCCTGGCCCGTGGTGTTCGGTGTGAGAGTCGTTTACTCTTGAAGCACTATTTTTTAACGAGCAGCCAGCGTCCGATGAGCGACCCCCACAAGAGCAAACCCGAGCAAATCTCTGCCGACCAACTGGATCATCCCAAGTGCAAACCGGAGATCCTCAAGGCCGAAATAGTAGCCGAGAGCCGACTGTTCAAGGTGGAGTCCCTGCACCTCAAATTCTCCAACGGCGAAGAGCGGGTTTACGAGCGGATGCGCGGCGGCAACCGGGGCGCCGTCATGGTGGTACCGCTGTTCGACGCCCACACCCTGCTGCTGGTGCGCGAATACGCCGCGGGCACCCACTCCTACGAGCTGGGCTTTCCCAAGGGGTTGATCGACCCGGGCGAAGATGCCTTCGAGGCGGGCAACCGGGAACTGATGGAGGAGGCGGGCTTTGGTGCCAACAACCTGACCCTGCTCAAGCAGGTGTCACTGGCGCCCGGTTACTTCTCCAGCCGGATGGATATCCTGCTGGCGCGGGACCTCTTCCCCGAGCAGCGGATCGGCGACGAGCCGGAGCCCCTCGAGGTGATCCCCTGGCCCCTCAACCGGATTGACGAATTGCTGGCACGACCCGACTTCACCGAGTCGCGCAGCATCAGTGCCCTGCTCTTGGCCCAAAAGTGGCTGGCGGAGCAGGCAGAGTAGCCCGCAGACGGGCAGTTAATAGACAGAGGATAACGAGATGCAGGAGTTGTTGGCCTGGGTGCCGGGGGTCAAGCAGATTGCCCGCGAAGCCGGAAGGATCCTTCACGACATCTATCACGGCGGTCAGTTCGAGCGTCAGCTGAAGGAGGATGCGACCCCGGTCACCAGTGCCGATCTTGCTGCCGATGCCTACCTCAAGCAGGCGCTGTCGGCGCTCACCCCCCATGTGCCGGTGCTGACCGAAGAGGCGGCCGATGTGCCCTTCAGTCAGCGTGCCAACTGGCGGCAGTACTGGCTGGTGGATCCCCTCGACGGCAGCGGCGATTTCGCCACCCTGATCGCCCTGGTGCGGGACAACGTGCCGGTGCTCGGGGTCATCTATGCCCCCGAGTCTGACGTGCTCTACTGGGCGGTGCGCGGCTACGGCGCCTTCAAGGAGGTGAATGGCGAGATACTGCCCATCAGCGCCATGCACCACGAGCATGACCAGCCCGACTCGCTGGTGGTGGCTATCAGCCGCCGCCAGAAGCTGGAGAACCTCACCCGCCGCCTCAACCCGGCCATCAACTACGAGCTGATCCCGCTCGGCTCCAGCTCCCTCAAATCCTGTCTGGTGGCGGAAGGGGCTGCCGATTGCTACGTGCGGCTCGGCCCCACCGGCGAGTGGGACACCGCCGCCGCCCAATGCATCGTCGAGGCGGCCGGTGGCCGCATCCTCAGCCTGGCGTTGCAGCCACTTAGCTACAACGAGACCGAGTCGCTGGAGAACCCGGACTTTATCGTGATGGGGGATCCGGATCTCGCCTGGGGCAGCATTCTGGCCCACTAGGTAGAGGACGACGTCACCACACCAGACAATCAGGCGGCCCGATGGCCGCCTGATTTTTCAGGGGAGTAGCCCAGGGTGATGGTCGGTGTGATCCGCTGGCTAAGGCCGCCTTGAACAGCGTGATACGCTGGCAAAACAGCGAAATGACAGTGAAACATCACAATCAGGCGGTGAGAAATGGTACGATTTTTCATGTAATCCTGAAAATACGCCATTGGCCAAAATAAAAAAATGAGTAGGAATGAAATTTTGGTTTTATATTTCACAAAATAGAACGATGTCAGTTTTGTTGCATTCCGGGATCCAGATTCCATTCCCAATCTCACTGGCTAAAGCCAGTAATGGCAGTGATATGTTTCAGCCCAGCTTTTTGAGAATTAAATCCCGATAAACCACAATAAACTCAGATTAAAACACTAACAAAAAGTGAATTAGTAATGAGTTTATCTGTAGAGGCTACCAAGGAGCTATCCGGTTCCTGCTCCACCACTGCCAGCATCACCCGCTGGCGCCGTCACGACACCCACTGGGTCATCAGTCTGTTTGGCACCGCGGTTGGCGCGGGCATCCTGTTCCTGCCCATCAATCTGGGTCTGGGCGGGATCTGGCCCCTCGCGATCGTCGCGGTACTGGCGGGCCCCATGACCTTCCTCGCCCACCGCGGGCTGGCGCGCTTCGTGCTCTCCTCTTCGCGCCCCCACGCCGACTTCACCGAAGTGGCGGAAGAGCATTTCGGCAAGATGGCCGGTCGCCTCATCTCGGCGCTCTACTTCCTCTCCATCTTCCCGATCCTGCTCATCTACGGGGTCGGGCTGACCAACACGGTGGAGAGCTTCATGGTCAACCAGCTCGGCATGGCAACCCCGGATCGGGTGATGCTCTCCGGTGTGCTGGTGTTCGCCATGATCGCCGTGATGCTGGCGGGGGAGAAAGCGATGCTGCGCGCCTTCGCCTTTATGGTCTATCCGCTGGCGGCCATTCTGGCGGCGCTCTCCTGCTACCTCATTCCCCAGTGGCAGTGGCCGGAAATGACCGAGTTTGAAGGTGTCAGCTTCCTCAACACCGTCTGGCTGGCGCTGCCGGTGACCGTGTTCGCCTTCAGCCACGCCGCCGCCATCTCCGGCTTTGCCAACGTGCAGCGCCGTGAATATGGCGAGCAGGCGGAAGCCAAGAGCGGCCAGATCCTGCGCAACACCACAGTTATGCTGGTGGGCTTCGTGCTGTTCTTCGTCTTCTCCTGCGTGCTGAGCCTCTCGCCAGCCCAGCTGGCTGAAGCCAAGGCCCAGAACGTCTCGGTGCTCTCCTATCTCGCCAACATCACCGACAACCCGGTGATCGTGACTCTGGGGCCGCTTATCGCCTTTATCGCCATCAGCTCCTCCTTCCTCGGCCACTTCCTCGGGGCCCGCGAAAGCCTCAAAAGCCTGATCGCCAAGCCCACCGGCCTGCCGCTGGCCAAGGCGGACAAGCTGGGCATCGCCCTGATGTTCTTCGCTATTTGGGGCGCCGCCGTGATCAATCCGGGCATTCTGGGGCTGATGGAGACCCTCTCCGGCCCGGTCATCGCCATGATCCTGTTCATCATGCCGGTGATTGCCATCTACAAGGTAGAGGCGCTGGCCCGCTTCCGTCACGGCTGGACCAACGGCTTTATCCTGCTGACCGGTTCGCTGGCGGTATCGGCGCTGATCTTCAGCCTGCTGAAATAACCACTGCCCCGTAAACGGGGCCGCAGAAACGACAAGAGGCGACCCAGGGGTCGCCTCTTGTGCATTGCAAATCGCTTACTCTTGATCGAAATCTTCGATCTCTTTGCCCAGCGCTTCCATGATGGCGCGCGCTTCGGCGGGGACACTGTCCGGATGATCCTTGCGCAAGTCTTCGTCGCAAGGGAGCGGCTGGCCGGTGAAAGCGTGCAGGAAGGCTTCACAGAGCAGCTCGCTGTTGGTCGCATGACGCAGGTTGTTCACCTGACGACGGGTGCGCTCATCGGTCAGCACTTTCAACACCTTGAGCGGGATCGAGACGGTAATCTTCTTGACCTGTTCGCTCTTCTTACCGTGTTCCGCATAAGGGCTGACGTAGTCGCCGTTCCACTCTGTTCCCATGACTCACCTGTTCTCATTTAGCCGTGAGCGCGGATTTTAACCCTTAAGGAAATTAATGGCAATCCAACAGCAAAGCCATTTAGACGTCTGGAAGTGTTGACGGCTTTTTTGTGCTGGCGTAAGGTGGTTCACCATAGGCCAGCAATGGCAGGATCGCCGTGGCGCAGGCAAAGCAGCCATCGCCCAGAGACAGTTCAAGGAGAGAGTGACATGACCCACAAGGCCCCCCTGACGCTAGGCTGCATCGGAAATCGAGCCGGATCAATCGCCAAGTCACAAAGCCAAGGAGAGCGACATGAGTCATAAGGCCACCCTGGCGGTTCGCACCGGGATCGAGACTGACACGCAACACGGTGCCGTGGTGCCCCCCATCTACCTCTCCAGCAACTACACCTTTGCCGACTTTGGCGAGCCCCGTCAATATGATTATGCCCGATCCGGCAATCCGACCCGCAGCAATCTGGCGGACGCGCTGGCGGCGCTGGAAGGGGGCGCCGGTGCCGTGGTCACCGGCACCGGCATGGGCGCCATCCATCTGGTCACTACCGCCCTGCTCAAGGCGGGGGATCTGCTGATCGCCCCCCACGACTGCTACGGAGGCACCTGGCGGCTGTTCGAATATCTGGCGGCCAAGGGCCACTACCGGGTGCAGTTTGTCGATCAGGGTGACGAGGCCGCACTGGCCGCCGCACTGGCGCAAAAGCCTGCACTGGTATGGGTCGAGACCCCCTCCAACCCGCTGCTGCGGGTGGTGGATATCAGCGCCATCGCCAACGCCGCCCACGAGGTGGGTGCCCAGGTGGTGGTGGACAACACCTTCCTCTCCCCCCTGCTGCAACAGCCGCTGGCACTCGGTGCCGACGTAGTGGTGCACTCCACCACCAAGTACATCAACGGCCACTCCGACGTGGTGGGCGGGGTCGCGATTGCCAAAGAGGCCGCACTGGCCGAGTCGCTGGTGTGGTGGGCCAACTGTCTGGGGCTCACCTCCGGGGCGTTCGACTCCTACCTCACCCTGCGTGGCCTGCGCACCCTGGCCCCCAGATTGCGCAGCCATCAGGAGAACACCGATCGCATCCTCGCCTTCCTGCAACAGCAGCCGCTGGTGAAACGCATCTATCACCCCAGCCTGCCAAGCCATCCCGGCCACGATATTGCGCGCCGTCAACAGTCCGGCTTCGGCGCCATGTTAAGTTTTGAACTCGATTGCAGCGAGGCGGGCATTCGCACCTTCCTCGCGGCCCTCACCCTCTTCTCGGTGGCCGAGTCCCTCGGCGGGGTGGAGAGTCTGGTGGCCCATCCGGCCAGCATGACCCACAGGGCCATGACCCCGGCGGCGCAGCAGGCAGCAGGCATCAGCGCCCAGCTGCTGCGCTTGTCGGTCGGTATTGAACACGGTGAAGACCTGGTGGCCGATCTGGCTCAGGCTTTTGAACAGGCGCAGCAGGCAGAACAGGTAGCGAAGTAATGGAACAGCAACAAGGAGAGATCGCGGTGACAGAGGCAGGTTTGAAGCGACGTCACGTCCACAAGTTTGGTGGCAGCAGTTTGGCGGACCCGGTCTGCTATCGTCGGGTTGCCAGCATCATTGAACAACAGACCGGAGGTGACGAGCTGATCGTGGTCTCCGCCGCGGGCAAGACCACCAACCGGCTGATCCAGCTGGGGGAACTGGCGGATACCGGTGACGAAGCCGCCGGTGAATCCATCTCGGCCCTGCAAGCCTATCAACAGAGTCTGATCGATGGCCTGCTGGAAGGGGAGTTGCAGCGCGACCTCAGCGCTCAGCTCGCCAGCGACGTGCAACAGATCGCTAAGACCCTGGAGGGGCAGTTTGATCGCTTCGCCCGCAACGGTCTGCTCGCCTTTGGCGAGGTGTGGTCGGCGCGCCTGCTGGCGGCCCTGCTCACCAGTCGCGGTGACAAGGCTGCCTGGCTCGATGCCCGCAGCTTCCTGCGCGCCGAGGATGGCGCCCTGGTCAAGGTGGATACCGCCCTCTCCAGCGAACTGCTCAAGGCGCGACTGGCGGAACATGCCGGCCGCATCGTGGTGACCGGCTTTATCGCCGCCGACATGGAGGGGCGCTCCCTGCTGCTCGGCCGCAACGGCTCCGACTACAGCGCCAGCCTGCTGGCGCTGCTGGCGGACGGTGAATCGACCACCATCTGGAGCGACGTGGCTGGCGTCTACAGCGCCGACCCCCGCCGGGTCAAAGAGGCGCGCCTGCTGGAGCGCCTCAGCCTGGCCGAGGCCAACGAGCTGGCCCGCCTTGGCTCCTCAGTACTGCACTCTCGCACCCTGCAGCCGGTCGCCGACAGCCGCCAGCGCCTCACCCTGCGTTGCAGCTACAACCCGGATGAGGGCTGTACCCATATTCTGCGCCGCGCGCCGCGCTCCGGTGGTGCCCGCATCGTCTCCTCGGTGGATCAGATCGCCCTGATTGAGCTCAAAGTGCTGCCACAGGCCAACTTTGAGCAGACGGTCGCCACCATCGAGGCCCATCTGGCCCGCCACCGCCTCAACCCGCTCACCCTGCAGCGCCAGCCGGATCGGCGGGTACTGCGTCTGGCCTACACCCTTGAAGTCGCACAGGGTGCCTTCGAGATCCTGCGGGACTTCCAGTTGCAGGGCAGCTTCACTGGCCTGATCCAGAAAGAGGGATTCAGTCTGGTGGCGCTGGTAGGGGCCGGAGTCACCGACAACGCCGAGCAGTGCCATCGCTTCTATCAGCTGCTGGCAGATCAGCCGCTGGAGTTCGTCCAGGTGGCCAGAGATGGCTTGAGTCTGGTGGCCGTGCTGCGTCAGGTGGTGCTGGAGCCGCTGCTAATCGCTCTGCACAGCGCCCTGTTCAGCCGCCCGACCCGGGTCGGACTGGTGGTGTTCGGCAAAGGCAATATCGGCGGCCACTGGCTCACCCTCTATAGCCGCGAAAAAGCCCGGCTCGAACATGAACTCAATCTGGCGCTCACCCTCTACGGGGTGTTCAGCTCGGAAGGTGGCCTGCTGGATGAAGAGGGGCTGGATCCCCGCAAGGTACAAAACAGTGTCGATGGCAAACCGCTGATCTGGCCGGAGTTGCTCTCCCAACTGGAGCAGCACAGCTTCGATACGCTGATCGCGCTGGACATGACCGCCAGCGAAACCGTGAGCCGCTACTATCCGGATTTTGCCCAACTCGGTATCCACATCATCGCAGCCAACAAGTTTGCCGGTGCCGCCGACAGCGAGTTCTACCAGCGCATCAAACAGACCTGCAGTGACCATCAGGTGCAGTGGCGCTATAACGCCACCGTGGGGGCCGGGCTGCCGATCCAGTCCAGCATCCAGATGCTGCGTCAGAGCGGCGACCGTATTCAGGGGGTCTCCGGCATCTTCTCCGGCACCCTCTCCTGGCTGTTCCAGCAGTATGACGGCACTCGTCCCTTCTCCGAGCTGGTGGACGAAGCGTGGCAGCACGGTTTGACCGAGCCGGATCCCCGCGAAGATCTCTCCGGTCAGGATGTGCGGCGCAAGCTGCTCATTCTGGCGCGGGAGGCCGGCTTTGAGCTCGATTCGGCCGATATCACACTGGAAAATCTGGTGCCCGTCACCCTGCGCAAAGTCAGCGCGGATCAATTCATGGATCGGCTCAAGGAGCTGGATGGCCCGATTCAGACCGCCTTTGAGGGAGCCAAGCGCCTTGGCAAGGCGCTGCGTTACGTAGCCCGCTTCGAGCGTAACGGCAAGGCACGGGTTGGACTGGAGACGCTGGAACCGCACCACCCGTTTGCCAACCTGCTGCCGTGCGACAACATCTTTGCCATCGAGAGCGACAGCTACCGCAGCAACCCGCTGGTGATTCAAGGGCCGGGGGCGGGTCGGGAAGTGACCGCTGCGGCAATCCAGTACGACCTGTGGCAGATCTGCGCCAGCCTCTAATGCAGAGAATGCAAAGGGAGCAACTCAGCTCCCTCGCACAATAAAAAAAGCCCGAGTCGATGACTCGGGCTTTTTGCTGAATGCCGCTTCGATTAAGAGAAGCAGGCCTGCAGCACGTAGAAGATAGCAATGGCCAGAATGGCACCGGCAGGCAGGGTGATGATCCAGGAGACGACGATATTGCGCAGCACCCCCAGATTCAACGCCGCAATCCCGCGCGCCAGACCGACACCCATCACAGCACCCACCAGGGTCTGGGTGGTGGAGATGGGCAGACCGGTACCAGAAGCAATCACCACGGTCGCAGCGGTCGCCAGCTGGGCAGCGAAGCCACGGCTCGGGGTCAGGTGGGTGATGCCGGTACCGACCGTCGCCATCACCTTCTCACCCATGGTCGCCAGACCGATCACGATACCGATACCGCCAAGCGGCAGGATCCACCAGGCGATAGACGCCTGACTGGAAATTTCACCGCCGGAGGCCACGATAGAAGCCACGGCAGAGAGCGGGCCAATGGCGTTGGCCACATCGTTGGAGCCGTGGGCAAAGGCCATGGCACAAGCGGTGATCACCATCAGGATACCGAATACCTTCTCCACGTTGGCGAAGTGCATCTTGCTGTCATCCTGCGGGTTGTACTTCTGACCGCGGATATAGAAGAAACCGGCAATCGCCAACGCAATAGAGATAGCCACAGAGAGCAGAATGCCCTCGCCATCACTCAAGTGCAGACCAACGTGGGTCAGCCCTTTCTTGATGGTCACCAGACAGATCACCAGCGCCGTCAGGAACATGTAAAACGGCACATAGCGCTTGGCGTTAGCCAGCGGATCATCGGTGTTGAAGATAAGCTTCTGCACGCTGATAAACATGAAGTAGGCGATCACACCGGAGATAGCCGGAGTGATGATCCAGGAGCCGACGATGCCGCCAAACTTGCTCCACTGCACCGCTTCCGGACCAATGCTCACCACCGCAAAACCGACGATGGCGCCGATGATGGAGTGAGTGGTAGAGACCGGCCAGCCGAAGTAGGAGGCCAGGATCAACCAGGCACCAGCAGCCAGCAAGGAGGCGATCATGCCGAGTACCAGTAGGTCCGGTGTATCGGCAAATGCATTGGTATCAATGATGCCATTGCGGATGGTTGCGGTCACTTCACCGCCCGCCAGATAAGCACCGGCAAACTCGAAGATCATGGCAATGATGATGGCCTGACGGATAGTCAGGGATTTGGTGCCGACCGATGTGCCCATGGCATTGGCAACGTCGTTTGCACCAATGCCCCAGGCCATCAAAAAGCCGAACAAGGCCGCCACGAGCACCAGTGTGGTGCCGTAATTCGCGATAATGTCCATTAGTAGTGTTTTACCCAGTCAGTCGATTACGAACGAGCCAGCATCAGTTCCAGACGGGCGCCTACACGCTCGGCCTGATCTGCCAGGTCACCTACCCATTCGAGGATCTTGTAGAGGAACATCACATCAATCGGATTGTAATTGTGCTCAACCGCTTGCAGCTGTTGGCGCAGTCCGATCTGCATGGTGTCTGTATCGTCCTCGATCAGATCCAGCTGGTGGATCATCTCGGCAACCATTTCCACTTCCCGTCCCTTGAAGCCGGTCTCGAGCAGCTCGTCGAGCTCCCCGATCGCTTTCTCGGCCTGAGCGGTCGCATCAATACAACGTTTGAGATAGGCCATGAAATCAACCCGCATTTCAGCAGGGAACTCCATGCGACGACCAAGCATGCGGCCGGAGATATCCTTGGCACGGTTGGCAATCTTGTCTTGCTGGGTCAACAGCTCCAGCAGGTCGGTACGCGCGACCGGCAGGAACAGGCCGCGAGGCAGTTTCAGACGGATTTCACGCTTGAGGATATCCGCCTCTTTTTCCAACTGGGCAATCTGCTGCCGGATCTTCTCGGCATCATCCCAACGGTCTTCCGCAACGGCGTCAAAGAAAGGGACCAACTGCTGGGAGCACTGGTGAACCTTGACGATATGCTTCTGCAACGGCTTGATGGGGGACTTGGCAAAAAGCCCCAAAATAGTATTTACTGGCATGGTCAAACCTGTGTCGGTGAAAAAACACTCGATACGATTTTATGAGGCGCGCATGGTAACCGAACTGCGCACTCAATTAAACCGCGAATTAATCTAGTCGCCTCGCGGCATTATATCCTCGCGACCCGAATCCCGCCCCTCAAAGTTACCTGCCAGCCCGGAATAACTATGCAAATCGAGATCGAGATAAAGTTTTTTGTCGCCTGCGACATTCAAGCAGGGTTATCCAACCTGCTGAATTCTCTTGAAATTAAGGAATCCTCCCAACAACAGCTCGGCAACGTCTATTTCGATACGCCAACCCTCGCCTTGCGCCAGCTGGATATGGGGTTGCGGATCCGCCGCTGCGATAGCTTTGCCGAACAGACCATCAAGTGTCGCGGTCAGATAGTGGGCGGCCTGCACGCCAGACCCGAATACAACACCCCCGTCAGCGGCGATCTGCCGACCCTCTCGGCCTTTCCCGATGAGATCTGGCCGACCCTGCCCGAGCGCGACCACATCCAGCAACAGCTGGTCGCCCAGTTTCGTACCGACTTCCTGCGGCGCCACTGGTTGATCGCCTTCGAGGGGGCCGAGATAGAACTGGCCTGGGATCAGGGAGAGATAGTCGGTAGCCAGGGCAGCACCACCATCAACGAGCTGGAACTTGAGCTCAAATCCGGTGACACCGCGGCGCTGTTTGCACTGGCGCAGCATCTTGCCAAGCTGGGCGGGCTGCGGCTCGGCGCCCAATCCAAGGCCCAGCGCGGCTATCGACTGGCAGGCCTTGGCAAACCGCTGGCCCTGCAGGCGCTGGTAGCGAGTGAAGATATAGATAGCATAACGGGGGTAAGCGAAGGGCTTCGCCACTGGCAGCATCACGAGCAGCTCTGGCTGGAACACCCACAGGATGAGGCTGTGCAGCGACAGGCGTTCGATGCCCTGTGTCAGGGGATCGCTCTGGTCACCCGCAGTGCGGCCAGGCTGCCGCAACCAGCGCCCTGGCTGCCAGCCCTGACCAGCCTGCAAGCACATCTGCAAATCAGGCCGAACGAGCATGACAAGTGGCCTGCCGAATTAGCCGATCTCTTCCTCTATCCGGCGTATGTCGAGTTACAGCTGGCCATCGCCGCCTGGCTGCATAGCGCCGCCTAACCGGCACGAGCGGCCTCAGTGGGACAACACCAGAAACAAAACGGGTGAGCCTTGGCTCACCCGTTTTGTATTACAGCAGGTTGAGCTGCTGCATGGCGCTGCGAATACGCTCGCGGGTCGCTTCCGACAGCGGCATCACCGGCAGGCGGCACTCCTCGCTGCAAAAACCGAGCAGGGAAGCGGCATATTTGGCACCGGCTGGGCTCGGCTCGGCAAACATCGCCTGATGGAGCGGAATGAGCTGGTCTTGCAGCTCACGCGCTGCTTGCCACTTGCCCGCCAGCGTGAGGTTCTGCACCTCTGCCACCAGCTTGGGGGCCACGTTGGCAGTCACTGAAATACAACCCTGACCGCCACCGATGTTGTAAGCCACGGCAGTGGCATCTTCACCAGAGAGCCAGGCGAAGGGCTTGTTGATCAGCTGGCGCTCGGTCCAGGGACGGGCCAGATCGCCGGTAGCATCCTTGACCCCGGCAATGCGCGGCAGTTCGGCCAGACGGGCCAGGGTCGCGGGCTGCACATCGACGATGGCACGCGGCGGAATGTTGTAGACGATGATCGGCTTGGCGGTGGCGTCGTGGACGGCCTTGAAGTGGTGGTAGAGCCCCTCCTGATTGGGGCGGTTGTAGTATCCGGCCACATGCAAGGTGGCATCGGCACCGACCCGTTCGGCATGGAGGGTGTACTCGATGGCTTCGACCGGATTATTGGAACCCGCCCCGGCGATCACCGGAACGCGCCCCGCCACCTGTTTGACCACCAGTTCGACCACTTTACAGTGTTCGTCGTGGGTCAGGGTCGGGCTCTCCCCCGTGGTGCCCACCGGCACTATGCCGTGGGTACCCTGCTCGATATGCCACTCCACCAGACGCAACAGCGCCTCTTCATCCAGCTTTCCCTGTCGAAACGGGGTGATCAACGCAACAATAGAACCTTGAAACATGGAATTTCCTTCTCCTGAATGACCCGCATATGGCAATAAAAAACCCCGGTACGATGTGCGCAACCGGGGTTTGAAGCTTCTCAGAAATGAGAGGTTACGCGCGAACGTCGGCAGGCCCGAATGTCAGGCTTTTTTTGTGCTTTCGTTTCAACCCGTTGAACCGCATTTCGTCATCTCTGGTCAAAAAATGGTGTCTGGGCATATTTCGGGAACACAGCATAAATGTCAAGGCGAAAGGGGCTATGTATAATGGCCGCCCAAAATTGAGTGGAGAGACCCGATGAGCAGCCCTATCAGTGCCGTCAGCCAGATGCTGGAACGAAACCAAGCCCTCTTTGTCGGCAAGCGGCTACTTGTCTGCGGCGCGCTGGAGGATGACTACCCGCGCCAGCTGGCCACTCTAGCCGAGACCCTGACCGTCTTTACCACGGATTACTGCTATTACCGCAGCCAACAGACCGCCCTGGGTGACGCCATCCTGTTCGACCACCAGCTCGATGGCGCCCCCCGCTTCGATGCGCTGCTGCTGCTGATGCCCAAGGCCAAGGCCGAGGCGCAATATCTGCTGGCCATGATGACCCCCTTGCTGGAGGCGGGTGCCGACCTGTTCCTGGCCGGTGACAACCGTGGCGGCATCAATGGCGCCGACAAGCTGCTGGCACCTTATGGCGAGAAGCCGATAAAACGTGACTCGGCCCGCCGCTGCTCCCTCTATCACGGCGAGCTCTGCAAGCCGGTTGCCCCGTTCGAGCTGGATAGCTGGTTTGGCCGCTACCAGTGCAAGGCCGGCGATACCGAGCTGACCGTGCTGGCCCTGCCCGGCGTCTTCAGCGCCGCCGAACTGGATCTCGGCACCCAGATGCTGCTGGCCGCAGTGCCGCCGATGAAGGGCGAACTGCTCGATTTCGGCTGTGGCGCAGGGGTAATTGGATCTGTGCTGGCCAAGCGCAATCCAGATCTGCTGGTCAACATGGTGGATATCAGCGCGCTGGCGCTGGAGTCGAGCCGCCGCACCCTGGCGATCAATGGTCTGCAGGGCAAGGTCACCCCTTCCGATGTCTATTCCGATGTCTCCACCCGTTTCCAGCACATCGTCTCCAACCCGCCATTCCATGCGGGCCTCAAGACCTTCTATGCAGCGACCGAAACCTTCCTCGCCAAGGCGCCGGAATTTTTGCTGCCAAATGGCTCGCTGACCATTGTTGCCAACGCCTTCTTGCGCTACCTGCCTATACTGGAAACACATTTCAAACGGACAGAAGTGATCAGCAGCGATACCAAGTTCAAGGTCTATATGAGCAAAGTGTAAATAAGTGCAAGCAGTACAAGAAAACAGCTAGAGAGCGCCATCCGGTATCTGGTAAGGTACTAAAAGGACAATAAAAACACCCCTTAAGGGGTGTTTTTATACCGAACATTGAAAACCTTTTCATAGTGTTCATGCAGGGAGATTAATACGATGGCAGGTATCTTGACCATGATCCTGGCTGGCGGCGAAGGTACTCGTCTGCAGCCTCTCACCACTACCCGCAGCAAGCCTTCCGTCCCCTTCGGCGGCAGTTACCGGCTGATCGATTTCGTCCTCAACAACTTCGTCAACGCCGACTTTCTACGCATCTATGTCCTGACCCAATTCAAATCCCAGTCCCTCTATCTGCACATGAAGAAGGGCTGGAATATCGTCGGCATCACTGACCGCTTTATCGACCCCATTCCGGCCCAGATGCGGATGGGTAAACGCTGGTATGACGGCACCGCCGATGCCATCTACCAGAACCTCGGCTTTATCGAGCGGGCCGAACCGGATCATGTCTGCATCTTCGGCTCCGACCACATCTACAAGATGGATGTGAGCCAGATGGTCACCTTCCACAAACAAAAGAGCGCCGCCATGACAGTGGCCGCTCTGCGCATGCCCATCGAAGAGGCGAGTTCATTCGGCGTGATCGAGGTGGATACCGAAGGGCGGATGATCGGTTTTCAGGAAAAACCCAAGCATCCCAAGCATATCCCCGGCGATCCGACCCAGGCGCTGGTCTCCATGGGTAACTACATCTTCGAGACTGACGCCCTTTGCCGTGAATTGAAACGGGATGCTGCCGAAGATAGCTCCAGCCACGACTTTGGCAAGGATGTGATCCCGAGCCTCTACCCGCGCGCCCCCGTCTATGTTTACGACTACAGCACCAACGTCATCCCGGGTGAAAAGCCGAGTGTGTACTGGCGGGATGTGGGCACTCTGGACTCCTACTGGCTGGCTCACATGGACTTGGTGGCTGACAACCCCCCCTTCTCCCTCTATAACCGCAAGTGGCCACTGCACACCCACTATCCGGCACTGCCGCCAGCGACCTTTATCGACAGCGACGTGTGCAAGGTCAATATTGCCAACTCCCTGATCTCCGCCGGTTGCTTCATTCAGGGCAGCCAAATCCAGCGATCCATTCTCGGTTTTCGCTGCAATATCGGCGCGTGCAGCCACATAAGTGAATCCGTGCTGCTGGGGGATGTGAAGATTGGTGAAGGGTGCTCCATCCGGCGGACGATCATCGACAAAAACGTTGAAATTGCGCCCGGCACCGTTATCGGTGAAAATCTCGACCATGATAGAGAGCGATTTACCGTATCAGAAGGCGGTATCGTGGTGGTACCTAAGGGAGCAAGAGTTGGCTATTAACCCACTGAAAATCCTGTTTGTTGCCTCGGAAGTTGAGGGGCTGGTCAAGACCGGGGGCCTGGCAGATGTTGCCAAAGCCTTGCCTATGTACCTGGTCCAGAAGGGGCATGATGTCAGGATCATGCTGCCCTTCTACAAGACGATTAAGCGACGGGATGAGGCCAAACTGGTAGCGTCACGCTGGTTACCCACCCATCCGGGCCTGCCGGATATCGGCTATCGCATCTACCAGATGGAGCTGGATGGCGTCTGCGTTTATCTACTCGACTGCCCGCAATATTTCGATCGTCCCCAGCTCTATGCCGAGAACAATCAAGCCTATCCGGATAACGGCGAGCGTTTTGCCTTCTTCTCGGCGGCTGCCCTCCATGCCTGCGAGCAGCTCGGCTTCGCACCGGATATCGCCCACTGCAACGACTGGCACACCGGGCTGCTACCCTTGCTGCTGAAAACCCGCCATGCCAACAACCCTTTCTTCCAGCAAACTCGCAGCGTGATCAGCATTCACAACGCGGCGTTTCAAGGGGTGTTCGGCCGCGAGCAGTTCTGGGCCATGCCCGAAATTGCCGATTACGAACGCCGCATCAACTATGACTACGGCCACGTCAACCTGCTTAAATGCGGGGTGCTCTACGCCGACAAGATCAATGCGGTCAGCCCCAACTATGCCCAGGAGCTGCTGACTCACCTTGGCGCCCACGGTATGGCGAGCATTTTTCAGCAACGTAGGGATGACCTGTGCGGCATCCTCAACGGCTGCGACTACAAAGATTGGGATCCGGAGTTTGACGCGTTCCTGCCCGCCACTTACAGCATCGACAACATGGCAGGCAAACAGATCTGCAAACAGCATCTGCAGCAGGAAGCGGGATTGCCCGTTGCAGACCTGCCTATCTACGGCATGGTGTGCCGCCTGACCGAGCAGAAGGGTGTCCCCCTGCTGCTCCCTGCGCTGGAGAAATTCCTCCACCATCAGGTGCAAGTGGTGATCGTAGGCTCTGGCGATCCTGCGCTCGCCACACAACTGCAAACCATGGCCCAGCAGTACCCAGGCAAGCTCGCCTTCATCAATACCTATGATGATCGCCTGGCTCATCTGGTGGAAGCCGGTGCCGACTTCTTCCTGATGCCCTCGCTGTTCGAGCCTTGCGGCCTCAACCAGATGTACAGCCTCGCCTATGGCACCCTGCCACTGGTGCGTGCCGTGGGTGGTCTGAAAGATACCGTGGTGGATTGGGATGCGGACCCGGAACATGCCACCGGCTTTTGCTTCAATGATCCGACCGCCGCTATCCTGCTCGATACCATGCGCCGCAGTCTGCTCTATTTTCTGCAAGACAAGACACAATTTGCCAAGGTGCTGCACAACGCTATGAACACCCGCTTCAACTGGCCTGACTCCATCACCCAGTACGAGCAGATGTATCATGGCGCAATGGGGCACAGCTAATCTGCGAGTCACCAACCCAAGCTAATTGCTGAAGTTTTGTACCCTTGGCTCCACTTTGAGCGTCAACAGCGAAAAAAGTACCTTTTGCTTGTTGACGCTCCCCCAAAACTCTATAGAATCCCCCTCCGCAGTGATGCGAAGGTGGCGGAATTGGTAGACGCGCTAGCTTCAGGTGTTAGTGTCCCACGGATGTGAGGGTTCGAGTCCCTCTCTTCGCACCAATACTGCCATGCTGATTCAGCAGCATGTAAATCCAACTAGAAAGCCCGAATGTGCGAAGGTGGCGGAATTGGTAGACGCGCTAGCTTCAGGTGTTAGTGCCCCCCGGGTGTGAGGGTTCGAGTCCCTCTCTTCGCACCATGCTTCTCCAGATAGCATGTAAATCTAAACTGGTAACACAATGTGCGAAGGTGGCGGAATTGGTAGACGCGCTAGCTTCAGGTGTTAGTGTCCCACGGATGTGAGGGTTCGAGTCCCTCTCTTCGCACCATGCTTCTCCAGTCCTGCCTCTTATCTC
>NZ_CDBW01000044.1 GCF_000820145.1 Aeromonas sobria | reverse complement strand
AACGGTGAGCACCACAGGTCTGGTGACGGCGAAAGCGACGGGGTCCAGCTCGGTGACGGCCACTTACAGTGAAGCGGGGGTGACCAAGTCGGCATCCATGGCGGTGACGGTAAGCAAGTCCCTGACCAGTGTCACAGTGTCACCCACAACTGCCAGCCTGAGTGTCAATGGCACTGAGCAAATGGTGGTGACGGCCCATTACAGTGACAGTTCCAGCCAGATAGTCACTACGACCGGAGCAACCTATGTGAGTGCCAATACGGCGGTGGCAACGGTGAGCACCACAGGTCTGGTGACGGCGAAAGCGACGGGGTCCAGCTCGGTGACGGCCACTTACAGTGAGGCGGGGGTGACCAAGTCGGCATCCATGTCGGTGACGGTGAGTAAAGCATTGACATCAATCACAGTTTCACCGGGTTCTGACTCGGTGTTCAAAGGTTCGTCATACAACCTGGCTGTCACGGCAAATTACTCTGATTCATCAAAATCAACAGTGACATCAAGTGCTGTGTATACCAGTCAAAATAGTAATATTGCGACAGTCGATGCGACGGGTAAGGTGACGGGTATAAACACAGGTTCAACCAAAATAGATGTCACATATACAGAAGGTGGAGTTACAAAAAGTGCGGTAGCAAATGTGTCTGTACTCAGTGGTGCTATTCATCATTGTACGCTTTCACCTCCGTCTACGACTCAATCGTTAAGTGCTGGGTATTATTTTGGTTTTAACTTTATTTGCACATACGATGGGGGGTCGTTGACTACCAATAGGACTGATTACAGTACCTGGTCGTCATCAGACACATCTGTTGCAACGGTGGATACCACTGGTGATGTTCATATGTTGAAAACAGGTGCGACGACAATTTCAGCGAGTTATCATGACCCTGTGTCTGGGAAAACATTCTCTGATACAAGTGCTTTTAATGTGATTAACTAATAACATCGTTGGGTAATAAAATAAGAGAACCCTCAAAGCAGCAAGTTGCTTTGGGGGTTTTTATTTATTTCTAAGATAGGGTGTTGATGCGTTTGGAGTGTCTTGGCTTCTAACAATTTACATTGTTAATGTTCGTGAATGATTGGTTTTTATTCGTGACCAAACAGGCTACTGGTTAAATTAACTTGTATGATTAAAAATGAGCTATCCGATTAAACTTTCAGAATGGGTCGGTTTTTTGCACAAAGAGAGTGCGATATTTAATATTTGGTTAGTGAGTGAACTTGACTATGTACTTAGTAAGCAATGTGGCTTTGACAGGATATGAGCAACTTGTCCATGAACTTGGCGGACATTCTGAAAAAATATTTGTCCAGGTTGGACTACAACCAATCAATATTTCCGATCCCGCAGGATTTATTTCATATCCCCGCTATGGAGATTTGCTGGAGGCAACTGCAAAGACCTTGAACAAGGCGCTATTTGGCCTGAAGTTGGCCGGTCGTCATGGCCCGGAATTGCTGGGGCCGCTGTCGCTGGGGTTTCGTTTGCAAGAAAACGTCAAGCAGGCGCTCGATTATCTGCTGTCCCATGTCTATCTGTTTGCCTATGGTCAGGTCCTGACCGTGACACAGGTTAACGACTGGATTCAGGTGGGGATTGAATATGAATTTGGTGGTGAAAATCCATTGACTCAATTGCGACAATCATCCTGCCAGCATCTCTATAACTATCTGACCTCGGTTCAGGTAGATAATATTGGCGCAATGAAGATCCATCTGCGCCAACCCAGACCGCCAGTTCATGAACGGCATTACAACCATGTCTGTTTTTCAGCGGATTTTGACGGGGTCAGTTTTCCTGCCGCGTGGCTAACAGCCTCTTTATCGGCAGGGCGGGAGCAGATGCTGCAATTTGTCGATAAATACATGGATGAGTTGACCAGCAATTTTCCGCACTCTTATTCCGAACAGGTTTCATCTGTGGTTCACCGCCTGTTGCGAGAAGGGCAATGTACCATGACCAGAGTCGCGAGTGTGTTGGGCTGCGGGGTACGTTCACTGCAACTGAAATTGCAGGAGGAGGGGCGATCGTACAGCCTGATCTTGCAGGAGTGTCGGGTCGCGCTGGCCTATCAATTGTTGCGAAGAAAGCATATGCGAGTAACCGATGTGGCCTTTGAGCTGGGGTTCTCGGATGTGTCGACCTTTAGTCGAAAATTCAAAAGCTGGACTGGTGTTTCCCCCTTGCAGTGGCAAAAAGAGCAACAGGAGTCATGGTAAACAGCGCCGCGAATATTCGACAAATATGCAGTGTGAGATGAGTGTGTAAGTCATGCCAAGATACCTCAGGGTTGCTCAATGGTTATATGAACAACAGGCATTTATGAGTGCCCGGGAGCTGGCTCCGTTGTTCAATGTAGAGGCCAAACGGATCACTGATGACTTCGCGCGTATCCGCAAGCATCACCATATTTTCAAGACAGAAGAGCAGAAGATCCCGATCCAGGGGGGGTACAAGTATCGGGTACGAGTCTTGTATATTGCCCCCTACCGTATGGATGGCCGTAATTTCCCGATATTGCTTAAAAATTATACAGAACAGGGGGCGATTCGGCCCAGCCAGATGATCACCTGGGCCGATCTGCTCTCATCCCGTTGGCGGGATCTTGGGTGTCGGATTAATAGCTACTGATATTGCCATCCTGACTGTTTTCAGATTTCTTCCATTGGGTAGGGGAGAATCCGGTCCACTCTTTGAAATTACGACTAAAGGTCGATACATCAGAATAGCCAAGGCGCAAGGCCATATCCGTCATGCTGGTGTTTTGTTCCTTGAGATAGTTCAAGGCCAGTTGCAGACGGCTCTCTTTCAGAATGGCGTTATAGCTGGTGTTCAGCTCTTTAAGCTTGAGCTGCAATACCCGTGGGTGCATATCGAGGATCTTGGCGATGCGTTCGACGCTGCACTCGCCACTGGGTAACAGTTCGCTGATGAGATGGGAGGTAATCGTGATCAGATTATCCGGGTATGCCTGTTTCAAGCCATTTAGCTGTGCGTCGATAAATTTGAGCACATGTTGCCGCTCGAATTTGAACTCGGCATTAAGCCAGGCAAGAGGGAAGGAAACACCATTGAACTCGGCATTGAATTTGATGTGCTTCATGGCCGCATACGCCTCATTGGGCGCTGATTGGGTCAAATGCATGGTCACTTTGTTGGCATCACCAGACAGTTTCGCTGCGATCAGGTCATGGATCCGTTGCGTCGCCAGCTGACATATCTGCTTATATGTCCCCTCTTTATTGAATTGGTGGGTGAGGGAGAGTTGTTGACGGCCATCCTGTTCACTGGCGATAAAAAAGGTGCCATTGGCATGGAGATAAAAATTGGCTTTTATAAATTCGATAGCATCCCTGACCGTGGGTTGTAAAAAGATGGCCAGTTCCAGCGCGCCCAGTTCATTGGGGGATTTTTCTTTTGCCAGTTTAAAGCCAAATGCAGCCTCGTTCGTTACCTCGGCACTGTATTCAAGCAGCTGACATACGCTCTCGTGGGACAAGTAGCCGTTACCATCACGGATCTGTGCGGAGCTCATCCCTTGAGCCTGCAGGGCGTGCTGTGGGTTGCCATTGAGGGATCTCATCAGCGTCTCGTAGCCAAAGAGAATGGTACTGCGAACTATGTACATTGACACGGGATCATCCTTGTTGTTTGAGCAGGCGTTGTGATCTTATGTGAGAAAATTCTCTCACGCCATCCGTCGGCGAGCGTCCTGCATATGAGCAAGTTGACATGGATACAAGGTGAACTCAACACGGAAGAGATTTCTATCAGTTGCCAAGGCGCTCTTGGTGAAAATGACGAAATCTAATCAATGACTGATGATAATGCAATTATTGCAGGGTGAAAATTTTAATTTACTTTAGATTATGTGATAGAAATGCATCTTTGCGCAATTTGTCCATTTGTTTTCGCGTGAGGTCAATTTTACTGGGGCGAAATAAATTACCATGTGTCTGAATCAACAGGTATGTGCAGTATGTTGATTTATTTTTCATTATTGCTTGTAGTAATTTGCTCTTGAATGTAAACGCATGAGTCCTGTGTATCAGTAGATCCCATAGCAGTGGGTGATTGCCGAATGTTACGCTGTAGCATTCGGCTTTTTTAAAATGAAGTGGATCGCTTTCGTTTGACCATTCGGGAGAAGGCTCATTGTAGATGTTTGTCGGGAGGAGTGATGAACGATAAGCCGGCATTAAATTCTGTTGGTGCTGCATTATATCGATATGCCTATTTTATGACTCAGAGCCAAGACTTGTCAGAAAGTATGGTTTTTCTGGTTCAGGATCGAGCCAGAATGATGTTGTCACATACTCGGCATCAGATGCCCCTTGTCTGGTTGGTAAAAATGCTGAGGGAATATTGCCTTCATCTTCAGCTTGATGAGGGGGTTAATGCAGAGAGAAGAGGGGATGGTTATTTCACGGAGAGTGATCTGAATACACCAGTCAATCATCTGATTGAAAAAGTGAGGGATGAGATCATTCAATTACCCCTTTACCTGAGAGAACCGCTGGTATTGCAAATTGTTTTTGGCATGAGTATTCGAGATATCGCATGGTTATTGGGGGTGACGGCCTTGAATATTGAGAAGCGAGTATTTGATGCTAAAAGCATAATTTTCTATAAAAGCGTGGCAACTCATTAATTTAGGCATGTCGTGGGTATAGTGGTGCCTTATTTATTTTTATCGGAAATACCGTGCTATATATGCAGTGGCCGTTACGCGGAATGTCATTAGTTGTGCGTGATTAATCAAGATGTAGACAGGAATATTTGTATCATATGTAGCGTTGCTACATATGAGTAAACAGAGGAAGAGAAATGAAGAAAAGAACAATTGTAATGTCATCTCTGCTGCTGGCTATGTCTGCCGGTGCCCACGCCGCACTGCCTGCGACTCAAGCTGCCGAGACCCTGACCTGGAAAGGGCTGGTTCCTTTTTCCGTAGCCAGCGATGATATCGTTATTACCGGAGATTTGGGTGGCCCCATCCGTGCCGGTTTTTTGAACGTTAAAACCGATGGTACTTTTACTTCAACAGCGATCAATGTTGAAGCCCATGACAATACTGGTGTTGCTGCGGCTCCTGTCATTGGTGATCCTATTTCCGGCAACGTGAAGTGGGGGCTGGCTTCCTACGCGGTTGATGCTTCTACTACCGATATGAGCGGTGCCAATATGAAGTTTGTTGCTGATGGTCAGCCATTGGAAATTGGCTCCACGCTGAAGGAAGACTATGCACTGGCTGTCAATGTCTCCAATGATCAAGTCATTACCGATATTGCCCCAGGTGAGCGTATTCAGGTCAGTGCGGTGATTACTGCTGAGTTGGGTGGCGTTTTTCCTTAAATCTCTATCAAGATATTGTTAATAAAAAGCCGGACAAGGTTTCATCCTGTCCGGCTTCTTTTTATCAGTCGCTGATTTTTTGTATTCACAACAAGATCTGTGATGGCCAGTGTTAGATGTTTTCCGATAGGGAAGTGTTGGTTTTTTTCTTGTTAAAAACTTTCTAAAAGGCAATTTTATATACCAGGAGAGTATTATTGAGATATATTTGCCGTCATTGGTGCTATAAATTGCCATTCTGTTTATGGCATGACGTTGGTTCACTACGAGGTTCATCTAATATCATTATTCGGGGGCAACATGTCCGACAGTACCTTTGGGGACGGGCTATATTTCAACGTAATGAATTTATTGTAAAACATGATGTGGCTGTCGAACTTATCGATAGCCACATCAAGTCCTCGTTACTTATCTTCTTTTTTCAGCATATCTTTTTTGTCTTTTGACAAAACATCCTCTTTTTTATCATTAACATTTTTTACCTTCTCATCTATTTTAGTACCGTCAGTGACGGTATCCTTGATAGCTTCAGATGTGGAGCATCGACCATTCACACCGATAGTCGCATTCATCGCAGCCCCTTTGACTACCTTTTCTGCGTTACAATCAGGGTTAATAACACCAGCATGGGCTGTCATTGCGAAAAAAATGGATGCAATCGTGATAGCTTTCATCATATACCTCATAAAGTTGATTTGTTTTAAATAGTTATAAAATGATTATAGTCATGTTTGTAGTGTAAGGGCAAGCAGGTGAAAGTATAAAGCTTATCGCTAAGTTAGTAGTGTGTTTTTTTAAAGTCATGATGATGCATTTTGAAAAATGCATGAACACGATTCTGATGGTGTCTGCTGGATTTACTCTCTAAATAAATTCATCATCTGGATAGTAAAAGAAGATAAATCTCTTGCTATTGGTCATATCATGACGAGTGAGTCACTTATGTATAGAGTGCCGATTTGCTATCCCATTGAAGCCTAAATAACAGCCACCTTTATGGTGATGGTCAAAATGGAAATAATTTTCATATAAAATAAAGTGCATTCATACAGCTTACATTCAGCTTGTCACATGTTTTTTAAAATAAAAAATCATGCTCAGTGTATAACCATTTGAAATAATTAGTAAATTAACTATTAAATCTAATTTATGCGGTTTTGTTATGGGGATCTCATTTATACGCGCGTAATACATCTGTCATCTTATATTCATAAATTGACGCTAGTGTTTGTTATTGCCATTAGGCTACATATTTTAATCGGGTTGTATGACATGAAATATATGACAAGAAAACCGTTAATTCCCCTGCGATCATTAGTGATTATAGCTTCGGTTATATTTTTTGGCGGATGCAATGAGAATGGCAGCACACAGCCAGAAACCATTGAACCACCAATTATTATTGAGCCAAATGAGATACATTGTCCACCACAATAATAATGCTCGTTAAATATTTGTAAGGGGAGGTAATTAAATGAAAGATGATACAAATAATGGGCGCCGTGCGTTTCTGAAGTTGTCCGGTGTTAGCGCTGCATTGGCGGCTACTGCTAGTTTTATTCATCCATCAATAGCCAAAGCATTGAGTATTTCAGCTAATAATGCAAGCGGGACTATTATGGATGTAGAGCATATTATTGTCCTGACGCAGGAAAATAGAAGCTTTGATCATTATTTTGGTACCATGGCTGGTGTTCGTGGGTTTGGCGATCGCCACCCGATACCTACCGTGAATGGTAATGTCTGGTGGCAACGCTTTGAGCATGAAGGAGAAACACGCCTGCTCGTGCCTTATCATCTGGACAGTCGTATTGGCAATGCTCAGCGTGTAGATGGCACACCTCACTTATTTAATGATGCTCAGCAAGCATGGCATGAGGGGAGAATAGATGCATGGCCAACATATAAAAAGCAACAATCTATGGGCTATTATAATGAGGCAGAGGTCCAGTTTCAGTTTGCATTGGCAAATGCATTTACAATATGTGATGCATATCATTGCTCTTTCCATGGTGGAACCAATCCTAATCGCCTTTTTTTATGGACAGGAATAAATCATCATGCTGATGATTCAAATCCACCGGCCATCGACAACAGCTTTGATTCTCTTGGAAGTCCGAATGAAGGGTATCAGTGGGATACTTATCCAGAGCGGCTTGAAGAGGCGGGAATTAGGTGGAAGGTGTATCAAAATTTACCTGATAACTTCACAGATAATTCTCTTGCTGGATTTGTTAATTATCGTCAGGCAAACAAGCAGAGAGGAAATTTGGCAAATGGCGCCCCTTATCCTCGCTGGACTTTGGATGATGAGGGGATAAACCCATTATTGAAAGGAGTCAGCAACACTATGCCTGATTTAGGTTTTCTGGCATCTCTGCGTGAAGATATTGCAGCAGGAACCTTGCCGCAAGTATCCTGGATTGTCGCTCCGGCAAAATATTCTGAACATCCAGGACCGTCGAGTCCGGTGCAAGGTGGTTGGTATATGCAAGAAGTGCTTGATGCACTGACCGAACGGCCCGACGTGTGGAGCAAGACAGTATTGATCATTAATTTTGATGAAAATGATGGATTTTTCGACCACCTGCCGCCGCCGTCACCACCAACCATCCTTGATGGCAATATACAGGGTATCTGCAATCTGGACGCAAAAGATGAATATCATGATGATGGCCGTCCTTATGGTCCGGGTCCTAGGGTGCCGGCACTCGTTGTGTCACCGTGGAGTCGTGGCGGATGGGTCAACTCTCAAGTATTTGATCATACCTCAGTGTTGCGTTTCATTGAGGCTCGTTTTGGTGTGGTAGAAAAGAATATAAGTCCATATCGTCGAGCTATTTGTGGTGATATGCAGTCGACGCTCAATTTCAATAATCCCAATGATGAAACCATTCCCACTCTACCAATGATTGAAAAATCACAAGCCATTGCGTTGGTAAAACAGCAAGAAGCGATGGATCAGGTTTTACCACCAGCGGTAGAAGATCAGCGGCTCCCTATACAGACCATTGGTGTTCGACCTTCCAGAGCATTGCCCTACGAGTTGCATGTCAATGCCGAGCAGTTGACGGTTGACAGAATGATGCTGAAGATGAGTAACACTGGGTCACAAGGGATGATTATTCATGTTTATAACAAGCTTGAGCTGGATGCAGTACCTCGGCGCTATGTCATCAATAGCCAGGAAACACTCGAGGATGAGTGGCTGATCGATCCGGACAAGGGTTATGATCTTTGGTTGTTAGGTCCCAATGGTTACCATCGTGCGTTTGCGGGAACCGCCAGCCTTGATCATTATATGGAAGTCAGTGTTTGTTACGATCTGACTGAGCCCGCATTGCTACTGACACTCACCAATCATTCAGATAATTCGCTTACATTGATGCTGGATAATCGCGTATATCTTGGTAATCAATCCGAATTGACATTGACGCCACGGCAGGAACGAAAAGAGCGAATTGCTTGTACCAAACAGGCGGGATGGTATGACTTTACCATTCATTCTGATGCAGGCCTTATGCGTCGTTATGCCGGGCGTATCGAGACAGGTAAGCATAGTGTGTCTGATCCCATGATGGGGAATGTAAAATGATCTGTGTAGGTGTCATCATCACCAATCTGTTGAAAGGAACAGCATGATGCCCATATTAAACAATCTCATAAACCCGTTGCTCGAGGACTATTCCCACCCTGAATTAATACTCGGCGAAAGTAATTTGCTCAAGTTGTTGACCAAGCGTATTGTCGAACGTGTTTTTTGCTCAAGACATGCCAGCAGATATAGCCCCTGGCTGAGTTGAATCTACCGTTAAACATGCAATTAATTACTCGCTTCTAATTACCTGTTTCGTTCTCTGCTCGCAATAACGCAACCCCAAGTTTCGTGAGACTTGGGGTTGCGTTATTGCATACTGTAACCAGTACGTCGTGGCAGCCTAATCAGTTACTGCGGGTGGACAGGTCTACTCTGGCTCGGTCTGGCCTTTTTGGCGATAGCAATGTCCATGCATAGGCAATGGCCACAGCCTGTGTTAGGGGGGGGCCGCGCTTTTTTGCTAAAGCAGCAGGTTAGGTGAAGGCTGGCAGCAGCGCATGGCGCTCTTTAGCGTTCGTGGGCGTGGAATCCCTTGCGATAACGCTTGATGATACATGAGTGAAAAATAATTCTACTCACGTAGAGAGCGTTTATTGTTTTTACAATTATCAGATCAACCTTGCGTTGCTTTATTGCACTAAATTATATCTCCAACTTAATGTTGACTAATCTCGATGTGGCGAAAAAAAGTTAAGTTTTTAAATTAAAGTTTAAATAAAACTGAGTAAATTTATATTTTGTGCGCTAGGTCACGTTCAGTGGTCATCATTTTGGCAACCATGTCATGAGCATACTATGGTTATGAATTGATAGGGCAAAGTTTTAGTTGGTTTTATCTCCTAGGCCAGAAATGGCTTGGTTTTATCGGTTGATGGTATTTAAGGGAGTAGTGTTATGAAAGGGATGAATTTACTGGCCATTTCTATTATGTTTGCCTTGGCTGCAGGTGGCAGCCACACTGCTTTTGCTTCAGGTGGTGGCGTTGTGTTGGCGGACCCTGGTGCGATGGAAGGAAAACATTTTGACCCGAAGGGAAAGATGCCCTCTACATTCACCATTGAATTGCAGAAAGGATTGAGAAATAGCTTGCCCTTTGATGATAAACGTGATTTTGACGAGGCAAAAAAAGGCTTTGTAGCCGCACCACCTTATAAAAGCATAATGGCAGAAGCAGGGAATGTCGCGTGGGATATGGGTAGCTATGACTATCTATTACAAGGAAATAATTTTGACAGCATTAATCCTTCGCTACAGCGTCAAGCAATATTGAATATGGCCTATGGTCTGTATGAAGTATTACCAGGAAAAATATATCAAGTCCGTGGGTTCGATTTGGCAAATATTAGCTTTATTAAAAGTGACACTGGCTGGATTATATTTGACCCATTGACGGCTAAAGAGACTGCCAAGGCTGCACTGGATTTTATCAATGAGAAGTTGGGTAAGCGCCCGGTGGTTGCGGTAGTGTATTCCCACTCTCATGCAGATCACTACGGTGGGGTCCGCGGTGTTGTTGATGAAGCTGATGTAAAAAGCGGTAAAATTCCGGTGATTGCACCAGTTGGTTTCATGGAGCATGCCGTATCAGAAAACGTTTATGCTGGTAATGCAATGAACCGCCGTATGTTTTTTGCTTACGGTGTGTTGCTACCACGGAGCCCATTCGGTCATGTTGATCAAGCCATTGGCAAGAATACTGCTGCGGGTAATTTGGGATTGATCCAACCAACTCGTTATATTGAAAAGCCGTTTGAGGACCTCACCATTGATGGCGTTAAAATGGTGTTCCAAAATACACCAGGCACTGAAGCTCCATCGGAAATGAATACCTATTTCCCGCAGATGAAGGCATTTTGGGCCGCAGAGAATATCACAGGAACTGTGCATAACATCTACACTCTGCGCGGCGCGTTGATCCGCGATCCACTGGCTTGGTCAGAAGGTGTCAACACGGCTCTTTATCGCTTCGGGCAAGAAGCAGAGGTCATGTTTGCGGCCCATACATGGCCACGTTGGGGAAATGAGCGTATACAGGAGGTGATGCGTACCCAGCGTGATATTTATGCAAACCTCAACAACGAGGTGCTGTTTTACGCCAATAAAGGTGTCACCATCAATGAAATTCAGAATGTCTACAAGCCTCCCAAGAGTCTCCAGAATCAATGGGCTGCACACAGCTATCATGGTTCTGAAGAACACAATAGTCGTGCTGTGATTAACCGCTATATCGGTTATTGGGATGGTAATCCTGCAACCTTGATGCCTTTGTCTCCCAAAGATTCAGCTCCTTTGTATGTGGAAATGATGGGGGGCGCGGATAAGATCATTGCCAAGGGAAAACAACTCTATGACGAGGGTAAATATCTGCTTGCAACAGAAATCTTGAATAAATTGGTGTATGCAGAACCAGCGAATCGTGCAGGCAAGGATCTATTGGCTGATGTTTATGAGCAAATCGGTTATCAGAAAGAGAGTGTCGCGCTTCGTAACAGTTTCTTGGCGGCAGCTTATGAGTTGCGTAATGGCATGCCGACCGGAGCATCACCAAAAAGCAGTGGCCCAGATACTATTCGGGCCATGTCGACAGATCTATGGCTAAATTTCCTCGGCATTCGCCTGGATAGTAAAAAAGCGGATGGCATGAAGTTTACTATCAACTTATTGACCCCAGATAATGGTGAAAAATATGTGGTGGAGATGAGTAACTCAACACTGACCAATATCAAGGGTGAACAGGCTAAACATCCAGACCTGACCATCACCATTAACCGAGCCGATCTGGAAGTGATTATGATGGGCAAAGCCACATTCGATGACATGCTTGCCAATGGAAAGGCAAAGTTTGATGGAAGCCGCAAGCCTTATGATCAACTCAAAGATATTTTGGTACAATTTTCCCCTGATTTTGAATTGATACCTGGTACCAAAATCGATACGTCAGCACCCCGGTGACAAAAGAACCCTTTGCCCAAGACATGCCAGCAGATACATCCGGTGGCTAAGTCGGGCATACAATTAATTACTCGCTTCGTTTTTTGATAGCAGAACACACAGCCCCAAGTTTCGTGAGACTTGGGGCTGTGTTATTGCATCATGTAACCAGTATGTCGTGGCAGCCTAATCAGTCACTGCGGGTGGACAGGTCTACTCTGGCTCGGTCTGACCTTTTTGACGATAGCAATGTCCATGCATAGGCAATGACCACAGCCTTGGCAAGGACTGTGCTAGGGGGAAGGCGCACTTCTGCACTTCTGCTAGAACCGCAGATTAGAGGAAGGCTGACAATAGAGCATGGCGCTCGTTAGAGTTCATGCCCATGGTAGCCTTTGCGATAGCGGGTTTCGCAGCGTGGGCAGCGTTGCAGGGTCGGGTCTTGCTCCAGCTGTTCGATGGCCAGTTGCTCTTCACAATCGGAGCAGAGGCCATAGAGGCCGAGATCCATCTGGCAGAGTGCCGCGTCGATCCGCTTGAGGCGGGCCACGCTCTGCTCCAACTTCGGCAGATCCAGCCGGCTGGTCAGTTCCACCAGTTGATCCTGCTCGCAGTGACCGACCTGCTCGGCCCACTCGTCACGGCGGCAGGCTTTGAGCTGACCGATCAGCGTTTCTCGTACTTGGGCCCAGTCTGACAGCAGGCGATTACGCCAGACAGCCAACTGTGCTTGCGTCATTTCACACACATTATCCCCCACAGGACAGACGACAGATTCGGGGCAGTATAGGGATCCGATAACTCTATCAAGATGATATGCGTCAAGTTAAACGTGGTTAGCCGTGGCTTTTGGCTGCTTGCAGCAGGGCATCACGGATGGGAGCCGTCTCTTTGAGTACCCGCAGATCCTGAAATAACAGATCCGCTTCGGGATATTCCCGTTTGAGATAGCTAAACCACTGCTTGATGCGGCTGGGGTAGTAGTCAGCCTTCTCACTGGCCAGATCCTGCTCGGTGTAGCTCACCATCAGCTGCAGCACTTCGGCCCAGCTCATGTGCGCGCAGCCGGTTTTCATCACGTTGGCCAAATTGGGCAGGGAGATAGCGCCACGCCCGACCATCAGGGCATCGCAACCCGAGACCCTGGCACAGGCGAGGGCATCTTTATGATCCCAAATCTCGCCGTTGGCGGTGACGGGAATGGGCAGGGCGCGGCGGATGGCGTCTACATACTCCCAGTGAGCAGGAGCCTTGTACCCTTCACGCTTGGTGCGGGCATGGACGGCCAGCTCGTTGGCGCCCCCCTGAAAGACCGCCTGGGCGTTCTCCAGATAGAGTTCCTTGTCATCGTAACCGAGGCGGATCTTGGCGCTCACCGGCAGGTGGGCGGGCACCGCCTCGCGCACCGCCTTGACGATGCGATAGATGGTCTCGGGCTCTTTGAGCAGCACGGCGCCGCCCTTGCTTTTATTGACCGTGGGGGCGGGGCAGCCGAAGTTGAGATCAACGCCGGGGGAGCCGAGCTCGATGGCGCGCACGGCGTTTTCGGCCAGCCACTCGGGGTGCTGACCCAGCAGTTGAACCCGTACCGGGGTGCCTGCACGGGTCTTGCCATCCTGCTTGAGCTCGGGGCAGAGGCGGTAGAACACCTTGGCAGGCAGCAGCTGATCGACCACCCGAATAAACTCGCTCACGCAGAGATCGTACTCATTGACGGAGGTGAGTACCTCCCGCATCAGGTGATCCAGCACCCCCTGCATAGGGGCCAAAATTACGCGCATAACTGCTTCCGAAGACAAGGGTAAAAAAGAGCGCAGATTGTAGTGGGATTGATGCCCGCTGTCAGCTATCACCCAAATGCTGTTACGCTATGTGAAGACCCATAAAGCGAGGTTCGGCAGTGAAGCGTTGGTTTTTGATGGCTCTCGGGTGGTTGGCATTTGCCACCGGTATCGTTGGTATTGTGTTGCCGCTACTGCCGACCACCCCCTTTATGTTGCTGGCTGCCGCCCTGTTTGCCCGCTCATCCCCGCGTTTTCATCGCTGGTTGCTGACCCACCGCTGGTTCGGCCCGCCCATTGTCGATTGGCAGCAATATCGCGGCATTCGTCGCCATGCCAGACGGCGCGCCATTATCTTCATTTTGCTCACATTTTCGGTATCGCTGGCGGTGGTGCCGCTGCTGTGGGTCAAGGGACTGCTGGTGGTCATAATGGTGATCCTGCTCACCTGGTTAATGCGTCTGCCGGTGCTGGAGCCGGTTGCAATGGAGAAGTGAAGTCCCTAAGCTATTGCAGCAATAATGCTATGGAGTCGGCCTGTCATTTTTGCGTGACAGGCTTTTTTATTTCCCGCAGAAGGGAATTGAGAAAAATGGCCACCCCTGGGTCAAAAAAATAAGCGGTCAACACATGAATCCGGAAACCCTGAAGTTTATTGAAGCGAGCATCAAGACCATTCCCGACTATCCGAAGCCGGGCATTTTGTTTCGCGACATCACCAGCCTGATCGAGAATGCAGAGGCCTTCAAAGCCACCATCGATCTGCTGGCAGAGCATTACCGTGGTCAAGGGATCACCAAAATTGTCGGCACCGAGGCCCGTGGCTTCATTTTCGGTGCACCCGTCGCCTTCGCCATGGGACTGGGCTTCGTGCCGGTACGCAAACCGGGCAAGCTGCCGCGCGCAGTGATCGAGGAGTCCTATGCCCTCGAGTACGGTACCGACACCCTGCAACTGCACACCGATGCCATCGTGCCCGGTGACAAGGTGCTGGTGGTTGACGATCTGCTGGCGACCGGCGGTACCGTCGATGCGACCGTCAAGCTGATCCGCCGTGCCGGTGGTGACGTGGCTGACGCTGCGTTCATTATCTCCCTGCCGTCTCTGGGTGGTGATGCTCGTTTGACCGCTGCAGGCATCAAGGTGCTCTCACTGGTCGAATTGGCTGGCGAGTAATGCCTCTTCGGCCCGATCCTCTGCATCGGGCCTGCGTTGAACCGGTGCCCTTGCGGGCATCGGTTTGAAAATCAAGCGATCCCTCCGACCCTGACCGATAGCCGATACAGCCCGCTCGCCATTTGTGTTAGCATCCGGCCTCAATGCCCTGTCTTCCCTGCATGATGGATTTATGAGCTATCAGGTTCTGGCGCGTAAATGGCGCCCCCATACGTTTGAACAAGTGGTAGGCCAGCACCATGTGCTGACCGCCTTGACCAACGCCCTGGATCAGGGACGGCTGCATCACGCCTATCTGCTGAGCGGTACCCGCGGGGTCGGCAAAACCACCATCGCCCGCATTCTGGCCAAGAGCCTCAACTGCGAGCAGGGGATCAGCAGCCACCCGTGCGGCGTCTGCGATACCTGCCGCGAGATCGATCAGGGCAACTTTGTCGACCTGCTGGAGATTGACGCGGCGTCCCGCACCAAGGTGGAAGATACCCGCGAGCTGCTCGACAACGTGCAGTATCGCCCGGCCCGTGGCCGCTTCAAGGTTTACCTCATCGATGAAGTGCACATGTTGTCGCGCCACAGCTTCAACGCACTGCTGAAAACCCTGGAAGAGCCGCCCCCCTATGTGAAGTTTCTGCTGGCCACCACGGATCCGCAGAAGCTGCCGATCACCATCCTCTCGCGCTGCCTGCAGTTTCATCTGAAGAGTCTGGATCAGACCCAGATCGCCAAGCAGCTCGAATGGGTGCTGGATCAGGAGGGTCAGCCCTTCGAGCCACGCGCTCTGCTGGCACTGGCCAAGGCCGCCGACGGCAGTATGCGCGATGCCCTGAGCCTGACCGATCAGGCGCTGGCCCACGGCAATGGCAGCGTGCGCCTCGAGAGCGTGCTGGCGATGCTGGGGACGCTCGATCACCGCCACCTGCACCAGCTGCTGGAAGCTATTTTGCGGCAAGATGCCCCCGCGACCATGGCCAAGATCACCGAGATTGCCACCCTGGGCCCCGATTTTGATCAGCTTCATGCCGAGCTGGAAGGCTTGCTCCATCGCATCGCCATGGCCCAGCTGCTGCCTGCCAGCGTGCAAGAGCAGGGGGCGGATGCCGATTCCCTGCTGCAACTGGCCAAGGCGATGAGCCCGGAAGAGGTGCAGCTCTGCTACCAGATTGTGCTGGGGGGTCGTAAAGATCTGCCCTGGGCCCCCGATGGCCGTACCGCGCTGGAGATGACCTGCCTGCGGATGCTTGCCTTCTCGCCAAGGCGTGATGCCCTGCATCCGGCCAGCCTCACCGCACTGCCCCCGTCCATGACGAGCAGTGCGGCGAGCAGCGCAGCTCCGGTAGCCTCTTTGCCGGGAAAGCGCCCGGCCGCTGAATCGGCCGCACTGGCACCGATCAGCGGCGCCGTGCCCGCACCGCTAGCCAGTCCTCCCGTTGCCAACAGTGCTGCGCCAGCGGCTGATGCCGCCCTGCCTGCGATGGCGTCCGCGATGATGGATGAGATCGGCAACACCGCCGACAGCGAGGAGGCGGTACAAGCCGCCGAGCTGTTCAGCCAGCAGGATGAGCTGTTGCGCGAAGCCGCAGGCATGGGTTATCAACCAGAGCCCGCTCTGCCAAATGCGCTGCCCGATGTGCCTGCGCACTCTGCCGCACAAGCCGCAGATGATGGCGCGCCTGCTGCAGCCGATACGGACTATTCCCGTGGCGAGCCGCTGACCGCCTCCTTCGAGCCAGCGCTCGAACCGATAGCCGAACCGACAGTTGAGCCGACAGTCGAGCCGGTTGCCGCTACTGAAGCCGTTTCTGCGGTATCGAGCATGCAGAGTCTGCTTGGCAAGCGAAACATGCTGCGTAGCCGTCAGCGTGGTCAGGATGCCCCGGTGGCTCCCGCGCCGCGCGCGGTGCCGGTTGCGCCAGCGCGCCCTGTAGCGCCCGCCGCCGCACCGGTCGTCGCTCCACAACCTGCGCCGTTCAGCCAACCGGTCGGGCAGGGGATGGCGGCGATGGGTCACTATGATGATCTGCCGCCGCTGGATCTCTATGGCGACGGTGATGAGCCGCAGGGTGACAACGGGGAATACGAAGAGTACCTCAATCAGGGCTTTACGGAGCAGGCTCTGGCGATGAGCCATGTCCCCGTCAAGGCACCGGCCCAGCCAACCGATCTGCCTCCCTGGGATCTGGAGGGGCAGCCGAGCTATCGGCCCGGTGAGCGCGCCGCCGTGGCTCCTGTTGTTGCGTCAGCGCCGCAGTCTGTTGCTGCTGTGCCGGTAGCCGCTATGGTGAGCGCCCCGGTGGTGGAGAGCCTCCCTTCTCAACCGGTGCTGGAGACCATCGACTGGGATGAGATTGAGAGCGACGAGGAACCGCAAGAGGGTGAAGTGAGCCGTCTGATGCCCTCATCCCTGCTCAACAACTGTGGTGATGCCTGGTCCGAACTGATTGCTCATACCCAGGTGGGGGGGCGACTGCGCCAGCTTGCCATCAATTCGGTGATGAAACAGCAAGGGGATAAGGTGCTGCTGACCCTCAAGCCGGAGCAACGCCATCTGGTGAGCGACAAGGCGCGCGCTGATCTGGCCGAGATCATCGGCCCGGCACTGGGGCAACCGGTGCAGGTGGAGGTGACCCTCGGTGTGGTGCCAGATCAGGAGACCCCCCTTGAGATCGAACACCGCCTCTATATTGGGGTGCGTGAACAGGTAGCGCGGGATCTGGATCAGGATCCTAACGTACAGTTTTTAGTTCAGCGGTTTGGTGCCGTGCTCCACCACGAGAGCATCGAGCCCCTCAACCGCTAAATTCCGTGGCCGGGAGTTCGCTCCCGGTTGAAAAGCAGTTTGGCTGTCCCCATCTAGGACAGACAAGCCCACAGCCCGGCGCTGGATGCCGGATTTCAAGACGAGAGACGACATATGTTTGGTAAAGGTGGAATGGGGAACCTGATGAAACAGGCCCAACAGATGCAAGAGCGCATGCAGAAGGCGCAAGAGCAACTGGCTCAGATGGAAGTGACCGGTGAAGCTGGCGCAGGTATGGTCAAGGTCACCATGACCGGTAGCCACAGCGTCCGTCGTATCGAGATCGATCCTTCGCTGATGGAAGATGACAAGGAGCTGCTGGAAGATCTGGTTGCCGCCGCTTGCAACGATGCCGTGCGTCGTGTGGAAGAGCAGAACAAGACCAAGATGGGTGAATTGACCGGCGGCATGCAGTTGCCACCTGGCTTCAAGATGCCGTTCTAAGGCGCCTCTCTTCGCGCATTCTTGATCCCTTTGTGCAGGCCGTTCGGGCCAACTTGAGAGGGATGGCAGAGAGACAAAAAACGCAGTTGCTATCGCCCAGGCGATGCAGCTGCGTTTTTATTTGTGCCCCGTTATCTGTCTGACTGGCCTGTTTTTCCTCACATACCAGCGACCTTGCCGGAAAAACCTGTCCACTTCATGTTCTCTTCACATCGGGGTGGAGAATGGGTGACTCGTTCAAGGTGAAACAAAGGTGTGCTCGATAATGATGACCATGATGATGCGTATCGGGGCCGTGCTGGCCGCCATGGGCTTGGCCTGTTTTGTGGCTTTTGAGCTGATTGGCTCGACGGTGGATGAGAACGGCCTGCTGCATGAACCCTTCGCCCTGATCCCCATTGGTTTTCTGTTTGTGGCCGTGGGGGGCTTGCTGACGTTGCCGGGATTGATCCGCACTCTTGTGGGTCGCTGTCGCCACCGGGCGAGCAAATAGCGCCATGGCCCGCTGCACCTTGGGGAAGGCCGCCGCTATTTGTCGATACCCGCTATCGGATATCCCGGTTTGGCGTGGAGGGGCGGGATCGGCATAATGGCGGCTTGCCGTATTGAGGAGATTGTATGAAATATATCGGAGCCCACGTCAGTGCGGCCGGCGGGGTGGAGAATACCATCGCCCGCGCCCAGGCCATCGGGGCCAACGCGTTTGCCCTCTTTACCAAGAATCAGCGTCAGTGGCAGGCAGCCCCTTTGTCGGATGCCACCATCCGCGCCTTCAAGGCGGCCTGTGACAAGGCCGGTTTTCTGCCAGAGCAGATCCTGCCCCACGACAGCTATCTCATCAATCTGGGCCACCCGGATCCCGATGCTCTTGCCAAATCCCGTGACGCGTTTCTAGATGAGATGAAACGCTGCGAGCAGTTGGGGCTTTGCTATCTGAACTTCCACCCCGGTAGCCATCTCAAGCAAATTCCCGAAGCGGCCAGCCTCAAGCTGGTGAGCGAGTCGATCAACTGGGCGCTGGAGCGCAGTGCAGGGGTGACGGCGGTGATTGAGAACACCGCCGGGCAGGGGACCAACCTCGGCTGGTCGTTCGAGCACCTCGCCACCATCATCGAGGGGGTGGAGGACAAGAGCCGGGTCGGGATCTGTTTCGATACCTGCCACGCCTTTGCCGCTGGCTACGATCTGCGCACCGCCGAGAGCTGCGCCGCCGTGTTTGCCGAGTTCGACCGCACGGTGGGTTTCCAGTATCTCAAGGGGATGCATATCAACGGCGCCAAGTGCACCTTCGGCAGCCGGGTCGATCGCCACCACAGCCTGCGGGAGGGGAATCTGGGGGAGGCGGTATTCCACCACATCATGAATGATGATCGCTTCGATCGCATTCCGCTGATCCTCGAGACCATCGACGAGGCAATCTGGGGCGAGGAGATCAACTGGTTGCGCAGTCTGGCGAAGTGATAGTCAGCGAGCGAACCAAAGAGAGGGAGCCGTGGCTCCCTCTTTGATTTTTGCTGTTCAGCCGTTGGCGTGCGGCTCTGCCATCGACGAGTTGGCTGGGCGTTACTCCGCGCTGATCACCTCGGCATCGTTCACCTGAGCCCGGCAGAAGTTAATAAAGTGGCGCAGGGAGGCGGAGTGATACTTCTGCTTGTGCCAGATGAGGGAGAGCTGGCGCGGGAAGCGGCGCGTGAGGGGCAGGGCGACCAGCCGGCCATCTGCCAGGCGATCCGAGGCTGCAAGGCGGGAGATAAAGGAGATCCCCAGCCCCTTTTCCACTGCCAGCATCACCGCCTCCAGGGTATTGAGCTCCAGCCCCGCCTGCCAGTTGGGCAGCTCGGGCTGCACCTGCTGGATAAACTGCTCACGGCTACCCGATTGTGGTTCACGCAGTACCCAGGTTTCGCCCCCCAGTCGGGAGAGAGGGATCGCCACCTGATTGGCGAGGGGATGGCCGGGCTGGGCCACCACCAGCATCTCGTCTTGCAGCCAGTTCTCGCTGATGAGGTCGGGGTGGTGGTTTTCCCCTTCGATCAGTGCCAAATCCAGTTCGAAGTTGGCCAACGCATGGCAAAGCAGGTGGGTGTTGGTAATGGTCACCTTGGGGGGCAGCCCCAGCTCCTGCTTGCTGCTGGCGAGCAGAGTCGGCAGCAGATAGTTGCCAATGGTCTGACTGGCTCCCAGGCGCAGTTGACCACTTGGCTCGGCATCGGGGCTAAACAGGTTCTCGATATCCTGGATCCGGGTCAGCAGCTCTTCGGCTGCAGGCTGTAGCAGCCGCCCTTCGTTGTTGAGCTGCAATCTGGGGTGAATGCGGTCAAACAGCGGGGTGGCGAGCTGGCGCTCCAGCTCCTGCAACGACTGGGAGACGGCCCCTTTGCTCAGGAATAGCTCGTTGGCAGCAAGGCCGAGGTTGCCGTAGCGGGCAATGGTGGCGAACACTTTTAACTGCTGCAGGGTCAGTTTCATGGTGTTTGGTATTCCTGAATGATTGATTTAATTCATTTAGATATCGTAAACGATAAGGGGCCATTATCCTATCGCCATAGTCATCAATAGAAAGGTGTCATCATGATCGCAAGAACCCGTAAATCACTGGCTGCCGCCCCGACTCCCATGGCGGGTCTGGCCCTTGGCATCGCCAGTCTCGGTTGGTGTTGGGAGAATGCCGGTCACTTCGATGGCCGCATGCAACTGCTGGGCGCCGCTGTTGCGGCCGTGCTGCTGGTGATCCTGACCTTCAAGTTTTTGCTGCACCCCCGCCTGCTGTTGCAGGATCTTGCTCACCCTGTGGTGGGCAGTGTAGTGCCGACCTATGCCATGGGCACCATGGTGGTCTCAAAAGCGCTGGGGATGATTGCACCGCAAGCGGGCGAGGCCCTCTGGCTGTTTGCCGTGGCGGTTCACCTGCTGTTTCTGGCCACCTTTATCTGGCATCGCGCCAAAGAGTTTGAAATCCACCACATGGTGCCGAGCTGGTTCGTACCGCCGGTGGGGATCATAGTGGCTGATGTTGCCTTCCCGGGCGGTCAGTTTGCCGCGCTGGCCAACGGTCTGCTCTGGTTCGGGATCATCTGCTACGGCCTGATGTTGCCGCTGATGCTCTATCGCCTGATCTTCAGCCATGAAGTGCCGGATGCCGCCAAACCGACCATCGCCATTCTGGCGGCCCCTGCCAGCCTCTCTCTGGCCGGTTACCTGACCGTCAGTCTGGACCCCTCCTTGCTGCTGGTGGCTGTGCTGCTGGGGATCGCTCTGCTGATGACCGGTATTATCTATCTGGCCTTCATCAAACTGCTGCGTCTGCCCTTTTCACCGGGTTATGCCGCCTTTACCTTCCCGCTGGTGATTGGTGCCACCGCCCTGTTCAAAGTGGCCCATCTGGTTGAAGGCTTCGAGCAAGCTGCCCACTATGTGGAGCAGATCAGACTGTTGGCCCACTTCGAGCTGGGGGTCGCTACCGTCATCGTCGGTTATGTGGCACTGCGTTACCTGATGTTTTTTCTGCCGCAGCGAGACAGCGCAATGAACAACGGCATGGCAGGCCAGGGTGCTCACCGGTAAATCTGAAATGGTGAAACCGGGAAATGGTTAAGCAGTGCGCTCAGAGAGCGACGGGATAAGCGACCAGTCATATGATGGATGGACAAAGAGCCACCACCCTGGTTGTGTAACGAGCAAAATGCCCCACAGTGTGGGGCATTTTTTATGGTTTCTTGATGTGGCGCCGGTGTTGGGTCGCTTGCCATGGAATTAACTGGTATTACCTGTCAGGACGACTACAATACAGCACCACTTTTTTCGCTCGATCCTGAATCATGTCTGCCCAAGACCCCGTATTTGACTCCTCCTTTGAAGCCCGCTTTTTACATCCCCGTTACTGGTTTAGCTGGCTGGCCCTCGGCGTGCTGATGTTGCTGGCGTTTGTGCCGGTCCGGTTGCGTGACCGTCTGGCAGATATGCTGGCACCGCTGGTGTTTCGCCTTTCGAAAAAGCAGGTCTACATCGCCAGAACCAATCTGGAGATCTGCTTCCCACAGAAGAGTCCGGAGGAGCGGGATGCCATTGCGTTGACCTCGATCCGCGTTGGCCTCAAGAGTCTGCTGGGGTTTGGCGAGTTCACCATGCGTAGCCAGCGTTATCTGATGAGCCGGATGCAGGTGAGCGGTTGGGAACACATCGAGGTGGAGCGGGCAGCTGGTCGTCCGGTGATCCTGGTGGTGCCCCACACCTGGCCGGTGGATGCCGCCGGTTACTGCTTCACCCAGCGCGGGGTACCCATGTGCACCATGATGAAGCGGGCACGCAATCCGGTATTTGACTGGCACCTCAACCGGGCTCGGGCCAAGAACGGCTGCCGCGTTTATGAGCGCAGCGCCGGGATCAAAGCGGTGATCAAGACCATCCGTCGAGGCCGTAGTTTCTTCTACTTGCCGGATCAGGACCATGGCCGCGAGAAGAGCATCTTTGCTCCCTTCTTTGATTGCCAAAAAGCAACTTTGCCCGCCTTGCCCCGTCTGGTGCAGGTCAGCGGTGTCAAGGCGGTGCCATTGCTCGCTTGCTACGATGAAGAGCATCACTGCTACCGACTGGAGATTGATCCCCCGTTTGACAACTATCCCACCGATGATGTGATGGCAGATACTTGCCGGATGAATGACATGGTGCAGCAACAGCTGACTCGCCATCCGGGTCAGTACATGTGGTTCCTCAAGATCTTTGATACCCGTGAAGATCAAGAGGGGTCGGATGGCCGTTACGAAGAGGGTATCCGGCGGATCCGCCAGGGGTTGCCACCACAGGGCTAATCCGTGCACTCTGCTATCTGACATGGCCCCCAGCGGGCCATTTCTTATGATAACTAGTCTGATCAGTGCCTTGCAGCTCGGCGGCCAGCCTCCTCAGGGTAGAAAAAAATGTCAGAATAATTACAATATCCGTTTGTTTTTTGATGACGTGATGGCCGTTATGTCTGCATTCGATCCGCTATTTGATACCTCATTTCATATCCGCCTGCTGCATCCCAAATGGTGGGGCAGCTGGTGTGCCTTGGGCCTCTTGTCCCTGTTAGCGTTCACTCCAGCCCGCTTAAGGGATCGCTTTGCTGATCTGGTCTCACCGACTGTGCTGCGATTTTCGAAAAAGCAGGCCTATATCATCGATACCAATCTCAAGATCTGTTTTCCCGAGCTGGATGCGGCTGATCGGCAGGTATTGCTGCTCAAATCGATCCGGGTCGGTCTCAAGACCTTTATGGGCTTTGGCGAGCTGAGTTGGCGCAGCAAGGCGCGCCTGATCCGCCGCATCAAGGTGAGCGGTTGGGAGCATATACAAGCAGAGCAGGAGGCGGGTCGTCCCCTGATTCTGGTGGTACCTCACACCTGGGCGGTTGATATGATAGGCCGCTATTTTTCCATGATGGGCATAGAGATGTGCACCATGATGAAGAGCCCCAAGGATCAGGTGTTTGACTGGTACATCAACCGCGAACGGGCCAAGGGCGGCAAGGTGTACGAGCGCAGTGTCGGCATCAAGCCGGCGATCAAGGCGATCCGCCGTGGCGCCAGTTTTTTCTACCTGCCGGATCAGGATCATGGTCGCGAGGCGAGCGTCTTTGTGCCATTTTTTACGCGTCCGAAAGCGACCCTGCCTGCTTTGCCCAAACTGGTGAAGCTGACCGGTGCCAAAGCCGTACCTATTTTTGCCAGTTATGACGAGGATAAGGGGTGCTACCTGCTGGAGATAGAGCCGCCGTTTGACCCGTATCCCACCACGGATCTGCTGGCTGATATCAATGAAATGAATCGCATGGTGGAGCGACAGGTTACTCGCCATCCAGAGCAGTACATGTGGTTTTTGAAAATTTTCGAAACGCTGGAGCATCCGCACGGGGATAACGGTCTCTATGAAGAGGGGATCCAGCGGATCCGCCAGGGGCTTCCCCCTGAGCCGTGAGCCAGTGGCTGCAAGCTGATCGTGACGTGATCGATCGCGGGATGATGGCGGGTTGCACAGGTAGCTCGATGTGATGTTTTTTTAGGCGTGCGGGTGGACAAAAATAGGGCAAACAGGGGATAAAAGGGTGTCATATGAAAGGGATAGGCAGGTGAGCGTGCGCGGAGCTATCTTCCGGAGCGGAAATAGGGTAAAAGGGCGGCCATGAAAATTCCAAATCGAATCCAACCTCTGGTTGATGACGGCCTGGTCGATGAGGTCGTCAGCCGGTTGATGAGCGGCAAAGAAGCCGACGTCTATGTGGTGCGCTGCGGCGATGCGATCCGCTGCGCCAAAGTTTATAAAGAGGCCTCCAAGCGCAGCTTCAAGCAGGCAGTGGTCTATCAGGAGGGGCGCAAGGTACGCAACAGCCGCAGCGCCCGAGCCATGGAGAAGGGCTCCAAGTACGGTCGCAAGCAGCATGAAGAGGTGTGGCAGAACACCGAGGTCGATGCCCTGTTCAAGCTGGCCGCGGCCGGTGTACGGGTGCCACAGCCTTATGTCTGCCTCGACGGCGTTCTGCTGATGGAGCTCATCACCGATGAGGATGGCAATGTTGCGCCGCGCCTCAACGATGTGGCGCTCTCCCCCGAGCAGGCGGTTATCGATCACCACAAGGTGATCCGCTACGTGGTACGGATGCTCTGCGCCGGTCTTATCCATGGGGACCTCTCGGAGTTTAACGTGCTGGTGGACGAGCATGGCCCCGTCATCATCGACCTGCCTCAGGTGGTGGATGCTGCCGCCAACAACCAGGCCAAGGCGATGCTGGAGCGGGATGTCAACAACATGCGCAACTACTACGGCATGTATGCCCCCGAGCTGCTGAAAACCCGTTACGCCAAGGAGATGTGGGCGCTGTTTGAAGATGGCAATCTCACCCCTGAAACCGAGTTGACCGGCCTGTTTGAAGAGAGCACCGAAGCGGTCGATATCGATGCCGTGCTGCACGAAATCGAGAGCGCCGAAGAAGAGGCCTATGCCCGTCAGGCCCGGATGAACGCCGAACAGGAAGACAGCTACTAACAGCTTCTCTTCCCCATAAAAAGAGCGCCTTCGAGGCGCTTTTTTTATTGCTATATCGGCTGTGGTGGCAGCGGTCGGGTGATAGCGTTATTCCTGCAGCTGATCGCTTGTTGCTGTTGCCAATAGATCTGCGGCTGTCGGGCGGGGCAGGGGATCTATCCGGTACATTTCCAGCCAGCGGCGATCCCCCGGATGGTAGCGCCGCCCCAGCCATTCCCCGCCGGCTGCTGCAATCACCTTGCGGGAGGCCAGATTCTCTTCGCCACAGCTGATCAGCACCGGCGCGCTCAGCGCTTGTTGTATCCAGCACAGCAAGGCGGAGGCGGCCCCTTCGCCACGGCGTGAGGGGCGGGTCTCGTAACCGATATGGCCCAACCATTGCCGGGTTGCCTCATTGTCACCGTGACGCAGGCGCAAGGTGGCGAGGATCTCCTCTCCATCAAGGGCAAAATAAGTGGTGGTAGGCAGGTATCCGCTGGGCAGGTTGTGGCCTTCGGCGTGATCCAGCAGGCTCTGTAACCAGCCGTCCGGGTCAAATTGCGCCACCTGATAGAGCGGCATCCCCGCCTCGGCACACTCGACCACATATCGGTGATAGGCCGGGGCATCCGCCAGTCTGGCCGGGCGGCATTCGAAACGGGTCGGCTCTGGCTGGTCTGGCGCCTTGATGGGTGAGTCGGTCATTTAATTTGCTGCTACGACCGGTAGTGCCATCACAGTGGCCTGCCGCCCGAGATGGGCTAATAGACGGCGCACGTCGTCGAGGTGGATGATCAGGGTAGCGGTGTTGACCAGCGGGTGGCACTGTACCTGCTCGGCCTGCCAGATAGTTTCATCAACCACCAGCTCCACCGCCTTCTCTGTATCGCGCACCATGGCGAGCAGGGTCACCGAGCCTGGGGTGAGACCGAGCACCGCATCGAGCCGTTCCGGGGAGCCAAAGCTCAGCCGCTTCACTCCGAGCCGTGCCGCCAGCGCCTTGAGATCGACCCTGCTCTCCTCCGGACTCACCACCAGAAACAGCCGTTCACTTTTCGGGTCGCGCAAAAAGAGGTTCTTGGTCTTGGCGGCGGGCAGGTCGGGCAGCAGGCTGCTCGCCTCCTCGCAGGTGAAAACGGGGGCGTGGTCGATCCGCTGGTAGGGGATGGCCAGCTGATCCAGCAGGGAATAGATTGCCACAGAGACTCCTTTGGTCGACGAAGCACGGTAATAGCGCGGTCATAACCGGGTGGATGGGAATGACGACGGCATCAAGCTTACCAGTTTGACACCCGTCCCGCAGCCTGCGTGATGATTGCGAGCGGGCACTGTATGAACGTACAATAGTCCCATTCTCGGACAGCCCCTTTACGTTTCATGACTGCAACCCAGCCCATCGTACCCGCTACCTCGCCGCTCGACGGTTTTATCCTGACCCGCCACGGTCGGGACGTGCGCGGCCGCAACGGGCACGCCGCTACGACCGAAATCGTGATGTGGCTCTGGAGCGCGCAGGGGCCGGTGCGGGTGGTGGTGCCGGGGCAGGAGCCGGTGTTTTTCCTGCCGCAGAGCCATATGGCAGAAGCCGCCGAGCTGTTCAAAGGGGCCGGGGTGAGCGGGCGGTTTCGCCGCCTGCCGATGCACACCTTCGACGGCCGTCCTGTGGTGGGTTGCTATTTCGCCACCCTGAGCGCCTTTCACCGCGCCATCGAGCTGCTGCTTATTCGCGGACTGGAGCACTTCGAGGCGGATATCCGGCTGCCGGAGCGTTTTCTGATGGAGCGTTTCATCACCGCTGGCGTGCGCTTCGATGGCCGGGCGGTGAAGAAGGGGGGCAAGCAGGGCTACTGGGAGGTGAACGAGGCACGCTGCGCGCCGCAGGCGGTGACGCCGACCCTCTCCTGGGTGTCGCTCGACGTGGAGTGCGCCATGGACGGGGCGCTCTTCTCGGTCGGTCTTTACAGCGAACAGGATGCGCGGGTCATCATGATCGGCACCCCGGAAGCGGATGCCGGGAGCTGGGGCACTCAGGTCCAGTGGGTAGAGGACGAGAGCGCCCTGCTGAGTGCGCTGGAGAGCTGGTTCAGCCTGCATGACCCCGACTTGGTGATTGGCTGGAACGTGGTCAATTTTGACTTTCGTCTGCTGCTGCGCCGCGCCGAACTTAACAAGCGGCGGCTGCGGCTCGGGCGAGGGCGCGAGCTCTGCTTCTGGCGCTCGTCACGGGGCGATCCCCAGACCGGCAACGTCATCATTCCCGGGCGTATGGTGCTCGATGGCATCGACACCCTCAAAAGCGCCACCTGGCAGTTTGCCAGCTACAGCCTGGATGCGGTGGCGAGTGAATTGCTTGGCCGTGGCAAGGACATCGAGGATGTGGCCAATCGGGGGGAGAAGATCACCGAGCTGTTCCACTCGGACAAGGAGGCGCTGGCCCGCTACAACCTGGAAGATTGCAAACTGGTGTGGGAGATCTTCGACTACTGCCACCTCATCCCCTTTGCCATCGAGCGTGCTTCCCTTACCGGTCTGGAGCTGGACCGGGTAGGGGGCTCGGTGGCGGCCTTTACCAACCTCTATCTGCCGCGGCTCCATCGCGGTGGCTACGTGGCCCCCAATCTGCCGGCTGACGGGGGGCTGACGAGCCCCGGCGGCTATGTGATGGACTCCAAGCCCGGTCTCTATCGCCATGTGCTGGTGCTCGATTTCAAGAGCCTCTATCCCAGCATCATCCGCACCTTCTGCATCGACCCCATGGGGCTGGTGGAGGGGTTGCAACATCCCGACCACGCCATTCCCGGCTTTCGCGGCGCTCTGTTCTCCCGCGAGCGGCACTTCTTGCCGGATCTCATCGCCACCCTGTGGGCGGCGCGGGATCGGGCCAAGGCGGCCAGCAACAAGGCGCTCTCCCAGGCCATCAAGATCATCATGAACTCTTTTTATGGGGTGCTGGGCTCGGGGGGCTGCCGCTTCTACGATCCCAGGCTTGCCTCATCGATCACCCTGCGCGGTCACAGCATCATGCAGCAGACCCGCGAGTGGATTGAGGCGAAGGGATTCGAGGTGATCTATGGCGATACCGACTCCACCTTTGTCCATCTGGGCAGGGAGACCAGTCCGCAGCAGGCCGAGCAGATTGGCCGCGAGCTGGCTGCCATGATCAACGACAACTGGACGGCGCTGATCAAGGACGAGTTCGACCTGCCGAGCTATCTGGAGATCGAGTACGAGACCCACTACCGCCGCTTTCTGATGCCCACCATCCGCGGCTTGGAGAAGGGCAGCAAGAAGCGTTATGCCGGGCTGGTAGGAGAGGGAGAAAGGGCACATTTGGTGTTCAAAGGGCTGGAGACGGTGCGCACTGACTGGACCATGCTGGCCAAGCAATTCCAGACCCGCCTCTATGAGCTGGTGTTTCACGATGAAGACCCCAGCGGCTATGTGCGCACCATGGTGGATGAGACCCGTACCGGTCGTCACGATGATCTGCTCATCTACCGCAAACGGCTGCGCCAGAAGCTGGAGGAGTATCAGAAGAATGTGCCACCCCATGTGCGAGCGGCGCGGCTGGCCGATGAGGAGAATCTGCGCCGTGGTCTGCCCCAGCGCTATCAGCATCGGGGTACCATCGCCTATCTGATGACGCTGGGCGGCCCGGAACCGCTGGAGTACCGGCGCAGCGCCATCGACTACGAGCACTACATCGACAAGCAGTTGCGGCCCATCGCCGACGCCATCCTGCCCTTTATCGGCGAGTCATTCGACCGGATCTGCGGTCAGCAGCTGGATCTTTTCTGATTGGATCATGATGCCCCTTTACTTCTCTTTAATACTGGATAAAAATACAGTTATAAATCATGGAGAAGTACCCTATGCGTCTTGAAATCATCATCGATAGAAAACACCAGATCCCGACCTTGACCATGGAGGCGCTGCGTCAGGAGCTGCTCAAGCAGCTTGGTGAGAAGTTTCCCGACATCCACGTGCGGGTTGCCCCCGGCAGCGCCATGGCCCTGACCGTCAGCCGTGCCAGTAAAGAAGACAAAGAGCTGGCTGAAGCCATGGTGCAGGAAGTGTGGGAGAACGCCGAGAGCTGGATGCCGGAAGAGAACGTCCCGTCCTGATGCGGGTGGCGCCTGAGCGCAGATGAGGGGGGTTGCTCCATCATGCGGCTTAGGCGCCATTTTTTGCTGCGAGATTTGCCAAGATACCTCCCGGTTGCCTATTTAGGGCAGAAGTTAAAAAGGCAGATACAAAAAAACCGGCGCAAGGCCGGTTTCAAATTGTGCAATCACTGCACCTTGTCAGTCAGGCTGACGGTCTGAACGAGGTTAGAAAAGAGATGGCTAACCGCGAAACAGAAAATAATGGGGTGGCTGATGGGGCTCGAACCCACGACAACCGGAATCACAATCCGGGACTCTACCAACTGAGCTACAGCCACCACTGAACTTTTTACCATTTGTGTTTGCCAAGAAGATGGTGGCGATAAATGACGAACGCGCGATAAATCACGGTATTCGTCTCTATGGCACTGATTTCAAACACATTTCAAATGGTGCGCCCTGCAGGATTCGAACCTGCGACCCACGGCTTAGAAGGCCGTTGCTCTATCCGACTGAGCTAAGGGCGCTCTGTATCGACGCGCTGCAGCAGCAAGTCGATGAACATGGTCGGTGATAAAGGATTCGAACCTTTGACCCTCTGGTCCCAAACCAGATGCGCTACCGGACTGCGCTAATCACCGAAAAACCCTGACCGGCATATCCACAAGAGATGTACTGGACAACGGGCGGGCATCATAGCCAAGCGTACCGGCTAGCGTCAATGACTTTTTCCCCTAGTAAATTCAAGTGCCTACTTATTGCCCGCTACAGGCCTGACGAGCGTCTGCCGCTAACATCCCGGCTAAAAAAATGCGACAATGCGCGGCAGTTGAACAGAGGGTGAGTGGAGAACGATGTCTGCCAAAATCATAGATGGAAAACAGGTTGCGCAAACGATTCGCAGCCAGGTCGCGGCGCAAGTGCAACAGCGGCTGGCGGCAGGGAAACGGGCTCCCGGGCTGGCAGTCATTCTGGTGGGGGCTGACCCCGCCTCTCAGGTCTATGTCGGCAGCAAACGCCGGGCGTGTGAAGAGGTTGGTTTTCTCTCCCGCTCTTATGATCTGAGTGCGGCCGCGAGTCAGGAAGATCTGCTGGCGTTGATCGATAAGCTGAATGCCGACAGCCAGGTAGACGGCATTCTGGTTCAGTTGCCGTTACCGGGTCACTTCGATACCACTCAAGTGCTGGAGCGGATCAATCCTGACAAGGATGTTGACGGTTTCCACCCTTATAATGTGGGTCGGCTGGCTCAGCGTATTCCAGCGCTGCGCCCCTGTACCCCGAAAGGGATCATGACGCTCATTGAGACGACTGGCGTGAAGACTCATGGCCTGCATGCGGTTGTGGTGGGCGCTTCCAATATCGTTGGGCGTCCCATGACCCTTGAGTTGTTGTTGGCGGGCTGTACCACCACGACTTGTCACCGCTTTACCCGGGATCTGGAAGATCAGGTGCGCCGTGCCGATCTGCTGGTTGTCGCGGTAGGCAAGCCCAACTTCATTCCCGGTGAGTGGGTAAAGCCGGGGGCGTTGGTGATCGATGTGGGTATCAACCGTCTGGCGGATGGTTCTTTGGTTGGCGATGTGGAGTTTGAGACGGCCCGCAGCCATGCCTCCTTCATCACACCGGTACCCGGTGGCGTGGGCCCCATGACAGTGGCTAGCCTGATGGAAAACACCCTGATTGCCTGCAGCGAATATCACGACTGATCATGGCTGGCGATAACCCTGTGATCCCGTGAGGATGCAGGATGCGCCAGAAATCTGACAATAAAAAACCGGTTGCTCAAAGAGGAACCGGTTTTTTATTTATCCAACGGGTGTTATTTACATATTTTGTGCTTCGTTTGGCACAATAAGAGAGGCGTGATTCCCTTTCGGCCCCTGTTGCAGCTCAAAATTGACGGCCTGACCTGCTTTCAAGGTCTTGTAGCCCTCCATCTTAATGGTGGAGTAGTGAGCGAAGATATCTTCACCGCCTCCTTCCGGACAGATAAACCCAAATCCTTTTGCGTTGTTAAACCACTTAACTGTGCCGGTTGCCATACTTCTACATCCTTTTATTGATTACCCAGAAGTCGTTGAGTAACCTGCGCCAGCCCCTTATAACTAAGGACATGAGCCCGTAGCAGACGGGCACAGATTAGCAAGTAATCAATTTAGTCTAAGTTTTGAGCGAGTCAAGGAGTTGTTAACAGCTGATGTGATCTGGTTAACAAGTCTATTGACAACCTTGTGTTAGACGGTAGTAATCTAGAGGTACCAAAGCGCGATTATGAGCAAGCAGAAAGAACTCTTTGCTAATGAAGAACTAGCAGAGGCAGAGAAAACCAAACTGCAGCCGCCATCCATGTATAAAGTTGTGTTAAACAACGATGACTATACGCCAATGGAATTTGTGGTAGAGGTGCTGCAAAAGTTCTTTGGTATGGATTTGGACAAGGCGACTCAGGTCATGCTGAGCGTGCATTATAGTGGTAAAGGGGTCTGTGGCATGTTTACTGCAGAAATAGCTGAAACCAAGGTAGTCCAAGTCAACACCTATTCACGTAACAACGAACATCCACTGCTATGTACTATGGAAAAGGCTTGAATTCGATGAGTTGATGGCGAGTGTGACACCACATTGCTGCTGTACTAGGGGAGGTGCCTATGTTGAATAAAGATCTAGAAAAGACGCTGAACGAGGCTTTCAAACTGGCCCGTGATGAGCGCCATGAATTCATGACTGTCGAGCACCTGTTGTTAGCCCTTCTGGATAACAGTTCAGCTCATGAAGCGCTGAGCTCCTGTGGTGCCGATATCGAGCTGATGCGCAAGGAGATCCGCGCATTCATCACCCAAACAACCCCGCTTATCCCTCGCGATGACGAAGATCGTGAAACTCAGCCAACTCTGGGCTTTCAGCGTGTGCTGCAACGCGCAGTGTTCCATGTGCAATCGTCTGGCAATACCGAAGTCAGCGGCGCCAACGTGTTGGTCGCCATCTTCAGTGAGCAAGAGTCTCAAGCTGCCTATTTTCTGAAAAAATCCGAGATAAGCCGCCTTGATGTGGTCAATTTCCTCTCCCATGGGGTGCGCAAGGATAGCAAACCGGATATCAGCAGTAACAATAATCCCGAGTCTGATGACGATGTCTCGGCTGCCCAGATAGAAAGCTTTGCCACCAACCTCAACCAGCTGGTGCTGGAGGGACGCATTGATCCGCTGATTGGTCGTGATCAGGAGCTCAGTCGGACTATCCAGGTGCTCTGCCGTCGCCGCAAGAACAACCCACTGCTGGTGGGTGAAGCTGGCGTGGGCAAGACTGCCATTGCCGAAGGGTTGGCCTACCGGATCGTCAAGGGCGATGTGCCCGAGGTGATAGCCGGTAGCACCATCTATTCGCTGGATATGGGTTCTCTGCTAGCTGGCACCAAGTATCGCGGCGACTTCGAGAAGCGCCTCAAGGTACTGCTCAAGCAGATTGAGCGTCAGGAAGGTGCCATTCTCTTCATTGACGAGATCCATACCATCATTGGTGCCGGAGCGGCATCCGGTGGGCAGTTGGATGCGGCTAACCTTATCAAGCCGTTACTTTCCAATGGTTTGCTGCGCTGTGTAGGGTCAACCACTTATCAGGAATATGCTCAGGTCTTTGAAAAAGATCGTGCATTAGCGCGTCGCTTCCAGAAGATCGATGTTGTCGAGCCGACGGTGGATGACACCACCCGCATTCTGATGGGCCTTAAAAGTCGCTATGAAGCACACCATGGGGTGCGTTACACCGCCAAGGCGATCCGTGCGGCTGCCGAGCTTTCCGCCAAGTACATTAACGATCGCCACCTGCCTGACAAAGCGATCGATGTGATCGATGAGGCTGGCGCTGGCCAACGGTTACTGCCAGCGAGCAAACGCAAGAAAGTGATCAATGTGCAGGAGATTGAGTCCATTGTGGCCAAGATTGCCCGCATTCCAGAGAAATCAGTCTCCTCCTCTGACAAAGAGGTGCTGAAACACCTGGAGCGTAACCTCAAAATGGTGGTCTTTGGTCAGGACAAGGCTATCGAAGTGCTGGCTGACGCGATCCGCTTGTCACGCTCGGGTCTTGGCAATGAACGTCGTCCGGTAGGTTGCTTCCTGTTTGCAGGCCCTACCGGTGTCGGTAAAACAGAGGTGACCCAACAGTTGGGCAAAGCATTGGGTGTCGAGATGCTGCGCTTTGATATGTCCGAGTACATGGAGCGTCATACTGTTTCGCGACTGATCGGTGCGCCACCCGGCTACGTCGGTTTTGAGCAGGGTGGTTTGCTGACCGATGCGGTGATCAAGCATCCCCATTCGGTGGTGTTGCTCGACGAAATTGAGAAAGCACACCCCGATGTATTTAACCTGCTGCTGCAGGTGATGGACAACGGCACCCTGACCGATAACAACGGGCGCAAGGCGGATTTCCGTAACGTCATTCTGGTGATGACCACTAACGCCGGTGTGCAGGAGACCCAGCGCAAATCGATAGGCTTCCAGCAACAGGATTTGAGCCACGATGCCATGGCGGTGATCAACAAGACATTCAGTCCGGAGTTTCGTAACCGGCTTGATCACACTATCTGGTTTAACCACCTGGATATGGCGGTGATCCACCAAGTGGTCGACAAGTTCATTGTTGAGTTGCAGGTGCAGCTGGATGCGAAGGGGGTATCTCTCGAGGTGTCTGAGCGAGCCCGTCATTGGTTGGCAGAGAAGGGATATGACAGAGCCATGGGCGCCAGACCGATGGGTCGGGTTATCCAAGAGCACCTCAAGAAACCCCTGGCCAACGAGATCCTGTTCGGTTCATTAGTTGACGGGGGGATTGTGAAGGTTGAGTTGGTAAATGACAGCCTCAGCTTTGATTTTCAGGTCAATGTTGAAGCTGTTTCCCACTAAGCGTCAGTGATCAGAAAACGACAAAAAACCCCAACCGATCAGGTTGGGGTTTTTTGCTGAATTCCTGGCTTAGCGAGAGCGGAAAACAATACGTCCCTTGGAGAGATCGTAGGGTGTCAGTGCTACCGTTACTTTGTCTCCAGTCAGGATACGAATGTAGTTTTTGCGCATCTTGCCTGAAATATGAGCGATAACCACGTGACCATTCTCCAGTTCCACACGGAACATGGTATTGGGCAGGGTTTCGAGAATAGTGCCCTGCATCTCAATACTGTCTTCTTTAGCCATTGAATCCTCTTGATAAGCCACAACAAAAAACCGCTGGATCATGCCGGATTTAAGGCTATGTGTAAAGTTTACTCGGGCTTGGTGTCGATATTTTTCCATTCCCCCTGAATTAACAGCTCGTGTGGTAGGTAATTACGCTTGTAATTCATCTTGCGGCACGCCTCCACCAGATAGCCGAGATAGAGCCAGCTCCGTCCGGTGCGCCTGGCCAGATCGAGCTGACAGAGGATGGCAAAGGTGCCCAAGGAGCGATCGGCGTAGTCCGGGTCGAAGAAGGTGTACATGGCGCTCATGGAGTGGGGCAGCAAATCTGTGGTGGCCACGCCGATAAGGCGGCCCTCCTTGCGCATCTCCAGATAGAGTGGTGGCATCCAGTCACAATGGAGAAAGCCGCGGTACTGGTTGCGGTTGGGGGGATACATGCTGCCATCATGGTGGCGTTCGCGAATATAGCGTTCGTAGAGCTGGTAATACTCGGGCTTGTCATCGTAACTAAGGACAAGTTCGATATCCCTGTTGAGCTGGCGGATCCGCTTCTGGCCCCGGCTCGGGCGAAATTGTTCGCTGTGAATACGCAGAGATTGGCAGGCGTGACATGCGGAACAGTGGGGACGATAGATGTCGTTGCCACTGCGGCGAAAACCGGCAGTCAACAAGCGCTCGTAGCCGTTGGCATTGAGCAGGTTGTGATCCATGAGCACTAGCAACTGCTCCTGCTCATGGTCCAGATAACTGCAGGGATGCTTGGGGGTTAGCCCTACTTTGAGGATCACTTCTTCAGTCATAAGCTGATCTCTCCCTCTTGCCAGCAGGAAGCCAATAGTGGTTGCTGGCCAAGGCGTGCCAGCTCGGCCAGAAAGCGCGACCTTGGCCACTCCTCGATACCTAGGGTGGCCAGAAACGGGTTCTGCATCTGGCAATCGATGAGGGCACCTCGATGGCGGGCAAAGTGGCGGCAGAGTGCCACCATCGCCAGCTTGGCGCCGTTATCAATCCGGCTGAACATGGATTCCCCGCAAAACAGTCGGCCGATAGAGAGGCCATACAGTCCCGCTTGCAGCTCTCCCTCCTGCCAGATTTCGATGGAGTGGGCATGACCCAGCCGGTGCAATTGTTGATACGCGTCGATCATGGGTTGGCTGATCCAGGTACCATCAGCGGTGCGACGAGGGGCGGCGCAGGCGGTGATTACCTCATTAAAGGCGCGATTGACGGAAATATCGAATGGGGTGCGGCGGATAATCTTCTGCAATGTCCGCCCCACATGGAGTTGATCGGGGCGGATCACCCCGCGGGGATCGGGCGACCACCACAGGGTCGGCTGGTGGGGTTCATTCCACGGGAAGATCCCCTTGTGGTAAGCTGCCAGCAATCTGGCCGGGGAGAGATCTCCGCCGATCGCCAGCAAGCCGTTGGGTTCTTCCAGCGCATGGCTGGGGTCGGGAAACCAGCAAAGCTCATCATCCAGTTGGGTAAGATAGCGAGACATAAGGCAACGAGGTTCATAGATGAAGGCCATTATCCTGATAGTATCCAGCTTGCTCTGCTTTGTCACGGCGCCCGCCGGGGCGGAAGTTTACCAGCGCAATACCGCGCGGCCGGTCAATCAGGTGGTGTTTGGTCAGGTCGAAACGGTGCGCAATATTACCCAGCGCCAGATCCTGGAGTCCGAGCACTCTGGCTGGAAGACGTTGGGCGGTGCTGTGCTGGGCGGCCTGCTTGGCAACCAGTTTGGCGGCGGCCATGGCCGTGAAATTGCCACTGCCGTCGGGGCGCTCGCGGGGGCTGCGGCCGCGCAGCAATACCAGTCAGGGGGAACCGTGGTGGAAAACAAGCTGGTGGAGCTGCTGATCCGCAACGAGCAAAATGCCCTTATCAACGTGATCCAGGATTATGATCCCGCCATGGTCTTTGCCAATGGAGACAAGGTGCGCATTCTCTATTTCGATGATGGGGTGCGGGTCGACAAGACTTACTGAGTTTCGACAGTCATTGCGAGTGGGGAGACTGTGGCAGGAAATGAACCCGCAGACTCTCCTGCAGGAAAGTCTGTCGGGCGGTAATACACGGGACTGATGCCCTGAGGATTCAGATAGCGGTCTCTTGAGAGACTATCTTGTCACGACCGGTGTTCTTTGCCTGATAAAGCAGCCGGTCCGCTTCGCTCAGCGCCTCGTCCATGGATACCCGCCCGACGTTGATCACACCGTAACTGGCGCGAACAAATAGCGGGATCTCCGGTGACAGGGGTTGCTGGCGCAACTGCTGACGCAGCCCTTCAAGACGTTTGATCAACACGGGCACGGTACAGTGCGGCACCATCAGGGCAAACTCCTCTCCACCAAACCGGGCGATCATGGCATCGGGGAAGAACTGGGTCAGTAGCCGGGTCAGGTGGCAGAGCAGTTGATCGCCAATGGCATGGCCCCAGTGATCGTTGACCTGCTTGAAGTGATCCACATCGAGCACACAGAGTGCAATAGGCGTCTGCTGACGCAGATGCTCTTCAAACCACTTCTGCCCTTCGTTGAACCAGTAGCGCCGGTTGTAGAGACCGGTCAGGTAGTCACGATTGGCTGACTCCTGAATGCTGTTGAACTGCTCGAGCGCTTCCAGATTGTGGCTGACCCGGCACTGCAGCTCTTCCGGTTCGAACGGCTGGTTGAGAAAGTCGTTGGCGCCCTGCTTGAGGTAGCGAGCAGAGAGACCGCGCTTGTCCGAGACCGAGATCCCGATAATCGCGAGCTGCTGCTTGCTGTAACGCTCTCTCAGCATCCGCACCAGACTGATGCCATCGATATCCGGCATGTAGTAGTCGACCAGTGCCAGCCGAATGCCCGGGTGCTGCTCCAGCATCGCCATCGCTTCACGGGCATGACTTGCCTCATGCACCTGCAACAGCTGTTTGCGCAACTGAGCCATGGTACGGTGACGGGAGGTGCGCGAATCATCGACTACCAGCACTTTGATGGACTGGTTGAGATAGAGGCGGTGCACCAGACTGACGGCATATTGCAGTGAGTGGCGCGAATCCTTCATCACATAGTCCAGCACGCCGGTTTCCAGCCAGGCTGCACGTTTATCCTCGCTGATGTCTGCAGTGAGGATCACCACCGACAAACCTCGAGCCAGCAGCTCGTTCACCGCCTCGCCACGGGGGGCATCCGGCAGGGTGAGATCGACCAGCGCGACCACATACTCCTCTCCCCGGCAGTGACGGGCTCCTTCGAGGGTATCGAAGGCGTCAATTTCGAGGCCAGTCTGCTGGGCAATGGCCTGAGTCAACATACGGCGAATGGTCAGGCTATCTTCGACAATCAATATCTTCTGTTTCATTAGACTCCTTAAATGAAAAAAGGCATACCGACTGGTATGCCTTATATCACATCTGCGCTGGTTTATTGCGCGTCGAGGTAGCGTTCGGCATCGAGGGCTGCCATGCAGCCAGTACCGGCAGAGGTGATGGCCTGACGGTAGTTGTGATCGGCCACGTCACCGGCGGCAAACACCCCTTCAATACTGGTCTGGGTAGCAAAACCATCCAGTCCGCCACGAACGATCAGATAGCCGTTTTTCATCTCCAGCTGACCGTCGAAGATCTGGGTGTTGGGCTGATGACCGATGGCGATGAAGACCCCCATCAATGGTAACTCGCTGGTGCTGTTGTCCTGAGTGCTGCGCAGACGCACCCCGGTGACGCCCATCTGGTCGCCCAGCACTTCATCCAGGGTCTGGTGGGTGTGCAACACGATGTTGCCGCTCTCGACCTTGTCGTGCAGACGCTTGATCAGGATCTTCTCGGCACGGAATTCATCGCGGCGGTGGATCAGGTGCACTTTCTTGGCGATGTTGGCCAGATACAGCGCCTCTTCGACAGCGGTGTTGCCGCCGCCGATCACTGCCACCTCCTGATTGCGGTAGAAGAAACCGTCACAGGTGGCACAGGCAGAAACACCGCGGCCCTTGAAGGCCTCTTCGGAGGGCAGGCCCAGATACTTGGCGGAGGCGCCGGTGGCGATGATCAGCGCATCGCAGGTGTATTCGGCGCTGTCGCCCTTGAGGCGGAACGGACGCTGGGTCAGCTCCACTTCATTGATGTGATCAAACAGGATGCGGGTGTCGAACTTTTCCGCATGCTCTTTCATGCGCTCCATCAGCGCCGGACCGGTCAGGCCTTCCGGATCGCCGGGCCAGTTTTCCACTTCGGTGGTGGTGGTCAGCTGACCACCTTGCTGCATGCCAGTGATGAGCAGCGGGTTGAGGTTGGCGCGGGCGGCGTAGACGGCTGCAGTGTAACCGGCCGGGCCGGAGCCCAGGATCAGCAATTTGCTGTGAGTGACTTGGCTCATGATGTAATTTCCGGGATGTGATGAGTTTGCGCGATTGTAGGTAATTCGTGATCCGGGGTCAAAGGCTGGCGAGTCGATTGCATTAATCGTGTACATGAAGGGAGGCGGGGCAAATTCAAGGGATAAAAAACCGCCCATCGCGGGCGGATTTTTACTCATCAATACTGGCGCAGGCCAGCAGAGATCAGTTCAACAGGGTCAGTGCATCCGTATAGGCAAGGCCATGTGCCACGGCAACCTCCTTGCAGGTCAGCTTGCCATCCATCACGTTGAGACCATGGCGCAAATGTTCGTCTGACAACAGCGCGTCGCGGTAGCCTTGCTGAGCCAGTTTAATGATGAAGGGGAGGGTGGCATTGTTGAGGGCCACGGTCGAGGTACGGGCAACCGCCCCTGGCATGTTGGCGACACAGTAGTGCACCACCTCATCGACGATATAAGTGGGATCCTGATGGGTGGTGGCGTGGGAGGTCTCCACACAGCCGCCCTGGTCGATGGCTACATCGACGATGGCAGAGCCCGGCTTCATGCGCGCAATGTGGTCACGGCTGACAAGTTTTGGCGCAGTGGCGCCTGGCACCAATACACCGCCGATGACCAGATCCGCTGCCAGCAGATGGCGCTCCAGGGTCTCGCTATTGGAGTAGACCACCTTGGCTGCTCCCTGAAACTCGTTGTCGAGACGACGCAGGGTATCGATGTTGTTGTCGAGGATGGTGACATCTGCGCGCAGGCCGATGGCCATGCGGGCCGCATTGGAGCCGACCACCCCGCCGCCGATGATCACCACCTTGGCCGGTTCGACACCGGGTACGCCGCCGAGTAACACGCCGCTTCCGCCGCGGGATTTTTCCAGTGCTTGGGCGCCAGCCTGAATAGACATGCGTCCAGCGACTTCTGACATCGGAGCCAGCAGGGGCAGGCCGCCACGGCTGTCGGTGACGGTTTCATAGGCGATACAGATAGCGCCGCTTTGCAGCAGGGCTTCGGTCTGGGGCAAGTCTGGCGCCAGATGCAGGTAGGTGAACAGGGTTTGACCCGGGCGCAGCATGGCACATTCGACCGGCTGAGGTTCCTTGACCTTGACGATCATCTCGGCTTTGGCGAAAACCTCTACCGCAGAGGCCAAAATTTCGGCACCAACAGCAATATAATCTGTATCGCTGAAGCCAATGCCGTTTCCAGCACCGCTTTGGACGAAAACAGTATGGTTTCGTGCTGTCAGTTCACGTACACTGGCCGGAACCATGCCTACGCGGTATTCATGGTTTTTTATCTCTTTAGGTACACCGATAATCATGCTATCCCTCGTCTATCGATTGGTGTTTCATGTTGCCAAAATGTTAACCAACATTTGCGCCTAGTATATTCAGGTATTGACAGGATTTGTGACCATAATTATAAAATGACTGGTGATTCTTACCAAAAAATAGCCAAAGGATGGAATAAAATGATGGAAGCTAAGAGTCGGCTAAAGGATTTGGACAGGATTGACCGCAACATTCTCAATGAACTGCAAAAGGATGGCAGGATTTCGAATGTTGAGTTGTCCAAACGAGTTGGCCTAAGTCCTACACCGTGTCTGGAACGGGTTCGTCGCCTTGAGCGACAAGGTTATATCGAAGGATATGCCGCTATTCTGAACCCTCATTATCTGGATGCATCTCTGCTGGTGTTTGTCGAGATAACCCTTAATCGCGGGGCGCCCGATGTATTTGAACAGTTTAACAAGGCTGTTCAGGTGCTCGAAGAGATCCAGGAGTGTCATCTGGTCTCCGGTGATTTCGACTATCTGCTCAAGACCCGAGTCAGCGACATGTCGGCCTACCGACGCCTGTTGGGTGAAACCCTGCTGCGTCTGCCCGGTGTCAACGACACCCGCACCTATGTGGTGATGGAAGAGGTCAAGCAGAGCTGTCGTCTGGTGATCAGCACCCGATAAAGCAGGTTATGCCGTGGTGTATTGTCCATATGAGGCACCATGACAGTCAGAAACGAGCGGCTGGTCCGCTCGTTTCTTCTTGTAAAGAGAAGTGCAAATATAGCCCCGTCCCATCAGGCATTGGCTGACAATCGGTGGGCTTTTCGGGGATACTAGGCCCCCTATTTCCTGCATTACATGTTTTCAGAAAGGAGCCGGAGTTTGGCCGATAAAAAGCTGTTTACTCCTTTATCAGGTACACAACGGATCTTCGAAGCCGTCTTGATCGCCATCACCCTGATGGCCGCGTATCTTCTGCTTGCCCTGTTGTCCTATCATCCTGCCGATCCCGGCTGGTCCCAGACCTCCTGGCAGGGGGAGGTGAAGAACCTCTCCGGCAGCGCCGGAGCCTGGCTCGCCGACATCACCATGTTCACCTTCGGTGCTTTTTCCTATCTGGTGCCGCCGCTGGTGGTATTGCTGGGCTGGAGCTTGTTCTGGCGCCCCAGCCGCTTGCTTGAGGTGGATTACCTCACCCTGGGGGTGCGGATCATCGGCTTTATCCTGACCGTGCTCGGCATGTCGGCCATTGCCAGCATGAACTTCAACGATATGCAGAATTTCTCCGCCGGTGGTCTGGTGGGGGATGTGATCGCCTCTGCGGTGGTGCCGCTGTTTGGCGGTGTCGGGGCCAACCTGATGCTGCTCTGCTTCGTGGCAACCGGCATTACCCTGTTTACCGGCTGGTCCTGGCTCACCATTGTCGAGCGGATCGGTGCGACCTGCACTGGTTCGGTCAGCGCGATTTACCACTTCCCGACCACCCTCGGCCGCTGGTTGACTGGCGGCTGGCGTCAACCCCGCAACGAGGGGCCGGATCCCTTGCTGGAAGGCGGGGTAGGGACCATCGAGTTTGATGACGAGGAAGATGAGCCCCACAGCAGCTGGACTCGTCGACCCAAGGCCAAGGATCAGAAGGCGGTCGCTGAAGAGTGGTTGCCGGAGCTGGACGACGATACCTTCGAGTTCGATCCGCAATTTGATGATGAAGATGACGAGCCAGCCCCTGCTGCCAGGCCCAAGCGCGCGGTGGCTGCCGCTAATGGTCGCCGTCAGCCGGTACTGGCTGTGGCCGATGATGACGATGAGGATGAGCTGGATCTGCCCTGGGCAGAGGGGAACGAAGATGTCCCTGCACCCGCCGCCGTCACACCGGGCAAACCCAAGCGCCGCCCTCAGCCTGCCATGGCTCCTTTGCCAAGCATTGAGCTGCTCGATCGCCCGCCTGCCAAGACCCAGATGATGAGCAAGGACGAGCTGGATCGTATGGCTCGTCTGGTTGAGGCCAAGCTGGCCGATTACAACGTGCAGGCCAAGGTGGTCGGCGTCTATCCAGGCCCGGTCATCACCCGTTTCGAGCTGGACTTGGCGCCGGGCATGAAGGCGAGCAAGATCACCAACCTGTCGCGGGATCTGGCCCGTTCCCTCTCGGCCAGCAGTGTGCGGGTGGTGGAAGTGATCCCGGGCAAGACCTTCGTCGGTATCGAACTGCCCAACCGGGTGCGCCAGACGGTTTACCTGCGCGAAACCCTCGATTGCGATGCATTTCGCGATAGCCATCACCCTCTTTCCATGGGTCTGGGTCAGGACATCGCAGGGGAGCCGGTGGTGGTGAACCTGGCCAAGATGCCCCACCTGTTGGTGGCCGGTACCACAGGTTCCGGTAAGTCGGTGGGGGTCAACACCATGATCATCTCGATGCTCTACAAGTCATCCCCCGATGATCTGCGCTTTATCATGATCGATCCCAAGATGCTGGAACTGTCGGTCTACGAAGGGATCCCGCATCTCCTGACCGAGGTGGTGACCGACATGAAGGACGCCGCCAACGCCCTGCGCTGGTGTGTGGGCGAGATGGAGCGTCGCTACAAGCTGATGTCGGCAGTCGGGGTGCGTAACCTCAAGGGCTACAACGACAAGGTGTTGGCAGCAGCGGCCGCAGGTGAGCCTTTGCGTGATCCGCTGTGGCGTCCGGGTGACTCCATGGATCAGATAGCGCCGGAGCTGGAGAAGCTGCCCCACATAGTGGTGGTGGTGGATGAATTTGCCGACATGATGATGATCGTCGGCAAGAAGGTGGAAGAGCTGATTGCCCGGATCGCCCAGAAGGCACGAGCGGCCGGTATTCACCTTATTCTGGCGACCCAGCGCCCGTCGGTGGATGTCATTACCGGTCTTATCAAGGCCAACATCCCGACCCGCATCTCGTTCCAGGTATCGAGCAAGATCGATTCCCGCACCATTATCGATCAGGGTGGTGCTGAATCCCTGCTCGGTATGGGCGACATGCTCTACATGCCGGCCGGTACCTCCAACCCGACCCGGGTGCACGGCGCCTTTGTCGATGATCACGAGGTGCACAAGGTAGTGGCAGACTGGAAACTGCGCGGCGAGCCAAATTATATCGAGGAGATCCTCGCCGGTGAAAGCAGTGAGGGTGGCAGCAGCGAGTTTGGCGGCGGTGGCGATGAAGAGCTCGACCCCTTGTTCGACGAAGCGGTCGCCTTTGTGGTGGAGTCACGCCGTGGCTCGACCTCCAGCGTCCAGCGCAAGTTCAAAATAGGTTACAACCGGGCGGCTCGTCTCATCGAGCAGATGGAGAATCAGGGCATCGTCAGCTCACCGGGTGGCAATGGTCAGCGCGACGTGCTGGCACCGCCACCGGTGCGGGACTAAGCCTCACCGTTTCATACAATCCCTGGCCATGCCCTCCACGGGCGTGGCCTTTTATCGAGAGCGTCTTTATGAAGAGCGTGATGAAAAAACAACTGTTGATGGGTACCGTGCTGCTGATGGCCAGTAGCCAGGTGTGGGCCGATGCGGCCAGCGACCTCAAGCAAAAGCTGGCAGATGTCAGCCTCTTCTCAGCCAAGTTTGCCCAGACCGTCTATGACAGCAAGGGCAAGGAGCTGCAAAAGGCCAGCGGCGATCTGCTGGTGCAGCGTCCCAATCGTTTCAACTGGCACACCACCTCGCCGGACGAAAGCCTGATCGTGGCCGATGGTCAGGATGTGTGGGTCTATGATCCCTTCGTCGAGCAGGTTACCGCCCTCAAGCTGAAGGATGCGGTACTCAATACCCCCTTCATTCTGATCGCCGGTAATGACGACAAGTTTTGGAAGAACTATGACGTGACCCAGCAAGGGGATGTCTATACCGTCACCAGCCGTAACAAGGACGAGCTGATCGCCTCCTTCCGCGTCACCTTCGATCGGGCCAACAACATCAGCCGCTTCGATGTGAAAGAGGCGCAAGGGCAGTGGAGCGAATTCACCCTGAGCAGTTTCAACCGCAAGCCGGTGCTCAAGGGCAACGAATTTGTGTTCAAGATCCCGAAGGGGGTTGAGCTGGACGACCAGCGCTAATGAGCTTGCGGTCGTTGGATTGCTCGCCACTGCGTCTGCCAAAGGCGGGTGGCGTGACGCTGGGTGGTCAATGCAGATGAGCAACCTCTTATTGGATTTCTCGTCGGACCGTTTTTCCATGGCGGTATCCGTGATACTGAACGGTCAATACAAATGAGCAACTTGTCGCTGGATTTCTCATCGGACTTTCGTCCGCTGGCGGCCCGGATGCGGCCGCAAAACCTCGACCAGTATATCGGTCAGCAACATATCCTGGGGGCTGACAAGCCCCTGCGCAAAGCGATCCTGGCGGGGCACTGCCACTCGATGATCCTGTGGGGGCCGCCCGGCACCGGCAAGACCACCCTGGCGGAGCTGATGGCCCATTACTGCCAAGCGGAAGTGGAGCGGCTCTCTGCGGTCACCTCCGGCATCAAGGAGATCCGCGCTGCCATCGACAAGGCGAAGGAGAACAGCTGGCGCGGGGTACGCACCATACTGTTCGTGGATGAAGTGCACCGCTTCAACAAGAGCCAGCAGGATGTGTTCCTGCCTCATATCGAAGATGGCACCATCACCTTTATCGGTGCCACCACTGAAAACCCCTCGTTCGAACTCAATAACGCACTGCTCTCCCGGGCTCGGGTCTATCTGCTCAAGCGGCTGGAAGAGCGCGACATCCTCGCCATGATCGATCAGGCGATGCAGGACCCCCGTGGTCTCAATGATCCGGCGCTTACCTTTGCCCCCGGCGTCAAAGAGGCGCTGGCCAAGGCGGTGGATGGGGACGGGCGCAAATCCCTCAACTATCTGGAGCTGTTGGCCGATATGGCCGAGCAAGATAGCAGCGGTCACAAGCAAATTGACAGTGCCCTGCTCGCCGCCGTGGTGGGGGAGCATGTGGCCCGCTTCGACAAGGGGGGGGATCACTTCTACGACCTCATCTCGGCGGTGCACAAGTCCATTCGTGGCTCGGCGCCGGATGCGGCGCTCTACTGGTATGCCCGCATGGTGAGCGCCGGTTGCGATCCGCTCTATATTGCCCGCCGCTTGCTGGCGATTGCCTCGGAAGATGTGGGCAATGCCGATCCGCGCGCCATGCAGGTGGCCCTGTCGGCCTGGGATTGCTTCCATCGGATCGGTCCGGCGGAAGGGGAGCGCGCCATCGCCCAGGCGATCGTCTATCTCGCCTGCGCGCCGAAGAGCAATGCGGTCTATACCGCCTGGAAGGCGGCACTTAATGATGCCAAAAACCTCCCTGACTTCGAGGTGCCGCCCCATCTTCGCAACGCACCCACCAAGCTGATGAGCGAGCTGGGCTACGGCGCCGAGTATCGCTATGCCCATGACGAACCGGGCGCCTATGCCGCGGGTGAGGACTATCTCCCACCAGAACTGGCTGGCAAGCAGTACTACCAGCCCACCGATCGCGGCCTTGAAAAGCAGATCGGCCAGAAGCTCGATTATCTTCATGAGCTGGATCGGCAGAGCCCGCAGCAACGGGGCAAATAGCCCCTTTGTTACCTCGCATGGCTGAAAATTGGTCAGGCGTTTGAATATGCAGGGCGGTGTGCGTGCCAACGTCGGTAAAAACGACACAAATAGTCCCTGTTCGGGCGGGGGGGCGGTCTGCTACACTGCCCATCCGACCCCGTTTGTCTTGGCCTTGCGCCATCTTCCTGATTTCGAAGGCCTGATTGTTAAGGCCCGATCCTGAAGACGATTGGGGTGCGCCAACCGATGTTAACTTCCGGATCTGTTTCCCAGCCCGTCATGATGACTCAGGCCCAGATCCCATTTTAAAAAAAGTAGGTAAACCATGCTGGATCCCAAATATCTGCGCAGCGATATCGAAGAGGCTGCCGCTCGTCTGGCGACACGTGGCTACGTTCTGGACGTAGTGGCTGTCAATGCTCTGGAAGAGAAACGCAAGGATCTGCAGTCCCGCACTCAGGAGCTGCAGGCCGAGCGCAACGCCCGCTCCAAATCCATCGGTGAAGCTGCCCGTCGTGGTGAAGATGTTGCCCCGCTCAAGGCTGAAGTGACCAAGATCAACGACGAGCTGGAGACCAGCAAGGTCGAGCTGGATGCCCTGCTGGCTCAACTGAAAGCCATTGCTGATGCGATCCCGAACCTGCCGAGCGAGACCACCCCGGTTGGCCGTGACGAGAATGACAACGTGGAAGCACGTCGCTGGGGTACCCCGCGCGAGTTCAGCTTCCCGGTACGCGACCATATCGATCTGGGCGAAGCGGCCAAGGGCGTTGACTTCAAGAATGGCGTCAAGCTCTCCGGTACCCGTTTCGTGGTGATGAAGGGTCAGATTGCCCGTCTGCACCGCGCCCTGGCCCAGTTCATGCTGGACTTGCACACCCTGCAGCACGGCTACACCGAGTGCTACGTGCCTTATCTGGTCAACCCGGACAGCCTCTATGGCACCGGTCAGTTGCCAAAATTTGCTCAAGACCTGTTTAACACCGGTATCGAGGGCGAAGGGGAAGAAGAGGGCAAGGTGCGCAAGTTCTCGCTGATCCCGACCTCTGAAGTACCGCTCACCAACATGGCCCGTGACGAGATTTTTGACGCGCAAGAGCTGCCGATCAAGATGACCGCTCACAGCCCCTGCTTCCGTTCTGAAGCCGGTTCCTACGGTCGTGATACCCGTGGCCTGATCCGTATGCACCAGTTCGACAAGGTCGAGATGGTTCAGCTGGTTCACCCGGAGCAATCCTGGGAAGCGCTGGAAGAGATGGTCGGCCACGCCGAGAAGGTACTGCAACTGCTGGAGCTGCCGTATCGCGTGATGGCGCTCTCCACTGGTGACATGGGCTTCTGCGCCTCCAAGACCTACGATCTGGAAGTGTGGCTGCCGGCCCAGAACACCTACCGCGAGATCTCCTCTGTCTCCAACTGCACCGACTTCCAGGCGCGCCGCATGCAGGCTCGCGTGCGCATCGACGGCAAGCCGCAGCTGCTGCACACCTTGAACGGTTCCGGTCTGGCGGTGGGTCGTACTCTGGTTGCCGTGATGGAGAACTACCAGCAGGAAGATGGCCGCATCGCCATCCCAGCTGCGCTGCAATCCTACATGGGTGGCCTGACCCACATCGGGTAAGCTCACGCTGCTGACCACAACGCCATGGCATTGCCATGGCGTTGTGCATTCTGGCGCCGGCCACCTGTTTTAGTGGTCAAAAAAATCGGCTGTTCGGCACCGCTTTGAACAGTTAACACAATTTTATCAAGCAATGCGCAATCGTTTTTGTTAGACTGCGCCGCAATTTCGCAGGACATCTTTTTCTATGGTCTGGATTGATTACACCATCATCGGCATCGTCGGTTTTTCTGCTCTCATCAGCCTGGTGCGCGGCTTCGTCAAGGAGGCCATGTCTCTTGTCACCTGGTTTATCGCCTTCTTTATTGCCAGCCATTTCTATCCCGATCTCGCCGTCTATTTCACTTCGTTCTCCGATGCCATGGTGCGCAATGGGCTGGCTATTGCGGCCTTGTTCGTCGCGACCCTGATCCTGGGGGGAGTGGTGAACTACGTAGTGGGGTTGCTGGTTGAAAAAACCGGGCTCTCTGGCACCGATCGGGTGCTGGGGGTCTGCTTCGGTGCAATTCGCGGGGTACTGATTGTCAGTGCCCTGTTGTTTTTTATGGATACCTTCACCAGCCTCTCCCAGAGCGACTGGTGGGTGGCGTCCAAACTGGTGCCGGAGTTCAAACCGGTGATCCAGTGGTTTTTCGGGTTCATGTTGAACTCATCAAGCTTTCTTCAACAGGTACAGTGACTTCGAGGTAGCAAAGACATGTGCGGTATTGTCGGTATAGTTGGCACCACCCCCGTCAATCAGGCCCTCTACGACGCCTTGACGGTGTTGCAGCACAGGGGACAGGATGCCGCCGGGATCGTGACCATTGATAGTGGAAACTTCCGGCAACGCAAGGCCAATGGCCTGGTGAAGGATGTGTTTGAAGTGCGTCATATGCAGCGTCTGCAGGGGAACATTGGCATAGGTCATGTCAGATACCCCACCGCAGGCAGTTCCAGTGCCGCGGAAGCCCAACCTTTTTATGTGAACTCTCCCTATGGCATGGTACTGGCCCATAACGGCAACCTCACCAACGCCAAGGATCTCAAAGAGCAGCAGTTCAAGGTTGCCCGCCGTCACATCAATACCACCTCTGATTCGGAAGTGTTGTTGAATGTGCTGGCCCACGAGCTGGATCTCTGCGACAAGATGGCTCTGCGTCCCGAAGATATCTTCGCTGCGGTGCGCAGAACCCATCAGCAGATCCGCGGCGCTTATGCGGTGGTCTCGCTGGTGATTGGTCATGGCCTGATTGGCTTTCGCGATCCCAACGGCATCCGCCCGCTGATCCTCGGTCGTCGTCAGGACGAGCAAGGGCATCTGGAGTACATGCTGGCCTCCGAGAGCGTGGCACTCGATGCCATCGGTTTCGAGACGGTGCGGGATATTGCACCGGGTGAAGCCATCTACATCACCGAGCAGGGCCAGCTCTTCTCCGAGCAGTGTGCGGAGAATCCGCAGATGAGTACCTGCATCTTCGAATATGTCTACTTTGCCCGTCCTGACTCGTGCATCGACAAGGTGTCAGTGTATGCCGCTCGTCTCAACATGGGTCGCAAGCTGGGTCAGAAGATTGCCCGCGAATGGGAAGATCTCGACGTCGATGTGGTTATCCCCATCCCCGAGACCTCCTGTGACGTGGCACTGGAAATAGCCCACACCCTCAACCTGCCATACCGTCAGGGCTTCGTGAAGAACCGCTACATCGGCCGTACCTTCATCATGCCGGGCCAGACCCAGCGCAAGAAGTCGGTACGTCGCAAGCTCAATGCCATTGGTTCCGAATTCAAGGGCAAGAAGGTATTGCTGGTGGATGACTCCATCGTCCGTGGTACCACCTCCGAGCAGATCATCCAGATGGCCCGTGAAGCGGGTGCCGCCAAGGTCTACTTCGCCTCGGCAGCGCCGGAGATCCGTTTCCCCAACGTCTACGGTATCGACATGCCCACCGCCAACGAGCTGATCGCCCATGGCCGTGAAGTGGAAGAGGTGTGCGCGCTGATTGGTGCCGACGGCCTGATTTTCCAGGATCTGGAAGATCTGGAAGAGGCGGTGCGAGAGCTCAACCCGGATCTGCGCCACTTTGAGACATCGGTGTTCAACGGCCATTACGTCACCTCCGACGTGGACCAATCCTATCTGGATCACCTCAATGCCCTGCGCAACGATGACACCAAAGCGGTGCGCGAATGGCAGGAAGGCACCAGCAATCTGGAAATTTTTAACGAAGGCAGTTAAACGTTTTCGCTGGCGGTGCTTGAGATGAGATGGGGGCGAAGGCCCCCATTGTTATGTCTGCTCGAGGGGGATGGCAAAAGTAGTGCGCATGAGATTGAAAAGTAAGCACTTATTTTGCTGGATATGGGCATGTCAGGCAGGATCCGTTAGCATAGGGGCCAACCTGTATGACCGATACGCTTTTAACCGACGAGAGTTGTGATGGACGATCTGCTAGCCCCTGTGCGCCAGTTTCTGCAGTGCGAGACCCCGGATGAGTGGGTCGAGATAGCGCGGGATCCGGCCCGTTTGCCGACCCTGCTCATCGATCACGCCAACTGCGAGACCAAGGCCGCGCTCACCGCCCACAGTCTGGTGCGCCGCTACTGCCTGCCCAAGGGCAAGCGTCATCTGCTGCCCAAACTGGAGTTCTATCGCGAGCTGGATGCCATCCCGGAGAAGGCCGAAATCCTGGGCAAACGCAGCATGGGGGAGTCTGATCGCACCGTCTTTGCCGAGCTGGAACGCAACCCGCTGCTGTTTCCCATGGTGCGGCTCATTCAGGAGGAGCTGCATCATTTCGAGCAGGTGCTGGAGATCATGCAGGCCCGCGGCATCGAATACGGGCCGGTGACGGCCTCCCGTTATGCCCGCCAATTGATGCAGCATGTGCGCACCCATGAACCGGCCACCATTGTCGACAAGATGATCATCGGCGCCTACATCGAGGCTCGCTCCTGCGAGCGGTTTGCCAAGCTGGCCCCCCATCTGGATGAAGAGCTGAGCCGCTTCTATATCTCTTTACTGCGCTCCGAGGCGCGCCACTATCAGGATTACCTGAACCTGGCCGAACAGTATGCGGGGGAGGATATCAGCGAGCGGGTGGCGTTCTTTGGCAAACTCGAAGCCGAGCTTATCTGCTCACCGGATCCGCAGTTCCGGTTCCATAGCGGCCTCCCTGTCATATCTGACAGTTGTTGACGCACAGTGGGCAAACTACGATTGCCCTGTTCCTACTACGAGCGACAAGTAGTTATTTTTGAGCGCAATTCCCGGCCCTGAGCCGGGATTTTTTTATCGCTAGCCTGCTGACAGGCAATTTGCTCACTCTGCGTAAACCCTCATTATTTTTGCGCATCTTCCTTACGGTGAAATCCTGTTCGGTCAGCGGGCAATAATGGTGAGAAACTGCTCACTCAGGCGGCTCGAGCTTGTAGAAACGGGCGAAACCGTGTACTTTTTTGCCTTCGCAATATTTGAATAACCAATCAATAGGAGCGTGTATGCGCATTGTTCTGTTGGGGGCTCCGGGCGCCGGCAAAGGTACTCAGGCTCAGTTCATCATGGAAAACCACGGTATTCCCCAGATCTCCACCGGCGACATGCTGCGTGCAGCAATCAAGGCGGGCACCGAGCTGGGTCTGAAAGCCAAAGCTGTGATGGACGCAGGTCAGCTGGTCTCTGACGACATTATCATTGGTCTGGTCAAAGAGCGTATTGCTCAAGCAGATTGCGTGAAAGGCTTCCTGTTGGACGGTTTCCCGCGCACCATTCCCCAGGCGCAAGCCATGAAGGATGCCGGTGTAGTGGTTGATTTCGTGCTGGAGTTTGCGGTGCCGGACGAAGAGATCGTCAAGCGCATGAGCGGCCGTCGCGTTCACTCCGGCTCCGGCCGTACCTACCACGTGGTGTTCAACCCGCCGAAAGTGGAAGGCAAGGATGACGTGACCGGCGAAGATCTGGTGATCCGCGCCGACGACGAAGAGACCACAGTGCGCAAGCGTCTGGATGTATACCATCAGCAGACCGCGCCGCTGATCGGTTTCTACGGCAAAGAGGCTGAAGCAGGCCACACCCGTTACGTCAAGATCGACGGCACCCAGCCGGTTGATCTGGTCAGCAAGCAGCTTGCCACCATTCTGGGCTGATCTTTGCTGTCGGTACAGCGTCTCTGTGCCATCAGGTAAATGAAGAAAAGGCCCCCTCGGGGCCTTTTTTGGTTCATGACAGATAGACAGGAAGCCAATGTGACCACGAAAACCGGAATATTGCTGGTCAATCTGGGTACCCCAGCCGCGCCGACCACTGCCGCCGTCAAAGCGTTCCTCAGCCAGTTCCTGCACGATCCCCGTGTGGTGGACTTGCCCCGTTACCTCTGGTGCCCGCTGCTGCACTTCATCATCTTGCCGACGCGCTCGCCCAAAGTGGCCAAGCTCTATCAGCAGGTGTGGACCGAGCAGGGCTCACCGCTGATGGTGATCAGCAAGCAGCAGCGCACCGCGCTGGAGCAGGAGCTCAAGCGGGAAGGGCTCGAGGTGCCGGTGGAGCTGGCCATGACCTATGGCTCCCCGTCAGTGAATGATGGCTGGCAAGCACTCAAGGCCAAGGGGGTCAACCGGGTGATCCTGTTGCCGCTCTATCCGCAATATTCGGTCAGCACCACGGCGTCGGTGTTTGATGCGTGGGGGCGGGCGATGAAGCAAGAGCGCAATCTGCCGGTGGTGCGGCTGATCCGTGATTATCACGCTCATCCCGAATACATTCAGGCGCTGGCCATGAGTGTGCGCCGTCACTGGGAACAGCACGGCCAGGGCGAGCACCTGCTGATGTCATTCCACGGTATTCCCGAGCGTTATGAGAACGAAGGCGACCCTTATGGCCACCAGTGCCGCAGTACTGCAGCCCTGCTGGCCGAGGCGCTCGGGCTGGCGGCGGGGCAATGGACAGCCAGCTTCCAGTCCCGCTTTGGCAAGGAGGAGTGGCTCAAGCCTTACACCGATGTGACCATCGAAGGGTTGCCAGCGAGCGGGATCAAGCGGCTCGATGTGATCTGCCCTGCGTTTTCTGCTGATTGCCTGGAAACCCTGGAAGAGATCCAGGTGCAGAACCGGGAGATTTTCATGGAAGCGGGTGGCGAACAATTTGAATATATTCCGGCACTCAACAGCGATCAGGCCCATATCAGGATGATGGTCTCTCTGATCTGCCGCGAGCTGGCCTGAGTGCACCTTGTAATAGCAGGAGTGACAAGATGATCCATATCACGCTGATTTATGCAGGCCTGCTGGGGTTGCTGTTTTTGGGGCTCTCTTTTTGGGTGGTCAGACGCCGCGCCCAGTTCGGGGTGATGATAGGGCAGGGGGAGGCTCCCGAGCTGCTGGCGGCGATCCGTGCTCATGGCAACTTCGCCGAGTATGTACCGCTGACCCTGCTGCTGATGGCGCTGTGTGAGCTTGCCGGTGCGGATGCGCTCTGGTTGCATGCCGGCGGTGCCATGTTGCTGGTCGGCCGCATCCTCCATGCCATCGGTATCCAGATCCCGAAAGCGCCCAATGTCCCCCGTTTTCTGGGGACCTTGCTGTTTTGGCTCGCCCTCGGGCTTTTCTCGGTGCTGGCCCTGTTGCAAGGCGTTGTGGCAGCCTGAAAACCGATGCTTTTTTGTGCGTGAGAACCACCCCGTGCGGGGTGGTTTTTTTATGGTGAAAAGACAAACGTTTTCTCTGATAGCCCTTGGCTATACTGACCCCATAATTTAATCAGGGCGACTTTTCGGGGCGGCGGATTGTGTTAAAATCCCGCCCCTCTTTCCCCCAGAGCACAGAACATTGCCATGAAATTTCCCGGTCAGCGCAAGTCCAAACACTATTTCCCTGTCGACAGACGTGATCCGCTGGTATCGCACAATCCGCTGTTGACCGAATTGGGCAAAGCCTATGTGGTCGGGATCGATCAGACCCTGGTAGATATCGAAGCCCATGTGGATGAAGACTTTCTGACCCGTTATGGTTTGAGCAAAGGTCATTCTGTGGTGATCAAGGATGACGTGGCTGAACGGATTTATGATGAGCTCAAAGCCAACAATATGGTGGTGAGCGAGTTTGCCGGTGGCACCATCGGCAACACGGTTCACAACTACTCGGTGCTGGCGGATTCTCACTCCATCCTGCTGGGTGTGATGAGTCAGGATATTCGCATCGGCTGCTACGCCTACCGCTATCTGTGCAACACCTCTTCCCGCGTCAATCTCGACTATTTGCAGCCGGTCGATGGCCCCATCGGTCGCTGTTTTACCTTCATCACCGAGTGCGGTGAGCGCAGCTTTGGTATCAACGCCGGCAAGATGAACCAGCTGGATGTCAATCATATCCCTGCAGAGGTGATCAAAGGTGCTTCGGCCCTGGTGATCACCGCCTATCTGGTGCGTGGTGATGATGGTGATCCGATGAAAGAGGCCGCGATGGCCGCCGTTCGCCATGCTCGCGAGGCCGGGGTGCCGGTCATCTTGACCTTGGGTACCCGCTTTGTCATCGACGAAAACCCCCAGTGGTGGCGTGACTTCATTGCCGAGAACGTGACCGTGCTGGCGATGAACGAAGATGAAGGTGAGGCCCTTACCGGGATCAAAGATCCACTCGGTGCTGCCGACAAGGCGCTCGACTGGGCCGACATGGTGCTCTGCACCGCGGGCCCCATTGGCCTCTATATGGCGAGCTACACCGACGAAGATTACAAGCGCGAAACCACCCATACCCTGTTGCCTGGCGTTATCCCCGAGTTCAACATGTATGAGTTCAGCCGCCCGATGGCCCGCGCTAAGTGCCGCAAGCCTGCCCGGATCTACTCCCACATCTCCCCGTACATGGGTGGCCCGGAGAAGATCAAGAACACCAACGGGGCAGGGGATGGCGCCCTATCTGCCGTGCTGCACGACATGGTGGCAAACTCCTATCACCGGATGAATGTGCCCAACTCCGCCAAGCATATCTCCGAGTTCCTGACCTACTCCTCTTTGGCTCAGGTGTGCAAGTACGCCAACCGAGTCAGCTATGAAGTGCTGGCCCAGAGCAGCCCTCGTCTTTCTCGCGGCTTGCCGGAGAAAGAGGACAGCCTGGAAGAGGTTTACTGGGAGCGTTGATCCCGGGTTGTTATAACGCGCCTCCCCCGGGAGGCGCTTTTGCAGGCAAATGGCGGTTATCCCGGCTTTTTTCCATCAATAACCCCAATATGCTTGAGTCCATGTCACTTTTACGACACCATTTGGCCATCGTATTGTCGCCCGACAATGCCGCAGCACCCGAAAGAAAGAGAGAGCCCCATGAGCATGCTTAACGACAACCTTGACGCCAATTTCCAACTGTTTATCGAACAAGTCCGCGAGTCGGGTCAGGTGTGGGGTTTGCGCTATGGGGAAGACTGGGTCGTCTGCCGTTCCGCCGAATTTGAAGATGCTGACGTGATGCCGCTCTGGTCTGCCGAAGAAGATGCCCGTCTGCACTGTGTGGACGAGTGGGCTGACTATGAGCCGGAAGTGATCGAGCTGGAAGAGTTCCTTGATATCTGGATCAACGATCTGGATGAAGACGATGTACTGGTCGGCCCGAACTGGAACGCCGATCTGGAAGGCCAGGAGCTTGAACCCATCGAGCTGGCCAAGGCACTGGTAGAACTGAACGCCTGAAAGCACCTCCATTGATGGTCTGACAAGATAGGCCCATCCTTGGTTAAAGACCGGTATCTGCGAGGATACCGGTCTTTTTTATGGTCGATTGGGCCCAATGATGGCTTTAACGACGATTTGCCTTTGCACCTGCCTGGGGTATGGTCCATCATCAACCTTTTGCCAAAGGGGGCGCGCCATGTTTGTATTCGACGTAACAGGAGTGGCGGGAGGACGAGCCGAGATCCGGCTGCAGGCGCTTGACTGGGCGCAAGCCGGGCCTGTGACCTTCCAGTGTGACGACGATGAATTGGCGGTGATACTCTTGAGCGGCTGCCGTTGCGATGCGGTGGGATTTTTCAGTCTGCTGGCGGGCTGCAAGCCGCTGTATCTCGAGCAGTGGCTGAGCTATCTGCAGGAGAGCGGTCGTATCGGCAAGTGGAGCCACCAGACCGAGAGTCCGGCCGATACCCAATATCTGGCCCGAGCCGGTCTGGCGCATGATGAGCTCAATACCCTGTTGGGGCAGGTCTATCAGGTGGCGGGGTTCAACCGGTTGCAGATCAACCGTTACCTCAAAAACCGCCATAACCCCACCACGCTGGCGACCCGCTACGATCAGAAGGAGCTGGAACGTTACCGCCAGCTCAACGACATCATTCTGACTCTGTTGAAGTTGAAACATCCTCAGTAAACAGTCCGATCTGGCTGATATCCGGTCGCAACGGTTGCGGCCGGGCGATCAGATAGCCCTGCAAGCCATCCACATACATCCCCTGCAGCAGCTGCTTCTGGCCAAGCTGCTCTACTCCTTCTGCAATCACCTGGCATCCCATCCGGTGTGACACATCAACAATCATCCGCACGAACTGCTGATTGGTCTGATCCTGCTCCAGTCCGGTGATCAGGGCCGGATCCAGCTTGATATAGTCGGGTTTGAGTTCGCGAAACAGGGTGAAGGAGCCGATCCCCTTGCCGAAGTTGGCGATGGCCGAGCGACTGCCGTTGCGGCGCAGTAGCTCAAACACCCGCTTGGCACCGGTCAGGTTGCGCTCAAGGTTTTCTTCATCCAGTTCGAATACCAGATTGGCACTGGTGTTGGGATCCTTGATCAACTGGCGGTCGAGCCAGATCAAAAAGGCACTGTTTTGCAGCAGATTGGGGGAGAGGTTGATCCCCCAACGGCTCTGATTCGCACCAAAAGCTCGGTACTGACGCATGATGTGGGTAATGACCAGTTGTTCCAGTCGCATCACCAGATCGAGTCGCTGTGCCATGGCAAACAGGGTGTCAGTGGGCAGGGCTGTACCATCGTTACCACTGAAGCGAGTGTAGATCTCGTTGTAGGCCAGCATGCTGCGATGCAGTGGCTGGATCGGTTGATAGGTAAAGCTGAGGCGCTCCTGTGCCAGTACCTCGGTCAGCACTTCGCGCCAGTGATGTTGTCCCTGCAGGTCAGAAACATTGTCATCTTGCTGAATAGCCCAACCATTGATGGTCTCGGTCTGGGCGCGTGCCAGCGCCAGATCGGCTCTGGCCAGTACCGCTTCGATTTTCTGGCCGCTGTTGAGTTTGGTCAGCCCCGAGTAGGCTGTGCTCTCCAGTTCATGTTGATCCTGATAGTGATCGAAGGCCATCTTCAAATCCTGCCCCAGCAAATGGGGTGGGATATTGGCGACCGGCTGGACCAGCACTGCAAAGTCGGCCCCCGAGATGCGATAGACCTGATTGCCCGGGAAGCGGCTCACGACTCGCTTGATCAGGGTTGCCATGTCCTTGATGTAGGCATCACCGGACTGGAAGCCACGCTGGGCATTGATCTTGCCAAGCTCGGTGGCACGGATCAGCACCAGGGTGGCGGTCTGGGTATCCTGATCCCGCTGCAGCAGCTCGGTCATGTCACGGCGAAACGCATGGCGGTTGAGTAGCTGGGTCAGTTCGTCGGTGGTAGCCAGATTGCTCAGTTCGGTCAGTTGGCGATGGGCACTCTGTTCGGCACTGTCAAACTGCTCCAGCAGCTGTTGCAGCACCTCTTGTGAGGCGGGGTCATCGAGTTGTGCGGGATCCCGGCCCCTGATCGCCTTGACCCAGGTGAGCTCCTGATGCTGGAGCATGCCATCCATGGTGCGAATGGCCAGCATCAGCAGCAAGATCATGCCGAGCAGTGTGGTGGCCAGAATAATGGCCATGGTGAGCGGTGTGCTCTGAAGGGCCAACCAAACTGCTTGCAGGAGTAGCAGGGGTATGGTCACTATGATGGCGATCAGAAATAGGGGGCGTCCGAGCTTGTGAACCATCTTGTCATCCTTGAAGTGGCTGCTTTTATGGGGGAATTTTAACCAAGCTTGCAGATCAAATCATGCTATTCCTCGCAACTCGGTTAAAAGGGTCAATTGAGATCGGTTAAATGTGAGTGAAACCACTTTCAGCATCATCTAAACCAGCGAAGATAGGTTGAAAATAGATCAAACAGGGCAGAGGTAAATCATGTTGCTAGAGCCAGAAAATAGTGCCAAAGCACGACAATTGTTAAATCAGAGTATGGCACTGGTGCTGGCGGGTGGACGTGGCAGTCGCTTGCAGCAGTTGACCGCTAACCGTGCTAAGCCTGCCGTCCATTTCGGTGGCCAATTCCGGATCATTGATTTTGTGCTATCCAACTGTATCAACTCGGGGATCCGCCGGGTGGGTGTAGTGACACAATACAAATCTCACAGCCTGCTGCGTCACCTGCAATCGGGCTGGTCCTTCTTGCGTTATCAGATGAACGAGTTCATCGATTTGCTGCCTGCCCAGCAAAGAGTGGACGAAGTGCACTGGTATCGCGGTACCGCCGATGCCATTTATCAGAACGTCGATATCATTCGTGACTACGGCCCCAAATACATAGTGGTGCTGGCGGGGGATCACATCTACAAGATGGACTACGCCGCCATGCTGCTCGACCATGTGCGCCTTGGCGCCAAGGTGACGGTGGCCTGTATCGAGGTGCCACGGGCCGAGGCGTCAGCCTTCGGGGTCATGGACATTGATGAGCAGCGCAAGATCCGCGCCTTTGTAGAGAAACCGGCCAATCCGCCCGCCATGCCGGGTCGGGATGATCGCTCCCTCGCCTCCATGGGGATCTATATCTTCGAGGCCGAGTATCTCTATCAACTGCTGGAAGAAGACATTCTCAATCAGGACTCCAAACACGACTTCGGGATGGACTTGATCCCCCGTATCGTTGAGGAAGGCAAGGCCTATGCCCATCCCTTCAATATGTCTTGTGTGGGTGCCCGTGAGGGGCAAGCGCCTTACTGGCGTGATGTAGGGACCCTGGATTCATTCTGGGAGGCGAACATGGATCTCGCCTCTGTGGTGCCCGAACTCGATATCTATGATGAAAACTGGCCTATCTGGACCAGCCAGACCCTGACGCCACCGGCCAAGTTTGTGCAGGACCGCAACGGTCAGCACGGCATGACCATCAACTCGATGTTTGCTGGCGGCGCCATCGTCAGTGGCTCCTTCGTGCTCAATTCGGTGATCTTTACCAATGTGCGGGTCCACTCTTTTTGTACCCTGGATCAGGCGATCATTTTCCCGGGGGTTGAAGTGGGGGCTGGTTGCCGTCTGCGTCGGGTGGTGGTGGATAAGGGATGTGTGTTGCCCGATGGGTTGGTTGTGGGCGAGAATGCCGATGAGGATATCCGCCGCTTCTACCGCTCCGAGCAGGGGATCGTGCTGGTGACCAAGGAGATGCTGGACAAGCTGGTTTAGCCGGGTTGTGAAAAAAGTACCTTGAAACTGTGTCAGACGCTGTAATGCAAAGGGAGCCAAATTGGCTCCCTTTTACATGTGGGTGAATGGCGATGATTATTCGCTGACCACCGCTTTGGCGGCCATCACCATGGCGGTGCCGTGTTTGCCACCAGCGGCAGTCACTTGCGGTACCCCATCTTCATCGGTGTCGCTGCCGGCACCTTCGATGATGTTCTCGCCGGAGTCACCGATCCACTCGGCCATCTGCATGCCACCGTTGACGGTGCCACGGAACCAGCTGACATACTGGCCGGTCAGCTTGGCCAGCTCCAGCTCGGGCGCCAGCTCGGCCCCTTCGTTGCGCAGGTTCAGCATGGCAGAGCGCAGGGCGCCGGAGATGGCAGCCTGGGTCCAGGGGGTGTATGCATCCTGTTTACCAGCCAGCCAGGTACCTGCTTTGGCATTGAAGTAGGCCTTGTCGGCGGCGATGAACAACTCGCGGGCGGCGGTGCGGTATTTGGCATCGGAGGTGGCGAGGAACGCGGCGGTCAGGCCACGGATGGCCGCGAACTGCGCATCGATGGAGTGGCCTGCATCGAGCTTGCCACCCAGCGTGATGCCGTCATGCACCAGACCATTTTTGCCCTTGAGATTGGCAAGGATGAAATCGGCCTGTTTACGGATCAGCTCGAGCGCCTGCTGACCCTGCTTGGTCTTGAGGTTCAGCTCGCCATTGTCACCGGCGGCGTAACCGACCGGCAGCGCATCCTGAGCGCGCTGGAAGATCTGCAGGGCGACCAGGGCGTAAGCGGCGTCAAAGGTGGTGACGTGCTTGCCCTGTTTGCCCGCTTGCCAGCTATCGACCAGGGTGCCGGTCTTGGCATCAAAGTGCAGGGCGGCCAGGTTCTTGAAGGTGAGGTTGGAGAGATTGATCGCCAGCGAGAAGGCATCGCTGCCCGCGACGGCCTTGCCCAAGTCATTGGCCTGGTTGGCAGCCGGTGCGGCGGCAAACGGTGCGCCGTCAAACACGGCGTGGAAGGCCGGGTTCTGGTTGGTATTGGCGCTGCGCTGATCGCTGAAGGCATAGAACTCGGAGAGCGGCCACAGCATCATCCAGGCATCGCGCAGCTGGGCGGAGCCATCCACCACCTCCAGCTTGCCGATGGCACCGGCATCGTTGTTGCTGGTTTCGGTCACTTTCACCTGATGGGGGAAGTAGACAACGCCCTTGGCCGGATCGTACTGCGGGGTGATCTTGGTCCCCAGTTGTTTGCCATCGAAGCCGAGCTGGTTCTGCATGATGGCCAGCTTGTCGATGGATTGTTCAGTCAGCATCATGCCGTTGAAGCCGTCAGCGGCAGAGACGCCCAGCTTGTGCTTGCCATCCTGATCCATGGTGGTGGAGGCCGCTTCTACCTCTTCATCAGTTTCGGCCACGTGCATGCCACCGAGGAAGTCTTGCGACCACATCACCTCTTTGAGCAGGATGCCGCCCACGGCTGCGGGCACCAGCAGGTTGTCACTGCCGCTCCAGCGCAGGGTGCTGTAGTCACGGAAGTAGGCGGGCACCTGGGTCTTGACGGTTTTTTCGGTACCTTTGGCGGTCTTGATGGTGATCTGGTCGCCATTGACCGGGGTGGCGTTGACCGCCTGGGCCAACTCCGGATTGGCGGAGGCGTAAGGCAGGGAGAGGGGATACATGCCCTGCGGCACTTCATCAGCCGGGAAGCCAACTGCGTCAGCCATGGCCATCACCCGTTTGCCGAGATCGGCCATGGTGCCGCCACGGGCCAGGTTTTGCGGCCCGTTCACCAGATGCGGGCCCATGCCGGATTGGTAGTTGAGGGCGTACATCGCCTCTTCGGAGTATTCGTAGGATTCGATGCCAGCGGCGAAGTCGAACAGGGTCGGCTCATCGGCACGGTTGGCATCCAGCACATCCAGATCCAGCCCCAGCGCTTCGGCCAGCGGCTCACCGGAGAGCTCGAATTCGGTATAGGCCAGCATGTTGGCGGCGGTATTGAATGTTTTGTCTTCGACCTTGACGGCAGCGTGTGCGGCGCCGCTGATCAGTGCGCAGGCGATCGCCTGAACCAGTACGGTTTTTCTCATGTCCCTTCTCACCATTGGTTTTATTATTGACGCTTCTCATGACGAATCTAAATGAGAATGGTCTGCATTATGCTGTGTTGGAGGGGACTTGAGAAGTAAAAAACCGCCCTGATCGGCAGCACGTTAAACCGGATGTGCGCTGTCGAAGAGGACGGTTATCTGTTTATTGCGATGAAAGTGCCAGTGCGGCGGGGATCAGAGCACCTTGAACGGGATCACCAGACGGCCCGGCTCTACCTTGAGGGCTTCGACCTTATCCTTGATCCTGGCTTCGTTCTTGCGGCTGCTGTCGAGGCGGTAGACCGGGGTCTGCGACAGGAACAGGGAGAGCGACTGATTGAAGGTGGGCAGCAGCGGGGTGAGGGCGGCCCCGATATCGGCAGGCTCGGTCTTGACCGAGACCAGCTCAAGGTCGCGCAAGTAGATGGCGCCCTGATCGGCCACATAGTCCGGGCGGGCACTCAGGATAAAGCGGATCTTCATCTGCTGGCTGCCAAGGGGGCTGCTCACCTGCAGGTCGCCAGCGGCATCCAGTTCGATGCGATCCGGTTGCTTGCGGCCGATACGGCTCTGCATCTCGTCCAGACGGATCTTGCTCGACATGATGCCGGGGATCCCCAGCTGTTTTTCAAAAGAGACCTGATCTTTGAGGTACTGGTTGATTTCGGCCTCGCTGACGTTGTACTGGGTCAGTGAGCAGGCCCCCAGCAGCAGGGCGAGGGGGAGTAACAGCAGCTGTTTCAACATGATGGATTCCGCTTGGGCAAATATGATGGCGCTATCTTACGCGATAATGGGCGTGGATTGAGAGCCTCATACCGTGGGAAAGCACGGGGTTGCTGCATTCCCGGTTGTTTTTTGGCAACCGTCGGGTTCATCATCGACGGGTGAACAGAGTAGGGCAGGCCGTTGGCTGCTGGCGTGGGTCTACGCCTGAGCAGAGAGAGAACAGAGAACGAGAAGAGCACAGAGAGCGAGGAGAGCGCAATGGTTCGGATGAGCAAGGTTGGCCGCAGGGTGCTGCTGTGGCTTGGCTGCATGATGGGGCTCTGGAGCCCGTTGCTGTGGGCCGAGGTGAAAGTGATTCCGGTCTTCGAGGCTCAGGCGGCGGTGCAGACCCTCAAGGAGATCTATCCCCAGCTTGGGGTGAGTGCCATGGGCAATCAGCTGGTGCTGAGCGGAACGCCAGCCCAGCTGCAGGAGGCCGAAGCCACGTTGGCGCAGATCAACCAGCCGCCGCAAAGCCTGCTTATCGAGTGGCGGGTCGATGGTGCCGCCAGCGGTCAGCAACTGGGGGGCTCAATCAGTCGCGACAAGGCCAAACGGCAGTGGCTGCTCGATGGCAATGCCGAGCAGTATCAGCTCAGCCAGAACGACAGCTGGCAGGTGCGTGGGCTTTCGGGTCGTCCCGTGCTGCTGCAGATGGGCTCCTATCAGCCGGTGACCTTCTATCAGTGGAACGGGGGCGCCGTGGTGGGGATGATGCCGCTGATCAACGGCCTCTATGCCACGGCCACCTTGATTGGCGATCGGGTGCAGATTGCGCTGAGCAGCGAGCAGGCGAGGCTGGAGCAGGGCACCATCAGCACGGGACAGAGTGCCACCGAAGTGAGCGGGGCCCCGGGCCAGTGGCTGACGGTAGGGGAACTTTCGACCAGCTCAGCGGATCAGGGGAGCCGCCTTGGTACCCAGCTACAGGGAGGGCGAGGCAGTCAGAGCGAGCGCCAGACCCTGCAGATCCGGGTTACTCGCCAATAGATGTCAGCCCCGTCCGTCAGTGGGGCTGGTCTGCGGCATATTCCCGCAGCTGGCGACTGCGCAGCAGATACCAGAGGGCCCAGAGGCTGGCGACCAGCACCAGCGCGGTGGGCCAGCTGAACGACCATTTTTGCAGATTGAGGCTATGCAGTTGCATCAGCAGGCCGCTGACGGCAGAGCAGAGTAGCAGCAGCGGGCTGTGGCGCCTGAGTCTGGCGCGGATGCTTTGGGTCTGCTGATAGGTCCCCCCGCAGGCGAGCAGCGCCAGCATGGCGGGCACGTCGGTCAGCAGACTGATGTAGAGGGTGATCTTGTCCGGATAGAAGAGGGTCAGGATCTCGCTACCGCTCTCGCGGGTGACCCCAGCCATCAGAAACAGCCAGACCGAGCGGGTCAGCAGCAGGGCGATGGGCCAGAACCAGAGGGGCGGGCGTAACTGGCCGTGATCGTCATATCGGTGTTCGGGGTAGAGGGTCATGGTTGCCCGTTATCCACGTGAATGGAGTGATAGAGGGGATATGGGGCGACGAAGAGCCCTTTGCAAGGCGTTGGGAGCTGCGTGAATTAATCGGGGGGCCATGCCCCCCAATCTGTTTCTGCAGATATCGCAGCGTGCGTCAGCGGCCTTATAGCCAGCCTTTGCGCTTGAAGAAGAGGCCGGTGCCAAGCGATGACATCACCATCAGCACCAGCGACATGGGATAACCATACTCCCAGGCGAGCTCCGGCATCCGGCCGAAGTTCATGCCGTAGATACTGGCGATCAGGGTCGGCGGCAGGAAGATCACCGCAGCAACCGAGAAGATCTTGATCACCTTGTTCTGCTCCAGATTGGTGACCCCCATGGAGGCCTCCAGCTGGAAGTTGATCTTGTCGAACAGGAACTGGGTGTGAGGCAACAGCGATTCCACGTCGTGCAGCATCTCGTCAATCCACTTGTTCTGCTCCAGGCTCATGCGCTGGCGCAGGCTGCGTTTGAGGAAACGCAGGGCACGGCGGGTATCGTGCAGGGAGAGACGGATCTGGCCGTTGGCCTCTTCCTGCGCCATCAGCTCCTTGAGCATTGAATTGATTTGATCAGGCTCGAAGATTTGATCCGCGGTGTTTTCCAGGGTCTTGTAACCATCTTCGATCAGGTCAGAGAGGTACTCTACCTTGAGGTTTTGCACCTCGAGCAACACATCGAGGGCATCTTCCACCTCCAGCCGATCCTGGCGCATATAGTGGCGTAGCAGGCGCACCAGCCCGATATCATCTTCACGAATACTGATCAGCAGGTTGTTGCGCAGGGTAAAGGATACGTGGACACCCTTGGTGTCACGGCCGATCCGCTGGGGAAACAGAGAGTGAATGTGCAGACCATCGGTATCCCAGTAAAAACGGGCAGATGCTTCGATGTCGTCAAGCTCTTCCTTGTCGGGAACCTCTTCCAGAAACAGGCCCGTCAACCATTCTCGCTCTGCCGTGTCTGGTTTGTAGGCATCCAGCCAGATCGTGTTGTCAGGCACTATGTCGTCAGGCCCGAGCGTGACTATGTCCAGCACCTTGTTATTGAGAATGTAGGCGGTGATCATCTGTCCCCCCTTAAAAAGTCATGGGTCATCAGGGATGGTTGCACAGGTCATGCGGCCTAGATCGCACAGAAAGCGATCCCGTGGATAAGCAAAACGGGCCGATGGAAAACCTGAATGCGGCGAACTATACAGGGGCGGGCCGCGCTTGTCAGGGCCAATTCATAGGGGGTCTGGCGTGTTTGTTTAAAAAATCAGCGAGGTCGGATCAGCTGAGCGGCCGTGCGGGGTCGAGCCCGCACCAAGCAGGGGGGGATGGATATCAGGAACAGGGTTTTGATGTCACCACATCTTGGTATCGCTGTAGTTCATCACATATTGGGATAGTTGGGCCCGGATCCACCCTGTGGTGGTGTCCATACGATGTTTTGACTGGGATCTTTAATGTCACAGGTCTTGCAGTGAATGCAGTTGGCGGCATTGATCTGCAGTTTGGCCGCATCTTCCGTTTCCAGTACTTCAAACACCCCGGCCGGGCAGTAGCGTTGGGCGGGTTCGGCCCAGGTGGGCAGATTGACCTCGACCGGAATGCGCTCGTCCTGCAGCTTGAGGTGGCAAGGCTGATCCTCGTCGTGACTGGTGTTGGCCAGATACACAGACGAGAGCTTGTCAAAGCTCAGTCTGCCATCGGGTTTGGGATAATGGATGGGCTCGCAGCGGCTGGCCACGCGCAGCTGACGGTAGTCGTGAGCCTTATCGAGCAGCTTGAAGGGCGAGTTTGTGCCAAACAGCCGTTGCTCCAGCCAGTTGAAGGCACCGCCCAACCAGGGACCATAGTTGTGAAGAGCCGCGCCAAAGTTGCGCGCCGCCTTGAGCTCGCGGGCCAGCCAGCTCTGTTGCAGCTCGTCACCATACTGGGCCAGATCCCGTCCCCCCTCATCGCCCCCCCGCAGTGCCATCGCGACGGTTTTTGCCGCCAGCATCCCAGATTTCATGGCGGTGTGGATCCCCTTGATGCGGGAAAAATCCAGTGTGCCCGCATCACAACCGATCAGCAGGCCGCCCGGGAAGTGCATGCGGGGCAGGGCGTGCCAGCCCCCTTTGGTGATGGCGCGAGCACCGTAGCTGATGCGCTCTCCCCCTTGCAGCAGGTCGGCGATGAGCGGGTGATGCTTGAGGCGCTGGAATTCGTCGAACGGGCTGAGCCAGGGATTCTGGTAGTTGAGATCGACAATCAGCCCGACCGCGACCTGATCCCCTTCCATTTGATAGAGATAGAAACCACCGTGGCTATCGTCGCCGCCCTGCTTGCCAAGGGGCCAGCCACTGCCGTGCAGCACCTGTCCTGCTTTCCCCCGACCTGCTGGCAGTTGCCACAGCTCCTTGAAGCCGATGGCATAGTGCTGGGGCTGGGCAGGATTTGCCAGATTGAAGTCGGCGATCAGCTGCTTGCCGAGATGGCCGCGAGCCCCTTCGGCAAAGAGGGTGTAGCGGCCGAGCAGCGCCATGCCGGGCACATGATCCGCTTTCGGGTTGCCTGCCCGATCCAGCCCCAGATCGCCGGTGATAACCCCCTTGACCCGGCCCGCTTCCATGATAAGTTCGCTGGCGGTAAACCCCGGGTATATTTCGACTCCCAGTTTTTCCGCCTGCTGGCCGAGCCAGCGGCAAAGGTTGCCGAGGCTGACGATGTGACAGCCCTCATTGTGCATCCGGGGTGGCACCGCCCAGGCGGGCAGTTGCAGGGAGCGTTGCTCGCTTTGCAGCAGATGTACCTGATCGTCGCTGACCGGCACGCCAAGCGGCGCTTGCTGCCAGCAATCCGGCAGCAGCTCTTGCAAGGCGACGGGATCAAACAGGGCGCCGGAGAGCAGGTGGGCGCCAATTTCGGCCCCTTTCTCCAGCAGACAGACAGATAGAGTGGCATCCTGCTGTTTCAGGGCGATGGCTGCAGTGAGCCCCGCCGGACCGCCGCCGACGATGACGACATCAAATTCCATTGCTTCCCGTTCCATCTTGCCTCTGCGCTCTGGTTGGCCTAGGGTAATGCTGGTAGTTTACGTAAACGTAAAGCGGTTGTAAGCAAAACTGAGCAAGAAAAAGCAAAAAATCAGGCAAAGGCGTACTGCAACAAGTGCAGAGGCAATCTAATGAATTCAATCCAAACAGACGAGGCATGACCCCATGAAGCTGCTGGTCGCGATCAAACGGGTAGTCGACTACAACGTCAAGATCCGGGTGAAGGGAGACGGCTCCGACGTGGAGCTCGCCAATGTGAAGATGGGGATCAACCCCTTTTGTGAAATTGCGGTGGAGGAGGGGGTCAGGCTGCGGGAAGCGGGTATTGCCAGCGAGCTGGTGGTGGTGACCTTCGGCCCTGACGCGGCGGCCGAGCAGCTGCGCCATGCGCTGGCACTGGGGGCGGATCGGGCTCGTCATTATGTGACTGACGAGACGCTTACACCGCTCACCGTTGCCCGCGCCTTGCACAAGGTGTGTGAGCAGGAGCTGCCGGATCTGGTGCTGCTCGGCAAACAGTCCATTGATTCGGACAACAATCAGGTGGCCCAGATACTGGCAGCCCTCAATGATTGGCCGCTGGCGACCTGCGCGTCCGTCCTTAAGGTGGCCGCGGGGGAACTGCTGGTGACCCGCGAAATCGACGGCGGGCTGGAGACCCTCGGCATGCCGCTGCCTGCGGTGGTGAGCGCCGATCTGCGTTTGAATGAACCACGTTTTGCCTCGCTGCCCAATATCATGAAGGCCAAGCGCAAGCCGCTGGATAGCGCCCCGTTCTCGACACTCGCCGTTGAGGTGGCCAACCAGACCCGCCTGCTCGGGGTGATGGCGCCGCCAGCCCGCAGCGCCGGGATCAAGGTGGGCTCGGTGGATGAGCTGGTGGACAAACTCAAACACGAAGCGAAGGTGCTGCCATGAGCGTGCTGATCATTGCCGAACATCATCAGGGCCATCTGGCCGACAACGTGGCACAACTGGTCACTGCCGCCGTGTCCATCGGCGGTCAGGTCGATCTGCTGTTGCTGGGGCAGGGGCTGACCGAGGCGGGTGAACATGCGGCTGCCCTTGGCGGTGTCGACAAGGTGTTGCTTGCCGAACATCCCCGCTTGGCCGACGGGCTGCTGGATGGGGTCGACAAGTTGTTGGCCAGCTGGTGTCAGGGGTACAGCCACTGCTTGATGGCGGCGAGTGCCATGGGCAAGGCGCTCTTGCCACAGGTGGCGGCTCGGTTCGGGGTGGAGATGCTCTCCGAGGTGATCGGCATCGAGAGCAGCGACACCTTCCTGCGCCCCATCTATGCGGGCAATGCCATTGCCAGAGTGGCAAGCTCGGCGCCCGTCAAGGTGATGACGGTGCGGGCCACCGCTTTTGCCAAGGCGGCGACGGGCGGGCAGGCTCCCATCGAGCACTTGGCCGTGCCCGAATTCGCTGGCCGTACCCGGCTGGTTGAGCGCTGCGCGGTGCGATCCAGCAGGCCCGAACTGACCGCTGCCCGGGTGGTGGTCTCCGGTGGCCGGGCGCTTGGCTCCAAGGCGCAGTTTGCTTTGATAGAAGCGCTGGCCGACAAGCTGGGCGGCGCGGTAGGGGCATCGCGGGCCGCCGTTGATGCGGGATATGTCGCCAACGATCTGCAAGTAGGGCAGACCGGCAAGGTGGTGGCGCCGGAGCTCTATATCGCGGTCGGTATTTCGGGGGCCATCCAGCATCTGGCGGGGATGAAGGAGTCGAAGGTGATCGTGGCCATCAACAAGGACAGCGAGGCGCCCATCTTTCAGGTGGCGGACTATGGGTTGGTGGGGGATCTCTTCACCCTGCTGCCGGAGCTCACCGCCAAACTGTAAATTTGTCAGAAATGGCTGAGCTGTGGTCGTTTGTGCGCTCTGCCCGCCATTTCTGTGCATGTTCCCTGCAAGCCCTGACCCGTTCAGGGCTTTTTCTACTGCAAGGGGGATGCAGAGTGACGGTAAAAGGTTGAGCCAGCTCCCAAAAAGCCTTTGATCCTGTGGCGGCTCTTGTGTAAAACCTGACAAGTCATCGATTCCTCTCATCCACTCACGGAAAGCGTCATGAGCAAACAGATTTACAACTTCTGCGCCGGCCCCGCCATGCTGCCGGTTGAAGTCATGGAGCGCGCCCAGCGCGAATTTTGTAATTTTCAGGGGCTGGGAGCCTCGGTCATGGAGCTTTCCCATCGCGGCAAGCCCTACATGGCGGTGGCCGAGAAGGCCGAAGCCGATCTGCGCGAGTTGCTGGCGGTGCCGGACAACTACAAGGTACTGTTCATGCACGGTGGTGGTCGCGGTCAGTTCTCCGCCGTGCCCATGAACCTGCTGGGAGGGGCCAACAAGAAGGCGGACTTCCTGCTGACCGGCGTCTGGTCCCAGAGTGCGGTGGATGAAGCCAAAAAGTATGGCGATATCCAGACCTTCCAGGGTGTTGCCAAGAACGAGCAGGGGATCTCTCACCTGCTGCCGACCCCGGCATTTCGCGCCGATGCGGCCTATGTTCACTACTGTCCGAACGAAACCATCGACGGCATCGAGATGTTCGACATCCCGGCCACCGGCGAGGTGCCGCTGGTGGCGGATCTCTCCTCCACTATTCTCTCCCGTCCTATCGACGTGAGCCGCTTTGGCATCATCTATGCCGGTGCCCAGAAGAATATCGGGCCGTCCGGGCTTGCCATCGCCATCGTGCGCGATGATCTGCTGGATCAGGCGAGAGCCGATGTCCCCTCGATTTTTGACTACAAGCTCACTGCCAAGAACGACTCCATGTTCAACACGCCGCCCACCTACGCCTGGTATCTGGCCGGTCTGGTGTTCGAGTGGCTGAAAGAACAGGGTGGCCTCGAGGCGATGGAAGCGCGCAACAAGGAGAAGGCCGACTTCCTGTACGACTATCTCGATCAGTCGAGCTTCTACGGCAATCAGGTGGATGTCAGCTGCCGTTCGCGGATGAACATCCCGTTCCAGCTGAAAAATGCCGAGCTGGACAAGCAGTTCCTGACGGAATCGGAAGCGGCCGGCCTGCTGGCCCTCAAAGGGCACCGCATCGTCGGTGGCATGCGCGCCAGCATCTACAATGCCATGCCGCTGGAGGGGGTAAAAGCGCTGGTGAGCTTTATGGATGGCTTTGCCAAGCGTCACGGTTGAGAAACCACCCACATGCTTGCTGACGGCCTCTTGTGACAACTCGAGAGCCGCTTCCAGCTTTTTGCTGTGACTCAAGACGCCGGGGAGACCCCGGCGTCTTTTTTTCAACAGAACCAGCGCGCTGGCGTTCGCCGTGCGATTTCCCCTGAAAGTGCCCTTGCCGAGCGGGACGCAGGCTGTTAACGTCCGGACAGGCGTTTATTTTGAGATAGCACAGGAAGTCTATGAATTCGTTGCGTTTGGAACCCATCTCTCGTGTGGCCGGGGAGGTCAATCTGCCCGGCTCCAAAAGTGTCTCTAACCGTGCGCTGCTGCTGGCGGCGCTGGCCCGTGGCACCACCCGTCTGACCAACCTGCTCGACAGCGATGACATTCGTCATATGCTGGCTGCGCTGACCCAGCTTGGGGTCAAGTACAAGCTCTCCGCCGACAAGACCGAGTGCACCGTGCACGGTCTGGGTCGCAGCTTTGCGGTGAAAGAGCCGGTCAATCTGTTCCTCGGCAACGCCGGTACCGCCATGCGTCCGCTGTGCGCCGCACTGTGCCTCGGCTCCGGTGAATATACCCTGGGTGGCGAGCCGCGCATGGAAGAGCGTCCCATCGGCCATCTGGTGGATGCCCTGCGTGAAGCGGGTGCCCATATCCAGTACCTGAAAAAAGATGGCTATCCGCCACTGGTAGTGGACGCCAAGGGGCTGTGGGGCGGCGATGTGCACGTCGATGGCTCTGTCTCCAGCCAGTTCCTGACCGCGTTTTTGATGGCGGCGCCGATGGCGGCCGGTGATACCCGGATCCACATCAAGGGGGAGCTGGTCTCCAAGCCCTACATCGACATTACCCTGCACATCATGAAGCAGTTCGGGGTGGTCATCGAGCACGACAACTACAAGCTGTTCTACATCAAGGGCAACCAGACCTACATCAGCCCGGGTGACTTTCTGGTGGAAGGGGATGCCTCCAGCGCCTCCTACTTCCTCGCGGCAGGCGCCATCAAGGGCAAGGTGCGGGTGACCGGTATCGGCAAGCACAGCATTCAGGGTGATATCCACTTCGCCGACGTGCTGGAGAAGATGGGCGCGCGCATCACCTGGGGCGATGATTTCATCGAGGCGGAACAGGCGCCGCTGCACGGGGTGGATATGGACATGAACCATATTCCCGATGCGGCCATGACCATCGCCGTTGCCGCGCTGTTTGCCGAGGGGCCGACCTCCATTCGCAATATCTACAACTGGCGGGTGAAAGAGACCGATCGTCTGCACGCCATGGCGACCGAGCTGCGCAAGCTGGGTGTTGAGGTAGATGAGGGGCGGGACTTCATTACCGTGACCCCGCCGACCCAGCTCAAGCACGCCGAGATCGATACCTACAACGATCACCGTATCGCCATGTGCTTCTCGCTGGTGGCGCTGTCGGATACCCCGGTCACCATCAATGATCCCAAGTGCACCTCGAAGACCTTCCCGGATTACTTCGACAAGCTGGCCAGTATCAGCCAGCGTGGCTGATTACTGACAAATCCGTCACCAACTACTCTTCGGGCCCGCGCTGAGCGGGCCTTTTTGCCTTCCTCACCCGCATCGCCATTTCGCCTAGCATCATTTCAATAACTTGCAAGATTTCCTCGCAAAATAGTTCTGTGATTGCTGTAATTTCCTATTTACACATGCCCTGTCGCGGGCTATGTTGAGATTTCTTAATCGCAGTCATCTAGCAGGAAGCCTTGTCATGCAGCATCAAACCGACGACGTTCGTATCAGTGAAATCAAAGAGTTATTACCCCCGGTTGCGGTGCTTGAGAAGTTTCCGGCTACCGAGACCGCATCAAATACGGTCTTTGAATCCCGTCAGGCCATCCATCGGATCCTGACCGGTGAAGATGAGCGTCTGCTGGTGGTTATTGGCCCTTGCTCCATCCACGATCCGGTGGCCGCGCTGGAATATGGCAAGCGCCTCAAGGCATTGCGCGACGAGCTGAAAGGTCAGCTGGAGATCGTGATGCGGGTCTACTTCGAAAAACCGCGCACCACTGTTGGCTGGAAGGGGCTGATCAACGATCCATACCTCGACAACAGCTGCAACATCAACGACGGTCTGCGTATTGGTCGCAAGCTGTTGCTGGATCTCAACGACATGGGGCTGCCGACCGCCTCCGAGTTCCTCGACATGATCACCCCGCAATATGTGGCGGATCTGATGAGCTGGGGCGCTATCGGTGCCCGTACCACCGAATCCCAGGTTCACCGCGAGCTGGCCTCCGGTCTCTCTTGTCCAGTGGGGTTCAAGAACGGCACTGACGGCACCATCAAGGTCGCCATCGATGCCATCGGGGCTGCCAGTGCGCCGCACCACTTCCTCTCGGTTACCAAATATGGTCACTCTGCCATCGTGGCGACCCGCGGCAACCCGGATTGTCACATCATCCTGCGCGGTGGCCGTGAGCCGAACTACAGCGCCGCCCATGTCAGCGAGGTGGTGAAGGGGCTGGAGAAGGCCGGTCTGCCACAAAAGGTGATGATCGATTTTAGCCACGCCAACAGCAGCAAGCAGTTCAAGAACCAGATGGTAGTGGCTGAAGACGTAGCCGGTCAGCTGCGTGCTGGTAGCAAGGCGGTGTTTGGCGTGATGGTGGAGAGCCATCTGGTGGAAGGCCGTCAGGATCTGGTGGAAGGGTGTGAACTCACCGTCGGCCAGAGCATCACCGATGCCTGCATCGGCTGGGCCGACACCGAAGTGCTGCTGCGCAATTTGGCGGATGGTGTCGCCACCCGCAATGCCGTTTAACTGAGTCACAGGCTTCCAGCGCCATCGGAAGCCTTGTAGAACAGCTGCCATGCTGGCAACATGCTGTTTACACAAACTCATCGGATCAGTTCGCATATGGATTTGCAACGCTTCAAAGCCAATCTGGCGCTTCGGCTGTTTGCCTGGCGCTACATTCCCGTCATCGGATTTTGCGCTCCCGTTATCGAACAGATGAGCGCCAAAGCGCTGCGCATTCGCATTCCCCTTGGCTGGCGTACCCGCAACCATTTGGGCAGCATGTATTTCGGGGCGCTGGCCACCGGCGCCGATCTGGTGGGCGGCCTGCTGGTGATGGAGAAGGGGCGGCAGCGGCGCAAGAAGGTGCACTTCGCCTTCAAGGATGTGCAGGGGGAATTTCTGAAGCGTCCGGAAGGGGATGTACAGTTTGACTGCGCAGCGGGGGAGGAGATCGATGCCATGATCGACGAGTCGCTGGCGACCGGTCAGCGCATCAACCGCCCCATCCAGGTGGTGGCCACCTGTCCGTCATTGAACGGGGATGAGGCGATGGCGCGCTTTGTACTGACCTTGTCGATCAAGGCCAGCTAGCGAGTTATCAGAGGCAGACCCCTGACTCGGGGCGTTAGCCAATCTCCGGGCTGATGCCCTCTTTGACGACTACTTTCATGCCGTTGAAGTTGACGACTTGCTCCGCCACGATTTTGCAGCGTTTGCGGGTTTCGATCTGGCCGTCTACTTCTACCAGACCTTCGGCGATCAGCGCCTTGGATGCGCCACCACAGTCGGCCCAACCCTGATGTTTGATAAGGTCACACAAGGCAACGAAGGGGTGGCCTTCGAGCAAAAACGTCTCCATGGAAAATCCTCTAGATGGATGAATGCCGATTACAGCAGGGCGGCTATTTTAGGCAGTTAAGTGAGGCAATGAAAGGAAAGGCCGGTATGTCAGGCGAAAAAGTGCCAGATAGTGCTATTCCGTGTGCCAATCCGCCAAAAATCGCGGGATACCGCCGCTGGCGGCCGTGACGTATCGTGACGCACCTCGTCCCCGCTGGTGTGCCCACACTCTCCCCTGACTGTTAGGATCGGGTCACTCTCAATGGCCCAAGGAACTTCCCATGACACTTTCACGACAGCAACTGGCACGCCTGCTACTGGCGTGCAGCGCCCTTACCCTGTGCGGTGTCGCGCAGGCCAGTACACCGGTGCAGATTTCGCTGCCCGGGGTCAATTTGCCCGCCTCCCATCAGGTAGAGGGGGCACGCGCCTCGCTGCTCTATGGCCGCACCGGTCAGGTGAAGGGGATCGATCTGCCGATCTTCGCGCTGTCTGATGTGGATCAGTTCAGCGGTCTGCAGCTCGGGGTCTTCCTCGGTGCTGGGCGGGTGCGCCACCAGTTTAGCGGGGTGGCCATCAATGCCATCAACTGGCACGAAGGGCAGGATACCGGCGTCAATCTGGGGCTGGTCAACCTGACCAACAACGTGCATGGCCTCAACTGGGGTGCGGTCAACATCGCCAAGGGCAACGCGCTGGCCAACGTTGGTCTGGTCAACTATGCCGAGCGCACCACCTTCCAGATTGGCTTTATCAATGCCACCCAGCATCTCGATGGGTTGCAGATCGGGCTCGCCAACTACGCCGCCAACGGCGTTTTCCCCATTTTGCCGCTGGTGAACTTCCAGAAATCGTTCTGACAAGGCGGTTCGCTTTGCGTTAAGGGCGTCTGCTGATTACCCTGTGCCCCTTGCAACGTGTGACAGGCAAAATGAGGTAATTGATGACGGCAGGGCAGATGAGTGCAATCGGGATCGGCTGGGATGTGCGTGGTTGGCAGGGCAGCGCCCAGGCGGTGGCCGTGGTGGGCTGGCAGGCCGGTTCAAACAGCCTGCACTGGCTCGGGGTGTCGCCGCTGTTTCGCCTGAGCTCGCGGGTGGCGCCGGATCTGGCGGCCCTGCTGCGTCCGGCCCTGCAAAATGAGGCCACATTGGCGCAGGTCGAGGCCTGTCCGCAACTGGCGCTCGGTATCGACGCACCGCTCGCCTTTCCCCGCGCCTTGCGTGATCTGCTCAATGGCCAGCCACACAGTTGCGCCGCCCCCGAGCGGGAGATAGACAACCCCTACGCCTATCGCGACTGCGAACGCTGGCTTTATCAGCAGTACGGCAAGAAGCCCCTCTCGGCCACTTTCGACCGGCTCGGCAACAACGCCACCCTGGCGCTCTCCATGCTGCCGCAGCTCTCTGATCTGCAACTGGTGCCCAAGGTGCAGGCGCAGGCCAGCCGCGCCGTGCTGGAGGTCTATCCGGCACTGGCCAAAGTCGGCGGCAAGGCATCCCCAGCACGGCCCGAGCTGGCAGCCTTGCTGCCCGATGATCTGGTGGTTGGCACCGATCGCTACGATGCGGCGCTCTGCGCCCTGATGGCGCTGCAATATGCCGCTGGTGGCAAGATGGCTGCGTTGCCCGCACTGGTGCAACCGCCAAGTGACATGCCTCGTGACGAGGGGTGGGTCTATCACTTTGCCCGCTAGTATGGTGTTAAGCACAACGGGATATAACGGACGGGGGCACGGCGCATCATGGCGCCGCTCACTGTTCCGAACTTGGCTAAATGGCGCAAAAACCTGTCTTTAGTCAGGAAATTGCCTGTTCATCCCGCGCCAAGGTGGCGCATCGTTATCTTCATCCGATATATTGCCCACCTTGCTGATCCTTTGCTGTGGTATTCCCGATGAAATCCGTTCTCTCTATTCAGTCCCACGTGGTCTTTGGCTGTGCCGGTAACAGTGCGGCCGTCTTCCCCATGCGCCGCCTTGGTATGGATGTATGGCCCATCAACACGGTGCAGTTTTCCAACCATACCCAATATGCCCAGGGGTGGCAGGGGATGGCGATGCCAGCTGGCCATATCAGCGCGTTGGTTGAGGGATTGGGCAATATCGAGGTGCTCGGTGGCTGTGACGCCGTGCTGAGCGGATACCTTGGCTCCGCCGAGCAGGGGGACGAGATCCTGACCGTGGTCAAGGCCGTCAAGGCCGCCAACCCCGATGCCATCTATTTTTGTGACCCCGTGATGGGCCATCCGGAGAAGGGATGTATCGTTGCCCCCGGCGTCACCCGATTCCTGACCGAGCAGGCATTGCCGGTAGCCGACATGATGGCCCCCAACCTGCTGGAGCTGGAGACCCTCTGCGATACCCATCTGGCGGATCTGGCCCAGACCCGCACCGCCGCCCATCAGCTGCTGGCCCGCGGCGTCAAGCTGGTGCTGGTCAAACATCTCGGCCGTGCGGCGCAGGACTCCAGCCGCTTCGAGATGCTGCTGGCGACCCCGCAAGGGGATTACCTGATTGCCCGTCCGCTCTACGACTTTGCCCGCCAGCCGGTGGGGGTTGGCGATCTCATCAGCGCCCTGATGCTGGCCAATTTGCTGGCTGGCCACGATGCGGTCAGCGCATTCGAGCGCACCAACGCCTCGGTGGATGCGGTGCTGCAAGAGACCTGGCGCCAGCAGGCTTACGAGCTGCAGCTGATCGCCGCGCAAGACGCCTTTGCTTTGCCGGAGGTTCAGGCGCGGGCGGTGAAACTGCCCTGATGTAGGTAGCTTCGAATGTAAAGAGGTGAGCCATTGGCTCACCTCTTTTGTTTGCGCCGCTCCCGTTTGTGGGGTTAGCGGATCAGCCCCTGCTCAACCAGCCAGGCAAACAGCAGGCGGGAGACGGGGGAGAGTTCATCGAGATGAGTGCTGTCGAGCCAGCGCAGCTCGGCGATCTCGGCTGAGGCGACCGGGGTGCCGCTGGCTTCGCCGGTGTAGCAGCGCAGTCGCACCTCGACCCCTGCCGGTTTGCCATCGGCCTGGGCGCTGAATTCGCAGGCAAAGCGCAGGGTATCGGGTTGCAGAGTGACGGTTAGCTCCTCCTCAATTTCGCGGATAAGGGCCGCCTCATCGCTCTCGCCCGGTTCGCGCTTGCCGCCGGGGATGTAATAGATATCCTTGCCGTGGGAGCGGGCACAGAGCAGTTGCTGATCTTTAAAAGTGAGCCAGGCGAGTTTGTCGATCATCCGTTTTCTCTCCAATGGTGTTGCCGTGATGAGCCGTAGCGCAGTCAAGCGCGCCGCGGTTTTGCATGCTGGCAGCCTAACAAAGATGAAGTTGAGTCCCAAGGGGAAAGAGGGGAGAGGCCGGAAACGCACTGTTTCCAGCGCGGTGACCGTGCTGGTGAAATGGTGCGCAAGCGTTGTCTCGCCACAGGCGCCTCGTTCCTAAAAAAGCGGACTGGCGCACACCACAGCAGGCCCGGACTGGGCGAAGGTGGGGGCCTTGTGGTTTAATCTTGCCACTTTAGCGGTAGTGGGCGATGGGCCTGCTACCTGACGTGGGCAAGATGCAGGTGAGCAAGATGCAGATAGCAGCAGAGAGCAAGTTTATCGGACTCGGGGTAGCGGGCAATTTCGCCGGTCATCTGGAGCAGGCAGGCGAAGCGTCAGACTTCGTGGCGGTGGTGGTGCGTGATACCACGGCGCCCAAGGCACTGTTCCCCTTCTTCGTGCCGGGCCACCCGGGCCAGCTTGGGGTGTTCCCCTTAAGCGACAAGGCAGTGTTCCTGCCGGAAGCTGCGGTCAGTGGTGACGAGAAGGTGCAGATTGAGCCGGAAGTTGCCCTCTGGTGCGAGCTGGAGTATGCAGACAAGCAGGTGGTGGCGATCCATCCCCGTGCCTTTGGTGCCTACAACGACTGCTCCATCCGCCGTCCCAACGCCAAGAAGATCAGCGAGAAGAAGAACTGGGGCGAAGAGAGCAAGGGGCTGGCGGCCAAGCTGCTGCCACTTTCCGGTTTCGCCGCCGGTTGCGAACTCGATGACTATCGCATCGCCTGCTATCTGGAGCGGGACGGTGAGCTGCACGCCTACGGGGTAGACAGCGCCGCCATCGATTACAGCTACTTCCACGGTCAGCTGCTCGACTGGGCCATCGACAAGTTCAACCATCAACAGGAGGAAGGTCCGGCGGAGCACATTCAGGGGCTGCTGGCGCAGGCGGGACACCCTCCCCATGCGCTGATCAGTATCGGTGCCACCCGTTATACCCCGTTTGGCGAGACCCACTTCCTCAAACCGGGCGACACGGCCTGCGTGGTGGTCTACCCGGGCAGCCGTTATAGCGAAGTGGATATCTGCGAGGCGATCCGCACCCGCAGCTTTGGCGCCGATGTGTCGGTGCTGCTGCAGGCGGTGCAGGCTCGCTAATCACCTTTGCCAGCGGGGAGGTGTCTCTTCCCGCTGGTTATCATATCGAGTCATTTAATGAAGATTGTTCCTGTATCCCGAGCCGATTATCCGGCGCTGATCAAGCTGTGGGAGGCCTCGGTGCGGGCAACCCACCACTTCCTGCCACAGGCCGAGATCCTGGCCCTCAAACCCCTTATTCTCGAACACTACTTCGATGCGGTGACACTGCACTGTGCCCGCACAGAAGAGGGGAGCATTGCTGGCTTTAGCGGATTGCACGAGGGCAAGCTGGAGATGCTGTTTGTGGCCCCCGAGGCGCGTGGCGGCGGTGTGGGTCGTCTGCTGGTGGAACATGCCATCGATCAGGGTGGCGTGACGCAGGTTGACGTCAACGAGCAGAACGAACAGGCGGTGGGCTTCTATCTGAAGATGGGGTTCACCGTGACCGGGCGCTCACCGCTGGATGGTCAGGGCAAGCCCTATCCGCTGCTGCATATGGCGCTGGCGACGAGCTAGTCGCTCCTGATGAGGCGTTGCACCCATAAACGAACGGGGGATGGCGTCTGCCATCCCCCGTTTTTTGATCCCGCCTGTTACTTGCTGGCGACCTTGCTCACCACCTTGATCAGCTGATAGCGCAGGGACGAGGCGTCGGCCGGTACATCGGTGAGCTGCTCCTTGCTGACGCTGAGCTGGTACTGGTAGCCCGGCTCGAACTGGAAGCCTTCAATATCCTGGTAGAACAGCGTCCAGGGCTGCTGCTCATCGCTGCGCACCTGCATGCACTGCATCGGGCCAACCCCGACGCAATCGACCAGCTGGCTGTTGATATAGAGGGTCTCCCCCTGTGACGGTGCGGGTGCGCTCTGGCAGGCGGTCAGCAGCAAGGCGGCGCTGATAAACAGTGGTTTCATGATGGACTCCTTCAACGCGAAAGGGGGCATTAGAGCGGCAAACAAAAAGGCGGTCAATGACCGCCTTTGTAACAAATTATGTTGATTCAGCCTGTTAGCGCTGCTCGAGCGGAACGAATTCCCGCTGTGGCTGGCCGATATAGAGCTGACGGGGACGACCGATCTTCTGATCCGGATCCGAGTGCATTTCGTTCCAGTGGGCAATCCAGCCGATGGTACGAGAGATGGCGAAGATCACGGTGAACATACTCATCGGGATACCGATCGCCTTCATGATGATGCCGGAGTAGAAGTCCACGTTAGGGTAGAGCTTCTTCTCGACGAAGTAGGGGTCGGACAGCGCAATGCGCTCCAGCTCCATGGCGACATCCAGCAGTGGATCCTTGATCTGCAATTCGGTCAGCACTTCGTGACAGGTTTGACGCATCACCTGGGCACGGGGGTCATGGTTCTTGTAGACCCGGTGACCGAAGCCCATCAGACGGAACGGATCGTTCTTGTCTTTGGCCTTGGCGATGAACTCGGGAATTCGCTCCACCGAGCCGATCTCTTCCAGCATCCGCAGGCAGGCTTCGTTGGCACCGCCGTGAGCCGGACCCCACAGGGAGGCGATCCCCGCAGCGATACAGGCGAACGGGTTGGCACCGGAGGAGCCAGCCAGACGGACAGTGGAGGTGGAGGCATTCTGCTCGTGATCGGCATGGAGGGTAAAAATACGATCCATGGCCCGTTCGACGGTGGGGTTGACCTTGTACTCTTCGGTCGGCACGCCAAACATCATGTGCAGGAAGTTGCCCGCATAGGAGAGGGCGTTACGTGGCTGCATAAACGGCTGGCCGATGGAGTACTTGTAACACATGGCGGCCAGGGTCGGCATCTTGGAGAGCAGACGGAAGGCGCAGATCTCGCGGTGCTGCTCGTTGTTGATATCGAGGGCATCGTGGTAGAAGGCGGAGAGGGCGCTGACGACACCACACATGATGGCCATGGGATGGGAGTCACGACGAAAACCGCGGAAGAAGAAGGCGATCTGCTCGTGCACCATGGTGTGACGGGTCACCAGTCGGTGGAACTCGGCATATTGCGCCTTGGTCGGTGCTTCGCCATAGAGCAGGATGTAGCAAACTTCGAGGTAGCTCGATTGCATCGCCAGTTGGGCGATGGGGAAACCACGGTGCAGCAAGACACCTTGATCGCCGTCGATGTAGGTAATAGCGGATTTGCAAGAACCGGTGGCCATAAAACCGGGATCGAAGGTGAAATACCCTTGGGCGCCCAATTTTCTGACATCGATGACATCCGGTCCGATCGTACCAGAGAGGATAGGCAGTTCGACCGGATCTTTTCCGGGTAGGTGTAGGGTGGCTATTTTATCAGCCATAGCACGTCTCCTTTGCTCTTTATAATTTGGTTCCAGTCCTACTCTATTACGACTTTCATGACGCTGGCAAAGGTTGTTACCCATACCGAGGCGGCTGGAGCGCCTTATTTGAAACAGAGTTCCTTATCAATGTCAATTTTGCTGGGACCCCATTAATGACATTAATGAAATGTTAAATTAAATATGCGATCCAGTTTGCGGTTTTGTGTTTTCTTTGTAGCTGTTTGATTGTCTTCGGTTAAAGCCGCCGATATACTGCGCCACGTGGGTCATGGCTGTGGGCGTTTGAAACGCGTTGGCAAAGCCTGATGTGAAACCGAAAACTGGATTTTTGGCTTTTTCAGCGTGTTTTGGTAACAAATAACCAACAATCACCATCCCGTGCCCTCAAGTGTGAGTTAAAACAATAACTAACGTGCTCAATGGAGCTGAGTGGGCAAGCGTGAAAAACAAACAGAGACCGGTCAACCTCGACCTACAGACGATCAGCTTTCCTGTCACTGCCATTGCATCCATCTTGCACCGTGTTTCAGGGGTTATCACCTTTGTCGCACTGGGCATCTTGCTGTGGATGCTTGGTACTTCACTCGCCTCTCCCGAAGGGTTTGCCACCGTAGTTGCCATCATGGACAACTTGCTGGTCAAACTCGTGCTGTGGGGGATCCTGACTGCGCTGGCATACCACATTGTGGGCGGCTTGCGTCATCTGGTCATGGATATGGGCTATTGGGAAGAGCTGGAATCCGGTAATCAGAGTGCCCGTGTGGCCTTTATGATCACCGCGATCCTGGCGGTATTGGCGGGAGTGCTTGTATGGTAACCAATTCTGCAACCTTCGGGCGCAGCGGCGTTCACGATTACATCCTGATCCGCGCCACCGCCCTCATCATGACCTGTTACGTGCTCTATCTGGTGGGATTTGTCGCGTTTAACGACATCACCTACGAGGTGTGGGCAGGCTTCTTCGCCAAAACATTCACCAAAGTATTCACCCTGTTGACCCTGCTCTGCGTACTGATCCACGCCTGGATTGGTCTGTGGCAGGTGCTGACTGACTATATCAAGCCGGTAGGGCTGCGTGGGGCGCTGCAATTTGCCCTGGTCGTGGTGCTGTTTGTCTATCTGATGACGGGTTTCGTCGTGCTGTGGGGTGTGTAAGGTGACTATTCCAACTCGTGAATTTGATGCTGTGGTGATTGGTGCCGGTGGTGCCGGTATGCGCGCCGCGCTCTCGATTGCCCAGTCCGGCAAGAGCTGCGCGCTGTTGTCCAAGGTCTTTCCAACCCGTTCCCACACGGTTTCCGCTCAGGGCGGGATCACGGTTGCGCTGGGCAATGCCCACGACGACAACTGGCAGTGGCACATGTATGACACAGTCAAAGGCTCCGACTATATCGGTGACCAGGAGGCCATCGAGTACATGTGCAAGACCGGCCCCGAGGCCATCTACGAGCTGGAGAACATGGGCCTGCCCTTCTCCCGCTTTGAAAACGGTTCTGTCTACCAGCGTCCGTTTGGTGGCCAGTCCAAGAATTTCGGTGGCGAGCAGGCTGCTCGTACCGCGGCGGCCGCTGACCGTACCGGTCACGCCCTGCTGCACACCCTCTATCAGCAGAACGTCAAGAGCAAGACCACTGTCTTCTCCGAGTGGTATGCGCTGGATCTGGTGAAGAACCAGGACGGTCACATCGTTGGCTGTACCGCCATCGATATGGAGAGCGGTGAAGTGGTCTACTTCAAGGCCAAGGCCACCGTGCTGGCCACCGGCGGCGCCGGTCGTATCTACCAGTCCACCACCAATGCCCACATCAACACTGGTGACGGTGTCGGCATGGCGTTGCGCGCCGGGGTAGGGGTGCAGGACATGGAGTTCTGGCAGTTCCACCCGACCGGCATCGCCGGGGCAGGGGTACTGGTGACCGAAGGGTGCCGTGGTGAAGGCGGTTATCTGCTTAACAAAGATGGCGAGCGCTTCATGGAGCGTTACGCCCCCAACGCCAAGGATCTGGCCGGTCGCGACGTGGTGGCCCGCTCCATCATGATCGAGATCCGCGAAGGCCGTGGTTGCGACGGCCCCTGGGGCCCGCACATCAAGCTCAAGCTGGATCACCTCGGCAAAGAGGTGCTGGAATCCCGTCTGCCGGGCATCTGCGAGCTTTCGCGCACTTTCGCCCACGTGGATCCGGTCAAAGAGCCTATTCCGATCATCCCGACCTGCCACTACATGATGGGCGGCGTGCCGACCAACGTGAATGGCCAGTGTCTGGCGCAAGACAAAGATGGCAATGACGTACCTGTAGTCGGCCTGTTTGCGGTGGGCGAAATTGCCTGCGTTTCGGTGCACGGCGCCAACCGTCTGGGTGGCAACTCGCTGCTGGATCTGGTGGTGTTTGGTCGTGCCGCTGGCATGTATCTGGTCAACACCCTGGGCGAGATGGAGCACGGCCGCGAAGCGTCAGAGTCCGACATCGATGCCGCCATGGCCCGCTTCAACCGCTGGGAAAATTGCCGTGACGGCGAAGACCCGGTGCAGATCCGCAAGGACCTGCAGACCTGCATGCAGAATAACTTCTCGGTGTTCCGTGAAGGTGATGCCATGGCAGAAGGGTTGGCCGAGCTGAAACTCATTCGCGAGCGCCTCAAGCGTGCCCGGCTGGATGACACCTCCAAGGAGTTCAACACCCAGCGCATCGAGTGCCTGGAGCTGGACAACCTGATGGAGACGGCGTTTGCCACTGCGGTGGCGGCCAACTTCCGTACCGAGAGTCGCGGTGCGCATAGCCGCTTTGACTTCCCGGATCGGGACGACGAGAGCTGGTTGTGCCACAGCCTCTATCATCCGGACTCCGAGTCCATGACCCGTCGCGCGGTCAACATGTCTCCGAAAACCCGTGAAGCGTTCCCACCCAAGGTGCGGACTTACTGATTACGGAGACAAGCACAATGAAGGTCACATTCTCGGTATGTCGCGACATCTGCCGGTCTGTGAACAGAGGGGAGGAACACCCCTCCCTCTTATCCAACGTGCGGTATTACTGATTGCGGAGCCAAGCCCTATGAACGTCACATTCTCTGTCTACAGATACAATCCGGATGTTGATAACGTCCCCCATATGAAGGAATATCGTCTTGATATTCCTGAAGGTTCCGACATGATGGTGCTCGATGCACTGATCCAGTTGAAAGAGCTGGACCCCACCCTTTCCTTTCGCCGCTCTTGCCGCGAAGGGGTCTGTGGATCTGACGGTCTCAACATGAATGGCAAGAACGGTCTTGCTTGTATCACCCCGCTCTCTGATCTGCTGAAGAAGGGCAATAACGTGGTGCTGCGTCCCTTGCCCGGGCTGCCGGTAATCCGCGATCTGGTGATCGACATGACCCAGTTCTACACCCAGTGGGAGAAGGTCAAACCCTTCCTCATCAACGATGACAAGTTGCCGCCGGTGCGTGAGCACCTGCAATCCCCCGAAGAGCGCGCCAAGCTTGACGGCCTGTACGAGTGCATTCTCTGTGCCTGCTGCTCCACTTCGTGCCCCTCCTTCTGGTGGAACCCTGACAAGTTCATCGGTCCGGCCGGGCTGCTCGCAGCCTACCGCTGGCTGGCAGACAGCCGCGACACCGCGACCACCGAGCGATTGGGTAATCTGGACGACGCCTTTAGCGTGTTCCGCTGCCACGGCATCATGAACTGCGTGAACGTCTGTCCGAAAGGCTTGAACCCGACCAAGGCGATTGGCCAGATCAAGTCGATGTTGCTCAATCGGGCCGTTTAGTTTTTGGGCTAGCCCAACGTCTGGAGAGCCATCCCACCCGTGGCAGGATGGCTTTTTGAACCCTACAAGCTGCGCAGCAGTAACAAGATGTACAAGGGATAGAAATGCATAACGGCGTGATGAAGGCCTGGTTGGAGTCATCTCACCTGGCTGGTGCGAATGCTAGCTATATCGAGGATCTTTACGAATCCTTTCTGGAAAATCCTGACTCCGTGTCCGACGAGTGGCGCAGCCTGTTTAGCGAGCTGCCCCAGGTCAATGGCCACGTGGTTGAACAACCTCACTCCCAGGTCCGCGATTATTTCCGTCGTCTGGCCAAGGATCCTTCCCGTTACAGCGCCCCTGTTACTGATCCCCAAGTGGATGCCAAGCAGGTACGGGTGCTGCAGCTGATCAATGCCTTCCGTTTTCGTGGTCACCAGAATGCCAATCTGGACCCGCTGGGCCTGTGGCAGCGTGAAACCGTTGCCGAACTGGATCCCGCATTCCACAACCTGCAGGGCGCAGACATGGAGGCCACCTTCAATGTGGGCTCCTATGCCATCGGTCGCGAGACCATGGTACTTGGTGATCTGTACGCCTCCCTGAAAAAGACCTACTGCAGCAGCATAGGTGCCGATTATATGCACCTCACCTCCACCGAGGAGAAGCGCTGGCTGCAACAGCGTCTCGAATCCATTGAAGGGAAGGGGAGCTACACCCTCGAAGAGAAGACCCGTTTCCTCGAGAGCCTGACCGCCGCCGAAGGGTTGGAGAAATACCTGGGCGCCAAGTTCCCGGGGGCCAAGCGCTTCTCGCTGGAAGGGGGCGATGCCATGATCCCCATGCTCAAGGAGCTGATCCGTCGCGCCGGTGAGCAGGGCTGCAAAGAGGCTGTCATCGGCATGGCCCACCGCGGCCGCCTCAACGTGCTGATCAACGTGCTTGGCAAACGCGCACAAGACCTGTTCGACGAGTTCGCCGGCAAGCATGGGGAATCCTGGGGCACTGGTGATGTGAAGTACCACATGGGCTTCTCCTCCGACTTCGCGACCCCGGGTGGCAACGTGCATTTGGCGCTTGCGTTCAACCCGTCCCACCTCGAGATCGTCAACCCTGTTGTCATCGGTTCGGTGCGTGCGCGGATGGATCGCCATGGTGACAAGGATGGCTCCAGCGTGTTGCCCATCACCATTCACGGTGACTCGGCCATGTCCGGTCAGGGGGTGGTGGCCGAGACCTTCAACATGTCCCAGACCCGTGCTTATGGCGTGGGCGGGACGGTGCGCATTGTCATCAACAACCAGGTCGGTTTCACCACCTCTTACCATCGTGATCTGCGCTCCACCGAATATTGCACCGACATCGCCAAGGCGGTACAGGCGCCAGTGCTGCATGTTAACGGCGATGATCCGGAAGCCGTGGTGCTGGTGACCCAGATTGCACTGGATTACCGCAATACCTTCAAGCGCGACGTGGTGATCGAGCTGGTCTGCTACCGTCGTCATGGTCACAACGAAGCGGACGAGCCGAGTGCGACCCAGCCGCTGATGTACCAGCAGATCAAACAGCACCCGACCCCGCGCAAGATCTACGCCGATCAGCTGGTGGCCGAGGGCGCTGTCAGTCAGGAGCTGGCCACTACCCTGGTCAACGACTATCGCGACACCCTGGATCGCGGTGAGCGGGTGAGCAAAGAGTGGCGGCCGATGGAGTTGCACTCCGTCGACTGGACCCCTTATCTGGGTCACGACTGGGCGATGCACTATGACAGCACCTTGCCGCTGGATTACCTCAAATCCCTCGGCGATCGGGTGAGCCAGTATCCGGCGACCCATGTGCTGCAGCGTCAGGTTGAGAAAATTTACGAAGACCGTCGTCTGATGGCGGCGGGTGAGAAGTTGCTGGATTGGGGCTTTGCCGAGACCTTGGCCTACGCCACTCTGGTGGACAAGGGCTCCCGCATCCGCTTCACCGGTGAAGACTCCGGCCGAGGCACCTTCTTCCACCGCCACGCCGTGGTCCACAATCAGACCGATGCCAGCACCTACACCCCGCTGTGCAACCTGCACGACGAGCAGGGGCCGTTCGAGATTTACGACTCGGTGCTGACCGAGAACGCGGTACTGGCCTTTGAATATGGCTACGCCAGCGCCGAGCCGGCTGGCCTCACTATCTGGGAAGCCCAGTTCGGTGACTTCGCCAACTGTGCCCAGGTGGTAGTGGATCAGTTCCTCTCCTCCGGTGAGCAGAAGTGGGGCCGGATGTGTGGCCTGACCATGCTGCTGCCGCACGGTTACGAGGGCCAGGGCCCGGAGCACTCCTCCGCCCGTCTCGAGCGTTTCTTGCAGATGTGTGCCCAACACAACATGCAGGTGTGCGTGCCCTCTACCCCGGCGCAGGTATTCCACATGCTGCGTCGTCAGGTGATCCGTCCGATGCGCCGTCCGCTGATCGTGATGACGCCCAAATCCCTGCTGCGCCACCCACTGGCGGTGAGCAAGCTCGAAGAGCTGGCGGAAGGCACCTTCCAGAATGCTATCGGCGAAATTGATGCGCTGGATCCGAAAGCGGTCAAACGCGTGGTGTTCTGCTCCGGCAAGGTCTACTACGACCTGCTCGATGCCCGTCGCAAGGCCGAGCAGCAGGATGTGGCACTGGTGCGAATTGAGCAGCTCTACCCCTTCCCGGAAGAGGAAGTGCGCGCCATTCTGGCCCACTACAGCCATGTCACCGACTTTGTCTGGTGTCAGGAAGAGCCACAGAATCAGGGCGCCTGGTACTGCACCCGTCACCACTACGATGGGGTGCTGCCGGTCGGTGCCACCCTGCGTTATGCCGGTCGCCCCGCGTCAGCCTCGCCGGCCGTTGGTTATATGTCTGTCCACACCAAGCAGCAAAAAGCCTTGGTGGAAGATGCCCTTACCCTGTAAAGCCTCTGGCATAGAAGTAAAAGGAACTGATTAGATGACTATCGAGATCAAGGTACCGGACCTGCCGGAATCAGTGGCCGATGCCACTATCGCCACCTGGCACAAAAAGCCCGGTGATCTGGTCGCCCGTGACGAAGTGCTGGTCGACATCGAAACTGACAAAGTAGTGCTGGAAGTGCCGGCACCGCAAGCCGGTGTGCTGGGGGAGATCCTGCAAGGGGAAGGGGCGACCGTGTTGTCCCGTCAGCTGATTGCCATCCTCAACGCGGCCCCGGTGGCCGGTGAAGAGACTAAAGAGAAACCGGCAGAAGCGGTGGCCGATGACGGCGCCGATGGCTTGAGCCCCTCGGTGCGCCGCCTGATTGGCGAGCATGACATCGATGTGAGCAAGGTAACTGGCACCGGCAAAGGCGGTCGCATCAGCAAGGAAGATGTGGAGGCCTACATCAAGGCCAAGAGCCAGCCAGCTGCTGCCGCGCCCGTCGCTGTTGCCCCTGCGGCCAAAGTGGCGCCGCTGGGTGGTCGCAGTGACAAGCGGGTGCCGATGACCCGTTTGCGCAAGCGCATTGCCGAGCGTCTGCTGGAAGCGAAAAACACCACCGCCATGCTGACCACCTTCAACGAGGTCAACATGAAGCCCATCATGGATCTGCGCAAGCAGTACGGCGAGATCTTCGAGAAGAAGCACGGCATCAAGCTCGGCTTCATGTCCTTCTACGTGAAAGCGGTGGTGGAGTCCCTCAAGCGCTATCCGGAAGTGAATGCCGCACTGGATGGCGATGAAGTGGTTTACCACAACTACTTCGATGTCAGCATCGCCGTCTCGACCCCGCGCGGGTTGGTGACCCCGGTGCTGCGCGACTGCGACAACATGAGCCTGTCGGACATCGAGAAGGCCATCAAGGATCTGGCGGGCAAAGGCCGTGACGGCAAGCTGACCGTGGATGAACTGACCGGTGGCAACTTCACCATCACCAACGGTGGCGTATTTGGCTCCCTGATGTCCACCCCGATCATCAACCCGCCCCAGAGCGCCATTCTGGGGATGCACAAGATCCAGGATCGCCCGATGGCGGTCAACGGCAAGGTCGAGATCCTGCCGATGATGTACCTGGCGCTTTCCTATGATCACCGTCTCATCGACGGACGCGAATCGGTCGGCTTCCTGGTCTCCGTCAAGGAGCTGCTGGAAGATCCAACCCGTCTGTTGCTGGACGTCTGAGCACTGTAATACCCGAGTGAGCGAAAGATAACGAGGGGCCGCCCAGGCCCCCATTCATAGGGGATTGAGAAACACCAACCCCGGACGGAAATACCTACAACACGGATAGAGCATCTATGAATCTGCATGAATATCAGGCAAAAAAGCTGTTTGCCGAGTATGGCCTGCCGGTCTCCGAAGGTTATGCCTGTGCTACCCCACAAGAAGCGGCCGAAGCGGCTGACAAGATTGGCGGCAATATCTGGGTCGTCAAATGCCAGGTGCACGCTGGTGGTCGCGGTAAAGCGGGCGGCGTGAAAGTGGCCAAGAGCAAGGATGAGATCCGTGCCTTCGCCCAGAACTGGCTTGGCAAAAATCTGGTGACCTACCAGACAGATGCAGGCGGCCAGCCGGTCACCAAGATCCTGGTTGAATCTTGCACCGACATCGCCAAAGAGCTCTACCTGGGTGCCGTGGTTGACCGTGGTTCGCGCCGCGTGGTCTTCATGGCTTCTACCGAAGGTGGCGTGGATATCGAGAAGATTGCCCACGAAACCCCCCATTTGATCCACAAGGCGGCCATCGATCCGCTGGTGGGTCCGCAGGCCTATCAGGCCCGCGAACTGGCCTTCAAACTGGGTCTGGTCGGCGATCAGATCAAGCAGTTCACCAAGATCTTCTTAGGCTTGGGCAAGATGTTCCTCGACTGCGACTTCGCACTGCTGGAGATCAACCCGCTGGTGATCACCAAGCAGGGCAACCTGCACTGCCTGGATGGCAAGATCAACATCGACGCCAACGCCCTCTATCGTCAGCCCAAGCTGCGCGAGATGCACGACCCGTCACAGGATGACCCCCGCGAAGCGCACGCCGCTCAGTGGGAACTCAACTATGTGGCCCTCGATGGCAACATCGGCTGCATGGTCAACGGCGCGGGTCTGGCCATGGGCACCATGGACATCGTCAACCTGCACGGCGGCAAGCCCGCCAACTTCCTTGACGTTGGCGGTGGCGCCACCAAGGAGCGGGTGACCGAGGCGTTCAAGATCATCCTCTCCGACAGCAACGTCAAAGCGGTGCTGGTCAACATCTTCGGCGGCATCGTGCGCTGCGACATGATCGCAGAAGGCATTATCGGTGCGGTCAAGGAAGTGGGGGTCAAGGTGCCCGTGGTTGTGCGTCTGGAAGGCAACAATGCCGAGCTGGGTGGTATCAAGCTGGCCGAGAGCGGCCTCAACATCATTGCGGCCAAGAGTCTGACCGATGCCGCGCAGCAAGTCGTCAAAGCAGCGGAGGCCAACTGATGAGCGTACTGATTAACAAGGAAACCCGAGTCATCTGCCAGGGCTTTACCGGCGGTCAGGGTACTTTCCACTCCGAGCAGGCGCTCTCCTACGGCACCCAGCTGGTGGGCGGCGTCTCCCCGGGCAAGGGCGGCACCACCCATCTGGGCCTGCCGGTGTTCAACACCGTCCGTGACGCGGTCGACGCGACCGGCGCCACAGCCTCCGTCATCTATGTCCCGGCGCCGTTCTGCAAGGACGCGATCCTGGAAGCGATCGATGCGGGCATCAAGCTCATCGTCACCATCACCGAAGGCATCCCGACTCTGGATATGCTGGATGTGAAAGTGAAGCTGCAAGAGACCGGCGTGCGGATGATCGGCCCCAACTGCCCAGGCGTTATCACCCCGGGTGAGTGCAAGATCGGCATCATGCCGGGCCACATTCACAAGCCGGGCAAAGTGGGCATTGTCTCCCGCTCCGGCACCCTGACCTACGAAGCGGTCAAGCAGACCACTGACGAGGGCTTTGGCCAGTCCACCTGCGTTGGTATCGGTGGTGACCCCATCCCGGGCTCCAACTTTATCGACATTCTGGAGATGTTCCAGAACGACCCGCAGACCGAAGCGATCGTGATGATCGGCGAGATCGGCGGCAACGCCGAGGAAGACGCGGCTGCCTATATCAAGGCCCACGTCACCAAGCCGGTGGTCTCTTATATCGCCGGTGTCACTGCGCCTCCCGGCAAGCGGATGGGCCACGCTGGTGCCATCATCTCCGGTGGTAAGGGGACTGCCGCCGAGAAGTTTGCCGCGCTGGAAGATGCTGGCGTGAAAACCGTCCGCTCCCTTGCCGATATCGGCAAGGCCCTGCGCGAAGTAACCGGCTGGTAATTCTTTTTAGCCCGTTATCTCTAATAAAAATGCCGCCCGATGGGCGGCTTTTTTTGGAGCATTTTTAGTAAGCGTTATAATATATTTTTAGTCGAAACTACAGTCTCTTAAGTTCACTAATAGACTTGTTTTTATCGCCTAAATCTTGAGCTAGCTTTTGTATTTTTGCTGCTTTTTCTAAGCCAGAAGCGTCAAGCGTTTCTCCATTCATGATTGACTCTAACTCTAGAAGTATTTTATCCTGCAACTCATCTAATAAATAACCCAAAGCATCAGAACCAAACTCATCAATAAATTCTTTCTGGTGGGGTAATGCAACGTGCACGATTGTTTTTATTTTCTCTACATCTAATAAATTATCACTTAGCCCAGACTCAAAAAGTTTGGCTTGTACAACATAATGCCAAACAATTGCGCTGTAAGCTGAATAGTATGCCCATGCCAATTTACTGATAAATGGTCTGGCAGGAAGAGGGTTGATTGATACCAGCTCCTGCATGTCAATGTGCATGGAGATATATTTGAAAAATTGTTGTAGCTTCTTATCATGAGTAATAACATTAGATATTTCACTTGTCTTCAATCTTTGCATCATCGTAGATATTGGCTTTCCTAAATCTAGTTTACAAGTCGCAGCCCATAGTAATTCAATTGCATCTACCTGCTTGTTGAAAAGAATGTTCTGTCTTTGTTGCAATCCACTAAAACCGACCTGACGTAACGATTCTATTTCCCTGTCCTTTCTTGATAAGTCGGATTTTAATAGCTCTAGTTTTGTATCATATTCATGTTTAACAGCATTTGTTAAGCGCGTCAAAATAAGATTTCTAGATAAAAACAGTATAATCGCTAACGATGAAGTAGAAAATATTGCAGGTAGCCAATACATAAGTTTTTCCATATGAAATTTATTTCGTGACCCTATGAGCTAACTCGAATAGAGAGATGTATTAAATCCGTAGGTTCGAATAGCGAAGCGTATTCGGAGGTTCGGGAAATGTATTATGCCACAAGCGTCTTCAGCCACCAGTGACAAACAGCCCAATATTGTTACGCTGCCGCAACCAAGTTGGTTGATGCTGTTTCGCTGGTGAATCAATCCTGCCGCTGCTTGGGGCAGCCAGCTGGCCATGCTGGTTGCCAATGCCCCGTCGATTTGGTGCAAAGGGGCACGCCGAACGTGGGTTAAACCCGCTCATTATCCCTTGCGTAACTTTCCTCGCTATCAGTTCTGGCTATCACTCCCCGAAGTAAAAATGCCGACCCGGAGGTCGGCATGTTGCTTTTAGAGGCGCAGGTCTGGCTGCATGTGTTCAGAGTACCGCTGACGAGATACTCACACTCGCCATTTCGCCTGAGTCTATTGGCTAAAGACCGTCTGCCCGCGAAAGACGGTGCGGGTGACCTGGGTGTCGGCGATCTGCTCCGGCTTGCCGCTGGCGACCAGCTGGTAGAGATCCCGATCCAGCACGATAAAGTCGGCCGATTTGCCCGCTTCGATGGAGCCGCTGACGGCCTGCTGGCGCACCGCGCGGGCGCCGTTGATGGTGTAGGCATCCAGCATCTGGTCGAGGGTGATGCGCTGGTTCGCCCGAAAATCATCGCCGCTCTGGGGCGCATGGTTGACACCGGCGGCCATATTGACGAAGGGGCGTGGATCGCGGCTGTCGACCGGCGCATCGCTGCCGGCCACCAGAATGGCTCCCGCCTTGCGTGAGCTGGCCACCGGATAGAGGGCCTGCTTGAGATACCCCTTGGGATCGTACATCGCCTCATGAAGGTGCTGTCCCTTGCGGGTCGGCTGGATAAAGGGGGTGACCAGCATGTCATATTCGGGCTGGGGGTTGGTCCAGGCGTAGGTGAAGGTAAGGTAGAGGCCAAGCTGGCCGAGCCGCTGCTGATCGTCCGGATGCACTACCTGCAGATGGGCGAGGGTGTGGGGAATGCCGTGATCACCGTTGCTGGCGCGGGCCGCTTCCAGTGCATCGAGGGCCATGCGGGTAGTGCGATCGCCGATGCTGTGCATATGGATGCTAAAGCCCCCCTTGTCGAGTTCCCCTACGTAGCGGGTGAGATCGGCGGCGCGGTAGTTGACCAGCCCATTACTGCCGGCATCCTCGCTGTTGGCGGTGATGGTGACCTGCTCGCTTGCCTGATCCATGGCGAGGTGGGGCGTCTGGTAGTTGGCCAGCATGCCGGCGTTGGGCAGGAAGGGGGGCGTGCTGAAGGGATCCCCCTCCAATACACCGTCGAGGAAGATCTTGACCGCATCGGCCTTGATCAGCGGATCGCCGGCGAACTGGTCGCGCACCCGGTTGGCCTTGGCCAGATGGCCGCCGATATCGAGCTTGCCGCTGTAGTCATCCTCGTGAAAACAGGTGGTGGCGGTGACCCGCATATTGAGCAGCCCCTTATCTTCCATCTCCCGCAGGCGATCGCGGATAGAGTCGGTGGCACAGGCATCCTGAATGCTGGTAATGCCGCGTGAGGCCATCAGGGTCGAAACGGCGGGCAGGATTTGGCGATACTGGCTTGCCGCCTGCTCGTCATGGGCGCTGAGCAGGCCGTTGTCGGGGGAGGGGATGGCGCTGCGGGCCCCCTCGCGAATGACGCCGCTATCGAGATCCACATAGGGTTTGAAGGTGGCAAAGAGGCCACCCGGCGCCAGGGTGGCGTCGGTGAAGCCGACCTGTTTGCCGCTCTGGTTGGTCGCCTGTGCCAGTGCCCGCGAGTTGTAGGCACTGGCGTGGCCATCGACCCCGGCCAGCACCACCGGATTGTCGGGGGCGGCGGCATCGAGGGCCGCCAGTACGGTTTTATAAGCGGCGGTGGGGGTGTTGCCCTCGTAGGGGGACCACTGATTGATCACCAGCCAGTCGCCAGCCTTGGGGGCGTAGCGGGGCAGGCAGCGCTTCACCTTGGCCGCCAGCTCGCCGAGATCGACCGGCTTGCCGTCGAGATCGCACATATCGAGCGCCACCGTGCCCAGCAGGTGGATATGGTTGTCGTGCAGCCCCGGCAGCACCATCTTCCCTTGCAGATCCACCATCTGGGTGTCGGGGGTGCTGAGCGCCTCGGCCCCCTGCCGGTTGCCGACATAGAGGAACTGGCCACCGCTCACCACCATGGCCTCTGCCACCTGCCGTTGGCCATCTTGGGTGTGGATCTTGCCGTTGAGATAAAGAGTGCGAGCGGCGGTGGGCGGCTGCCCCTGTTGGCAACCCGCCAGCGTGACCGCCAGCAGCGGGGCGAGTAGTAAACATGTGCGGGAACGGGCGTGGTATGGTGCCTTGCAATCCATGCGGTGATCTCCTTGAGAGTCGTATTTAGTGCAGTGTTTACTGCACATTGCGCGATCTCTTTATGGTTGCTTGGTCAAAAAATGCCAGCAATTGCTGCAAATATTTAACGTTTTGTTTACCATGTCACATCAATCGGTGGCGAGTGAGGTGCAGATCACGCTTGCCGATGCATTCACAACAGGGAGGCGTGATGTCAGAGGAGTCAGTGACCGAGGGGCCTTTACCCCGGGGGGTTGCCATGCGCCGCCAACCCAAGCAGCAGCGCAGTCAGGCGGTGGCCAGCCGCATCGAGGAGGCGACCCTGAGCCTGTTGCAGGAGCAGGGCTTTGCGGCCCTCAACACCAATGCCATCGCTGATCGGGCGGGGGTGGGGATCAAGTCGCTCTACCATCTCTATCCCAACAAGGAGGCGATCATCGGCCGCCTCGCCATGGGGTGGCTGGCGGCGGTCTGCGAGGCGCAGGCGGCTATCCGGCTGCAGGCGACCAGCTGGCCGCAGGCGCTGGTGCTGCTCGACGAGGCACTGGAGGAGTTGGAGCGCCGCTTTGTCGGCTATGGCGCCCTCTGGCATGCGATGGATTTGATCCCCGAGCTGCATGCGCTGGAGCAGCAGCACGAGTGGGGCCAGATTGACTTCTGGTCATCCCTGCTGCGCGACTTTGGCTGCCGCTGGCCCGAGCCGGAGCTCACGAGTCTGGTGCGCTACTTCTATCGCACCGCCGATGTCACCAAGCAGTGCACCCGGAGCGATGGGGATCTCGGCCAGCAGATGTGGCTGCTGCACCGCCACTGGAGCGAGCAGCTGATCGCTGCCGCCATTGTCGAGCCCGACCCCGAACGGGTGTGGCAGGCAAGGCCAGCCCTGCTGCTGGGCACAGCGGTGCAGGCCAAGGTGGCGCCATAACAGGAACCGCAAGGTGTGCGGGCAGGCGCTCTTTGCCCTGATCGGCTGGCATCTATCTGGCAAGATATCTCTGCGAGGTGGGAAATCTGGGACACCCATCTTTTTGACAGCAACCCCATCGCGGTGGATGTGCGGCTGGTTGGTTGCCACCAACTGTGATTTGCTCTCCATGGTCAAGAACAAGTGCTTTAGAAGCGACCTCTACTACTAAAAGATCGCTGTCCACATTCTTCCGCTATCTGTGCCGTAGCGGTCGGCCGGATGGCGCCATTCTGGTGACCAGCCGCGCCAGCTTCGAGATGGTGCAAAAGTGCGCCAGCGCCAGGGTCGAGATCCTGCTTGCCATCTCGGCCGCCACTGAACTGGCGGTCGAGCGGGCCGAGCAGACCGGGCTGACGTTGGTGGGCTTTTACCGCCCCGGGCGGGCCGAGATCTACAGCGGTTGTCAGCGCATTTTGCTTAAGTGACGGCTAGAGAGAGGGCAAGGCCACGGGCCTACTCCACGGGCAAAGAGGGCAGGCAAAATGAAATAAAGAAAAAGGGCGGGGAGTGTGACTCCCCGCCCTTGTTGTTTCTGCTTCTGTAGCGGATTAACGGGCCAGCAGGATACGCAGCATGCGGCGCAGCGGTTCGGCGGCGCCCCACAGCAGCTGGTCACCCACGGTAAAGGCGGCCAGATACTCCGGGCCCATATTGAGCTTGCGCAGACGACCGACCGGAATGCTGAGGGTGCCGGTGACGGCCGCCGGGGTCAGCTCGCGGGCGGTGATGTCGCGATCGTTTGGGATCACTTTCACCCAGTCGTTGTGGGCAGCCAGCAGCGCTTCGATCTCCGCCAGCGGCACATCCTTTTTCAGCTTGATGGTGAACGCCTGGCTGTGGCAGCGCAGGGCGCCGATCCGCACACAGAGACCATCCACCGGAATGACGGCGTTCTCGATACCCAAAATCTTGTTGGTCTCGGCCTGACCCTTCCACTCTTCACGGCTCTGGCCGTTGTCGAGCTTGGTGTCGATCCAGGGGATGAGGCCACCGGCCAGCGGTACGCCGAAGTTGTCTACCGGCAGGGTGCCGGAGCGGGTCTTCTCGGTGATCTTGCGCTCGATGTCGAGGATGGCGGAGGCAGGGTCGGCCAGCTCGACCGCCACTTCATCGCGCAGCATCCCCATCTGGGTCACCAGCTCGCGCATATGGCGGGCACCACCACCGGAGGCGGCCTGATAGGTGGCCACGCTCACCCACTCCACCAGATCGGCCTTGAACAGGCCGCCTAGGGCCAGCAGCATCAGGCTGACGGTGCAGTTGCCGCCAACGAAGGTCTTGATGCCGTCGTTCAGGGCCTGCTCAATCACGTCGCCGTTGACCGGATCCAGAATGATGACGGCGTCTTTCGCCATCCGCAGGGAGGAGGCGGCGTCAATCCAGTAACCCTGCCAGCCAGCGGCTTTCAGGCGCGGATAGACATCCTTGGTGTAGTCGCCGCCTTGGGCGGTGATGATGATATCCTGCTTGGCCAGTGCCTCGATATCGAAGGCGTCCTGCAGGGTACCGGCATCGACGCCGAAGTTGGGTGCGGCCTCACCGGCCTGGGAGGTGGTGAAGAATGTGGGTTGAATATGGGCGAAATCCTGCTCTTCCTGCATCCGGCTCATCAGAACCGATCCCACCATGCCACGCCAACCGACCAAACCTACTTTTTTCATATTGTCCTACCCTGGATTGCTGCTAAAGAAACTCGCGATGACACCCGTAACCCCTTGTCTGGCGACGCCTGTTTACAAGCGGTTTACAGGCCATTTAAAAAATATGCGCTGCGAAAAATGCGTCTATCCACATTACGGATTGTGACGGCTTGCGCAAGTCGAATTGCACAATATTCTGTGCCGTTTGCTGCATTAACCGGCAGGGACAGCGTAGCTGCGACAGGCGGGTGGGGGAGAGGTCAACATCAGACGAAAAGGCCACCGGTTATGGCGGTGGCCTGTCAATAAAGCGGTTGAGAACGTCCTCTGCTGTTGTCTGAGGGCGTAGTTGGCAAGTGAAACAGCCCGACAGCTTAGGCGCTTAGCCGTAGCGGGCCAGGGTCAACCCCTCATCGCTAATGGCGGGCTCGCTGCCGCTGATAAGATCGCACAACAGCTGACCCGAACCGGCTGCCATGGTCCAGCCCAATGTGCCGTGGCCGGTATTGAGCCAGAGCCCGGGAATGGGGCTCGGCCCCACCAGCGGGGTGCCGTCCGGCGTCATGGGGCGCAGGCCGGTCCAGAACTCGGCCTGACTGATATCGCCCCCCTCGGGGAAGAGATCCCCCACCACCATCGCCAGGGTGTCATGGCGCCTTGGGTTGAGAGCGAGGTTGTAACCCGACAGCTCCGCCATGCCGCCGACCCGGATCCGCTCATCGAAACGGGTGATGGCCACCTTGTAGGTTTCATCGAGAACTGTGCTGCGCGGGGCTGCGTCTGCGTTGATCATCGGCAGGGTGAGGGAGTAGCCCTTGACCGGATAGACCGGCAACTCCAACCCGAGCGGGCGCAGCAGCGGCCGCAAAAAGCCGGTGGCATAGCTGCCGAGCGCACAGACGATGGCATCGGCGCGATAGCGCTGCTCGCCCGCCCGCACCGCCACGGCGCGGCCGCGGGCCTGCTCAATCTCGTCGATGTCACAGTTGAAGACAAACTTGACCCCGAGCTTCTCGGCTTCAAGGGCAAGGGCCTTGGTGAAGCGGAAGCAGTCGCCGGTCTCGTCGCCGGGCAGGCGCAGGCCGCCGACGATTTTGCCGCGTACCCGTGCCAGCGCCGGCTCTGCCGCTTCGCAGCCGCTGGCATCCAGCGACTGGTAGGGGACGCCATACTCCTCCAGCACCTCGATATCGCGCTGGCTGGCATCAAGCTGGGATTGGCTTCTAAACAGCTGCAAGGTGCCGAGCTGGCGCCCTTCGTAATCGATGCTCAGCTCGTCGCGCAGCAGCTTCATGCAGTCACGGCTGTATTCGGCGAGGCGCACCATGCGGCCCTTGTTGGTGGCATAGGCGGTCGGGGTGCAGTTGGCGAGCATTCTGAGCATCCAGCGCAGCTGGAAGGGGTCGGTGGTGGGACGCACGGTGAAGGGGGCATGTTTTTGCAGCATCCATTTGGCGGCCTTGAGGGGGATGCCGGGGGCCGCCCAGGGGGCCGCATAGCCGGGGGATATCTGCCCGGCGTTGGCATGGCTGGTTTCAAGGGCAACGCCCCCCTGCCGCTCCAGCAGGGTGACTTGATGCCCCGCCTTGGCCAGATACCAGGCACTGGTTACTCCGATCACGCCGCCACCGAGTATGACAATCTTCATACCGTCTTTCCTTGACTGATGTTCTGATGTGGCCACCACCTTAATCAGCCGCCACAGGATATTCAACCGCTCTGCGAAGGATTGGGATCTTCATCTGCCGCTATCGAACTGGCTGGTGTTTGTGGCGCTAAAAGAGCGATGCCCCAGTTACATGTTGTGTGTGGCCTAAGCTGGCCAAGGGACCTGTGGTATGTCATTCGTTGGGTTGTGGGGAAATCGCTGCCAGCAGGATGGGGAGGCAAGTCTGGCAACGGCAGGATAGCGAAGCAAGGTATTGGCAGACAGGTGTATTTTGATGGTGGTCCCCAAGTTGATTGCAGACTGGCCTTCCAACACGTTGTTGTGAAAGAACCAGCTTTATCGGGGCTATGAGGTAAAAGCGGCTTTTGTTGACTAACTTAATATTTAAGAGGGTGTAAATCGACTCATTCTATTCAGCATAACGTAGAAAATAGCACCGCATGGGATGTGGATCATGAACAATGAGCATGCAGGGACGAGCACAATTTCGTTGCAGGTAGATCTTCGGCAGGTGGTGTATGCCCTGTCGGCGTCACTCGATTTGGTGGGGATCGGTGATGTGGCTCATGGTAAGCGGGTCGGGATCATGGCGGCAGAATGTAGCCGGAACTTGGGAATGGATGATGTTGAACGCTGCTTGTTGTTCGAGTTAGGGGTGCTGCACGACATCGGTGTCTCCTCGACTATTACTCATTATCACCTTGTTAGCGAGTTCGATTGGGAGTCGTCCCAGCGCCACTGTGAGGTGGGATATCAACTACTCAAGGACTTTCGACCGCTGGCACCTCTGGCTCTGCCCATCCGTTATCATCACACTCACTGGCATCAGCTGTGCAAGCTGCGTGAAGTCGACGCCAAGGTCGCTCTTCAGGCGAACCTTATCTTTCTGGTGGATCGCTGTGATGCGCTGGCAGCACCCTATTATGGTGATGGCACACTGTTGCTGCATACCAGTGACATTCGTGCAAAATTGCAGTCATGTAGCGGCGAGTTTTTTGCCCCTGAGCTGGTGGATGCCTTTTTGGACACCTCCCGTGCGGAAGCGTTCTGGCTGCAACTGGAAGCGAGAGCCATCAATGATTACATGTTGGAAATGTTGCGGGAGCGGGAACCTTGCTTGACCTCCAATGGAGAACTGAAGGCGCTGGCGCGGATCTTTTCCGGCATTGTTGATGCCAAGAGCCCCTTTACCATGGCTCACTCCCTGGGGGTTGCTCGTGTGTCACGTTTGCTAGCCGAAGATATGGGGGTCAGTACGACTCATTGCGACATGCTCGAAATCGCGGGGTTATTGCACGATCTGGGCAAGCTCAGGGTGCCGGACGAAATTTTGGATAAACCCGGCCGTCTGACGGGGGCCGAGCGTGCCGTTATCAATACCCACAGCTTCGAAACTTACCAGATCTTGCGCCATATCGAGGGATTTGAAGAGATCGCCTGTTGGGCTGCCTATCACCACGAAGAGCCTGATGGAGAGGGCTACCCATTCCATCTGCCCGCCTCTGCTATGGCATTAGAGGCGCGCATTTTACGGGTAGCGGATATTTTTCAGGCGATGGTGCAGGATCGGCCTTATCGGCGCGGTCTGCCCACCGGTGAGGTGCTTGCCTTTATGATGCAACTGGGAGGTCAGGGGCGAGTCGATCCTGCAGTGGTTGCGGTCCTCGCTGATAATCTGCCAAGCATGATGCAGGCGGCCATTCCGGTTGCCAAAGCGGTTGATTTATATGACCACTAACGTGCAGGTGGCGCACACCTGACCGCGAGCCAGCTATGCTTGCAATAAGCTGTGCATAGCGCTTGCCGGAATAAGCGCATGAGGCCAGCGTTATTGACCACAATAGGGGAGTCGATATGGAATCGCTAAAAGCCCAAGATTATATGCAAAGCAGGCCCATTACCTTCACTGCCGACATGATGGTGCAGTCTGCGGTCGAAAAATTTTTGAACAGTCATCAATTGGGCGGCCCGGTGGTGGATGAGAAGGGGCATTTGATCGGCTGGATCTCGGAGCAGGATTGTATTGCTGTGATGCTCAAGGAGGCCTATCACTGCGAGCAAATAGCGCAGGTCAAGGATGTGATGCGCAACGAGGTGCTGACGGTCGGACCAGATACCAGCATTCTGGCACTGGCAGAGATGATGATGGGGCAAAAGCCGAAGATCTATCCGGTGGTGCAGGATGGGCGGCTGCTCGGGGTGATCAACCGTCACAACGTGATGCAGGCCATTCACGCCCAGCTTACCAGTTGTTTTGTCCACCATTCCCACGGCTGATCCCCAAATATTCTCTTCCCCAAAGCAGGCTTCGGTCTGCTTTGGCTATGTAGGGGCATCAATCAGCGATGATGTATGCCATCACGCAAAATGTTCCAATTCGTGCGCTGATCATCAGTGGCACATCCCGGCCGCTTGGCTTGCATGATGTTAGGGCTTGCACCTGTGTCACTCGCTCTTTAGGATCTGCCGCAGCTTATCGATATGGCCCCTTGTCGGGCTCCCATTTAAGGAATTCGTACCTTGTCTCTCTCTATCGAGGCGCTGCGCCGCCGCCTTTCCGCCTGCATGAACCTCGACGCCCGTCGTCTCTCCAGCCGTCTGCACGGGGTCAAGAAACTGCCGGAGGCTAAGCAGACTGCTGTGCTTGAGACCATTGCCGCTGATCTGGATGCCGCGCAAGCGCGCTATCAGTCGCGTCTGGCCGGCGTGCCCAAGGTCACCTATCCAGCCAACCTGCCGGTCAGCCAGAAGCAGGGGGAGATCGCCAAAGCGATCAGTGAACATCAGGTGGTGATCATCGCCGGGGAAACCGGTTCGGGCAAAACCACCCAGATCCCCAAGATTTGTCTGGCCCTCGGGCGCGGGGTGAAGGGCTTTATCGGTCACACCCAGCCGCGACGTCTGGCGGCCCGAACCGTTGCTGCGCGTATTGCCGAGGAGATGGAGTCCGAGCTGGGTCAATATGTGGGTTACAAGGTGCGCTTTACCGATCAGGTGAGCGAGCAGACCCACATCAAGCTGATGACAGACGGTATTTTGCTGGCAGAGATCCAGAATGACCGGATGCTCACCCAGTACGACACCATCATCATCGATGAAGCCCACGAGCGCAGCCTCAACATCGACTTCATTCTGGGTTACCTCAAGCAACTGCTGCCACGGCGCCCGGACCTCAAGGTGATCATCACCTCGGCCACTATTGATCCGCAGCGTTTCTCTCGCCATTTCAACAAGGCGCCGGTGATCGAGGTCTCCGGCAGGACTTATCCCGTTGATGTGCGTTATCGCCCCCTTGCCAGTGATAAAAGTGAAGGGCTGGAGGAGCGCGACGAGCTGCAGGGGATCTTCGACGCGGTAGAAGAACTGGCCCGTGAAGGGCTGGGGGACATCCTGATCTTCATGAACGGCGAGCGGGAGATCCGTGATACCGCCGATGCCTTGCGCAAGCTCAATCTGCGCGATACCGAGGTGTTGCCGCTCTACGCCCGTCTCTCCAACGCCGAGCAGAACAAGGTGTTCCAGCAGCATGCAGGGCGGCGTATCGTGCTCGCCACCAACGTGGCAGAGACCTCACTCACAGTGCCGGGCATCCGCTATGTCATCGATCCGGGTACTGCCCGGATCAGCCGTTACTCCTGGCGTACCAAGGTGCAGCGTCTGCCTATCGAGGCGGTCTCTCAGGCGAGTGCCAACCAGCGTAAAGGGCGTTGTGGCCGGGTGGCGGACGGTATCTGTATCCGGCTTTACTCGGAGGAGGATTTCAACGGCCGTCCGGCCTTTACCGATCCCGAGATCTTGCGCACCAACCTGGCGTCGGTCATCTTGCAGATGCTGGCGCTGGGGCTTGGCAATATGGAAGCCTTCCCCTTCGTTGAGCCACCCGAGTCGCGTCACATCAAAGATGGCCTGACGCTGCTCAAAGAGCTGGGGGCGGTGCGTGAACTGCCGGCCCGTGAATCACAAGGGCAGGAGCTGGAAGCCAAACTGCAACTGACCGATACCGGTCGTCAGCTGTCGCGCATTCCCCTGGATCCCCGTCTGGCGAAGATGGTGATCACCGCAGCGCAAACCGGTTGTTTGAGTGAGGTGATGGTGATCACCGCCGGTCTCAGTATCCAGGATCCTCGCGAGCGGCCGATGGAGAAAAAGCAGGCCGCCGACGAGCAGCACCGACGCTTTGAAGACAAAGACTCGGATTTTCTCGCCTTCGTCAATCTGTGGAACTACCTCAAAGAGCAGCAGGATCTGCTGGGCAGCAACCCGTTCCGCCGGATGTGTCAGAAGGAGTTTCTCTCCTCCCTGCGGGTACGCGAATGGCAGGATATCCACTTCCAGTTGCGCCAGACGGTAAAAGAGCTCGGTTTTAAAGCCAACCATGAACCGGCAGACTTCAAGACGGTGCACTGTGCGCTGTTGACCGGGTTGCTCAGCCATATTGGCAACAAGGATCTGGAAAAACCGGAGTTTCTTGGTGCGCGCAACGGTCGTTTTCACCTCTTCCCGGCGTCGGGTCTGTTCAAGAAGCCGCCCAAGTGGGTGATGGCCGCCGAGTTGGTGGAGACCTCACGGCTCTACGCCCGGGTCAACGCTAAGATCGAACCCGAATGGGTGGAGCCGCTGGCAGCGCATCTGATTAAATTGCACCACAGTGACCCCCATTGGTCGAAGAAAAATGGTGCCGTGATGGCCAAGGAGAAGGTGACCCTCTACGGTCTGACCCTGGTCAATGAGCGGACCATCAACTTCAGCACCCTGGATCCGGCCCTGTGCCGTGAGCTGTTTATCCGCCGCGCGCTGGTGGAGGGGGATTTCGAGACCCGTCATCGCTTCTTTGGCGAAAACCGCAAATTGTTGGCCGAGGTGGAAGCGCTGGAGCACAAATCCCGTCGCCGCGACATTCTGGTGGATGATGAGGACCTGTTCCGCTTCTATGATGCTCGCCTGCCCGAGGAGGTGATATCAAGCCGCCACTTCGACAAATGGTGGAAGGAGGCCCACAAGCAGGATCCCGAACTGCTCAACTTCGAGCGGGAGATGTTGATGAAGGGCGATGCGGCCCACATCAGTGATCTTGATTATCCCAACTTCTGGCAGCAGGGGCGGCTCAAGCTCAAGTTGAGCTATCAGTTTGAACCGGGGGAGGCGGCCGATGGCGTCACCCTGCATATTCCGTTGCCGCTACTGAATCAGGTAGACGTGCAGGGGTTCGAGTGGCTTATTCCGGGCTTGCGTCATGAGCTGTTGGTCGCGCTGATCAAGTCGATGCCAAAGCCGATGCGCAAAAACTTCGTACCGGCGCCCAACTATGCCGATGCGCTGCTGGCCAGCCTTAATCCCGAGCAGGGGCCGCTGTTGGACGAGATGGAGCGCCAGCTGCGGCGGATGACAGGTGTCACAGTGCCTCGCGAGTCATGGGACTGGAATGCGGTGCCCGATCACCTGAAGCTCACCTTCCGGGTAGTGGATGACAAGCACAAGCAGGTGGCGGAAGGGAAAGATCTGGACGCGCTGAAAGAATCCTTGCGTGGCAAGGTGCAGGAGACCTTGTCGCAAGTGGCGGATGATGACATCGAGCAATCCGGCCTGACCCTCTGGAGCTTTGGCGAGTTGCCGCAGGAGTACAGCCAGAAGCGGGGCGGTTTCGAAGTGAAGGCTTATCCGGCGCTGGTGGATGAGAAAGACTCGGTCTCCATTCAGCTGGTGGAGAGTCCGGTGGCCCAGCAGCAACTGATGTGGGCGGGTCAGCGCCGGCTGGTGCTGCTCAACGTGCCTTCTCCCATCAAGTACCTGCAAGAGAAGCTGCCCAACAAGGCCAAGCTGGGGCTCTACTTCAATCCGTTTGGCAAGGTGGCCGAGCTGATCGATGACTGTATTGCCTGCGGTTGCGACAAGCTCATCGAGCGCCATGGCGGCCTGGCATGGGATGAGGCCGGTTTTGAGGGGCTCAAAGAGTTTGTCCGGGCCGAGCTCAACGATGCGGTGGTGGAAGTGGCCAAGCAGGTGGAAGCCGTGCTGACCCTCTCCCATGAGATCAAGAAGCGGCTCAAGGGCAAGATGCAGCTCGATACCGCGTTCGCCATGTCAGATATTCAGCTCCAGCTCGACAAACTGATCCATAAAGGCTTTGTGACCGAGACCGGCTGGCAGCGGCTGCCGGACTTGTTGCGTTACTTGCGTGCCATTGAGCGGCGCATGGAGAAGTTGGCTATCGACCCCAACCGGGATCGGGTCTACATGCTCAAGGTGCAGAGCGTGGAAAGCGATTACAAGGGGCTGTTGGCCAAGATCCCCAAATCCCAGCTGGTACCGACCGAGGTGGCTAATATCCGCTGGATGATCGAGGAGCTGCGGGTGTCATTTTTTGCCCAGAATCTGGGGACCCCCTATCCGGTTTCAGATAAACGGGTGCTTAACGCCATTGCGCAGTGCTAAGCTGCTATCTGTCTGTTTTAACAGCGTGATATAGAGAATGAGAAGGGGCTGCTGTGTGGCGGCTCCCTTCCTCTGGGGGTCAGGAGGCAAGGATGCTGGGGATCTGGTTAGGGGTCGCACAGGTGATGATCAGCGGCTATCAACCCATTGCGGAACACACATGGGTGCAATTAAACCCGGAATACTACCCATTGGCGCGTACCCCGCCTGCGATGTTTGTTGCCTGGCGCGGCAATCAGTTTCCGCCTTTGGCTCAAAAGCAGAAACAGGGTCGCTGGCAGATCCTGTTTCCTGCCAGATTAGTGCCCCCCTTTGATCTGTTCGAGGGGGAGGCGCAGCTTTCTAAAACCTATCTGGCAAGGCTGCGGCGTATCGATGAGATGGCCTATGGGGTCGCGTCTGGCCAGGCCGTTGCCGTGATGCAGCAGGGGAGTCGTTCACCGGTTGATGTTGATACTGCGCAGTCTGTGACCCCTTTTATCGCCGAGTTCCATATCCCCCAAGGGGCATTTGGCGGCACTGATATGCCCATTCCTGCTGACAACAGCGAACCCCTGCTGGCAAAGCTTGGGCTGACGCCGCGTGCAGCGGGAATGCTGTCCACCAAAGGGATGAAGCCTGCCGATATGACGCTGGCCAGTAGCGTGGCTGAGTCATCAGTGAGCCGCGATACCATGCTCACCCTCTCTGCTCCGGCAGCGGGTACGCAGCATACGGTGTGCCATCAGGTCGCCGCGGGTGAGACCCTGTGGCGCATTGCCAACCAGTTATCCAGTGCCCAGGGGGCGGATACCTATAGCTATTTGCTGGCGCTGGTAGCCGAAAATCGGGGGCGGCTCGGTAACAGCATCAACGTCAGGACGGGGGATGGACTTTATTGCCCTCGCGCCGAGACACTGGCGCAGTTTGATGCTTTGAGTGCGGCCCAGCGCCAACAGCAATTTGCCCGCCTGGAGCAGGGGCAGCGGAGGTAAGGGGCATCTGCCTTGTATCCCTATTTAGCCCGTGGTAGTATTCGCGCTCGTTTTGCGAGGTGTTGACCGGTCGCAGTCAACACCATAAATTCATCTTAAAAGAGATACACACTATGTCTTTCGTATTCCAAGCTGAAGTCCGTACTGACCTGGGGAAAGGTGCGAGCCGCCGCCTGCGTCACGCTGACCAAGTTCCTGCCATCATCTACGGTGCTGGTAAAGAAGCACTGTCCATCGCTGTTGACCACAAGAAAATTGTTCTGGCTCAAGAGAAGCCGGAATTCTATGAGTCTGTACTGACCATGGTTATCAATGGCGAAGAAGTTAACGTAAAAGTGAAAGCTATCCAGCGTCACCCTGTACGTTACAAGCTGGTTCACCTGGACTTCGTTCGCGTTTAATCGCGAGCTATTCAGTTGAAGAAAAAGCCACTCTCAGGAGTGGCTTTTTGCTATCTGATATTTAATAAAGCCAGCCAGTAGCGACCCGAATCATGAGGTGCCGGGTGGTGCTAGTTGATCCAGGCTATCTCAATTGACCGAGTGCTTGCTGGCAACGCTGTTCGGCTGCATCCAGCTCCAGCAGTACCATCCTGATATCTTCCATCTGCTGTTGCAGTGTCTCCCGCTTCTCTGCGACCAGCCCTAGCATGGTCTGCAGCTGGCTGCGGCTGCTCTTGTCGGCATCGTAGAGATCAAATAATTCGCGGATCTCCGCCAGACTGAAACCAAGCCGTTTGCCACGCAAGGTGAGCTTGAGACGCACCCGATCCTGCTTGCTGTAGATCCGGGTCTGGCCCTCTCTGCCTGGATCCAGCAGACCCTGATCTTCATAGAAGCGAATGCTGCGCGTTGTAATATCAAATTCCCGGGCCAGCTCACTGATGCTGTAGCGCCGTTTATCATCCTTGCTTTTGTTCATACAGGCTTCTTGGCGAACGTTCCTGATGGGCACCTTACCTAAACGTAAACGGCACTGCAACTCTTGTTCCATCGCGCCAGACCGCCTATGTTATGGCCATGTAACAAGGAAGGGTCTGCAGATGGATATTGTGATTGTGGCGGCAAAGCGTACCCCCATGGGGGCATTTCAGGGGGCATTGGCAGCGATGACGGCCCCTGAGTTGGGGGCTTGCGCCATTGCGGCGGCACTGACTCAAAGCGGGCTTGATCCTGCACAGATCGATGAAGGGTTCATGGGTAACGTGCTGGCTGCAGGGATGGGCCAAGCACCTGCCAGACAGGCGCTGTTGAAGGCGGGGCTGCCTGATAGTGTACCCGCCACCACGGTCAACAAGGTGTGCGGTTCAGGCATGAAGGCGGTGATGCTGGCGGCAGACTCCATTCGCCTGGGAGATAACCGGGTGGTGGTGGCGGGCGGAATGGAGAGCATGAGCCGAGCCCCCTATCTGCTGGAGAATGCCCGCAGCGGCTTTCGGATGGGTCATCAACAGGTGCTGGACCACCTGTTTCTTGATGGCTTGCAGGATGCCTATGATGGCCAGCTGATGGGCGTACATGCCCAGCACAGTGCGGATCATGCCGGGCTGACCCGCAGCGCCATGGATGCGTTTGCTCTGGCATCGTTGCAACGGGCTCGTCAGGCGCAGCAAGCGGGCTCTTTTGCCATGGAGCTGGCGCCTTGTTATCAAGATGGCCGGCTGTTGCTGGCCGAAGATGAGCAGCCGGGCAAGGGGCGACCGGATAAAATACCGACCCTGAAACCTGCGTTTGGCCAGGGCGGAACCATCACAGCTGCCAATTCAAGCTCGATTTCGGATGGCGCTGCGGCACTGATCTTGATGGATGGCGCCACCGCGCGCGCGCGGCAGATACCGGTGCTGGCACGGATTGTCGGTTATCAGAGCCATGCTGCGTTGCCCGCCGAGTTTACCTCTGCACCTATCGGCGCGATATCACGCTTGCTTGAACGGCTGGCCTGGTCGGTGGACGAGGTGGATCTGTTCGAAATCAACGAGGCCTTTGCCATGGTCACTATGCTGGCCATGAGCGGGTGTGGCATTCCTCATCACAAGGTCAATGTGCATGGCGGGGCTTGTGCGCTGGGTCATCCGCTGGGGGCGAGCGGCGCGCGGATTCTGGTGACGCTGATCACTGCGTTGAGACAAGAGGGCTTGCGCCGGGGGGTGGCTACGCTCTGTATCGGTGGCGGGGAGGCGACCGCCATCGCGGTCGAAGTCATTTAACCGGGGCAGTTATCGCGTGCCACTGTTCATTGACCCAGGCGGTTGCCGTCAGGTAGAGGTGACTCACCTTGTCCTCATTGAGCCCTAACTGTGCTGTCTTGGCGGTGACCCGCGACCAGTTGGCATTTTCATAATCTTCACAAAATGCGAGATAAAAACCGAGGTTGCCTTGGCGTTTCAGCAATGCCAGCCGGATATCTTCGACTAAGGGGATAGTCCCCAGTAGCTTGTCCATGGGTTGTTCCATCAACACATCCAGCAAAGAGAAAAGGCCGGTAATAAAGGCTTGTTGTGACTGCTGGGCCGGGGCGTGGGCATGGGCGAGCAGTTCGCAGAAACGTGCTCTGATCAGCGACATCTGGTAGAGCTCGGCGCTCTTGCCCTTACCTGCACTGGTGGTAGCGATCAGCGAAACAAAACGTTTTAGTTGGGTATTGCCGAGGTAGATGGCTGCTTGGCGAAACGAGGAGATAGGGTTGCTCTGTCCTTTGAGGTGGTTGACGTAGCGTAGCAGCTTGAGGGAAAGGGACACATCCTGGCTCAATAACTGCTCAATCCGGTTAAAGTCCAGCTCGGTTTCGTTGACCACATTGAGCAACTGCATTACCACGACCTGGGCTGGTGCCATGGTGGCTTGCTTGACCATTTCTGGGCGGCTAAAGAAAAAGCCCTGGAACAGCTGGATGCCCATATTTTTGACCCGTTCGAACTCGGCCTTATCCTCTACTTTTTCAGCCAGATAGGTCAATCCAAGTGACGTATGACGCTGGATAAACACCTTGATCATCATCAACGACGTGGCACGTAAATCAAACTTGATGATATGGATAAAGGGGAGAAAGCGCTCCCAATCCGGCGACATGGTGAAGTCATCGAGCGCCAGCTGATAACCCAGTTTGTGCAGCTGTTTCACCTTTTCTAGCAACGCATCATCCGGCGGCGAGTCTTCCAGAATTTCGATCACTACTTTTTCGGGCGGCAGGCACTCTGCCAAGCCCTCTAACAGCAGTGAGTGAGGGAAGTTGATAAAGCAGGGCAGGCCACCCAGCAGTTGATCGATGTTCTGTTGCAGGAATTGTTCGACCACCAGACGCGAAGTAGCCTGCTGGGAGGAGATACCAGGGAAGACGTTATTCAGGCTATCGCGAAAGAGCAGCTCATAGGCATAGGTATTGAGGTCTCTATCGAGTATTGGCTGTCTTGCTACGTAGGAATACATGCCTTGCTCCAGTATGGGTACTGGGTTGAGTTTATGGTGTAGCAGAACACTATGCCAGTGCTCACCATATGGAGTAAGGCAATAATTGGCATAGTGTTTTTCTGCAGGGAAGGAATTTAGAAGAGATAGCTCAATTGTGCACCAGCCAGCCAGGCATCCCCTTCGGAAGTGCCCTGGAAGGTGGAGCTTGTTGTTTTATTGGTGTTTGGTATCGGTAGTTGCATTGTTTCAGTGACATCTACTTTTTTACCATCGATCAGGGTCAGCCCGAGATCCATGGTCAGGTTTGACGTGAACTGATAACCCATTCCCAGGCTGTACCAGATCCGATCGGCGTCCGGGATGGAGATGGTGCGACGATCGGCTGGCACCGGACTTGCGTCATAGGCCACACCGGATCGCAGTTGCCACTTGGGCGTGACCTGATAGGTCATACCGACGGCATAGCGCCAGCTATCTTCCCAGTGCTCATCCTTGATGTGCATGCTCTGCAAATTGTTAAGATCAGCTTCCAACTGAACGAATTTGCTCCAGTTGGTCCAGTTCAGGCTGCCGTGGAGAGCCAGCTTGTCAGTCAGCTGATGGAAAGCCGCCAATTCTGCCGTCGCGGGCAATGGTAGATCCAGACTGCCGGTATCTCTGAGCTCGGTAACGGAGCCGTCAGCATTGGGCCGGCCTACAATAGCGTTCCCCGAGAGCGTCAAAGTGACATCGTGACGGTAGGAGAGGCCGATCCGGGTTTGCTCGGACAACTCCAGCAAAGTGCTCACATTCCAGCCCCATGCCCAGCCATCTCCTTGCAGATGTTTTGCGATCAGGTTGCGAGAGGGGAAGGTGCCGCCGACTTCGCCTTCGCCCTGAATGGCCGAAATTCCGGCCCCCACCGACCACATCTCATTAATGCGATAGGCGAGTGAGGTACCCAGATCCATGGTCTTGATATCAGAGACATTGCCAAAGTGGCCGGCGCTGTAGTTATCCGGCATCTTGACGCCAAGACCGTAGTAAGAGGTAGCCGAGAAGCCGAGGCGCCACTGCTCATTGAGTGGAATGATGAGATAAGCGTTGGGAACCCAGGCTGCGGCGGCGATATCGTGTGCACTTGCATCGGAAGTGACGATGCCGGTTTTTGTCGGCAAGCGGGAGTTGCCTTCAATATTGACGTCAGGACTGACATAGATGGCACCGCCAGACAGCGCCATCTGATCGAAGCGGGTCATGGCAGCCGCATTGCGGGAGAGCACGCTGGCGTTATCTGCAATGGCGGCCTCACCGGCAAAGGCGCGTCCGAGACCTGTAGCGGACTGTTCAGCCAGCTGGAACCCGGCGGCATGGGTCTGACCCGCGATCACCAGCAGGGCGATTGCGGACGGTTTGATGATGGGATGCATGGCAAAATCCTTGCTGTTACCCGAAGGTTCAATAGGTCATATGAATGGAGGCAGGATTTTATATGGTATGACCAGTAAGGCAACGGTAATGGCCGGTATCTGGATAAAACAAGATTTAATGCTGGGATGATGCACTCTAATAGCTTGATTGGAAAAGAAAAATAAACACGTGTGTGCTACATGTGTGCGCTGAAATGAGTATTTCGGATAAAAAAAGAGCGCCTGGCGGCGCTCTTTCAAATCGGTCAATCATCAGAACTTCATATTGAAGCCAACAGAAGCCAGGAATGCATCGCCATGGGAAGTACCGACCCAATGCGGGTTTGTTGGGCTTGCAGGGCCATGTGTAGCACCCAAGCTTTCATCTACATCTACTTTCTTGCCATCGATATAGGTCAGGCCGAAGTCCAAGCTCATATCCGGGTTGAAGTGGTAAGTTGTACCGGCGCTATACCAGATACGATCAGAGTCAGGAATGCTCAAGCTGCGATATTCAGCTTCGATCGGGGTCTTGTCATAAGCAAAGCCCAAGCGCGCTTCCCAAGCAGGGTTGATGTACCAGGTACCGCCGATCGCATAACGTGTTGAATCTTTAAACTTCTCATCTTTTTGCAACAGAGTTGCACCGCTAGTAGAGGTTGCTTTCAGCTCTTGGAAAGCGCTCCAGTCGGTCCAGTTGACAGAGTAGTGAACAGCAAACTGCTGATTGAGACGGTGGTAACCGGCAAACTCAGCTTGAGCTGGTAAGTCTATTTTCAGATTGCCATCAACAGTTTTGCCAGCCAAACCACCTGCAACAGCAGGAAGATCATTGGAATAATCACCATCAAAGCTCATTTTCACTTGTGAGCGATAAGTAAGTGCAAGACGGTTATTCTCGTTGATTTCGTAGAGTGAGCCGACATTCCAGCCAAAGCCCCAAGTATCCCCCTTCATATGGGAAACGCGTGTCTCATTAGGCAGCGTGGGAATCAGGTCTCCGTTGAAACGGTTCAACTCTGCAGCGCCATAAACCGCATTGATACCGGCACCGATGCTGAATTGGTCATTGATCCGGTAGGCAATATTAGGGTTGATATTGAAGGTAGTGAGAGAGGTGTCACCTGCACCTGAGCCAGCGGCAAAACTTTTATCGTATTCAGTAGACAGTCCGTAGTTGGAGAACAAGCCAATTCCCCAAGCCCACTGGTCATTTAGTGGCTGGATAAAATAAGAGGCAGGAACAAATGCTGCGGGGGCAATGCCGTCTTCGCTAGCACTTGCTCTGCGCAAAGGAACTGTTCCATCCACATCCACATCCGGCTTGATATAGGTGCCGGAGACGGAGACCGCCATCTTGTCGAAGGTGGTCATGGCTGCCGGGTTACGGGCCAGCACGGAGGCGTTATCGGCGATGGCTGCTTCGCCTGCATAGGCGCGACCCAGACCGGAGGCTGAGTGCTCGTTCAACTGGAATGCCGCAGCATGGACTTGACCGGTGGCCAGTGCGATGGTGGCGGCAATCAGGCTCTTCTTGAAAATAGTTGTCGTCATGGGGTTCTCTCTTGTAGGCAGATTTTTTTGCCAATGAAGACTGCACGTCCGGTGCAGATCACGGCAAAATCCGTTTTTATTTCAGCTTCTTCTTGTCAATTCTGGTTCGATTCTATGGATCTGGTAGGAGGTAAGAAATCAGACCAGTGACAGCAGAATACATAAAAGTGACTAGTGTGTTAATCATTTGTTTTAACTTGCTGTTTAATTCATCACTTTCAAGGGGTAACGGGGGATTATTGACCGAGATAACCGATCCGGGTCACAAAAATAATTTTACTGATTTTTCGAAATTTTGAGGCAAATCAGCGGTAAAGGGGCGTAAGGGGAGATAACAGGCAGCGGCTTACCACCGCCACCTGTCATTCAGGGGCTGTCAAGCTTTGTTAAATGGCCCAGTGCAGGCGTGACTGCAGTGCCGTGGCAACAGGTTCGAGGGACTCTTTCATCTCGCCAATCAGCACCATGTTGGCCCCTTTGAGTTGGACGATTTCCCCTTTGAGGGTGCCATCTTCAAAGCTGGCCTGTTGCAGGGTGAGGGGCACATGTTTGGGCACCAAAAACAGGGTGATGGGCCCCATCTTCCCCTGGATCACCATGTGTAAGGCCGGCCCTTGATAAAATGAGCAGTGATTGGCATAGGTGACGTTAAGTCCATTCATCTCGCTCAGGGTTGCCCCGTATTTTTCCATCTTGCTGTTGATGCTGTGCAGGTTGACCCTCTCATCCGTTCCCTGGATAAAGGGCGCTTCCTCATAGACATGGGCCATGGCCACTTGGGCGAGGGAGCTAGCGGTGGGGGCCGCTTCTGGCAGGCTGATCCAGCGAGTGCTCATCCCCAACAAGAAGGCCACCGATGCAGCCATGGCGATCTGGCGCCAGGGGGACGGCGTCCGATCGCTGGCGAATGTTTTGGCGCTGTTCAGGGGATGAATATAGTCATCGGGCGTATCTTGCAGCATGGCTTGTTTGAGCAGGATCCGCTCGGCTAGTCCGGCGGGGACGTCTACCTGCATGGCGCGCTTGAGGGTTCTGTCAAACTGCTTCATCTCGTCGAGGTAGTGGCGATTGGCCTGGCTGGCATCGGCAGTCTCGAGAAAGTCGGGCTGTTGATCATTGGGCTGGATCATGGCGTTGCGGCGAAATTCGAGTTCATCCATGTCCGTGTCCTCTTGCTTGGTTCTTCTGCTCCATCGCCTCCTTGATCTGGTTGCGGGCGCGAAACAGTCTGGTCATGACAGTATTTTTGTTCAGGCCGAGCATCTTGGCGATCTCCTCACCACTGAATCCCCCTACGACTTGCAGCAGGAGTGGCTCCTGATATTCCTCTGGCAGGCGGGTGATGTGACGGCGCAGCCATTCGTTTTCCATCTCCTGCTCGCTGTGTAAGGCGTCAGGATCACTTTGCGGGAAATCATCGAGATCGACCAAATCGAACTGCTTGCGTTCAAAGCGGCGAGCGTTTTCCCGTCTGAGGATGGTGATCAGCCACCCCTTGGCTGCCTTGTCATCCTGCAGGGTGTCGATCGCCTTCCAGGCGCGCAGGAAGGTCTCTTGCACCAGATCTTCCGCCACGCTGGGATCCCGGGTCAGCCAGTAGCCATACCGGTAGAGATCCCCGTGCAGCGCATGGACCAGAGCTTCAAATTTGGTTTGTTTGTCAGCCATAGGAGTAGAGACCGGCGCAGTGGCCGGATCATTTCCACCCATATGCTGTTGAGCGCGTTTTTTGCTAAAAAACAGCAGAGCCATGGGGTAATCCTTGTCAGGGGGCGTGGCGGCGGGAGCGGGAACCCCTGTACGCCAGCAGGGAAATCAGGTGCGCAATACCAGCGGTTTCATGAGCCCTGAGGGTATGCGCCAGAGCGCACCACTCGATGGGCTCGCCAGAAGAGGGCGGTGAAAAACAGGCTCGCTCGAGTTCGCCGAGCGCGTTGCTGATCCGATTATGCCCAGCGCCGGGCAACTGGCCTAATTGATAATAGGGAACCTGCCAGCGCAAGGTAGCCCAGTGGATCAGCGCCTTGCGGCTTGCCTCTGGTTGACGCCGGGCCAGTGCCCGTTGCAGTCGATAGAAGGCGTACCAGCGTGGTCCGTGGCGCTGGACGGCACGAAGGGCTAGCGCTAGCAGCACCCACCAGAGGCTCTCTGGTCTAGGGATCTGTGGCGGCTGACTGTCTGGCTGTGGGCGAGCCGTCGCGAGGACAGTCAGGTCGATAGCGGGCAGACTGGCTTGCTCAATCCGGCCACTTTGGGTGCTGAACCAGGGCACGGCAATGGGGGGGAGCTGATACTTGCCGCTGTTCTCTGCGACCAGGGTTTGTCGCCACTCCCGTTCAAACAGCAGTTTTCCCTCGCGATAGCGTTCCTGTTGCTGCTCGCCATCGGGATGGGCCAGCACCCCGGTTGGCAGCTGATGAGCCATCAGTTGGGCAAGCTGGAGTTGGCTGCCATCGCCATTTTCCATGGTCAGGGTCAGGATCCGGATCAGCGGTTCCCCCACCTCTGCGGTGGTGCCGGGTTCCAGTCGTTGTGTCAGGGTGAGGCGGGATGCCACCGCAGTGGCGGGGGCCTTGTCTACCCGTATCGCAAGAGGTGCCGCTCTGGCTGAGAGTCGCTGTGGGTTGCTCCCTTGCTGTATCAGCTGGCCTTGCAAGCGGGGGGAGTCGATATGCCAGAGCCCCGCTGCTTTTGCCTGAACGAGCCAGCTGCGGGTGAGTCGGCCGGGTAGCCCTGCTTGCGCAGGGGCGATCCACTCATCACTGCCGAGGCGACGGATGGTGAAGTGGGTTGAGCTCAGCTCGCTCAGTCCCGGGTTTTGCATGCTGGTGGGCAGCCAGAGGGTCAGCCGATAGATCACCGGCTGGCCGGGATAGAGCGGGCCCTGATGATCAAGGCTGGCTTGCATCTCGAGGGGCGAGGGGACTGCGGGCTGCGGCAGCGCCGCGGCACTCGCCTGACGCATGGGCAGGGTGAGCGAAGGGGTGAACTCATTTCCCAGTTTGAGCGGGGCAATCACCACCCCTGTATTCGCAGGTGAACCGCTCTGGTGCAGCGGGATCTGCCAGCGAGTCAGTTGTTGTACCGGGGTGGTGACCCGGCTCATGGTCACTCTGCCCACCGCAAACTGGCGCAGCAAGGGTGTGATCTCCAGCTCGCTGCTCTGGCGCTCGCCATCCGCTTCGATGATCAGCAGCCAATCGCTGGGGTCGGCCCCCGGCAGCAGCTCTGCCCGGGGGGGCAGGGCCCAGCCAAGCGGACTCGTCAGTGCGAGCAACAGTCCCCATCCTGCCCGCGTCACCAGGGCTCCTCCACCTTGATAAGGTCCCGGCGCAGCGCCTCTTTGCGCAGTCGCTGTTCCAGCAGCAACACCGGGGGAGAGGGTGGCAGGGGCATTGCCGTTGCCTGCTGATCAGCTGCTGGCTCGGGCTGCTTGCCGCTGGTGTCGGGAGCGGTCGCCGCTCCACCTTGTAACAGAGAGAGGTTATAGAGCGCATCTTCATGGCCGGGTTCCAGCGCCAGGGCGGCCAGATAGGCCTCTTTGGCTGCAGCAAACTCCCCCAGTTGCAGCAGGGCATTGCCGCGGTTGTAGTGGGCGGTGGCGCTCGCTGCTTGCTGATAGGCTGCGATGGCTTGCCGGTAGGCTCCGGCTCGATACCAGGCGTTGCCGCGCCAGATCGGATCGTCGAAAGTGCGGGCGGCCTGTTGAAAATTTCCCTGTTGATAATCCTGCATCGCTTGCAGCTCCCCCCTCTCAGCTGCTTGCAGATCTTGCGGCGCAAGCAGTTGCCACCCCAGTATCAGCGCTACCATCAGCCGAGCGCCGACTCTGGCCAGTAAGGCCAGCGGTAACAAGGGGATCAGCAGCCAGGGGCCTAAATCGAGAGGCGCCGGGGTGAGGGCCGAGGTAGTCGTGGGCAGCGGCGCAAAGCGAGGGATGTCGCTGCCAAGCCACTGCAGCTCACCGCCGAGACGATTGGCCAGCGCGGCAATGGCCTGACTATCGGGGGCTGGCAGTTGTGCGGGCACGCGGGTAGCAAAACCCAGCTCATTGGCTGGAATGGCGGGCATGCTGGCCGCTTGCCCGCTGCTGGCGAGCAGGATATCGAGGCGAGCCGGTTGGGTGCCACGGCAAAGCAGGCGCTGTTGGCAGGGCCACAAGGCGCTAATTTGTTCCATCTGGTTCGTGGTGAGGTCATCGGTGATCAGCAGCAGACGCGCCTGCTCACCGGGGGCCAGCTGCTTCATGGCAAGTTCAACGGCCCGTGCCGGGTTGCTGCCCTGCAGCGGCATGATATCGGGGCGCAAGTCGGGCAGCAGCAGCGAAAGGGCCTGATGATCCCGAGTGGGTGGCATGGCGAGGTAGGCATCGCCTGCGTAGAGGATCAGCGCGATGCGCTCGCCCTGAGCACGGCTCAGCAGTTGCTGCAACTGCCACCTGACCCGGGTCGCCCGATCCGGTTTGAGGTCGGTGGCGGTCATCGAGCGTGACAAGTCCAGCAGCCAGATATCGAGCGGCGCTGCAGGCTGCTGTTGCAACTCACCGCGCAGTGCCGGTCCGCTCAGGGCCAAAATGACGGGCAGGGTCGCCAGCCAGAGCCAGGGACGTTGAGGGCGGGATTTCGGCAGTAGATAAGCGTGCATGGCTGGGGCGAGCAGCGGGGGCTGGCGACGACGGCGCCACCCTTGCCAGAGCCAGGGGATGAGAGCGATAAGCCACAGGGGTCGCAACAAGATCAGCTCCATCTGCGCGCGCCTTTAGCCAGCCAGCTACGTACCTTGCGCAACTCCAGCCTGCCACGCCCTGCCGGCAGAAGCAGCAAGCCACCAAGCAGTGCCAGCGGCCAGGGGTAGAGCTCGATCACCGGCTGGTAGTGGGCAACGGGCATGGGGGCAGGTTCAAGGGTATTGAGGGTCGCGTTGATGGCAGCGAGATCGCTCTGGGTGCGTGCCCGAAAGTAATGCCCCTTGCCGATCTGCGCCAGCTCTTTAAGCAGCGGCTCGTCCAGTTCACTGCTGGGATCGGCCTGACCGCTGCCCGCTTCATCGTAGGGCTGGATAAAGGTATCGGGATCAGCACCGACCCCCAGCGTATAGATCCGTATTCCCTGCGCTGCAGCGAGTTTGGCCTCCTGCTGCGGGTCGGCATTGCCTGCAGTATTGCGGCCATCGGTGACCAGTAGCAGAGCGGTCGGGCGACCTGGGTCTCCATGCTGGCGTGCCAGCAAAATGGCCTCACCAAGGGCGGTGGTGCGGCCGACCAGATCAAAATCGAGCTCGTCGCTCAAGGTCAGCAGCGCCGGGATCTCTTGAGTAAGGGGAGAGAGCAGGTAGGCGTGATCGGCAAAGACGATAATGCCCACCCTGTCACCGGCCCGTTTGGCGATCAACGCCTTGATCTGCTGGCGCACTGCCGTCAGCCGCGCTTGCTGCTCGCCGTTGTCGAGCATATCCGGGGTGCGCATGCTGTCGGAGAGATCCACTGCGATCAGCAGATCCCGGCTCCCTTCATATCGGATGACGGGTTCTCCCCACCACTGGGGGCGGCAGAGGGCGAGGATAAGGGCACACCAGAGCAGCATGGCGCGCCAGAGCGGCAATCCGGCGTGAGGGCGCAGCAGGGCAAACCCGGGGTGAGTCAGATAACCACGGCGCAGGGGCGGCAAGCCGAAGCGCACCAGCAAGGGCAGCACCAGTGCTAGGGCGAACCAGGGCCAGGCCAGGATCATGGATGTCTCCGCGCGGGTTTGCGCCCTGAGCGGGGAGAGCGCTGCAAGAAGAGGGTTTGACCCCAGCGACGATAATCTTGCCGCAGCTGTTCGCACTGTTCGCGAGTCGGGCGCTGGCTGCCATAGAGCCAACTGCTCCAGTGATGGGAGAATTGGCTGAAATCGCTGCCGCCGTGACGATCGACGAAGGCGAGCCACGCCTCTCCCTGCAGCTGGCGCGCCTCGGGCCAGCGTTGCAGCGCTTCATGGCGCAGGGTCTCTTGTATGCGTGGCACCAGCAGCGCCGGATCTCCCTCCAGCTGACGACACCAGCGGCGGTAACGTATTACCCTCTGGGCAATCTGGGCGATCAGTAGCAACAATAAGCTTGTGATCAGTAGCCACAATAGCGCCTGTATTCTGGGGTCCAGACTTTGCTCAATCAGATCAGGTCCCGGGTGAATGTCCCGCATCAGGGCGGCCAACTGCGCGGTCATGGCCTCGGAGGCGGGACTGGCAGTGCCGAGATCCGTTGGCACGATCATCCCTGATGACATAACCCCTCCTGCCACTGTTGTTGCAGCGTCTGACTGTTATCGAGCAGATAGAGGCGCTGTACCAACGGCAACAACTGCTGCTTGCCGTGGGCCAGCTGCTGTTCGGCGGCTTGCTGGTAGCGGCGGGAGAAACCGGCATGGCCCCCATCCAGCCAGCCCTGATAGTGCTGGGCTGGCCGATCGATGGCCACCGGCAGCTGGCCGTCAGGGGGAAGGGCAGCCTCTAGCGGATCGCGGATCTGCCAATAGTGGATATCGTGGCGCCGCGAGAGCAGCTGCAACTGCTGACAGAGCGCCGACTCGCAGGGTCTGTGGTCGGTGATGATCGTCAGCTTTGCACCATGGGGCAGCTTCACGCCGGACAAGGTGTCGGCCAGCGAGTGAGAGAGTATCCGACGTGTCAGCCCTTGCTGGTAGTGATGGCAGAGAGATTCGAGCAGGGGCAGCACGCTGCCGCGTTGGCTCTGGCGATGTGAAACAAGTCCGTGGCAGATCAGGGTGTTGTGCTGCTTCTCCCCTTGCCAGATCAGGGCTGCCGCCAGCTCGCATGCGAGACGCGCCTTGAGCTGCAGCGTGGAGCCGAAATACATGGCGGGAGAGAGATCGAGCAGCAGCCAGTGCGCCTGATCCAGCTCCTCGCTATAGAGGCGGGTATAGGGGCGACCGAGGCGTGCGGTCACCCGCCAGTCGATATGGCGGACCTCGTCACCCGCCTGATAGGCGCGCAGTTCTCGAAACGTGAGCCCGGGGGAGCGGCCCGGTTTGCCGCGTTCGCTGCTGCTTTTGCCTGCTCTTGGTCTGGTCCTCGCGTTGGCCCAGAGTCGGATATTGAGCAGCCGTGGCAGCGACAGGGCGATGTCGGGATGCTGGTTGGGATCTAGGGGCATGGCACCTGATCCAGCAGTTGGGCGATCAGGATATCGTTATCCAGATTGTCAGCCAGTGCCTGATAGCTGGGAATAAGGCGGTGGCGCAGCACCGGATAGGCTTGCAGCTGGATATCTTCCGGCAGCACATAGTCACGCCCGGCAAGCCAGGCACGGGCGCGGGCTGAGCGGGCCAGCCCCAGCGTTGCCCGGGGGCTGGCCCCCACGGCAATCAGCGGCTCAAGGGCAGGGCACAGACCACTGCCCGGGCGAGTGGCACAGACCAGCTCCACCAGATAGTGCTCCAGTCTGCTCTGCATGGTCACCGCCAGCACTTCGCTGCGGGCACCTTGCAAGGTGGCTTGGCTCAGGGTCACCGGCGCAGCGCCAAGCTGTTCACCGCTGGCGTTGAGCTGCAAGATGGCGAGCTCCATGGTGGGGCTGGGGTAATCCACCATCAGCTTGAGCAGAAAGCGGTCGAGCTGAGCTTCCGGCAGGGGATAGGTCCCCTCCTGCTCGATGGGGTTCTGGGTGGCGGCCACCATAAAGAGGGGCGGTAGCCGCCAGCTCTTTTTGCCTACGGTGATCTGGTGCTCGGCCATGGCTTCCAGCAGTGCTGATTGCACCTTGGCCGGTGCCCGGTTGATTTCGTCCGCCAGCACCAGATGGTTGAACAGGGGGCCGGGCTGGAATACAAAACTGGCATCTTGCGGGTGAAACACTTCGCTGCCGGTGAGATCGGCGGGGAGCAGGTCGGGGGTAAACTGGATACGGGCAAAGCGCCCCTCGACGGCGCCAGCGAGTGCCTTGACGGCGCGGGTTTTGGCAAGCCCGGGAGCCCCTTCGATTAACACATGTCCTTCACATAACAGGGCGATCAGGAGCCCTTCGATGAGCTCCTCCTGCCCCAGAATCTGACTGCCAAGATAGTCCCTAAGCGCGCTGAATTCTGCCGCTGCCATGCGATAAACCCGTTGTTTTTATGGAAGTTGATCTTTTTATACTCCAGATGTACCCCAAGGGCGAGCAAAGGGGCCTTGCCGCGCTTAATTTAGTTTCAATCAGCTGTATGAAACTTGTGAGTGGATTGTTAAGATGTGGCGCAATGAGGTCAGACCTCTGCCTTTTAATCTTTGCGTTTAACCAAGGAGCCAGGATGAAACAGCCATTGAAACTGACGACTCGCCAGGGCGAACGGATTGCCGTCGTGGCGGGGCTGCGCACCCCCTTTGCCAAGCAGGCCACCGCCTTTCATGGCGTGCCTGCAGTCGATCTCGGCAAACTGGTGGTGAGCGAGCTGCTCGCCCGTACCGATCTCGATCCCAAGCTTATCGACCAGCTGGTGTTTGGCCAAGTGGTGCAGATGCCGGAAGCCCCCAACATTGCCCGCGAGATCGTGCTCGGCACTGGCATGAGCATTGCCACTGATGCCTATAGCGTCTCCCGTGCCTGTGCCACCAGTTTTCAGGCGGTGGCTAATGTCACCGAATCCATCATGGCAGGCACTGTGGATATCGCCATCGCTGGCGGTGCCGACTCATCTTCTGTACTCCCGATTGGTGTGAGTAAAAAGCTGGCTCGCGCCCTGGTGGATCTTAACAAGGCGCGCAATCTGCAACAGCGCTTCAATATTCTGCGGACATTGAGGATCAAGGATCTGCTGCCGGTGCCGCCTGCGGTGGCGGAATACTCCACTGGCCTCTCCATGGGGCAGACGGCCGAGCAGATGGCCAAGAGCCACCATATCAGCCGTGAGGCGCAAGATGCGCTGGCTCATCGCTCCCACACCCTGGCTGCAGAAGCGTGGGCGCAAGGCAAACTCAGCGGCGAGGTGTTTACCGCCCATGTGCCCCCTTACAAGTCACCGCTGGAGCGGGACAACAATATCCGTGAAAGCTCCGATCTGGCGAGCTACGCCAAGCTCAAGCCGGTGTTTGACCGGGTCCATGGCACCGTCACTGCGGCCAACGCCACGCCGCTGACCGACGGCGCCGCCGCCGTGTTGCTGATGCGCGAAGGTCGGGCCAAAGAGCTGGGCCTCGAACCGCTTGGGTTTATCCGTAGTTTCGCTTTCTCGGCCATCGATGTGTGGCAAGACATGCTGATGGGGCCCTCCTATGCCACGCCGCTGGCGCTGGACAGAGCCGGTATCACCCTAGCCGATCTGACCCTGATCGACATGCATGAAGCCTTTGCCGCCCAGACCCTGGCTAACCTCAAGATGTTTGCCAGCCACGAGTTTGCCCGTGACAAGCTGGGCCGCGATCAGGCCATCGGTGAAGTGGATATGGACAAGTTCAACGTCCTCGGTGGCTCGCTGGCCTATGGCCACCCCTTTGCCGCGACCGGTGCGCGGATGATCACCCAGACCCTGCACGAGCTGCGTCGTCGCGGCGGAGGATTGGGGCTCAACACCGCCTGTGCGGCGGGTGGATTGGGCGTGGCTATGGTGTTGGAGGTTGAATGATGAGCGATAAGACTTTTTCCCTGGATGTTCGCAAAGATGGTATCGGCATCCTCACCATGGATGTGCCGGGCGAGAGCATGAATACCCTCAAGGCTGCCTTTGTGGAGGAGATCCGCACTGTGCTGGCCGAGGTGAAACGCAACAAGGATTTGATCGGTCTGGTGATCACCTCCGGCAAGAAGGACTCCTTCATCGCCGGTGCCGACATCACCATGCTGGCCGCTTGCACCAGTGCCAAGGATGCGGAAACCTTGTCGCGTGAAGGTCAGGAGATATTTGCCGAGATCGAGGGGCTGACCATTCCGGTGATCGCCGCCATCCACGGCCCCTGCCTCGGTGGTGGGCTGGAGCTGGCGCTGGCCTGTCATGGCCGGGTGGTGACCGATCACGGTAAAACCGTGTTGGGATTGCCGGAAGTACAGCTCGGTCTGCTGCCTGGCTCTGGCGGCACCCAGCGTCTGCCGCGCCTCATCGGGGTGGCCAAGGCGCTGGATCTGATGCTGACCGGCAAGCAGGTGCGGGCCAAACAAGCCAAAAAGCTGGGGCTGGTGGACGATGTGGTGCCATCCTCCATCCTGCTGGATGCTGCCATCAAACTGGCCAAAAAAGGTAAACCGCGTCATCAATTGAAGCGGGATCTGCAGGGCAAGGTGCTGGAGACCAACAAGCTGGGCCGCAAGGTGCTGTTCGATCAGGCCAGCAAAGGGGTGAAAGCCAAGACCCGTGGCAACTATCCGGCGCCGGAGCGGATCCTCGAGGTGGTGCGGATCGGGGTGGAAGAGGGGATGAAGGCAGGTCTGGCCGCCGAATCCCGTCACTTTGGCGAGTTGGTGATGACTGCTGAGTCCGCCGCCCTGCGCTCCATCTTCTTTGCCACGACCGAGATGAAGAAAGAGGTCACTTATCAGGGTGCCGAGCCGCGCAAGGTGGCCCATGCCGCCGTGTTGGGCGGTGGTCTGATGGGCGGCGGCATTGCGTTCGTCACCGCTACCAAGGCGGGCGTGCCGGTGCGGATCAAGGATGTGGCAAGCGCCGGTATCGGTAATGCCATGCGTTACAGCTACGACATTCTGGCCAAGAAGCTCAAGCGTCGCCAACTGCTGCGCAGTGAGCTGGAAAAACAGATGAGCCTGCTGACCGGTACCGTCGACTACTCCGGTTTCCATCGGATCGACATGGTGGTGGAAGCGGTATTTGAAGATCTCGCGCTTAAGCACCAAATGGTGAAAGATGTGGAGCGCGAGTGTGGTGAGCACACAGTCTTTGCCTCCAACACCTCTTCTCTGCCCATCAACCAGATTGCGGCAGAGGCGGCGCACCCGGAGCGGATCGTGGGGCTGCACTACTTCAGCCCGGTGGACAAGATGCCACTGGCGGAGATCATCCCTCACGCCGGCACCAGTGCCGAGACGGTCGCTACCACCCTGGCTTTTGCCCGTGCGCAGGGCAAGACGCCCATCGTGGTGAAAGACGAAGCCGGTTTCTACGTCAACCGCATCCTCGCTCCCTACATGAATGAAGCGGCGCGACTGGTGCTGGAAGGGGAGCCGGTGGAGGTGCTCGATAGCGCGCTGCTGGACTTTGGCTTCCCGGTTGGCCCCATCACATTGCTCGATGAGGTGGGGATCGATGTGGGTGCCAAGATCTCCCCGATTCTCGAGAAAGAGCTGGGCGGCGAGCAGTTCCAGGCGCCCAAGGCGTTCGACAAGCTGCTGCAAAACGATCGCAAGGGCCGTAAGAACGGCAAGGGCTTTTACCTCTACGGCAAGGCGGCCCCGCGTAATCGCCTGACCGGTAAAGAGGGCAAGAAGAAGGTGGACGAGAGCGTCTATGACGTGCTCGGGATTAAACCTTCCGCCAAGCTTGCCCGTCAAGAAATCGCCGAGCGCTGCGTGCTGCTGATGCTCAATGAAGCCGCCATGGCGCTGGACAGCGGTGTGGTAGCCTCGGCCCGTGATGGCGATATCGGTGCCATCTTCGGCATCGGTTTCCCACCGTTCCTCGGCGGCCCGTTCCGCTATATGGACAAGCTCGGGATCGATCATCTGGTCGGTCGTCTGGAGTATTACCAGAAGCGTCACGGCGACCGGTTCGCCCCCTGTGCCCGCCTCAAGGCGATGGCTGCAGAGCAGCAGACCTTCTACTGATAGCAGCTGTAGATTAACTGCAAGACAAAGAGGCCCGCATACAGTGCGGGCCTCTTTCTATTGCATGTGTGGTGTCGGCGGCCGTGATCTGAGCAGAGAAAACACGCAAGGTGGTTGAGAGCAGATAAAAAAACGGCCCACCGAAGTGAGCCGTTGAGAGATCAGATAACCGGTCAGATCCCCGGTTTTCGCTCCGGACAGCGGCCGATGATATCCGCCGGCAGATCGCCATTATCCTGCTCCAGCACCACATCGAATCCCCACAGCTGATGGAGGTGTTTGAGCACCTCATGGCGCGAGTCGCCAAGGGGGATGCGGTTGTGTGGCACATAGCGCAGGGTGAGGGAGCGATCTCCCTTCACTGCTACGTTGTAGACCTGAATATTGGGCTCCAAATTGCTGAGGTTGTACTGAGCCGACAGGGTATTGCGCACCTGACGGTACCCCTCGTCATTATGAATGGCAGAGACCTTCAGATAGTTCTTCAGGTCGTCGTCATCGATGGCGAACAGCTTCAGATCTCGCATCACCTTGGGGCTTAAGAACTGGCTGATAAAGCTCTCGTCCTTGAAGTTCTGCATGGCAAAATGGAGGGTTTCGACCCAGTTGCTGCCAGCATAATCGGGGAACCAGTATCTGTCCTCCTCGGTCGGGTTCTCGCAGATGCGGCGCAGGTCGGTAAACATGGCAAACCCCAGCGCATAGGGGTTGATCCCCGAGTAGTAGCGGCTGTTGTAGGCCGGTTGATAGACCACGTTGGTGTGGCTGTGCAGCACCTCCATCATGAAGCGATCGCTCAGCTTGCCCTCGTCATAGAGGTGGTTGAGAATGGTGTAGTGCCAGAAGGTGGCCCACCCCTCGTTCATTACCTGGGTCTGCTTTTGCGGATAAAAATACTGGCTGATCTTGCGCACGATGCGCACCACTTCTCGCTGCCAGGGCTCCAGCAAGGGGGCATTCTTCTCGATGAAGTAGAGAATGTTCTCCTGGGGTTCGGCGGGGTAGCGTCTGTCCTCGACCCCCGCCGCTTTATGCTGCTTGGGCAGGGTACGCCACAGCTCGTTGACCTGGGTTTGCAGGTAATCTTCCCGTGCTTTTTGGCGCCGTTTTTCCTCGGCCATCGAGATTTTCTGGGGCCGCTTGTAGCGATCCACCCCGTAGTTCATCAGGGCATGACAGGAGTCCAGCAACCGCTCTACTGCGTCAATCCCGTGTTTTTCTTCACACTCGGTAATGTATTTTTTGGCGAACAGCAGGTAGTCGATGATCGAGGAGGCATCAGTCCACGCCTTGAACAGATAATTGTTCTTGAAGAAGGAGTTGTGGCCGTAGCAAGCGTGGGCCATCACCAGCGCCTGCATTGGCATGGTGTTCTCCTCCATCAGATAGGCGATGCAGGGATCCGAGTTGATGACGATCTCGTAGGCCAGCCCCATCTGGCCACGCTTATAGTTGCGCTCGGTATGGATAAAGCGTTTGCCAAATGACCAGTGTTGGTAACCCAGCGGCATACCGACACTGGAGTAGGCATCCATCATCTGTTCGGCGGTGATCACCTCGATCTGATTAGGATAGGTGTCGAGCTTGTAAGATCGGGCGACCCGGGCAATTTCCTGGTGGTAGGTCTCCAGCAGTTCAAAGTTCCAGTCCGGTCCGTCATCCAGTGGCGCTACTCTTTTTTCGGTTTCGATCATAGGACCTCCTCACGCCGCTTGTTTCTTGAACAGTTCACGGAACACCGGATAGATATCCTCAACCTTGCGAATGTGTTCCATCGCAAAGTGGGGGAATTGGCTGGCCACCGACTCATACTCGTGCCACAGGGTCTGGTGGGCGCGGGTGGTGATCTCGATATAGGAGTAGTACCGCACTCGCGGCATGATGTCCCGTGCCAGGATCTCCTTGCATTGTGGTGAGTCATCGGCCCAGTTGTCCCCATCGGATGCTTGCGCCGCATAGATATTCCACTGATTGGCCGGATAACGCTCGTTGATGATGTCGTTCATCATCTTGAGCGCACTGGAGACGATGGTGCCGCCCGTCTCCTGGGAGTAGAAGAACTCGTGTTCGTCCACCTCCTTGGCCTGGGTGTGGTGGCGGATATAGACCACTTCGACGTTCTTGTAAGTCCGGCTCAGGAACAGATAGAGCAGGATATAGAAACGCTTGGCCATCTCCTTGGTGGCCTGATCCATGGAACCCGAGACGTCCATCAGGCAGAACATCACCGCCTGGCTGGAGGGAACCGGCCGCTTGACGAAGTTGTTGAACTTCAGATCGAAGGTGTCGATAAACGGCACCGCATTGATCCGCCGTTTCAGCTCTCTGATCTCCTTCTCAAGCTGGGCGATTTCGGCAAAGTGTTCGTTGGGATCGGTGGCCAGCAGGGCCAGCCGATCTTCCAGCTCATGGAGCTGACGTTTCTTGCCCGCTTGCAACGCCATGCGGCGTGCCAGCGAATTTTGCAGAGAACGCACCACGTTGATGTTGGCGGGTACGCCATTGGAGGTGTAGCCAGCCCGGTAGGTTTTCATCTCCATCAGCTGGTTGAGCTGGGTTTTCTGCAGTCGTGGCAGCTCCAGATCTTCAAACAGCAGGTCGAGATATTCATCCTTGGAGATCTGGAACACGAAGTCGTCAGCCCCTTCTCCCTGATTGGATGCTTGCCCCTCACCAGAGCCTTGACCACCGCCCCCTCCTTTGGGGCGGTCAATCTTGTCACCAGAGATGAACTGGTCATTGCCGGGATGCACCATCTCCCGTTTACCGCCTTGCCCCTGATGGAAATGGGGTTCACCGATATCCTTGGTCGGGATGCTGATGTTCTCGCCTTTGTCTACGTCCTGAATGCTGCGCTTGGAGACAGCATCCGAGACCGCTTGTTTTATCTGCTTCTTGTAGCGGCGAATGAAGCGCTGCCGATTGACAGCGCTTTTGTTTTTGCCGTTGAGCCTGCGGTCGATAAAATGCGCCATAACTCCCCCTTGAACCACGGCAGGGTCAGGATGACTTGCGTACCCTGAGATACCATTCGGAGAGCAGTCGCACCTGTTTGCGGGTGTAGCCTTTCTCCATCATCCGTTCGACAAAGTTATCGTGCTTCTTTTGCTCCTCGGCTGAGGTTTTGCTGTTGAAGGAGATAACCGGCAGCAGCTCTTCCGTGTTGGAGAACATCTTCTTCTCGATCACGGTGCGCAGCTTCTCGTAACTGGTCCAGTTGGGGTTACGGCCTGCATTGTTGGCCCGGGCACGCAGCACGAAGTTGACGATTTCGTTACGGAAATCTTTCGGGTTGCTGATCCCGGCCGGTTTTTCAATTTTTTCCAGCTCGCTGTTGAGCGACGAACGGTCAAACAGCTGGCCGGTTTCGGGGTCACGGTACTCCTGATCCTGGATCCAGAAATCGGCGTAGGTGACATAGCGATCGAAAATGTTCTGACCGTATTCTGAATACGACTCGAGATAGGCGGTCTGGATCTCTTTGCCGATAAATTCCACATAACGTGGGGTCAGATAGCCCTTGATGAACTCCAGATAGCGATCATGCAGCTCTTGCGGGAACTGCTCACGCTCAATCTGCTGCTCCAGTACATAGAAGAGATGCACCGGGTTGGCCGCTACCTCAGCGTGGTCAAAGTTGAAGACGCGAGAGAGGATCTTGAATGCAAAACGGGTCGACAGACCATGCATCCCTTCATCCACACCGGCGTAGTCACGGTACTCCTGATAGCTCTTGGCCTTGGGATCGGTGTCTTTGAGACTCTCACCATCATAGACCCGCATCTTGGAGTAGAGGCTGGAGTTTTCCGGCTCTTTCAGCCGTGACAGTACCGAGAACTGGCCCAATAGTTCGAGGGTGCCCGGCGCACATTTGGCCTCGGTCAGCTCGCTGTTGATCAGCAGTTTTTCGTAGATCTTCACCTCTTCCGACACGCGCAGGCAGTAAGGCACCTTGACGATGTAGACCCGGTCGAGGAAGGCTTCGTTGTTCTTGTTGTTGCGGAACTGCTGCCATTCGGACTCGTTGGAGTGGGCCAGCAGAATGCCGTCAAAGGGGAGGGCAGAGAGCCCTTCGGTGCCGTTGTAGTTTCCCTCCTGAGTCGCTGTCAGCAGCGGGTGCAGCACCTTGATGGGCGCCTTGAACATCTCGACAAACTCCATCACCCCCTGGTTCGCTTTGCACAGCGCACCGGAGTAAGAGTAAGCATCGGCATCATCCTGGGCGAAGTGCTCCAGCATGCGGATGTCGACCTTGCCGACCAGTGAGGAGATATCCTGGTTGTTGTCATCACCCGGTTCAGTTTTGGCGATGGCGATCTGATCGAGGATGGAAGGATTGACCTTCTCCACTTTGAATTGGGTAATGTCGCCACCAAACTCGTGCAGCCGTTTGGCTGCCCAGGGGGACATGATGGGGCGCAGGTAGCGGCGCGGGATGCCGTACTCTTTTTCGAGGATCTCGCCATCTTCTTCAATGTCGAACAGGCAGAAGGGGTGGTCATTAACCGGTGAGCCCTTGATGCGGTAGATAGGTACCTTTTGCATCAGTGATTTGAGCTTCTCTGCCAGCGAGGATTTACCGCCGCCAACGGGACCCAGCAGATAGAGGATCTGCTTCTTCTCTTCCAGCCCCTGAGCGGAGTGTTTGAGGTAGGAGACAATCTGTTCGATGGCCTCTTCCATCCCGTAAAAATCCTTGAATGCGGGATAGCGTGCCACGACACGGTTGGAGAACAGGCGGCTCAGTCGGTGGTTGGCAGAGGTATCTACCATCTCTGGTTCACCGATGGCGGTCAGCAGACGTTCTGCTGCGGAGGTATAGCAGGCTTTGTCCTGCTTGCACATATCCAGGAACTCCTGAATGGTGTACTCCTCTTCCCTTGCTTTCTCATATCGCTGTTGGTAATGCTCGAATATGCCCATAACTTTGCCCTCGTTATAGTCGCTTACCCTGAAAAAGTGGAACACTGTTGTTGTGTGGTACCTAGTTAAAGACTAGTCAACGGCACCCAGTAGTCCATCACGGTGGATTGGTTAAATTCTGAAGAAACCAGCTCGTTCCTTGTGCGGGCTGGGTCAGTCAACAACACCGCTATGTTACTGACTGTTAAATTATTTTTGCCACGATAGTGAGGTAAATGTCAAAGACATAAAAAATAAATGTTTATCAGGGAGTGGAAACTTGTTGCGCGAGTGAGACGGCGGGAAGGGAAAATCAGTGGGGACAATGGCTAACGCCATTATGAATAAAATCATCATTACGTGCACGTTAACGTAAGTTGATCTATTTGGTGTTAAAGCTCTATTTTTTACATTGACGCTACATTTCGAGTGTCCTAGATTGGCAACGTGTGATCAGCAAGACGCTTTAGCAAGAGAGTTGACTGTTGCCTCACCAAGCTCTGTTTAAGCACGTTTCCGTTGGCTTGACCCTCGCAACCGCGAGGGTCTTCTTTTTCCAGCGTCTGCAGAAGTGAATTTCTGCTGGTGGGTGTTGAGGCCGCCAGCGCTCACCGATCAAGGGTAGGCTTGTTGCACTGCCGCCAGGACGCGGGCAAACGGGTGTGCGGCCAACTGGCCAGATCCTGCCAGTGATTTGGCCTTGACCCGGCTGGTCAGCGGTGTGGCGATACCACACAGGAAACGGGCCAGTACCCTGGCATCCACCGAGCCGGTCTTGGCTATCAGCGGATCGCACCAGGCGCGGATCCCAGCTTCGTTTGGCATGGCCAGTTGGGGCAGGGGAGGCAGATGCGCCACCTCGCCGCGACAGACCGAGCAGTGGCCACAGTGAATCGGCGCTGCCTCATCGGCGAAATAGCGGGCGAGGCGGTGGCTCAGGCACTCTTGCGAGGTGAAAAAGTCGAGCATGGCTTGCAGTCTGGCCAGCTCGCTCTGCTCTTTTTGCAGGAACAGGGCGTGCAGGGCGGTTGCTTCCTGCTCGTTGTCCCACCCTTGACGGGTGATCCGGTAGACCTCGGTCATCTGCTTGCTTTCAAGCTCGATCCAGCCCTGCTGCTGCAGGTAGTCGAGCGCCGCAACGGCCCGCTGCCGCTCCCCCTGATAACCCTGCCAGAGCGCGTCAAAGTCCATGGTACACCAGCTGCGTGCTTGTGGGGCACAGGCGAACAGCTGCTCCAGAAACTGGCGTCGATCCGGATTGAAACGACTCAATATATCGCCTTTATCCAGCACAAACTTGAAGCGGTAGTCGGCGTAGTAGCTGTAGGCCGGGGTGATGATTCCCGCCATCTCCAGATAGACCAGCAGGGTCTTCAGTGGCAGTTGGCGAATATTGGTCTCATTGGCGAGGCGTAGCAGGGTGAACTCCCACTCGGCACCGCTTTGTCCGATGATGGCGAGCAGCTGGAGGATGGCACTCAAGTCCGGCGTATCGCCGTAGACGAAGTTCTCCAGCACCGGCAACTGGCTCTGGTTGGCCAGCACGATGCAGCGTGATGGCTGGCCATCCCGCCCGGCACGGCCAATCTCCTGGCTGTAGTTCTCGATGGATTTGGGCAGATCGTAGTGAATGACCCGCCGGATATCCGCTTTGTCGATCCCCATGCCAAAGGCGATGGTGGCGACGATGCAAGCCACCTTGCCTGCCATGAAATCGTGCTGGATCTGACTGCGCAGCGCCGAGTCGAGTCCGGCATGGTAGGCGCGGGCGTTGATCCCTTGTCGAATGAGTTGCTCGGCGCAGGCTTCGGCGGTGTGCTGCAAGGTGACATAGACGATGGTGGGGGCCGCCGGATCTTGAGTCAGCGTTTGCGTGAGCCAGCCATCCCGCGCGTCAGGCGCCAGTGGCATGACCGCCAGATCAAGGTTGGCGCGATAGAAACCGGTGACCACCACTCCCTCCGGCTCGATGCCGAATTTGGCCTGCATATCCTGAATAACCGCCGGGGTGGCGGTGGCGGTCAGCAGTAACACCTGCGGGATCTTCAGGTCATGGCGATAGCTTGGCAGCTTGAGGTAGTCGGGGCGAAAGTTGTGGCCCCACTCAGAGATACAGTGGGCCTCGTCGACGACCAGCAGTGACAGGGGAACTTGCTCGATAAAGCGGCGAAATCGCTCGTTTTTGAGTCGTTCCACCGAGATCATCAGGATCTTGAGCTGACCATCCAGCGCCTGTTGCATCACCCTGCGACTCTCTTCCGGGCTCTGGCTTGAGTCGAGGGTCGCGGCGCTGATCCCCTTGCCTTTAAGGAAGGTGAGCTGATCGTGCATCAGCGCAATCAGTGGCGAAATAACCAGGGTCAGGTGGGGCAGGGCAAGAGCAGGCAGCTGGTAACAGAGGGACTTGCCGGAGCCGGTGGGAAAGATGGCGGCGGCACTCTGGCCAGCCAGCACCCGGCTGATGACCTGTTCCTGACCTGGCCTGAGTTCGGAGAAACCAAAATATTGGTTGAGCAGGGATGGGATCATGGCAGAGCTCCGCAGCAAATGGGGGATGATAGCACAGCCGCTCCCATCCCGGATGAGACGGGGAATGGCTGCCGATGACGCAAGCAGAGAGTGCTGACAAAACGTACAAAAATAGGTAGTTGCGCCATGGTTGAGTTTTTGTTGCGGATTTTTGTGATGAAAGCGGGATATTTTTTGGTGCCTCTCTGGAAAAAAAAGATGGCGAATGGGATATTCCGTCATGCAATCCGGTGACTGGCGGATCGGCCCGACAGAAGGCTGGCCGCAGGCACCACACTCGGGCGACAGGGGTTTCTCGGGTGCAAGATTGCTGACAGGACTCATGATTCATGCACTACGGTGCTTAGGGACTTTTTTGATGACACAACAACACCCCCTCCTTCGGCTGGTCAATAGCACCAGTCTGGTCAGCCAGATCCTGGTTGGTCTGGTATTTGGTATCTTGCTGGCACTGTTTGCACCCGAGTGGGCGAAAACGGCAGGTCTGCTCGGCAGCCTGTTCGTTGGCGCACTGAAAGCGGTGGCGCCGCTGCTGGTATTCGTGCTGGTCATGGCGGCCATCATTGGTCACAAGCAGGGTCAGAAGACCAACATGCGACCGATCTTGCTGCTCTATCTGTTTGGTACCTTCTCTGCGGCCGTGGTCGCGGTGATCGCCAGCTTCCTGTTCCCCTCCAACCTGCATCTGGTGGCCAATACCGCCGAGATCACCCCGCCGGGCGGGATCACAGAGGTGCTGCAGACCCTGCTGTTCAACGTGGTGACCAACCCGGTCAAGGCGCTGATGGATGCCAACTATATCGGGATCCTGGCTTGGGCCATCGGTCTGGGGATCGCCATGCGCCATGCCAACGAGAGCACCAAGGCGCTGATCACCGATCTGTCTCACGGTGTCTCCACCATAGTGAAAGCGGTGATCCGCTGCGCCCCGCTCGGTATTCTGGGTTTGGTTGCCTCGACCCTGGCCGAGACCGGCTTCGGCGCCCTGTTTGGCTATGCCCAACTGTTGATGGTACTGATCGGCTGCATGCTGTTTATCGCCTTCGTGGTCAACCCGCTGATCGTGTTCTGGAAGATCAAGCGCAACCCCTATCCGCTGGTGCTGACCTGCCTCAAAGAGAGCGGTGTGACCGCCTTCTTTACCCGCAGCTCTGCCGCCAACATTCCGGTCAACATGACTCTGTGTGAAAAACTGCGTCTGCCAGAAGATACCTACGCGGTCTCCATCCCGCTGGGTGCCACCATCAATATGGCCGGTGCTGCCATCACCATTACCGTGCTCTCCATGGCTGCGGTACATACCCTGGGGATGGAAGTGGATCTGGCGACGGCCGTGCTGCTCTCCGTGGTTGCCACCATCAGTGCCTGTGGTGCGTCCGGCGTAGCTGGTGGCTCCTTGCTGCTGATCCCGCTGGCGTGCAGCCTGTTTGGTATCGGTAACGATATCGCCATGCAGGTGGTGGCTGTCGGTTTTATCATCGGCGTGCTGCAGGATTCTGCCGAGACAGCCCTTAACAGCTCCACCGACGTGCTGTTCACCGCTGCTGCCTGTATGGCCGAAGATGAAACCCTACTGGAGCCTTCCGCGCTGCCCAGCAGCGAAGGGTGATCAGGTAGCTTGCCTATTCGATTCAGCCCCTCTCTGTGAGGGGCTTTTTATATCAGCTGGCCGAGATTTGTTGAGGGGAGGTATGCGCAAGAGAACATCTATTTTGATGAAATGTTTGGTTACAAATGGCAGGCAGACGGGGGTGATCCTCCCCCGCTAAAATAGCCCCGGTAGTTATAAGATTCAGGCTAAAAAAGAGATTCAATAATGAAGAAAACAACACTTTGGTTGGCAATGGTAGGGGCATTGGGGTTGGCCGGTTGTGGCGGCGGTGGTGGGGATAGTGGCGGCGGCGGTACCACGCCACCGGAGCCACAACCAAGGGCGCTGCCGGAGGCCGGCGTCTATCTCCCCGTCCTGATGGACGCTCAGGGGCAGTTAATCAACCGTCCGGTCAACGACAGCTATCGTGCGGTCGGTTTTGTCTATCCAGCGTCCACAGAGGGCACGGGTTGGGCGATGAACATTGCTGAGAAAAGAAGTGCCACAGTCAGCACTTATACCTTCCCTCAAGGTTTTTCTTCTCTGAACAAAGGTGAGGGCTACCCCCTGACGTTGTCGTTGCTGGTGAACAAAAGCCAGCCCAGTACCTTCGACTCGGCGGAGCAAAAGTCCAATACCAATGTCGATGGATTGGTCAAGGTGGCGTCTGTGCCAGATGCGGCGGGAAGCAGCCAGTCACTCTGGGTGCTCGATTATCGACCCGTCAAAGCCAAAATCGATTCAGCGCTCACTATTCAGAATTGGGGCGGCCAAGTGGCATTGCAGCCGATGGTAACCGCGCCAATCAACGCTGACTCTTGGTACAACCTTGGGGAGAGCGCACTGTTTCAGGATTTCAAAACCGAGCGCAGCAACAATGGCTCGGGAGTCAAGCTGACCATCCAGTTTATAGAGGGGTGTACTGTCAGCGGTGAGACAGAGGCCAACACTCCAGGTCTGAACAAGCTGACGCTGACTGGCTGGAAGGAGTGCAGCTTCAATACTTTGACAGGGCCTGCTGATATCAAAGACGGAAAAATTTATGAGGGGCTTTGGGAAACAAAGATGCGCGATTTTGCCAATCGTAACGCCAGTGTCACCGCTTATCTGACCATGAAGCCGGGAAACAGCAATGGCCAGAAAGATACGCTGATGATCGGCATTCCTGAAATCACCGGCCTGACGCCGTTCGTGTTGGAAGTGCAGCCGCTCTAATCAGCCAGAGATAGTGCGTGCTTTTCAAGAGATGCCAGTCGCTTACCCGACTGGCATTTTTGTTGGCTGAGGTTCGCAGCAGCTTACTGACAACATCATGATGCTGTTGCCAGATAAGGACGTGTCCCAGGTTGCTGCGTGAGTTCGGATTACGTAACCGCAATAACCGCATGATGAGGTGTCAAACATATTCAGGGCAGGACAAACGCAATAAAAAAAGCCAGCCGGTTAACCGGCTGGCTTTTTGCTATCTGCGGCAGGTGGAGGGATTAACCAACCAGCTGGAACAGAATGGCGGAGATAGCGATCATCCCCATCACAGCGACAAATACGTTGCTGATATGGCCCTGATATTTCGCCATGGCCGGTACGCGTTTGATGGCGTACATCGGCATGATGAACAGGATAGTGGCGATGATCGGGCCGCCCAAGGATTCAATCATGCCCAGAATAGAGGGGTTGGCAATGGCGGTGCCCCACAGGGTCAGGATGAAGAAGGCGATGATGAACATCTCGACTTTCTTGGCATTCGGCTCTTTGCCGGATTTGCGCATGTTCTGCACGATCATCCCTTTCAGACCTTCACGGGCACCCAGATAGTGACCGAAGAAGGAGGAGACGATGGCCACAAACGCAACCAGCGGACCGAAGTAGGAGATGATAGGGCTCGCATGCTGGTTGGCAAGATAGGAGAGCACGGCGATGTTCTGGGACTTGGCTTCAGCCAGCTGGGCAGGCGTCAGGCTCATCACACAGGAGAACACGAAGAACATCACGAAGCAGAGCAGTACGCCAGCGGTGCGCTTGAGGATGGCATCAGATTTCTGGACCGCCTGATCACCGTAGTCGCGGCGCTGGGCCACTGCAAAGCTGGAAATAGCCGGGCTGTGGTTGAAAGAGAACACCAGTACCGGAATGGTCAGCCACAGGGTAGAGGCGAAATCCTTGGCAGAGGGCACTTGCGCCAGCGCGGCACCGGTCCAGTCCGGGATCAGGTACAAAGAGATACCGGCCAGAATGGCAATGAGCGGATAGACCAGCAGCTCGGTCACTTTCAGCATCAGCTTCTCACCGGCCAGCATCACCGACATCATGCCCAGGATCAGCACGATAGAGAGGATCCAGCGCGGTGGTGCACTCATCTGCAGCTGGTTGACCATAAAGCTTTCGACGGTGTTGGTAATACCAACGCCGTAGATCAGCACGATGGGATAGATAGCGAAGAAGTAGAGCAGGGTGATTAATTTACCGGCCCCCACGCCGAAGTGCTCTTCTACCACTTCAGTGATGTCAGCATTGGGCTTGTTGGAGGAGAGTACGAAGCGAGCCAGACCACGGTGGGCCAGATAGGTCATGGGGCCAACCAGCAGCGCCATCACTACCAGCGGCCAGAAACCGCCCATGCCCGCATTGATCGGCAGGAACAGGATACCCGCGCCGACCGCGGTGCCGAACAGGCTGATGACCCAGGTAGAGTCACGTTTTTGCCAACCAGTGGATTGAGTGAAGCCGGTTTGTGGCTTCGTTGCAGTCGCAGCATCTTGCGTGCCAGTGACAGTATTAGACATCTATCTCACCCCGAATGTGTGGTTCTTATTAAGTCGGCGCAAGGATACGGTTTTTTTAATCAAAAATGTTGATCAGATTCATTATTTAAAGGCTAAAAACCCTACTTTTTTATGGAAATGTGAGCGAAATACTAAAAATTCAATTTTTGTTTACCATCTAGCACGTTAGTTTAGTGTTAACGATTAAATTTCGCTCAGTCAAATGTGTTTGAATTGTTATTTTGCCAGGTGCTGGGCAAGTTGGCAGATCATGCTGGCGGTGGCCCCCCAGATAAAGTGCTGTTGCCAGGGGATCCAGTAGAGGGTGTGCTGTTTTCCCCCTCTGGCAATGGTCAGGGGAATGTGGTTGCGCCGAGCCAGCAGATGGGCCAGCGGCACTTCGAAGGCGTGATCCACCTCATCCGGACTCAGAGTGAGGGAGTAGTTGCCATCGAGCAGCCCCAGCACCGGCAGCACTTCGAATCGTGACACCGTGTTGAGCGGGTTAAGGGTGCCGATCACTTCAATCAACCGCGCCGGAATGCCGAGCTCCTCTTCGGTTTCCCGCAGCGCCGTGGCAATCAGGTTCTCATCGCCCGGATCCTGCCGCCCGCCGGGGAAGCTGATCTGCCCCCCATGATGACGCAGCTGGGGGCTGCGCCGGGTCAATAACACGCTGAGTCCCTCATCGCGCATCACCACCGGGATCAACACCGCCGCCGGACTGAGCCCGCCAATGGCGAGGCGATGGGCCGGCGCAGGTTGCTGCAACTGGAAGCGGGTCAACAGTTCGTGGCGATCCATGGCGGGTGCTCTCTCCTGTGCGGTGGCCTGACAGTGGGGACGGTTACAGCGCCGAGAGGGGCGGCAGGATGCGGGCGACCTTGTCATAGGTCTCCTGATATTCGCTGTCGGCATCGGAGTCGGCAATGATACCGCCACCGGCCCAGCAGTGCAGGCGACCCGCTTCGGCGATCAAAGTGCGAATGCAGATGCTGGTGTCTATCCGGCCGTGTTGGCTGAGATAGCCGATGCTGCCGCAATAGGCATTGCGCCGCTGGGGCTCCAGCTCCTCAATGATCGCCATGGCGCGGATCTTGGGGGCGCCGGTGATCGAGCCGCCCGGGAAACAGGCGCGCAGCAGATCGACCCCTTGCCAGCGCGCATCGAGCTCCCCATGGATGGTGGAGACCAGATGATGCACCGCTGGAAACGACTCCACCATAAAGAGATGAGGCACGCTGACCGAGCCCGGCCGGCTGACCCGACCGATGTCGTTGCGCAGCAGATCCACGATCATCAGATTCTCTGATCTGTCCTTGTCGGCTTGTGCCAGCTCCCGCGCTACTTGCTGATCGGTGGCCGGATCCGGGTGGCGAGGGCGAGTCCCCTTGATAGGCTTGGTTTCGATATGGCGACCATCGAGCAGCAGGAACCGCTCGGGGGAGAGGCTGAGCAGCGCGCTGTCCGGCAGACGGATAAAGGCAGAGAAAGGGGCCTTGTTGGCGGCCGCCAGCAGGCAATAGGCCTGCCACTCATCCCCCTGATAGGGAGCGCTGAAACGCTGGGTCAGGTTGATCTGGTAGCAATCCCCCGCGGCGAGGTATGCCTGAATGCGGGCAAATTTCTCGCCATACTCGGCGCGGCTCATATTGCTCTGCCACGCCCCCTGCAAGGCAAAAGCGGGGGCCGGTTTGGCCTGTTGCTGCTCAAGCCAAGCCAGCCGTTTGGCAAGGCCCGCTTCATCCCCCCAGTGCACCAGCTGCCAGTCACCAGTTGCCACATCGCGCAGCAGCGCCCAGTCGTAGATGCCCACCGCCATGTCCGGCACTGCGATATCGGCGGCGGCCTGCACCGGCAGCCGCTCGAAGCGGCGGCCCAGATCATAGCCAAACAGACCGAGAGCACCGCCAATAAAGGGGAGGCGAGTAGCGCACAGATCCAGCTCCCCCAGCAGCTGTTGCTGTGTATGGGCCAGCAGGGCGAGGGGATCCTCATGGTGTTCGCTGCTCTCGCCATGCCGGGTGATAGTGGTGATCTGGTCACGGGTCTCGAGGGTCGCCAGCGGATCGGCGCTGATGATATCAAAGCCGTTATCGGCGCCGAGTGGCCCCGCCGATTCCAGCAACATGGCCCACGGCTGATGTTGCAGGTGGGCAAAAAGCTGATGGAGTTCAGCGCTATGGTCTAGATGATGGATATGAAGTGTTGGCGTCATTTTATGTTACACAGGCAACAGTTTAGTTCCCGAACCCTAGTCGGTGCTGGTGGGCAAGCGTATCATAGGTGTCGGTGACTTAAGAAAAAACTGCCGTGTCGTTCGTTTTTTGCTGGTTGATAGTTTTTAGCCAGCACGTCAGCACGGCCCATCATATGGAAGCCCTTGCTCTGCCCTCTGGCAGGGAAAAGGACCAGTGAGGATGATATGAGCATTATAAAAAAACAGGATTTCATCGATTCTATCGCAGATGCCCTCCAGTACATCTCCTATTACCACCCGTTGGATTTTGTTCAGGCTGCCAAAGCGGCGTATGACCGTGAGGCCAACCCGGCCGCCAAAGATGCGCTGGCCCAGATCCTGATCAACTCCCGCATGTCCGCCGAAGGTCATCGTCCACTCTGCCAGGACACCGGCATCGTGACCTGTTTCGTCAAGATTGGCATGCAAGTCCAGTGGGACAGCGACATGACAGTGCAGGAGATGGTGGACGAAGGTACCCGCCGTGCCTACACCAATCCTGACAACCCGCTGCGCGCCTCCGTGCTGGCCGATCCGGCGGGCAGTCGCAAGAACACCAAAGACAATACCCCTGCCGTGGTGCATATCGACATGATCCCCGGCAACAAGGTAGAAGTGAGCATCGCGGCCAAAGGCGGCGGCTCCGAGAACAAATCCAAGATGGCGATGCTCAACCCCTCTGACGATATCGTCGAGTGGGTGCTGAAAACTGTGCCGACCATGGGGGCAGGCTGGTGTCCACCCGGCATGCTGGGCATCGGCATCGGCGGTACCGCCGAGAAAGCCGCGGTACTGGCCAAAGAGGCCCTGATGGAGCACATCGACATTCAGGAGCTGATTGTCCGTGGTCCCAAGACCACCGAAGAGAAGCTGCGGGTCGAGCTCTACGACAAGGTCAACAAGCTGGGGATCGGTGCCCAGGGTCTGGGCGGCCTCACCACAGTGCTGGATGTGAAGGTCAAATCCGCGCCAACTCACGCTGCCTCCAAGCCGGTAGTGATGATCCCCAACTGCGCCGCCACCCGTCACGTTCATTTCGAACTGGATGGGTCTGGCCCCGCCGAACTGACCCCGCCGAAGCTGAGCGACTGGCCGGAGATCACCCGTGAAGCGGGTGCTAACGTGCGCCGCGTTAACGTCGATGGCATCACCAAGGCAGAGCTGGCCAGCTGGAAGAGCGGTGATACCGTGCTGCTTTCCGGCAAGATCCTCACCGGTCGTGACGCAGCCCACAAGCGCATCGCCGACATGCTGAAAAATGGCGAAGGGCTGCCGGAAGGGGTCGATTTCACCAACCGCTTCATCTATTACGTTGGCCCGGTCGATGCGGTCCGTGACGAAGTAGTTGGCCCGGCTGGCCCCACCACCTCCACCCGGATGGACAAGTTCACTGACATGATGCTGGGTGACACCGGTCTTATCGGCATGATCGGCAAATCCGAGCGTGGCCCGAAAACCGTCGAGAGCATCAAGCAGCACAAAGCCGTCTATCTGATGGCGGTGGGCGGCGCAGCCTATCTGGTGGCCAAGGCCATCAAGAAGGCCCGTGTTGTCGCCTTTGCCGATCTCGGCATGGAAGCGATCTACGAGTTTGAAGTGGAAGATATGCCGGTGACCGTTGCGGTCGACTCCGAAGGCAACAATATCCACGAAACCGGCCCGGCCTACTGGTCTGCCAAAATTGCAGAGCTGGACGGCAAACTCTCCTCCTGAGTGACCGTCCCGGCTGCCGGTTAACGGCAGTGGCAATGTAAAAAAGGCGCATCCATCCGGATGCGCCTTTTTGCTGCTGGCGGCAAGCAGGCATAAAAAAGGATGACTCGACGCCATCCTTTCTCGTTGTGCTCATGCTGTTGCCAGCAGAGCGGTCGCGCCTGGCTTAGGCCTTTTTCAGGTAGGCAGCGACCAGTACGATCTGCACGCCGTTGACCTTGCCTTCGATATGGAGCGGGTTGTTGGTCAGACGGATGCCCTTGACCAGGGTGCCGCGCTTGGCGGTGAAACCGCCGCCTTTTACTTCCAGATCCTTGATCAGGGTGACGGAATCGCCCTCTTGCAGCACGGCGCCGTTGGAGTCAACGGTCGGTACGCTGTCGTCATCTTCGTCAGCCAGTCCAGCTTCGGCCCAGGCTTTGGCCTCGTCTTCCATGTACATCATGTCCAGCAGATCCTGAGCCCACACCTCACCCTTGCCGGAGAGTGCTTTCAGCTGGCGCCATGCCATCACCTGTACCGCAGGCACCTGGCTCCACATGCTGTCACTCAGGCCACGCCAGTGGTTGACCACCAGGGTATCCGGTTGTTCCAGCTGACCACGGCAGGTGTCGCAGATGGCAACGCTGTGATCATCGTCGCTGGCGGGAGAGTGAGGCACCACGAAGGCGGTCAGCGCCTGCTCGGCGCTGCACAGTTCACACTTGGCGCCCGCGCGCGCTTGCAGGATGGCGTTGATGGTCATGTTGTTAGTCCCATAGCTAGTGGTAAAGCGACCCGCGAGGAGCGGGGCGCGTGAAAGAGGGGGCGGAATATAGCATAAACCCCCCTACTTTGTCAGGTCACCCTGGTTGATGGCTGCGAGTGAAAGCCGCGCCGCTTGCTTTTAACGGTGGATTTACCGGGTATTGAGGGTGCATTTTGAAGCGGGATCGCTAGAATGAGCCTCTTTTTTGACTGCAAGGCAGGGGCGCGCGTGCTGGCTCAACGTTTTCAACAACTGGATCGACTGCTCACCCGCTACCGGCGCTGGTGGCAATATCAGCCATACCATCATTTGGCGATGGCCTTTGCTGATGAGGCCCCTGATCTGGCAGCCCTGCTCAATGGGTTGACCCTGGCCCAGCTGGCCGAGTTTGATGCGGATATGGACGCCCTCAGTTGCTTGCTGGCGCCCTGGATTACCGAAGGGGCCGAGCTGCAACAACTTAGCCAGCTTGCCCTGTTTCCCCCTGAACCCATCACCTGCAGCAAGGCAATGGCATTGAACATGCCGGGGCGCAAACAGGCCCAGATCGAGTCATTCACTGCCTGCTTGCCCGCCCATCAGGGCCCCTATCTTGAGTGGTGTGCTGGCAAGGGCCACCTTGGGCGGCTGGTGTCGCTCCACCGACAGGCTCCTATCCTGAGTCTGGAACTGCAACCGCAGCTCTGCGACGAAGGGCGGCTGCTGGCCGAGCGGGATGGCGCCAATATGGCCTTTACCTGCGCCGATGCCTTTGCTCCCGAGTCGGCGGCGCTGATTGCCCCCGAGCACCACGCCATGGCACTTCATGCCTGCGGCGAGCTACATACCCATCTGCTGGAGCGGGTAGCCGAGCGCAGTGCCAGCGGGGTGACTATTTCTCCCTGTTGTTACCACCTGATCCGCACCAGCCACTATCGCCCGCTGTCAGCGGCGGCAAAGGCCAGCGAGCTGATGTTGAGCAAGGCAGATCTCAAGCTGCCGCTGCAGGAGACGGTGACCGGCGGCGCGCGGATCGCCCGCTTGCGGGAGCTGGAAGTGATATGGCGGCTCGGATTTGACTGCTTGCAGCGGCAGGTGCGCGGGGTGGATGAGTATCTGCCGGTGCCCAATATGCAAAAGAGCCTGCTGACCGGCAGTTTCGAGGCATTTTGCGTGTGGGCGGCAGAGCGCAAGGGGATTGTGTTGCCTGCCGAGCTCGACTATCCCGCATTGCTGGCGCAAGGGGAGCGCCGCTTTGGTGATGTTGCCCGTATGGAGCTGGTGCGCCATCTGTTTCGCCGTCCCCTCGAGATCTGGCTGGCACTGGATCGCGCGCTCTTTTTGCAAGAGCAGGGCTATCGAGTCGAGGTGGGGGAGTTCTGTGCCAAACCCATGACCCCGCGCAATATTCTGATCCGTGCCGTGCGCGCCTGACGCCGGGCTCTCTTGAGCATTTTTCTTGAGCATTGATGATGGCTGACAGGCTGAGCGTGTCAGCCATTTTTTTGCCTCTCGAATAATGAGCCGGTAACCGTTCATCTGACCGTCTCACCCTTCCAAAAACTGGCGATAGATCACGTTTCTGTGTTTTCGTTTGAGTTCTCTTTCCTTGTTTTAGTTGCGCTAAATATCACAAGGTGAAATGGCTCACAAATTCCGCTTATTTCTTAATTATCATCGTGAATTTAGTTGTTGAAACACCTACTCTTGGAGCGCGTTATTCCCAAACAAGGACGGTACACATGTTCAAACCCAAGCGTTGCGCCTGGCTGATCGCTGCTGCCTGTGCATTGCCAAGCTATGCCGCAATGAGTGCAGCCATGAATATTCAACCCGATCCGCAAAATGCGGGAGGATATGTGATTGCGGCACCGGATCTGGCCGCCGTGGAAAAAGCCAAGACGGCCAATCCCATGTATGCAATATGGGCCAAGGCATTAGCTACCCGGTCAAATAAAATAGTCGATGCCATTGAACCAGGTCTGGCAAGCAATCCTGACAACGTAAAGCGGGTTGAACGGGTGTTTCCCCAATCTGAATGGGAATATTTAACCCAGATGGCGGCGCCTGAATATACCTATGTCCGCTTCTTGCGGGCCATCGGTAAATTTCCGGCGTTCTGCGGAGAATATACCGACGGGCGTGATGCCGATGCCATCTGTAAAAAATCCATTGTGACCGCATTTGCTCATTTTTCGCAGGAGACCGGCGGCCATATCGCCAAGGAGAACGTCTCTGATAACCCGCAGGGGTTGGAAGAGTGGCAGCAGGCGCTGGTGCATGTTCGGGAGATGGGCTGGTCAGAAGGACAGACCGGCTACACCACCGGCTGCGGCCAGAACGACTGGCAGAACAAGAAGTGGCCCTGCAGCACCGGCCAGGGGTACTTCGGCCGCGGCGCCAAGCAGCTCTCCTACCACTTTAACTACGGCGCCTTCTCCGAGGCGATGTTTGATGGCGATGCCTTGGTGCTGCTCAACAACCCGGGGTTGGTGGCAGACTCCTGGCTTAACCTCGCTTCGGCTATCTGGTTCTTCCTGACCCCGCAGGCTCCGAAACCGGCCATGCTGCACGTGATTGACCGCACCTGGGTACCCTCCACGCGGGAAACTGACGCTGGTATCGGTTATGGCTTTGGCACCACCATTAACGTCATCAACGGCGGCATAGAGTGTGGCGAGCAGAACAAGGACAAGGGGCAACCGGTCAATCGCATCCGCTACTGGGAAGGGCTGGCCAAGCACTACCAGATCCCGGTCAAGGGGGATGAGAAGAACACCTGCTGGCAGCAGACCCCTTATGGCAGCCTTAATCTCAACGGTGCCACCGATGTGCTCTACACCAACTGGGATGGTAACTGGAAATACTACCCGGATCGCCCGGGCGGTTACTCCTTTGAGTGCGAGCTGGTGGGCTTCCAGACCGCTTACTCCGCGCTGGTGCCGGGTGATTACGAGAAGTGCGTGACCAATTTTTATGGATCTCACGCCAGTTGGCCGAAAGTGCGGATCGTCGCCAAGCTTGATCCTGCACCGATAGATCCGGTCGATCCGCCCATTAATGGCAATGCGGCCTGGGATGCCAGCAAGGTTTATACCGCTGGCAGCAAGGTGAGCTACAAGGGCGCTGTTTATCAGGCCAAATGGTGGACGCAGGGGGATGATCCCGCCAAAGGTGGCCCATGGGCGTTGGTCACTGCCAAATAAAGAGATAGTTCATTCGTTGATGGGCTAAGGAGAGGGGGCTTGGCCCCCTTTTTTACATATTTGTTCTATGGGAGATAATATTCGGCAGTGTTGATGCAGGTATTCATCTATCAATGTGATGAGTCAGCCAAAGACGTAGCTGTATTTATAGAACATCTTTATTATTCGCATCGTAATTTTCGTTGGGCTACGAGTACAAATAAACCTGGATGGTTAAGAGCCGAGCTTTGTGTTAATACCTGCCATCCATGTAGCGTAGTTTGTTCGCAATCACATTTTAAAAATAGCTCCTCGAAATATTGGGTGTAAAGATTTCATGTATCCATGTATTAACAGGCGATGGGGTGTAGTTAAGCGTATTTTATTATGACTGCGAGCGGGGTAATCAATGTGATATGCAAAGAGGGTCAGCAGAGAAGGTGTGCGACATGGGACTTCCATCCAAAAAAAGCAGTGCCACCGAAGAGGTAACACTGCTGTTGGTTATTGCTGTTCGGACAATGGTGGCGGAGCCACCAAGGGGTAATAGTGTCGGAGCCACCAAAAGGCAGGGGAGTGTGCCATCAGGTCGGGTCCGGCTCCTCTTTGCGGCAGCAGTTACGTCCCTGTTTTTTGGCCAGATAGAGGGCGGTATCGGCCCGGGTGATCATCTGTTCGACGCTGTCGAGGGGACCCTTGCTGGTGCTGATCCCGATACTGATGGTGAGGGTTACCTCGAGGGAACCCGCCAGTGGATGAATCGTCGATTCGACCGCTAACCTGATCCGCTCGGCGCTGGCCCAGGCCAGTTCCAGTGAGGTTTCCGGCAATAATACGATAAATTCCTCACCGCCCCAGCGGCCCAGCATGTCCACCTCCCGCAGCTGTTTGCCGATCCTGTTAACCAGACTTAACAATGCTTGATCCCCCTGCTGGTGGCCATAGGTGTCGTTAATCTGTTTGAAGTGATCGATGTCGATCATCAGCAGACTCATCGGATGGTCAAAGCGTTGGCAGCGCTGCATTTCGGCATTGACCAGTTCACCGAAACGGCGCCGGTTGGCAATACCGGTAAGCGGATCCGTGGTGGCGGCTACTTTTAACTCTTCCACCAGCCGGGCTCGCTCGGAGATATCCCGCAAGATGGCGGTCATTTCGGTGGATTGCCCTAGGTGGATCTTTGCAATGGTCACTTCAAGCGGGAATTCGCTGCCATCGCGGCGTAGCCCCATAACCGAGGCGCGGGCATGCATGGGGCGAGAGGTGATAGGGGAGTTGCTGAAGGCTTTGAAATAGCCCTCATGGTTAGCCCGAAAACGTTGTGGCAACAGGGTTTCCAACCGTTTGCCAAGATAACTTTGATCGACGCCAAACATCTCGCAGGCGGCGGTATTAATCAGCTCGATGCGCGATTCGCTGCTGACGCTGATGATGCCGTCATAGGCGGAGTTGACCACCGCCTCGAAGCGACTGCGACTGGTTTTGAGCGCCTCTTCCAGCTGCTTTTTGGCGGTGATGTCGATGGCGGTGACGATTATGCGGGTGATCCTGGCTTGCTCGGGCATGATGGGAGAGAGCACAAAGCGCCACCAACTGGTGCGAGAGAGGGTATCGATGGGCAGCTCGCTCTCGATCCCCGTCTGTTGACTGACGCACTCGTGCATTGGCTGTTCGATGGTATTGGTGATGTAGCGGGGGAACAGCTCGCTTAGCCGTTTGCCAATGCAGCCAAGCACATCCAGATCGAAGGCATTGGCGAAGGTATCGTTGGCCGAGACCAGCACAAAGTGGTCATCTTTATCGAGACTGAACACTGCCACGGCGGCGCCAATGGCATCGAGGGATGCCTTGATGTCGGCATGGGAGCCTTGTGTAAACATGCGACCTCCACTGTCAATAACCTATTGATAGTCAGTATAGGGCGCATGGATGGCCAACTACTCTTCGATATCGAGTAATACCAGAATGGCGCTGTCGCCACCCCATTCACGGGGGGACTGATGGAAGGCGCGGACATTGGGGTGCTGGGCCAGCCAGCTGGGAATACGCTGTTTGAGAATATGCTTGCCGATGCCGTGCATCACAGATGCAACGTGAATGTTCTCTTTTTGGCAGAGGGTGAGCAGGGCGGCCAGCTCCTGTTTCGCTTGTTGCTGGTTCATGCCGTGCAGATCGAGATAGATCTCCGGCGGATAAATGCCCCGCTTGAGCTTTTTCAGCTCAAATTTTGACACATCCTCCCGCACGTAACGGGTCGGCCCATCCTCGTCAAGATGGGGCTGATACTCATCGCTGAAATAGTGGTCAACCCCAAGCTTTTCGCGGGTTTCACGCAATTCGCGTTTCTGCTTGACCGGGCGTAACTCGGCCCTTATGGTATCTTGCTTGATTTTCCGGGTACCTTTTATCGCATCGCGGAACAGCAGGGTTTCCTCTTCTGTCTGTGAGGGCGTTTTTTTCATCAGATGCTCAATTTTTTATTAGGTATGCGTCGTGCCCGCTATGCAGTGGGTGCTCGGGCCGGATATTACTCGACTTGGAGGTGGATTTGGACAAGATATTTATCGATGAGGTGGTTGCCGAGATGCACACCATCCAGGACATGTTGCGTTGGGCCATGAGTCGTTTCAACGACGCCGGGATTTTCTACGGACACGGAACCGACAACGCCTGGGATGAGGCTGTGCAATTGGTACTGCCCGCGTTACATCTGCCACCGGATGTAGACCCAGCCATGCGCCACTCCCGTTTGACCAGCAGCGAGCGCCATCGTTTGGCAGAGCTGATCATTCGTCGGGTACAGGAGCGGGTGCCTGCCGCTTACCTGACCAACAAGGCCTGGTACGCCGGCTGGGAGTTTTATGTCGATGAACGGGTGCTGATCCCGCGCTCGCCGATTTCCGAAATGGTGGCTAACCGTTTCGCACCGTTCCTCAAGCATGAGCCGACCCGCATCATGGACTTGTGCACCGGCTCCGGTTGCATTGCCATCATCATGGCCCACGAGTTCCCGGAAGCCGAGGTTGATGCCATCGACATCAGCATCGATGCGTTGAACGTGGCCGAGCGCAATATTGACGATCATGGGGTGGAGCAGCAGGTTATTCCTATCCGCTCCGATCTGTTCCGCGATCTGCCAGCCGGTGACAAGTACGATTTGATTGTCTCCAACCCGCCTTATGTGGACTCCGAAGATATGTCGGATCTGCCGGAGGAGTTCCGTCACGAGCCTGAATTGGCACTGGCGTCGGGCTCTGACGGCCTGAAACTGACCAAGCGCATGCTGGCCCATGCCGCCGACTTCCTCAAGGATAACGGCGTGTTGGTGGTCGAAGTGGGCAACAGCATGATCCATCTGGAAGCCCAGTTCCCCGAGATCCCCTTTACCTGGGTTGAATTCGAGAACGGCGGTCACGGGGTGTTCGTGATGACCCGTGAAGAGCTGGTGCAGTATCAGGATCATTTCGCCATCTACAAGAACTAAGCAGGAGCACGCATGGCAGGGAACAGTTTTGGTCTTCTCTTTCGGGTCACCACCTTTGGCGAGAGCCACGGTCTGGCGCTGGGCGCCGTGGTCGATGGCTGCCCACCGGGGCTGGAGATAAGCGAAGCGGATCTGCAGGGGGACTTGGATCGGCGCAAGCCGGGCACCTCCCGCTACACCACGCCGCGGCGCGAGCCGGACGAGGTGAAGATCCTCTCCGGGGTGTTCGAGGGCAAGACCACCGGCACCTCCATCGGGCTGCTTATCGAGAACACCGATCAGCGCTCCAAGGATTACTCCGATATCAAGGATCTGTTCCGGCCGGGCCATGCGGACTACACCTATCACCAGAAGTACGGTCAGCGCGACTATCGCGGCGGCGGTCGTTCTTCTGCCCGTGAGACCGCGATGCGGGTGGCGGCAGGGGCTATTGCCAAGAAGTACCTGAAACAGGTACATGGCATCGAGATCACTGGCTTCCTCTCCCAGCTTGGCCCCATCAAGGCCGAGGCGTTCGACGCGGCGCAGATCGAGCAAAATCCCTTCTTCTTCCCCGATGCGGGCAAGCTGGAGGAGCTCGATCAATACATGCGCGACCTGAAAAAAGAGGGCAACAGCATAGGTGCCAAGGTACAGGTCATTGCGCGCCATGTGCCGGTGGGCCTCGGTGAGCCGGTCTTCGATCGTCTCGACGCCGACATCGCCCACGCTATGATGGGCATCAATGCGGTGAAAGGGGTGGAGATCGGTGACGGCTTCGCGGTGGTGGAGCAAAAAGGCTCCGAGCATCGCGACGAGATGACCCCGGCAGGCTTTGCCAGCAACCATGCGGGCGGCATTCTGGGGGGGATCTCCTCTGGTCAGGATATCGTGGTAAGCATGGCGCTTAAGCCCACCTCCAGCATCACTGTGCCGGGCAAGACCATCAATACCGAGGGCGAGGCAATCGAGATGATCACCAAGGGTCGCCATGATCCTTGCGTCGGCATCCGTGCTGTCCCCATCGCCGAAGCCATGCTGGCGCTGGTGTTGATGGATCACCTGCTGCGCCATCGCGCCCAGAATCAGGGGGTGTTGACCCATACCCCGCAGCTGCGCTGATCGGTGCTGCTGCCTATCGGCTGATCACCCCATGCTCAGGGGTCAGGTTTGATAACTAACACAAAGGCGACCTTCGGGTCGCCTTTGCTATTTCCGGGGGATGGCTCAACCCGTCAATGTTTGCGGAGGGTGTGGGTCAGCAGATCCGCCGCCCCCGGATCGGCATTGAAGCGACAGGTGGGGGGCGAGAACTTGCTGTGGGGTTTGGGCAAGGCGTGAATGGCCTCGTTGATTTTGAGGATCTGCGCTTCGCTCACGCTGTTTTTGGCAAACATCAGGCTGACCGGCTGGTGGTGCAACAACAGCTGGCAGCTGATAAACCGCTCGGCCCCCAGTTGGGAGAGCCGGTAGTGGGCATATTGCCACTCCATGATGACGCCATCGAGACGACGGGCCAGCAGCAGATCGATCAGTCGGTCATCGGCATTGTATTCGGTTGCCATTTTAAGCGCCGGGCAGCTCTCCATCTGATGCATCGGGCGGGTACCCCGCAACTTGCCGATCTTGAGCCCTTTCTCGTTGCACAACGCGGCCAGATTATCGAGCTTGTCCCAGCGTTCCTGATGGCCGGGAATAGGGTCATTGCTCAGCAGCACATAGGCGCTCTGGCGGTAGGGTGCCGAGAAGCGGGCATAGCTCTGGCGCTCCGGCAGTGGCAGGGAGGCCATCGCCACATCCAGCTGGCTGTGCTCGACCATATGCAGGGCTCGCGCCCAGGGGAGCTCACGAAATTTGGGGGTAAAGCCCGCCCGTTGCAAAATCTGGCGGGTCAGGCTGACATCCAGGCCATCGAGCTGCCCTTTGTCATCTATCTGGCTGAAGGGGGGCCAGTGACTCCAGGCCACCGTCAGGGACGGATCGGCCTGCAGCGTCGGGGCCAGTAGTAGTAACAGGCTCATCAGGGTAAGCCTGCGACCATGGGGAAGACATCGCGTGGTCATCGCTAAACCTCGTTATTTTGTTTTGTTATCCCGAGCCTCTGCCTGCCGCTCACCATGCCAGCGGGGGCAGATATTAAGTTGTCAGTTAATAGTGTGGTGCTTGTGTCACCGGTTAACGGGATTATTCAGGGGGCAGGGGGAGGCTTTTCTGTTCGTGCTGGGAGGAATGTCACATTTTTCTCGTTTATCCCGGACAACTCCGTTAGACTGCGCCTCTATTCTTTCCCCTTTGCTCTGCTCCCCGGGGAAATCGTTGTTTTCTCAATAGGCCCAGACTTGTGAGATGGCATCGGCTCAGCAGAGGAGCCCCACCACAACGTTATCCGGCGCCACTATCCCTAGCAGGTATCTATGAGTTTTACTTCCCTCGGTCTGTCCGAACCCTTGTTGCGTGCTGTTGCCGAGCAAGGCTACGACACCCCGTCTCCCATTCAGTTGCAAGCGATCCCCGCCGTTCTGGCTGGTCGTGACCTGATGGCGGCGGCCCAAACCGGGACCGGCAAGACCGCAGGCTTTACCCTGCCGATGCTGCAACGTCTGATGGAGAGCAAGCGCCGGGTTTCGCCCAACCGCATTCGTGCGCTGGTGCTGACCCCGACTCGCGAGCTGGCTGCCCAGGTGGGCGAGAGCGTGCGTAACTACGGCAAACACTTGCCGATGCGCAGCCACGTTGTCTTTGGCGGCGTCAGCATCAACCCGCAGATGATGGCAACTCGCCGTGGTCTGGACGTGCTGGTGGCCTGCCCTGGCCGCCTGATGGACCTCTACAACCAGAACGCCGTCAAGTTCGACGAAGTCGAGATCCTGGTACTGGACGAAGCGGACCGCATGCTCGACATGGGCTTTATCCGCGACATCCGCAAGATCCTGGCACTGATGCCGAAACAGCGTCAGAACCTGCTGTTCTCCGCGACCTTTGCCGAAGAGATCCGCGAGCTGGCCACTGGCCTGCTCAACAACCCGGCGGTGATCGAAGTCGCCCCGCGTAACAGCACTGCCGAGCGTATCGAGCAGCTGGTACACCCGTGCGACAAGGCCAACAAGATCGGCCTGCTGAGCCATCTGGTCACCAGCAACGATTGGCAGCAGGTACTGGTGTTCACCCGTACCAAGCACATGGCCAACCGCGTTGCCGAGACCCTCGACAAGACCGGTGTCAGTGCTGCCGCCATCCACGGCAACAAGAGCCAGGGTGCCCGTACTCGCGCGCTGGCCGGTTTCAAAGATGGTAGCGTCAAGGTGCTGGTGGCGACTGACATCGCCGCCCGTGGTCTGGATATCGACAAGTTGCCGCAAGTGGTCAACTTCGAGCTGCCGAACGTGGCAGAAGACTACGTTCACCGTATCGGCCGTACTGGCCGTGCCGGTGCTGCCGGTCACGCCATCTCCCTGGTCGCTGCCGATGAAGGCAAGCTGATCAAGGCGATCGAGCGTCTGACCAAGCAGAACATCCCGTGTGAGCAGGTGGCTGGTTTTGAAGCCTCCCGCGAGACCCTGGACAACATCGCCCGTGGTATCGGCGCGCCGCTGCGCAAAGAGCCTCGTGATCCCAGTGAAGAGCGTCGTGCGCCCCGTCCGCAAGGTCAGCGTCAAGGTGCCGGTCGTACCTCTTCCGGTGCTAACGCCGGTGGCGCGCGTACCGGTAACGGTGGCAAGCCCAAGCCGCAAGGTGGCCAGCGTCCGGCTGATGGTGCTGGTAAACCGGCCCAAGCCCGTCGCCCTCGTCGCTCCACTCACAACCAGTAAGCGGCTCGGGAGCCTGGCTCCACCGCTGTTCGGTTGATGTAAAAAGCCCTGCCAATCTGGCAGGGCTTTTTGTTTTTGTCGCACATCAGCTGTTGGTCAGTGGTATCCGCCCTGCATATGGCAGCAGCCTTGCTACACCTGCGGTTCGGGCCCTGTTCTGCTCGCGGGAGCAGGGTTAGGGATGAGGGTAGGGGGAAGCATCCCCGTGCCTAACCGCAAAGAGAGAGGGAGGCCAAAGCCTCCCTCTCTCTTTTGCTGGCGTTCTTTAGGCCAGCAAAAATGCCATCAGATATCCACCTGCGAGCCCAGTTCGATCACTCGATTGGGCGGGATCTGAAACTGATCCGGCGCCCGCAGGGCGTTGCGTTGCAGCAGCATAAAGAGTTTGCCGCGCAGGTAGAGGTACCAGGGGCGCTCCTTCATGATCAGCGACTCGTGGGCCATAAAGAACGAGGTCTCCAGCATCCGGCAGCTGAGCCCCTCGGCGTTGCAGCGCAGGAAGATATCCTCCACGTTGGGGGTCTCGCGCCAGCCGTAGCTCGCCACCACTCGCCAGAAGGTGGGGGAGAGCTGCTCGATGCAGACCCGCCGCACATTGTGGACGTAAGGCACCTCTTCCACCCGCAGGGTGAGCAGGATGATCCGCTCGTGCAGCACCTTGTTGTGCTTGAGGTTGTGGAGCAGCGCATGGGGGATCACATTGACCACCCGCGACATATAGACCGCAGTGCCGGCCACCCGGGTCGGCGGGGATTTTTCCAGCGAGGCGATCATCGGCTCAAGGGAGTTGCCGTGCTCGTTCAGGCGGCGAATAAGCTGAAAACGCTCGCTCTTCCAGCTGGTCATCAGGGTGAACATCACCGCGCCCAGGGTGAGCGGCAGCCAGCCACCGGACCAGATCTTCGCCACGTTGGCGGCAAACAGCGGCACATCGATGGCCAGCAGCGCGGCGAGCAGGGCAGCGACCAGATAGCCGTTCCAGCCCCAGCTGTTTTTGGCCACCGAGCAGAACAGGATCGAGGTGAGCACCATGGTACCGGTCACCGCGATGCCATAAGCGGCCGCCAGATTGCTGGATTGCTCGAAGCTCATGATCACAATCACCACCGAGATATAGAGCAGCCAGTTGATCACCGGAATATAGATCTGGCCAGATTCCAGTTCGGAGGTGTGAACGATGCGAATGGGTGAGAGATAACCGAGCCGCACCGCCTGTCGGGTGAGGGAAAATACCCCGGAGATCACCGCCTGCGAAGCAATCACCGTCGCCATGGTCGCCAGCACCAGCAGCGGCAGCAGCGCCCATTTTGGCGCGAGCAGGAAGAAGGGGTTGGCAATGGCGGCGGGGTTATCCAGCAGCAGCGCCCCTTGCCCGAAGTAGTTGAGCACCAGTGAGGGCAACACCACCATAAACCAGGCGCGGCGGATCGGCTTTTTGCCAAAGTGACCCATATCGGCGTAGAGCGCCTCCACTCCGGTGATGGCCAGCACCACGGCGCCGAGGGCAAAGAAAGAGGCGCCCTGATAGGTCATAAAGAAGCGCACCGCCCAGACGGGGTTGAGCGCCGCCAGCACCTCGGGGTTGTGAAGGATGCTGCGCAGGCCCAGCAGCGCCAGGGTGGCAAACCAGATCAGCATGATGGGGGCAAACAGCTTGCCCACCATGGCGGTGCCATGTTTTTGAATGGCAAACAGCAGGGTCAGCACCAAGACCGAGAGCGGCACGATATAAGGGTCGAGGGAGGGGGCGACCAGCCGCAGCCCCTCGATGGCCGACATCACCGACATCGCCGGGGTGATCACCACCTCCCCATAGAAGAAGCTGCCGCCAATCAGCCCGAGGATGATCAGCAAGGGGACCAGCTTCTCTGGCGTATTGCGGGTGGCCAGCGACATCAGGGTGAGAATGCCCCCTTCACCGGCGTTGTCGGCTCGCATCACAAAAGAGAGGTACTTGACCGACACCACCAGGATCAGCAGCCAGAAGATCAGCGAAAGAAAACCGAGAATGGAGGCGGGTTCAACGCCAAACCCGAATTGCCCTGACAGGCACTCGCGCAAGGTATAAAGCGGGCTGGTGCCGATATCGCCATAGACCACGCCAATCGCCGCCAGCATCACGCCGGACATGGCTTGTTGTTTATCACAGTTCATGAGTTCATCTTGTCAGTTTGATGTTTACACGTTTGCCAACGCACAGGGGCCCGACATATCAGCAAAATAGTGATATTTAATCGGGATAGAATTAATGGCTTGCGATGGGAAAGGGGACTAACCGAATGGTGATCTGCTTGTCATGGAACACAGTCTGTTCATCTGTTGTTAAGCTTATAATGACACACACTCTGCGGGACTATGCTCAGTTATAAATAATCAAAAGTTCAGTTTGAGTAAGATTATTAATTATCCGGCGATTGAAATAGACCACGACAACGCGGATAACCGTTTGCTTTATCTGCGGATCTTTTTTGGCCGCTATTTTTTATCGAAGCGGCTGAAAAAGGGACGATAAAATGCTGACCAATAAATGGATGGTGCTGTGGATAAAGAGGCAGAAATGGGGTGGCAATAGAGTCTTTATTTGATGTGTGAGATGGAAGTGATGACGGAAACGTAACGTGGCCGTCACAACAGCAGCCACTATCAAGTAAAATGAGAGTGGATATATAGGTAGGGTGCAATGAACGAAGTGAATTGCACCACTCATTAAATGCGTAAGAGTAGAGGCGCAATGCGCTGCGCTTATTGCACCCTACGGCACTACACCATTAAACTTTCAGTGATGTGCATGCATGGATAAGCTCTTTTCCCATAATCGTTGGATTTATTTTTGTGAATATCTCACCTCCTCCCCAACTGAAAGCGAGTTTAACACACCCAAGACGAACTAGATTTGCCAGTGCCAACTTTACATCATGACTTGGCTCTTTAAGAAGGTCTACATCCTTTTCATTATTATCATAGACAATAACACTATTAGGTAAGTTTGCTGTTAATATTCCATTGTGTTGAGAATCTTCAAAAGGAATGGAATATATTTTTTGCAAAATGTTTGCCTCCAAAAAAGATATTTGAGCGAGTATCTCAATAAACGCGCGCTCGATTTTTATACCTGTCATCCTATTTGTTCCATTAACTAGAAGGCGAGCCCATAAATCTTGAAGTTCATTGTCTTCCTCCAGCGTCGCATATTCGAATAATGCAACAGCATTTTTTATTGGGATGGGATTGTCAGGTGCGGGGAGTCCACTATCATGTAGAAATTGCTGAGCACGCATCATTAGTCTGATTTGTCTTTCCCATCTAATATAACGTAATTTATCTTCAACAATGTCCTTACATTGTTCCAGAGGTCCAGAGATGAATTTTGATAAAAAACCACCTACTTCTTGACTAGCTGTAATAGCGTGGGATGTTGTTTTCGCTACTTCTTGTGTTGCTTTGGCAACTTCCGTTATAGACTCAATGTCGGAACACATCTAAAGACCTCGCAAATATAAAAGTAAAATCATTAGTTTTATGCGCCTAGCAATTTCTTAGCGACTTCAAACAACGCTTGCCTACCTTCTTGCGTTTTTAGAACTGCTTTAATTAAGCTGATTATTTTATTTCCTGCTGTTTTATACCATATCCCTTTGGGGAATATGTCCAAGTCTGATTTGGTTTTATTTATTGCGTTCTCGAATTGTTTTTTATCATTGCTTGAGATTTCATCTCGAGCCTCAAGCTCTTCGATTCTACGTTTTAGCTCATCCAGTTTTTCTTTAAGTACATTTGCTTCGGCTTCAGTAAAATAAGAGTCTGGTTCGTCTATTGTCTCGTCAACCTTTTTCTGAAAACTTTGAGTGAAATCATCGATTGTCGATGTGTCATTGAATCTTAGGTTGATAAGGTCTTCTGTTATATAACCTAGCCAGTGCGATATGGTTGCTATTGCAGAATCTAAGTCATCATGCGATTTTTGTTCAACGTTTTTATATTGTCCAGGAGACATCTGGCATATAGCTCTGGGTGTTACATCTGCATTTCTGCTTATGTTGGCAAAGTTTATAATCCCAGAGCTTTCATAAACTCTAAATGTATATTCAGGTTTTGCTGAAAATGTTACATTCACCAATGTATTACCATTGTCAGGAAATACGACGGTAAAGTCTTCACGACAAAATTTTTGAGCACCCAAAGAACTTATTATTCTTGATTTAACCGAGTTTTTTAAAAGTGTCATATGCTCACCAATTTAAAGCCAACATTTTCGATAATGAGTAATCAAGTTTTAATTTTTCCATATTAACCGGATAGTTGAAAAAATGAAGGGGCAGGGGCCTAAAACCGGCTCTGGCTCAACAAATCAGTCAATAAGAGACCTATTTTTGTTCGGCTTTGCTTGATGATGGTTTGCCTGCTCGATAGAAAAACCAAACAACTTGCCGCCGCCCTAAGCGGCTTTAACGTGCTGCACATTCCATTTTTGGCTCTTGGTATGGCTTTTCTCCCCGGATATTGTCCCTCCGCTTATCAGGTTTATGGTGCCCGATCCTGGCTGCGACCCCCTTCGAACGGCTCCGTTACACTGCTGGGGCAGAGGTTGGTCAGCCGGTGTCGAGCTCGTCACTTTTGTCGTGTCGATCACAGTTCTGCGAGGCGGTCGTCATCGTCACTGGCCCAAAAACCTCTGTTCTCCATCTTAATTACCCCTTTATTTTCAGTTGCTTGCGAATTTTATTTCGCTCATTCCCGTTTTTGGTCTGATAAATGCTTTGTGGGTGAGCCGGCTGTATCGTCGCTGTGCGAGTGTGAGCCTCTCGGGGTTGACGCTTGGCCACGTCGGGCGATGCCAGTGCGGCAGTAACGAAACATTTAGGATCCCTCTCTATGAACAGCTTCGTGATTGCAGATCCCAGTCTTTGTATTGGGTGTCGTACCTGTGAGGTGGCCTGCGCCGTTTCACACCAGTCAACGTCCTGCACGGGTACCGTTGAGCGGGAGGGCGGCCTGCGTCTTGCCATCGAGGATGGACATCTGGTCTCCAAGGACAGCTATTTCCAGCCGCGCCTGAAGGTGATCGTCGGCAGCAAGGTGACCACGCCGGTGCTCTGCCGCCAGTGTGAAGACAAGCCGTGCGCCGTGGCCTGCCCCAACAATGCCATCGTGACCGAAGATGGTTGCATCAAGGTGTTGCAGGAGCGCTGCATCGGCTGCAAATCCTGCGTGGTGGCCTGTCCTTACGGTGCCATGGCGGTGGTGGTGAAAGAGGTGGCGCCCGCTGCCGGTGCGCTGTTCAAGCGCCCGCAGACCAAGGCGCAAGCCTTGAAGTGCGATCTCTGCCGTCACCGTGAAGCGGGCCCGGCCTGTGTCGAGGTGTGCCCGACCCAGGCGCTGCGTCTGGTGACCCCGGAATCTCTCGGCGAGTTGAATCGCCAGAAGCAGCTGGCCAGTGCCGAGGCGATGGCGGTCTGCCAGCGCCAGCCGGTGTTGGCACAGGGTTGAGGCATCAGAGTGGCGTGCGCATTTGGCCTTTGCTGGCCAAGGGCGCCGTCTCTCGGCCGTTTTTTGTTAAAGGCCTTTTAGCGTTAACCGCCTTTTACCGTTAACAAACAAGAGTGTGAGTCATGAAAAAAGTCATTACCGTCTGCCCCTATTGCGGCACCGGTTGCAAGATCAACCTGCTGGTTGAAAACGACAAGGTGGTGGGGGCCGAAGGCGCCAACGGCCGGACCAACGAGGGGCAGCTCTGCCTCAAGGGCTATTACGGTTGGGATTTCCTCAACGACACCAACCTGCTGACCCCCCGTCTCAAGAGCCCGATGATCCGCCGCGAGCGTGGTGGCAAGCTCGAATCCGTCTCCTGGGATGAGGCGATCGGCTTTGCCAGCAGCCGTCTGGCGGCCATCAAGGCGACCTACGGTGCCGACGCTATCATGACCACCGGCTCGGCCCGTGGCCCGGGTAACGAAGCCAACTATGTGATGCAGAAATTTGCCCGCGCAGTGCTGGGGACGAACAACGTCGACCACTGCGCGAGGGTGTGACACGCACCCTCAGTCTCCGGTCTGGAGACAACTGTAGGCAACGGCGCCATGAGCAACGCCATTCCCGAAATTCAAGAGACCAAGTGCCTGCTGGTGTTTGGTTACAACGCTGCTGACTCTCACCCCATCGTTGCCCGCCATATCCTCAAGGCGAAGGCAAACGGGGCCAAGGTGATTGTGTGTGATCCCCGCATGGTGGAGACCGCCCGCATCGCCGATCAGTGGTTGCCGCTCAAAAACGGTTCCAATATGGCGCTGGTTAACGCTTTCGCCAACGTGTTGATCAGTGAAGGGCTCTACAACAAAGAGTTCGTCGCTAACTACACCGAAGGGTTCGACACCTTCAAGGCGACGGTCGCCAAGTACACCCCGGAATATGTCGAGGGGATCACTGGCCTCAAAGCCGCCGATATCCGCGCCGCCATTCGCACCTACGCCGCGTCGCCTGCTTCCATGATCCTGTGGGGCATGGGGGTGACCCAGTACGGTCAGGCGGTGGATGTGGTCAAGGGGCTGGCGGGTCTGGCGCTGCTGACCGGCAACTTCGGTCGCCGTGGCACCGGTTGCGGGCCGGTGCGTGGTCAGAACAACGTGCAGGGCACCTGCGACATGGGGATGCTGCCGCACCAGTTCCCGGGCTATCAGTCGGTGAGCGATCCCGCCATCAGCGCCAAGTTCGCCAAGGCGTGGGGCGTGCCAGCGCTTTCCCAGAAGCCCGGCTACCGTCTGACGGAGCTTGGCCACAAGGTCGAAGAGGGCAAGTGCAAGGCCTTCTACATCTTCGGTGAAGATCCGGCGCAAACCGAGGCCGATCTGGCCCAGTTCCGCCGCACCCTGAGCGGCATGGATCTGGTGATCGTGCAGGATATCTTCATGACCCAGACCGCCGAGATGGCGGATGTCATTCTGCCCGCCACCAGTTGGGGCGAGCACGAGGGGGTCTACAGCTCGGCGGATCGCGGCTTCCAGCGCTTCTACAAGGCGGTGACGCCCCCTGAGAACGTGAAACCGGACTGGGCGATCTTCTCGCTGATGGCGACCGCCATGGGGTATCCCATGGAGTATCGCGACACCCAACAGATCTGGGATGAGATGCGTGCCCTTTGCCCGCTCTATGCCGGGGTCAGCTATGACAAGATGGCCGATCTCAAGAGCGTGCAGTGGCCCTGTCCGACCGATGATCACCCGGGCACCAGCACCCTGTTTGAGGGGAATGTGTTCACCACCCCAAGTGGCAAGGGTCAGCTGATCGCCTCCGAGTGGCGGGCGCCGCTGGAGCAGCCTTGTGCTGAGTATCCGCTGGTGCTCTCCACCGTGCGCGAGGTAGGGCACTACTCCTGCCGCTCCATGACCGGCAACTGTTCGGCGCTGCAAACCCTGGCCGATGAGCCGGGCTATGTGCAGATCCACCCGAGCGATGCGCAAAAGCTCGGGGTGAAGGATCAGGCGCTGGTGTGGATCTCGTCGCGGCGCGGCAAGGTGATCACCCGGGCCAACTACAACGATCGGGTCAACGCCGGTGTGGTCTATATGACCTATCAGTGGTGGATCGGGGCCTGTAACGAGCTGACCATCGAGCACCTTGATCCGGTCTCCTACACCCCTGAGTACAAGTACTGTGCGGTGAAGATTGAGCGTATTGAAGGTCAGGCTGAGGCGGAAGTGTACGTCCAGACTGAATACAGTGCGCTCAAGGCGAAATTGCGCAGCGCCGCCAAAGGGTAATCATCGTTAAATAAAGTGGATCCAGGCTCTGTTTACAGGGCCGGGATCCCCTCATCCTTTTTTCAGCTGGCAGGTGTCCACCATGAGCCGTGAATTAACTATCTCGTTCGGGATTTTTTATGTTTCAGCCTATTTGCTGGCAATGTTATTAGGGATGGGGTGTTACTTCTGGTACGACGAATTGATATTTCTGCTGGGCTTTGGTTTCTTCGGCTGTTTTATCGCCGCACGCATCGCCATGGGCGCTGTGCTGGCGGCCCTGAGCGTGCAGTTGGCCTGGCTTGTCGCCTTCCTCTCCACCACGCTGGTGAATACCCTGCTGCTGGGCCTTTGTGCCCTGGTGGTCTATCTGACCAATCAGGCGGTGTCGGCAGATATATCACAACATATCAGTTGGTTATTGGTGGCGTTTCAGCTGCTATCCGCTGGCTTTATTTTCGGTGGACTCAAGTTCCATCCGGGCAATATTGGAAAATCAATTTTCGAACAAATCGGTAGTAAGGAGTCAAATATATGAAACGTATTGAAGAGCAAGCGCAGTTGCTGGATCTGGAGTATCAGGGCATCGCCCTGCTGTTTGACCAGTTTTGCCAGCGGGCGGGAACACTCGCCAAGCAATACAAGTTCTTTAACTGGCCCGATTATGAGGATTCCCCACCACTGTGTCGGGCTTTCACCCTGTTGGGGGAGATGCGCGAGCTCAGACTCTCTTGTCAGTCAGGCGAGCGGGGAGAACTCAACGGTATCATCCAGATTGTCGATGCAACCGGGCAGGTGCAGGCCAGCCAGGCTTATCGGGCCGATGGCCGTTTGCTGCAGGCAACGGGCCGATTTCTCGATAATCCGCCCGAGCTGCTACTCAAATTGATGCTTGACGCCGTCTGGCAGCACAGCCCTGTCGCAGGGCAACAACTCATCGCCAATGAGTGCCACTGACAACATCAACGCGATGATGCCGATATGCACTTTGTTGCAGGGATGACACGGGATCTCGTCAGCCAGAGGAACTGTCATCGGCTTCGGGAGACTCAAGACCCGCATTCGGACTAAGGATGGCGTATTCATGGCGGAATATCAGAGGGTTGGCTTGGTGCGGGCGCGCGACAACCCGTGACAAAAGGTGGCTGAAAAACGACAGCCCACTGGCGATAACGGTTCTGATCTGAGTGGATCGGCGAATAAGCGTGTGGAAGGAATCGACCCGCAGCCATAAGCCCACTTATTTGCCCCCATGGTTGTATTGAAAATAGGGCTACCTTATGATTCAACGCTCAATACAATGCTATTCCAATGAGTATTGATTTTTATGATTAAACGTTAATGGACTACGTGTTTTATTGTGACATCTGACGGAGCGCCCCGTCCTTGCTGATGTTTTTCCTGCCTAGCTGTAACGTGAGACCAGAATGCTAAATGTGAGTGCCATTCCTCTGGACGACATCTCTCCCATCTGGGATGACGGTTTCCTCCTGCTCTCCAAATCCCTCCTGTCGGCCGTGACGCTCGATGACTTTATCCACAAACTCAACAAGATAGATGCCAGCTTCGGCGGCGTGACCCGGGTCAATCTGATCCTCAATATGGGCACGAGCGAGGAGGCCACTTTCTGTTTTATGGGGGCGATCGGCCCAAAGCACCTGGTCTTCCCCAAAGCGGAGCTTCATGTTTTCCCTCGTCCTACCCGGGAAACCCAGGAGCAAGCCATCGTGCTTGCTGCCGCCCGCTTTGAGAATCGCTGCCCCGCCCTCGATGCAGAAGGGATTTATGCCGGGCTGCGCTCCTACTGCCAGCTCCCCATTACCACTGCCCGCAGCCATCTTGGTGGGGTCGAGTTCATCAACACCCGGCTCGACAACTTCACCATGGAGACGCTGGCAAAACTGACCCAGCTGGCGGCCATCGTGGCCATTGCGCTGGAAAACGTGCTCGACAAGGAGCGGACCCTGGAGCAGGCCAACTCCCTGCGCCTTGAACGGGACAGCTGCAAAATTTTGGTGGATGTCACCAATGCGGTGATCAAACTGGTGCGCATCGCCGAGCTGCCCAAGAGTCTCTTTACCATCCTGCAGCACCACTTCGCCATCAGCAGCTTGTGTCTGGCCGAGTACAACGCCACCTCCGACAGTTTCAAAAGCTATCTGGCTAACAGCGAGCACAGTGAGCAGCCGGGTATCATCGATCACTCCTGCTTCGAGCAGAAGTGCCTGCAAGGGGCGCTCGGCCACAGCGAGCCATTTTTTGTCTATCGCGATCACGGCCACGGCTGCAGCAATCGCTGCCGCTTTACCTCCCAGATCCTGCCGCCGGAAGCCGAGAGCTCCTGCATTCTGCCGCTGCGCTATCGGGGCAACCTGCTGGGGGTGTTGATCCTCTCCCACCCCAATGCCGATTTCTTTGCCGATATCGATATCTCTCTGCTGGAGCAGGTTGCGGCGCGCACGGCGATTGCCATGAACAACGTGCAGGCGCAGCAGGAGATCTCCAACACCAACGGTGCCAAAGAGAAGACCATTCGCATCAACGAGCCGCAGATGCAGGGGGAGTTCCCCCACATCATCTACCAGAGCGCGGTGATGGAGAGTGTGCTGGAGAAACTGCGGCTGGTGGCCGAGAGCGACAGTACCGTGTTGATCCTTGGCGAGACCGGCACCGGCAAGGAGCTGATCGCCCAGGCCATTCATCAACTGAGCGACCGCCGCGATCACGAGATGGTGAAGGTGAACTGCGCCGCCATTCCCACCGGTCTTATCGAGAGCGATCTGTTTGGCCACGAGAAGGGGGCCTTTACCGGCGCCCTGACCCAGCGCATCGGCCGCTTCGAGCGGGCCCACAAGGGCACCCTGTTCCTCGACGAAGTGGGGGATATGCCGCTGGATCTGCAGCCTAAACTGCTGCGGGTATTGCAGGAGCACGAGCTGGAACGGGTGGGCAACAGCAACCCCATAGCAGTGGATGTGCGGCTGGTGGCCGCCACCAACTGCGATCTGCTCTCCATGGTCAAGAACAAGCGCTTTCGAAGCGACCTCTACTACCGCCTCAACGTCTTTCCCATCGAGCTGCCGCCCCTGCGCGAGCGGCGCGAAGACATTCCGCTACTGGTCAATTTCTTTATCAAGAAGATTGCCAAGCGGATGCGCCGCACCATCACCTCGATCCCCGCCGATGCCATGAAGATGCTGGTGTCGCTGCCCTGGTACGGCAATATCCGCGAGCTGGAGAATGTCATCGAACGCGCCGTGGTGATGACCCGTGGCCATGTGCTCAACCTCTCGCCGGACGAGCTGATGCCCCTCAAGGGCTACCACAAGATTGAGACCCTGGTCTATGACGAGCCCGCCTCGTCGCTGTTTGCCAACGAGGCCCCTCAGGATGAGCGCGAGGCGATCATCGCCGCCCTGCGCGACTGCAACGGTATCGTGGCCGGTGAGCGGGGGGCCGCCGCACGCCTTGGTATGAAGCGCACCACGTTGCTCTCCAAGATGAAGCGGCTTGGCATCTCGGCCCGGGATCCCGAGATCATCGATGGGGTCACACCATGAGGGGAGCAGCAGATGCCGCCCTGCCGGAGTTGAAACCTGAGCAGAGCGAGCTGGCCCGCTGCGCCATCCATCGCGAGGTGGTGCACTACCGCGCCGATACGGTAACCAGCGACAGCGAGATGGAGCTGCCCTCCGAGACGCCGGTGGCGCTGGTCTATAACAGCATCGCCCACAGTGTGATGATGTGCTCGGCCTCCGATCTGGAGGATTTCGCCATCGGCTTCTCGCTTTCCGAGGGGATCATCGACAGCCTGCTCGATATTCACGACATCGAGCAGATTGACGGCTGTCAGGGGATTGAGCTGCACATCACTTTGGCCAATCGTTGCGTCCATCGCCTCAAAGAGAAGCGGCGCACCATGGCGGGCCGCACCGGCTGCGGCATCTGTGGCAGCGAGAGTCTGGAGCAGGTGATCCGCAGCCAGCCAAGATTGCCCGACAGCCAGCGTCTGGCGGTGGGCCATATCGACAAGGTGCTGACCGCGCTGCGCCCGCTTCAACTATTGGGGCAGCGCACCGGCGCCACCCATGCGGCGGTGCATCTGGACGGGGAGGGCAATATTCTCGCCATTCGCGAAGATGTAGGGCGCCATATTGCGCTGGACAAGCTGGTGGGGCATCTGTGCCGCACCGGCCGTCGTGACGGCGCCATTCTGGTGACCAGTCGCGCCAGCTTCGAGATGGTGCAAAAGTGCGCCAGCGCCGGGGTGGAGATCTTGCTCGCCATCTCCGCTGCCACCGAACTGGCGGTCGAGCGGGCCGAGCAGACCGGGTTGACGCTGGTGGGCTTTTGCCGCCCCGGGCGGGCCGAGATCTACAGCGGCTGCCAACGTATTGTGCTGGCGTGACTGTCGGGGGGGCATGGTAAGGGCGCAGCGGGCCCGATATGCCCGCCGCGCAGTGTGCGTCAGTTGGCCATCCGGTCATGACCACCCGGCGCGAGTCAGGAAAAGAGAATGCAAAAAGCCCGCTCAATTGAGCGGGCTTTTTAGAATTTGGTGCGTCCTAGTGGATTCGAACCACCGACCCCCACCATGTCAAGGTGATGCTCTAACCAACTGAGCTAAGGACGCAGGGTGCGCAATGCGACTTTTACCGCTTTGCTTTTTACTGCTTTGCAGGGGAGTGGTGGGTTTAATTGGATTCGAACCAACGACCCCTACCATGTCAAGGTAGTGCTCTAACCAACTGAGCTATAAACCCACATCTGGAATATCTGCAAAACGTTCAAACTGAATGGTGCGTCCTAGTGGATTCGAACCACCGACCCCCACCATGTCAAGGTGATGCTCTAACCAACTGAGCTAAGGACGCATAAACAGTGTTCTGTGATGGTGCGTCCTAGTGGATTCGAACCACCGACCCCCACCATGTCAAGGTGGTGCTCTAACCAACTGAGCTAAGGACGCATCACAGATAAAGTGGTGGGTTTAATTGGATTCGAACCAACGACCCCTACCATGTCAAGGTAGTGCTCTAACCAACTGAGCTATAAACCCACTCGATGAACAGAGCAGATGCCCGTTTCATATCACCAGCATTGCTGGTGTGGTCGGCATACTACCCATGCCCCCCAAGGCTGTCAACAAGCCATATGCACAAAGGAGACTGTTTGCCCAGTTCTTGCGCAGCCTGTTGATTTTGCAGGCGAGTTGTCGCTTACCAAGCCCTGTTACTGGGCCCGCGACAAGCTGGTGCAGGCTTCCGGAGTGGCGAAGCGGCCATAGATATGGCGCAATCTCGCCCCCAGCATCAGGGCGGCACTAGTGAGGCCGACGATAAAGCCGATCCAGAAACCTTGTGGTCCCATTCGTGGTACCAGCCAGTCGGTCAGTCCCAGGATCATGCCAGTGGGCAGCCCCAGACCCCAGTAGGCGACGATGGTGACGTAGAAGATCGCCTGGGTATCCTTGTAACCGCGCAGCGCGGCAGCCGCAACCACCTGCACCGAATCGGAGATCTGATAGATGGCGGCGAAGAACAGCAAGATGGCCGCCAGGACGATCACCTGCTGATCATCGGTATAGATGGAGGCGATCTGTTCGCGCAGCAGTATGGTCAGTGCCGCAGTTCCGGTAGCAACAGCTATGCCCAGCATCAGCCCGGTGCGGGCAGCCACTCTGGCGTGATGGGGTTGACCTTCACCTATGCTGTGACCGACCCGGATGGTGACACCCACCCCGATAGAGAGCGGCAGCATAAACACCAGACTGGAGAAGTTCAGGGCAATCTGGTGGCTGGCCACGATTTCAGCGCCGAACGGTGCCAGCATCAGCGCCACCACGGTAAACAGGGTCACTTCGCAGAAGATCGCCATGGCGATGGGAAACCCCAAGCGAAACAGCCGCCAGATCCGGCTGCCATTGGGACGTGCCAGCTGGGAGAACAGACGGATCTTGCTGAAGTGAGGGGAGAGTTTCACATAGAGGATCATCGCCAGCAGCATGGCCCAAAGCACGATGGCCGTCGCCACACCACAACCCACCCCGCCCAGTTTCGGCATGCCGAAGTGGCCGTGAATGAAGATGTAGTTGGCAGGAATATTGACCGCCAACCCGACAAAACCGATCACCATGGTGGGCATGGTGTGGGAGAGCCCCTCGCTAAAGTTGCGCAGCACCTGGAACAGCACAAAGGCAGGCAGACCCCACAAGATGGCGTGCAAGTAGCCGGTGGTCTTGGCGGCCATGACCGGCTCCACATTCATATATTGCAGTGTCATTGGGCTGAAATAGAGGGCGATCATCGCCAGCGGCGTCACCATTAAGGCGAGCCAAAAGCCCTGATGCACCGCCGGGCGGATCTCGTCTCGCTTACGGGCGCCATTGAGCTGGGAGACGATAGGGGTCAGCGCCATGATGATCCCCTGCACCAGCAAGATGATCGGTAACCAGAAGCTGGACGCCACGGAGACGGCTGCCAGATCCACTGCGCTGACCTGACCTGCCATCACGGTGTCGACGAAGTTCATGGCGACCTGAGCCACTTGAGCGACCAGAATGGGGCTGGCTAAACGGACGAGCTGCTTCGCCTCGGACCAATAACGTTGCACTGACACCTCCGAGTGGATCAGATAAGAGTAAAAAAGAGCGGAAATCGGGAAGATCCTTTGCACGTTCGGACGAAGGTGCAAAGGGGGGGATGCATTCTAGCCTGAAATTCATCCAGGACGAAATAGTTGCCGCCCCCGAGGGCAGGATCAGGCGTCTTCGTGATCGCTGATCAGCAGGTTGGCAGCGGCATAGGCGGCTTGTTCACGGAGATCTGCGGGCACCCGCTCGTCGGCGGCAACCGCATTGAGGGCGCGGATGGTGGCGGCAATGGCATTAGGAACATAGCCCTGCTCACCGGAGCCAATCTGGTTATAGGCGATGCGGATCGCTTCGCAACATTGATATACCTGCATTTCTTTTTCCTTGTTAACCCTGATTTGAACGGCGTCACTATAGCGATCGAGCGCAAGCTTGTCAGCCTGTACCCTTGTCTCACCCTCTGCCCGAGGTTAACCTGCCCTTTTTGCCGTAGCAGGAGACGAGAGATGTTCACTGGCATAGTGCAGGGGACCGCCGAACTGGTGGCCATCGAGGAGCAACCCAACTTCCGTACCCATGTGATCCGCATGCCAAGCCCGGCGTGGGGGGAAGGGTTGGCCCTCGGTGCCTCGGTTGCCCACAACGGCTGCTGCTTGACCGTCACCCGGGTCGAGGGGGATCTGGTCAGCTTCGATCTGATGCAGGAGACCCTGCGCCTCACCAACCTTGGCTTGTTGCAGGTAGGGGACAAGGTCAATGTGGAGCGGGCTGCCCGCTTTGGCGACGAGATCGGCGGGCACGCCATGTCCGGCCATATCATCGGCATGGCAGAGGTCACTTCGGTGATTGACACCCCCAACAACCGACAAGTGTGGTATCGCCTTGCCCCCGCGCTGATGAAATATGTGCTGACCAAGGGGTACATCGGTATTGACGGTATCAGTCTGACTATCGGCGAGGTGCGCGAGGGGGAGTTTTGCGTTCACCTGATCCCCGAGACCCTGGCCCGCACCAATCTCGGTTGGGTCAAGGCTGGCTGGCAGACCAATATCGAGATCGATCCCCAGACCCAGGCCATTGTCGATACGGTGGAGCGGGTGCTGGCGTCCCGTGCAGACGCGTAACGCTCACTGCCATTGCGGTTATCACGCAAACAACAAGGGCCTGCACCATGCAGGCCCTTGTTGATTTTTAGGCTTGTTCAATTGCCTCTAACAGCCGCTCGGCTGGTTATGCCCACAACTAAACAGTTGCTCGGCTGACTATGACTCGCAACTAAAACAGTTGCTCGGCTGGTTATGACTCGCAACTAAAACAGTTGCTCGTCGTCGGCATCCACAAACAGTTGCAGGCAGTCGCGGACTTCGTCGCGGTGAAGCCGCAGGTGGATCGGATTGCAACAGGCCATGCAATCCTCATAGAACTCTTGATCACCCTGGCTGGCATCCAGCTCGACCCGGGTATGGTGGCCGCAGTGGGGGCAGACGATGCGCTTGCTGGTGTACTCGATCATGATAACCTCCTCGGGCCTTGGGGCCGCTTATCTACCCTGATTCTAGTCGGGCTGAAGAGAGTTAACCGCGAGCAAACGCACGTTTATGACAGAGATCAAACCAGAGCGATGGCAAGGCCAAACCGGTTGGGCGGGTCGTTCGCGATAGGGGCCATCTGGTTGCGGAACTCGGGTGACAAGAGGGGGGCCAACGGTTGTTTGGCAATCACAGGGGGCTGGATGCCCCCCGCGAGTAGGAGAACTCGTGCGCAACGGGGCGCCGGGAGGCGTTACTTGACCCAGCTGGCCAGCATTTCAGCATTGAGCTCGGCCAGCGAGCTGAGCTGGTAGTTGGCGATGGCAAGGCGTGGGTCGCCGACTAAAGCAGGATCCGGCACGATCAGCGCTGTCATGGAGGCCGCCTTGGCCGCCAGCAGGCCGGTAAAGCTGTCTTCGATGGCCAGACAGTGCACCGGCTCAACCCCCAGCTTCTCGGCCGCATGGATATAGACATCCGGGTGCGGCTTGCCGAAACGCTCGATTTCAGCGGAGTGAACCGCCATAAAGCGATCGCGGATGCCGAGTTTGCCGAGCACCGCCTCTACCATGGCAAACGGGGAGGAGGTCGCCAGACCCACTTTCAGCCCGCGCGCCTCGATCAGGTCGAGTGCCTCCAACACGCCTGCTTTGGCTTGACCTTCGGAGAGGATCAGGGCGTTGACCCGATCCAGAATGCGCTGCACCACCTCTTCCTGGGTCGGGCCGCTCCACGGGCGCAGCCGATACCAGTGGGCGACCAGCTGATCGATGCGCACGCCTATGGTCGATTCACAGTCCTCGACCGTGTGGGGGTGACCCAGCTCTGAGAAGACGGCGATCTGGGCCTGTTGCCAAAAGGGTTCCGAGTCGATCAGAACACCATCCATATCGAAGATCACGGCAGCTAACATCTTGTACTCCTGACAAATTTGAAGAGGGGATTATAAGCCTGACGGGCAAATGCAAAAGGGGCATTGCCATGCCCCTTGCGCCCGATCACATCGGCAAACGTTTGTTTTGCTATGGCAAAAAAAGCCCTTAGAAAACAACCTCTACCTTGGCCGCGACCGCTTTGGCTTGTTCCACCGCATCCGGGCAATCCTGTGCGCGGGCCAGTGCCACGCCCAGACGACGGCGACCGGCGATCTCTGGTTTGCCAAACAGCCGCAGCTGGGCACCCGGCACCAGCGCCAATGCCTCGCCAATCCCCTGATAGCGGATATTCTGGCTGTGCCCTTCGCGCAGCACCACGGCAGAGGCGCTCGGCCCGTACTGGGTGATGGTGCCGACCGGCAGCCCCAGAATGGCGCGCACATGCAGGGCGAACTCGGAGAGATCTTGGGAAATCAGGGTCACCATGCCGGTGTCGTGGGGGCGGGGGGAGACTTCGCTGAACCACACCTCATCGCCTCTGATAAAGAGCTCGACCCCGAACAGACCGTAGCCGCCCAGCGCCTCGACCACCTTGGCGGCTACCTCTTTGGAGCGGGCCAGCGCCAGTTCGCTCATCGCCTGCGGTTGCCAGGATTCGCGATAGTCGCCATCTTCCTGACGGTGGCCGATCGGCTCGCAGAAGTGAATGCCATCGACGGCGCGTACCGTGAGCAGGGTGATTTCGTACTCGAAGGGAACGAACCCTTCGACAATTACCTTGCCACGACCGGCGCGGCCGCCCTCCTGGGCGTAGGTCCAGCTGTCGTCCAGCTTGGCGAGATCGCGCAACACACTCTGCCCCTTGCCGGATGAGCTCATCACAGGTTTCACCACGCAGGGCATACCGATGGCCTCGACCGCGGCGACAAACTCCTCTTTGCTCTGGGCAAAGCGGTAGGGGGAGGTGGGCAGCCCCAGGGTCTCGGCGGCGAGGCGGCGGATCCCTTCCCGGTTCATGGTGAGCTGGGTAGCGCGGGCGTTGGGCACTACCTTGACCCCTTCTCGCTCAAGGGCGGCCAGGGTATCGGTGGCGATCGCTTCAATCTCGGGGATGATAAGGTCGGGTTTGACCTCGGCAACCAGCTCGCGCAGGGCGTTGCCATCGAGCATGTCCAGCACGTGGGCTTTGTGCGCCACCTGCATGGCGGGGGCATTGGGGTAGCGGTCGGCGGCGATCACTTCGATCCCGAACCGTTGCAACTCGATGGCGACCTCCTTGCCAAGTTCGCCGGAGCCCAGCAGCAGGGCACGGGTGGCGCCGGGGCGGGTTGCGGTTCCAAACATACGATCTCTCCTGATGTCGATGGTCACTGTTGATGGCCGCTATTGCACACGTGATTGCGGGAATAGCGGACAAAAAAAGAGGCACGCATGGCGTACCTCAGGAAACCGGTTTGTGAGCGCGCTGCTCCAGATGGGTCAGCAAGGTAATGGCGCCAATGATGATGGCGGCGCCCAGCCACAGACGGCCGGGGGGCGCCCAGCCAAATACCAGCCAGCCCGCCAGCACGTTCATCGGCAGCTTGGCAAAATCGAAAGGCTGCACGAAGGAGGCCTCCGCCACGCTGTAAGCGCGCGCGATGGACATCTGGGCCAGCGCCGTCAGCACGCCGGAGGCTGCCACCAGCAGCCATTGGCTCTCGCTCGGCCACTGCCATTCCGGCAGGGCCAGCATGACGTTGAATGGGGTACTGAAGATCAGCAGGTAGACCACTATGGTGTGGGATGATTCATTGGCCGCCTGATAGCGCACCATCAGGGAGTAACCGGCCCAGAACAGCGCCGCCGCTACCGGCAACAGGGAGGCCCAGTTGAACTCGTCGGTCCAGGGGGCGAGGATCACCATGGCGCCGGCAAAGCCCGCCAGAGTGGCCAGAATGCGGGCGCGGCTCACCTGCTCCTTGAGCAGCAGGGCAGAGCCCAAGGTGGCAAACAGCGGTGAGGTCATCAGCAGGGCGATCCCCTGCCAGATGGGGACGGGGAACGCCAGTGCCCACAGCCAGAGCTGGATGCCGATCACCGCCAGCAGCACCCGCAACAGGTGCAACCGGAACTGATTGGTCATCAGGGATTGGCGCAAGCCATGACGAACCAGCCAGGGCAACAGGCAGATCAGGGCGATCAGGTATTGATGGAATGCGACCTGGGTAGAGGCAAGGCCGAGTTTGAAGCTGACATACTGGCTCAGGCTGTTGACGGCGGCGAAGCAGAGTCCTGCCACCATCATCCAGACTGCACCGGCCAGAGGAGAGTGCCTGCGCGAGGGTACCATGGGATCCGGATCGCTGGAAAAAGTGCGGCGGATCATAACGGCAATCGTTTGTTCTGCCAAGGGTTGAAGCGCGGTCGCGGGGCTGGCTGGCGAGGAAGTGGCCTTGCATCAAAAATTTTGAATAAGTTGAGCATCTATTTTCGCTATCAGCAAATAAGCACAATGTTTAGAGTGACCTCCATCGACAGCCAAGCTGTTCAACCGACAACCAAATGGAGTTTCACCATGGCCAATATCCTCGTACTCAAATCCAGCATCCTGGGTCAATATTCCCAATCCAACGCCCTGATCGACGGTTTCCTCACCCAGCATCAGAGCGATACCGTGACCGTGCGGGATCTGGCCGCCCTCAACCTGCCGGTGCTGGATGGCGAGCTGGCCTCCGGCCTGCGCGGTGGTGATAACCTCAATGAGCGTCAACTGGCGGTGATCGCCCAGTCCGACGAGCTGATCGCCGAACTGAAAGCGAGCGATCTGGTGGTGATTGCGGCCCCTATGTACAACTTCAACATCCCGACCCAGCTGAAAAACTGGATCGATCTGGTGGCTCGCGCCGGTGTTACCTTCCGTTATACCGAGACCGGTCCGGTCGGCATGGTTGAGCACACCCGCGCGCTGGTGATCAGCCCCCGCGGCGGCATGCACGTTGGCAGCGCCACCGATCTGGTGACTCCTTACATGCGTACCGTGTTGGGCTTTATTGGCATCAAGGAGGTGGATTTCATCTACGCCGAGGGGATGGGGATGGGCCCGGATGCCCAGAGCAAGGGGATGGAAGCGGCCAAGGCGCAGCTGGAAACCCTGGCTATCTAAGGGTTCTCTATCGAGCCAGGGGCTTTCTCTTCAGGGTTTGCCCCACCAGATACCACAACGCAGCCATCAGGCTGCGTTTGTTTTTTGGCTCGACGTTATTGCGATAGACGTTACTGCTATAGACGTTACTGCTATAGAGAGTATCGCGGCAAGCGGGCCATACAGCAGCATTGGCGAGTCACTACTCCATCATAAAGCGGCGACAACCGCGCACCAGCAACAGCGCCACCGCGACCAGCAGGCCAAGCAAGAGGGTGGTCAGCCACTGTTCGGTACTTTGCGGCAACTGGGGCGTGAAGAGACTGATCATCAACAGGGCGCAGAGCGTGATCAACAGGCTCTGGCGGGTCATCAATATCATGGGGTCATCCTTGCGTTGTTCACCTGAAATCAATCTAGCGCCCTCTTGTGACAGAGTGATGTATCCGTACATCACCTCTTGTTCGGGGCTTGTCAGACCATATCAGTTTTTTACCGCAGAGCCAGCGCCATGGTTGGCGCTGTGATCCCGATCCCGCAACCTGCCCTTATCTGAACTGTTTCTGCGTTGGCTGGTAGTGAAAATCGCCACTGGCGAGCCGTGCTTCCAGCGCAGCCTGATCGATCTCCTGCGCCTTGCAGAGATCATCCAGATCGTCATAGCGATCACGCAGCTGCATATTGACCAAGCTCAGCAGCATGTTGACGTCCATGGTGGCGAACTTTTTCAAATCCATGATTACTTCTCCCGATCCAGCGATTGCAGCTGCTCGATGGCGGCGCTGACGCTGTGCAGATGCTGGCGGATCGCCTCGCGGGATTCGCTCGGCAGATAGTCGGTCAGGGTATGTTGCCAGCTACCGGCTTCGCTCTTGAGCTGCAGGAAGAGGGCGAGACCGGCGTTGGTGAGGGAGACCAGACTGATCCGTTTATCCTGCGCGCTGCTCTCGGTGAAGATGATCCCTTTTTCGACCAGCCGGCGGATCTCGCGGGAGATCCGCACCTTGTCCATGCCGCTCGCCTCGACCAGCTCTTTCTGGCTGATGGGGTAGTTGGGGCCAAGCACCATCATCAGGCGCCACTGCGGTACGGTCAGCTGGTAACGCTGTTCATAAAACTGTTCGAAGGTATCCCGTAGCATCTCGGCGGCATGAACCAACTGATAGGGCGGGTAGTGAGCGAGTAACGCTATGATTTTTGACATATTACACCCTGCTGTGACGGCTGCATCAGATGCAGTTTCTTTTGATACTTTGACATTGATGATACGAAACTCAAGCTGATTTGTCTGACCCGGTTGCGATGAAATGTGCGGTGGCGCACGCCATCAAGGAAAAACCGGGTCTGACCGGCGGGTTTTTAAGCCATCACTGTTCAGCCTTTGCGCAACCAAATCAGGGCACTCTGGGTGAGCCAGGCCTCACGGGTGTGCAGGGTGTAGAGCGCGGCCTCGTCGCGGCTGCCCGCGTGCCAGCTTTCGGGATCCTGTTTGGGTAGCTTGCGTTGGCCCAGCAGGCAGGCAGGAATGTGTGGATTCGCCTCGATGGCCGCCAGCAGATGGGGCTTGGCCGCTTCGGCTCCTTCGGTGGCAAAGACCATCAGCGCCTTGTTGTAGAGCAGCCAGCTGGAGGCTTCATCGAAGCGTACCAGCAGGGCGGCCAGTGCCAGCCAATCCCCTTGCAATGCGTAAAGGGAGGATAGGTTGTAGCGACAGCCCAGCTCATCGGCCACACAAAGGGCCAGCAGATCCAGATACTCCGCTTTGGCTTCACCCAGTTTGCCAAGGCGCAGCAGGCAGTCGGCGCGTCCGGCGCGGGCCGCCAGCAGAGGGCGCAGCTCGGGGGCACTCCAGCCGTGGCCAGCATTCTGCTGCCAGAAGGCCTGGTCAAACAGCGGCGTAGCATCGGCGATGATCTTCTCGAACCAGCCAAGGCGGGTTTGATGGTCCCGGCAACGGTCGGCCAGTTCGAACCATTGCTGCCACTGCTGGGCCTGCTCGCTGCTCATCGCCACAGTAGTGCCGGGGGCTGGCTGATATTGGTCGATATTAAGTAATTGATTAAGCGTGTTTTTCATATTCTGACGCTGGCGTTTGCAAAACTCGACAAAGGGGAGCTCGCTGGCGGCAGCGCTATAGAGCATCTGGGCCATGGGTTTATCACGAAACAGACAGAGCTCGGCGGCCAGGCTGAATCGGTATTGGGTCGTCAGGTCGTTCAAATCCTTCGGCTTGGGCCAGGTGGCAAATCCCTGGCTGAAACCGTAGCACCACTGACCGAGGGGATGGCTCTGCTCAAACACCTGCTCCGGGTTGTCGCTGGGCAGGCGGCACTGGCTGGGCAGGGCCAGCTGGGCGTCATCAGCCTGGGCTTCCAGCTCGGCGATGAGGTGGCCGAGCGCCTCGGCACTTTTTTCATCCAGCTCGGCATCCTGTTCCAGCAAGCCAATCAGCGGATGTTGCCAGTCAGGGCTATGTGGCCCCACCAGACGGGCACAAAGAAAACCGTGCAGGGCCGGGTAGGTCATGTCCTGATCGCTATGGCTCTGGATCCATTGATTAAGCTGGCGGGTGCGAGTGGATGGGGTCATCGACAGTTCCTCTGAATTTGAACAGCCGCGAAGTCTACCTAAAAATGGGGTTATTTACAGTAAATGGGCACCTGGTTGGCGATTAAATCACCACAAATGGCTGGCGTCGCGACGAAAAGGAGTGGATGCAGTGGCTGGGGGACTAGGCCAGATCACCGCTCTTGAGGTAACATGCGCGCCCATAGGGGCCATGTTCAATTGGTCCATCCGGGTAATGAAAAAAGAGAGCTCCATGATGCAGATTGGCAAGATGAACACCCTCACCGTCGTTGAACTTGAAGACCGTGGTGCCTGGCTGGCAGCCGGTGAGTACGGTGAACTGCTGCTGCCTAAACGCCAATTGCCAGAAGGGATCAAAGCAGAGGATAGCGTACAGGTATTTCTCTATCTGGATGCCGATTGTGAACCTGTGATCACCACTGACAAGCCGTTTGCCATGGTGGACGAATTTGCTGGCCTGAAGGTGGTCAATGCCAACAAGATCGGCGCTTTCCTCGACTGGGGCATGAAAAAGGATCTGTTCGTGCCCAGCCGCGAGCAGAACAAACCGATGCAGGTGGGGCATGTCTATCTGGTGCGTCTGCAGCTTGATAACGAAGGGCGCATGGTGGGCACCAGCCGTATCGAGCGCTTTTTGACCCCTGCGGATCACGCGTTCAAGGTCGGTGACGAAGTGAGCGCACTGCCGGGCGAGCATTCGCCTCTGGGCATCAAGGTGATCGTCAACGGTCAATATCCCGGCATGCTGTTCAAGAATGAAGTGTTTGGCCGGGTGATGACCGGTCGCCCGCAAACCGCCTGGGTCAAGCAGGTGCGCGAAGATGGCAAGCTGGATCTGACCCTGCAAAAGCCGGGTCTGGCCCGGCTGGATGATGCTGGTGAGCGTATTCTGATCCGGATGAAAAAGCAGGGCGGCAGTCTGGCGGTGGGTGACAAGAGCGAGCCAGAACTCATCTACAAGCTGCTGGGCATCAGCAAGGGCACCTTCAAGAAGGCGATCGGCGGCCTCTACAAGCAGGGCAAGATTGTCATCGAAGATAACGCCATCACCCTCACCGACGCGGGTGCAGCGCAAGCAGGCGAACAGGCTCAGGACAGCGAATAAGATGCCAAGCCCCTGTGTCGGTCTGTGCAAAGCCAAAGATGGGCTCTGTCTGGGGTGCGGTCGGACCCTGACCGAGATCGGCCACTGGTCGGCAATGGATAGCAAGGCCCAGTTGGCAGTGATGGCCGAGCTGGATGGCTCGAAAAGCACCCACCGCTGCCCGGGTTGTGGCGAACCGGCCTATTGCGCCGTCTCTGCCGGTCAGACTATCGAGCAGTGCTGGTGTAGCCACTTGTCAGCCCTGCCGATCAACGAAGCCAGCACCTGCTGGTGCCGTCGCTGCCTGGCCAAGGCTATTGCCGCTCAGTCCTGAGCGGGATAGGGCAATCTGAAACGAGAAAGGCGCCCGGGGCGCCTTTCTTATGGTTGCTGCTGGCGATGCCAGCGCACATGCACCTCATCTTCGGTTTGCAGACGGGGCAGCAGGAAGGTGGCGAAGATCACCTCAAACTCATCCTGATGATCCAGCAAACCAACCCATACTTCGACCCAGCGCTCCATATCGACCGGCTCACCGAGATCTGCAGACCAGTCGGCATTGGGCAGGGTCGCTTCCACGGCGCCACGCTGCTCAAACTCCAGGGTGATATCGACTATTTGCTCAGGGGCCAGCATATCGGCGGCCTGCTCCAGAAACAGATCATAGGCCCATTCGACCAGCTGATCCGGGGTACGTTGTTCCATGAAATCACTCCAGATACATCGGGGTGCGCTACTGTAGCAATTATTGGCGATGGCAGCCAGACCAGTGCGTCAGCCTGTCAAAGTCGCTGTGGTCGGCGTATGGTTACTACTCGGTTCAGCGAAGGGGGCGAGGGGATGAAACAGCGGGTGCGGCGGCAGCAGATCAAACGGCGTAGGGAGACCTGGTGGTGGCACTATCTGCCCCTCCACAGAGGGATGGTGGGAGGGCATTTGGGCCCACCAGGACGATCCGATGAGTCTGACGATTAATCGGCCTGATGCACCCGATTGAGGGTGATCTGGCCCAGCTGCCCCATCTGGCGGCGGATCCAGACCGAGCGCTTCTGCACATAGGGTGAAGGGGGCTTGATCCGATAGCGCCACGGATTGGGCAGTACCGCCGCCAGCAGCGATGATTCGTAACGGGTCAAGCGGCTGGCCGGTTTGCCAAAATAGGTGCGGGCGGCGGCTTCGGCGCCATAGATGCCGGGGCCGAACTCGACGATATTGAGATAGACCTCCAGAATACGGGCCTTGTCCCAGCCCAGCTCCATCAACAGGGTAAACCAGGCCTCCAGCCCCTTGCGCAGGAAGCTGCGATCACTCCACATAAAGAGATTTTTTGCCGTTTGCTGGCTGAGGGTGCTGGCACCGCGTACCCGTTCGCTGCGCTGGTTATGTTTGAATGCGGCGCTGATGGCATTCATATCAAAGCCGTTATGGTCGGCAAAACGCTGATCTTCTGCGGCGATCACCGCCAGCTGCAGCTCTTTGGATATGGACGCCAGATCGACCCACTCATGGCGAACCTGGGTGATTTTGGCGGGCGGAAACATTGCCCGCTCGATACGCCAGCTCCACATCGGTGGATCGATAAAGCGCAGCAAGGCGACCGAACCAACCGAGCAGAGCAGCCCGGTCAGCGCGATTTTGCCTGCCCACCTCAGCACCCGACGACCAAGCGATGCAGATGAGCGCACGGGGGCCACGGCGTCAGGAGCTGACCCCCACTGATAGTGGCTGGGATCATCAGGATCCGGAATTATTGGGGCAGCCATTCGATGTGGCAGAACTTTTCATCAACACGGCGGGAGAGCAGCATGCGGGCAAACAGGTGCTCGTACTCTTGTTCTTCATTGCCAAGGCCGATCCAGATCTCGGCATAGTCGGTATCGCTCACCGCAAAACCCACATCTGCTTCCCAGTCATCTGCCGGGTCTGTTTCAGCCAGAAGGCCGCGGTCGTTGAACTCCTGATTAAAACGGGCGATCTCCTGCTCAGGCAGATTATCGGAGGCCAGCTCCATAAAAAGTTCGAGAGCGGTATCGAGCAGCTCTTCGACGCTGTGCATTTCGTCATTCAAAGACATAAGCGGTCGGTTCCAAAAAAGAGAAGAAGGTGCCTGCACTGACCCATGCCAGTGAGGGGCGGCGCTATTCTAGCGATCACTGGCCACCTTGGCGAGACGAGGTGAATCGCTGTGGCAGTTTGAGCAAATAAAAAACCGGATCCTGGTTAAGGATCCGGTCTTTATTGGGGAACTGGATTACGCATAGGGCGTCAGCTTATCCCTTTTTGTCATCAGCGAAGGTGATATTAAGCTCCAGCACTGACAGCTCATCACTCTTCTGATCCAGTTGGACGGTGATCTTCTCCGGATCAATGTTGACGTATTTACGAATGACATCAAGAATGTCCTGCTTGAGCTGGGGCAGGTAATCCGGCCCCCCTCTGGATGAACGCTCGTGAGCAACAATGATCTGCAACCGCTCTTTGGCCATCTGTGCGGTATTCGGTTTCTTGCTGGAACGAAAATAATCCAATAATGACATGATTAACTCCCGAACAGTCGGCTAAAGAAGCCCTTCTTTTCTTCTTCCAGAAAACGAAATTCTTTGGCATCACCCAGCAAACGGGAAACCGCATCTTCGTATGCCTTGCCTGCGTCAGATTCCTTGTCCAGGATGACAGGCTCGCCAGAGTTGGAGGCACGCAGTACCGCCTGGGACTCGGGGATCACCCCAAGTAACGGGATCGCCAGGATCTCCTGCACATCCTGCACGCTCAGCATATCACCACGGTTAACGCGGGTCGGGCAGTAACGGGTCAGCAGCAGGTGCTCCTTGATGGGATCCTCGCCACGTTCGGCGCGACGGGACTTGGAGGCCAGGATGCCAAGGATGCGGTCCGAGTCACGCACGGAAGAGACTTCCGGGTTGGTGGTAACGATCGCTTCGTCGGCAAAATAGAGCGCCATCAGCGCACCTGCCTCGATCCCTGCCGGGGAGTCACAGACGATGTAATCGAACTTCATCTCGGCCAGTTGATCCAGGATCTTTTCAACCCCCTCACGGGTGAGGGCATCTTTATCACGGGTCTGGGAGGCGGGCAGGATAAACAGATTTTCTGAGCGTTTATCCTTGATCAATGCCTGATTGAGGTTTGCTTCCCCATTGATGACATTGACAAAGTCATACACCACGCGCCGTTCGCAGCCCATGATGAGATCCAGATTTCTCAGACCGATGTCAAAATCAATGACCACAGTCTTGTGACCGCGCTGTGCTAAACCGGTGCTCAGGGCCGCACTGGTTGTGGTCTTGCCAACGCCACCTTTACCCGATGTAACGACTATGATTCGCGCCATTCTCGCTTCCTTGTAACTCTATTTGATACGGTCTATTCGGAGTTGTTCGTTGTCCAGCCGGACGTGTACCGGTTGCTGGATCAGGCCTGCTGGCAGTGCATCGCTCAACTGGAACGTGCCTGCGATGGAAAGCAGCTCGGCCTGTAATTGCTGGCAATAGATCCGGGCCTGGGCGTTGCCCCGGGCACCGGCAATGGCTCTGCCACGCAGGGTGCCATAAATATGAATGCTGTCATCGGCGAGCACTTCCGCGCCCGGACTGACGGAGCCGAGCACTACCAGCGAGCTGCCAGCTGCATAAATCTGCTGGCCGGAACGCACCGGCCCCACATGTACCTTGGTCGGGATCACGGGGGTAGGCTCTGGCTCGGGTATTACCACGGGTGCAGCCGGTGCCAGTGTCGGTTCGGATTCGCTGCTGCGACTTTTTCCCGAGGCCATGACTGCCAGCCCAACCGCCTTGGCGGCGGTCTTCATCTCTTCTGTGCGCGCCCCTGTGATACCGACCAGCACAAACTCCTCAGACTCCACCAGCTCCTTGAGCTGTTCGAAATCGGGGATCTGTTCCAGCCGGGAAACATTGACCACCAGTGGCGCACAATTAAAAAAGTAGGGTGCCTGAGCCACTTTTTCGGCCAACAACTGACGGATCCGCTCAGGCTCGCCATCGCTGATATGCAACACAGAAATAGTGAAGGTGGTCCCTTTCAATTCGTTATCGCGATCAACCATGAATCTTCCCCGAGGCAGAGATGCTAATCCGTTATTGTTATTCAATTCCTGATGTTATAGTTTGCCCCCATCAGAGGCAATAAACTCGTCGGATTATATCAACTTCCATGTTATGTGCAGTCTATAAAAGTCGCAAAAAAGCCGAGACCTACCTTTTTGTTGAAAGAAGAGAGGATTTCTCCCGCGTTCCAGAACCATTATTGACCGCATTCGGGCGTCCCGAGCTGGTCTTGATGAGCAAGTTGGACCCGAGCAAGCCCTTGGGTATGGCCGATGTCAGCAAGGTGATGACCGCACTGACCACTCAGGGGTTCTACCTGCAGGTGCCACCTCCTCCCGAGAATTTGCTGGAACAGCATAAATCCCATTTGAAAAAGTCATTCTGATAAATTATCTCCGCTGCGCTGAGAACAGTGCCGTGGGTTTAATTTTTTAAGGTGTGCCAGGCGCTCTTTCAGCAATATTGGGGGGCCTGATAATCAATGTCTGCCAGCCCAGATGAACAATTTTTCCCACTTTGCCGATGCTGTGGCTGTTTTTTAAAACCAGCCTCAATTTATCCTGCACCAATAATCGCCTTAGCCATCCTCTCATATGAGCGAGGCGTCTGAGGTATGAACTGCGTTCTTGACCCGCTAATACCGAGCTGACTAGCCGAAAGCGTAATCACGAAAGCATTCTCAACCACATTGATGACATATTCGGGCAGGACATGCATGCCAAATGTGTATTGTCGCTCGCCAACGCCACCCTCGGGGTTATCGAGCCCGCGTTTTTGACCGCAAGTCGTGCGCGGCCGAGCAGGTGGCGTGCTGCCAGCCCCATCACTGGATGGCGGTTTGGAAGCGTTATCAGTGTGTTGGTTGAGGCGGTTCGCCAATTCGGTAATTGTTTTTTGGTCATGCCAACGAGCATGCAACACGGGCGGGATCATGCAACAGGTAAGCGGGGATCAAGAGATGCCCGTCTCTTTTTTCCTGTCAATTCACACTCGGTGAGAGGTCACTGCGGATCTTGCCTCGCGATAAGATCGGCCAGTCACGCCGCGCCATAAAAATGCCGACCCAGGGGTCGGCAGTTTCAATCAATGTGGTCTGGGGCGAACAGTATGGGCAATGCTTGCCCGGTATCGCCGGGCTATTTATCCGCCTTGCCCGCTGCATCCGCCAGCCGGGCCAGCTGTTTGTCATACCAGGCCACCGGGCGGTTTTCATCTTCCGCCCGCTCCTTGCGGCGGATGGCGTTGCGCACTGCCATTGCCCCCAGCCAGCGAAACGGCTCGGGCGGAAAATAGCCGCGCGGGCCGCTGACCAGCGCGCAGTTACGCCACGGTTTGTCCTCCTCCCGCACTTCATCTCTCACCAAGGCCGCCAGGATTTGACCACCCATCCAGCTCTGCGCCACGCCGTTGCCGGAATAGCCGAGGCCATAGACGATATTGGGCTGCCCTCGCCAGTGGCCGAAGAAGGGGAGGCCGTCCACCGAGCGATCGGAGGCGCCGCACCAGCTGGCGGCGATGGGCACATCGGCAAGGGCCGGAAAGAAGCGGCGCAGGGTGCGGGTGAGGGGGGCAAGATAGCGGCTAGGGGCATCGAACTCGGCTAGATAGCGGTTGGCAAAGGCGAAGGTGTTGCCCCCCTTGCCCAGCATCAGCCGCCCTTGCGGGGTGGAGCGGTAGTAATGCACAAAGGTGCGGCCATCCACCACGGAGCGGCCGTGCGCAAGCTGCTGGGCGGCCAGTGCCTGTGGCGCGGGGTCGGTTATCACCATATCGGAGGAGACCAGCACTATGCTGCGGCGAAACTCGCGAAAGTGCTGCACCATGGCGCTGTTGAGGGCCAGCACCACCTTGCGGGCACGCACCTCACCTTGCGGCGTTTGCACCCGCGCAGGCTGGCCCGCCTCAAGGCGCTGCATGGGGGAGTGTTCATAAACCTCGACCCCCAGTTCCCGCGCTACCCGTAGCAGGCCGCGCACCAGCAGTGCCGGTTGCACCGAACCGGCGTGGGGGCTGTAGAGCCCCTCCAGATGAACGTGGGAGCCGCTCTGGCTCGCCAGTTCACCCTCCACAATCGCCTGCCACTGGTTAAGGTCAGCGAGTTTCAGCTCACGCAATACCGGCTCCATCAGGCCGCGCTGGGCCTCGCTGGTGGCGGTGTAGCAGGTGCCCTCGACCCTCAGCTCCGCCTCTATGTTGTGAGCTGCGCAGAAGCGGGCGATCTCGTGTACCGCCTGTTCGGATCTTTGCACCAGCCAGGCGGCCTGCTCTTCGCCAAAGAGGCGCTTTAAGGTCAGGTATTTGGCCGACCAGGTGAGCAAACAGCCGCCGTTGCGCCCGGAGGCGCCGCTGCCGCAGCGATCTTTCTCCAGTACCATGATGCGTAATGCAGGTTCGGCCTGTTTAAGGGCGATGGCGCTCCACAGCCCGGTAAAGCCGCCACCGACGATGCAGATATCGGCCTCGTGGTGGCCGTGAAGGGGCGTGGGCGGCACGGGCTGTTCGGCGGCGAGCGCTTCGGCCAGCCAGAAGGGGAGAGTGGACATGATGACTCCTCGATAAGGTTATTGGTGGCGCCAGCGCTGGGTGCGATCCAGCAGGGCGCGGCTCAAAAAGAGCTGGAGCAGCTTGACGGTGGCGGCGGCCAGCAGGATCAGGGTGGCCATGGCGGCGGCCGCGGCGGTATCGCCGGAATCCTCCATGTTCAGCACGGCGATGGAGGCGAGCACGCTGTCGCTCGAATAGAGGAAGATCACCGCCGAAGTGGTGGTCATGGCGTTGACGAACAGATAGATAAAGATCTCCAAGAGCGCTGGCAGGGAGGCGGGCAGGGTGACCCGCCAGAACGCCTTCCAGAGCGGAATGCGCAATGAGATGGCCACCAGCTCCAGCTCCTTGGGCAACTGCTTGAGGCTGGTCAGCGCCGTCATATGGCCCACCGTGTAGTAGTGGATGACGCAAGAGAGCACCATTAGTGGCAGGGTGCCGTAGAGGCCGCCAAACAGCGGATTGCCGTTGAAAAAGAAGATGTAACCCAGCCCCAACACCATACCGGGCACCGCCAGCGACAGCATGGCAAGCAGATGCAGCAACTGGCGCAGTGGCGCGAAGTGGCGCCCCTTCTCCTGTGCCCAGGCGAGCACCATCACCAACACTGTGCCGATAAGCGCGGTATAGAGGCCCAACTGCAAGGTGTTGGTAAAGGGCTGCCAGCCGTAGACGCTGTTGCTGTCGAAGGCGTAGTGATCCAGCGTCAGCCCAAGGTTGTAGGGCCAGAACTGCACCAGCGAGCCGTAAACTGCCATGCCGACCAGCGCCAGAAACAGCAGGGCCCAGAGAGTGCACCAGCCGAGCGCCAGCAGATCCCGCCGCCGATGGGGCGTGGGGCTATAGGGCACCGCCTTGGTGCTGCTCTGCTCCTGCATCTTGCTGCGTACCCTGTGCTCCAGGGCAAAGCTCAGTAGCGCCGGCAGAAGCAGGGTGACGCTGGCAACGGCGCCGAGGGAGAAGTTCTGCATCCCGATCACCTGCCGGTAGATGTCGGTGGCCAGCACGCTGTATTGGCCGCCAATCACCTTGGCCACCCCGAAGTCGCAGATGGTGAGAGTGAAGACGGCGATGGCGGCGCTGAGCAGGCCATAACGGGCGGTGGGCAGGGTGACGGTGATAAAGGTGCGCCAGCCGCTGCTGCCGAGCACCCGGGAGGCTTCATAGAGGCGGGCATCGCTTTGGCCGAGCGCCGTGATGAGGATCATCAGGGCGTGGGGAAAGCACCAGAAGCCCAGACCAATGACGATGCCGATGGGGCCGTAGATGCTCTCGCCGCCGAGCAGCCCCTTGGCGATCCCCTGATTGCCGAACCAGTAGACCAGACTGATGGCGGGCAGCAGGGAGGGCATCAACAGCGGAATAAGGCCAACGAGGCGAAACAGGCTCTTGCCCGGCATACAGGTGCGGGTGAGGGCATAGGCGTAGCCAAAGGCGATGGTCACTACCAGGGTGGTGATCAGCACCCCGAGCCAGAGGGTGTTGCCGATGGTGCGCCCCAGATGAGGGGAGTCGAAGTAGGTTTTGATGTTGGCAAGGCCAACCCAGAGGCCATTTTCATCCTGCAGGCTCTTTTGCAGCATGGTGAGCAGCGGCAGCAGCAGGCCGCCAGTGAGCAGGGCAATACCTAGCAGAAGCAGCAGGAGTTGCAGCAGCTGATCCCGGCTCCAGCCGCGATAGAGCCGCTGCCAGCGGGAGGTGCGCTGCGCCACGGTTGGCGGCAACCGGGGGGAGGTCGCAAAGGGAGCGTTCATGGGCGCTCTCCTTCAAACAGCTGCATCGCGCCAGCGGGCCAGTGCAGCGAGCAGCGCATGCCGCTGCGCCAGCCCCCCTGATCGTGGCGGGGCAGCTCGTGGGTCGGGCACTCCACCAGCATTTGCTGCGGGCCCAGATAGGTGTCGGCGGTGCAGATCAGGCGCTGGGCGGCGCCGAGAAACTCCACCTGATCGATCTGCGCGTCGATGCCGTGCTGACCAAGATAAGGCTCACTCGGTGCACTTAGCGTGATCGCCTCGGGGCGGATCGCCACCTGCAATTTGCTGCCGGCGGCGGCTCGGTTGGCGAGTGTCAGCGGTTGTTCATTGAGGCGTACCTGAGTGGCGCTCAGCACCAGGGTCTCGAGGAAGTTCATGGTGCCGACGAAGCTCGCCACGAAGCGGCTGGCAGGCTGGTGGTAGATCTCTTGCGGGGTGCCCACCTGCACGATGCGACCGCCCTCCATCACCACGATGCGATCGGCCATGGTCAGCGCCTCCTCCTGATCGTGGGTCACCATGATGGTGGTGATGCCAAGGCGCTGCTGCAGGGCGCGGATCTCGCTGCGAAGGTGGGTGCGCACCAGCGCATCCAGCGCACTGAGCGGTTCGTCCAGCAGTAGCAGACCGGGTGAGAGGGCGAGCGCCCGGGCCAGCGCCACCCGCTGTTGCTGGCCGCCGGAGATCTGGCTCGGGTATTTGTGGGACTGTGCATGGAGATCCACCAGCCCCAGCCAGTGATCGACCCGCTCCTTGATGGCATCCCGTGCCAATCCCTGATTTTCAAGGCCGAAGGCGATGTTCTGGGCCACCGTCAGGTTGGGAAAAAGGGCGTAAGACTGAAACACGATGCCAAAGTCGCGATCCTGGGGCGGCAAGCGGGAGATATTGCGCCCCCCTTGCCAGATCTCGCCGCTGTCCGGCAGATCCAGACCGGCGATGGCTCTGAGCAGTGTGGTCTTGCCGCAGCCGGAGGGGCCGAGAAAGCAGATAAACTCCCCCGGCGCGATAGTCAGAGAGATCCCCTTGAGGGCCTGAAAAGCACCGAACTGCTTGTTGAGATGTTGAATGTCCAGATAGGGCTGGGTCATGGTTCGACTCGCTACTGATTTGGTATATACCAGTTTGCCGGTGAAATGTGACGGTCAGGTGATCGGGGGATGACAGCTTGATGACAGTCAGATGACAACGGATAGCCAGCAGCTAGCTTGGCCGCGTGCGGATGGGCGGGGCGCCGCCAATTTGAGAGTGAAACAAGAAGTGAAACAAAACAGGGAGCGCAACCCAAAAAGCGAAGGCCAACACCTGTTGGCCTTCGACAAGCAGTTTATTGGCAGCAGAGAGTCTGGCGTGAACAAACCGCTACCGTTCACGATTACTGCTTGGCTTCCGATTTGCCGTCGAAGCTGGCGCTCCACTGGGCCAGGATGGTGTTGCGCTCGCGGGCAGCCCAACCAAAGTCGTTGTCGATCATCTGGCCCTTGATATCCGCCGGATAGCCCGCTCTCGGTTGGGCAACCCCGGGGATGGCGACTACCGCAAAGGATTTGTTGTAGAGGGCGTTGGCCTGTTCGGTGGCGGCAAAGTCGAGCAGCTGTTTGGCCGCATCGAGTTTGGTTGTGCCCTTGATGATGGCAGCGGCCTCCATGTCCCAGCCCGAACCTTCGCTCGGGAACACCACCTCGATGGGGGCGCCCTTGGCCTTGAGGCTGGTGGCCGGGAAGTCGAAGGAGATACCGATCACCGTCTCGCCGCTGGCGGCCAGCTTGCAGGGGGCCGAGCCCGAGTGAGTGTAGCGGTCGATGTTTTGGTGCAGGCCGTTCATAAATTGCCAGCCCTGCTGCTCGCCCATGGTCTGCAGCCAGCCTGCGACGCTCAGGTAGCCGGTGCCGGAGGAGCTGGGGTTGGGCATGATCACCTTGCCCTTGTATATGGGCTTGGTGAGATCGGCCCAGCTGGTCGGCGCCGGTATTCCTTGCTTCTCTGCCTCTACCTTGTTGAAGCAGATGGCGCTGAAGAAGGCGTCCAGACCAATCCAGTGGGGCTCGGCCTTGCCGTCACGAAAACGGATGTCGAGCTTATCGAGCCCCTTGGGGGCGTAACCGGTCAGCATCTGCTGCTGATCGAGCTGCATCAGGCTGGTGGCGGCCAGTCCCCACACCACATCGGCCTTGGGCTGGGCCTTCTCCGCCAGCAACCGGGCTGTGACCACCCCGGTGGAGTCACGCACCCACTTGATGTTGATATCCGGGTGCTGGCGCTCAAACGCGGTCTTCAGCTCGCCGAGCTGCTCCGGCTCGAAGGCGGTGTAGACGGTGAGATCGGTCGCGGCCAGTGCCGGGGCTGTCATGGCGGCCAGCACGGCGGCGGCCAGCAAATGGGTTCCCTGTTTCATCCTCTTCTCCATTTTAGTTGGCTTGGTATAAACCAGATTGGTCGAAGCAGAGGCTAGGGGAACTTTATGACGGTACGGTGACGGCCCCGTGACGTTTTGCCGCACTCGATTGGCCGTACTTAACTTGTCTGTTCCTAATTCTGGGTATCCACCTCTATCTCCAGGCTGTCGTGGCGCCAGTACTCCAGATCGAAGTCGAGCACCCGGCCGTGCTGATCGAAGTTGAGTCGCTCCAGGCGCAGGGCGGGTAGCCCGGCGGTGGCCCCCAGCGCCTTGGCCACCTCGTCCGGCAGGGCGGTGGGGAAGAAGCGCACCTGCATGCGGGCATAGTGAAGATCGTAATGGGCCTGGTAGATCTCGGTCAGGCTGCCGACAAGATCCAGCTCCAGCAGACCGGGAACCCGCTCGGGCAGGCAGTGGTTCTCGCAATAGCAGATGGCGCGCCCGTTGGCATAGCGCAGCCGCTTGAGCAGAAACAGGCTGTCGAACGGCTTGAGCTGCAACTGCGCCATCAACGCGGGCGGCACCGCCTGGCGGCTTTTCTCCAGCAACTCGGTGCGCGGCTCCCCCCCTTGCTCCCGCACTATCTGGTGAAAGTTGGAGGTGCGTCTGGGGTTCAAGCGAAAGCGCGGCGGGGTGACGAACCAGCCGCGGCGATCCTCCCGATAGATAAGGCCGTTCGCCTCCAGCTGCACCAGCGCCTCGCGGATGGTGACCCGGGTGGTGCCGTAGAGTTCCCCCAGCAGTCGCTCGGAGGGGAGCTTGTCGTTGGGGGCCAGACCCCCCGCCAGGATCTGGTTGGCGAGGGCATCCTTGATCTGCAGATATTGCGGTTTGCTCATGAAAATCCCTGGTTTTGCAATAAGTTGTGCAATGAGTTGGGCAATGGGCTGGGCGCAGGGCTGGTCATCAGCCCGACCGTTAAACGACGAAATAAAAACAAGTTGGTAGATACCAGCATCGCCCCTGCTGTTCAGGCTTCCTAGATTATCGCGATCCCGGCGCTGAAAATGAATTTTTTGTTGCACGTAGCGCCACCCCTTTGACCTTGGCGGGGCAGTTACCCACAATGCGCTCATTCTGGTATATACCAAAAGGAGCGAAGTCATGACCCATATTCCTGCGGCCCCCGCCGCCGTCGATTACCTGCTGCTGACCCCGGGCCCCCTCTCGACCACCGCGACGGTGCGCGCCGCCATGCTGCAAGACAGCTGTACTTGGGATGCGGACTACAACCAGGGCGTGGTGGAGCCCATCCGCCGCGAGCTGGTGCGGCTGGCCACTGGCCCGGAATCTGAAAGCGACTACAGCGCCGTGCTGCTGCAGGGGAGCGGCAGCTATGTGGTGGAGAGTGTGCTGGGCTCGGCGATCGGCGTCGATGAGTGTCTGCTGATCATCAACAACGGTGCCTACGGTGCCCGCATGGGGGAGATGGCCCGCTGCCTTGGCCTGCGCCACCACGAGCTGGATTGCGGCGAGACAACCCGTCCCGAACTCGCCGCCATCGAGGCGATGCTGGCGCGCCACCCCGAGATCACCCATTTGGCCATGGTGCACTGCGAGACCACCACCGGCATGCTCAACCCCCTTGAGGAGGTGGCTGAGCTCTGCCAGCGCTGCGGCATTCGCCTGATCGTCGATGCCATGAGCAGCTTTGGCGGCATCCCCATCGATATGGGGCGCCTTGGCATCGAGTTTCTCATCAGCTCCGCCAACAAGTGCATTCAGGGGGTGCCGGGCTTTGGCTTCGTTATCGCCCGCCGCGCCGCGCTGGCGGCCTGTGCCGGTCGCGCCCGCTCGGTCTCCCTCGATCTGCATGCCCAGTGGCAGACCATGGAGCAGCAGGGGGGAAAGTGGCGCTTTACCTCGCCTACCCACACAGTGCTCGCCTTTGCCCAGGCGCTGCGCGGGCTGGATGAAGAGGGGGGTATTGCTGCCCGCCATCGGCGCTACAGCGAAAATCAGCGCACCCTGGTGGCGGGGATGGCTGAGCTCGGCTTTGCGCCGCTGCTGCCAGAACAATGGCAATCTCCCATCATCACCGCCTTCTACTCTCCGGCCCACCCTGATTACCGCTTCGCCGACTTCTACCAGCAGCTCAAGGCGCAGGGCTTTGTTATCTATCCGGGCAAGGTCTCCCAGGCCGATTGCTTCCGTATCGGCAATATCGGTGATGTGACCCCAGAGCGGGTGCGCGATCTGCTCGCCGCCATGGCCAGCGCCTGTTACTGGCAAGGGGACGCGCGATGACCAGCATGGCGCCTCACGGTTGCGATCAGCACGACCATAAGCTGCACGGCAGTGGCCGCGCCGACAGCGAAGGGGATATCAACCTCGGCGAGGGGCGGGCGCGCTGGTGGGCGGGTCAGAGCGAAGAGGTACAGGCCGGATTGGCGGAGGATAGCCGCTACTTCCTCCATCAGGCGCTCTCCACCCCCTGTCTCGATCTGCTTGAGGGCGCGCAGGGGAGCTGGTTGACCAGCGTATCGGGCAAGCGTTACCTCGATTTTCACGGCAACAGCGTCCATCAGCTGGGCCACGGTCACCCCAGGGTGGTGGCCGCGGTGCAGCAGCAACTTGCCGATCTGCCGTTCGCACCCCGCCGCTACACCCATCAGGTCGCCATCGACTGCGCCCGCACTCTGGCCGAGCTGGCCCCCGGCGATCTCAATCGGGTGCTGTTCGCCCCCGGCGGCAGCGAGGTGGTGGGGATTGCCCTGAAGCTCGCCCGCTTCATCACCGGCAGCAGCAAGGTGGTGTCCCTGTGGGATGCCTTTCACGGCGCCTCCCTCGATGCCATCTCGGTCGGCGGCGAGGCCTGTTTTCGCGCCAGCATGGGCCCGCTGATGGCCGGGGTGGAGCGCATTCCGCCGCCCACCCGTTATCGCGGCGTCTGGTATCGAGGCGAGGGGGATGACCTGCATTACGCCGATTATCTGGAGTACGTCATCGAGAAGGAGGGGGGGGTTGGGGCCTTTATCGCCGAGCCCATCCGCAACACCGATGTGCAGGTGCCCTCGAAGGCCTACTGGCAGCGGGTGCGGGAGATTTGTGATCGCCACAAGGTGCTGCTGATCGTCGATGAGATCCCCAACGCCTTGGGTCGCTCCGGCCACTGGTTCAGCTTCGAGGAGTTCGGCATCGAGCCCGACATCATCTGTCTGGGCAAGGGGTTGGGGGGCGGGGTAGTGCCGTTTGCGGCGCTCATCACCCGCGACCGTTTCAATCAGGCGGCGGCTATTTCGCTCGGTCACTACACCCACGAGAAGAGCCCCATCGGCTGCGCGGCAGCTCTCGCCACTATAGAGACAATCCGCGAAGCGGGATTGCTGGCAAAAGCGCAGGAGGATGGCCGCTTTATGGCGCGCGAGCTCGCGGCGCTTGCCGAGCGTCACCCGCTGATCGGGCAGGTGCGCGGCATCGGTCTCTTGTGGGCGCTCGATCTGGTGGTCGATCACCAGAGTCGAAAACGAGATAGCCAAGCCGCCGAGCGGCTGCTCTACCGCTGTCTGGAGCTGGGGCTCAGCTTCAAGGTCTCCCAGGGCAACGTCATCCAGCTCTCGCCGCCGCTCAATATCGCTCGCGCCGATCTGGTGCATGCCATCACCATCCTCGATCGCGCCCTCGGCGAGATCGCACTTTCACCGAAACAGGAACACCACCATGACTGACTTGCAGACTGCCATCCACCCGACCACCGACGTGGAGGCGCTGATCCTCGACTGGGCTGGTACGGTCGTCGATTTCGGCTCCTTCGCCCCCACCTCCATCTTCGTAGAGGCCTTCGCGCGCGCCTATGACTTCCCGGTGACCCTGGACGAAGCACGCCAGCCCATGGGCCTTGGCAAGTGGGATCATATCGCCGCGCTGGGCCGTCTGCCCTCGGTGGATGCGCGCTGGCAGGCTCGCTTCGGCCATCCTATGAGCCACGCCGAGGTGGACCACATTTATCACACCTTTATGCCGCTGCAGATTGCCGCTGTGACCCGCTTTGCCACCCCCATCCCAGGTGTGCTGCCGGTACTGGACGCTCTGCGGGGTCAGGGGATGAAAATCGGCTCCTGCTCCGGTTATCCCCGTCCGGTGATGGAGGCGCTGGTGCCAGCGGCGGCCGATCACGGCTACCGCCCGGATCACTGGGTCGCCACCGACGATCTCAAGGCAGGTGGTCGCCCCGGCCCCTGGATGGCGCTGGCCAACGTAATTGAGCTCGGAGTGAGCGCGGTGCATCGCTGCATCAAGGTGGATGACGCCGTACCCGGCATCAGCGAAGGGCTTAACGCTGGCATGTGGATGGTGGGATTGTCGGTTTCCGGCAACGAATTTGGCGCCACCTGGGACGAGTTTGCCGCCATGAGCGAGGCGGAGATCGCCGCCCGGCGCGCACCGGCCGAGGCCAAACTGCGGGCGGCGGGGGCGCACTACGTGATTGATACCCTTGCCGACATCGCCCTGGTTATCGCCGATATCAACCGCCGTCTGGCCGCTGGCGAGCGGCCGTAGGCCATCTGCTTGGGCTAACAAAAGCGCTTGGCTGGCTTTAGATACAACACGCCCCCATCCGGGGGCGTGTTGCATTTACAGGGGGAAGCCGTGCGCGGTCAGCGGATATCGACCCGCATCAGGGGAGAGGGGGCGTTGTCGACAAAGTGGTGCCAGATATGGTCGTAGAGCGCCTTCTGGCCGGGGAAACTCACCAGCGCTTTGGCCTCGGCGAGGGTGCACCAGCGATAGTCGGTGTGCTCATTGTTGAGGGTAATCGCCTGATTGGGCGGGCAATAGACCACAAAGACCGGCACCACCTCAATGGTATTCAGGCTCGCCTCGTAGAACTGCTCCAGATACTGGCCGTTGTAGAGCTCGGTGACCCTGATCCCCGTCTCCTCGCCAAACTCCCGAATAATGGTCTGCCAGCCGGTTTCACCCGCCTCCACCGTGCCCGCCACATGGCACCAGAAGCCCCCTTTGACCCGTTTCATCACCAGCAATTTTGTTTCGCCATCGACAGTGGTAAGGGCAACGCCAGAGACGGCTTTGCAGCGAATGGGGATCATGATCTTCTCTCCGGGTTTGGGCTCTGTAATCGCCACGAACAGTGTGAAGGTGTGTTAATTGAAATATGCCTCGGCGGGTAGGCCCATGACCTCTATTTCATTCAGTCCGCTTTTGGCCAGATAGTTGGCCACCAGATTGAACCCCACCCAGTAACCGGCATATTTGGGAAATGGCCGGTTATCACGGCAGTAGAAAAAGTCTAAAAAGTTGAACTGCTTGCTGGATAGATGGGGCGTCATCTCTGCCAGGATCGATTGCCAGTCATGGTGATGAGACTCCTTGAACAGCGAGGGGAGTGTGCCACCATTGAACCTTTGCTCAAAGTAGCAGGCCAGCCCTTCAAAAATCAGGTTTTCGGCCAGTGTCTCTGCGGTCACCTTGTTCTTCTTTTGCACGATATGGTGGACTTCGTGGGCCAGCACGGCAGGTAATTCGGTGATGATCACCTCTTTGATGTCGGGCCGTTCCAGATCAAGCTGGAGCTCTATTCGATACATGTTGATGGCCCAGCCACCGATACCCGAGTCGGGAGCATCCCCCTCGGCAAAAGGGCTGAAGGTGACATCCAGTTGGGAGAGATCGAACAAGGCATTCAATTTGTTCGCCGTCTCGGCAAAGACATGCGTAATGGTGTCATCGAGCCCATCGAATTTGCCCGAGTCGTTTAACAGGGTGAGTTGCATCCAGACATCCTTGTCTATTGAAAGAGGGGGCTGAGCCACTTGCGTGGTCGCGGCGCCATATCACCACGATTACCCTCCTTCAATCAAGGGGTTACCCGCCCATTATGCTTGCCGTCTGAATCGCCTCAATCAGCGCAGCCCGATTGATGCGAGGGCGCTCGCTATCGAGCAGTTGCTGCCAAAGGGCGATGGCCTTGCTGTAGCGGCCATGCAGAAAGTGATCGGAGGCGAGCAGCATCAGGGCGCTCACTTCCCCCGCGTCCTGCTTGAGGGCGCTCTCCAGCAGGCGGGTTGCCTCGGGAGTCAGCTGCTGGCCCGCCTGATAGTAGAGCACGGTGGCTTGCGCGGCCTGGGTCGCCGCGCTGGCGCTACCCTCCAGCAGAGCGAGACGTTGGTAGGCGAGCAGGGCGTTGTCGTACTCGCCCCGATAGAGATAGAGCTGGCCGAGCGCCGCCCAGCTGTCGAGATCGGCAGGGTTGCGCTGAAGCTTCTGATGCAGACTCCCCAGCTCCTTGTCTTGCAGATCCCGCGGGCTCAACCTGGCCAGCGGGTCGGGACGGGATGCATAATCCTGCCACGCCTGATAACGGCCGCTGCTCAGATACACAGCGGCAACGGCCGCGAATGCCATGATGCCAAGCAGCAACAAGGCCCGCCCGTGCCGGTTATTGCGACCGCGATTGTCATGCTGGTTAGCCAGTTGCGCGCGCAGGGCCAGCTCAGCTGCCGGGATGGCATTGGCCAGGCGGGCGGCGCTCAGCTCCCTGTAGAGTGGCTGGTCGGGGGAGAGGCCTGCCTGCTCCCCGTGCATGATCAGCCAATTCAATTCGCTGCGCGGATCGGCGGCGGGTTGATGGGTGGCCTCAACGATTGCCTTAACGACAGGGATGGTCTGCGCTTTCGTACGTGTCAGGCGGCGAAACAGGGTCAACAGCGCCAGCCCCAACAGCAGCAGGGGACCGCCCCACAGCAGCGCCGTGCTGGCCTTGAAGGGGGGATCGTAGCGGACGAAATCGCCGAAGCGCTCCGTCATGCGGGCGATCACCTGCTCATCAGACTGTCCCTCGTCCACCCAGCGGTAGACTTCGAGTCGCAGATCCCGGGCGATGGGGGAGTTGGACTCCACCAGGTTCTGGTTCTGGCACTGGGGGCAGCGTAGAGCGCGGGCCAGCTCTTGCGCCCGATTTTGCAGCTCGGGGTGGCGAAACTGATAGGTATCGACCCCGCTGGCCGTGGCTGCTGGCGTGAAAGAGATAATCAGGCTGAGCAGCAGGAGATGCGGCAAGAAACGCAGCAAGGTCATGCCCTTCATGGTCTCGCCTCCCTTGCTAAAACGTCACCCCGCGCCTGCGCCAGCAGGGGGGCAAACTGGCGTAGCCAGATCTCGTTGGTGAGCGCGCCGGTATGGCGGGCAAGCAGGGCGCCATCGGCGTCAAACAGATAGGTCTCCGGCGTGCCGTAGACACCGAGCTCCAGCGCAAGTTTGCCGTCGGGGTCGGCCAGCACGGCGCGATAGGGGTTGCCCGCCTGGATAAGCCAGGCGCGGGCCGCATCCCCCTTGTCCCGATAGTTGAGACCGTAGAGGGGTACGGTGCCCGCCAGCTCGGTGAGCAGCGGATGCTCGGCGTGGCAGTTGACGCACCAGCTGGCCCAGACGTTAAGCACAAAGGGCTCACCCTTGAGGCTGGCGGTCTGGATCTGACTCCCGCCCAGCAGATTGTCGCTTTGCCACGCAGGCAGGGTGCGTCCCAGGGTAGCCTCATCCTGGCTGTAGGGATTGTTGCCAAGGCCCAGCCAGAGCAGAGCGCCGAGGCCCAGGGTCACGAGCAGGGGAACAAAGAGGCGCAGGCGGGATCTCATAACGCCTCCTGTTCGAGCCGGTGATGGGAGGTGCTAACCGCAACGGAACGGGAGGCAAGCAAGGGGCGACGGGCGAACAGGCGCAGGGTGCCGCCCGCCATCATCAACAGGCCGCCGAGCCAGATCCAGCGCACCAGCGGCTTGTAGTGCAGCCGCATGGTATAGGCATCTGGCCCCATCTTCTCACCCAGCACCACGTAGAGATCGCCGAACAGTCCCCACGCAATGCCCGGTTCGTTCATGTTCATGGTGCGAACGCTGTAATGGCGCCGCTCCGGCGTCAGCCGAGCTACCTCTTTACCGTTCTTGTGCACGCTAAGCGTGATCCGCTCGGCGGTATAGTTGGGGCCGATCACCGGCTCGCTCCCCTCATAGCGAAATTCATGGGCGCCGAGGCGATATGGGCGCTCTGCAGAGAGCACTGTGCCCCCCTCCTGGCTATGGTGGCTCACCTGAGCGATGCCGAGGGCGCAGACCGCCACCCCGAGGTGGGCCAGCAGACTGCCGAGTCGATTTAGGGTCAGCTCGCGCCATGGGGTGTTGAGTAGCAGGCTGGTCACCAGCCAGAGGCTCACCATATTGGCGAGGATGCCGCTCCAGCTACCGGAAAACGTTCCCTGTTCCAGATAGGCAAGACTAATGAGTCCGCCGCCAAGCAGGCCAAACAGCGGCGGCAACAGCGAGTTGAGTCGGGAATGTGCCGCAAGCTGCTGCCAGCGCAGGCGCGGCAGCTGGGTCATCAGCCCCATCAGGCAGAGGGCCAGCGGCACGAAGATGGTATTGAAATAGGGGGCGCCCACCGAGAGGGAGCCCAGATGAAGCGACTGGAACACCATGGGGTAGAAGGTGCCGAGCAGCACGCTGGCGCAGGCCACACAGAGCAGCAGGATGGCGGCGCCGAGCAGCCCCTCTTCTGACAGCAAGCCAAAGCGGGCGTAGGGGGCGCGAATGTCGGCCCGCAGGGCAAACAGGGTGAGGGCGCAGGTCAATAGCAAGCCGAGTAGCAGCAACAGGGTGAGGCCGCGGCTGGGGTCCACCGCAAAGGCGTGTACCGAGGTGAGCACCCCGGAGCGCACCACGAAGGTGCCGAGCAGGCTCAAGGCGAAGGTGAAGATGGAAAGCAACAACACGGCGTGGCCGTAAGCGCCGCGCTTCTCGCAGACTACAAGTGCGTGCAGCAGGGCTGTGCCCAACAGCCAGGGCAGCAGGGAGGCGTTTTCTACCGGATCCCAGAACCACCAGCCGCCCCAGCCCAGCTCGTAATAGGCCCACCAGGAGCCCAGCACGATACCGGCAGTGAGAAACACCCAGGAGCCGAGCGCCCAGGGGCGACTCCAGTGGGCCACGGCGCCATCGAGCCGGCCTGAGTGCAGCGCTGCCATGGCGAAGGCGAAGTTGACCGCAAAGCCGACGTAGCCGAGATAGAGCAGGGGCGGATGAATGATAAGACCGATATCCTGCAACATGGGGTTGAGATCGCGCCCCTCCAGCGGCCCCGGAAACTGGCGGTCAAACGGGCTGGAGAAGATCAGGGTATAGAGGGCAAAGAGCCCGACGATCAATCCCATGATAGCTAGTACCCGGGCGGTGATCAGCGGATCGACCCGCTTGGAGCAAAGGGCCACCAGAGCGCCCCACAGCCCCAACGCAAAGACGAAAAAGAGCATGGATCCTTCATGGCCGCCCCAGACCGCAGCCAGCTTGAAGCCCAGCGGCAGGGCGCTGTTGGCGTGTTGGGCCACATAGCTGACGGTAAAATCATCCCGGGCAAAACAACTGGCGAGCAGCAGCAGGGCAGCGCCCAGCAGGATGGCATTGCTTAGCGCCAGCGGCTTGGCGCAGCGCAGCAGGAGCGGGGAGGCGAGGCGCAATCCCAGCCAGGGCAAGGAGCCCTGCAGCAGCGAGAGTACCGCTGCCAGTAGCAGTGAGAGATAGCCAAGCTCTGCCAGCACAAAACCTCCAGGTTCAATCTTTGATCTCATTCATGTCATGGCACATACGCCGCGTTGTCTCCCTTTGGCGGAGAACATTGCCAAGCAGCGTGTGTGGCATCACCAGAAATTTATCGGGCCAGCAACAAACCGGCGCCAGTCGCCCCTAGGCGGCTGGCGCTGGTGATCATACCTTTAAACTACAGTCATCTGGCCGGCATAAAGCACGAAGTAGCGCAGCAGCAGGATCCCCACCAGGGTCAGGCTGCAGACCAGCACCAGATGGCCGTTTCGCTCCCGCAGGGGCGTGGGGGTCAGCAGAGCCAGCAGCTGGGGCAGCAGCATGCCGATGCCCACCACCCCGACCCAGAACACCTGAGCCCAGAAGCCGCTGCCGATGGCGGCCCACATCGCCACCTCTTTCTGGCCGCCACCGAAGTAGAGGCCGGTAAAGAAGCAGACCAGCAGCAACACCTCCACCGCCAGCACGGGTCGCTCGAAGCGATGCACGAAGCTCACCCCCTGGCTGTGGTGGTTCTCCTTGAAGAGCGTCACCGCCAGCAAGATGGTGGAGGCGATACCTGAGCTGATGCCCGAGACCAGAAACAGCACCGGCAGCACCGGGTTGTTCAAGAGCGGATAGGTCTTGAGCGCCGAGAGCAGAAAGCCGGTATAGGCACCCAGCAGCACGGCGAGCAGCAACAAGAGCGGCGCCAGTAGCTGCTCGATGCGGGCGAGCCAGCCAATCAGCCCATCCACAAAAGCGAACTTCTCTTTCAGCAACCGGCAGCGCATTGTCTCGATCTCGGTGCGAAACACCACCGCCAGCCAGGCGAACAGCACCACCATATAGAGTTGGAACAGCATGACCCCCATCGACATCACGGAGTCGAACTGGTAGTGGAACATCAGCTTCCAGAAGGTCCAGGGGCGGGCCAGATGGAAGATGAGGATCAGCAGCCCCAATATCACGCTCGCCGGCGCCAGAATGGCGGTCGCCTTGATGATGCCGCTCTCGCTGCCGGCCCCCTTGCGGCGCAGCAGAACCGAGAGGGTGGTGGCTCCGGCGGAGATGCCGAGCAGGAACAGATAGATGGCGATGGGCCAGTCCCACACCAGCGAGGAGAAGTGAAATGCGTCATGCAACATGATCCATTCCTCCTTCTGTTACTGCGGTAGATGGCGATCGGACAAATCCCCAGACAAGGGAGGGGAAGTGAAATGCCGCTTGCATCGTCATGACTTTATCTCCCCTTTGGGCACGCGGTACATCTTGGGCGAGGTGCCGAGCGCCTGCTTGTAGCGATAGGTGGTCTCCTTCACCAGCCGTTTGGCGATGGGGCTGCCCGGATCATCCAGATTGCCGAACACCAGCGCCTTGGTGGGGCAGGATTCCACGCACGCCGGCTCCTTGCCCGCCGCCAGATTGGTCTTGCGGCAAAAATCGCACTTGTCCGCCACCCGGGTGACCGGGTTGATAAAGCGCACCTGATAGGGGCAGGCGGCGAGGCAATACATGCAGCCGACGCAGAGATCCGCGTCGACATCGACGATGCCATCCTCCTTGCGGATATGGGAGGCGCCGGTGGGGCAGACATGCACGCAGGGGGCGTTGTCGCAGTGCTGGCAGGACTTGCGAAAGAAGCGGTACTCGGCGTCGGGAAATTCACCGATGGGGCCTGAACGGATGATCTCGAGGCGCGAGACCCCTTCCGGCACCTGGTTCACCTCCCGGCAGGCATCCATGCAGGCGGTACAGCCGATGCAGGCCGTCTCATCGTGGAGCATGCCGTAGCGCACTCCGTCGATGGTCTGGCTGTGGGCGAGGGTGGCCGCCCCGGCGCGGGTGTTGGCACGAACAGGCCCCGTCATCATGATGAGGGCCCCTGCGCCCATGCCCGCCATAAAGTCACGGCGAGAGCAGCTCATGATGCCTCCTTGCCGGTAGCCGGTTTGGACTGCTCCTGCCGGGCCTTGCTGGCCTCATGTTGCTTGCTGTGGCAGTCGACGCAGAGCTTGATGCGGGATTTTTCCGGGATCCCCACCATGGGCTCCTTGGCCGGATGCAACTGGTGGCAGCTGGTGCAGGTGAGCTTGGTGGCGTGCACGTCGTGGGCCCAGAGCGCCTCGCGCAGTGGTTTGGGCTCGTGGCAGCTCATGCAGACCCCGTTCTGCTCGGCGATGGGGTAAAGTTTGATGCTCTCTTTATCCTTCAGGCTGTGACTGAAGCGCATCACATCCTTGACCCCTTCCCTGTGCTGGGGGGAGAGCTGGCCGTGGCAGTTGGTGCAGGTGACCGGTTTAAGGTTGTTGGGATTGGTCGCCTGACCATGCTTGCCGTGCATCCCCTCGCTCTGCTCCTTGTGACAGTCGGTGCAGGCCTTGTCGGGATTGCGTAAAAATTCCACCTCATGTGTAGCTGGAACAGGGGCGGCAGCCGTCTCGGCCGCCTGACCCTGCAGGCTGGTGAGCAGCATGGCTGCCATCAGCATCAGTCGTAAAAAATCCATCGTTAAATCACCCATAGGAAGCCTCCATCCGCTGTGGGCCCGACTTGGGGGCCGGGCCCGCAGGCGCCGTTACTGTGCCAGCCGTCCGGCCGCTTTGGCCTCGGCATCCCAGGCGGGGACCGTGGTCTTGAGGAACTGGGCCTTGTCGCTGTTCATCTGTTTCATGTCCATACCAAGGGCGGCTTGCGCTTTCTCCTTGGTGGAGATGTCGGGGATGGCGATCTCGTGGCTGATCCCCTTAGTGGCCAACAGGCGCGCCAGCTTGGTACGGGCGTCAGCGGCCTTGTCCAGCGCGCTGCCAAGTACCTTGAGGGCGACTTCGGGGGCGTGCATCTGCACCCCGTGGGAGGCGATGGCGTAGTCCCAGCGCCACTGGGCGTGACGAATGTCCTGCAGAATATCCTTCATCTCGGCGTCGGTGGCACCGGCATCCCAGGCCGCCTTGGCTTCAAAGTGGGCGTGTACCAGCTGCTTCTCGACCTTCAGCTTGATCTCGATCACCGCCTCTTTGCGCTGCTTGACGATCCCTTGCAGCATCTCCTTGCTCTGGGTGTGGCAGTTGCGGCAGGTCTGCTCGAAGCGATCAAAGGGGTTGCCCACCTTGTGATCGGTGTAGACCTTGCCCTGCTCGTTTTGCACCTTGGGCATGTGGCAGTCGACACAGGCGACGTTGTTCTGGCCGTGAATGCCGGCGCGCCAGGTTTCGTACTCGGGGTGCTGGGCTTTGAGCATGGGGGTCCTGGAGAGGGCATGGGTCCAGTCGGCGAAGCCAATTTCGTCATAGTAGGCCTCCATCTGCTCAACCGTGGTGCCCTTGTCCCAGGGGAATTTCACCGCCTTGGTGGGGCCGCTGAAGTAGTACTCCACGTGGCACTGACCGCACACCTGGGACTGCTGATCAAAGCGCCCCTGATCCTTGAACGGCTTGCCGATGGCGGTCATGGCCCGATCGGCATAGGGGCGGGAGAGGTGCAGGGCCGGTTTGCCCTCCTTGAACTCCTTCGAGGCGGTGTCGTGGCAGTCGGCGCAGCCGATGGTGTTGACTACTTCCGGCCCACCTTTTGCCCACATCCCCTTGAAGTAGCCATCCTCGCCTTTTTCGTCGATAACGCGGGCCACATCCGGGCCTTTGCAGCTCCAGCAGGCCATGGGCAGCGGGCCATCTTCGGCAGTCTTGGGGGCGCCGGTGCGCAGGGTCTCGCGCACGTCGGTCAGCGCATAGAAGTGACCGCGCGGCTTGTTGTAATCCTTGGAGAAGGGGTAACCGCCCCACAGCACCACCATGTTGGGATCTTCCGCCAGCGCATCGGTGCGCTCCCGGCTCTCGCTGGTGGTTTGCCAGCTGGTGAACTGATCGGCGTGCTCCTTGGCGAACAGCTCGCTGCGCGCCTCTATCTTGCCCTGGGTGGTTGCTTCATCAGCCTGTGCCCAGCCGCTGGCGCCAAGCCAGCTGGTCAGCAGCAGGGCGGCGAGCCCCAGTTTGGTATGCCTGTGTTGTGAACCCACGTGTATCACTCCCAGATAAATGTCTTGAGCTGGCCTGATCCGTGCCATCTCGTTGTGCGGGCTGGGCCTGCGCTGGATGGTTGTCAGGTCGATTAATTGTTATGTGTGCATAAATTTGGTGTTCTATGCGATATACCAGCCAGATGCTAACAAATTGGTAAAGTAAATAATGATTTATCGTGGTGGTTTTTGCGGCAGATCAATTGACCAGAGCAGCAAAGTGTAGAAATGAGATCCTGGTTAACGTTTCTGATATCTCAGCCTGTTGTCATGCTATGCAGCCGTTATTGCGTCAATTTGGCCGGTTCACATCGAGAGATAGGGGGCAGGGTCTCGAACGGGATAAATAGCATCAAAATAAATGCGTATTTTGTGTTGCTCGATCTCCGGTTTGCATGGTTATGCGTATTTTGTTTGGTGGTGGCAGGCAAGCCTGGTAATGATGGCTGTTCGTTTAAATAGGTAGGCTAACAGCTCCCACTCTCATGTATGCGTCAATACTTGTCATATAAATTCTGGTTTTTCGGCCATTTCAGGCCATCGATTGGTCTCCTGTGAGGCGCTTTCTGCCTGAAAAAGAGGTTTCTGCCGATAGGCCGCAAGGTTCGGGTTGTTTATTGCTGCTTTTGTCGAAAATATCGAACAGACCCGTCCTGACATGTGATTGTAAGATGAACCATTAGATGTGCCTCTATCGTGCAGTGGCAGAGGCTGGTTAAGGTTTTGCTGGAGGTTGTATGGCTGAGTTGCAAATTGAAAAGTCCACACTGATCACCCAACTCGAGGGCTCCGTGTTTGTCATCAGTGCAGATGGATCTGTCATACGAGCAACGGTGGGGATGGCGCTGCAGCCGGGGGACCGTCTGCAAACCGCTCAAGGGGGGCAGTTTCAACTAGCCGAGCCGGGCAGTGATCCTGCAGGCGAGCAAGAGGTTGCCGCCAAACCTGAGCCCGCCACACCTGCAGTTGATGGACAACCGGCCGATCCGGAACTGGCCTCGTTGCAAGAGGCGATCCGTCAGGGTATCGACCCGACCGAGCTGTTCAAGGAGACCGCCGCTGGCAACGCAGCCGCAGCAGCGGGCAATATCGGTGGTGTTGCCGGTTCCAGCTCGGGTGGTTTTGTGGTGGTCGATCGTACCAACGATGCCACCCTGGCCGAGGCCGGGTTTGATACTGATCACGCCGTTCAGCCTGCAGGTGACGAGCAGCTGTTTGCTGAAGAGCGCGATTTCTTTGCCGCCATCACCATCACCGAGCCCCAAACCAGCGACAACATCATCAACGCCGATGAAGCGGCGGGTGTCATTATTCGTGGTGTGGTGGAGGACGTGGAGGTGGGCCAGCCGGTCACCGTCACCCTTATCGATCAGGCGGGCAATTCACTGACGGTGACGACAGTGGTGCTGCCCGGCCTGGTGTGGGAAGCCAATTTTGGCGATGTGACCGGCAAACTGGTGGATGGCCCGTTGCAGATTGTGGCCAATACCCAGGATCAGGCGGGCAATAATGCCAGCGACACCGGCCAGACTCTGCTCGATACCATTACCACCATTACCCTCGATCTCGCTGATGAGAGCGACAGCGGCGCCAGTCAGACCGATGATCTGACCCGCGACAATACCCCGCTGCTGCAAGGGAAGGGGGAGCCCGGTGCCACCGTGACCCTGAGCCTTGGCGGCAGCGTGCTCACCGTCCTGACGGTGGATGCCGCCGGTAACTGGCAATATCAGCTGCCGCAGACCCTGGCCGATGGCCAGTACCAGTTTCAGGTCAATTCCGTGGATATTGCCGGCAACCGTGCCAGCGATACCCTCGTTATCAATGTCGATACCCAGGCCTTCATCGATATCGATGATCTCGATACCGCTGTCCTGTTTGGCAACAGCAGTGCCACCTTGAGCGGCACCACCAGCAATGTGGAAGCGGGTCAGAGCGTCACCATCACCCTGGTCGACAGTAATGGCCAGCCGCTGCTGACCACCTCGGCACTGGTGGGGGCGGATGGCCGCTGGCAGGTGAGCGACCTTGATCTTTCCGGTATTAATCAATCCTTTGAAGTGCGTGCCAGCGTCACCGATCTGGCGGGCAACAGTGCCAGCGATGGCGCGCCGCTGATCGGTCAGAGCGAGACTCTGACGCTCTCCGAAGCGGGATTGGCCGATGGCCCGCTCACCGCGACCGGCAGCCTCAATACCGGTGCCGGTCAGGATGGCAATCTGCAAGTCCAGTTCGCCGCTGATCAGAGTGCGCTGGAAGGGCTGGGGCTCGTCAGCCACGGCGCGCCCCTTGGCTACACCATCAACGGCCAGACCCTGACCGCCACCGCCGGTGGGGCGACTGTCTTCACTCTGACCCTCAACAATGACGGCAGCTATCGCATCGTCTGGAGTCAGAGTCTGGATCACGGTCAGGACGGGTTGCGCCTGCCGTTCAACCTCGAATATCGCGATAGCGACGGCGATCTGGTGAAGGCGCCGCTGGTGATCAATCTGGTGGACAGCAATCCGCCCAGCTTCGAGATCCCGGCCATTCCCCTGACTGAAGATGCCTTTACCAACGGCGCCGCCGTGGTGGGCGAGAGCCGCTTTGTGGTCAAACATACCGCCGATCCCCTGCTGATGGATTCGCTGGTGTTCAGCAATCAGAGCCAGACCCTAGCCACCCTCAACGGTGCCGGGCTGGGCAGTGATGGCCATCCGCTGACGTTCGAATTTGCCGGTGATCGCACCCTGTTGGGTTACTACCTGGATGGCAGTGGCAAACGGGTAGAGGTGCTGCGCGCCGAGCTGACGGCGGAGCAGCAGGGCAGCGATCTGGCTGGTCGGGTGGTGGTCACCCTCACTGGCCCGCTCGATCATCAGGGTAGCGCCCCGCTTTCCCTCGGTTTGCAGGTGAGCACCAACGAGATCGATGGCGACAGCACCAGCGCCAACCTGACGCTGACCGTCAATGACGGCAGTGATCCCGCATTGGGCATCGACAAGGGGGTCGCACTGCAAGAAGGTGGCAACCAGAGCATCGATGGCCAGTTGCCGGTGACGGTGGGCAGCGATCGTCTGGTCTCCCTCAACTTTGAAAGCAACCAACCGGCGTTGGCGGGGCTGACCAGCCAGGGCAAGGCGACGACCTATGAGGTTAAAGACAATCAGCTGATCGTCAAGGATTGGCAGGGCAATGCGATCCTCACCGTCACCATCGGGCTGGATGGCAAATACAGCGTCTCCCTGACAGGGGTGTTTGACGAGCCGGAGGCGACCAACAGCCTCAACCTTGGCCTGAAGGTACAAGGCAGCGATTTTGACGGCGACAAGAGCAACCTCGGCACCCTCAATATCACCATTACTGATGGTGCCTTGCCGCAGGTTAATCCTGTCTCGGTCACCTTGACCGAAGATAGCAACTGGCAGCAGGGCCAGATTCTTAACGGCGATCTCGCCATCACCGCGGGCAGCGATCCGCTGGCCAGCATCACCTTCGATGCCAACCAGCCTGGGCTGCAAGGATTCACCTCGGGCAAGCAGGCCGTGACCATCACGGTGGCCGATCACCTGATCGAGGGGCTCACCCCAGATGGCAAGCTGGTGTTTGAGCTGACCCTCGGCAACGATGGCAAATACAGCTTCACCCTCCATCAGCCGCTGGATCAGGGCAGTGCCGACAGCCTGCTCAAGGCGGACTTCACCCTGCTCGACAGCGATGGCGACAAGGTCTCTTCCAGCATTACCGTAGCGGTGGGTGATGGCGCCAATCCGACCATCTCCGCCGTGACTGGCTCCACCATCACCGAGATGGCGCAAGGGGAGACGGCTGCGGTCAGCACCATGAGTTTCTCGGTGGCTCACGGCAGCGATGCCCTCGACCCCAACTCCCTTGGCTTTGATATCGCCTCCATTCAGGGCACCCTGACCGGCTTGACCAGTCATGGCAATCCGGTCACCTTCTCCCTCGATGCCAACGGCCAGTTGGTCGGGACCGCGGGTGGGCAGGTGGTGCTGCGTGCCGAGTTGAGTCTGGTCGACAACAACGGCAACTGGAGCGTCACCGCCAAGGTCACCCTGAGCGGCGAGCTGGATCACAAAGGGAATGAATCCGTCAACCTGCCGCTTGCCGTCACCCTGGCCGATAAAGATGGCGACCGCGTGAGCACCACGCTGCCGCTCACCATTGCGGATGGCAAGGCGCCGAGCTTTATCCCGGGCGCTGGCGTGACCCTGGATGAGGGGAACCTCACTGGCAGCAACAGCTTGAGCCAAACCGGTCACTTCGATGTGCAAGCCGGGTCGGATCGGGTGGTTGAAGTAGCCTTTGCCGATGCTAACCAGCAACCGGTCCTCACTGCCCTCGGCCAGAGCGTCAAATACGAGCTGGTTGACGGCAATAGCGCCATCCCTGGTAGCCAGCTGATCAAGGGCTATGTGATGGTGGATGGCCAGCGGGTCGAGGTGTTCGAGGTCAAGCTGATCGGTAGCCTCGATCAGGCGGGCAAGAACGGGTTTGACTATCAGGTCACCCTTTATCAAGGGCTTCATCAGGGCGGCAACGCCGTGACCGAGCTGCCCATCAAGGTGATCGTCAACGACTACGACAAGGCGGGTGGTAACAACGACAGCACCAGCGGCACCCTCAATATCCAGATTGGGGAAGGGGAGAAACCGACACTCACCCTGACCGATGTAACCCTCAATGAAGGGCGCTTCGATGGCGCCAACTCGGCCGTGGATGACCAGTAGGCGAGCGGCAAGATCACCATCAAGGCTGACTCGGATCCGGTGACCGATGTACGACTGACCCTCTCCGGTCAGGTCATGGATGCCAGCGGCAAGGCAATTACCCATAACGGCGAAACCCTGACCTGGAAAGCGGTTGGCATCGATGGTCACACCTTCCAGGCGGTGACCAGCGGTGGTCTGGTAGTGATGACGGTCTCCATCCCCACTGTGCCCGCCAGCATCGCCGCTCATACCAGCGCAGAGATCGGTTATCAGGTGACTGTGCATACCAACCTGGATCACGGTGCCGACAACAAGCTGGAGTTGACTTTGCCAGTCAAGGTCACTGATAGCGATGGCAGTGTGACCACCGGCAGTACCACTGCAGTGATCACCGATGCCGCCGACCCCGTGATCACCAACATCGAGGGGGTGACCGTCAAGGAGTCGGATCTCAATGGTGGCAGTGGCCAGCATGGTGGCTCCAGCCCTTCAGGCACGGGCGAGGTTGCCGTAGGCCAGGTGACGATCGCCGCTGGGAGCGACCGAGTGGCTTCTCTGCAACTGGATGTGGCCCGCTTCAACGCCCTCAACGCGCTCACCTCGGGGGGGAAGGCTGTCAGCATCGGCGCAGACAGCCTGCCGGGTGTGTATCTTGGCAAAGACAGCGCAGGCAAGGTTATCTTCAAGCTGACTTTGGATGTCTCCGGTCGTTATACCTTCAAGTTGATCGGCAATCTGGATCACAGCGCCCAAGGCAAGGATCTGCTGGACATTAAGTTGCCGCTACAGGCATTGGACCGTGACGGAGACCTCAGTGCCGAAGTGATTGGCCATGTGAGCGTGCAGGATGATGTGCCCCTTGCGGTTGATGCGAGCCAGGCCCTTGATGAAGGTGCGAAAGTGACCGGCGATCTGCTGGCCACCGCTAACGAAGGGGCGGACGATGCGGTGGTGAAATCGGTGACCATCAATGGTATCGAACACCCCATCGCGGCTACTGGCAACACCACCATCGCGGTGGCAGACAGCACAGGGCAGGTCATCGGCACTCTGGTGATCAATGCCGAGGGTACCTACAGCTTTACCTCCAAATCGGGCATCGATCACAGCAACACCACGCTGATGCAGCAGATTGAATTTCATCTGGTGGACGGGGACCGAGATACTGATGATGGGGTCCTGACCCTGACCATCCGGGACGAGGCTGGCACGCTCACCGTGAGCGCTGTCACCGGTCAGGAAGATGCGGGGGCGACCAATTCCGGCCAGGGGATCCCCATCACCATGAACCTGGATATAGGCGACTTCGATCGGGGCGAGCATGTGGAGCAGTTGCTTATCCAGGCACCGGCCAATGCCCAAGGCATCTTCTATTTCAACGGTGTCGCACTGACCACCATCTCCCAGGGTGGCAAGACCTGGTATCAGGTGCCGCCAGAGGCCATGGTGGCGGTGGCCAATACCAACGACAAGTTCCAGCTGACCGGCGTCACCTTCGTACCAAATCACGACTACTCGAGCTACAACAACGGGGGCAGCGCGCTGCGCTTCCCGGTGCAATTACAGGTGGGCGTCACCGAGGGGAACAAGCCCCCGGTGTTGACCGGCAATCTGGACATTACGGTAGAGGGCATTGCCGACAAGCCGCTCTGGGATGGGGCGAGCACGAATCAGCACTACAGCATTAATGAGGACTGCACGGGTATAGCGCTCAATGTGAAGGCTGCGCTCACCGACACTGATGGATCAGAAACCCTGAGCTACCAGATCAAGTGGGAGTCGGGCAAGGGCACGCTCATGCTCAACGGGGTTGAACTCAAGCCAAACGCCAGCGGACTCTACACCGTCTCTGCCAGTGACATTAACAAGGTGACCGTGGTTCCGGGCAAGGATTTCAGTGGTGACATCAAGCTGTCGGTGACCCCGATCAGCACGGAGCAGAACCCGATCGCTCCGGGTCAGGGTACGGCGCAGGGAGACAAGATTGAGCTGGTGATCAACGTCAATCCTGTGGCGGATGACGCCAAGCTGACCATTCGTGACATTCAGGGCAAGGAAGACACCCTGCTCGATCTGGGCAGCAAGATCGCCCTTGCTCATCTGGGTGACAAACTCGATGGCTCCGAGCAGATGTTTGTCCGCATCAGTGGCCTGCCTGACGGTGCAACCTTGTTGCTGGGTGGTTCCGCCGTTGCACAGAACATAGCTGGTTACTATGAGGTTCCTTTTGATCGCATTGGCGAACTCAAGCTGCAACCACCTAAAAACAGCAACGTCGATTTCGATCTGACCATCAAGGGGGTGGTGAAAGACACGGCGACATTGACCGATGCCAACGGCCAGACCCATACCGTGGTGAACGAAAAGGAGACGGGCTCCCAGACCATTCATGTGGATCTGGTGGGGGTGGTCGATAGACCGGACTTTATCCTCAATGGTACCGACTGGACCCATGAAGGTATTGGCAAAGGCTACAGCATCACGGTGGCAGAAGATGGTCAGGCGCCGCTCAACTTCAAGCTGGTTTCCGGTGAACTGGCCGATACCCCATTAGACACCTCGGAAAGCCTTAACCTGGTGCTGAGTGGTCTGCCGGAAGGGGCCAAGGTGTTTGATGGTAAAGGGAATGAGTTGATGCCCACCTTTGCCGGACTCGACGCCCATGGCAAGCCCACCTATCAGGTCGATATTAAAGAGCTAGGCAATCTGGTGATCCAGCCTCCCCATAACAGCACGGCGGATTTGAACCTGATCGCCAAGGTGGTGGTGACCGAGAACGATGGTGATCACAAGAGCTTTGAGGTGCCCCTGCATATCAAGGTTGAGCCGGAGATCGATGCGACCAACTACAGCAATACCAGCCATGGCCTTGAAGATCAGTTTGTGGTGCTGGACTGGCATCCGGTGCTGAGCGATGGCGCCGAGAAGGTGACACACCTCACTCTCTCAGGCATCGAATCCGGTTACGAGATCTGGATCCGGGTGGGTGGGGTCGAGACCCCGCTCACTGTGAACAGCGGTACGGTGGACTTGAGTGACACAGATCTGCAGCGCTTGTTAAACGGCGGCCAGCTGCTGGTGAAAGCGCCAGAAGATAGCGACCGGGATACTACCATCAAGAGTCATGTCACCGTGACCCAGCAGGACGTGGATTCCACTGTGGTGGTTAACAAGGTGATTGATGGTCAGCTGCAGGTGGATATCCAGGCTGTGGTAGAGCCCGATGGCAATCTGATGCAAGTTGGGAAGCCTCTGGTCAGTACAGATGGAGATGACATTCCGCTGAACGGTGTCTTTGTGTTTGACGATCGTGATCCCAGTAGCGTCGAGACCATCGATTATCTGGTAATAAGCGATCTGCCACCCGGCTTCGTGGTGGTGGGGGGGATCAACGATGGTAATGGCAACTGGACTGTACCGAGTAGCTCGCTAGGCAATTATTCTTTACACGCTCCCGATGGTTATCCTGGTGGTACCGTTACATTCAAGGTCAGCGCCAAAGTGATTGATCTGGGTGACAACAACGAGGGGGATGTCAGCGCGCCAGTGTATCGGGAGCTGACCGTCCACGCCGAGTTTAATGGCTCGACCAACTCCGGGCAAATTGCGGCCGACGTCGATTTCGACAACACCAGCCCCATCACCGGGGTGGAAGATCATAGCGTCAACTTTGGCACCCAGCTCAAGAGCATGGTGACCTTGGGGACTGCAGACATTGCTGACGACGAGCTCAGCATCGTGATTACCGGCCTGCCAGCCGGGGTGAATGTACAGGGGCTGACCTATGACTTCGTCAATGGCGAGTATCTGATCAAGCTGCCGGGGGGCCTCAGTGATCTCGACAAGCTGACCCTGACTCTGCCGACGGATTATGCCGGTGACAGCCTGCATTTCAATGTGCGGTTGGTCAACACCGATACGGTGAGCGGTGATACCAAGACAGTCGAGAAGCAAGTCACTCTCTCCATCACCCCCGAAGTGGATATCAACGGTGGTCAGGATGGTCAGCCCGAGCTGACGCTGCAGGTCAAGGATCTGAATGGGGATGGTCAGCCGGACAATCTGGAAGATAGCGAGATCCACCTCGATCTCTCGGTGAAACTGGCCGACATCAGCACCTCCATCGCCAATGGTGGTCTTGAAACCGTGGATCGGGTCATCATCACGGTGGATGCAAAATATGGTTACTTCCTTGATGGCAGCGGCCAGCCGGTCAACACCCTGATAGTGACTGACATGGTGGCGCTTAAAGATCTGGTGTTTGTGCCCAAAGAGCACTTTAGCGGCAAGGTGCCGCTCGATATCCAGGTCGATATTCTGGATACCGCCACCACCGGCACGGCGCAAGCTAGCTGGAACGGGCATGCAGAATTTGAGATTAAACCGGTCAACGATCCGGCCCAGCTCACGGTGCACAGTGTCACGGGGAGTGAGGATGGCACGGTCAACCTTGCCGGATTTGGCGCAACCCTTATCGACAACGATGGCTCCGAGCAGATCGTCGCGCTGCAGATCAAGGGGGTCCCGGATGGCTTCACCCTGTCGGCTCCGGCGGTCAACAATGGCGGCGGCGTCTGGCAGATCCCGGTGGGGACCGATTTCTCCAAGCTGACCCTGATCCCGCCAGCGGACTTCAGCGGCAGCGTGGAGCTGTCGTTGAGTGCCTTTACCCTGGACAAGGGGCTCACCATTCCGCTCGAAACCAGTGGCAGCTTTACCGTCACAGTGACGCCGGTGGGGGATACCATCATCGCCGATATTCAGGATCAGGCGAGCGGCACTGAGGGGGATGTGATCACCCTGGATCTGGGGCTCGAGACCCGGGATACCCAACCAACCGGCGGCAATGCGGGTAATGTGCATGAGAACAAGCCCGAGCAGGTGCGGGTCACCATCGAAGGGGTGCATGATGGCGCCCATATCCGCTTGCCAAACGGCGTAGTGGGGACGGTTGTTGATCTGGGTGGCGGTCGCTGGCAGGTCACCACCGAGGGTGGCAAGCTTGGCGCTGTCGAGCTGGTGACCAATGATGCCAACGGTGCTCTGGATCTCAAGATCACCGCTCAGAGCCTCGACAACGGCGCCCTTGGCCCTGTGGTCAATGGCACCATCCATGTGGATGTGAGCCCGGTCAACGATGCGCCCATTAACGTATTGCCAACGACCCCTCAGGTCGCGCAGGAAGATCAGCCTTTCGTCATCCAGGGTTTGCAGGTGAAAGATGTGGATGCGGGCAGCAGCCCCATCAAGATCACCCTGTCGGTGGAGCATGGCACCCTGACGCTGCCGGCTGGCAGCGGCGTGACTGTGGTCGGCAACGGTACCGGTTCTCTGGTGCTGACCGGCACGCTGGCCGCTCTCAATGTCTTGCTCTCTGGTGGGGTGACCTATCAGGGCAACAGTGATTTCCACGGCAGTGACGCCCTGACCATGGTCACCAACGATCAGGGGAATACCGGTAGTGGCGGGGCGCTCAGCGATACCGATGTGCTGCCCATCGAGGTGCAGCCGGTCAACGATGCGCCGATCAATCAGCTGCCAACTGCGCCGCTGGTGGCGCAGGAAGATCAGCCGTATACCATTCACGGCCTACAGGTGAAGGATGTGGATGCGGGCAGCAGCCCCATCGAGGTACGCCTCTCGGTGGCGCACGGCACCCTCAATCTGGTGGCGGGCAGCGGGGTGACGGTGACCGGCAACGGTAGCGGGATGCTGGTGCTCAGCGGGTCGCTGGATGCCATCAATGCGCTGCTGTCCGGTGGGGTGACCTATCAGGGTGAGCAGGACTTCAATGGTCAGGATCAGCTCACTATGGTGACCAATGATCTTGGCAATAGTGGTAGCGGCGGCGCGCTGAGCGATACCGACGTGGTAGCCATCGAAGTACAGCCGGTCAACGATGCCCCGGTCAATCAGCTGCCTGGCAGCATGACGGTGAAGGAGGATGGCTCCCTGTCGCTCTCCGGCGTCAGTGTGAAGGATGTGGATGCAGGCAGTGCGCCAGTCTCCATGGTGCTGCGGGTCGAGCATGGTGCCCTGACCCTGCTGGGCACTGTCGCGAGCGGTATTTCGGTCAGCTATGCGGGTAACAGCGAGATCTCCCTGGTGGGGTCGCTGGCTGATCTCAACCAGTTGCTGGCAAGTAACCTGCACTATGAACCGGCCAAAGATTTCTGGGGGCAGGACATGCTCACCGTCACCACCTCTGATCAAGGCAACAGCGGCGCAGGCGGGGCGAAGAGTGATACCGATCAGGTGGCCATCACGGTCACGGCCGAGCCAGATATGCCGAGTCTGACGGTGGATCAGCAGGCGTTCCATACCTTGCAGGGGGCCGTTATCCCCCTTGGCATCAACGCCAGCGTGGTCAATCCGGCAACCGGCGAGCTCTCCATCCGCATCAGTGGTCTGGATGGGGCGCAGGTGCAGGACGAGCATGGCCAGAGCGTCGGTCATGCCGATGGCAATGGCGAGTGGCTGATCCCGGCCGATCACTCGGCTCCGCTCTTCTTCAGCGGTTTTGGCGCGGGTGACCATGTGCTGGGGATCAGTGCCGAGTCGAGTGTTGGCGGTTCAACCGTTAGCACGCCCCTTGATACCATCACGGTGCACGGCCAGAGTGGTCATGAGCTGGTCGGTTCCGATCAGGGGGATTGGCTGTTTGGCTCCGCCGGTGATGACCGTCTGCTGGGGGGCCATGGCAATGACATCCTCACCGGCGGGGCTGGCAGCGATCTCTTCGTTTGGCAGCACGGGGATGAGGGGAGTCAGGGGCAGCCCGCGATCGATACCATCACCGACTTCCACCCGGAGCAGGGGGACAAGATCGATCTGGCCGACATGCTGCAGGGTGGCCCGGGAGCCAGCGTCGAAAGTCTGCTGAATAACCTCTCGGCGTCAGTGACGACCGGCAATCATGGTCTCAGTGATGTGAGTCTCTCGGTGGCACCGGCAGGGGATGGGCAGGTAACCCAGCAGATCACCCTGAAGGATGTGGACTTGAGCAGCTGGCATCTGGCCAGTAACTCGTCCCACGATGTGCTGCAGAGCATGCTGGATAACCACAGTCTGATCATTCAGCACCCCTGATAGGGTGGTGGCCTTTTTGAGGCCGACTTTATGTGGTGTGTTCCATGGGGCGCTTCGGTGCCCCATGCACATACTGTCTGATCGCAATTCCCTTCCGTGAGTTGATGGCTGATTGCCACAGCACTGCAAACAGGTCGTCGCTGTGTTATCCATAGCGTCAATGAGGGGGATATGAATGCGCCTAAAGCTGCTCAAGGTGGATCAAATGGTATTCTGCGCTGGCCAATATGGCTTGTTGTTGTGGCTCGGGTTGCCCATCCCAATTGGCATAGGGCAGGGCAAGGCGGGGATTGCTGCCAAGTTTATCCCGATTACGCCATAAAAAGTGCCAGTAGAGGCTGTTGAACGGGCAACTCCCCTTACCGCTGCGGGCCTTGACCTGATAGTGACACCCTTTGCAGTAGTGGCCCATCCGCTCAAGATAAGCGCCGCTGCTGACGTAGGGTTTGCTGCCCATCAGGCCGCCATCGGCAAACTGACTCATGCCGCGGGTATTGGGTAGCTCCACCCACTCGATGGCATCGACATAGATCCCCAGATACCACTCATCGACCTGGTCAGGATGTATCCCAGCCAGCACGGCAAAGTTGCCAGTCACCATCAGCCGCTGGATATGGTGGGCGTAACCGTGCTCCAAAGACTGGTGAATGGCGTGGCGCACACAGGCCATCTTGGTCTCCCCGCTCCAGAAAAAGCCCGGCAGCGGGCGATCTGCGCCCAGAAAATTGCTGCTGCCATAGGAGGGCATTTTTTCCCAATAGAGGGCGCGGACAAACTCGCGCCAGCCGAGGATCTGGCGGATAAAGCCCTCCACCTGCGCCAGGGTGATGGTGTCCTGATTGGCCTGCCAGTGGGATTGCGCGGCGCGGATCACCTCGAGGGAGTGGAGCATCTTACTGTTGAGGGAAAACGACAAGCGACTGTGAAACAGGCTCCAGCCTCGCTCGCTAAGAGCATCCTGATAGCGGCCAAAGTGGGGCAGGCAGTGCGTCAGAAAGTGCTCCAGCAATTCGCGGCTCTGGCGCCGGGTGATGGGCCACTGCAGTTTGCTGGCATCGGCGCTCCCCAGCGTCTTGACCCCGTGACGGGTCAGCATGGCGTCAATGTCTTGTACCTCGTTGGCAAAAAGCAGGGGGGCGGGAATGGGCTGACGTTCCGGCAGTTTGGCACGATTCTCGTCATCAAAATTCCAGCGCCCGCCAAGGGGGTTGCCGCCCTCATCCAGCAACACCTTGTATTGCTTGCGCAGGGCGCGGTAGAAGAACTCCATCCGGCTGTGGGGATAGCGCTGCCAACCATCGCGGGGAGTGAGAAAATGTTCGCTCTCCACCTCAGTGGTTGGCATGGCCAGGCCCGCTGCCCAGCTTTTCAACTGGCTGGCAAGACGCCACTCATCCGGGCTCTGCCAGGCAAAGCTGCTGGCGTGATGGGCGATGAGCTGGGCCTCCAACAAAGTGGGCAAGTCGGGCCAGCGGGCGCTCTCATCAAGGGTCAAGTAACAGACGTTATGGCCTGCCTTGGTGAGGGCGGCGGCGAAGGCGCGCATGGCGGCAAAGAAGGCCAGCACCTTCTGACGATGGTGACGGCAGTAGTCGGTCTCCTGACGCAGCTCCGCCATCACATAGCAGACTGCCGGATCCGGGGTGCTAAACCAGCTGTGACCGGCGTTCAGCTGATCGCCGAGCACAAGGCGCAGCTCCATCAGGCTTGCTCCCCATTATGTTGATGGCTGCGGTGACGAGCGTGGCGACAACGCTCGCTGCAGTAGCGAACCTCCTCCCAGCAGTGTGCCCATTTACTCCGCCAGCTGAAGGGGCGCTGGCAGACGGGGCAGGTCTTCTCGGGCAGATGAGGTTTGCGATGCATGATGGCTTCCGACCTTGGCTGATAAGTGAGGTGGCGTGGGCTTGGGTAAGATAACGAACAGGAGTCGCGGGCGGATCAACATCACTGCCGGTTTGCCGCTCAGATGTGTACTTTGTGAGCAGGCGCACAGCTAGCCGGTATGCCCCTTGTGTCGCCTAACCACCCCCGATAACGTGGCGAAGCTGCCAGTTGGCAGCGCAATCATTTTTTTGGTAACCAACTTCTTTTTACAACCGACATGGAGGGGAGTGATGCCAATTATGACAGCTACGCCCCGGGCAGCTTGCCTGCTCGCCCGCTGGTATACCCGAGATCCCATTCTCACCTTCGACTTTCCTCACCGCTGAAAGGCGGCACCCGCCATTCGAGAAAACCAGCCGGACGACCCTGATCGCCCGGCCCCGTTGCCTATCCGTTTTTCACGAGCACTGGCCCCACGCCGGTGAGGAGTCCTATATGCGTCGTATACCCGAACCGTTTCGTATCAAGATGGTTGAACCCATCAAACAGACCACTGGTGCCGAGCGCCGCGTCGCCCTCGAGGCCGCGGGCTGGAACCCCTTCCTGCTGCTGGCCGAAGATGTCTATATCGATCTGCTGACCGACAGCGGCACCGGTGCCATGTCAGACCGCCAGTGGGCAGGCATCATGATGGGAGATGAGGCCTATGCGGGCAGCCGCAACTTCGTCGAGCTGGAGCGCGCGGTGCGCGAAATCTTTGGCTATCAGCATGTGATGCCCACCCACCAGGGGCGCGGGGCGGAGCAGATCCTCTTCCCCGAGCTGGTCAAGCGCTGCAAGGGTAAGGCGCCGGTCTTTATCTCCAACTATCACTTCGATACCACCAAGGCCCATGTGGAGTTGGCTGGCGCGCGGGCCATCAACCTGCTCACCCCGAAAGCCCTCGACACCACCGCCCCTTACGCCTGGAAGGGGGATTTCGATCTCGGTCGTCTGACCGACACCATCGACACCCTGGGGGCCGACAACGTGGCCGGTGTCATCATCACGGTCACTTGCAACAGCGCCGGTGGCCAGCCGGTCTCCATGACCAATATGCAGGCGGTATCTGAGCTGGCCCGTCGCCACCATATTCCGGTGGTGATCGATGCCGCCCGTTTCGCCGAAAACGCCTGGTTTATGAAGGCGCGCGACCCGGCTTATGCCAAGACAGGCATCGGGGAGATAGTGCGCCAAATGTTTGCGCTGGGGGACATCTTCACCATGTCGGCCAAAAAGGACGGGCTGGTCAATATCGGCGGTCTTTGCTGTTTCAAGGAAGATCTCGACCTGTTCCGCGCGGTGCAGGTGCGCTGCGTGGCGATGGAGGGGTTTGTCACCTATGGCGGCCTAGCCGGGCGGGACATGGCGGCGCTCGCCATCGGCCTGCGGGAGGGGATGGATGAGGAGTATCTGACCTATCGCATCAGTCAGGTAGCTTATCTCGGTGAGCGGCTGGCCGAGGCGGGGATCCCCATCCAGACCCCCACTGGCGGCCATGCAGTCTTTGTCGATGCCAAAAAGCTGTTGCCCCATATTTCTGCCGAGCAGTTCCCGGCCCATGCACTCGCCTGCGAGCTCTATCTGGAAGGGGGCGTGCGCGGGGTGGAGATCGGTTCCCTGCTGCTGGGGCGCGATCCCGCCACCGGCAAGCAAGAGGCGGCGGACTTTGAGCTGCTGCGCCTCACCATTCCGCGCCGGGTCTACACCCGGGATCACATGGACTACGTGGCCGACTGCCTGATCGCGGTGAAAGCGCGGGCCAGCGACATTCGCGGGCTTACCTTTGACTACGAGCCGCCGCTACTGCGCCACTTCACCGCACGGCTCAAGCCGGTTTGATCAGCAACTGGTTTGAAGGGGTGATCAACCGCGCCAAGCCGTGAAGATCAAGGGCCGCTCCCGGTTAAACCGCCCAGTAAAAAAGCCCCCGCACCAAGGTGCGGGGGCTTTTTGTTTATCGAGGCGGAACAGGGGTTAGACCGCCTGATACTCCAGCTCGACGGAGCCCAGCGCCTTGAGGGTGGACTGGGCGGAGTCACGCTGGCTGATCTGGCCGTTTTTGCTCTCCAGCAGCACGGCGCGGTTGATGGTGGCGAGATCTTCACTGCCCAATACCGCGTGGGCACAGGCCATCTGCATTGGCGGCAGGCTGGGGTTGAAGGCGGCGTTCTCGGCGTAGCGACCCGAGAAGATACGGCCATCGGCAAACTGCAGCGCCACAGCGGCATAGCCCTGGCTGTAAGGGGCATAGCTTTGACGGGCGGCAGTCAGCGCTGCTTGCCACAGCGGGTCTTCGCTTTCAAGCGTTAGCTCGGCGTGATCCTGCGGGCTCATCAGCGCATCTGTGATGTCGAGATCCGCCGGGCCGAACGAGTGGGGCAGGAAGGATTGCAGGGTGCTCAAGTCATCGGGCAGAGAAACTTTGAGGATCTTGGCGGTGCTCAGCTCATTCATAAACTGGCGGCAGTGGCCACAGGGGGTGTAGTTGACGGTGATCTCGCTGATCCCGGTCTCGCCGCCCAGCCAAGCGTTGGAGATGGCAGACTGCTCGGCATGGACCGAGTGGAACAGCCCTTGCCCCGCAAACTCCATGTTGGCGCCGAAGTACCAGCTGCCGCTCAGGCCGCAGGCGATGGCACCGACATAAAATTTGGAGATGGGCGCCACCGAGCAGGCGGCAGCCAGCGGCAACAGGGCGAGGCGCAGAGCGCGCTCATTCAGCCCGGTGGCGGCTTTCAGGGTGGCGACTTGCTCCGGCGTGAAGCGGGCGTTGAAGTCGGCACTATCCAGCATGGGCTGCACGGCTGCTTTGAGCGGAGCAGAGAGGGTATCGAATGGCTTGGCAAAACGGGGATGCATAGTGTGTCCTCAAAGGCCAATTGGGCGGCCATTGTAGGGAGCAAGCTCGGGTAAATGTGTGAGCAGGCTCACGCCCTGACGGGCGAACGGAGAGGGATGGTAATGGAAACGTTTGTCTTGTGCAAATTGTGCGGCAGGTCGCACCCCGAGAGGCCTGCAGGCCCCTCGGGGTGGTCAATAGGTGGTCAATGGGTAGTCAGATCAGCCAGTGATAGATGGCAAACAGCAGGGGGGCGACGGCAGCGGTGAGGATCCCGCACACCACCATGGCCAGCGACGCAAAGGCTCCCTGGGTGATCCCCTTCTCGGCGGAGGTGGCGGTGCCGATGGCGTGGGCACACGCTCCCATGGCAAGGCCTTGCGCTTCCGGGTCGGTTACTTTCAGCAGTTTGAGCAGCGGGTAGCCGATCAGCGCGCCGACAATCCCCACCACTACCACCACGGCCGCCGCGATAGCGGGAATGCCGCCGATGGACTGGCTGACGCTCATGGCGAGCGGGGTAGTAATGGATTTGGTGGCGAGTGATGCCAGCAGTGCCGGATCTGCGCCCATAAAATGACCAATCAGCAGGGTTGTGCACACCGAGATCAAGACGGAGGCGAGGGTACAGATTAGGATGGGCTTGAGCTTGGCCTGAATTTGACGTGCCTGCTGATAGAGCGGCAGCGCCAGCGCCACCACGGCGGGCTCCAGCAGCATGGTAATGGGGCTGCTGCCGCGCTCGTACTGTTCAAGAGGCAGATCGAACCAGAGCAGCAGGCCGATGATCACCGCGGTCGGCACCAGCACCGGATTGATGATGGGCCAGGGCAGGCGGCGATAGAGGGCGCGGGTGGTGAAATAGAGCGCGAGCGTCAGGGGGATAGCGCACCAGAAGATCATTTGTTCATCCTCTGGTAGAGCCGACCGACGGTAGCGAGGATCAGCACGATCCCGAGCACGATGCAGAGCATGATCAGGCCGAAAGATTGGCGCAGGGGCTCAAGCCAGGCCACCAGCCCGACCGCTACCGGCACGAACAGCACGCCCATGTGGCGCAGCAGCAAGCCTGCTCCCTGCTCGACCCAGTGCAGCTTTATCAGTTGCAGGGAGAGCAGCACAAACAGCAGCAGCATGCCGATGATGCTGCCGGGGAAGGCAAACGGCAGGATGGCTGCCACGGTTTTACCTGCCAGCAGGCAGGCGACGATGACCATAAAGTCACGAAGGAACAGCAAGGCACGTTGCGCGATCACGTGAGCCCCATCGACTGTGAAGAAAAATGCAGTTTACCAGAGAGGCCGGGTCGCGGCATTAAAACAATAACAACTGAAATCAGTTCGTTTGAAGCTGATTTGTATGACGATGATCTGTTGAACAATCTTTTGAACATCGTCTGATAGCACCCTTTTCGAACTACAAGGAGTAGTGATGACATCCCTCTTGTCCCGAGTTCGCCAGCTGGCGAACGATAATGCGTTGCCATCCCATCTGCTGCAAACCCGTCAGTGGGAAGGGCCTCTGTGCCGGGTGCGGCTCGATAACACCAGCGCTGATGCCACCTCGGTTGATCGCTGGGTACTGTTTGACGGCAAGCTTGGCCTGCCGGTCGAGAGTGCAATATATGGCGAAGGCTTCCAGATGCTGGCCCAGACCATGGGGAGCTGGCAATCACCGCAGCCGGTCGGCCGTTGTCCCGATGCCAGCGTTTATCGCATTACTGATGACAACGGTTACCACACGGTTCACAACCTGCTGCTGGTGGAGCATGGCAAGGGGTGGCTGCTGCTCGCCTTTGCCAGCTGCCACCGTTTTGGCGGGGAGTTTCGCCTCTACCCCGATGGACGGCTGCAGATCCTGATGAACTGCGAAGGGCGGGCACTCGCGGCCGGTGAGCACTGGCAGAGCGAGGCGCTGATCTGTCTCGAGGGGGCGGAGCGCGAGGATCTGCTGGCCGAGCTGGCACAGCTGATCGAGGCTGAGCACGGCTCGCTGATCGGCCAGGTGAGTGATCGCCCGAGCGGTTGGTGCTCCTGGTATCACTACTACGCCGAGGTGAGCGCTGCCGATATTCGCGAAAATCTGCAGGTGCGTGCCGAGCGTTTCCCTGCGTTGCGCTATGTGCAGATCGACGACGGCTATCAGGCCAAAATGGGTGACTGGCTCACTCCATCGGCCAAGTTCGAGCAAGGCGTGGCGTCACTGGCTGCCGAGATCAAGGGCGCTGGCTGCGAGCCAGCCCTCTGGGTCGCCCCCTTTATCGCCGAGCCCGGCTCGCAGGTGTTTCAGGATCACCCCGACTGGTTCGTGAAGGGGGATGATGGCCTGCCGCTTCCCTCCGAGCGGGTTACTTACGGTGGCTGGCGCTGCACCCCCTGGTATGTGCTGGACGGTACCCACCCCGAAGTGCAGGCACACCTCGAGCAGGTGTTCCATACCCTGCGCGAGCAGTGGGGCATCCATTACTTCAAGCTCGATGCCAACTTCTGGGGCGCCATCCACGGTGGCCGTTTCCACGATCCGGCAGCCACCCGGGTTGAGGCCTATCGGCGCGGCATGGCTGCCATCTTGCGCGGCGCAGGAGAGGGCGGTTTTCTGCTCGGTTGCAACGCCCCCATCTGGCCAAGCCTCGGGCTGGTGCACGGGATGCGGGTGAGTGACGATGTGGAGCGCAATGGCCACCGCTATCGCCAGATCGCCCGTGAGGCCTTCTGCCGCGCCTGGCAAAACGACAAGCTCTGGGCCCTCGATCCCGACTGCATCTGTCTGCAAGATCTGCCGACCCAGCAGGCCAGCAAAGCGGATTACCGCTTCCATCTGGCCACGCTGGTGGCGAGCGGCGGCATGATGCTGGCGGGTGATCGACTGCAAGATCTCGACGAGGAGCAGGCGGCGCAACTGCGCAAGCTGCTGGCGCTTTGTGCGGCCCGGACACCCTCTGCCCGTTTCGAGTCGATGGACTTTGCCTGTGGCGAAGTGAACCTGCCGCAAGGGGGATCCTTGCTCTGCCTGTTCAACTGGGAGGGACAACCACAAGAGTTTCTGCTGCCGGAAGGGGGAACCGATTTTTGGCAAGGGCATGCAGTCGGTACAGCCGTGACCCTGCAAGGAGGCGATGGGCGGGTGATCCACTACACCTGATCACTGCGTCACCACAAACAATTCAGGCTCCATCACGGAGCCTGAATTGTTTCAATCAGCGGTTATCAGCCACGGTTGTCAGTAACGCCACTCAAAGCCGACGGCGTATTTGGCGGAGCCATAGCCTGGGATGTCACTGCCGGAGGCGATCGCCTTGAGGGTCAGCAACGGGGTGATGGGCACGCCGAGACCAAAACCGATGGCCAGCTGATCGTTGGGGTTCCCCATCAGATCGACCCGCATCACCCGATAGAGCGACATATCCTGGCTCAAGTGGGTATAAGCCTGAGAGGCGCGGTTATAGACCTGGCCAAATACCTCCAGTTGAAAACCCGCTTGAGCAGTGATCACTAATGGCACCCCGACAAACTTGTAGAGGTTGGAGTCGTTAAAGTAGCTGTTGGTGATCTGGGGGGTGAAGTCAGTTTGCTGGTAAAGGGTGCTGAAGTTGTGTTCGACGATCTGGTAGGTCTGCTCTGGCAGACGGGCAAGATAATCCGGCACATCGAACCGGTATGCGGCGTTGGCTGCCAGTGGCAGCAGGGCCAGTAATCCGAGCAGTGCGTGGTGACGAGGCATCAGCAAATGGCTTCCGTTCGGCCAAAGATGTCTCTTGCTTGGGAGACATCGTTCAGGATGTTGCAAGATATTGGTTTTTGAGGAAATCCCCTTCGTCATTATGACCTGAAGAAGGGGATGGGCGGGAAGGATTTATTGTGAAACTACTCACAACTCATAAATCTTCCAGATAGCGATAGAGACTCTTGAGAATGGCAAAGTTCCGTTCGTTACTCTGGTTCTGCTCGGCCAGCGCCTCGAGACGGGGCACATAGTCCGGCAGACGGCGGCTGAAATAGTCGCTGCAGTGCAGGCGCCAGCGTTTCTGCTCCGCCTCGCTCAGGGTGTGCGGCCAGTTGCGGGCGCGGTAGCGGAACAGCATCTCGGGCAGGCGTGAGTCGGTGAAGGCAAACTCCCGCTCCCCCAGCTGATCTGCGGGGGTGGCACGCACCAGATCCATGGTGGACTTGTCACCGTGGCCAAAGAATCCGGCGTAGAGCTGGGTATCGGGGTCGCTGTCATTGCTGCCAGCAAACTCCTGATTGAACACCTCCACCAGTTTTTCCCGCACCTCGGGATGGGCGCGTAGCAGATCCAGGCTCTTGCGGCACTGCTCCCTCTCGATGCCAAGCTGGTCGGCCCGCTCCGGGGTCAGGGTAGCGGCCGGCGCCAGCACCGGGCACTTATTGATGTGTACCAGCTTGACCGGAATAGCCGCCAGATCCCCCAGCTCCTCTTTCTTGGTATAGAGGCGCTCGCGGATCTCCTCACTCGACAACTCGATAAGCGGGGTGGGGTCACGGGTCAGATCCACCATGATCACCGCATTCTGGTTGGTCGGGTGCCAAGCAAGCGGCGACACCCAGCTCACGCACCCCTGCCACGGGGAGAACATGCCGGAAACGTGCACCAGCGGCTTCATGGTCACCACATCAATCAGCGCCTTCACCTTGTTCTTGTTACGCAGATCAAAGAGATAGCCAAACAGCTTGGGCTGAGCCTTTTTCACCAGTTTGGCCATCTCGATGGTAGCCAGCACGTCGGAGAGCGCATCGTGGGCATTGGCGTGCGACACGCCGTTGGCGACCGTCAGCTTCTCCAGCCGGAAACTCGGCTTGCCCTCATCATCAAACGCCCACTCGATCCCCTCTGGCCGCAGGGCATAGCAGGCCCGCAGCATGTCGAGGATATCCCAGCGGGAGTTGTCGTTTTGCCAAGCGTAGGCGTAGGGGTCATAGAAGTTGCGATAGAGGGTGTAGCGGGTCACTTCGTCATCGAAGCGGATGCTGTTGTAGCCCAGTACGCAGGTATTCGGAGTGGCGAACTGCTCGTGGATCTGGCGAATGAAATCCGCCTCGCACAGCCCGTCCTTCATCGCCTTTTGTGGCGTGATGCCGGTAATGAGGCACGCCTCCGGATCCGGCAGATAGTCCGCTGGCGGCTTGCAATAGACAACTAACGGCTCGCCAATGATGTTGAAATCCGCATCGGTACGAATACCGGCAAACTGCGACGGCCTGTCCTTGGCGGGGCTGATGCCGAAGGTTTCGTAGTCGTGGAAGAAGAAGGTTGGCTGTGCTGCTTGGTTTTTTGATGTGCTCATTTGTTCTTTAATTATCGCTTAGGCTTTTGATTTTATGGTTCTTTGTGGTGTGTTCAGTCATATCTGAGCACTCAGCAATTTTTTCATCGTTCGCCTCTGTCTGGCTATGTTCACGAGTCAATTAGTACAACTAAAAGTACAAAATTTTATTGGGTGAGCCATGGCAGTTACAGACAGCTGGCTACGAAGTATCAATGGTAAACCATACTCGGGTCAGAGCGAAGTCACTGACGGTGATGGGCTTGGCATAAGGGTGCCACCTAAAGGGCAGATCACTTTCCAAGTGTGTCATATGCGTGATGGGAAACAACTCAGAACGACAATTGGCCGTTACCCTGCGATGACACTTCGGGATGCTAGGATCAAGGCTGCGGAAATCGGTGATGCTTCCAATTAGTTGAAGTGGTGCTTTTCGATGAAGGCGCTGATGACTTTCTCGTGGAGCTCAACAGAGTGAGAAAAACAGATGGCTTTACGGGCCAGTCGCTTGAGCTGCGTGCTGAGTGTCAGGTTGTTGCGTTTGATACGCTGCGTGAAGAGTTTCCCGGTCAGATGTATCTCGCGTGGGACTTCCCTGGCAAAGCTGCTTCGGTCATCACTGGTGATAAAATCACGCTGCTAAGGGGCAAGCAGGCTCAGCAATTTACGGCATGTCTCATCGTTGCGCGGACAGAAGGTGTAGGCAACCACTCGTTTTTTTTGGTATCAAAGGCATACCACAAAGCCAATGACGATTAGATGGTTTGGGATTTTTCCTACAAATTGATGGCTTTGGTCTTATACTTTTCTTCGTATTGAGTGTAGTACTATTCTGGCATGCAAGTTTCTCTGGTGAAGCATATGAAAAATAATTTTAATATACTGATAGTAGATGATCATCCAGCTGTCAGGTTGGCAGTTAAATATGTTTTGAATGCAGCTGGATATAGTAGTGTGCAGCAAGCAGCAAGCAGCAAGCGGCATAGAGGCAATTAATGAAAGTGGAAAAATAAACTTTGATGTAATCATTTTAGATTTAGACTTACCACACATTGATGGATTAGAGGTAGTTAAACGGATTAAAAGAACAAATCCTACAGTACGAATCCTAATATTGTCTGCGATGGTAACTGATGTATATGTTATGCGTTGTCATGCGGCTGGTGTTAATGGATTTATGGAGAAAAATGAAGACATTGAAAATCTCCCATCAGTAGTGACAAATATTATGAAAGGATTTACTTATTTTCCTACCGTGTTCGGTGATGAGGCATTAAAGCGTCGAGCAAATATGGGGACTGGTTTGATATCTTGCCTGAGCGACCGTGAATTGACGGTTTTTAATAGCTTGGCGATAGGAAAAACAAACTTGGAAATAGCTAAAGAACTGTTTTTGAGTAATAAAACGGTGAGTACTTACAAAACCAGGATATTTCAAAAGTTGGGTGTTTCCAATATAGCTGAGCTTATTGACATATCTAAGCAAGTTGAAGGGTAAATAGTAATGAAATGGTTCAGCATGTTATTTTCTTTATGTGTCTCGATGCCTGGAGTTGCTGTAGAACAACTGGAGTTGGTTGGTCGTACACTGACGGTAAAAGATCCTGTATTTATTTCTCCATCCGAAGATGAGTGGCTATCAAGGAATAGAGTATTGAATGTAGGTGTCATCTTACCTTCATATGAACCATTTGAAGTGGTATCAGCAACGGGTGATTTTGAGGGGATCTCTGCTGATATATTAAATTTTATTGGCGTTGAGCTGAAAACAAAAATAGTTATTAAGGCATACAACGACAATATCAGTGCGAAAAATGCCATGCAAGCTGGTGATATTGACATGTTAAGTGTCGGTAGTTGGTTTTCAATTGAAGATAGCAACTTGATTGGTTCTTTCAGTGAACCTTTTTTAAAGAGCAAGCTGGTTTTTTCTACACTGAAAGGACGAGTGGATAAATATAAACTAATCCCAGATGGCACAAGAATTGCTGCTCCAAAAGGAATTGTTGATGATGAAATTTTCAACCTTATATATCCGAATGCTGCTCTTATCGAATACTCATCACCACTAGCTGCTATGGATGCAGTTTATTTTGGCCATGCAGATATACTGCTGAGTGATATATATTCCACACATTATCTGAGTGGAGAACGTTTTGGTGACCTTGTTTTTATTGGTCATGCCAGACATGAGTCAAGGGACTTTGGTTTTTTTATCTCAGAACGAGCACCTCAGCTACTGTCACTAGTCAATAAAAGTATTTTAAATCTGCAGGACTATGGCCGTGGTCCAATAGTATCTAGATGGCGAGGTGCAATTACAGAGGTCTTGTCAGCCAATGATATATTGTCACAATCAGATCTAAACTGGATCAGTGAGAAAAAATCGGTAATTGTCGGCATAAATAAAAATAATGTACCTTACACATTTATTGGGCATGAAGGAAAGCCAGTTGGCATAGCCAGTGATGTACTTGATATTATTTCTGGTTTGAGTGGCCTTGATTTTGAGATAAAAGCTTATGACTCAGATGATGAAGTAAAAAATGCGGTGATGTCCGGAGATGCTGATTTAATGGCGGCGTATCAAAATAAAGTGATGGAGGCATCCCTAACTTCTACTATAAATTATAATCGCGATGACATTATTGCTCTTACATCGGATCGGATGTCCATAGATAATGGTGGACGATTTATTGGCAAGAAAATTGCTGTTTCTGAGGGGATTTCCAACTACAGTACCTTCAAGCTGCGCTATCCAAATACAGAAATAATATTTGTATCTAATGGTGTGGATACGCTTAAATTATTATCTGAAGGTAAGGTCAATGGTGCGGTGACCTCGTTATATCAAGCAAAATATTTTCTATCATCAAATAGCATTGTTGATCAATATCTATTTTTGGAGCGAGTCAGTGAAAACCCGTTAGAGTTTTCTTTTGCACTGCGTTCATCAGATGTGCAGTTATTGAAAGTCATAAACAAGGTAATTAAAGCAATACCGCCAAGTGATTTATCTCGGATATCTTATAATTGGCGAAATAATCCATTGCCCCATCTCACTCTGTGGGAGAAGTATTCATCTGAACTAACAGGTATATTTTTTTTGTTGGTCTCTGCATTGATCGTTTACTTTATGCGAAGTTATTACTTGCATAAAGAGCTACAACATACAAAAAAACTGGAAGGGAAGTTACTCGATGAGTTGTATTTTAATAAAGCTCTGTTAGATGGACTTCCTATGCCAATCTCTGTGCGAGACGAACACGGTAAGCTTATTTTTTGTAATAAATTTTATCTTTCAGCTTTGAGTGTTAAACAAGAGGATGTACTCGGTAAAAGTATATCTGAATCATTCTCTAGCAGAATAGATGATACCGACCGTATTGATGAAATATATAATGATGTGCTTTCATCCGGAATTCAGTCCGTCAGAGATTTATCTATAAAATTGGATGGTGGGGCTATTGAAATATATCAATGGGTAATTCCATTCAAGGATGTCAATAACAATATCAAAGGCATTGTTTGTGGTTCGATTGATGTGACAGAAAGAAAAATGCTACAAGTTCAATTGGAAGTAGAGAAAGAAAAAGCCGAACAAGCAAATTTAGCCAAGAGTAACTTTTTAGCTGTGATGAGCCATGAGCTCAGAACTCCAATGAATGCCATTATTGGATTTATTGAGTTATCATTACAAAAAGCAAAGAATGGTGAGACTGATGCCGATTCATTGCACCGCGCATCAGAAGCTGCAGATGCTTTGTTGGATCTTATTGGTGGAATTCTTGATATATCGAGTATTGAGGCAATGAAGTTCACCATAAATAGCAAAAGCACTTGCTTGAATAAGCTAGTGAGCTCTACGGTTGGATTACTACAGGCAGTTGCTTCAACTCAAAATAATAAGCTGCTATATTCTTCAGGGGTGAGTGATGTTAGGTTTATTCTTACTGATCCCGTCAGGCTCAGGCAAGTGATATATAATGTTGTTGGTAATGCTTTAAAATTTACTAAAAATGGGGTGATCGACGTTAATCTCGATCAAATAGATAAAGAATTTATCATAACTATAACTGATAATGGTATTGGAATTCCGAAGGAAAAGCTGGGGGATGTATTTCAGCCATTTAGTCAGGCACACAATAACTATCACTCAGGGTATAGTGGTAGTGGATTGGGTTTGAGTATTGTTAGACAAATATGTCAAATAATGGGAGGGCGAGTTGAACTGAATAGTAAAGAAGGAGTGGGTACATGTGTTGTCATCACACTTCCCTTCATTTTGTGCCAAGATGAGTTACCTCATGTTGCAATCTCTCATGTTTCCCCTGAGATTAATGACGAGATAAATGCAGAACGATATATATTAGTCGTTGATGATCATGTTGCAAATCGTATCTTGATGAAAAAACAACTGGAGTATATAGGGTACCACGTAGTGACCGCGTGTGATGGTGTCGAAGCATTAGCCATTTACAATAATGAGAAAGTAGATCTGATCATCACAGATTGCCAAATGCCAAATATGGACGGATATGCCCTGGCACGTGCAATCAGACAGCAGGAAATGATATTAAATAATAAATCAATTGGAATATATGGTTTGACAGCAAGTGCCATGCAGGAGGACTTTGACAGGTGTATTGAAGCTGGCATGGATGATTGCTTATTTAAGCCATTCAAGTTAACTGTGATGGCAGCACAAATAAATAAATATTTTGATTCAATTTCTTTGAAAAACGTTAACAATGTCGGAGAAAATCCATCAGATTGGAAAGTGGCATTATATGATCAATTTATGGAGTGTAATACAAAGGATCTGGAGGCTATAACTAGTTGTATCAATAATGGTGATTATGATGGTGTGCTGCACTATATTCACCGATTGAAAGGATCATGCCAACTGATTGGTGGGGATAATATTGTGAAAATATGCAAAATGATAGAGGATGAATATAGGAATAGTGGTGTATTTAGATTTGACTTGATGAAGGAAATAGAAATAGAAATAAATGCTATGCCGACTGGCATCAGTTAATTAGGTTGATTACTATTTTTTGTAAAAACTAGCGTATATTTTATCTCATTATATATTTTCAGATGGTGTGCCACTACAGGTATGTATTTAAATAGGTTGATCTGTAGTGTGTTGAGATTGTTGTATCATAGCTGTGCCAAAACTTATTATTATCATAGCTAATTTATTTGTTGTGTTAGTTGGCGTATGGCCACTATTAGAGTCTGTAAATGAAAAATTAGACGTATATGTGGGAAACCCATTCCTAATGAGATCGTCAGGTCCATGCAATAGGCGATTCAATAAGGTTTGGCCTACGCACTTATAGTCCTGTTCCTACATACCTAAAGTGGGTGCGCTTGGTATCTTATCGGTCAAGAAATCACCGCTGCGTACATATATCAGCATTTTGATGGATTTCTTATAAAGCCGATGTCAAAACAATTTACAACACAGGAAGTATCTAAATGAAAAAATCTATGCTGGTTCTGGCCCTTGCCTTCTCCGCTTCTGCCATGGCTGCCAACCCGTCAGCGAACATCGTATGGTCTGGTTTTGTACCGGGCTCTGTAGCTGGTGACGACCTGATCATCACCGGTCTGGCTGGTCAGGCCATTGAGAATGGTCAGCTGATCGTGGCTACCGATGGCTCCTTCACCTCTACTGCCGTGGTTGTTGAAGCACGTGATTACACCCCTATTGGCACCGTAGTTGGTGATCTGGCTCCTGCCAACTGGACCCTGAGCAACGCCCAGGTGAGCTACTCAGGTACCTCTGAAGTTGGTCAATTTGTTGTTAACGCTAATGCTGCCCCTTGGGCTGTTGGTGATTCAGTAGCTAACGAATCTACACTGAACCTGACTGTTGCCCAGACTGAAGCTGTTGATGTCGGTGCAGGTGGTTCCGTGCAAGCGCAAATCACCATTGTTGCCGAAAAAGTCTAAGTTTCTATACTTAGCGACAGAACTGAAATATTTAAGCGCCTATTTATTTCTAGGCGCTCTTTTTATATAGAAAAGCTAGGAGGTGTTGTGCGCATAGTAATCATTACGCTGGGTATTTTGTTGTTACCATCAATGCCCATTGCGGCGCCAATCTCCAGACAAATCGACATCTCTACCGAGATAGATAAAAATAAGTTCTCGGTAGGGGAGTTTATGGACGTTAGATTCGTCCCTGATTCATTAGTTGCTGTTTTTGATCGTGATGCCGGATCCTTTATGGATCTGACCACGAATATGTCGGTTATCACGAGCCTGCCGACATCTGAAGCCAACAGCGGTTTCTCGGTATTTCTCAATGAAAATAACATCACCTGTTTTGATGGAAATAACACTGCAGTCACATTAACCCCTGTCCCTGATACGGATGTCTACGGCTTTGCAAAGTTGCGTATAAATGGTATCAGTCTTCCCATCGGAAGTAGTGTGTCTATTCCAGAGTTCAATATCATCAATGATGGTTTTTTTGAAGGGTATTACCCCGTCAATATTAATTTTTCGGCATTGTCGGCATCCCATCTTGACGCAGGAAAGTGCTCAGGAAATATTTCTGTTCGGGTTGAGTTTAATATATGAAAAATATTAACAATGTAGCGTTCATGATCCTCATGGCATTGTCATGTCCCATCATGGCTGAAACAGACATGCCAGAAGAATTTTCTGAGCTTTTTGAGTTTAAAGAGCGTTCGGTCTCTATTAAAGATATTAATGGTACTGGAAAAACCAGCCTTATTTTAAGTGTCAATTACGATACCATCCGGCTACCAAAAGATCAGGGCATGGCTGTTGCGCAGTTACAAGGTTATTTCAAGCGAAATAACGTTCCACAGGTCATGTCTGAGCGGATTCTACTATCGCTGCAAAAGGGTGTCAAAAACACTGAGAGCTGCCACGGCTATATCAGTCAATGTGTGGTGACGCCGGTTGACTATGAGTTTTACTATGATTATGACAATGCGCTGTTAGCCTTGTTTGTAAATGGTGCTGAGCTGGATAAGCCAACCGCCGATGTTGAATATGCAAACGCCCTAAACGAACATAGTGCCTTGGTGAATCATGTCGATATATATTCTAGCGCATACCATGATTCGTCATCATCTTATGCGATTAATAACAAGTCGATACAAGGCTTACCATACGGTCATCTGACATCAGACTTTACTGTCAGTAATTCACTCAATAAATTTTATGAGCTCTCGTATGATTTCTCTTTTGCCGGTGATAAGCGTATTTATCTCGGCCAGTTTGATAATGGCGTCTCATTTAACTCAACCAACATCATCAGCCCTACCCGATTCATCAAGCAGACATCGTTCAATTTTGGTTCGACGAGTAACCTTGTTGTAAATAATGAACAAAGTTATGAGCAGTTATTCTTTTTCTCGCCAGCACCAGGTGAATTGAGGGTGCTGCGCGATGGGCGAATTATAAAGCTGCTGCCGATTTCTGAAGGGCAAGGTACGCTGTCATATAGCGCTCTACCACCTGGACGTTATGACATCGAGCTCGAAGTATTGGTAGCTGGTAATGTTGTCTCATCTGAAAAAAAGACAATCTATAATGATGTTACTAATATGCCAAGAGTCGGTTATGGCGATTATATGCTTGCGGCTGGACAGTTGAATGAATCTCGCGAGTTATTTTCAGCGCAGTTCGACGAGTTAGAGGGAGTGACACAGCAGTTGCAGAGTCAGGCATCTCGTTTCGATGATGTTGCTTTTGCCAGTGCCTTATATTCTAGGCGGGTCACTGATTCATGGTTTGTTGCTGCAGGGGGACTCGGCGCTGACAGTGATGGCATGGCTGTGCTGGGTTCACAATGGTACCTCCCCTTCAAAGGCACTCTGAATAGCAGCGTGTCAATGTATCAGCCCGGTTCACTGGCATTTGATGCACAGCTCGCCGTAAATTATTTTTCGATCCAGTATGAAAAACTGCAGCATAAAAAAAGTGGTGATACGCTGGCTGCCTATCTCATGGGGGAGTTTGACTATCAAAAAATATCTGGGAATATATTTTACAGCTTTGATAATGGCTTGAATAGTTATTATACCTACACTAAGGGCGATTATTATATTCCGGAAGGTGGCAAATTATACACCGAATATAATGTATCCACCATTGGTCTTGGCTATACCTTGCCATTGAATGCGAGGGTGGATCTCACCCTGGATTATGATCATGTCGGCAAGAGCCACGCTACATTTATCACGGTCCAGATTCCAATCAGTAGCAGTTGGGAAGCAAAATTCAGTACCAATGATAGCTCTATCGGTGGCAGGGAATATCGTGCCAGCGTGCTAAAAAATGATCTCATTGATAGGGCTAATACGAGTAGTTCGCTTGAGCTGTCTTCGGCATATTCAGACTCCAGTCGGGACATCATCAATGAGATGTATGGCACTGCGTCAACCAATGAGACTGCATTTCGCGGCAGTGCCAACGTGTATGCAAACAATGATGGTAATCATGGCATATCGGGAAGCTTGTCAAGCAGCCAAATTGTCTCAAGTAATGGCGTTGCGTTCACCAGCCAGCGTGCAGATGCTTACACCATCATTGATGCTGATATACAAGAGATGATAGTTTCTGACAGTGAGCCTTATGGTTTTGTCACGCTACGCAAGAATGAGATATTGGAAAACAAGACATTCATCTATGAAAACAATCAGAGTATGCCCATCAGTACGTATGATAGCTACAATATAAATATTGATACCGAGAGTGTCTCTCTTTATAACAGCGGTGATCAAGGATTTGATGGTTTCACTTATCCAGGCAGTGTGGTAGTGATTAAACCCAGGTTGAAACCGGTCGTCACCTTTGTCAGCTCGTTTTCTGATGTCTTTGATGACCCTATCGATGAGGTATTATGCAAGGGGTTTGGTTGTATTGATGTGACCAAGGTAATGGATGGCGTGTTTCGTGTAACGCTAGTTGAAGGAAGCGACTTTGCATTGTATGCAGGGGGAGCTCGCTGCTTGGTACCCAGCGATTATGAAGATGCCCAGTTGATGAATTTTGGTAATAATTATTGTTTGCCGGAGGCAAAGCCTCGTTCAATCGTCACTGTCACCAAGCAGGATGCCTTGGCACAATCAGAGCTTTATTATGTTGGCACCTTTGATGACACCAATCTGGTTAACGACTATATCAAGCGACTAGTCTCACTTGATGGCGCTATCTATCAACGAAAAGTGGGCTCCGATATCGCACTTTATCTGCTAATGGACAATGAAAAATCATTGACCTTGTCCAAGGCACAACAATTGGTGATTGATAGTATGCAGCTGTATGCCCGTGAGAATCACAGTCTGGATACGATTAATCAACCTGTGGCAATGCGTGAACATAGTAAGGAATTACAGCATGATTAAGAAAATTTATTTTGTCGTTGGTCTGATGGGCAGCTGTGCTGCCCATGCATTGACTGTTGATACCATGTTTCTTGTGTCTGATGCGAGTGGTAATGGTGTCGTTACCTTGACCAACGATTTTGACAAGACAAGTTTTATCAAGACATCTATCAGTGAAATTAACACGGATAGCCGGGGTGAGATCACACGAAATAAATATACAAAAGAGAACATCCAGCAATGGCGTGTGATGACAACCAATCCAAAACTTATCCTGGAACCCGGCCGAGCAAAAGATGTTGGCATTCGATCACTCTGCTACAAGGTGAAGTGTGAAAGTGACAAGGATATGACCTTTAGTGTGGTATTTGAGCCTGCCCCCTATCTGAAAAAGGGCGAGGAACAAGATAACGCGGTGCAAGTGAACTATGGCTACTCGGTTATTTATGTTGTTCCTGCCAAAGCCAGTGAAATGAAATACAGTATTACCCGCAAGGGCCGGTCACTCGAGATCCTGAATCAGGGTAATACCATGCTCACTTTTGTGATAGATCGCTGCAAGTCAGATAATGTGGCTAATTGTCGAACTCAGGAGCGTGTTATCTCTGGACGATTTAAAAAGTTTGAATTACCAGAGTATATGAAATCGTTGACGCTGGAAGCATCGATTTACAATCATGATGAAAGCTACAAGCGTCAGATTGTCTTGACACCGGAAGCCAAGATATGATTTGGAAATGTATTATTACAGCCTTGCTATGCCTACCAATGTCATTGGCCTACGCCTTTAGCTTAAATGGGAAAATTGCTAACGGCAGACTGACTTGGGATAATCTTGTGTTATCTCATGGACAAAATACCCTGAGTACCTGGTCTCCCATTAATGGATTGACGCCGACAGAAAAATGGCGTCCAGGGTTTATGGCCTCACCTCAGTCAAGTCCAGATATTACCATTACTAATGGCGGCAACAGTGTGACGTTTGCATTGTCACTCACTGGCATCGAGTATAATACCGGCAGCAACTCTATTGTAGGTACACTCAGCCCACCTGCGACACAGTGTGCTGGTCAAGGGGCAACTGGCAATGTTATCTATTTGATTGGGCAATTCAATTGTAGCTATGATCAGTTGATAAATAATGGCGCCTCAAAAACACCATTCTTTTTTTTACGACCACTGTTTAAGGTTGATAGTAGTGCTGTTCTCGCCGGTTTTGCGGGTAAACCAGAGGGGTTATACACCGGCGTAATACCCATGTCCACACGCTATTTTTATTACACTGCGAGTGGCGCTCTGACATATCGAGATATCCGTCAATCGTTTTCTGTGCAGATTCACTTCAAGCCAGCCTATATCAGCTCGGTTAGTTTGTTTGGCAGCGGGATTCTGCTGCCAACGTACGATAAGGTGGCTAAAACGGTGTCGGCAACAACGACGTTTGACGTCAACGCGACAGGGTACTTCGATAAAGGGATAAAGATGATGTTGCAGCCTAGGAGTTATCGTCTTACTCATCCGACATCGAGTAAAAATATCCCTTACAGTATCAAGTGTACAGGTGTTGCATGCTCATCCTCCTCATTAGTGGCTGCGGGGACACTCAACACGGCAAATTCCATATTAAGTGCCGGTACAGATAAATCCAGAGTGGATTTTAAGCTGGAAATATCATACGACAATATCGCTGCCGCTAATATTGAAAGTGGCCGTTATACAGATAGTTTTTTGGTTTTATTCGAAACTGATTTTTAATGTATTACTTTTGTATTAGAGGTTGAAATGAATAGGTATCGAATTTACTCAACGTTGATATGTGCGTTATTGAGTGGTTGCGGCGGCGGTGGTGGTGGTGATGGCGAGAGTGACAATGCTGCTCAGCCGACACCGCCAGCGACGACATATGCAGTATCTGCCAATGATACAATTCATGCGTTTAAGGTTAATGATATAGCTTCTGTGGATTTGAAACCCTTTACGGCGTCTGCAGATGGTGGCGCTGTACACCTTAAATCCCTTGAAGTATTAGGTGGGGATAGTGTTTGCCACGACGCGGTGAAAGATAAAAATGGTTTCTCATTAAAATCTGATAATGCTGGATCTTGTGTGTTCAAGTATACCGTTTCGAATGAGCAGGGTGGTACCAACAGTGCCATCAGCCGTACTGTAGTTCGCGCCGAGTCAGCAGAGCCAATGGCCTACAGTGTGCAGTTGACACCACTGAGTCTCACGCTGACAGAAAATAGCACGGGTTCAGTGGATGTTTCTAATGGTGGATTGACGTTAACGGATAATATTATTGTGTTGGGCTCAGGTACTGCGGTCGCTGACGTATTAAACAATACGATTTCGTACGACGCTCAAGAGTCTGGTATTAGTCGTATTTTATATGAGATGGAAGATAGTGCTGGGGCGGTCTCTCTTGGTAGTGTCGATGTTGCTGTTTCACAGGATAGCAATACTGCACCGGTAGCCAATAGCTTTCTTTTCCCGGTATCACCACAAGTCCTGAAACCGGGTCAGGAGGCGTTGATTGATGTAGCAAGCCACATATCTGATCCAGATGTTGGTGATACTGTTCAGTTATATGATGTGCACTCTTTTAATGGTGTCGCACAAATTGCTTTCCCTGCGGATGTGACTAATACCAAAATAAGATTCAAGTCATACGTGCCTGCTGATTATTATATTAGTTACACTGTCACTGACCATAATGGTGGTTTTGCAACTAATATTATAAAAGTATCGGTCGAGGGCTTTTTCACCAGCATTCATTTAGTGCCGGATGAGCTGTATTTCAATGCACCACTCAGTGCCGAGCAGGCGACTCAGCTTGGCCTCAAGGTCACCAGCTCCCCAGAGACCAATATTCCTGGCAGCAACGGTGTGTATAATGCGGCAGCCTTCAATAATCTGGCGGCAAAAGGATTCTGTGCGGCTCAGGGTGCTCGGTTACCCACAGCTGCAGAGTTAACAAAAATTCAGATATCTGGCAAGGCAATTAACTACTGGCCGACCCATAAGTATTATTGGAGTTCTAGCCAGGGCACTGCCAGTGGTACCTCTCAAGTTGTCAATATCGAGAGTGGTGATATTGATGGTGCCTTTAGTAGCTCGGATAGTGCTTATGTAACCTGTATCAATCAGCAAGATGCCGTCCTGCCGGGTGGTGTGACTTATGATATGGTACTGCCAGCCACTATGCAGACAAATACTGCCTACACCTTTAGCGTGACATATAAAGAGGCAGACAACATTCTCAAAACCTTCACGGGTGATGTGACATTGACGGGTGTGACGCCTGCCAATGCCAATATTTCGCTCATCTTGCAATCTGCCGGTAAATATAAGCTGTATTCAGGTCCTACCAAGGGTAGCTTTAAACTGAATTTTCTATTCTCACTGTCAGGGCATCCGTTGGATGGGGTTGTGGTGAATCGAGATTTGAGCATAGAAGCGACCACGACCTCCATCGTCACGCCGCCGCCCCCGATACTTACCGGTGAGGTATGGTATCAGCGAGATTTTGATTTGTCAGCGAAGACCAATTTCTTTTGTGGCTATAGATTTAACACAAACGTGGATACACCATTTGGTCTGTATGGCTTGGGTTATACTAGCACTGACTATGCTGGCGCGCCTCCCAAAGGCTCCTATAACCCGAGGACGACCATTTTCCAGCTCGATAATATTACTAGTATACGGCTAACGACAGCCAACTCTAACTCGACTTCTCAAAAGCGCATCTATGCATTTAATGTGACCCGCACTGTTGGTGGAGTAGCGACAACAACGTATTGTGGCGAACAGGGTAATAGTGCGTCTGTAGAGAATCGTGTTTATACTACGTATAACTTTCCCCCTGGGAAACGGCTAACAGGCATGACCGTGCATTATACAACGGCACTTGGTAACAGTGAGATAGGTGGCGGCACTATTGGTGCACTTGGCTTTGAAATGACAGATGTTAGTCCGTAACTAACCGCTGTGAAGTTTAAAGGGATGACAATGTGTCATCCCTTTTTTATTGTAATTTTATTAAATGCACATTGCAGTCTTCGACTCGGTCACTCATCGTACTCTAATTCTTGTTAGTCTGGGTGTTGTAGTGCCACCATTTTCTTCCACTATGTTCAACCATGCTTCCTGGTTGCTTTTCAATGTATTAGTGTTGACGGTTACCATCGTGCGTTCAGTGTTATTTAATGTGGTTTTATTAAGTAAGACATCACCCTTGGAGAGTTTTTCTTGGTGGTTTTTTAAAGACAGCCACGCTGTCAACTTGATCTGATTACGGGTGTCGTTCTCTATCCACCAATAATAGTTGTCACGATTCTTTATCGGTTCTGAACCACTGATAAAAGTAATGCCGTAGGATGGCGTTAGATACGTCAGTGAGATAACCATATAGATGAGTTGCCTAGTCATTTTTATCATAACCGATCACCCATACTTCTATTTTTTTGTTGTCAAAGATGATGTGATCTTTTTTAACTGTCACGTATTTATTGTCGGGGCAGATGATCCGCTGGTTTATCTGAACCAACTTGCTATCTGAATAACTATCCATTTGACATGTAGATACGGGGACTGTGCCAGCAAAAGTGATGGTTTGACTTACTGGGTGAATGGTGGCGTTTTCATTTGCCATCAAGGCCGTGGTAAGAAGCAGTGCGAGCATGGTGTCTTCCTTATTGTTTGGGATTCACCTATAGCATCGGCTTCATCTGGCTAATGTTGAGCGTGGGGGGATTGCTATGCTGCCAGTTTCAAGGGTTTTGAGGGGCTGCTGTCAGTTGTGGCCTACAAACATTTTGCTAAGCGTTTCTTATGGCTGGGGATAAATTTTGTTTGTAAGAAAGTTCTTTTTTATTAGGGGTAAGGGGCGTTGTTGCCCAAATCAG
>NZ_CDBW01000043.1 GCF_000820145.1 Aeromonas sobria | reverse complement strand
TGTTTGAACTGACGACCTTCGGGTTATGAGCCCGACGAGCTACCGAGCTGCTCCACCCCGCGTCCGAAATTTTCTCGAAGTGGCCGAGCAGTAGCCAGTTCGATTTTTCTCTTTCTCATCCCCATTAACCGGTTTGAAAAAGTAAGAAACTCAGATGGTTGCGGGGGCCAGATTTGAACTGACGACCTTCGGGTTATGAGCCCGACGAGCTACCGAGCTGCTCCACCCCGCGTCTGAGGTGGCCAATAATAGGCGCCAGCGCACAGAATGCAAGTAATTATATCAAAATAAGTTTAATCGCCGCTTAATCGGACAGACTGTGCGGTCATTATCAGCATCATGCTGTTTTTTCAGGCAATAGCGTCTGCGCGACGCATCCGGCACTACACTCAGTAAGGTGATCACTCCTTCATTCTGGGTAGGTAAAATATGCGCATCTCCGCCGGTCATTGCCGTCAGTTGGGGGCCACACCCGACAGCCACGGCGTCAACTTCGCGATCTGGGCCCGGTTGGCCAGCCGGGTTGAGTTACTGCTGTTCGCCAGCGAGGATGACAGTAACCCGGAGGTGATCCTGCTATCCCCCCGCCGCAATCGGACCGCCTACTATTGGCATGTCTATATTGAGGGGCTGCCGATAGGTCAGCGTTACGCCTATCGTATCCAGGGACCGTGGCGCCCCTACTGTGGCACCCGCTTTGATGCGGAGAAAGTGCTGCTTGACCCCTATGCCCGCCGCATTGAACTTGGCCCCAATTACGATCGGTGGGCTGCGGCACGCCCAGGCAGCAATATCGGCTGCTGTGCCAAAAATCGAGTGGTCGATACCCGTGATTACGATTGGGAAGAGGATAAATTACCCGCCCACTCACTCTCCCGCTCGGTGATCTATGAGCTTCATCTGGGGGGATTTACCAATTCACCAAGCTCGGGAGTGGACCCGGCACTGCGCGGCACCTATCTGGGGCTTATCGAGAAGATCCCCTATCTGCAGTCGCTGGGTATCACCGCCGTTGAGCTACTCCCCATCTTCCAGTTTGACCCCCAAGATGCGCCCAAGGGACTCTCCAACTATTGGGGCTATAGCCCGATGTCCTTTTTCGCCCCGCACGCGCAATACGCCTGCGGCGATGATCCTCTCACCGAATTTCGCGACATGGTAAAGGCGCTGCACCGGGCCAATATCGAGGTGATCCTGGATGTGGTTTATAACCATACCGCCGAAGGAGGGGATGATGGCCCTATCTTTTCGTTTCGCGGTATCGACAACGAGGCCTACTACATCCTCGACAACAACCAGAAAGACACTAACTACTCCGGCTGCGGCAACACCTTTAACGGCGCCCACCCGGTGGTGCTGCGGATGATCATGGACAGCCTCCACTTCTGGCGTCAGGAGATGCACGTCGACGGCTTCCGTTTTGATCTGGCCGCGATCTTGTCACGGGATGAATCAGGTCAACCCCAGGCCAATGCGCCCACCTTGCGCACCATCGACACCGACCCCAATATCGCTGACATCAAACTGATTGCCGAAGCCTGGGATGCAGGGGGGCTCTATCAGGTGGGGTCGCTCGCCGGCGCCCGCTGGCGTGAGTGGAATGGGCAGTTCCGCGATGATGTGCGCTGCTTTTTGCGCGGCGATGAGAACAGTGTCACCACCTTTGTCGAGCGGCTGTGCGGCAGCCCCGACATCTACCACTATCACCACGCGGATCCCGAAAAAAGCATTAACTTCGTCACCTGCCACGACGGCTTTACCCTGTGGGACTGGGCCAGTTACAACGGTAAGCACAATAAGGCGAATGGCGAGGATAACCGTGATGGTTGCGATCACAATTTCAGCTGGAATCATGGCCATGAAGGGGTGAGCGTGGATCCGCAGATCAATGCCCTGCGGATGCGCCAATCCAAAAATATGATGGTGGCGACCCTGCTCTCGGTCGGATCCCCCATGCTGTTGATGGGGGATGAGCTGTTGCGAACCCAGCACGGCAACAATAATGGCTACTGTCAGGATAACGCCACCTGCTGGATGGACTGGCAGCCCAACGCTCGCAGTCAGGAGATGTTCCGCTTTATGAAGGAGCTGATCCAGTACCGCAAGCATCTGTTCCAGCGCCCGGAACAGGAGAGCATGCCGTTATCGCTCACCGAGATCCTGCGCCATAGCGAGCTCTGCTGGCACGGGGTCAACGCAGGACAGCCCGATTTTGGCCCCCACTCCCATGCTATCGCCATGTCGGCTCTCTCGAGCGAAACCAAGCTGGCACTCTATGTGCTGTTTAACGCTTACTGGGAGCCCCTGACCTTCAACCTGCCCAGCCCACCTAAAGGTGTGGGTGGTTATTGGCGACGGATCCTCGATACAGCCCTGCCCTCGCCACAGGACATCTGCACCTTCGGCATGCCGCTTGAAGGGTTGACCCGGGAGTATCTGGCCCAGCCGCGCAGCAGTTGCCTCTTTATCTGTGGGGCCGATGACTTCTATTGATACCTGCAATACCGAGAGCCAGATATGCAAAAGCCCCGAGTGTTGGCTCGGGGCTTTCTCTTTTCAGCGCAGGTGTCAGATCAGTTGGTGCCACACACTGGTGGCGGCGATCTGGGCGATTAACAGACCGCACAGAACGGTCGATACCACCACCGGGGCCGTCTCCCGCTGCAGATAGAGCGGGCTGAACCAGAGCAACAGAGAAACCACCAACAAGCCGGCCTGAGTGAGTACCGCCGGGATCAGAGCATCAAGGTTGGCCGCCCCGCCTTGCCATGCCACCAACACCGCCAACCAGATCAGGCTGATAATGGCTCCCGCCAACCCAGCCAGAGGCAGTAAGGTGTTAAATGCGGTGAGGCGATGCCGAGCTCGCAGCAGCATCAAGTGGGCAAATGCCGCCCCCAGCATGGCCATCTGCAGCAAGCCACTGATCCAGCCCTGCACCTGCAACAACCCCACACCATACAGCGCCAGCGGCATGCCCGGTAACCAGAGCAGGGCCGAAGGGATAGATCGCTTGCCTTCCAACCGCGACTGGAGCAGCGACAATGCCACCCCGAGCACCAGACTGGCGCCGCCACTCCAGATAAGCCAGCTGGCCGCCTTTGCTTCAAGCGCCAGCATCAGCGACAGGGCAGTAATGACCCAAACAGAGAAGAGTTGCTGGGTGACTCTGGCCCGTTGTCCCGGGCAAATATCACCGCGCCACAACACGATACCGAGGGCGATCAGGGCGCCCAGCGCCATCAGCCCAGTCAGGGGGAAAAGCCAAAAAGGGAGTTGGACGAACATGACGCCTCCAGCAGAGTGTTTCGAAATGCGCCAACGCGGCGCCAAAGAGAGGCGGAGTATACCCAACCCCGCCGCTATCCCCAATCTCTGCAAGCAATACTGGAACCACTCACCCTCTCACCGCAACCTGGCGCGACAACAAGGCAGCACAGACTAACGTCCGCTTATCCCTGGCCTCGCGCCAGCGCAACCACCTTGGCAAACATCTGACGGATTACCGGTGGAATATGCTCGCCACCGAGACGCTCGGCTTCTTCAACGACGGCCAGCGCCATACCCGGTTTGCTGCGTTTATGGATTGCCTTGTTAATGATGTGACGGGCACTCCACATAGTGCGCCCCCCCACCCCCGCCTCACGGCGAAATACCGCCTCGAAACCATTGTGATAAAGGTAATGTTCGATGTCTGCCGCCGGAAGCTGGGTCAGTCTGTCCCGCTCCCGATCACCTTTTAACAAGGAACGGGCCGACGCCGCATATTTGAGCCCGGCTTCATCACCATCAGTCAGAAGATGCCATTCGATACCAAAATCCCGCGCAACCTTGATCAATGGCGACTGGCCACACTGGGCAAACTCGATGACCCGCACTCCCTCGGCCCGCAAGCTGTAACCACAGATCTGGGCCAACTCCGAGAGCAACCAGATCTCGGTCTCGCCCTCCACCAGCAGCCAACAGCGGGCAAACAGCGACATAGGGCGATTGATCCGTACATGGAAGGCAATTTTGCGCAAGTCATCGCTGCTATAGCGCTCTCCCCCCAGTTGCTGGCAGAGAATATCTTGCTGGCGCCGCACCAACCGGCGTACCTGATTAAGCGGCAAAGAGGAGAGCAGATCCCCCGAGTTGGTGGTGAGCAGCTTCTGGCCTGGCAATTGATCCAGCAAGCCCCACGCCAATGCCAGCATGGTCGGGTGCAGCCGACTTTCGGGATCTTCCAGGATCAGGATCGGCCGGGCCCCCTCCTCCAGCTCGCGGTTGCCCCGCGCCTGCAGCAAGGTCGCCGCCATCCCGGCCATGGCCAGTTGCAAAGCACGATTATCTGCATGGCGCAGCAGAGTGTGCAGGTTACCCGGATTACGCAGGGTCATAGGACGATTGACAATATCGCGCTGACTTCGTGGCTTATTTTTCATCGGAGCTAGTGCATTAAAGTAGTGATCCATCAGCTGACGCACCGCCTGCAGTGCTTCCTTCAGCTCGGGTTCACCGATCCGCTGGGGCTCGTCAATCAGCTTGTCGGCCAACTCGCTTAACCGTTGCTCCGACAGGTCTCCCCACGCCACAGTCTCCACTCCGTTGCGCGTGCTGCGCGCGTCGCGCAGACGAAAGACCGGGTTCATGGTGATCAGCAGAGTGACCAGCTCATCCGCATTGGCGATGGGCAGGATTTTACCTGTTCCGTCGAGAAAATCATGGAGCGTCAGAATGGAGCCATCGGCTTGCAACTCCGCGCTGGCACGATAGTGAATACGGTGGAATTTATCTTTATGCAGCACCCAGGAGGGACGAAGGCGGGCCAAACGATGGGAGTGCTGACACACCTGGGGTCTGTGCTCACTGAAGGTGAGCACCAGTTGCAAGTGACGTGTCGGCGCTAGCTCGGGATCTTCCGGCTGATGGAAATCCTCGGCGGTAAATTGGTAGGGCTCGGCATTTTGCCCCAGCAGGCACCAGAGGGCGCGCAACAGGCTTGATTTGCCCCAGGTATTTTCACCAATCAGCACCGTTGTCTGATCGAGCCCGAGCGACAGGCGATTAATCCCGCGAAAACCTTTTACTTCAATACGTTCCAGAAACATCCAGCCATGTCCACATCATTGTGATGGGGCAATAGTGGCAAAGTTAGCGGAAAAATCCTATCGGATGCTGGGCTTTTTCAACGTGAACTGTGAGGCACTGCAGGTTCGGGCGGGGTGACGACAGCGGTGCGATCTTGGGGGGCATTCCAGTGGCTGAACCAGAGATGGCGGGTACGAATTTGACGTTTGCGATAATTCAATGGGCATTCCTTTCAAAATATAAGTGGTCAAGAGTACACCTCTTTTGCTCAAAGTCTCAGGGTTATCTGTGACAGAAAGATGACAATGGCGCACACAGCTGTCCCGGCGTAGTAGCAACGGCTGCGCGAAAACGGTTGCTAGCAAGAGGTGGGATGACGCGCGCAAGCCGGTTGCTCATCATAGCCTGCGCTTTAATGCACCATCGGTCTGGCAAGCCACTTGGTGTGGCTGGTGATCAGCATCATCGGTAACTTGATGATCTTGGCGTTACCCCTCAAGCCGTGGCGAGTTCACCCGACCAAGGCAGCAAATGACCCTTGATCCTGAGGCAGGCAGCCCCTAAGGTAGCGCACATTCAATAAGTAACGATGGCAAGGGGACTCTATGTTACTGGAAGGACTGGAGACGCTCAGCTTGCTGGCGAGCGAAGGGACCATGGCCAAGGTAGCCAGCCGTCTCTATATCAGCCAGTCGGCGGTGAGCAAGCGTATTGCCCAGCTGGAGCTTCGCCTTGGCAAAAAACTGATCGAACCGGATGGGCGCCAGATCCGGCTCACCCCGCAGGCGCAGGAGCTGCTGGAACGGCTCGCGCCCAGCCTTGCCGAGATGAAGGGGGTGCTGGCGGACAGCCAGACCCTGTTCGATCAGACCCCTCTTCCCATCGCCTGCTCCGAAACCCTGCTGGCAGGCTACCTTGCCCGCTTTATGCACGACTATCTGGCTCAGGATCCCCATCTGGCCCTCTCCACCCATCACACGCCGGTGATCCTGACCAGGGTGCGCAGTGGCGAAGCCCTGCTCGGGATCTGTGCCGGTCGCCTGCCACCGGGCCACGGACTCGATGCCGAACTGCTGCTGGAGGAGCCATTCTATCTGGTGGGTAACGAACCGAATCCAAAGCGGCCAACCACTGCGGGGGCAATGCGCAAGATCCTCACCATGGATCTGGAGAACCCGGCCAACCGCTACCTGCGCGAGCCACTGGCGGAGAGGGGACTAGAGCCCGCCATGGAGCTCGACTCCTACTTGGCGTTGATCGAGCTTGCCAAGGCCGGGATGGGACCCGTGCTGTTACCCGCAGGCCTGCTGGCGTTGGTGGGAGAACAGGGAGAGATGGCATGCCCGCTGCCTGGATTGGGGCGCCCGCTCTATCTGGTTTATCGACAGAACAGTCTCAAGCGCGAGCGGATCGCCCGGCTGGTCAGCGCCCTGCACCAACACTTTCGCCACTACAACGACACGCCGCGCTAGTTGTGTAAACCCGCCAGAGGTGACAACGGGGCCCAAAGGCCCCGTTAAAGTCCGCGTTGTCGCGAACAAGCGCGCATCAAATCCAGGCAAACAGCTCGGGGTACTGACTCCAGACCAGCTTGGCAGACATCAGCAAGGAGACGGTCACCAACAGTGGCTTGATCAGCTTCACTCCTTGCTTGAGCACCATCTTGGAGCCGAAACGGGCGCCGATAAACTGCCCCAGCGCCATGCAGAAGCCGACACTCCACACCACCTTGCCACCGAGGGCAAAGAACAGCAGGGAGGCAATATTCGAGGTGAAGTTGAGCAACTTGGTGTGAGCGGTGGCACGCGCCATGCCAAAGCCTGCAAGCGCCACGAAACCGATGGCGAAAAACGATCCTGTGCCCGGCCCGAAGAAGCCGTCATAAAAGCCGACCCCGCCCCCCACCAGCAACGCAAACAGCATGGGTGTAAGACGGCGAGAGCTCTCGGCATCGCTCACCCGCGGCGAGAAGTAGAAGTAGCAGGCAAAGGCCATCAGCAGGAAAGGGAGCAGGCGCTCGAGAATGGCGGCGTCGATGGTCTGTACCGCCAGCGTGCCGATGGCCGCACCGATAAAGGTGCAGATCACCGCAGGCCAGATCATGGCCCACTCCAGCAACCCCTTGCGGGCATAGAACCAGGTGGCGGAGAAGGAGCCGAAACTGCTCTGCAACTTGTTGGTGCCGAGCACCAGCGCGGGCGGCATGCCGGTGGCGAGCAGGGCTGGCACCGTCAGCAGGCCACCGCCACCGGCGATGGCATCGATAAAACCGGCGACAAGCGCCACACCGAACAGGGCAAACAGGGTAACCAGTTCCAATTCCATCCATAGACCTCACGGGATTGAGTTGCCCGAAAGGGTCAGGCAACCGGGATCATAAAAACAGCGTTTACAAGGTGCTGCAGCTGAGAACCGCTATCCTACTGAGCAACAGTTGATGAGACTAACGAAACAATGGCAGCCAATTGATTCCATATTCTCATCAATTAACCCTGTAACGTTCCTGCCAGCACCAACTGCCAGCACGATTAATCAGCGCTATCCGTCAGATCGTCCTGACCACCCTGTTTGATAAAGGCCAGCGCCTGCTGCAAGTGGCGTTCATCGTCACCGGGGCTACGACTGACCCGACCTGCCATATAACGGCGACTAAAAAGATTGAACCAGAGCTGCAACGCCTGTCCGGCCTGCAACTCCCCCGCCACTTCCAGCACGCAGGCAGCCACTTCGGCAGTGCAAAGGTGCTCGTCACAGTTGGCCACCCGCATGCCGTAGGTGGAGAGCGCATCAGGCTTGATGGCAAGCACCGGGAAGCCATCCAGATAGGGGCTCATGTTAAACATCTTGCGCGCCTCGGGCCAGGTGCCGTCGAGCAGGATAAAGAGCGGCTTTTTGCCGGGCGCCAGCGTCACCTCGCAAGTCAGGCGGGTAGGCTCCTTCTCGCAGGCGGGAAACACCACATAAGGCTGCCAGACCGGGTCAGCCAGCAAGGCCAGCAACTCGGGATGGGGCTGGGTGCGCGACCAGAGAAAGGCCCAGGTGGTATCCGGCAACACATCGGCAATCAGACGGCCGGTGTTGGAGGGCTTCATCGGCTCACTGTCATACATCAGCAGGCAGAAACCGGCCTCGGCTTTGAGCTCGGGGCGCCACTCGCAGGCGCACCAATCCTCCCGCAGCTGACAGGCAGGACAGCGTGCCAGGGTGCCGCCACGGGCGAGGAACGGTCGGGTAGAGATACTCTTGCGCCAGGCCCGCAGGCGGTTGACGGCGTGATCAGGAACAGGCTTCATCTAGGTTCACAACTGAAGTCAAAACAGGGGCCAAAACGGCAACAATGCCAACTGCCATGGCTCCAAGGAGCCCAATAACAGGGGTGCCGCCAGAAAAGCGCAAGATTGTACCGAGTTACACGCTGGCGGAACAGCAATCCCTGCCCCTTTCGTCAGACACAGGGCCACACACCCTTGCCTTACGACTCCTGACAGCCGCGCAGCAGCTCCAGCAACAGGCTGCCATCACGCAGCGCCTTGTGCACCTGCACCGAGGTGGGCTTGGTGGGATCTTCGTAGAAGTGAGTGGATTCGATCTGCAGCCGCACCAGATATTCGGCAGGCAACTGGCTGGCCAGCGACTGGTGCAGCATGGGAAAGAGCAAGCGATCGGCGCGGGTGATCTCGCCCCCGAGCAGCAACTTGCCCGGATTGAGCAGGCAGATGAGGTTGGAGAGCACCTTGGAGAGGCGCCCCGCCGCCTGATGGAGAATATCCTGACAGAGGCTGTTACCCGCCAGCGCCAGCTCGCACAGCTCGCGGATGGTGACGCTGGGTGGCAGATCATGCTCCTGCATCCGCTCACGCAGATCCCGGTATTGCGCCTCCAGCGCCTGATTGGTCACCAGGGTGCAGGCACAGCCAAAGCCACCGCAGTAGCAACGCTGGCCGTAGGGCTCGAGCTGCAGATGGCTAAGATCCCCCAGCAGTGAATTCTCGCTCTCAATCAGCTGGCCATTGACCACCATGCCCACCCCGATGTCGTTGTGAACAAACACCAGCACCGCATCTGCGCAGTTTTTGGCCGCCCCCCATTCACGCTCGGCCTGGATCCAGGTCCGCACATCGCCGCTCACCAACACAGGTACATCGAACGCTTGTTGCAGAGTGGGGCCAAGGGGCCAGTTGCGCAGATCGTAGAAAGGAAAATGCTTGACCATGCCGGAGTGGCGTTCCACCTGGCCGGGCAGACAGAGGGCAATACAAGCCAGACTGAGGGCCTTTTTCGGCAGAAACACCTGGATGGCATGCACCAGACTAGCCAACAGATCGGCGCGCTCTTCCTCGGTGAACAGGTGGCGCTGGCGGGCCAGCGAGCGGCCGGAGAAGTCAAACAGTGCCATATCCACATAACCGCGACCAAGGCGCATCGAGAGAAACTGGAAGCGGCGCTCGTTGATACGTAACAGGGTCTGACGACGACCGCGCCCCACCGAGCTTTCACCACAGGTCACCACCAGACCGCCATCAAGCAGTTCACGGGTGATCTTGGTGATGCTGGCTGGCGAGAGGCCGGTCAAGCGGGAGAGATCGGTGCGCGACAGCTCCTTGTGCTCTTCCAGGCTGGCATAGACCAGGCCGTAGTTGAGCTGCCGGATCAAATCGATACTACCTTTCACGATCTCATTCATAGGGTATGGGGCAAAGGCTGAAAAAAAGAGGCCGCCAATTTTCACACATTATTGGTCAATACCCAAATAAAGAGCGGTCTGAACCGGGATTCAGACCGCATCTTGTGGCTAGTGTCACGAACCATCACAGGATCAGTAACGGAATTGCGACACCAGTTTGCGCAACTTGTCACCGGTATTGGCCAGATCGCGGGTGGTGCTGTTGGACTCCAGCGCGGCATCGGTCAGCTCGCTGACAATCTGCTGAATGGCCACCAGGTTCTTGTTGATCTCCTCCGACACCGCATGTTGCTCCTCGGCAGCCGTTGCAATCTGGATATTCATGTCGTTGATGGTACTGACCGCCATCACCATGCTGTCGAGGGAGCTGGCAATGTGACTCGCCTCCTGCACCGTCTCCTGGCTGCGTTCCTCGCTCGCCTGCATCACATCCACCGCCTGTTTGACGCCCCCTTGCAGACGCTGCAGCATCTGATTGATCTCCTTGGTGCTCTGCTGGGTACGACCGGCGAGCGAACGCACTTCGTCTGCCACCACCGCAAAACCCCGTCCCTGCTCACCGGCCCGCGCCGCTTCGATAGCCGCGTTCAATGCCAGCAGGTTGGTCTGATCCGCAATGCCACGAATAACCTCGACCACCGAACCAATCTTGGCGGTCTCTTGTGCCAGTTGTTCGATAACACCGGAGGCGGTATGCACCTCCCCCACCAACCGGTTGATACTGTTGATGGCGCCACTGACCACACCACGAGCGGCGTCAGATTCACGAGCGGCATCGCTGGTCGCTGTCGCCGCATTGGAGGCACTGGCTGCCACCTCCTGCGCGGTAGAGCTCATCTCGGTCACCGCGGTGACCACCTGATCGGTCTCACGACTATGACCCTGCATCTGATGATCGTAGTGTTCGCTCAGATGGTGCAGCTTGTCGACAGCGCCAAGCAGGTGATTACTGGTCTCTCCTACCTGACTCACCACCGACTGGATCCGCTCGACAAAGCGATTGAAGGCGCTGGCCAGTTGGCCAATTTCATCTTGGCTCTGCACCTTGAGGCGCTGGGTCAGGTCCCCCTCACCATTAGCAATATCGTTCAACGCCAGCACCGCATCCGCCAGTGGTTTGGTGACCCGATTGCCCACGATCACTGTCACCGAGAGGGTTATACCGAGGATCAACAGGATCACCAGCACGCTACTCTGCAGCGAGGCATGCATGTTGCTTTCACGCTGTTCGCGCAGGGCCGCCAGCTCATTGTCGATATCGTCGATATAAAAACCGGTTCCGATCACCCACTGGTATTTATCCAGCACCATGTTGAAGGCCAGCTTGGGGGCATCACGGCCGATGGAGGGTTTGGCCGTCCAGTACTCGGAGAACCCATCCCCCTGACGGGCCACCTTTAGAATGTCCTGGATCAGCAACTTGCCCTTGGCATCCTTGTCGTTCCAGCGGTTTTTTCCCTCCAGCTCGGCACGGGTCGGCAGCAGTACTGTGTTGCCCTCAAAGTCATAGACAAAGAAGTAGCCGTCACTGCTGTAACGCAGCGGCCTGAGCAACTCTTTGACCTTCTGACGATTTTCCGGTGAATCCGGCAGGGCATATACGGCATCGACGGCGGTTTTGGCCATCATGATGTAACTGCTGAGCAGCGCCTTGCGCTCCTTGATGGCATCTTCCCTCGCCACCACCAGCTCTGACTCCAGATCGCTTTTGGAGACCATGTAGTTACTGAGATTGACCACCAGGGCCATCAACAGTACGGGGACTGCACCCAGTAACAGGATTTTCTGCTTTAGCGTCATCTTTCACATCCTTGCAGCTGTTTTTATTGGAATTCCTTGCTTACTCATCAGTATAGGTGCTGGCAGGGCGAGCCCAGCTTTCGTTACAATTCCCTTAAACAAATCGGCCAGAATGTAAAAATCATGAATCTTTGTCCTTGCGGCTCAACCCTTTCTCTCGAATTGTGCTGTGGCTCACTTCACGGTGGCGCTGTGGCTGACAACCCGGAGCAGCTGATGCGATCGCGTTACAGCGCCTTCGTGCTCGGGCTGGGGGAGTATCTGGTCCATAGCTGGCATCCGGCCCACCTCGGCGGCCTCACCGCCGCAGAGCTCTCTCGCATCGACACTCAGTGGGATGGTCTAGAGATTATCGCCAGCCAGGGCGGCCCGGAGGATGAAACCGGTATGGTGGAGTTCAAAGCCTGGTTTCTGGAGGGGGATGAGCGCCACTGCCTGCATGAGCTCTCCCTCTTCGCGCGCAATCAAGGGCGCTGGGTCTACACCGAGGGGGAGCAGGATCCAGCCCCCCTCAAGGCGGGTCGTAACGATCCCTGCCCCTGTGGCAGCGGCAAAAAACACAAGAAGTGCTGCGGCTGACGCGTCACACACCGACCTGACTCGTCAAACAGAAACGAACAGGGGCATCCGATGCCCCTTTTTTGTGCCTGCCATCCGCTACCAGCCAGGTCACCGACGCGATAGCAGCGTGACAAATGTCACAGAATGCTCATTAACGCGCAAACAAATGCGCGTTTGCGAACACAAATTTGGCCCATATCAAACATTTCCACTCAGAAGTAGGCCACACTGGCCTCATCTGGAAGAGATGAGACGGGCAACAATGAAAAGAATAACCACACAAGTCGTCATCATAGGCGGCGGGGCCACAGGAGCCGGCATCATGCGCGATTGCGCACTGCGCGGCATCGACTGCATCCTGCTCGAGCGCGATGATATCGCCGCAGGCACCACCGGCCGCAACCACGGCCTGCTGCACTCCGGTGCCCGCTACGCGGTGACGGATCAGGAGTCCGCCCGCGAATGCATCCAGGAAAACCGCATCCTCAAGCGAATTGCCAGCCACTGTGTCGAGGACACTGGCGGCCTCTTCCTCACCCTGCCGGAAGATGACATCAATTTCCAACGCACCTTTATGGATGCCTGCGCCCTGGCCGGTATCGACACCCGCCAGCTGGATCCCCGCGAAGCGCTGCTGCTCGAACCGAATGCCAACCCGGCGATGATCGGTGCCATTCATGTGCCGGATGGCACGGTCGATCCGTTCCGCCTCGCCGCCGCAAACGTCTTGGACGCCAAAGAACATGGCGCCCGTATCTTCACCCACAGCAAGGTGCTGGGGCTGCTGCGCAGTCAGGATCGGGTACACGGGGTCAAAGCGATCAACACCCGCACCGGCGAAGCGTTCGAGGTAGAGTGTCAGGAGGTGATCAACGCCGCCGGCATCTGGGGCCAGCAAATTTGCGAATACGCCGATCTCGGCATCCGCATGTTCCCGGCTAAGGGCTCCCTGCTCATCATGGATTACCGCATCAACCAGCTGGTGCTCAACCGCGCCCGCAAACCGGCAGATGCCGATATTCTGGTGCCGGGCGATACCATCTCCCTCATCGGTACCACGTCAAGTCGCATCGATTACAACAAGATTGACCAGCTCACCGTCGATCCAGAAGAGGTGGAGGTGCTGCTGCGCGAGGGGATCAAGCTCGCCCCCATCATGGCCCGTACCCGTCTGCTGCGTGCCTACGCCGGGGTGCGCCCGCTGGTGGCGGTAGACGGTGACGAAACCGGCCGCAACATCAGTCGCGGTATCGTGCTGCTGGATCACGCCGAACGCGACGGCCTCAAGGGCTTCAACACCATCACCGGCGGCAAGCTGATGACCTACCGCCTGATGGCCGAGTGGGCCACCGATCTGCTGGCCAAGAAACTCGGCAACAGCAAACCCTGCCAGACCGCCGAACTGAACCTGCCCGGCTCGCGGGACCCGGAGAAAGTCTCGGCCCCCGGGCTCTCGGCCCCCGCTGAAGGTTCTGCCCAATACCGCCATGGCGAGCGGGTCATCGCCTTCTTCCGCGATAACCCCAAAGCCAATGCCCTCATCTGCGAATGCGAAATGGTCACCGCAGGCGAAATCGAATATGCCCTGCGCGAGCTGGATGTGGACAACCTCATCGACCTGCGCCGCCGCACCCGTCTGGGAATGGGCCCCTGTCAGGGCGAGCTGTGCGCCTATCGCGCCGCCGGTCTGATGCAGGAGTATGGCAAGGCTGACGGTCGTCAGGCTTGCGTCATGCTGCGCCAGTTCCTCGAGGAGCGTTACAAGGGGACCCGCCCGGTACTGTGGGGCGATGCCCTGCGCGAGGCCGAGTTTACCTACTGGATCTACGAAGGGCTGTTTGGCCTGGGGGAGTGGACGGCGCCACAACTGGTTGCCGAACCCCCTCGCGCCGCTGCAAGCCGAGACCACTCACAAGGAGAGCCGTCATGAAGTTCGACAATATCGTTATCGGCGGCGGCATGGCCGGGCTCTCGGCCGCCCTGCGGCTGGTGGAGGCGGGCCAGAAGACCCTGCTGATGGCCTCCGGCCAGAGCGCCCTGCACTTCTCCTCCGGCTCGGTCGATCTGCTCGAAAGCGAGGGAGATCCCCGCACCACGCTGCCCGCCTTTATGGCAGCCCATCCGGATCACCCCTACAGCAAAGTCGGGATGGAAAATATCGAGGCGAGCCTTGCCGATCTGCAGCGCCACTGCGCCGAGCAGGGATTGCCGCTGGTGCACAACGAGACCAACCACCAGCGCCTGACCCCCATCGGCACCCTCAAGCGCACCTGGCTCTCCCCCGATACCTGCGCCTGCATCACCGATGCCCCGATCCCGGATGCCCTGCTGCTCGCCACCATGGAAGGCTTTCGCGACTTCCATCCGGCGCTGGCCGCGGCCAATCTGGCCACCCACCCCCGCTTCGCCCACTGCCGCGTCCTGACTGGTGAAATACGCCTGCCACAGCTGGCGGAGTTCAGCCGCAATCCCCACGAATTTCGCTCCGCCGATATCGCCCGTTTGTTTGATAAACAGAGCGGGGGCAAACACCCGCTGGTGGCCGAACTGGCCCGCGAGATCAGCCGCATGGTACAGGAGAGCGGCGTGCCCGATTGCCGCCATATCGTGCTGCCCGCCTGCCTGTCGCTGGGTCTGGTCGGCCCCCGTCTGGCGGAGCTGGAGCAACGCACCGGTTGCACCATCAAGGAGGTGGCAACCATGCCGCCGTCTCTGATCGGCATGCGGATGCAAGAGGCACTCAAGCGCCGTTTCATGGCCCTTGGCGGTACCTTCCTCACCAGCGAACGGGTGCTGGGCGCCCGCTATGAGGGAGATAAAGTCATCGGCGTACACAGCCAGAATGGCGACGACCAGCTGTTTGAGGCGGACAACTTCGTGCTCGCCTCCGGCAGCTTCTTCAGTCGCGGGCTGGAATCCCGTCTGCGTGGCATTCGCGAACCCATCTTCAATGCCGATGTGCTGAGTCTGGAGGAGCGTGACGCCTGGGCCGGTCGCCGCCTGTTCGACCACCACCCCTTCATGGGCTTCGGGGTCAAAACCGACGACAAGCTGCGGGTACTGCGCGGCGGCAAGCCGCTGACCAACCTCTATGGTGCGGGCAGTGTCTTGGCCCACTACGACCCCATTAAAGAGGGCTCCGGCTCCGGTGTTGCGGTTGCCACTGGCTGGCAGGCCGCTGGCCATATTCTGGCTGGCGTCTGAGATGCCAACCCTCTGTTTTCTGACTGCGGGCAGAGCGCTGCCCGCTCGACAATCCCATTGCCGCATCCCTGTTGCTTTCAATCCGGCCCGGGAGGAGTAAATCATGCTACTGGATCACGCCAACCAAACTTTCGATCAGTGCATCAAATGCACCGTCTGTACCGCCTACTGCCCGGTGGCCAAGGCCAACCCCGCCTACCCCGGCCCCAAACAGGCGGGCCCGGATGGGGAGCGGCTGCGGATCAAGAGCCCGGAGCTGTTTGACAGCGCCCTCAAGCACTGCACCAACTGCAAGCGCTGTGAAGTGGCCTGCCCGAGCGGGGTGCGCATCGGCGACATCATCGCCAAAGCCAAAGACAAATACAGCGGCTTCAAACCGGGGATCCGCGAATTCGTGCTCTCCCACACCGATCTGATGGGCAGCATGTCTACCCTGATGGCGCCCGTGGTCAACTTCACCACCGGCCTCAAGCCAATGAAAATGGTGTTGGACAAGGCGCTGGGGGTCTCCTCCCACCGCGACCTGCCCAAATACTCCCAGGGTACCTTCCGCGGCTGGTACAAAAAGCAGAAGGCTACGCAGGCCAGTTATGCGCGCCAAATAGCCTACTTCCACGGCTGCTACGTCAACTACAACCACCCGCAGCTTGGCAAGGAGCTGGTACAGGTACTCAACGCCATGAACATCGGCGTGCAGTTGCTGGAGCGGGAAAAATGCTGCGGCGTACCGCTGATTGCCAACGGCTTTATGGACAAGGCCAAGCAGCAGGCTGCCTTCAATATCAAGCAGCTGGAGAACACCCTGCTGGGCAACGAGATGCCGCTGCTGGCCACCTCCTCCACCTGCGGCTTTACCCTGCGGGACGAATACCCCCACCTGCTGGAGCAGGACAACCACAAGGTGCGGGATCGCATCTCGCTGGTGACCCGCTTCCTGTGGAACGAGTTCTACAAAGGCAACAAACCGGCGATGAAGCCGCTCAATCTGCACATCGCCTACCACACCCCTTGCCACATGGAGAAGATGGGCGGCGTCATCTACACCCTCGAATTGCTGCGCGCCATTCCTGGGGTCAAGGTGACCGTGCTGGAGTCCCAATGCTGCGGCATCGCCGGCACCTACGGCTTCAAGTCGGAAAACTACGAAACCAGCCAGACCATCGGCGAAGGGCTGTTTGATCAAATTAACCGCCTGGCCCCCGATCTGGTGATCACCGATTGCGAAACCTGCAAATGGCAGATCGAGATGAGCACGGCATTTCGCTGCGAACATCCCATCCACCTGCTGGCCCAAGCGCTCGCATGAGATATGAGTACCTTGCGCAATGGCGCAAGGAGACACCGTCATAACAGAGTGCGGGCCTATGGCCTGCCCAGATAATAAAAGAGCCCCTCTTTGCACAAGAGGGGCTCTTTTATTGGGGTTCGATATCAACGCGCGAAAGGGCGTTATCGTGCCGATGTGGGCCGTGAACCAGACAGGATGAACCCGGCATGGTGAACTCAGCATGATGGTGACACCGCATCCTGGCACTGGCCTTTTTGCGGTTGTCTAGTCCTGAAATAGGT
>NZ_CDBW01000042.1 GCF_000820145.1 Aeromonas sobria | reverse complement strand
CGATTTAGGAAACAACGCCTCTAAGCATGTAAAGCAGCTTGCGGGAGTAAAATTCACATAACAAAGCAAATCTGGGACACCCACCTTTTGGAGCAAGGCGTAGCATAGCCCAAACCCAAAAGATGGGTGTCCAAGGTCTTCTGTACAGGGTCGAGTGGCTCAACAAGGTCTCAGAGTAGTAATAGCGACCCTGTGCCCCGGTAGACAGAAAAGCGAAGCCCCGTCACGGGGCTTCCTGTTTTTATCCGGCCAGCCCGAAATGCTGGCACACCGCGAGCCTGCCTCACGACAGTGCGGAGGCACTTTTCCTTTGATAGGTTTTCCCTATCCGGGCAATAGATGAGAATAGTTTTCATTTAATCTCATTTCGGCGGATACTCTCAGCATCAACAGAGGGAGCCGCCATCATGAAAAAGACCATCAGCTTTGCCATCCTGCACTTCGGTGTCGCCTTTACCGTGGCCTACCTGCTGACCGGTGAGCTGCTGACCGCTAGCCTGATCGCCCTGATCGAGCCCGCCGTCAACACGGTCGCCTTCTACTTTCATGACCTTGGCTGGCACAAGTTCAAGCCAAACCACAGCCTGCAGGCCAAGACCAGCAGCTTCGCACTGGTGCACTTCAGCATCGCCTTCGGGGTTGCCTTCCTGCTGAGCGGCGAGCTGCTCACCGGTGGCGTGATGGCGGCGATCGAACCAGCCATCAATACCGTGGTGTTCTTCTTCTACGAGCGGCTGTGGCGTAGCCGCCAGCAACTGGCGCTGGCCTAAGCTGCTACGGAAAACCAAGCAACTGCGCCTAACCAAGCAACTGGATAACCCGCCCCTCGGCCCCGCGTTACCTGCACAAAAAACCCGACATTCCGGCAGGAAGGTCGGGTTTTTCACATCAGCAAAAACCGTTAGCTGGATGCATCACCCGATGCCCCCATCAGGTCTTATCAGGCTTTCTTGCAGAGTGGATCCACGATATAGGCGCTCTGATCAAACTTCTGCCAGGCACCGGTGCCGACACCATCGACCACCAGAATGGAGACAACGCCGAAATCGATAAAGATCCCGAGCAGGGTGGTCGCATCAAACGACTTGGAGACCGGGATGCTCACCGAGTAGCAGTCGGCACGCCTGACCGTGATGATGTAGTTCTCTTTCTTCTTGAACGAGGTGATCACATTGCCATGGCCCAGCAGCATATCGTTGACGTAAATCTCCGCATCCGGATCCTGACTGCGGATAGAAACCTGTTGGCTGGTGCCATTGAACATGGCGGCGCAACCGGACAGCGTGATAGCCAACAAGGCTCCCATCAAAAACCTGAACATATTTTTAGCCTGCTTGTTATAAACAAAAGTCGGCAATCTAGCACGTCACTTGAGGCGGAGCGAAAGCGCAATGCCACCCACTGGGGCGTTCGTTCAAAATAGCGACGCCTCCGTGCTGTTGTTAACCCGTTATTGTCTCAGCCAACAACAAACGCCTCCGCGCCCGAGTAAGCTATGCCACAACCGCCCCTCCCCCTGCAAAAAGCGCTCGCCCCCACAGCTGCATTGCCCCTTAGAGTGTGCTGTAGTAGGCCGATACGCCCTCTTCATTGCTGGAATCTATCGATGAACAAGACCTTGCTTGCCACCCTGCTGTTTGCCCCTCTGCTGGCCAGCGCTGCGACCCCCTCCTTTGACTGCGGCAAAGCAGCCGGAGCGGTCGAAACCCTGATCTGCAAGGATGCCGGACTGGCAGCCCTTGATAACGAACTGGCGGCCCTCTACCCCAAAGCGATTGCCGCGCTCTCACCCGAACAGCTCAAGACCGAGCGCGCCATGCAGCGTGGCTGGATCAAGGGGCGCAACGACTGCTGGAAGGGGCAGGATCTGCGCCAGTGCGTGGAGGATAACTACCTGCTGCGGATCACCGAGCTGCAGATCAGCGGCGGCCAGCTGATGGTGCCGACCCCGGTCAACTACCAGTGTGGCAAGGCGGTCACCCTCTCCACCTACTTCTATAACGATGCCAAGCTACCGGTCGCGGTGATCAACCTGAGCGAGGGCGACAAGCAGCAACAAGTGCTCGCCTATGAAGCCCCCAGCGCCAGCGGCGCCCGTTATGAAGGGCAAAACCTCACCTTCTTCACCAAAGGGGACGAAGCCACGCTGGAGCGTTACGACCAGCCAACCCTCACTTGCATGGAAAATCCGACCAAAGGCTGACTCTGATATGGGGCGGCACTGCCGCTCCGCTTCTTTGAAATCTGAAAGCCAACCAGCGGCGAGCAACAGCAAACCGCGCCCTCTACACCACTCCCTGCCAGCCCTTCACCTTCCCGCGCAAGGCTCGCCCCATCCCGCCAACTGGCGATCAAACGGCCTTACTAATTAATTTATTGATCTTGCTCAGGAATCCGCCATCTCCCCCTTTCCCTTAGCCCGCCCGCCGCTAATATACCCGATTGGCAACACACGCCTCGTCGGAGTCTCCCATGAGCCATGCCAGCCATTACCCGTTGGTAAAAAGCAGCAGACTGGAGGCTGAAATTCAGGGGCGGTAGCCATGCCACATCTTGCCCGACCCCTTTTTGTCAAAGCCAGGCAACCGACAAGCCAATGACCTACTCAAACCATTCAAATCAAGGTGGTGTATGGAAACACAAACCCTGCATCGGGGTCGGCTGATCGACCATATCCAGCTGGTGGTCAAAGATTTGACCGCCAGCCAGCGCTTTTACACCGCGACCCTGGCCGCCCTCGATATTCCGCTGGGAGGCACAGGTGATGGCTACTTCTGGGCGGACGAACTGTTTGTCACCGTTGTCGATAGCCCCGCCGCGCTGGGGGTACTGACCGGCCGCCATCATCTCGCCTTTCAGGCGCAAGACAACGCCATGGTGGATCGCTTTTATCAAACCGCGCTGGCCCATGGTGGCCAAGATAACGGCGCCCCGGCGAACGCAATTATCACCCCGGCTATTACGCCGCCTTTGTCCTCGACCCGGATGGCAATAATATCGAAGCGGTTTATCACGGTGAGGCAAAGCGCAGTGCGGATTCGGTAGAGATTCAGTTTTAGCAAGAATATTGAATCCCTGTTATTTAACTTTCTGCTATGACAAAAAATAGCTACAGCTTGCTCAATAATTGAGAGCCATGATTTTCACCTATATATTTACTGTAGCAACAACAATCATTATAGAGGCGGTAAAGTAAACACCGTCAAACACCTGAGATAGACTGACAACATTTGAGTTAAACTTTCCAATACAATTATAAAGTTGATTTGGAGTTATATGAAAGACTCGATGCTCTAATTAGTATCGCAGTCCATCTAATCATTGATATATAATTTTCCATAAAGAAGATCGGAAACAAAAAATATGATACCACCACAAGAAACCATATTGTATGAAAGTAACTCAACCGTAATAAGCTGGCTTGGCGCAGTAGTCAGCACTGCTTGTACAATATTTTCATTGCTACTGATTGCTGGCGCACTAACCTCTTCGAAACCAATTTTTGGCATCTGGGGTTGGTTGATACTAGTGCTTACTTTTCTGGTGATGGCTATGTTCTCCACAATATTTGTCTACTCAATTCCGAGAAGTAAATACAAGGTCGTCTGGAATAAAAATGAACGTCTTCTAAAAAAGATAGGGAAAAATGTAAATCAAGAGCTATGTGCAGCAACAGCCCCTATCAGATTACGCGCAATAAGAATACATACCGGGAAGGCATATGTTGAATGCTTGGTAGCGATAGACAATCACAGAGAGATAACAATTGCATCATCAGGTTATAATGGAAATATTGAAAATCTGATTGATAAAATATTATTAGCAACTAATGGTGCTTGTATTAAAGAAGAAGGCTAGCTCGTAGGTTCGAATAGCGAAGCGTATTCGGACAATCGCGAATAAATCGGCCAAAAAAAACCCTAATAACCCACTATCTCGATAGCAAACTTTCCTGACACGGTGGAGCTCTTCTGCCATTCACTGATTAAGTGGACGTTATTTTTATCCAGCTGGAATAAACAATGAAATATTCATTAAATTGGAAACAACCATTACTCTCTATGAGCAAGCGGTTCTTTATATTTATCACATTGATTTTTATCGGGTTTGTTGCACTCAGTACATACAAAACCCAACTCGACATGGAGTTGGGCTCTTGGCTCTTTTACCAATATTTAAAAATCCTGCTAGTAGCCTTCGTTGTACTGTTTGCAATGGCTCAAGCCTCCAGATTGTTTTCCGTCGAATTGAGGAGCGAGGATGTGGTAGGTAGAAACCGCTTTTTCCAGAAAGTATCCATACCCTATACAGAGATGATCGGTGTGAGTATGGGAAAATTACTCATAGTGGATTGCATGGTCATTCGTACTAACAGTCGCAAGAAAATTTACGCCCCTTTTGACCTGGATGGCTTCTCAGATTTTTCGAATAAAATAGATGCAAGGTTAATGAATAACAAAGCCCGTAGGTCGATTAGCGAAGCGTAATCGGACGTTCACGATAGAAATATTTCGTGATAGCACCAATTGCCTTCAGAGACCGACTTTCACGCAGTCTCGTTTTTCACCTGTATCTTTGCTGACGTAACACCCGCGCCAAGGAGATAAATGAAGCCTGACTTAACCGGCACACGGATTGTGCTGCGCACCATTGGCCCGCAGGATGCCGCCGATCTGTTCGAGATTTATGGCAATCCACTGACCATGGAGTTTGCCTCTGATCCCTGCTTCACCTCCCCCGCCATGGTGGTGCAAATGATGGCGAGTGTGGTGCAGCTGGAGCAAACGGATGAGTCGCTTGAGTGGGCGATTGTCGAGCGGGAAAGCAACAAGGTGATCGGCACCTGCGGCCTGCACAGTTTCAGCGAGGCGGGCCACTGCTGCGAAGTGGGTTGCCTGCTCAATGCGGCCTATTGGCGTAAGGGGTTTATGTCGGAGGCGCTGGAATTGCTGTTCGCCCACGCCTGCACGCAGGGAGTCACCCGCCTCACCGCAGATATCGATGCAGATAACGTCCGCTCTATCGCCCTGTTTGAAAAACTGGGCTTCAAGGCGCATGCAGGGCGCTATCAGCGCACGCACCCGTTTGTCTGACCCGAGACCAGAGGCACAACGCCCTCGCCTCTCAGGCCGTTGTGGCAAGGATCAGCCATAAAAAAACCGGAACCCAAGGGTTCCGGTTTTTTTTCATTCCAGCCGAGGCTGGTAAACCAGCAAATTAAGCCTGGTTTTTAACTTCTTTCAGACCGCGGAAAGGAGCTTTGGCACCCAGAGCTTCTTCGATACGGATCAGCTGGTTGTACTTGGCAACACGGTCAGAACGGCTCATGGAACCGGTCTTGATCTGGCCAGCAGCGGTACCAACAGCCAGGTCGGCGATGGTCGCGTCTTCGGTCTCACCAGAGCGGTGGGAGATGACGGCAGTGTAGCCAGCGTCTTTGGCCATCTTGATGGCAGCCAGAGTTTCGGTCAGGGAACCGATCTGGTTGAACTTGATCAGGATGGAGTTGGCAACGCCGTTGTCGATACCGCGCTTCAGGATCTTGGTGTTGGTTACGAACAGGTCGTCACCAACGATCTGGATTTTCTTGCCCAGTTCAGCAGTCTGGTAAGCAAAACCGTCCCAGTCAGATTCGTCCAGGCCATCTTCGATGGAGACGATCGGGAACTTGGTGGTCAGGTCAGCCAGGTAGTCAGAGAAACCGTTGGAGGTGAAGATACGACCTTCGCCTTTCAGGTTGTACTCTTTCTTCTCTGCGTCGTAGAACTCGGAAGCAGCACAGTCCATCGCCAGGGTGATGTCGGTGCCCAGCTTGTAACCGGCAGCAGCAACGGCTTCAGCGATCACTTCCAGTGCTTCGGCGTTGGATTTCAGGTTAGGAGCGAAACCACCTTCGTCACCGACTGCAGTGTTGTAGCCCTTGGACTTCAGCACTTTGGCCAGGTTGTGGAACACTTCAGCGCCCATGCGGACAGCTTCTTTCAGGGTCTTGGCGCCAACCGGCTGGATCATGAACTCCTGGATGTCGACGTTGTTGTCGGCGTGCTCACCACCGTTGATGATGTTCATCATCGGCAGCGGCATGGAGTAAACACCCGCGGTGCCGTTCAGCTCAGCGATGTGAGCGTACAGCGGCATGCCTTTGGCAGCAGCGGCGGCTTTGGCGTTAGCCAGGGAAACAGCCAGGATGGCGTTGGCGCCAAACTTGGATTTGTTCTCGGTGCCGTCGAGGTCGATCATGATCTGGTCGATAGCGGCCTGGTCCTTGGCATCTTTACCCAGCAGAGCTTGAGCAATCGGGCCGTTTACGGCTTCGAGGGCTTTCAGAACGCCTTTACCCAGGAAACGGCTCTTGTCGCCATCACGCAGTTCCAGCGCTTCGCGGGAACCGGTAGATGCGCCAGACGGAGCTGCTGCCATACCAACAAAACCACCTTCTAGGTGAACTTCGGCCTCAACGGTCGGGTTACCACGGGAGTCGATGATTTCACGACCGATTACTTTAACGATCTTGGACATGTGTATTTCCTCAGGTTTCGTAAAAAAACAACAAAAATATGCCAAAAAAAGCGGCTGTGGCACAGAGCCCCAACCGCATTTATTTTAAATTACTTCAAATTACGCTTCTGATACTCGCCTGCCGCCTTCACAAACCCGGCGAACAGAGCGTGGCCATCACGAGGAGTGGAAGTGAACTCCGGGTGGAACTGCGCTGCCACAAACCAGGGGTGATCCGGGATCTCGATAATTTCCACCAACTTCTTGTCGGCGGAGAGACCGGTCACTTTCAAACCGGCTGCTTCAATTTGCGGCAGCAGCTTGTTGTTCACTTCGTAACGGTGACGGTGACGCTCGTAAATGGTCGGGCTGCCGTACATCTGACGCACCTTGGAACCTTCGACCAGGTGGCAGAGCTGGGAACCCAGACGCATGGTGCCGCCCAGATCAGAGCCTTCGGTACGGGTCTCGACGTTACCTTCTTCATCAACCCACTCGGTGATGAGGCCGACAACCGGATAGGCACAATCTTTCTTGAACTCGGAAGAGTGCGCGCCAGCCATACCCGCGACGTTGCGAGCAAATTCGATCATGGCAACCTGCATGCCGAGGCAGATACCCAGGTAGGGGATCTTGTTCTCACGGGCATACTGGGCCGCCAGAATTTTGCCTTCCACGCCACGCTCACCGAAGCCACCCGGGACCAGAATCGCATCCAGACCTTCCAGCAGCTCGGAGCCACGGGTCTCGATATCCTGGGAGTCGATGTACTTGATGGTGACGGAAAGACGGGTCTTGAGACCACCGTGCTTGAGTGCTTCGTTGACCGACTTGTAGGCATCCGGCAGGGATACGTACTTGCCGACCATACCGATGGTCACTTCTGCAGTCGGGTTGGCCTCTTCGAACACAACCTGCTCCCACTCGGACAGATCGGCTTCCTTGCACTCCAGACCGAAACGCTCGGTGAAGTAGGAGTCCAGATTCTGGGACTTGAGCAGTGCCGGGATCTTGTAGATAGAGTCGACGTCTTTCATGGAGATGACGGCGCGCTCTGGCACGTTGCAGAACAGGGCAATTTTGGCGCGCTCATTGGCCGGAATGGCACGGTCAGAGCGGCAGATCAGCACATCCGGCTGGATACCGATGGAGAGCAGCTCTTTAACGGAGTGCTGGGTCGGCTTGGTTTTCACTTCACCGGCAGCCGCCAGGTAAGGCACCAGCGTCAGGTGCATGAACATGGCGTTGTTGCGGCCAACGATGGTCGCCAGCTGGCGAATCGCTTCGAGGAACGGCAGGGATTCGATATCACCCACGGTGCCGCCCACTTCGACGATGGCAACCCGATGGCCTTCGGCACCGGCAATCACCCGCTCTTTGATGGCGTTGGTGATGTGCGGGATAACCTGAATGGTGGCACCCAGATAGTCACCACGGCGCTCTTTACGCAGTACATCGGCGTAGATACGGCCGGTGGTAAAGTTGTTGCGACGGGTCATCTTGGTGCGGATGAAACGCTCGTAGTGGCCCAAATCCAGATCGGTTTCGGCCCCGTCCTCGGTTACGAACACTTCACCATGCTGGGTCGGGCTCATGGTGCCCGGATCCACGTTGATATAGGGGTCCAGTTTCATGATGGTCACATCCAGACCACGGGCTTCCAGAATGGCCGCCAGAGAAGCTGCGGCAATGCCTTTGCCGAGGGATGAAACAACGCCACCAGTTACAAAAATATATTTTGTCGTCATGCTGAACCTGAAAGAAGTTTAGGGAGTTTTAAGGGGTGCTTCGGGGATGAAGCAGGACGGGGAAACAATATAGCAAAAACCCCTCTCCCAAACAATGAACAAAAATCTATCAGGCTCATCGTCACCCCATCTTGCGCCAAATCAATTTTGCTCGGTTTCCTTGGCCCGATCCCAGGCAGCATCTAGCTTTTCAAGGGTGCAATCGGTCATTTTCAAGCCTTCTGCGGCGATAAACTGCTCAACCTGACGAAAGCGCCGCTCGAACTTGGCATTGGCGCCCCGCAGCACCTGCTCCGGATCCTTGCCCAGATGGCGCACCAGATTGACGGTGGCAAACAGCAGATCGCCGAGTTCGTCGCTGACCCGCGCCTCGTCCACATCGGCCATCAACGCCTCTTCCATCACTTCGTCGATCTCTTCGTGGATCTTGTCCACCACCGGCCCCAGCGTCTTCCAGTCAAAGCCGACGGTGGCGCAGCGTTTCTGAATTTTTGCGGCGCGGGTCAAGGCGGGCAAGGAGAGCGGGATATCGTCCAGCACGCTCTCTTTATCAAGCGCGGCCCGTTCTTTGGCTTTTTCCGCTTCCCAATTGGCCTTCACCGCCTGCTCATTATCGAGGTCTGCATCAGAAAAGACGTGAGGATGGCGGCGAATGAGCTTTTCACTCACCGTATCGATGATATCGGCAAAATCGAACAGTCCTCGTTCCTTACCAAGCTGGGCATAAAAGACCACCTGAAACAGCAGATCGCCCAACTCCCCTTTCAACCCCTGCCAATCCTCGGTCTCGATGGCATCGGCCACTTCATAGGCCTCTTCCAGAGTGTGCGGCACTATGCTCTGGAAGTTCTGCTTCAGATCCCAAGGGCAACCGGTTTGCGGATCGCGCAGACGAGCCATGATGTCGAGCAGTTGGGGAAGGTCGTAACGTTGAGACATGGGCTACTCACTTTCGATTCGTTAAATGGGGATCAAGCAACATCAAGCCGCGCGGCCGGTCAATCTCATGTCGAGCAAGTGAGAGCGGTCGTAACGCAGGGACACGGGATATTCGCTTGTTGATTGGTACCACAGGGGGAAAACAGTGACCGACCTGGCGGTCGGTCACGAGTTGGTTCTTGATGACAATCAGAGACGCTTGGCGCTGATCACGTCGTTAAGCTGGCTCAACTTGGCCAACGCCCGGTTAAAGGCGTTGATGTTGTAGATCTCCAGCTCCATGTCGATCTCGGCAGTCTGCTCACGCACATTCGAGCGCGAGCGTACCCCCATCACATTGATCTTCTCGTTAGCCAGCACTGTGGTGATATCGCGCAGCAAGCCGGAGCGATCGTTGGAGATGATCCGGATGGTGAGGCCGTAACCACCGGAGTAGTTCTCCCCCCACACCGCATCGATCAGCCGCTCAGGGTTACGACGGCAGAGCTCCTTGAGCTGCTCGCAATCCTCCCGATGGATGGAGACGCCGCGCCCCATGGTGATGAAGCCCTGAATGGAGTCTCCCGGGATCGGCTGACAGCAGCGGGCGATATGGGTCATCAGGTTGCCGACCCCTTCCACCACTATGTGATCTTTGGGTTTGTGGCGCAGCGGCGCATTGGCCTTCTGTTCCAGCTTCTCCAGCAGGCGGCGATCTTCTTCCTCCGCCGTCGGCTTGTTGTAGCAGGTGTCGAGATAGTTGAGCACCTGGTTGATGCGGATATCGCCACTGCCAATCCCGGCCAGCAGATCGTCGGTGCTCTCCTGATTGAAGCGGCGCAGCATGTTGCCCTTGTCGATCTTGGACATGCTGAGGTTGTGGCGATCGAGCTCTTTCTCGAACAGCTCGCGACCGGCCACTATGTTCTTGTCCCGATCCAGCTTTTTGAACCAGGTCGCCACCTTGGCCCGCGCCCGGCTGGAGCGCAGGAAACCAGAGTTGGGGTTCATCCAGTCGCGGCTCGGGTTCGGCTCCTTCTGGGTGATCACCTCGACCTGATCGCCGGTCTGCAACGCGTAGGTGAAGGGCACGATGCGGCCATCAATTTTGGCACCAATGCAGCGGTGGCCGATCATGCTGTGGACGTGATAGGCAAAGTCGAGCGGAGTCGCACCTGCTGGCAAGTCGATCACATCCCCTTTCGGGGTGAAGACGTAGACCCGATCTTCGAACACCTGACTGCGCAGATCCTCGAGCAGGGAACCGCTCTCGGAAAGATCCTCCTGCCAGGCAAGCAGCTTGCGCAGCCACTCGATCTTGTCTTCGAAATTGTTGGCCTTGTTGACCGCATGGGCCCCTTCCTTGTAGCGCCAGTGAGCCGCTACGCCGAGTTCCGCATCCTGATGCATCTGATCGGTACGGATCTGGATCTCGACTGTCTTGCCTTCGGGCCCGACCACTACGGTATGGATCGACTGGTAACCGTTGGGTTTGGGGTTGGCGACATAGTCGTCAAACTCGCGGGGAATATGGTGGAAGTGGGTATGAACGATGCCGAGCGCCGCATAACAATCCTGCAGCCGCTTGGTGACTACCCGCACCGCACGCACGTCAAACAGCTCGTTGAATTCGAGGTGTTTTTTCTGCATCTTGCGCCAGATGCTGTAGATGTGTTTCGGACGACCGTTGACTTCAGCCTCGACCCCCGCCTCTTTGAGGCCATCCCGCAGGGATTGCACAAACTCGCGGATGTAACGCTCCCGATCAAGACGCTTTTCATCGAGCTGCTTGGCGATCTGCTTGTAGGTGTCCGGGTGCAGGTAACGGAAGGCGAGATCTTCCAGCTCCCACTTGAGCTGGCCGATGCCGAGCCGGTTGGCCAGCGGCGCATAGATGTTGGTGATCTCCTGAGCCATCAAGACCCGGGTCTCTTCATCCGCTTTTTTTGCTTCCCGCAGGCAGGCGATCCGCTCCGCCAGCTTGATCACCACGGCACGCACATCCTCGACCATGGCGAGCAACATGCGGCGCACGTTATCGACCTGTTCCGGCGAGGTTTCACTGCGATGGAGGGTCTGCAGGGAGCGAATCGCTTCCATCTCCAGCACCCCTTCCACCAGCTTGGCGATCTTGGGGCCGAAGTCTTCGTCCATCCGCTCCTGGCTGATGAGACCCGCCTCGACGAAGGGGTAGATGATCGCGGCCTTGAGGGTGCCGAGATCCATGCTGAGCATCAACAAGATGCCCGCCATCTCGACGCCACGCACCAGCAGGCGGCTGGTGAGGGCTTCGTCTCCGAGCGTCAGACAATACTGGTAAACAGTTCGCAGCTGATCTTTGTCACTGTCACTGAGTGCGAGTGAGCCAACCCACTCCTCCAGAGTGAAGTTATCTTTCAAATGAATATCGCGAACCGCCACCATGGTATCAATCCTTTAAATTATCGGGCCGAAAGCTAACGCTTTCTCTCCTCATGAGACTGCGTCAAATGGGGATGTTTGGGAGGCTTTTCAAGGCATATTGTCAAAAAAGACAATAGAGTAGCCCCACCGGCCCTACCTATGTACGAGTGCCTAGCTTACCCCAATCACGACAGCCCAAACAGCGCCAAACTGTCACACTGGGTGAGCTTTTGTCGCTCTCGCGCAACCGAACCAAAGACGCCAGATGGCCGCGGTGGCGCATCTGGGCATCAGTTTTCTAGATCCGCTCAAACAGCGCCATGGATTCCAGATGACCTGTGTGAGGGAACATGTCGAGCATACCCAGACGCACCAGACGGTAGCCCCCTTTCACCAGTACCTGACTGTCACGAGCCAGGGTGACCGGGTTACAGGAGACATAGACCACCCGCTTGGGGGAAAGTTTCACTACGTGCCCCATCACTTCCAGCGCACCGGGGCGAGCCGGATCCAGCAGCACCAGATCAAACCCTTCCCGCGCCCAGGACATGCCGACGATGTCACCGCTCAGATCCGCCTTGTAAAAACGGGCATTGGTAATGCCGTTGCGGCGGGCGTTCTCTTCAGCCCGCTGCACCATGGCCAGCTCACCTTCGACCCCCACCACTTCGCGGGCCTGATGGGCCAGTGGCAAGGTGAAGTTACCTATGCCGCAGAACAGATCGAGCACCTTGTCATCTTTGGTCGCGCCGAGCCATGCCAGCGCCTGCTCAACCATGCTCTGGTTGATCGGGCCGTTGACCTGAATGAAATCACCGGGAACAAATGCAAGAGACAGGCCATCCAATGAGTAGGACGGGGAAAATTGTTGCTGCAGCGCTTCGATACGCTCATCCGCCGCCTGCAAGTAGAGGTCGATCCCCTGCGCCTGGGCAAACGCCACCAGCAGGGCGCGATCCGCCTCATTGGGGCGACCGGTATGGCGCAGCAGCATCAAGATCCCCTGCTCGGCCTGGATAAGCTCCGCGTGGCCCAGCTCGCGCTGGCTCTTGAGCCGGTTGAGGCACTCACGCAGCGGCGGGATAAGTGCCGAGAGCGGTGCAGTCAGCACCGGGCAGCCGTCGATTTCAACCAAATCGTTGCTGTTGCGACGACGAAAACCGACCCGGGTGCAGCGACCATTTTTGTCAAATTTGATGGCCAGTCGACAGACCCGGCGGTATGCGCGATCTTCACCGGTCAGTACCGGATCCAGTGCCGGGGCCTGAATATTGCCCAACCGCTCGAACAGACTGACCAGTCCCGCCGCCTTGGCAGCCTGCTGATCGGCTACTGACATCTGCTGGGCATTGCAACCGCCGCACTCGCGGAAGTGGCTGCAGAAGGGGGCAATGCGATTGGCCGCGGGCGTCACCACTTGTTGCAACGCCGCGTGGCCATATTGTTTCTTGTCTTCGGTGATGCGAGCCTTGACGACCTCGCCGGGCAGCGCCCCTTCAACGAAGATCGCCTTACCCTGGTAACGACCAATACCGACGCAATGATGATCCAGACTGTCTATCGTAAATTCAATACGTTGGAGCTGGGTTGACTTCTTTTGGGGCTTGAAAAACTGGGCCATAAAACTTGGTGCCTATAGGTGGCTATGTCATGATTGTGGAATCTGCAGCTGGGTATTGTCCCACAAGAATAATAGTATGACCAAATACGGCCACAGAGCCCGTGTATTGCCATCGACCCTATCGCCAATCCAGTTCACTGGTGACCTGTTCGTATGACCAAATATGGCCTGAGAGCACGCGTTCTCGCCTTTACCATTTTGCCCACCCTGATCATCGGTGGCCTGATGGCCGGTTACTTTACCTTCCACCGCTATCAGCAGTTGGAAAACAACCTCATCGATCAGGGGATCAACATCATTGAACCCCTGGCGATTGCCAGTGAATATGGCATGACCCAGCACAGCCGCGAGTCCCTCAAGCGGCTGATTGGCCTGACCCACCGCAAAAATTCTCCGCTGATCAAGTCCATCGCTGTCTTCACCCAGGACAACCAGCTGTTCGTCACCTCGAACTATCACCGGGATTTCACCCGCCTCAGATTGCCAGATGGGGTGCCGATCCCGGATCTGACCAGCATCACCTTGCAGGGGGACGATATCATTTTGCGTACCCCGATCCAGGCCGAAACCAGCATGGACGGTTTCCCGCTACCCAGCGATGCCGAGCCACCGATGATCGGTTATATCGCGATGCAGATGACCACAGATCGGGCCATGCTGCTGCAGTACCGCGATACCTTCTTCGCCATCATCATGGTGATCATCGGCGTCGCCTTCAGCACCCTGTTTGGTTTCCGGCTGGTCAAGAGCGTGACCCAGCCCATCACCAACATGGTGCAGGCAGTGCACAAGATCAGGGAGGGACGGCTCGATACCCGGGTCAGCGGCCAGCTCACCGGCGAGCTGGATATGCTGAAAAACGGCATCAACGCCATGGCCAAGGCGCTCTCCGAATATCACGAAGAGATGCAACAGAATATCGATCAGGCCACCTCTGACCTGCGCGAAACCCTGGAACAGATCGAGATCCAGAACGTCGAGCTCGACATGGCCAAGAAACGGGCGCAGGAGGCGGCACGGGTCAAATCGGAGTTTCTGGCCAACATGTCTCACGAGCTGCGCACCCCGCTCAACGGGGTCATCGGCTTCACCCGCCAGTTGCTGAAAACCAGTCTAACCCCGAGCCAGACCGACTACATGCAGACCATCGAGAAGTCGGCGCGCAACCTGCTTGGCATCATCAACGACATCCTCGACTTCTCGAAGCTGGAGGCGGGCAAGCTGCAGCTGGAGCATATCCCGTTCAGCCTGCGCGACACCCTCAATGAAACCATGCACCTGCTCGGCCCCAGTGCCCACGACAAACAGCTGGAACTGTCGCTACGGGTGGATGCGAACGTACCGGACACCCTCACCGGTGACCCCATGCGGCTACAACAGGTGCTGACCAACCTCACGGGCAACGCCATCAAGTTCACCGAGCAGGGTAACGTAGATGTCCATATCGAACAGATCGGCAGCGGCCACCACAAGGTGAGACTCAACGTCCAGATCCGCGATACCGGCATCGGCATTTCGCCAGAGCAACAGCGCCAGCTATTCCAGGCTTTTAACCAGGCCGACTCCTCCATCTCTCGCCGCTACGGCGGCACCGGGCTTGGCCTCGTCATCACCCAGAAACTGGTACAGCAGATGGGTGGCCAGATCCGTTTTGAATCGGTACTGGACCAGGGCTCGACCTTCTCATTCAGTCTGGATGTCGAGGTCTCACCGTTGCCTCAAACCGACCAGCTGCCGCTGGATCGTATTCAGGGTAAACGGCTCTGGCTGCTGGAACCGGACACCTTCGCCCAAGCCTCGCTGCTTGCGCTGCTGGCGGAGTGGCAGCTCGACGTGCACCCCTTGGCAATTGACGCCTCCTGGCCTGAAATGAGCGAGCAGGATATGGTGCTGATCGGCAGCAGCACCCGACACATACCGCAGCAAGTGCTTCAGCGGCTCGACAGCCTGAGCGGTCAGCAGCAGAACACCATAGTGCTGCTGAGCAGCCACGAACCGGCGCTCTATGAAGCTATGCTGGCCCACGGTGCCCAGCACTGCCTCTCCAAACCGGTCAACCATCGCAAGCTGCTGCACGCCCTGCTCTCACCGGAAGCGAGCCGCCACAAACTGCCAGCGCAGCCCGCCCACCACCCATTGCAACCGATCAAGGTGCTGGCGGTGGATGACAACGCCGCCAACCTCAAGCTGATCGCCGCCATGCTCAAGGAGATGGTCAGTCAGGTGGTGGTGTGCAAGAACGGCAAGGAGGCGGTCAAACAGGCCCGCAGCCAGCCATTCGACATCATCTTTATGGATATCCAGATGCCGATCATGGATGGCATCAGCGCCACCCAGGCGATCCGCAACCAGTCCCTCAACACCACCACCCCGATCGTAGCGGTGACCGCCCACGCCATTCCCGGTGAACGGGAGCGGCTGATCCGCCAGGGGATGGATGACTATCTGACCAAGCCCATCGACGAGAGCATGCTGGCCCAGCTGATCACCGATTTTGCCCATCGCCGTCACCAGAATGACGGTGCCCAGCAGATCGACTGGGCACTGGCGGTGCGTCAGGCGGCGGGGAAAGAGGAGCTCGCCAAAGAGATGCTGGCCATGCTGCTGGCCAACTTCGACGAAGTCGAGCCAGTGCTGGATGCCGCGCTGGCGAGTGAAATTGCCGATGAGGAGGTGTTGACCCAGATCCACCGCCTTAACGGTGGTTGCGCCTACTCCGGGGTGCCCGGCTTGCAGCGGCTACTCTCCCAGCTGGAGCAGCAACTGCGTGACGGCATGGTGGTCAGCGAGCTGGAGCCAGAACTGCTGGAACTGCAGGATGCGCTGGAACTGGTGCGTCAGGAGGCTCCTCGCTATCTTCCCTGACGCCAATTTGCTTGATTGAAACTGTATCGGTCCCCGCTTTTTCTGACGCGGGGGCCGCCAGATGGTAAAGTTGCGCCGTTTAAACAGGAGTCATCATGACCAACAACGATATTCTGCGCCGTCTGCGCTACGCCCTCACCATCAGCAACGATGAGATGGTCGACATGTTCGCCAAAGGCAACTTGCCGGTCACCCACACCGATCTGCACAGCTGGCTGATGAAAGAAGCGGCGGAAGGGGAAGAGCAAGAAGCAGGCTATGTTGCCTGCCCCGATGCGGCCCTGAGCCAATTTCTGGATGGCTTCATCATCGCCCGCCGTGGTGTGCGAGCGGATGCCCCCGCCCAGGTGATCCCGAACCGGATCAACAACAACCTGATCCTGCGCAAGCTGCGCATTGGCCTCAACTACAAAGAAGAGGATATGCTCGGCACCCTCAAACTCGCCGACTTCAGCCTCTCCAAATCCGAGCTCAGTGCCCTGTTCCGCTCCAAGGATCACAAGCACTATCAGGATTGCGGGGATCAGATCCTGCGCAACTTCCTGATCGGCCTCACTGCCAAGTACCGCGGCTAACAAGCAGCGCGGCTGACCGAGCAGAGCCTTCGACATGCACCAGCGACTCACTCTTACCACGCTCACCGGACCGGCTGCAGCAGGGGGATGGCGCTGGTGCTTGTTACTCCCCCTCTTCTTCCTGCTGCTGGGTGGCTGCACTCCGGCCGGGTATCAGCTCTCTACCCGCTATCAAAGTGCCAACCAGAACGCCCGCATCGCCTTTCTGATCCTCCATTACACCGACGAAGATGATGCCAACTCCCTGCGCCTGCTGACCGAGCCGGAGCACAAGGTGAGCGCCCACTACCTGATCCCCCGCGAAAACCGCGAGACCCCGCTGCCGATCTATCAGCTGGTGCCGGAGAGCGAACGCGCCTGGCATGCAGGGCGAAGCCGCTGGCACCAATATGCCGGGCTCAATGCCAGCTCCCTTGGCATCGAGATCGTCAACCTCGGTTATCCAGCGGAAGATGAGCAGCTGGCCCCCGATGCGCGGCGCTGGCAACCCTACACCCCCGCGCAGATTGCCGCCGTCGGCGCCCTCAGTCAGGAACTGGTCGCCCGCTACCAGATCCCGGCCACTCAGGTACTGGGTCACAGCGATGTCGCCCCCGAGCGCAAACAGGATCCCGGTCCCCACTTCCCCTGGCGCCAGCTCTATCTGGAATACGGGGTTGGTGCCTGGCCCGATGAAGCTCGGGTTGCCGAGCTGCTGGCCAGCCCCCTGCCTGAATGGGATGCGGCAATGTGGCAGCAGCAGCTGGCCCGCTATGGCTATGGCTTGCCCCAGACTGGCCAGTGGGATGAGCAGAGCCGCGCCGTGATGCGCGCCTTTCAGCTCCACTTTCGCGCCAGCAAGGTCGATAGCGAAGCAGACCGCGAATGTCAGGCCATCCTGATGGCGCTGCTCGAAAAATACGTCTCCTGATCCCCCCGCACTACTACGTACGGTTTGATAGCCATTAGCTATCAAACCGTTAGCCACGAGCAATTGTCCCTCTATTTTGCAAGGCGTTACTCTAACTGCGTTCCGAAAGACAATTTCAAACCGATTTCCACATCTGGAGGTGAATGATGAAAAGCCCGATTGGTCTTGATACTGCTCAATCACAAGTCCTGGCAGCCGAGTTGAACAAATTGCTGGCCAGCTACCAGATCCTCTACATGAACGTGCGCGGCTTCCACTGGAATATCCGTGGCAACCAGTTCTTCGAACTACACCTGAAATTTGAAGAGATTTACAACGACCTGCTGCTGAAGGTCGATACCCTGGCCGAGCGGATCCTGACGCTGGATAGCGTGCCCATGCACAGCTTCAGCGACTACCTGAAAGTCTCAGCCATCCCCGAGCAGAAGGGGCTGCACGATGGCCGCGCCTGTGTCGAATCGCTGCTGGAGAGCTTCCGCGAACTGCTGGTCGCCCAACGCCGTATTTTGGGCCAGGCTGCCGAAGCCGGTGATGAGGGCACCGCCTCCATCCTCTCCGACTATGTGCAGCAACAGGAAAAACTGGTCTGGATGCTGCGCGCTTATCTGGCCTAACCCATTGTTAAAGTGAGTTTTGTTGCAAACCTGAGTTGTCTCTCCTGTTATCCACCCGCTTGCCGCCCTGTTTGGGCGGCTTTTTTGTTTTTGATCTGCATCAAGGGAATCTTAATTGGCAAACTGAATGCCTATTAAGTTTTTCGCGAGAGGAATAGAATCGCCACAAAACAGACAACTGAAATGTCCAATTAGGAGAGGCATGATGTTTTGTGTGCAATGTGAACAGACAATTCGTACCCCGGCTGGCAACGGCTGTGCTTACGCACAAGGTATGTGCGGCAAGACGGCGGAAACCTCGGATCTGCAGGATGTGCTGATCTATACCCTGCAAGGGCTCAGCGCCTGGGCGCAGGCCGCCCGCGAGCACAACATCATCGACCGCGAAATCGATGCCTTCGTGCCCAAGGCCTTCTTCGCCACCCTCACCAACGTCAACTTCGACTCCGCCCGCATTGTGGCCTACGCCAATCAGGCCCTCACTTATCGCCAGCAGCTGGCCGATCGTCTGACTGGGATGGCAGTGCAGGTGAACGACTTGCCGCAGTCCGCCCACTTCGAGCCCGGTGCCGAGCTGCTGGAGCAACTTGCCCATGCCGCGCCAGCCGCCCCCAATCGGGGCAAGAGCGAGGTGAACGAAGACATCATGGGGCTTCGCCTGCTCTGCCTCTATGGCCTCAAGGGCGCCGCCGCCTACATGGAGCACGCCCGGGTGCTGGATCAGCAGAGCGACGAGGTGGCCGCCGAATTCCACCGCATCATGAGCTGGCTCAGCACAGACCCGAGCGAAATGGGTCGGCTGTTCAGCTGCGCCATGGAGATCGGTCAGCTCAACTTCAAAATCATGGAGATGCTGGATCTGGGTGAAACCAGCGCCTTCGGCCATCCGGAACCGACCCAGGTCAGGGTCACGCCAATCCCCGGCAAGTGCATTCTGGTCTCCGGCCACGACATGGTGGATCTCAAGCTCATTCTGGAGCAGACCAAAGGGACCGGCGTCCATGTCTACACCCACGGCGAGATGCTGCCCGCGCTGGCCTACCCCTTCTTCAAACAGTACCCCCATCTGGTGGGCAACTACGGCTCCGCCTGGCAGAACCAGCAGAAGGAGTTTGCCAACTTCCCGGGCGCAGTGGTGATGACCTCCAACTGCATCATCGACCCGAATGTGGGCAACTACAGTGACCGTATCTTCACCCGCTCCATCGTCGGCTGGCCGGGCGTCACTCATCTGGAGGGGGATGATTTCTCCGCCGTGGTGGCGAAAGCACTGGCGCGGGAAGGCTTCAAACACACCGAACTCGAGCACTTCATCACCATCGGTTTTGCCCGCAATGCCCTGATGCAGGCTGCCCCGGCAGTGATTGAGAAGGTGAAAGCCGGAGAGATCAGCCACTTCTTTCTGGTGGGCGGCTGTGACGGAGACAAGGCCGAGCGCGCCTACTTCACCGAATTTGCCAAGGCTGCACCAAAAGACAGCCTGCTGCTCACCCTGGGCTGCGGCAAGTACAAGTTCAACAAGCTCGACTTTGGCGACATCGGCGGCATTCCGCGCCTGCTGGATGTGGGTCAGTGCAACGATGCCTACTCCGCAATTCAGCTGGCACTGGCGCTCTCCGAGGCGTTCGAGTGCGGGGTCAACGATCTGCCGCTGACGCTGGTGCTCTCCTGGTTCGAGCAAAAAGCCATCGTCATTCTGCTCACCCTGCTCTCCCTCGGGGTGAAAGACATTCGTACCGGCCCAACCGCCCCCGCCTTCCTCACCCCGGCCCTGCTCAAGGTGCTGGAAGAGCAGTTTGGCCTAAAAGGGACCACCACAGCCGAAGCGGATCTGGCAGAAATACTGGCGGCCTGATCGTCACCTCATGTTGTAAGCGTTTGGCGAGCCGCCCGGCTCGCCTTTTTTCTGGATCCGGCTTTTTCATCAGACGTTTTTCAAACCGTTTCAAAAATAAGGAGCCTTGTGATGACCTCTCTCACGCTCACCTGCATTGGCCGCCAACAGAACACCCACGACGTGGTGAGCTGGCAGTTAGCGCCGCTTTCTGGCTGCCTCCCTCCCGTGCTGGCGGGCCAGTGTATCACCCTGCATACCGAGATTGATGGCCAGCCGGAGTGCCGCGCCTATACCCTCTCCTCCAGCCCGCAGGACGGGTGCTGGCAGGTAACCATCAAGGATGTGGGACGGGTCTCCCGCCATCTGCACCAGACCTTGCAGGTGGGAGATCACATCCGGGCCGATGGCCCGTTTGGCGATTTCAACCTGACCACCCTGCCTTGCGAACGGCCGCTGCTCTTGAGCGCTGGATCCGGCATAACCCCCATGTGGGCCATGCTGCGAGACGAGCTCGCCAAACGGCCGGATGCCGATATCCGCTTTATCCATAGCGCCCGCTCGCCAGCAGATGTGATCTTCGCAGATGACTTGGCTGCGCTGGCTGCGGCTCATGCCGGTGTGCGTCATACCCTGATACTGGAAGAGGCGCCGAAGGCTCATCCCTGGGTGGGCCGACTCACTCCCGCCATGTTGGCCGAACTGGCCCCTGATCTGCGCGAACGCCATGTCTATCTCTGCGGCCCGGCCCCCTATATGGCGGCTATCAGCACCATGCTGGCAGAACTCGGGCTGCCACCAGAGCAGCTGCATCAGGAATCCTTTGGCCTGCCCCCCGTAGAGCCCGCCGCTACCGCCAGCGACCACTTCTGGTTAACCCTGAAAAAGAGCGGCAAAAGGGTGAAAATCCTGCCGGGCCAGACCCTGCTGGCGGCGCTGGAAGCGGCGGGGGAAACCATGATGGCTGCTTGTCGCGCCGGCGTATGTGGCGCCTGCCGGTGCTCCACCGAGGGAGATATCGAGCGCCAGAGCGTGATGACCCTGAGCGCGCAGGATCTGGAGAGCGGCGTGGCTCTGGCCTGCTCCTGCTGCGCCAAGGGGGATATCAGCCTCGATTATTGAGGTATACAAAGGGCTTCATTGGCATCTCAACCTTTTCCCGAGCGGGCAGGACGGGTAGACTCTGCCCCAGTTTCACCAGAACACGGGATAAAAAATGACAATACTGGTCACAGGGGGCGCCGGCTATATCGGCTCCCACACCCTGGTTGAGCTGCTCGGCGCGGGGCAGCAGGTCGTGGTACTCGACAACCTCTCCAACTCCTCACCGGAGTCACTCAAGCGGGTCGAGCAGATCACCGGCAAACCGGTCACCTTCGTCGAAGGGGATGTGCTGGACAGAGCCTGCCTGCAGCAGCTGTTCGCCAACCACCAGATCGAATCGGTCATCCACTTCGCCGGCCTCAAGGCGGTCGGGGAGTCTAGCCAGATCCCGCTCACCTACTACCAGAACAACATCAGCGGCACGCTGGTGCTGTGCGAAGAGATGGCCAAGGCCGGGGTTTTCCGGCTGGTATTCAGCTCCTCGGCCACCGTCTATGGCGATCCCGCTTCGGTGCCACTGCGGGAAGATTTCCCCACCAGCGCCACCAACCCCTACGGTCGCTCCAAGTTGATGGTGGAGGAGATCCTCCGCGACCTGTCCAAATCCGATCCCCGCTGGGCTATCGTGTTGCTGCGCTACTTCAACCCGGTCGGCGCCCACGAGAGCGGCCTGATTGGTGAAGATCCCAACGGTATCCCCAACAACCTGCTGCCTTATATCAGCCAGGTGGGTGTCGGCAAGCTCAAGGAGCTGGGGGTATTTGGTAATGACTACCCGACGCCTGACGGTACCGGCGTGCGTGACTACATCCATGTGGTGGATCTGGCCATCGGCCACCTGAAAGCACTGGCGCGCATCAAGAGCGACACCGGCGTCTTCACCTACAACCTGGGCACAGGTCAGGGCTACTCGGTACTGGAGATGGTCAAGGCGTTTGAAGCGGCCAGCGGCCGACCCATTCCCTACCAGATCAAACCCCGTCGCCCGGGCGACATCGCCGAGTGCTGGGCAGAGCCGACGCTGGCCCGTGCCGAGCTGGGCTGGCAGGCAGAGCGCGGTCTGGAGCAGATGATGGTCGATACCTGGCGCTGGCAAAGCAACAACCCGAACGGCTATCAAGGCTGATGATCTAGCGGGTTGATAACAAAACGCCCCGACATTTTCATGTCGGGGCGTTTTATTTTGCGGCAGTGACTCAGTTGGTCTGGCTACGCAGCAGTGGCACGCTGACCAATCGGGGGGTTATGCGGTCAATCAGCCGATCCGCTAGCGGGGTCAACAGCAGCCAGGGCAGGCAGAGGGTCGCCAGCCCCAACGCGCCGACATAGACATCGGTAAACCAGTGCGCGCCAGCCAGAATGCGCGGCGCGGAAAAGATCGGCACCATCAGCAATGCGGTGACTCCCGCCCAGCGCGGCAGATAGCGCAATGCGTAGCCGGCGAAGATCATCAGGAACAGAGCGTGATCCCCCGGGAAGCTATCACCGGAAGAGTCCTTGGTCGGAATACCGCTGATCTGAGTCACCCGCAGGGCATCGGCCACCATCAGGGTCGGGCTGGGTCGCTCCACCGGCAATCGGTGGCCAAGCTGGTTGATCACCAGTGCGCTCAGCAACATCACTATGCCCATCGCCACCAGCTGGCGACGACCCGCCAGATCCCGGGCGAAGAAACAGCGAGCCAGGATCAGCCCCATACAGGCGAGTACCGCCAGATCGAACAGCCGATTATTGGTGATAGCCACCAGATCGGCCCACAGCGCCGACTGCCCGAGCCAGCCGTTGACGGTATGAAAAATCGCGAGGTCCCACTGATCCCAGGGACCATGAGCGGGCAGCGCAGCCCAACTGATGGCCACCAGACCACCGACCAGATAGCAAAGCAAAAACTTGCCCATACAGACTCTCCGCGGAAAGAGCGACAGCCGGAAACACGTGACCGCCATCACAAAAACGAGGCATTTTAAGGCGATTTAAGCTGAAATCAAGCTCCAAATAAAGCTAACGAACTTAAATCCAGCCAGTGATCTCCTTGGGTCTGCCAAATTTCTGTCACCTTGCTAGAATGCGCACTCCCTTTACTGCGAAAGGAAGCGGTATGCATATTCACATTCTCGGGATCTGCGGCACCTTTATGGGTGGTCTGGCGGTGTTGGCAAAACAGCTTGGTTACCGGGTGACCGGCTCCGATGCCAACGTCTATCCCCCCATGAGTACCCAGCTCGAGCAACAAGGCATCGAGTTAACCGAAGGCTATGACCCCTCCCAACTCGATCCGGCGCCGGATCTGGTGGTGATCGGCAACGCCATGAGCCGTGGCAACCCCTGTGTTGAATATGTGCTGGACCGCAATCTGCCCTATATCTCCGGCCCCCAGTGGCTGCTGGAGCATGTGCTGCAGGATCGCTGGGTACTGGCCGTCGCCGGCACCCACGGCAAGACCACCACCGCCAGCATGCTGGCCTGGGTGCTGGAGTACGCCAAGCTGGAACCCGGTTTCCTCATTGGCGGCGTGCCAGGCAACTTCCCGGTTTCCGCCCGTCTCGGCTCTGCCCCCTTCTTCGTGATCGAAGCGGACGAGTATGACTGCGCCTTCTTCGACAAGCGTTCCAAGTTCGTCCACTACCACCCGCGCACCCTGGTGATGAACAACCTGGAGTTCGATCACGCGGACATCTTCCCGGATCTTGCCGCCATCCAGCGTCAGTTCCACCACCTGATGCGCACCGTGCCGAGCAACGGCCGGGTGCTGTTCCCGCAAGCGGATGACAACCTCACCGCCGTGCGCAAGATGGGCTGCTGGAGCGAAGTAGAGCTGGTGGGTCAGGACGACGCCAAGTGGAAGGCGGTCAAGCTGGCCGATGACGGCTCCGCCTTCGAGGTGTGGCTGGATGGTATGAAACAGGGCGAGGTGCACTGGGAGTGCATCGGCGAGCACAACGTCAACAACGGTCTGATGGCCATCGCCGCCGCCCGTCATGCCGGTGTCATGGTGGAGCATGGCATCGCGGCGCTCTGCCAGTTCAAATCCCCCAAGCGGCGGATGGAGCTCAAGGGTGAGGTGGCCGGCATCAGCGTCTATGACGACTTTGCCCACCACCCCACCGCCATCGAAACCACCCTCGGCGGCCTGCGTGCCAAGGTGGGTGAGTCACGCATTCTGGCGGTGCTGGAGCCACGCTCCAACACCATGAAGCTGGGAGTACACAAGGAGGAGCTGGCCGGCTGCTTCGATGGCGCCGACGAGGTGTTCTTCTTCCAGCCCCCCAATATAGGCTGGGATCTCGGCGAGGTGACAGCTCACATGACCCGACCAGCCAAGGTGTTCAACGATCTGGAGCCCCTGATCAACCGGCTGGTGGCCGAGAGCCGCGATGGCGACCATATTCTGATCATGAGCAATGGCGGCTTTGGCGGCATTCATGACAAGCTGATCGCCCGCCTCAAAGATTACCACGGCGAACTATGAACAACGCGATCACTCTGGCGCTGACCGGCGCCTCCGGCGCCCCCTACGCCCTGCGTCTGCTCCAGTGTCTGGTGCAGGCGGACTATCGGGTCTACCTGCTCGCCTCCTCGGCGGCTCGTGTGGTACTCAAGACCGAGCAGCAGCAGGAGTGGCCCGGCTCGCCGAAAGATCTCTCTGCCTATCTCTGTCGTCACTATGGCGCCAAAGATGGGCAGATCGTCGCCTGCGGCAAGGAGGAGTGGTTCTCGCCGGTGGCCTCCGGCTCGGCAGCGCCCAAGCAGATGGTGGTCTGCCCCTGCTCCATGGGCACCGTCTCGGCCATTGCCAACGGCACTTCCGACAACCTGCTGGAGCGGGCGGCGGATGTGGTGATCAAGGAGCGCGGCCAGCTGATTCTAGTGCCCCGCGAAACCCCCTTCTCGGCGATCCATCTGGAGAACATGCTGAAGCTGGCGCGGCTCGGGGTGACCATCATGCCCGCCGCCCCCGGTTTCTATCATGAGCCGAAAAGCATCGAGGATCTGGTGGACTTTATGGTCGCCCGCATCCTCGATCATCTGGGTGTCGAGCATGCGCTGACCAGCCGTTGGGGCTATGGCCACCACTGAGGTGACCACCAAATCCGGCCATAAAAAAACGGCGCCACTCAATGAGTGGCGCCGTTTTTTCGTTAAGCCGTGTTAGCGAGCCTGAATAGGCGCCGTCACGTACTTGAACAGGAAATCAGTCACCTCTTCGCGCGCAGGGCGCTGGGGTTGATTGATCATCTGCATCATCACATAGCCAAAACCACTCAGGGAGCGGGCCAGATCTTGTGCCGACAGCACGCTGGTGATCTCCCCTGCATCCATGGCGGCTTGCAGCTCGCTGGCGATCAGCTCAAGACACTGATCGAGCAGCCGGGTATAGCGGGGCCATACCTCTTCCCGAACCGATGAACTCCACTCCAGCCAGATACCGGCATAATCCGGTTGATCGTAGGCGGCATCGACAGAGAGGCTGACATGACGCCTGACCTTGTCGAAGATGGAGCCGTTGGCATCGTATGCCTGTGACAGCATATGGTTCACAAAGCGTTCGATCTCGGCCAGCACCTCATCAACCAACTCCTCGCGGGTGTTGAAATAGTTGAATACGGTAGCAACTGAGACCTTGGCCTGTTCGGCTATCTCGGCGTGCCCTGCACGGCCAATGCCGCGACGGGAGAACACCTCGATGGCACATTCCATCAATTGGGAGCGACGAGCTTCCGGCGAGAGCCGGGTACGACGTCTTATTTCTGCGCGTGGTTCCATAGTTTTTATCATCTAATAGTTATTGATTATGGTGTTTATAGTATTTTAACTAATCATGCCTGAGTGCCTGCTAACTCTATCAATTAAAATAAGCCGATAAAAGCACCACGTATCTCTAGCACCCTTCAACATGAGTGGTAGAATCATCGGTTTTGATATTCATGAACGGCCAAATCCCCTTTGGCCTTATGGGAGTAAGTGATGAAACACACTGTCGAGGTGATGATCTCCGAGGCTGAAGTAGCCGCCCGGATCGCCAAATTGGGTGAAGAGATCACCGCTCGCTATCAGGGTTCCGACGAAGTCGTGATGATTGCACTGCTACGCGGATCCTGCGTATTTCTGGCTGACCTCAGCCGTCAGTGCCAACTGCCTATCACCATGGACTTCATGACCGCCTCCAGCTATGGCTCCGGCATGCACAGCACCCGTGACGTCCGTATCCTGAAAGACCTGGACGATGACATCAAGGGCAAGGATGTGGTGATCGTGGAAGACATCATCGACACCGGTTACACCCTCAACAAGGTGCGCGAGATCCTCTCCCTGCGCGAGCCAAAATCCCTGGCCATCTGCACCCTGCTGGACAAACCCTCCCGTCGCGAAGTGCAGGTGCCGGTAGACTGGATTGGCTTCGCCATCCCGGACGAGTTCGTAGTCGGCTGTGGCATCGACTACGCCCAGAAGTACCGCAACCTGCCGTTTATCGGCAAAGTGGTACCCCAGGAGTAAGCCAGGTTCAGGAATATCGCGGGTGACGTGGCCTGGTGCCACGCACTCTGTGCGGGCGGCCTTGGCCGCCCTTTCTGTATCGAGCCGGGTTCAACCATCACAGAGGTTGTAATGAACGCACTGGAAATCAGCGGCCTGAAAAAGACCTATCAGGGGGGCGTCGAAGCCCTTAAAGGCATCGATCTTGCCGTCAAGCAGGGGGATTTCTTCGCCCTGCTCGGCCCGAACGGCGCGGGCAAATCCACCACCATCGGCGTCATCAGTTCGCTGGTGAACAAAAGCGCCGGCAAGGTGAAGGTGTTTGGCTACGACATCGACAGCGATCTGGAACAGGCCAAGGCCCAGCTCGGGCTGGTGCCGCAGGAGTTCAACTTCAGCCAGTTCGAGAAGGTGATCCAGATTGTCACCCATCAGGCCGGCTTCTACGGCGTGCCCAAGGCGGAAGCGAAGATCCGCGCCGAGAAGTACCTGCGCCAGCTCGATCTGTGGGAGAAGCGCAACATGGCTGCCCGCACCCTCTCCGGCGGCATGAAGCGTCGCCTGATGATCGCCCGCGCCCTGATGCATGAACCCAAACTGCTGATCCTCGACGAACCCACCGCCGGGGTCGATATCGAGATCCGCCGCTCCATGTGGACCTTCCTCAAGGAGCTCAACGAGCAGGGGGTCACCATCATCCTCACCACCCACTATCTGGAAGAGGCGGAGATGCTGTGCCGCAATATCGGCATCATCGACAAGGGCCGCCTGATCGAGCACACCAGCATGAAAAACCTGCTGGGCAAGTTGGGCCGTGAGACCTTCCTGCTCGACCTTGCGCCAGGTTCTGCCGTACCGGACGTACCAGAGTTCAACGGCCGCATGCCGGATGAGCGCACCCTCGAGGTGGATCTCGACAAGAGTCAGTCACTCAATAGCCTGTTCGAGCAGCTGTCGAGCCAGCAGGTGCAGGTCGTGAGTATGCGCAACAAGGCCAACCGGCTGGAAGAGCTGTTCGTCAATCTGGTCGAAGAGGGGAGAAAAGCATGAATCTGGCCATCTATTACATCGCTTTCAAGAGCATTCTGGCCAAGGAAGTGAGCCGCTTTACCCGGATCTGGATCCAGACCCTGGTGCCACCGGCCATCACCATGAGCCTCTACTTCGTCATCTTCGGCAACCTGATCGGTTCGCGCATCGGTGACATGGGTGGCTTCACCTACATGGAGTTCATCGTGCCCGGCCTCATCATGATGTCGGTGATCACCAACTCCTACTCTAACGTCGCCTCCTCCTTCTTCAGCGCCAAGTTCCAGCGCAATATCGAGGAGATGCTGGTGGCGCCGGTGCCCAACTACGTCATCATCGCCGGTTATGTGGGCGGTGGCGTGGCGCGTGGCCTCTGCGTCGGCCTCATCGTCACCCTGGTGTCGCTGTTCTTCGTGCCGCTGCAGATCCACCATCTGTTCAGCGTCTGCTTCACCGTACTGCTCACCTCGATCCTGTTCTCGCTGGGCGGGCTTATCAACGCGGTGTTTGCCAAGACCTTCGACGACATCAGCATCATCCCCACCTTCGTGCTGACGCCGCTCACCTATCTGGGCGGAGTGTTCTACTCCATCAGCCTGCTGCCCTCCTTCTGGCAGGGTGTCTCCCAGGTGAACCCCATCATCTACATGGTGAACGCGTTCCGTTACGGCTTCCTCGGTATCTCCGACGTGCCGCTCGGTACCGCCTACCTCATCATCATCGGCTTTATCGTGGCCCTCTACGGCATCGCCTGGTGGCTCATCTCCCGGGGCACCGGACTGCGTCACTAAGCTGATTAATTGTTCAATGCATTAGGCACCCTCGGGTGCCTAATGCCAGTCAGTTAAGCATTTTTGTGACTAAATATTCTGGATGTTGAATATCAAAAACGCCTCCACGGTTAAAGAGTCAATTTGGCACCAACCCTTGCCCTGACTGGCATGCAATAAAAAGAGGGAGGCATCATGCCTCCCTCACTCTTTAGCCCTTATACCCCGCGGGTTGGGACTCAAATTCTCTTAACTGACTTGCATTACCCTCAGGTGCCTGTTTTGTTTTCTGCCGTGACCGCAGGTCCCGTGCTGCCCATACATGCTATCCCCGCACCTAATAACCGCTTCATTATTAAGGACTATTCTGACTCCTTGTGATCCAGCGCACTTTTAACACTACCTCCAAATGTATAATTTCGCTGTTGGAAAGGCCGTATCGGACGGCCTTTCTGTTTTTCTCATTTTCCACCAGGGCAGGATCGCCTATGTCACTGATCACTGAGTTGCCAGCCATTTTCGAGAGTTTTTCAGATGCCCGTCGTCAGGGCTTTCTGGCTGTGATGGCACTCAAGGAGCGACAGATCCCCTTGGTCGGAACCTACTGCACCTTCATGCCGCAGGAAGTGGCAATGGCCGCCGGCGCCGTGGTGGTGTCGCTCTGCTCCACCAGCGACGAGACCATCGAGGAGGCCGAGAAAGATCTGCCCCGCAACCTCTGCCCGCTGATCAAGAGCAGCTACGGGTTCGGCAAGACCGACAAGTGTCCCTACTTCTACTTCTCCGATCTGGTGGTGGGTGAAACCACCTGCGACGGCAAGAAGAAGATGTACGAGTACATGGCCGAGTTCAAACCGGTGCACGTGATGCAGTTGCCCAACCGCGCCGATGACGAAGCCTCCCGCACCCTGTGGCGCAGCGAGATCGTCCGCTTCAAGGATCTGCTGGAGCAGCAGTTCGGCCAGCCCATCACAGATCAGGCTCTGCACCAGGCGATCGTGCTGAAAAACCGCGAACGCCGCGCGCTGGCCGACTTCTACCGGCTGGGCCAGCTCAATCCCCCGGCGCTGAGCGGCACCGATCTGCTCAAGGTGGTCTATGGCGCCACCTTCCGCTTCGACAAGGAGCAGCTCATCACCGAGCTGCAAGAGATGACCAGCCGCATCAAGGCCGAGTATGCCGAGGGCAAGCGGCTCGACGCCCGCCCGCGCATCCTCATCACCGGCTGCCCCATCGGCGGCGCAGCCGACAAGGTGGTGCGCCTCATTGAGGAACACTGTGGCTGGGTAGTGGGCTACGAGAACTGCACCGGTGCCAAGGCGACCGAGCAGTGCGTCAGCGAACAGGGTGATCCGTTCGATGCCCTGACCGACAAATATCTGGCCATCGGCTGCTCCTGCATCTCCCCCAACCACCAGCGGATGACACTGCTGAGCCAGATGGTGGAGGAGTATCAGGCGGACGGGGTGATCGACGTGATCCTGCAGGCCTGCCACACCTATGCGGTGGAGTCGCAGGCCATCAAGCGCCACGTGCGAGAACGCCACGGCATCCCCTACATGGCGGTCGAGACCGACTACTCCAGCGCCGACAAGGGACAACTGGCTACCCGGCTGGCTGCCTTTATCGAAATGCTGTAAGGAGTCGCCGTGTCACTCTCCATCGGGATTGACTCGGGCTCCACTGCGACCAAAGGGATCCTGTTTGATAGCCGGGACGGCGGGCGTATTGTCCGCCGCTTTCTGGTGCCAACCCCTTTTCGTCCGCTGGCAGCCATCGAGCAAGGCTGGGCCGAACTGTCGGCCGAGCTGCCCCAACGACCCCATCTGACCCTGACCGGCTATGGCCGGGATCTGGCGCAATTCGCCGATCGCCGGGTCACCGAGATCTCCTGTCACGGGCTGGGTGCCCGCCTGCTCTGCCCATCGGTACACACCGTCATCGACATCGGCGGCCAAGACAGCAAGGTGATCCAGCTTGATGGCGACGGCAACCTCACCGACTTTCTGATGAACGACAAGTGCGCCGCCGGTACCGGCCGCTTTCTCGAGGTGATCACCCGCACCCTAGGTGCACGGGTCGAGCTGCTCGACGAGCTGCTGCTGGGGGCCGAGCCCCACGACATCAGCAGTATGTGCACCGTGTTTGCCGAGTCGGAGGCGATCAGCCTGCGCTCGGCGGGCATTCCGGCCGAGTCGATCCTGGCCGGTATCGTCCGCTCCATGGCCAGGCGCAGCGCCAACTTCATCGGCCGCCTCGGCGCCAGACCGACGGTGCTCTTTACCGGCGGTGTCAGCCACTGCGCCACCTTCCGCCACTATCTGGCCGAAGGGTTGGGCTGCGAGGTGGCCACCCATCCGGATGCCCAGTTTGCCGGTGCACTGGGGGCCGCCCTGTTCGGCGCTCGCGCCAGCACGGGAGGCACATCATGAAGCAGGAGTTCCTCTACCTGTTCCACTCCACCCTCGGCACGGTCAGGCTGCGCAAGCGGCTGGAGCAACACGACCAGTCGTTTCGGGTCTGCGACGTGCCGCGCCAGCTCAGCGCCGGCTGCGGCCTCGCCATTCGCCTGCACTGTCTGCCAGATGAATGGCAGGGCTGGTGTCAGCGCGGCGAAACGGCCGCCGTCTTTCGCTGCGAAGCGGCCGGCACCTATCAGGAGCTGGCCCGCTACCCAGCCGCTTGAACCTGCAAAATCAACCAAATTTGACCGCACGGCACCCAACCGTGGCAGCAACTGCATTTATCCGGTTATGCGGATTGCCAGTGCCTCACGGCACGGGATCCGCCGCGCCTGCATTAACAACAAGGAGAAACACCATGCACAACACGCACACTGGCAACACTCACAGGGCCAAACGCTGGCTCACCGGCCTGCTGATGTCCGGCTGCCTGCTCGCCTCCCAGGTGGGTGCCGCCCCCTCCGGCAAGGATATGACCATCTGGTTTGATCTCGGCGGCCCGGTCGGCGAATCCTACGTCACCGTGGTGCAGAATGGCGCCAAACAGGCAGCAGAAGATCTGGGGGTGGATCTGCGACTGGTCTACTCCGACTGGCAACCCCAGAAAATGATCGAGAACTTCAAGCAGGCGGTGGCCGCCAAGCCCACAGGCATCGTGGTGATGGGCCACCCTGGCGACAGCGCCTACCAGCCGCTGATTGCCGACGCCATCACCAAGGGGATCAAGGTCACCTCGGTGGATACCGAGCTCTCCGGCACCATGGCCAACGAATTGAGCAACGGTTTTGGCTATGTAGGCGACAACAACGCCACCCGCGGCATCAATCTGGCCAAAGAGGCCCTGCGCCGCAGCGGCCTGAAGAAGGGTGACCGCGCCATGGTGTGGGGCATCAAGGATATCGCCCAGCGCAGCGACTCCACCCGTGGCCTGATCAAGACCCTAGAAGAGGCGGGCATGAAGGTCGACTTCATCCAGATCTCGCAAGAAGTGGACAAAGACCCGTCCCTGGGTGCCCCGGTCGTCACCTCCTATCTGGCAACCCACCCCGACGTGAAGATGGTGCTGGTGGATCACGGTGCCCTGACCGCCCAGATGGGCAACTTCCTGCGCAACGCCGCCGTCAAACCCGGTGAGCTGTTTGTCGCCGGTTTCAGTCTCTCCCCCGCCACCGCAGACGGGATCCAGTCCGGTTATGTGCAACTGGTAGCCGATTGCCAGCCCTACCTGATGGGTTACCTCTCGGTGGTCCAGCTGGTGCTGAGCGAGCGTTACGGCTTCGCCGGGCTGGACATCAACACCGGGGCCGGTTTTGTCACCAAAGACAACATCGCGCTCATCGCCCCGCTGGCGGCCAAAGGTCTGCGCTAAATGGCGCCACTGGCCCTCGAGCTGCACGGGCTGAACAAATGGTTCGGCCCGGTGCAGGCCCTGCGGGATATCCATTTCCAGCAACGGGCGGGTGAAGTGGTGGCCCTGCTTGGCGACAACGGCGCGGGCAAGTCGACCCTGATCCGGGTCATTGCCGGTGCCGAACCGTTCGGCAGCGGCACCCTGACCGTTGCCGGGCAGACGGTGGCAGGCGATCACTACGATGTGCCCACCGCCCGTCGACTCGGCATCGAGACCGTCTATCAGAGCGGCGCCCTTGGCGAGCAGCAGAGCGTCTGGCGCAACCTCTTTCTGGGGCGCCATCTGCGCAATCGCTGGGGCTTTATCTACCGGCAGGAGGAGCGACGCCGGGCCGCCGAGCTGCTGCGGGTGCTCCATTTTCGTGGCATCGGTGCCAACGTCGATGCGCCGGTCAGCCTGCTCTCCGGCGGCGAGCGGCAGGGGCTGGCCATCGGCCGCGCCATGCTGTTCGATGCCCGGCTGGTGATCCTCGATGAGCCGACCACCGCCCTCTCCCTCGGCGAGGTGGAGAAGGTACTCAGCTTTATCGAACAGCTGCGGGCCCAGGGCCGCGCCTGCCTGCTGATCACCCACAACATGGCCGATGCCTACCGAGTCGCCGACCGCTTCGTGGTAATGGACAGGGGCGCCATCGTCGCCCAGTACCACAAAGCCGACATGACCCTCCCGACCCTGCAACAGGCGTTGCTCGATGCCGTCAGAAGGGGCAGCCAATGAGACAATTCCTGCTCGCCAATCGGGCGCCTTTACTGACCGGGCTGATCCTGCTGCTGCTGTGGGGGCTGTTTACCAGCATCAGTCCGGTCACCTTTTTCCATGGCCGGATCTACACCTCCCTGCTCTCGACCATTCCGCTGACCATACTGCTGGCGCTGGGGATGACTCTGCTGATCATCGCCCGCGAGATCGACATGAGCTTTCCGGCGGTCATCGCGCTGGGGGGATTTATCTTCGCCTGGCTGTTCCAGCACACCGGCTCGCCGCTGCTGGCACTGCTGGGGGCGATGGCAGGTGGACTGCTGTGTGGACTGCTTAACGCCCTGCTGATCGTGCAGTTCCAGATCCCCTCCATCATCGCCACCATCGGCACCCAGTTCTTTATCGGCGGCCTCACCACTGTGCTGGCCGACGGGCTGGCCCTCAGCCTGCCCGAGATCCGCGACACCCTGCTCCATACCCTGTTGACTGGCAGAGTGTGGGAGTGGCTACCGGCCCAGGCCCTCTGGAGCCTGCTGGCAGCGCTGCTGCTCTGGCTGCTGCTGGCTCATCACGCGCTGGGTGACAATATCAACTTCATCGGAGACAACCCGGAGGCCGCCCGCCTGATGGGGGTGCCGGTCAACCGGATGCGACTTGGCCTCTTCATGCTGATGGGGCTGCTCGCCGCGCTGGTCGGGGTGCTGATCAGCGTCGAGATGAGCAGCTGGTGGCCCAATCAGGGGCAGGGTTACATGCTGCTGGTGTTTGCCTCCGTCTTCATCGGCGGCACCTCGGTACTGGGGGGCAGAGGCACTCTGCTGGGCAGCCTGTTTGGCGCCTGCATCATCGGCATGCTGGAGGCAGGCATCATCAGCGCCGGTCTCGACGGCTTCTGGACCCGACTGGTCTACGGGGTGATGATCCTCGCCGCCCTGATGATCCACGGCAGCATGCTGCAACTTCAACAGGGACGCTGGCGTTCCCGTTTTTTCAAATAAGGTTCTGACATGAGCAAAATCACCATTATTGGCGCTGGCAGCGTCATGTTTACCCGCCAGATCGTCTCGGCTCTGCTTTCCTACCCCGCCATGGCGGGTACCGAGCTGGTGTTGATGGATCTCAATCCCGAGGTGCTGGCCCAGAGCCACCGTCTCATCACCATGATGGTGGCGCAATCCGGCCTGCCGATGCAGGTGAGCCAGACCACCAGCCAGCGCGATGCGATTCGCCATGCGGACTTCGTCATCAGCGCCATTCAGGTGGGCGGCCTAGCCCCCTGGAAGCTGGACATGGCGATCCCGGCCAAATTCGGGGTGATCCAGGAGGTGGGCGACACCATGGGACCGGGCGGCATCTTCCGCGCCCTGCGCCACATTCCACCCATGCTGGCAATCCTGCGGGATATGGAGGAGCTCTGCCCGAACGCCCTCTTTATCAACTACGCCAACCCGCTGGCCCCCCTCACCTGGGCAGCCAAGGAGGCAAGCGGCATCCAGTCCATCGGCCTCTGCTACGGGGTGCGCTACACCGTCGCCCAACTGGCCGGTTATCTGGGGGTCGGCCCCTGGGTGGATCACCCCTCCACCCCGGAACGCTGGCAGCGCCTGATGTATCACGATGTGCCCGCCGAGGTGGAGTACGAGTTCGCCGGGATCAACCACATGACCTGGATCACCCGCTTCGCCATCCATGGCGAGGATATGCAGCCGCGGATCCGGGCGCTGGTGAATGATCCGAAAACCCGCGAGGCAGACGGCGTGCGCTGCGAAGTACTGAAGTTCTTCGGCCTCTGGTGTACCGAGAACCACTGGCACTGCAGCGACTACCTGCCCTATTTCCGCAAGAACGAGGCGATGATCAACCACTTCCTGCCCCAGCGCTGGAATCTGCTGGCGCTTGAAGAGCAGGTCCACGCCGCTGGCAAAGCGGAGATCACCGCCCAGCTGGCGGGGGAGAAACCCTTCGTCATCGCCCCCAACATGCTCAACGGGCCCAAGCTGATCCACGCCATGGTGAGCGGCGAGCGCACCCGCATCAACGGCAATCTGGCCAACTGCCAGCCCGAAGGGCTGCTGGTGGATAACCTGCCCACCGACTGCGTGGTGGAAGTGCCAATTTGGGTCGATGAGAAGGGGCTGCAACCGCAGGCGATGGGGCGACTGCCGACCCAGTGCGCCAGCCTGTGCAAGAGCAACACTGCGGTGCAGGAGCTGATCGTGCAGGCGGCCCTGACCGGCGATCTTGATGCCGCCCGCTACGCGCTGGCCCTCGATCCGGTCACCGCCACCGTCTGCACCCTGGAGCAGATTCAGCAGATGTTCGACGAGATGTACGCCGCCCAGCGCCAGTGGCTACCCCAGTTTGCCTGATTGCAATAAGGGTCGGGACTGCGGCGTTCATGCCCAGTACCGACCCTTTTCCCCGCAAAATCGAGATTTATCTTGCTCGCAATGGGTTTAGCCATTGCGGCTCAATCGGTAATGGTTAGAATTTATCTCTCTCTATAAAGAGGTAGATGATGCCTGCATTGCTGCGCATACTGGCCAAGCTGGCACTGGGTGGCTTCTTCGTCGCCTCGGCCGGGTTCAAGCTGGTTTCCCCCGCCCTGTTTGTCGAACAGATCGCGGCCTTCGGGCTGATCTGGCCGTCACTGATCCCATTCGTCGCTTGGGGGCTGATCGCCCTTGAGCTCTGCGCCGGACTCGCGGTCATCGCCAACCGGCGCTGGGGACTGTGGCTGGTGATCGGGCTGCTCGCCCTGTTTATTCCGGTGTTGGGCTATGGCATTGCCATTGGGCTCGACATCTCTTGCGGCTGTCTTGGCAAGGCTGATCTCAGCTCGCTGCCACAAGCCATTGTGCGGGATCTGCTGCTACTGACGCTTGCGGGCGCCCTGCTGCGACCCTCCCGCCCTGTTTTTCCCGTTCTAAAGGAGTAGTGACATGATGACATTGCGATCCCGCACCCTGCTGGCCTCGCTGATCGCCGCCAGCTTTGCCCTCGGTGGCTGTGGCGACAACCAGTTCGAGCAGGAGGTGAAGCTGGAGCAGTCGGCGGTGCAGCTGGCGCAAGAGACGCAGCAGGGGGGCTATCAGCTGCTGACCGTGGCCGAGCTGAAGACCCGGATGGATAAGGGTGAGGAGCTGGTGATCATCGACACCATGCCCTATGAGGACTCCTACAAGAAAGAGCACATCCCGGGCGCCAAGAACTTCGTCTTCGTGAAGGAGGCCAAGTCCGGCGACAACTGGAGCGAGATCATCGAGGGGAGCGGCACCCCGGAGCAGTTCCAGGCGCTGCTGGGTGAAGACAAGTCCCGTCCGGTGGTGATCTACTGCGGCTTCGTCAAGTGCGGCCGCAGCCACAATGCCGCCGCCTGGGCGGTGACTCAGGGCTATCAGCAGGTCTATCGGGTACCGGGCGGTATCTTCGCATGGAAAGGGGCCGGTTACCCCGTCTCTGCCGAGTAACCGCGTCTGCCCACAAGGCAACACAGCCGACATAAAGAAGCCCGCAACTGCGGGCTTCTTTCATATTGCGTGGCACTCAGGGTTAGCTGGCGGCCTGTGGCTGCTCCAGTGCCTGCTCCTGACTCTGCACTTGGGCCAGCTGCTGTTTGCCCAACAACCGCTTGGTGATCATCGCCGCCATGATGGAGCCGTTGACGTTGAGGGTGGTACGGCCCATGTCCACCAGCGGCTCGATGGCGATCATCACCCCCACCAGCGCGATGGGGAAGTTGAGGGTGGAGAGCACGATCAGCGCGGCGAAGGTGCCACCGCCGCCCACCCCTGCAACCCCGATGGAGCCGAGTGCGATGACCGGCAGCAGGGTGAGCAGGAACAGGGGATCAAACGGGTTGATGCCGAGCATGGGGGCGATCATCGCCACCATCATGGCCGGGTAGATACCGGCGCAGCCATTCTGACCCAGATTGGCACCGAACGAGGCGGCGAAGTTGGCGATGCTGGCGGGCACCCCAAGGCGCTGCTGGGTCTCGATGCTGAGGGGGATGGAGGCCGCGCTGCTGCGGGAGACAAAAGCGAAGGTGAGCACGCCCCACACTTCCCGCAAATAGTGCAGCGGGTTCTGGCCGATCAGCAGCAGGATCACCATGTGCACCGCGAACATCGCCAGAATGGCGACATAGCAGACCAGAATAAAACCGAGCAGACTGAGGATCTCGCTCAGGGGATAGTGAGCCACCACCCGGGCGATCAGCGCCATCACGCCATAGGGGGTGAGCGCAATCACCACCCGCACCATCTTCATCACCCACAGTTGCAGGGTATCGATGGCGACGGCGGCGCGAGCCCCCGCCTCCGGGTGCTCCGCCTTCATCTGCAGCAGAGCAACCCCCGCCAGCACGGTGAAGATCACCACCCCGATCACCGAGAGGCCGCGGCTACCCGCCATATCGGCGGCAAAGTTGGTGGGCACCAGCGAGAGCAGCAGGGCAGGCAACGTCTGGGCACTGTCGATGGTGCTCATGCTCAGTTGCAGGGCGGCGCTGTCGCTGCCGTGGCTCAACAGCCCGGTGGCGGTAAGGCCGCTCAGGTGGGTAATGGTCATCCCCACCACACCGGCGATCATCACCAGGGTCAGCATGGAGCCGATCAGCACGACACTAATCTTGCCAAGGGACTGGGCCTGCTCCAGCTTGTTGATGGCGGAGAGGATGGAGGTGAACACCAGCGGCATCATCACCACCTTGAGCAGGCTGACATAGCCGCCGCCGACGATATTGACCCACTCCAGCGTCTGCTGGACACCGGCATCATCGGCGCCCCACCCCAGTTGCAGACCGAGACCAAACAGCCCTCCCAGCAGCAGACCGGCGAGCACCTTGCGCGACAGCGGCGCAGTGGCGGGCAGCCGGGTCAGGGCGAAACAGAGCAGACAGAAGAGCAATGAAGCAAACAAGGTAAACATAAATAAACACCTGTAGCGGCCATCAGGGCCGATTGTGGAGAGAGAAAACAGCGGGTGCGAGCGGGGTCGCGGGGGAGGACGCCGGATTGCAGGCGCGAAAAAACAGCGGACGCCCGAGGGGTCGTCCGCTGGCAATCGGGGGAATTACTTCTTTACGGGGGCGTCGTACTGCTCGGATTCGTCGCTATAGACGCAGACGTTCCACTTGGCGGCCAAACCATCTTCCGCCAGGCAGTAACGCTCGAAGAACGCGGTGATCTCGGCGCGCTGGCAGTGGGCTTCGAAAGCCGCCATATCTTGCCAAATCTCGTTGAACACGATGGGGAAGCTCTCCCCCTCGGCAAACGGGCTGGCGATGTGGCGGGTCACCCGATATTGCAGGCAACCATCCTCACGCAAGGTATTGGGCTCGAGCGCCTGCAGCACCTGAAACAGGGCTTGCTCCTGACCGGGTTTGGGCAGGAATTGGGCAATGCAATAAACCTTCTTGGACATGGGGTCCTCCTGGTTGTGGCGGGTTCAGGCTTGTTGCAGCGTGACCACTTGATTGTCGATAAGGCGGGCCTTGCCCAGATAAGCAGCCATCAGGATCACCAGCTGCACGCTCTCGTCAGTGGCGGATTCGAGGGTGGCGGCATCGACGATGTCGATGGCATCGGTACGGAAACCGGCGTTGTCGAGACGCTGACTGGCCTGCGCCACCAGCGACGGCAGGTGGTGGTCACCCGCTTCAATCTGCCCGGCGATCCAGTTCATGGTGCGTGCCAGCTCGGGGGCCAGCGCCCGCTCGGCGGCAGTCAGGTAACCGTTGCGCGAAGAGAGCGCCAGCCCGTCTTCGGCTCGTACAGTGGGCACGCCGACAATCTCGATGGGCATCGCCATGTCGGCCACCATCTTGCGAATCAGTGCCAGCTGCTGGTAATCCTTCTGACCGAAGCAGGCCACATCCGGCTGCACCAGATTGAACAGCTTGGTAACCACGGTGCTGACCCCACGGAAGTGACCGGGACGCAGCGCCCCTTCCAGCAGGCCGGAGAGGCCCGGCACCTCGACGAAGGTCTGGCTCGCCAGCCCTTGCGGATACATGATCTCTGGGGTCGGGGTGAACACCATGTCTACACCGGCTGCTTCCAGCGCAGCGCAATCCTGCTCCAGGGTGCGCGGGTAGTTGGCGAGATCCTCAACCTTGTCGAATTGCATCGGGTTGACGAAGATGCTGACCACCACCTTCTCGGCGTGGCTGTGCGCCTCTTTCACCAGGGTCAGGTGGCCCTGATGCAGGTTGCCCATGGTGGGCACGAATGCGATGGCACGCCCTTCACGGCGCCATTGGCTGATCTGCTCACGCAGAACGACGGGATTATTTACGACCAACATCAGCAATTCACCTTCCGATAAATCAAAAAGAGACGGATTACATCACCCAGAGCGGATGGCACTGGATTGTTCACCAGCATCATCTGCAGCTCAACTATCCAATAGTTCAACTATCAGCAATTCAACTATGCAGAAGCACAACCTCAGATGAATTAACAAGATACGGATTAAATATCTCTGGCCAACAAAGGCAAATGGGGGCATATGCCCCCATCAGAATACCGAACCGGATCAGTTAAAACAGTGTTCAGGGCCGGGGAAGCTCCCCTCGCTCACCTGCTGGACATAGAGGCGGATGGCGGCACGCACATCGCCGGTCTCGGCCAGGAAGTTCTTGGTGAACTTGGGCACATAACCGGAGGTGACGCCAAAGGCATCGTGCATCACCAGGATCTGGCCGTCGGTCGCGGGGCCGGCACCTATGCCGATCACCGGGATGCGCAGCGCCTTGGTGATGCGCTCGGCCAGCGCCGTGGGCACACACTCGAGCACCAGCAGCTGGATACCGGCCGCTTGCAGTTCGAGGGCCTGACGGTAGATCTCCTGGGCCTGAAACTCGTCGCGCCCCTGCACCTTGAAGCCGCCAAAGACATGGACGGATTGCGGGGTGAGGCCGAGGTGACCGCACACCGGCACCCCGTTGCGGGTGAGGTGGCGGATGGAGTCGCAGAGCCAGTCGCCCCCTTCCAGCTTCACCATGCGGGCACCGGCAGCCATCAGGCGGGCGGCGTTCAGGTAAGTCTGCTCAGGGGTGGCGTAGCTCATGAACGGCATGTCGGCGATGACCAGCGCCTTGCTGGCACCGCGCGCCACACAGCGGGTGTGATAGACCATCTCATCCATGTTGACCGCCAGGGTATCCTGACCCCCTTGCAGCACCATGCCCAGCGAATCGCCGATGAGCAGCACGTGGGCCCCTTCGTCGTCGAACAGCTTGGCAAAAGTGGCATCATAGGCGGTGATGGCGGTGAACTTTTGACCTTCCTGCTTCATCTTCAGCAGGCTGGCGGTGGTGATCTTGCTCATAGAGGCTCCTGTAGATCTGCACTCGGCGCAATGATGGCCAAATCATTGTGCGGGCAGCGGGCAACCAGTCGGGCGAGCGGGGTGCCGCAGGGCAGCACCAGAGCAGGCGCAATTTCGGCAAGGGGCAACAGCACGAACTCCCGCTCCTTCATGCCGTAGTGGGGTACGATCAGGCGCTCATGGTTGATCACCTGATCCCCATAGAGCAGCAGATCGAGATCCAGGGTTCTGGGTCCCCACCGCTCATCTTTGCGCACACGTCCCTGTTCCAGCTCGATTTTTTGTAATTGATCCAGCAGCGCAAGTGGCGCGAGCCGGGTATTGAGCCGGGCTACGGCATTGACGTAGTCCGGTTGGTCAGCAGGCCCCATGGGGCGGCTGCTGTAAAACGACGAGGCCTGCACCAGCACAGATTCCGGCAACCTTGCCAGGGCGGCAACGGCGCGACGAGCCTGACCCAGCGGGTCAGACAGGTTGGAACCAATGGCGATGAAGACCTCGGTCATCACGTCTGTTATCACTCGGCCACTTTCGGCTTACGGCGACGGGGGCGACGACGGTTGCGGCTGTTGCTGCTGCGTTTCTCGCCGTCAGCGCTGCGGGGTTCAGCGGCCGGGGCACGCTCGCCACTCGCAGGGCGGCGGGTCGCCTCCCGCTGCAGTTGCGGCCGCACATCGGAATTGGAGGCGACATAGCGCTCCCACCAGCTGGCCAGCTCGCCAAGACCACGCTCGACCCGGTTGCGTAGCAACAGGAAGTCGAATGCCGCGCGGAACTTGGGATGCTCCATGGCCCGCTCGGGGTGACGGCCCTGACGACGGGTCAGACGCTGTTGCAGTGCCCAGATATCGCGGACATCGGTAGTGAAACGGCGGGGAACGGCGATGATCCGCACCTGATTGTCCAGCACCTCGTTGATCGCCAGCATGAAGGCGTCATACCAGGGCAGACCACTCTCATTCTCCAGCACCCGACCACGGGCTTCGACACAACCCCACAACAGGGTGGCGTACAGGAACGCCGGATTGACCCGCTTATCTTCACGAACCCGGGCATCGGTATCGGCCAGGGCATGTTCGATAAACTGCTCGTAAGGGGAGTTGCCATGCGGGGTGAACAGCGCAGCTACTTGCGGGAACAATGGCTGGAACAGACCATATTCACGCAACAGCTTGTAGGTCGCCAGACCGTCGCCAGCCAGGAACAGCTTGAGCGTCTCCTCAAACAGGCGGGCCGGAGGAATATCCTGCAGCAGCGAGGCCAATTCGGCGATGGGGGCGGCAGTGCGCGGGCTGATGGTCATATCCAGCTTGGCGGCAAAACGTACCGCACGCAGCATCCGCACCGGATCTTCGCGGTAACGGGTCTCGGGATCACCGATCAGCTCCAGCTTGCGCTCGGCCAGATCTTCCAGCCCACCCTCGAAATCGTGCAGGGTAAAATCCTTGGCACTGTAATAGAGGGCGTTAACGGTAAAGTCGCGGCGCTCGGCATCCTCTTCGATGGTGCCGTAGACGTTATCGCGCAGCAGCATGCCTTCGTCAGACTGGACCGACATATGTTTGCTGGTATTGACCTGATGGTGGTGACCCCGGAAGGTGGCCACTTCGATCACGTCACGACCAAAGACAATGTGGGCCAAGCGGAAACGGCGGCCAATCAGGCGGCAGTTGCTGAACAGCGCCTTGATCTGCTCCGGCGTCGCATCGGTGGCGATGTCGAAATCCTTGGGCGTCTTCCCGAGCAGAATATCCCGGACTCCGCCGCCGACCAGGTAGGCTTCATAACCCCCTTTGTTCAGGCGATAGAGCACCTTGAGTGCATTCTCGCTGATCTCTTTGCGCGAAACAGGGTGCTGGTCACGGCTTAAGGTACGACGTTGACCGGCGACACGGGCTGGAACAGGAGATTCCGCCGGCTGCTCGCCGTCTTCCTTGCCGAGCACCTTGCGGCAAAAGTTTGCGATCTGGGAAAAAATGGTACACCTCTTAATTACTTCTAAATTGACGGGAGGCCAAAAAATAGCGGCCTATCATAGCTCACGCCTGACCAAATGAAAAACCATGTGGTGACTTCACCTCATTTGAATCAAACCGGCCCCAAAAATAGCGGTCTATCTGTGCATAGCCCACGCCTGACCAAATGAAAAACCGTGCTGACAATTGATCCCGCATGAAACCGTCTGTCAGCAAAAATAGCGGTCTACCTGTGCATAGCTCACGCCTGACCAAATGAAAAACCATGTGGTGACTTCACCCCATTTGAATCAAACCGGCCCCAAAAATAGCGGTCTATCTGCGCCTAGCTCCCGTCCTATTACACGAAAGCCGGCTCTCTTTACTCAACGTCCAGCGGGATCTTCTGGCTGGCGGGCACCCGTTCGAGCTGCCAGTTGGCAATGCCCCAACCGATGATCTCGTCGATCCGGCTCGCCATCAGCTCGGGGGGCGGACACTGGCCGAGGAAGTGCAGTGCCTGCCACAGGGCTGGTCGCACCTCATCCAGCGCCAGTGCCGGCGCATGGTTCTGCTTCGACAACTTGTTGCCATCGGCCAGCACCACCAGCGGCAGATGCACCCAGTCAGGCACCGGCGCCCCCAGGGTCTGGTAGAGCGCAATCTGGCGCACCGTCGGCTCCAGCAGATCGGCGCCGCGCACTATCTCGGTGATGCCGCTGTCCATGTCGTCCACCACGACCGCCAGGTTGTAGGCGTAGAGGCCATCACGGCGGCGGATAATGAAATCCTCTTCGGCCAGCGCCGCTGGCACATCGATATGGCCCTGCAACCGGTCCTCGAAGTGGTAGACCGGCTGGTGCTGGCGCAACCGGGCGGCGCAACCCGCTGCAGTCAGCCCAAGGGTGCGACAGTGGCCACTATAAAGTCCCCCCGCAGCCATGATTTCCCGGCGGGTACAGCGGCACCAGTAGATATCACCCGCCTGATAGAGCTGGTCGATGATCTGGTCATAGCGGTCGTGGCGATCGCTTTGGTACATCACTTCCCCGTCCCACTCCAGGCCGTATGCCTCCAGCGTGTGGAGGATCAGGCCCGCGGCCCCCGCAATCTCGCGCGGCGGATCAATATCTTCAATCCGCACCAGCCAGCGCCCCTGCTGCACTCTGGCCTGCAAAAAACTGCCGAGTGCCGCAATCAGCGAGCCGAAGTGAAGCGGGCCTGAGGGTGAGGGGGCGAAGCGACCGACATAGGGGCGTATGCGGGGTAAGGACGTGGTATTCACTGACATGGCTGTTCGGGTAAGCAATACATTGAGGCTGCATTCTGGGGGCCACCCGCCAAAAGCTCAATAAAAAAGGGAGCCTGCGAGCTCCCTTTTTTATCTGTCAGAGGGGCGGGATCAACCGGCCATCTGTTTTTCCTTGATCTCGGCCAGCGTCTTGCAGTCGACACAAAGGTCGGCGGTAGGACGGGCTTCAAGACGACGGATACCAATTTCGATACCGCAATGCTCGCAGTAACCAAAATCATCGTCTTCAAGCAACACCAAGGTCTTCTCGATCTTCTTGATCAATTTGCGCTCACGATCCCGGGTACGCAACTCGAGAGCAAACTCTTCTTCTTGCGCGGCACGATCTACCGGATCCGGAAAGTTAGCGGCTTCATCTTTCATATGATCAACTGTGCGATCAACTTCCTGCATCAGTTGATTACGCCAGGCGCCCAAGATCTTGCGAAAATGCGTCTTTTGTTTGTCATTCATGTACTCCTCACCCGGCTGGACTTGGTAAGGCTCGACACCCGCAATCGCCAGGGGGCCCAGAGATTTTCTGCTTTCGCCTGTTGGCATGCCCTGTCTCCTAATTCAACACGCTACACGTGCCATCCATAAATTGAGGGCGACATCTATAGCAGAAGGGTAACGGGTAAGCAAACGAGCCGTACCAATAATGTTACCTAATCCTATATTTATCCACATCCCTCGGATCACAAGTGGCCAGATTCAAACGGAATAAAATTCTGAGCCACCATGCCGTAGACCCCAACATGGGGCCGATAGCATAAAATTTCAACCCCGGCTGCTATTGACTGCTCAATTAGCAGACTATAGTGCGGATCTATATGGGTTGCAGGGCGCATCCGGGTTATTCCGGAGTGCAACACCATAAATAACAGCACAGCCCTGTGGCCTGCCGCTTTCATCGCCATCAATTCACGCAAGTGCTTGGCACCACGGGCAGTGACCGCATCAGGGAAGTAACCCATGCCAGCCCCTTCCCGCTCGTCGAGCAGGGTCACCGATTTTACCTCGATGTAACAATTGCCCTTCTCGTCATCTTCCAGCAGCAGATCGATGCGACTGTTCTCTTCGCCATACTTCACCTCGGTGCGCAACCGGCTGTAACCCGCCAGCGGGGCTAGCGCCTGCTGCTCGATAAGCTCTCGGGCAATCTGGTTGGCGCGGGCGGTATTGACGCAGATAAAGTGGCCCGCCGGACTCTCGGCGATCTCCCAGCTGTTGGGCAGCTTGCGCTTGGGATTGTCGGAGGTGGAGTACCAGACCCGGGTGCCCGGCTCGGCGCAGCCGGTCATGGCGCCGGTATTGGCGCAGTGAATGGTGATCAGCTCACCGTTATCAAGTTGCACATCGGTCAGAAACCGCTTGTAGCGTGAAATAAGCTGACCGGATTGCAATGGCGGATCAAACTTCATGCACTTACCTTCTCTCTGGTGCGAAGCGGCCAGCAGGCGAGCGGCTGGTAGCGCACTCCGTCCGGGGTCGAGATCGATTGATAGAGGCAGAACTCATCGGCCTGCAGCAGAAAATTTGGGGCTGGCAGGGTAGCCGGCGCCTCACCCGCCTTACGCGACAAGGTGACGTGGGGGCGATAACCCTGCTCGCCATTGCCAAGACGCAGCTTCTCGCCGTGGCGGCGCAACGCCCGGGCCAATACGCTCAGCTCGTTGGGCCACTCTTTCGGGCCGATCCAGGCGGCCTTGGCCCGGCTGAACCAGCCGCTCTCATCCAGCCTGATGGCGAGCGGCGGGCAGTGTTGGTGTTCAACAGCGGCAATGAGACGCCGAGTGGTCAGCTCGTCCGCCTCGCCCAGAAAAGCCAGGGTCAGATGGAGGTTAACTTGCGGCACCGGCTGACCGGGCCAGGGCTGCTGATCGCGCCAGCCGATAAGCTCGGGGGCGAGCGCCTTGATGGGCAGGGCAAAGAAGAGTTTTGCCATATCGATGAGAGTACCTCTTTAACGCTCACTGGATGGCCTCATTCTATGACAGCTATCCGGCCGTGTCTCGCCACCTGCCCGACTAGCCAGCCTGTCACATCCACTCACGGTGGCGCGGCTGGCTGTGGCAGAATAGGCGCCGATTTCCCGCTCGTCACAGAAGGTTCCCATCGCTTTGTCCCAGCTCCCCATCGTTTCGGTCTTGCCCGAACTTTTTGCCGCCCTCGACAGCCACAGCAGCGTGATCCTGCAGGCGCCCCCCGGCGCGGGCAAATCGACCCTGCTGCCGCTGGAGCTGGTACGCCAGAACCGGCTGCCCGGCCGCATCATCATGCTGGAGCCAAGGCGGCTGGCGGCGCGCAATATCGCCAGCTTTCTGGCACGCCAGCTGGGGGAGAAGGTGGGCGAACGCATTGGCTTGCGGGTCCGTGGCGAAAGCCGCACCAGTGGCCAGACCCGGCTCGAGATAGTGACCGAGGGGGTGCTGACCCGGATGCTGCAGCAAGACCCCGAGCTGACCGGTGTCTCGCTGGTGATCTTCGATGAGTTCCACGAACGCAGTCTGCACGCCGATACCGCGCTGGCCTTCGCCATCGAGAGCCAGCAAGGGCTGCGCGATGACCTCAAGCTCTTGGTGATGTCCGCTACTCTGGATGGCATGGCGCTCGAGCGCCTGTTGCCGGATGCCCCGGTAATCCGTTCCGAGGGACGCGGTTTTCCCATCGACTACCACTACCGCCCCGCCAACCGCCAGCAGTGGCTGGATCCGCAAGTCGGCGCCGTGGTGCTGGAGGCGCTGGCCGCCCACCGCGGCAGCCTGCTGGTGTTTCTGCCGGGACAGGGGGAGATCGAGCGGTTGGCGCAATGGTTGGCAGACAAGCTGCCGGACGACGTGACTCTCGCTCCCCTCTACGGCCGCCTCGACATGGCGGCCCAGCAGGCAGCCATCGAACCGGCGCCTGCCGGCCGCCGTAAGCTGGTGCTCACCACCAATGTGGCGGAGACCTCCCTCACCATCGAGGGGATCTCGGTGGTGATCGACAGCGGGCTGGAGCGGCGCGCCTCCTTTGATCTGAAAAGCGGCGTCACCCGACTGGAGACCCGCCAGATAGCCAAATCCTCCGCCACCCAACGGGCAGGGCGTGCCGGCCGTCTCGGCCCCGGCGTCTGCTACCGGCTCTGGAGCAGCGAAGTGCAGGAGCGGCTCGCCGAGCAGAGCCCGCCAGATATTCTCACTCAGGAGCTGACCGGCCTGCTGCAGGACGCCGCCCAGTGGGGCGCCAAGGTAGAAGATCTGCCGCTGCTAGACATGCCCCCCGCCGCTGCGGTGGCCAGCGCCCAGCGGCTGCTGGTGGCCCTTGGCGCCATGAAGCCGGAAGGTGAACAACAACTTACTCCCGCTGGCCGCGCCATGGCCGCCTTCGGTACCCACCCTCGCCTCGCCCGCATGCTGCTGCGCGCCCGCGAGCTGGAGTCCGAGGGTCTGACAGGGATTGTCGCCGATGCCGCATATCTGGTGGCGTTGCAAGAAGAAGATCTGCGAGGATCGGAGCGCCTCTCGGTGCTGTTCCAACGCCGTCAAAGTGCCCTGCGTCAGGGGGCGGCCCGCTGGTTTGAACGGCTTGGCGCCCGCCCTGCCAATGCACAGGGTCAGTGGTTGGGGCTGCTCTGCGCCCTCGCCTGGCCGGATCGCATCGGCAAGCTGCGCAGCGGCAGTCGCTATCAACTCAGTGGTGGGGTGAGCTGCGATCTGGTAGAAGGTCATCCATGTCAGGGACAAGCGGCCCTGATCGCCATCGAGATGGGGCAGAACGATCGCGGCAGCCGCATCTTTATCGCCGAACCGGTCGAGCTGGACGAGCTAGTACGCCTGCTGCCGGAACTGGTGAGCGAACGGCAGTGGTTCGACTGGGATGAACGGGAAGAGCGGGTGCGCGCCGAACGCCAGCTGGTGTTAGGCGAACTGGTGCTGAGCCAGCGACCGCTGACCGAACTCTCTGACGAGCAGAAAGGACGCTGCCTGCTGCAAGGCATTCGCCGCAAGGGGCTGCATGTGCTGCCCTGGGACGAGAGCAGCGAAGGACTGCTGGCCCGTTTGCGCTGCGCCCGCGACTGGCTGCCCGATGAGGGGTGGCCCGCCATGGATAACGACAGCCTGTTGGCCGGACTGGAACAGTGGCTGCTGCCAGCGGTAAGCGGCATGACCCGGCTGGAGCAGCTGAAAAAGCTCAATCTGGGCGACATTCTGCGCCAATCCCTGCCCTGGCCGCTGCCCAAGCGACTGGACGAGGCGCTGCCGAGCCACTTTGCTGCGCCGACCGGCAGCCGGGTGCGGATCCGATATGAGCCGGGGCAGGCACCGGTGATCCCGGTGCGCATTCAGGAGATGTTCGGGCAAGGTTCGACCCCCTGCGTGGCCGATGGTCGGGTGCCGCTGGTGGTGGAGTTGCTCTCCCCCGCCCAGCGGCCGCTGCAGATCACCGCCGATCTGGCCGCCTTCTGGGCTGGCTCCTACGAACAGGTGAAGAAAGAGATGAAGGGGCGCTATCCCCGCCACTACTGGCCGGACAATCCGCTGGACGCGATGCCGACCAAGGTCATCAAGAAGAAGATGGGCATATAGGTTCGATGGGTTAAGCCCGATCGGACGTTCGCGAATGCGACATAACAAGTAGAAAGGAAAGCAAAGAGGATTTATGGCAACCCAACGACGCAAGAGCCCCCCCAAGAAGGCCGCTCCCAAACGCACCATCTGGCGCAAGCTGTTCTGGCTTGGCTTCAAGCTCTCCCTGGTGGTGGCGGCCTTTATGGTGGTATTCGGCATCTATCTGGATACCAAGGTGCGCGAGCGCTTCGATGGCGAGAAGTGGCAACTGCCGGTGATGGTCTACAGCCGCCCGCTGGAGCTCTACCCCAGCCAGCGACTCTCTCAGGCCCAAATGCTGCGCGAACTCAACATGCTGAGCTACAAGCAGGTGCGTCAGCCCCATACCCCCGGCGAATACAGCATCAATGGCAACCGTATCGAGCTTATTCGCCGCCCGTTCCAGTTCTATGACGGGGCCGATGGCGCCCGTGGCCTGCGCCTCACCTTCAACGGTCCGCGTCTTGAAGGGATCCAGTCGCTGGAGAACCAGCGCCAGCTCGGTTACGCCCAGATGGACCCGGTGCTGCTCGATCGCCTCAACACCGAGGATCGGGAAGATCGCCTGCTGGTCCGCCTCGCCGAGGTGCCCGATAGCCTGCTGGTGACCCTGCTCACCACCGAGGATCGCGACTTCTACCAGCATGGCGGCGTCTCGCCGGTGGCCATCATCCGCGCCATGGCAGCAAACCTGCTGGCGGGCCGCACCGTGCAAGGGGGCAGCACCCTCACCCAGCAGCTGGCCAAAAACTTCTTCCTGACCCGCGAGCGCAGCCTGTGGCGCAAACTGCAGGAAGCCTACATGGCGGTGCTGATCGACTATCGCTACAGCAAGGACGAGATCCTCGAGTCCTACCTCAATGAGGTCTATCTGGGGCAGAACTTCTCGCAAGGGGTCTACGGCTTCGGCCTCGCCTCCTACTTCTATTTCGGTATTCCGGCCAACGAGCTGGATATCGATCAGGTCGCCCTGCTGGTGGGGCTGGTGAAGGGCCCCTCCTATTACGATCCCTGGCGTTTCCCGGAGCGGGCCAAAACCCGCCGCGATCTGGTGCTGAAACTGCTGATGGATCACGGCAGCCTGCAACCGGCCGAGTATGATCTGGCCAGCCGCCAGCCGCTTGGCATCATCGCCCGTGGCCAGATGAGTTATGGCCGTACCCCGGCCTTTATGGGGCTGCTCAAGCGGGAGATCCAGAGCCGCTTTGGAGCCGATCTGCTCAAACAGTCTGGCCTCAAGATCTTCACCAGCCTCGACCCTATCGCCCAGCATGCGGCCGAGCAGGCGGTCGAGTTCGGCCTGCGCGATATCGAGAAGCTGCGTGGCAAAAAACGCCTCGAAGCCGCCATGGTGGTCTCTGACTGGCATAAAGGGGAAGTGGTGGCACTGGTCGGAGGCCGGGATCCCCGTTACGCCGGTTTCAACCGGGCGCTGGATGCCCGCCGCCAGATTGGATCCTTGGTCAAACCGGCGGTCTATCTGACTGGCCTCTCTAACGGTCTGACCCTGGCGACCCCACTCAAGGACCAGCCGATCCGCATTCGCGGTCAGGATGGTCAGATCTGGACACCACAAAACTACGATCGCAAGTTCCGCCAAAGCGTGCCGCTAATGGATGCTCTGGCCAGCTCCCTCAACGTGCCGACCGTCAATCTGGGTCTGCAGGTGGGGTTGGAGAAGGTGGTAGATACCCTGCACAAACTGGGAGTCCAGCAGGAGATCCAGCCCTATCCATCGCTGGTGCTGGGGGCGGTCGCCCTCTCCCCGATGGAGGTGAACCAGATGTATCTGCCCATCGCCAATCAGGGGCTGACCCAGCCGCTGTCGGCCATTCGCGCCGTGGTCAATGGGGATGGTGCCCTGCTCTATCAGCATGATCAGACCGCCAAGCGGGTCACCGACCAGCAAGCAAGCTGGTTGACCCTGTTCGCCATGACCAAGACGGTGAGTCAGGGCACGGCGCGCGCGCTGAGTGCCAAGTTCCCCGGTGCCACCATGGCCGCCAAGACCGGCACCACCAACGAACTGCGCGACTCCTGGTTCGCCGGGTTGGACAACAACGAGCTGGTCAGCATCTGGGTCGGTCGCGATGACAACACTCCGGCTGGCTTGACCGGTGCCAGCGGCGCATTGCAACTCTTTAGCGGCTACATGAGCCAGCGCGGCGTCAACAGTCTGGGGCTAAAGATGCCGGAAGGGGTCAGCTGGGCCAACTTCTCCCGCGCCAGCGGTACCCACGTCACCAACGGCTGTCCGGGCAGCCTGCAAGTACCGGCCAAGACCGCCACCATGGGATCACCGGCCGGTTGTGCCAGCAGCTCACCGCGCAGTGCACTGGATGACCTGCTCGGTAGTTTCTTCAACTAAATCAACCGGACGGGTAGCACAGGCTGCCCGTTCAGTATGCTGCTGACAAGGAAGCACCATGACCTTTCCGCTGTTTGACGCCATCCACCATGTGGCCATCATCGCCAGCGATTACCAACGCTCGCGCCACTTCTACCACCAGGTGCTGGGGCTGCCCATCATCGCCGAGACCCTGCGTGAGGCGCGCCAGTCGTGGAAACTGGATCTGGCGTTGCCGGATGGCAGCCAGCTGGAGCTGTTCAGCTTCCCAATCACCCCCAGCCGCCCCTCTACGCCCGAAGCCTGCGGCCTGCGCCATCTCGCCTTTCGGGTCAGCGATCTAGACCGGGTCATCGCCCATCTGCTGACTCATCAGGTGGTGGTAGAGCCGGTACGGGTGGACGAGCTGACCGGCAAGCGCTTCACCTTCTTCGCCGACCCCGACGGCCTGCCGCTGGAGCTCTACGAAGCGCCACGCTGAGTCTGCGTCAGCCAAACAATCGGCCAAATCATCGGCCAAACAAAAAGCCGCCCGGCGAACCGGGCGGCTTTTTCATTGATAAAGCGTTATCAGGCGGTGGTCAGCATGGCGACGGCCAGCGCCATCACCATCATGCCAGCCCAGCCGATAGGCTTGAGTCGCTCACGGAAGATGAGCAAACCACCCAGTGCGGTACCCAGAATACCGATGGCACCCCAGGTGGCGTAGGCCACGGCCAGGTCAATCTTGCCACTGCTCACCACTTCGGAGAGCAGGGTAAATGCGCCGAGTACCAGCATAATCCCCAGCACGCCCCACCCTTTGTAGCGAAACCCCCGCGAGCGGTTGATCGCCATATTGGCACCGATATCCAGCAGGGCCGCGCCAAACACGATAATTAACGGGTGCATACCGCCTCCTTCGCATTAGTTGTTTCACTGCTGGTCACCGGGTCGTCATGGGTTTCTCCCATGGTCACCATAACAATACCCACTATTGCCAGTGCCAGACCGATCAGCTCCTGAGCGTTCAGGTTGTAATCGAGGAACAGCACAGAGACGACGGTGATCAGTGCAATCCCCAGCCCCTCCCACAACGCGAACGCAATACCAATGGAGATTGTTTTGGCGGCTTTGGCCAGTAACAGGTAAGAGATCGAGATCAGTACCCACATCGGCAGGTAGTTCATCCATCCCGCGGCATCCTCGGGGATCATCGCCATACTGGATGTCCCCGCCACCTCGGTGATGATGGCTCCCGTCAAAAATATCCGCGCTAAAAGCATGCGACTGATTAACATATGTTTTCCTTTAATTGCTGCGACGGGAGAGATGATAGCCGCAGTGGTAGCGCGGGCAGGAATCGCTGAGCGTCGAGTTATCAGACGCTGATGGTTTGCCTTGCTATCAGAGGTCGGGCTAAGGTGGTGCTAGAACACTCCGTCCTGACACATCATCATGAAGCTCTATCAGATAGAACTCTTTGTAGAATCAGCCAACAGTGGCTCCATCGCCAGTACAGCCCGGCGTCTTGGCAAGAGCCGCAGCGCCGTCAGTACTGCCATCGCGGCTCTTGAAGTCGAGCTTGGCGTCGAACTTTTTGAACGCGGCGCCAACCAGAGTCGGCTGACCGAGATCGGCGAGCTGGTGCTGGATGACTGCACCCGCCTGTTGCAGGCGGCCAACAGCCTGCAACAGAAGTGCGAGCATTACGCGTCGGGGGCCGAGGTGGCACTGCGGATCGCCCGCGATGATGCCATCCCCGAACAGGTGTGGCGCGAGCTGCTGGCCGCCTTGCGCAGCCAGTTTCCCGGTACCAGCATCTCGCTGGTACTCGCCTCCCCGCCCGAACTGCCCGCGCTGGTGGAAGAGGGCTTCGTCGATGCCGCTTTTGGCCTCATCACCGAGGATCAGGAGCGCAGCGGCCTCAATATCGACGTGCTCAACCCGATCCGCACCCTGATGGTGGTGGCCCCCAGCCATCCGCTGGCCAGCCTGAAGCGGGTGCTGCAGCAGGATCTGACCGAGCATACCCAGGTCACCCTCTCCTATGTGGATGAATTTTCTGTCAAAAGCCTGCTGCCGGTTGGCGGCAAGCATATCGGGCTCTCCAGCTTCGAGCTGATGCGTAATGCGGTACTGGACGGGCTGGGCTGGGCGGTGCTCCCCTCGCCACTGATCCAGAGCCAGCTGCGACAGGGCTCCCTGTTGACCCTGAAACACAAGTTCAGCCTGCAGTGGCGGGACTATGGCGTCTATCTGGCGGAAAATGCCTATCACGGCAAGGTGTTGGCCTGGTTGAAGAAGTCTATCCAGGGGTATCTGGAACCTTTCGAGTAGAGATAAAGAGGTGGAGCCAGCTCACGATATAGACGTATCTTGGTGATCCCGCGAGGGGTGATCATGCATACTGTCAATATACTCATTGAACGCCTGGAGGCGGACCCGATATGAGCAGTGCCCAAGACAAGGACGACATCTGGCTGGACGACGATATCATCGAACTCGACGATGACGAGGTCGTGGTCCCCAAGGCACTCAATCCATGGCAAGTACTGATCGTCGATGACGAGCCAGACATTCATCACGCCACTCGCCTGGCCCTCTCCAACATTCACTACAAATCCCGCCCGCTGGAGCTACTCAATGCCTACAGCGGCACCGAAGCTGGCCGCATGCTGGAGGCCAATCCCAAAATTGCGCTGATCCTGCTCGATGTGGTGATGGAGACCGAAGATGCCGGTCTGCGGCTGGTGCACCGGATCCGCAACGAGATGCACAACTCGCTGGTGCGCATCGTGCTGCGTACCGGCCAGCCCGGCCAGGCCCCCGAGCAACGGGTGATCCTCGATTACGACATCAACGACTACAAAACCAAGACCGAACTGACGGTACAAAAGCTCTTTACCACCGTCATCGCCTCTCTGCGCTCTTACGAAACCCTCAGCGCCATCGATAAAAGTCGCCAGGGACTCGGCAAAATTCTGGAGGGGGCGGGCGATCTCTATCACCTTCATTCGCTCAAGGAGTTTGCCTCCGGCGTACTGAAACAGATCAGCGCCATTCTCGATGTGGGCACCGAGGGGGCGATCTGCGCCGAGCGCCGTCCCGGCGAGCTGGGGCTGGAGATCCTGGCAGCCACCGGTGACTACGAGACCTTATTGGACGATGGCAAGATTGCCGACTTTCCCTCCCTCAACGACTCGGTGAGCAAGGCCTTGGCGGCGCGCTGTAACCGTTTTGAGCATCCGCAGGACTCCCTCTATATCGCCGCCCAGAATGGGCGTGAGTTTGTGCTGAGTTTCACCCCGACCCAGCCTCTTGACCCACTCGAGTGCGACCTGCTGGATGTCTTCTGCCAGCGCATCTCGGCAGCATACGACAATCTCTATCTCTACAATCAGTTGCTGCGCGCCCAGGAGGCCACCGTGGTAGCACTGGCCGCGTTGGCAGAATTTCGCGACTCTGACACTGGCGATCACGTATTGCGAGTACAAAAACTCTCCGATGCACTGGTGGAAGAGCTGCAACAGATGGCAGCCTATCCCGAGCAGCTGACCCCGGAGTTTGTCGAGATGATTGGCATGGCCTCCATCCTGCACGATGTGGGCAAGGTGGGGACGCCCGACCATATTCTGCACAAGCCGGGGCGATTTGATCCGCCCGAGCGAGTCATCATGGAACAACACGCCGGTATTGGTGCCGATATCCTGCACAAGGCGGGGGAGATGGTGGAGGGAACCAGTTATCTCTCGCTGGGGGCCGAAATCGCCCGTGGCCACCATGAACATTTCGATGGCAAGGGCTATCCACAACAGTTAGCTGGCCAGCAAATTCCTCTCTCGGCCCGCATCGTGGCGGTGGTCGATGTATTCGATGCCCTGCTCAGCAAGCGCCCCTACAAGGAGCCCTGGACGCTGGCGCAAACCATGGAATATATCCAGTCCCGCTCCGGCAGCCAGTTTGATCCCCAGATAGTGGCAGCCCTGTCGCGACTGGTTGACGAGTCGCGGCTCCCCTACTCGCTTTGACTCTGCATGGAGGCACCATGGCGGAAATATCCCGATCTCTGCCACGGTGCCCCACGGGCCATTGTTGCATTTTGCAGACACCTCATAAGTGCAAAGCACACATCACCCGTTTCTGATGACCACAATCACTGCTGACATGTGGTCATTTAACATCACATCGCTATAATATCGCCCTGCAAACCTGATACTAACAACGAAGGAAAAATCATGAGCCTGAACCTGGTACCGGCTGGCAAGAGCCTGCCCGACGATATCTATGTCATCATCGAGATCCCGCAGAATGCCGACCCGATCAAATACGAAGTCGACAAAGACAGCGGCGCAATTTTCGTCGATCGCTTCATGTCCACCCCGATGTTCTATCCGTGCAACTACGGCTACGTGAACGCGACCCTCTCTCTGGATGGTGACCCTGTCGACGTACTGGTTCCGACCCCTTACCCGCTGCTGGCTGGCTCTGTCATCCGCTGCCGCCCGGTCGGCGTACTGAAGATGACCGACGAGTCTGGCGAAGATGCCAAGATCGTTGCCGTGCCGCACTCCAAGCTGACCAAGCAGTACGACCACATCAAGGATGTGAACGATCTGCCGGAACTGCTGAAAGCCCAGATCCAGCACTTCTTCGAGCGCTACAAAGAGCTGGAAGCAGGTAAATGGGTCAAGGTTGAAGGTTGGGGCGACAAGGCTGCCGCCGAAGCCGAGATCATCACCTCTGCCGAGCGTTACGCTGCCAAGTAAGCGCTGCTCGGGATGAAAAAAAGGCGCCTTATGGCGCCTTTTTTGTGGGTGTTTGCGGCAACGTTCCGGTTGTTTCTCCGGCAGGATTGCCCTGAATATATATTTCACGGCCATCTTTCTGGTAGGGGCGATAGTAGTCGCCACCGCAGCGATAACCACCGCCCGGTTGGCTCATCAGCTCGCAATTGACCGGCAGTACCTCCAGCCACTTGATTGCCTGCTGATAGCGCAACCACTCCTGCCATTGGTGTTCGCGCGCCAGTTGATCGCGCAACGCAAAGGTATCCCCAATAGACAGTCCCTGGTTAACGATCACCTGACCCGCCATGGCTGGCAGGCTGAGTAACCCCCACACCACTATGATCCAAGGCTTCATGTTCCCTCCTCGGTGACTTAATTTCACAATTAAATTAAAAGTGACATCAATCTGTTATCCAGATCACAAAACGAAACTTCACCAAAGTGCTGCCAGCTCACCTAGTTGTTAATTATCGTCCACGGCAGGAAGCATCACCATGAAGCCGATCCCGACCCTGTTGCTCAGCCTCACTCTCGGCACTGCGCTTGGCGCCACTGCTAATGCCAACGAGATAAACATGAGCTGGCAGTGGCAATCCACCGATGGTCAGCGCAAGCATTTCCAGCTGACCACTGACGATCAGGTGATTGCGGCCAGTCGTCACGAAATGAGCCTGCTGGACGCCTCCCTCAGCAATCCGCTGGAGACCCTCTACGCCTACATCAGCCCGCGGCTCTACAACAGCATTAACCTGATCAATCAGAGCAGCCCGGAGACCGCCACCAAGTTTCGCAATCTGGAGCAGGCATTCACTCTGCGAGACGACAGCACGGAATCAATACTGTTTTGGCAAGCCTATCAGCAGTATCAGGAAGATGCTTTTTACCAGATGAAAGTGGTGCCCTGCGTCCATCCCAGCAATCGCAAGTTGCCTTGCGTACGACCCGATTATTCCCAGCTCTTCTACCACTTCAAGGGCCATCTCAAACCGCTGGCCCAGCAGTTTGCCGCTAAAGATCTCAGCACCAGCGTCAGCCTGCTGCAGGAGTGGTTGAACGCCATACCGACCCAACCAGAACAGCTGAGTCAATTCGCATCGCCACTGCAAGCCCTGCAGGACAACAAAGCCGACAGCGACGAAAAGGCGCTGTTGATGGCCAGCCTGCTGGCGGAATTGGCCCCGCAATATGTGCTCAGCATCATTTATCCGAACATCAGCATCGGCAGCGTCTCCCCTGCCTGGCTCGCCATTACGGCAGATAGTGGCGTACCCGGTGATGTGGTGGTGATCAATAATCAGCGCCATGTGCTGCTGACCGGCTCGTCCCTGCTGGCCCAGCAGATGACCATGGCCAAGATCCCGCTCATCAGCGAGTCGCTCTACTGACCCAGACACCTCAGACCAGCAGCCAATTCATTGATTTTTATCGATGTCATGCCATCCTAGCCGCCCTTGCCAGCCAACCTCCTGACTGGCGGGGCGCAGACGCTTCTGAATTGCGATCTTATTTAACACTTTTTAAACAGATCCGATCAGTTTAGGATGAAGCTCGCCCATTCCCTCAATCCGAAACTCGTTATAACATAACAAATGGAGTGTCATCAGGATGAAACATCTGGTACTTACTTTGGCGCTGCTGCCATCTCTGGTCTTTGCTCACAACTTCAAGGATGGCAACCCGGTGCCGCTGGTCAATGTCAGTGACAAGGGTGAGCTGGTACTCAGCGGCAAGGATATCGGCTACCAGCCGTGGCAGAGCCAGTCGCTCACTGGCAAGGTGTTCATGATCCAGCATATTGCGGGTCGCTCCAGTGCCAAGGAGCTGAACGCCCCGATGATCGAGGCGATCAAGGCGGCCAAACTGCCGCAGGACAAGTACCAGACCGTCACCATCATCAACAGCAATGACGCCATCTGGGGCACCTCCGGCTTCGTGAAGAGCAGTGCCGAGGACAGCAAGAAAGAGTTCCCCTGGTCCGCCATGGTGCTGGATGCCAAGGGCATGGCGCGCAACGCCTGGGATCTGATGCCGGAAAGCTCGGCGATCATCCTGCTGGATAAAGAGGGCAAGGTGCTGTTTGCCAAAGATGGCCAGCTCGATGCCAACAACATTACTACCGTGATGGGGCTCATCAAGTCCCATCTCTAAGTCAGAGAGAAAGGGCGCTGATGGCGCCCTTTCCATAAGGGTCTATGGGTCGTATCAAGCTGAAAATCTGGATCTTGCTGCTGGGCTGGTTATGGCTGCAGCCTGCCCTTGCCCGGCATCAGCTTGAATCCGCCCTGCCCGGCCACGACGACCATCACTGTCTGGTTTGCGCCCTCCATCTGGATGGCAAACAAGTCATCACCGCCACCCCCTATTGCTTCCCCAGTGCGACTGCTGTTCTGCCCGTTGTTGCAAGCACGCAACGTTCGGCGGATACCGCCACGCTTCACACCTATGCCATCCGTGCACCGCCATCCCCTGCTTTTCTCTATCCCTTTGTTTAATTTCGCTATTTGTTTTGAAAAAGGATTAAAGATGAAAGCAGTTACTCTGTTACTGACCGCTGCGGCCTTTGGCGCACACGCAAATCACGACGAACACGAGAGCCACAGCCACGGCGCCCATGAACACGGCCACGGCCACCTCAATCTGGTGGTCGATGGCAACCAGCTGATGATCGAGCTACAAGCCCCTGCGGCCGATCTGGTGGGCTTCGAGCACACAGCCAAGAGCGCTGAAGAGAAGGCGCAATACGCCAAGGCTATGGCTCAACTCAAGCAGCCAGACGCCCTGTTCCGCCTCGACCCGGCCGCTGGCTGCAAGCTGACCCAGCAAGAGCTGCAAGCCGCCAAAGAAGAGCATGATCACGACCATGACCATGACCATGACCATGACAAGGCTGCCAGCGACGAGCATGAACACCACCATGATCATGACGAAGCGGGTCACGCCGATATGGGCGCCATGTACACCTACACCTGCGCCACTCCGGCCAAACTCACCGGCCTTGAGGCGACCCTGTTCAGTGTCTATCCGAGCCTTGCGAAGCTGAGCGTGCAGGGGATCCTGCCCACCGGCCAGACCGCTGGCGAGCTGACCCCGTCCGCCAACAAGCTGAGCTGGTAACACCATGAAAAAAGCCGTGGTTGAGATCCGCGATCTGGCCTTTGCCTGGCCGGGTCATGAAGTTGTACTCGATCTGCCCGCCCTCACCATCAACGAGGGTGAGCGGGTCTTTATCAAGGGGCCATCGGGCTCCGGCAAGTCGACCCTGCTCGGGTTGCTGGCCGGGATCCAGACCGCCAACCACGGCACCCTGGAGGTGCTGGGCCAACCATTGGCCCGGCTCTCTGGCCGTGCCCGTGACCACTTCCGGGCGGCCAATCTGGGTTATATCTTCCAGCAGTTCAATCTGCTGCCCTTTCTCTCGGTGCAGGACAACGTCACCGCGGCCCTCACCTTCTCCCCCGAAAAGCGGGCCCGCCTGCAGGGCAGTCCGGAGCAGGAGGCCCGCCGTCTGCTGGCGGAGCTGCAACTGCCGGATGAAGCGCTGCACCGCCCCGTTCATGCCCTCAGCATCGGCCAGCAACAGCGGGTTGCCGCCGCGCGGGCATTGATCGGCTCACCGCCACTGGTGATCGCCGACGAGCCCACCTCGGCCCTCGATACCGACAACCGGGCGGCCTTTATCAAGCTGTTGTTCGAGGAGTGCGAGAAGCAGGGCTCGACCCTGATCTTCGTCAGCCATGACCCCTATCTCGAGCCCCTGTTTCCACGGGTTGAAAATCTGCAACAGCTCAACAGGAAGGCATCATGCTGATCACCGTTCAACACTGCATCTCCCTGATGAGCAACATGCGCCCCCACGCGGTACCACAACAAAACCGGAGGGTAACGTGCTAAAACTCGCCCTACAAAGTCTCTGGGCCCGTCGCCTCACCGCCGGACTCACCCTGCTGGCCGTTGCCATCAGCGTCACCCTGCTGCTCGGGGTGGAACGGGTACGCACCCAGGCGCGCGAAAGCTTCTCCAACACCGTCTCGGGTACTGATCTCATCGTTGGCGCTCGCTCAGGTCAGGTGAACCTGCTGCTCTACTCGGTGTTTCGCATCGGCAACCCCACCAACAACGTGGGGTGGGACTCCTATCAGGCCATCAAGCAGAAACCCGGCGTTGCCTGGACCATCCCGCTTTCGCTTGGTGACTCCCACAAGGGATTTCGGGTGCTCGGCACCAATGGCGACTACTTCACCCACCTGAAGTACGGTCAGCAGCAGTCGCTGCAACTGCGGGAGGGGCGGCCGTTCGAGACGCCGTTTGAAGCGGTACTGGGCGCTCAGGTGGCCGAGAAGCTGGGCTATCGGCTCGATCAGGCCATCGTCATCGCCCACGGCGCTGGCAACACCTCGTTCAGCCAGCATGACAACCTACCGTTCAAGGTGGTGGGAATACTGGCACCGACCGGCACCCCCATCGATCGCACCATCCATGTGCCGCTGGCGGGGATCGAGGCGATCCATCTGGGCTGGGATACCGGCCGCCACAGCAAGAACGTGACCGCCGAGCAGGCGCTGGCACTGGAGCTCACCCCGAAAACCATCACCGCCTTTATGGTGGGCTTGAGCAACCGGATTCTGGCGTTCCAGCTGCAGCGCAGCGTCAACACCTATGCCAAAGAGCCGCTGATGGCGATCCTGCCCGGTGCCGCCCTGCAGGAGTTGTGGAGCCTGATGAGCGTGGCGGAAACCGCCCTCTCGGTGATCGCCGGTTTCGTGGTGGTGGCGGGCCTGATCGGCATGCTGACCACCCTGCTGGCGGGGCTTAACGAGCGGCGCCGGGAACTCGCTATTTTGCGTTCCCTCGGCGCTGGCCCTTCCCACCTGTTCCTGCTGCTGGCGCTGGAGGCAATGGCGCTGACCACGGTCGGCATCGCCCTCGGGGTCGCCGTGCTCTATCTGGGGCAGGGGCTTGCCACGCCCTGGCTGCTCAGCCACTATGGCCTGCAATTAAGTCTGGGGCTGCCGAGCACCTACGAGTGGCAACTGCTGGGGGTGGTGTGGCTGGCGGGCATGGTGATCGGCCTGCTCCCTGCCGCCCGCGCTTACCGCTATAGCCTGAGCGATGGCATGAGTATTCGCGTCTAGCGAGACGCCCAAAATAGAAACAGAAGGACAGATGATGAAGTGGAAAATAGTGGCGCTGCTGGCCAGCCTGCTGGTGCTGCCCGCCATGGCCGCCGATTACAAGACCATCGACTGGGATGTGCTGATCCCGGAGGGGGAAAAACTGCTGCCACCCCCTCAGGTGAGTCACGATGGGGATCTCACCTCCGTGCCGCAGCCGGTGGGCGGGGTGAACAAGAAGCTGAACAGCCAGGATGTGCGCATTCCGGGCTTCGTGGTACCGCTGGAAGGGGATGCCAAGAAGATCACCGCCTTCCTGCTGGTGCCCTACTTCGGCGCCTGCATCCATGTGCCGCCGCCCCCCACCAATCAGGTGATCTATGTGAGCTACCCCAAGGGTGCACCGGTGGATGATCTGTGGGATGCGATCTGGGTGAAGGGCAAGATGCGCACAATAAGTTCCAGCCACGAGATGGCCACCGCCTCCTACTCGATGGAAGCGGTCGAGGTGAGCGTCTACGAGGAGTAATCCTCCCGTTGAAAAAAAAGCGGCCTCCACGGAGGCCGCTTTGTTATCTTGGCCTCAGGGTTGGAGTAACATTCATCTCCTGAACCTGTGCTAATGGAGTCAGCATGGCAGACCTCCCGCCCCCCAAGAAAGAGAGTTCGATCCTGAGCAGTCAGGAGCAGACCCTGCGTCTGGCCCGCAGTCGCGGCATCGACGGCATGCTCACCCGCAACAGCGACAGCACCTTCGAACAGCGCGCCACCTTTCGCCATCTGGCGGATCAGGCCGCCCGCCAGCGTAATCTGGAAGCCATCATGGTGATGGCCGCTCGCCACTGTGAAGAGACGGCAGCCGGAGGGGAGATGGACAGCGACTGGCTGACCCGCTTCCTGCATCTGGCGGAAGATATCAGCATGGTGCCGATGCAGCAGCTGTGGGGGCGGATCTTCGCGCTGGAGATAGCCACCCCGGGCCGCTTCTCCATCCGGGCGCTCTCCACCCTCAAAGAGATGACCCAACGGGAAGCCCAGCTGTTTCAGCGTATCTGTTCACTGACCTGCCGCTACACCGGCAGCGACGAGCAGCGGCTGTTGCTGGGGTTGCACAAGGGTGCCAGCCTGCTGAGCCGTGCCAAGGCAACCCGCCTCGGCCTTGGCAAATACCGGCTGCCCTACAACGCCCTGCTGCAGCTGTTCGAGCTGGGTCTGCTGCACCGCGGGGAGCTGGAGTCCGGCCCGCTGCCCGCCGATGGGGTCGAGCTGGAGTTCGGCAACCAGCGCTGGCGGCTGCAGTGCAAGCAGCACAACATCACCCTGCTCTACTACCGGCTCACCCCGGTGGGCAACGAGCTCGCCCAGCTGCTGCAAGAGTCGCCGCTGGAGGAGTACCTGCAGGATCTGAAAACCGTGCTGGTGCAGGGGATCCAGATTGAAGTGATGCAGCTGGTCAGCGAGACCGCACCCCATACCCCTGACGCCACCCCCTGAGCGTCGATGGGGGCAACACGCCCACCGACTCCCCCCAGATCCCGCTCACAGCACCTCACTCAGCAAAGTGAGGTGCAAAATGCAGATCTCCTCGTCTCTCGCTGCCCATTTTTTGCACATTGCAACTGCAGCACCGCTGCTCTCACTGGCTGCGCCCCCTTATTGACACAAAAGTCACTTGATGTGGTTGATGGCCCGCCCTTTGCAAAGGTTTTGATACAGTTTAAAACTTAACCACCACAGCTCGGGAGCAAGGCCATGAGAATCAATCAACCGGTTACCCAAAGGGAACGCCTCTATCCAGACCACCAGAGCCTGATCTCCACCACGGATCTGGAGAGCCGCATCACTTACGCCAACGACGAGTTCTGCGAGATTGCAGGCTTCCAGCTGGATGAGCTGGTCGGTGAACACCACAATCTGGTGCGCCATCCGGACATGCCGAAACAGGCCTTTGCCGATCTGTGGAACCATATCCGTGATGGCAAGAGCTGGATGGGGCCGGTGAAAAACCGCTGCAAGAACGGCGACCACTACTGGGTCAGCGCGTTTGTCACCCCCATCAAGGATGCCAGTGGCAGAGTGGTGGAGTATCAGTCGGTGCGCACCGCCCCGAGCGAAGAGATCAAACAGCGGACCGAGAAGGTCTATGCTGACCTGCGCAATGACAAGCTGCCGCTGGCACTCAAGCTGCCCACCTTCTCTCATACCCTGACCATCAACCTCTGCCTGCTGCTGAGCCTGCTCGCCATGTTTGCCCTCGGTTACAGCCACGAGATGAACTGGCAACTGGCGCTGGTAGCCCTCCCGCTGGCCGTGGCCGCCGTGACCCTGAATGCCCTCTCCCGTCGCCTCGGCAAGCTCAACAAGATGGCCCGCAGCCGCTTCGATAATCCGCTGATGCAGTTGCTCTACACCAACAAGGTGGACAACATCGCCGCCATCGAACTCTCGATGCTGCTCAATCAGGCCGAATTCAACGCCGTGCTGGCCCGCACCCAGCAGACTTGCAGCAAGATCCTGCAGGCCGCCGAGGGGGATCTGCGCAACGCCGAATCCATCACCGACAACCTGCAACAGCAGCAAGCCGAAACCAATCAGGTGGCGACCGCCGTTACCGAGATGTCGGAGTCCATTCGCGAGGTCTCGCAAAGCACCAGCGACTCCTCCAGCCTGCTGGATGAGACCGCCGTGCTCTTCAAGAGCGGCAATAGCAGCGTGGCAGAGACAGTTGCAGCCGTAGCCGGTATGAACAGCGAGCTGACCACCTCCAAAACCGTTATCAGCGCGCTGGTCGGCCACTGCCGCGATATCGACGGTATCCTCGATGTGATCAACAACATCGCCAACCAGACCAATCTGCTGGCCCTCAACGCCGCCATCGAAGCAGCCCGGGCTGGCGAAGCAGGCCGTGGCTTCTCGGTGGTGGCCGACGAAATCCGCTCGCTGGCCATCAAGACCCAATCCTCTACCAGCGAGATCCAGAAGATGATCACCGAACTGCAAAACAGCTCGGGCCAGGCAGAACAGGCGATGGAAAAAGGGTGCCAGCTCGCCGACAGCTGCCAGCAGAAGGCATCGGCCACCGGCGCGGTACTGCAGCAGATCAACAACATGTTGCAGCAGGTGGCCTCCGGCAGCGGCCAGATTGCCCAAGCGGTACAGGAGCAATCCCACGTTACCGCCGAGATCAACCGCAACGTGCTCAGCATCAAGACCCTGGCCGATGACTCCAGTGTCGGCAGCCAGCACGCCGTGCACGGCATCACCCAGCTGGTCAACCAGTTGAGCGATCTCGACCGGCTGGTGCGCCAGTTCCAGAAAACCGCTCCGGCGAACCAAAGCCGCTATGAAGCCGCAGCCACCCGCGCCGTCCCGCTGCGCCAAGCCAGATAACCACTACCCAAACAATCACCGCAGAAAAACCCTATGAGCCTTTGGGCCCATAGGGTTTTTTAATGCCCGCCAACAAGAGGACGACATCCTCGCTTCACTGTCCGATTTCCCTCTGCGCTGATAGGCGGCTGTTCTTGCACGAGCACATCGCCGCCCGTTATTGATTAATTTGTTGATCTGGTTCAGAAAACTGCCCGCTTCCACTTTCCACCCCAGCCCCGTTCGGTAACATAGTCGCTTGGCAACCTCTCGCAGGAGTCAGCCATGAGCCAAGCCAGTGCCAAATCTCAGGTAAAGCAGCAAGCTGGAGGCTGAAATTCAGGGGCGGTAGCGTGGTTTTTGTCGGTTGGCGCAGCGTAGCCAAGCCCAATAGACGAGCGTTATCGCGTCAACCAGAGCGGGATAAACATGTATTTGCCCGAACGGTAAAATAAATGTTCAAATACGTTTCGCGGTAAACGTTGGGCTTCACTGCGTTCAGCTCCAACCTACTATTTTTAGCCCAATATATGAAATAACACATAGATTTGAAACTTACACTTTTCATCATAAATTCAAGGCATAACAGAATTAAATGGAAGGTATCACTATTAACTCATTGCTAAGGATAACAAACTGGCTAAAAATGATACTTTATTGTTAGATGGAATAGTCGACGACCGCATCGAAAAGAAGGTTCCATCAAATAGAAATGATGAGGTTTTTGAATACCTAGCATTTGAACAAATTTTAAAAGATTATGATTTATCACATGACGATATCCTATATGGTTCTGTAGATGGCCGTAATGATGGCGGCATTGATGGTTTTTTCATTTTTATTAATGGTCACTTGTTGACAGAACCAGAATCATTCATTTGGCCTAAGTCTGGTTCTGAATTAGAAGTTTGGATTATTACTTGTAAGCATCACGATACGTTTAAACAAGCACCAATTGAAAGTTTATACTCAAGCATTTCAGAATTGTTAGATTTGAGTTTAGACTCTCAAGAGTTAAGTGGTGACTATTCAGAAAAAATATTAAAAACTCGTGAAAATCTAAAATATGCATACCGAAAGGTCTCTCCGAGATTAAGTAAATTCCATATTAATTACTCCTATGCATCTAGAGGAGATACAGGTAGCATTGGTACTTCTGTTAATTCACGAGCAGAACAAATTGTTGCAATTACAAAAGAATGCTTCGGGTCATGCAATGTTTCATTTAAATTTTTTGGTTCAACAGAACTAGTTGAATTACACCGAAAGAAACCAAACTTTTCTTTAGAATTAGCATACTCCAAAGTATTAACTAGTGGTGAACGATATGTATTACTAGCTAATTTAAAGGATTATTATGGTTTTATTTCTGATAATGGCAAACTAAGACGCTATCTCTTTGATTCGAACGTTCGCGATTTTATGGGGTTAAATCGTGTTAATGAAGACATACGAGATACATTACAGGATGAATCTTCTCCTGATTTTTGGTGGTTAAATAATGGTGTAACAATACTGGCTACATCAGCTAATGTAATTGGTGACTCTATACAGTTACAAGATATACAAATTGTGAATGGATTGCAGACGACAGAGTCAATTTTTAGATATTTCGAATCTGGAGGAAAAGATCCTGAGTCTCGCTCTATTCTTATTAAAGTTATAGTCTCTCAAGATGAGAATATTCGTGATAAAATTATTCGCGCAACAAACAATCAGACAGATGTTGAATTAGCATCACTACATGCTACAGATAAGATACAGAGAGATATTGAAGATATTCTTGAAAGAGCCGATTTGTATTATGAGCGCCGGAAGAATTTCCACATAAATATGGGGATTCCATCTTCAAAAATCGTCACGCCACTATACCTAGCCTCTGGATATGTAAATTTAATATTAAAGTCGCCTCAAAAAGCATCGTCATTACGTGCAAGATTTATGCGTTCTGACAATGCATATAATCAAGTATTCTCTCAAAAGTCCCCGTTATCTGTATGGCCTAAAATTGCTGTAATACTTAAGAAGACTGATGAGTCGTTAGAGGAATTTCGCCCTATTGGATCGTTTGGAAATGAAAATTTCTTAAAAAAATGGAGGCAAATCGTTAGTTTAATAACAGTAAGTAGATTTTTTGGTAAATATGATTTCAATGCTAACGACCTAGAAAAGTTTGATTTATCTTTTTACACGAAAGAGCAAATATCCACAACGTGGGACTTTATTAAAAAAATTAGACCTATAGATCAAAACGGTAAAAAAGTAAAAAGCAAGAACTTCTTTATAGACCTATGCATTGAAGCATCAAAAGAGTTTTCCATTTCAAATAGTGAACGTATTGAAAAAGAAAAACTAGTGAGTTACTCCCATTCTATTAACACCAAAAGTAAGCAGGCAATAGACTTATCTTTCGCGTTAAAAGTCAACGAATTGTTGCCAAAGCAACCGTGGAAGCCTGGCATTCACAAAATTATTACGAAAGAGCTTCAGTGCACAAACAATCAGTATTTTCAAGCAGTTCAATTATTAATTGATGAAGGATACCGCAATAAACAAATAGACGGTGTGGTATATGATGCCGATGGGGATGTTATTGCTTTTGATCCCGATAGAGTTAATCCAGAGACAATGCAACTATTTGGTGAAGATGAAAATTAACTCAGAACCCGTAGGTTCGGATAACGCAGCGTATTCGAACAATCGAGACTACCTGTACCAAGATATAGGTAAGGATCGGAAGATCCCGTTGCAGGGTTTATACCGGCAGCATTGAGTTGGTTCAATATTCGCTGGGGGGACGGGCAAAGATTGCCTCTTTGCCCGCCTCGCCTGCTCTTTGCTTACAGCACGGCTCATTACCCTGTTGCCGGAATAATGCTCCGGCTTCCTTTATCAGACAGAGCAACGCAGCAACTACAGGTAGCCCCCCTGCCGCAGGGCGGTCAGCAGTTCATCCATCAGCACCTCCACCGGTTTACCGGCATTCAGCAGATGAATTTCCGGCTGCTCCGGCGCCTCGTAAGCGGAGTCGATACCGGTAAAATTCGTGATCTCCCCCGCCCGCGCCTTTTTGTAGAGCCCCTTGGGGTCGCGCTCTTCGCAGACGGCGAGCGGCGCATCAACAAACACCTCGACAAACTCCCCTTCCTCCAAGAGACTGCGCACCAGCGCCCGCTCGGCACGAAACGGCGAGATAAAGGCGGTGAGCACGATTAAACCCGCATCCACCATCAGTTTGGCCACCTCGCCGACCCGGCGGATATTCTCCTGCCGGGCGGCATCATCGAAACCAAGATCGCCACAGAGGCCGTGGCGCACATTGTCGCCATCGAGCAGATAGGTGTGCTTGCCCTCAGCGGCCAGCGCCTGCTCCAGCGCCCCCGCCAGAGTCGATTTGCCTGCCCCCGACAACCCGGTAAACCAGATCACCAGCGGTCGTTGCCCCTTGGCCTCGGCCCGGCTGGCCTTGTTCACCGCATGCGGGTGCCATACAACGTTATTCATCCAGACTCCTTCTTTTCGGCGCAATCCCGCCCCTCACCCTAGCCCTCTCCCAAAGGGAGAGGGCACACTGACTCCCTGCCCCCCTCTTTTCCTCGGCGGCAGGAGGGGTGGGAATAACGGGGGACGCTCATCATCCTGCTCTCTCCCGCAGGGAGGGAGAACAACGATCTATTGCTTGTCGCTGTCGTTGCCGATGGCCAACGCCTGCCAGTGGGGGAAGTGCTTGCGTACCAGCGCGTTGAGCTCGATTTCGAACTCGCTGTAGTGCCCTTTTACCGCTTTGGCAGCCAAGCCTTCCACTATCATGCCGGCGCCGACGGTGACGTTGGTCAGCCGGTCGATCAGGATAAAGCTGCCGGTGTCGCGGATCTCCCGATACGGGTCGAACGCTACCGGATCGGTGAGGCTCAGCTCGCACAGGCCGATCTCGTTGAGCTTGAGTTCGTTCGCGGGCAGCTCATCCAGCTTGTTGATTTCGATGCGGTGGTGGATGGCCTCCACCTGACCGCGACTCTTCTTGGTGGCCAGTTTGACGTCGTAGACCCGGCCCGGTTGCAGGGACTCCTCCCCCATCCAGACGATATGGGCCAGCAGGTTCTGGGTCACTTGCGGACGGTTGGCCGTATCCACCAGCAGGTCGCCACGGCTGATGTCGATTTCATCGGCGAAGGTGATGGTGATGGCCTGACCCGGCAGGGCGTACTCCAGATCCCCGTCGAAGGTGACGATGCGGGCCACTGTGCTCTCCTTGCCGGACGGCAGCACCGCAAGCCGGTCGCCCACCCGCAGGATGCCGGAGGCGAGCGTGCCCGCGAAGCCGCGAAAATCGAGGTTGGGTCGGTTCACATACTGCACCGGCAGACGCACCGGATGACGCTCCAGTTCGCGCTCTACCTCAGCGGTTTCAAGCAGAGAGAGCAGAGTCTCACCTTGGTGCCAGGCCAGCTTGTCGCTCGGGTTGACCACGTTGTCACCGTCCAGCGCCGAGACCGGCACGATATGGATGGTGTCGACGCTGAGCTTCTTGGCAAATTCGCGGTAATCGGCACTGATGCGCTCGAACACCTCCTGACTGAACTCCACCAGATCCATCTTGTTGACCGCTACCACGAACTGCTTGATGCCAAGCAGGCTGGCAATAAAGCTGTGGCGACGGGTCTGATCCAGTACCCCCTTGCGAGCGTCGATCAGAATGATGGCCAGATCGCAGGTGGAGGCGCCGGTGGCCATGTTGCGGGTGTACTGCTCATGGCCCGGGGTATCCGAGATGATAAATTTGCGCTTGGCGGTAGAGAAATAGCGGTAGGCCACGTCGATGGTGATGCCCTGCTCGCGCTCCGCTTGCAGGCCGTCTACCAGCAGCGCCAGATCCAGCTTCTCGCCGGTGGTGCCGAGCTTCTGGCTGTCGGACTCCAGCGCTTTGAGCTGATCTTCATAAATCTGCTGGGAGTCGTGCAACAGGCGACCGATAAGGGTGCTCTTGCCGTCATCCACGCTGCCGCAGGTGAGAAAACGCAGCAGACTCTTGTGCTGCTGGGCGTGCAGATAGGCTTCGATGCCCTGTTCGGTGATGGCGGTCTGAATATGGCTGTTCATGCTGACGACTCCTTAGAAATATCCCTGACGCTTCTTCTGCTCCATGGAGCCGGCCTGATCGTGGTCAATCAGCCGCCCTTGCCGCTCGCTCGAGGTGGTGAGCAGCATCTCTTCAATAATTTCCGGCAAGGTGGTGGCATCGGATTCGATGGCCCCGGTCAGCGGGTAGCAGCCAAGGGTGCGGAAGCGCACCAGCTCCTGCTTTACCTCATCCTCGGCGGTCAGCGGCATGCGATCGTCATCCACCATGATCTTGATGCCGTTGCGCTCCACCACCGGACGATGGGCCGCGAAGTAGAGCGGCACTATGTCGATGTTCTCGAGATAGATGTATTGCCAGATATCGAGCTCGGTCCAGTTGGAGAGCGGGAACACCCGGATGCTCTCCCCCTTGTTGACCTGGCTGTTGTAGACGCGCCATAGCTCGGGGCGCTGGTTCTTCGGATCCCAGCGGTGGGACTTGTCACGGAAGGAGTAGACCCGCTCCTTGGCGCGGGACTTCTCCTCGTCGCGGCGGGCGCCACCGAAGGCGGCATCGAAGCCATATTTGTTGAGTGCCTGCTTGAGCCCCTCGGTCTTCATGATGTCGGTGTGCTTGCCGCTGCCGTGGACGAAGGGGTTGATGCCCATGGCGAGGCCATCCGGGTTCTTGTGGACGATGAGATCCAGCCCGTACTTTTTGGCGGTCTCGTCGCGGAAGGTGATCATCTCCTTGAACTTCCAGTCGGTGTCGACGTGCAGCAAGGGGAACGGGATCTTGCCCGGATAGAAGGCCTTGCGGGCCAGATGCAGCATGACGGAGGAGTCCTTGCCGATGGAGTACATCATCACCGGGTTTTCAAATTCGGCAGCCACCTCGCGGATGATATGGATGCTCTCGGCTTCCAGCTGCTGCAGGTGAGTCAATCGTTCACGGGAGATACCGGCTGGGGTGTTCTCCACATGGGGTTGCTGCAAGTGAGTCACTCTTTCACGGTCCATGTTGGTCCTCGGGTCATTGCTAATGCGCCTGCTCGGGGCGCTGGGTGGTTCAGTGCACGGCCGCACCGGCAGCCGCATCAAATATCTCTGTCTGGCTCAGGCCAGCTGCACCAGCTTGAGGTCGCAGCCATCGAGATCCGGGTTAGCGCGCTGCTTGCCGCCCTGTTCCCCGCTTTTTTCCCCAAACCAGGCGAGCCGCTCGCGCAGTGCCACCACTTCGCCGATGACGATAAGCGACGGGCTCACCGCCTGTTTGGCCAGCTCCGCCAGATCCGCCAGCGTGCCGGTCAGCACCCGCTGACGGGCGGTGGTGCCGCGCTCGATGATGGCGATGGGGGTGGCTTGGCTTCGGCCGTGATCCACCAGCTGCTGCTGGATATGCTCGGAGCGCATCAGCCCCATGTAGATAACCAGGGTCTGACTGGTGGCGGCGAGCTGCTGCCAGTCGGGCTCCTTACCCTCTTTCTGGCAGTGGCCAGTGATAAAGACGGCGCTCTGGGCGTAATCGCGGTGGGTCAGCGGGATACCGGCATAGGCAGTGGCACCGGCGGCGGCCGTGATGCCGGGCACCACCGAGAAGGGAATGCCTTCATCGGCCAGCACTTCCAGCTCCTCGCCGCCACGGCCAAACATGAAGGGATCGCCCCCTTTCAGTCGCACCACCCGGTTGCCCGCCTTGGCGTACTCCACCAGCAGGCGATTGGTCTCCTCCTGCGGCACGCTGTGGGCGCCCGCCTTCTTGCCGACCGACACCAGAGTGGCATCGCGGCGCACCAGATCGAGGATCTCAGGCGAGACCAGCTGGTCGTAGAGCACCACTTCCGCCTGTTGAATCTGTTGCAGCGCCTTTAGGGTCAGCAGGCCCGGATCGCCGGGGCCCGCGCCGACCAGCACCACTTCCCCCACTTCGCTCTTGGCGTGGTCGAGGCCATCGCTTAGCCACTGCTCGGCGCCTTGCCAATCCTCTTTTTCAATCAGGCTGGCGAGGGTGTTGGAGGCAAACGCGCGCTCCCAGAAGCGGCGGCGATCGGAGATAGAAGAGAGCACCCGCTTGGCCTTGTCACGAACCCGGCCTGAGAGCTCGGTCAGCCCGCCAAGATGGCGCGGCAGCAGGCTCTCCAGCCGCTCGCGCAGCAGGCGCACCAGCACCGGCGCCTTGCCACCGCTGGAAACAGCCACCATCAGCGGCGAGCGATCGATGATCGAGGGGAAGATAAAGCTGGAACGCTTGGGGTCATCCACCACGTTGACGAACAGCCCCAGCTGGTTGGCACTCTGATAAACCAGTGCGTTGACTTCGAGATTGTCGGTTGCTGCCACCACCAGGATCTGGCCTGCCAGATGGGCCGGGGTGAAACGCTCCGCCAGATGGGTGAAGCGGCCGGCAAATTCAGTGAATTCCGGTTCAAGCTCCGGGGAGACCAGGGTCAGCCGAGCACCGGCTGCCAGCAGCAGGCGCGCCTTGCGCAGGGCAACCTCGCCCCCGCCCACCAGCAGTACCGGGCGGCCTTCCAACTTGGCAAACATAGGTAAATAATCCATTTCGGCCCATCCCTCGGAACACGACTAATATGGGGCGACTATAGGCAGGGCAGCTTATCCCTCAAAATAATAAAAAATGCTTTTTAATGCTTTTAAGTAATTAGCAAAGCCAATTCACGACAAAGGCGAGTGAAGTCACTTGTGGTACCTGACGCCAGACCATAGGCTAGGGGCTGTGTTTCATAAGGAGCTAAATGATGAATGAATCATTGATTGTGCTAGGGATTTTCGTGTTCCTGGTGATCGTCACCCTGAGCGCGGGCATCAAGATAGTGCCACAGGGCTACAACTGGACCGTGGAGCGCTTCGGCCGCTACACCCGCACCCTCTCCCCCGGCCTTAACTTGCTGATCCCCTATGTTGATCGGGTCGGTCACAAGATCATCATGATGGAACAGGTGCTGGACATCCCGGCGCAAGAGGTGATCTCCCGCGACAACGCCAACGTCACCATCGACGCCATCAGCTTTGTGCAGGTGGTGGATGCCCGCAAAGCGGGTTATGAGGTCAACGATCTCACCAGCGCCATCCGCAATCTCACCATGACCAATATGCGGACCGTGCTCGGCGCCATGGAGCTGGACGAGATGCTCTCCCAGCGCGACACCATCAACGAGAAGCTGCTGCGCACCATGGATGCCGCCACCGCCCCCTGGGGCATCAAGGTGACCCGCATCGAAATTAAAGATGTGCGCCCACCGCTGGCACTGGTCGAGGCGATGAACGCCCAGATGAAGGCCGAGCGCCAGAAACGGGCCGAGGTGCTGGAAGCCGAAGGAGTGCGCCAGTCCAAGATCCTGAAAGCGGAAGGCGAGAAGCAGTCCCAGATCCTCAAAGCCGAAGGTGAGCGCCAGGCCGCCTTCCTCGCCGCCGAAGCGCGGGAGCGGGCTGCCGAGGCGGAAGCCAAGGCGACCCACATGGTCTCCAAAGCCATCGCAGAGGGTGATATGCAGGCCATCAACTACTTCGTGGCCCAGAAATATACCGAAGCGCTGGCCCGCATCGGTGAAGGCCCCAACAGCAAGATCATCATGATGCCGCTGGAAGCGGGCAGCCTGATTGGCTCTGTGGCCGGCATGGCCGAGCTGTTCAACAAAGATGGCAAGGGCAGCAAGTCATGACAGCCCTGTTCGAGGGGCTGACCCACTGGCACTGGCTGGGGTTCGGCTTCATTCTGCTGGCCATCGAGGTGCTCGGCTCGGTGGGCTTCCTGCTCTGGACCGGCATCGCCGCGCTGGAAGTAGGGCTACTGCTGCTGGTCTGGCCCTTTGGCTGGCAGGTGCAGTTGCTGCTGTTTGCGGTGCAATCCCTGCTCACCACCTGGGCCTGGTGGCGCTGGCAGCACCAGCGTGACAACTCAGGTCAGGATGCCGCCAGCACCATCAATGAGCGGATGCAGAGCTATATGGGCCGCGAGCTGACCCTGCTGGATGATGTCGCTCAAGGCACCAGCCGGGTACATCTGGACGACACTGTCTGGACAGTGCGCTGCGACGCGTCACTGCCAGCGGGCAGCAAGGTCAGGGTGGTGGGGGCCGACTCCCACATCCTGCTGGTTGAACCGCGTAACTGACGGCACACGGCCATCGAACCATAAAAAAGCCCGCGATCGATCGCGGGCTTTTGTTTCTCTGGCTGCCACTCAGGTACGCAGCCGGTCGAGCTGGCTGGCCAGCGCAGTAGCCGCTTGCTCCAGTGCCTCGCTCAGCTGATGGCTGGAGCTGGCCTCCTGTCCGATCACGTTGGCGGTGTCGCCGATCCGCATCAGGTTCTGGTTGATGGTGTCGCTCACCGCACTCTGCTGCTCGGCGGCGGTGGCCACCTGACTGATGTGGTCGTGGATCTGCTGGATCTGGGCCACCACCCGATTGAGCGCCTCGAACGCCTGCTCGGTGCCCTGCACCGTGGTGGCAGAGCGCTCGATACCGGTATTCATCAGACGCTGGCTGCTGCTCACTTCGGTCTGCAGACTGCCGATCAGCTGGCCAATTTCGTCGGTCGACTCCCGGGTCTTGGTCGCCAACGCCCGCACCTCGTCCGCCACCACAGCAAAGCCGCGTCCCATATCACCTGCCCGCGCCGCCTCGATGGCGGCATTGAGGGCCAACAGATTGGTCTGCTCGGCAATGGCGCGGATCACATCGAGGATCCGGCTGATATTGGTGCTGCGCTGGGCCACCAGCGCCACCGCCTTGTCCGCCTCATGCATATCGCCAACCAGGGTGTGGATCTCGTTACGCGCATTGCTGAGGGTCTGTTGGGCGGTATTGATGTGGTGGGTCGCAGACTCCGACTCCTGCGCCGCCTGTTCGGCATAACCCGCCACGCTGACCGCAGTGGTACTCATCTGATGCATGGCGCTCACCACGCTCTCCAGCTCCAGATTCTGCTCATCCAGACTGTTGCGCATGGTGTCGGCGGTATGTTTCATCTCCCGCGCCTGCTGATAAACCTGCTGGCCGATCCCCTTACTCATTTGCACCATACCCCGCAGCTTGCCGAGGAAGGCATTAAGCTGGGAGCCAAGATCGATCAGCTCCTGATGGGTGTCGATATCCATCTGCTGGGTCAAGTCCCCCTCATTGCTGGAGAGATGACCTACATGGCGACTGATGAGGGAGAGCGGCGCGGTAATGGTCTGGATAAACCAGACCAGTAGTCCCAGCACCAGCAGGATGATGACCCCCATCGCCAACACCTGCTGCCGTTGGGCATCTCCCAACAGAGTGCCAAGCTCACCACTGATGGTGTGCGCCTTGCTCAGTGCCAACGCCTTGGGCACCTTGATCATCAACCACCACTGGGTATTGGCCACCTCGATCCGGATCGGTTGTTGGAGAATGAAGTCACTGTCGCTACTCACCGGCTGACCGGTCGGCAGGGTCAGGCCCACCTCCTTGAGCGGACGACCCAGCTTGTCGGCATAGCGGTTGCTGCCCACAATAAGCCCCATCTTGCTGACCAGGGTCACATCGGCCTTGTTGTCATAAAGGCTCTTGCCAAGATTTTCAGCCAGTTGTTGAAAGATGGGCAGGTTCATATCCACCCCGGCCAGCCCGACAAACTTGCCATCATGGAGAATGGGCACAGTCAAACTGGTCATCAACATCTTGTTGCCCGGGCTTATCTCGTAGAGGTAGGGTTCCATCAGGCAGGGCTGGCGAGTGTCGCGGCCACAGAGATACCATTCGCTGTTACGAATGCCGAATTCGTTGAGAGAGGTATCGAACTTGGCCTCGCTGGTCGCAGCATCAATCTGCTGCTGGGTGACCGTCCCCCCTTGGCCCTTGGTGAAATAAATCTCCAGACTCCCCTTTCCCACCACCGAGTGGCTGGCCCCCGCCAACCAGTTGCCATCCTCGCCGTCATAACCATCCGGTTCAAACTGGGCGTAGATGGAGCTGATCCCGCTCGCCTGTTGCAAGCTGCTGCCGAGCAGCGACTCGACCTGCGGCCGCGACAACCGCAGCTCCGGCTTGGCCATCCCGGCTTCAATCTGGGCGGCCACGGTCAGGGGGATCTGATAGGAGTTCTGCATCAGCGAGGCGATCTGGATGGCATAGCGCTCCGCCTGATACTGCAGGCTGCGGGAGACCTCTTGCTCCAGCGCGGCGCTGGTCTGGGTCATCACCATGCTACGAAGGGTGCTGAAGGAGGCCGACTGCAACAGGGTCATGGCTAGCCCAGTCAGCAGAAACAGTCCCATGGTCAGGCACAACAACTTGAACTTGAGGGAGCGTTGCTTCATGGGGCAACTCCTTATGGCAGGGTGACAACGAATTATCTGAGTATATTCCCCCACTTGCGTTTCACCGGATTTGTGATGGGTTTGTCGCCAGCTTCTGGTTATAATTTTCGCCTTCCCGAGCGTTGATGGAACAGTCGCAATGAGCAATGCACTGAGCAGTGTCCCGCCGGTAGTCGAAATGGACTACCCCTTTCCGGCCAAGCCTATTCCCCTGAGCACCGAGCAGAAAACGACCTTGATCGCAGACATCAAGGCGCTGCTCCAGACTCGCAAGGCGGTACTGGTGGCCCACTACTACACGGATCCCGAGATCCAGGCGCTGGCCGAAGCCACCGGCGGATTCGTCGGGGATTCGCTGGAGATGGCCCGCTTTGGCCGGGATCATGAGGCACAGACCCTGATCGTCGCCGGGGTGCGCTTCATGGGTGAGACCTCCAAGATCCTGAGCCCCCATAAGCAGGTGCTGATGCCGACCCTGAAGGCTGAATGTTCCCTCGATCTGGGCTGCCCTATCGATAAGTTCTCGGCCTTTTGTGACGCCAACCCCGACCATACCGTGGTGGTCTATGCCAATACCTCGGCAGCGGTCAAGGCGCGGGCTGACTGGGTGGTCACCTCCAGCATCGCGCTGGAAATTGTCGAGCACCTCGATAGCCAGGGTCACAAGATTATCTGGGGCCCGGATCGCCATCTGGGTGCTTACATCGAGAAGAAGACCGGCGCCCAGATGCTACGCTGGCAGGGCCACTGTATCGTTCACGACGAGTTCAAGGCCCGCGCCCTGCGCGAGCTGAAAGAGCAAAATCCGGACGCCGCCGTGCTGGTTCATCCGGAATCCCCCGCCTCGGTGATCGAGCTGGCCGATGCGGTGGGCTCCACCAGCCAGCTGATCAAGGCCGCCAAAGAGCTGCCCCAGCAGAAGCTGATCGTGGCAACCGATCGGGGCATCTTCTACAAGATGCAGCAGGCCTGTCCGGATAAAGAGATGGTGGAAGCACCGACCGGTGGCGATGGCGCCACCTGCCGCAGCTGTGCCCACTGCCCCTGGATGGCGATGAACGGTCTGGTGGCGATCAAAGCCGCCCTCACCGATGGCGCTGAGCCGCACGAGATCCATGTAGATGAGGAACTGCGGGTGAAAGCGCTGATCCCCCTCGATCGGATGCTCAACTTTGCTGCCGAACTCAAGCTCAAGACCCAAGGCAACGCTTGATTGCAACGGGGATGAGATGCAAAGAGGGCACCCGATGGGTGCCCTCTTGTTTTATGGGATGTGGCTGAAGTTAGATGATCACGGTAGAGAAGCTGTGCTCTTCATCCGGCTCAACAGTGACCCCCGCCTCACCAGCGATGGCCGCCTCGACACACAACATGGTGCGATAACCATCGTCGCTCATGTCGGCCATGGCGGTGGCGCCTTCCAGCCAGGGGGTCCAGACCACCACGCTGTCGTGGTGGCCGCTCATGACCCGGGTCTCACGCTCGCCATCTTTGACGCAAACCAGCGCCTCTGGCTGCCAGTAGACCCGATCCAACGCGCCATTGAGGGTCAATGCACCCTGCTGCTGGGCATCCTGTCCGGTCAGCTTGTCGGCATAGGGCTCGCCCAGACCGGTCACACTCACAGCTTCTGGTGCGCTGATAGCAAGATAGGTGTGCAACGCACCGCTATAAGTCAGCGGCTGAGCGCCGGTGTTGCGAGTGGCCAGCACCAGCGAGAGCTCTTTGCCCACCAGCACATCCAGCTCCAGCTCGAAGGCATGATCCCACAGGGCGCGGGTCCCATCACTATCACGCAGAGACAGATGGACGAGCGTGCCATCAGCATGGTCGGACACACCGTCCAGCTCCCAAAGGGTGGTACGGGCGAAACCATGGGAAGGCTTGCCACTGCCGACGCGCGCTGGCGCCGGGCCAAACCAGGGCCAGCAGAGCGGGATACCGCCACGGATCGGCTTGCTGCCATCCAGCACAGCCTTGTCGCTCAGCCAGATGGAGGCGGGCTCACCATGACGCTGATAGCTCAGCACATGAGCACCAAACAGACTTATCTCTGCCTTGCCATAGTCATTGTTGATGGTGAGAACCGGCAGACCGGCCGCATTGTTGGCGAGCTGGCAGTTGGCGGTCAGAGGACGAATGGTATGCATATGGACTCCTGTCATCAGGGGAAGCGAAAAACAAAAAGGCGGCCAATGGCCGCCTTTTTTAAGCTACGCGATTGCGCATCCCAAATTACTTGGAGATGTGAGCGATCAGGTCCAGAACTTTGCTGGAGTAGCCCATTTCGTTGTCGTACCAGGACACAACTTTAACGAACTTGTCGTTCAGCTGGATACCGGCTTTGGCATCGAATACGGAGGTCTGACGCTCACCGATGAAGTCGTTGGAAACAACTTGATCTTCGGTGTAGCCCAGAACGCCCTTCATGGAACCTTCGGAAGCGGCTTTCATTGCAGCACAGATCTGCTCGTAAGTAGCAGGCTTCTTCAGGTTAACGGTCAGGTCAACAACAGACACGTCCGGAGTCGGAACACGGAAAGCCATACCGGTCAGCAGGCCTTTCAGTTCTGGGATAACTACGCCAACAGCTTTAGCTGCACCGGTAGAGGACGGGATGATGTTTTGGCCAGCGCCACGACCACCGCGCCAGTCTTTGGCGGACGGACCATCAACGGTCTTCTGGGTAGCAGTGGTAGCGTGAACGGTGGTCATCAGGCCAGACTCGATACCGAAGGTATCGTTCAGAACCTTGGCGATCGGTGCCAGGCAGTTGGTGGTGCAGGAAGCGTTGGAAACGATGTCCTGGCCAGCGTAGGTCGCGTCGTTAACACCCATTACGAACATCGGGGTAGCGTCTTTGGACGGGCCAGTCAGAACAACTTTCTTGGCACCAGCTTGGATGTGCTTACGTGCAGTAGCGTCATCCAGGAACAGACCAGTCGCTTCGGCAACAACGTCAACACCGATTTCGCCCCACTTCAGCTCAGCTGGGTCACGAACGGCGGTAACGCGAACGGTTTTACCGTTTACAACCAGGTTGCCGTCTTTAACTTCTACGGTACCGTTGAAACGACCGTGAGTTGAATCGTACTTCAGCATGTAAGCCATGTAGTCAACATCGATCAGGTCGTTGATACCAACAACTTCGATGTCTGCACGCTCGCAAGCCAGACGGAATACGAAACGACCGATACGGCCAAAACCGTTGATACCTACTTTGATAGTCATAATTTTGTTACCTAACTGTTCAGTAGTTAAAGAAAATTCCGTTTGTAAATTTACTAGAACTCTCAGGTGAGTCAACCAACTTTCTGTCTGAAATTGCGCTACGTCATGAAAAACTGTGAAATTAATTTTCTGTTTATGTAACTGATTACCATATTTTGATGAAAATAGTGTCATAACGGGGTCGTGCACAGAGATCCACAATAGTGCCTGCCCGGTCACACAACCATTCACAGAGATATGTAAAAATGTGCGCGGTTTAGCATGGCCCAAAAGCCACTGTTCACATACCAACCCATAAAAATGAATCAAAATAGTATAGATAGAATCCACAGCGGGAATTCTCAAACTATGACCACCCTGATTGAACAGCTGGCTGCCGCAAAGGGCATTGCCAGTGAATATGTTGATGCCTGGGGCCATCCGGCACAGGTATCCGAAGAGAGCAAGGCCGCCATGCTGGGCGCCATGGGTTACCGCGTCGATGACGAGGCTGCACTGGTGCAACAGCTGGAAGAGGAGCATCGCCAGCACTGGCTGCGGGCGCTGGATCCTGTGATGGTGGTTCGCACCGGCGACGCCGTCACCCTCGAGGTCCGCCTCCCCCTCGAATTCGTCAACGACGCCCTCATCTGGCAGCTCCAGCAGGAGCAGGGTGCGGTGTTGTCCGGTCAATTCACCCCCATCGAGGGTGAGCTGGTCGGCGTGGCTGAATTTGAGGAGATGGAGTGCCAGGCCTATCAGGTGACGCTGGAGATGGCCCCCGAGCTGGGTTATCACCAGCTGGTGCTGCTGGAAGAGGGTAACGACGAGCCGCTGGCTACCATGCGCCTTATCGTCGTCCCCCAAGCCTGCTACAAGCAGGCGCCGATTGCCGATGGCCGCAAGGTGTGGGGCCCGAGCGTGCAGCTCTACTGCCTGCGCAGCCGCCACAACTGGGGCATCGGTGATTTCAGCGATCTGGGCCAGCTGGTCGAGAAAGCCGCCGCCTGGGGTGCCCACTTCGTCGGCCTCAACCCTATCCACGCCCTCTACCCGGCCAATCCGGAGAGTGCCAGCCCCTACAGCCCCTCTTCCCGTCGCTGGCTCAACGTCGCCTATATCAATGTGGAAGCGGTGCCTGAATTCCAGCAGAGCGATCGCCTGAAAGCGGAAGTGGCAAGCCCCACCTTCCAGCAACATCTGGCCGAGCTGCGCGCCCAGGAGAACGTCGATTACACTGGCGTTATCCAGACCAAACTCGCCATGCTGCGTCAGGTGTTCGACGAAGCCAGCTTTGGCGCCGAACGTCAGGCTGCCTTTGATGCCTTCGTGGCCGCCGGTGGCGACAGCTTGCAACAGCAAGCGGCATTTGATGCCCTGCAGGCCTACTTCTATGCCAAAGGCGACAACGCCTGGGGCTGGCCGGTATGGCCGGAGCCGTTCCGCAATTACCACAACCCCGCAGTTGCCGCCTGGATGGCCGAGCATCAGCAAGATGTGAACTTCTACCTATACCTGCAGTTCCTGGCCGATGAGCAGCTGGCGCAAGCCGATGCGCGCGCCAAGGCGGCCGGCATGGTGATGGGGATCTACCGGGATCTGGCGGTTGGCGTCTCTGAAGGCTCCACCGAGATCTGGGCCAACCAGGATCTCTACTGCCCGAAAGCCTCGGTCGGTGCGCCGCCTGATGTGCTGGGGCCACTGGGTCAGAATTGGGGCCTGCCCCCGATGAATCCGAACCAGCTGTTTGAAGCCGCCTACCAGCCAATGGTGGAGATGTTTCGTGCCAACATGCGCTCCTGTGGCGCACTGCGCATCGACCACGTGATGGCGCTGCTGCGCCTGTGGTGGGTACCGCCCGGAGCATCTGCCGCCAAAGGCGCCTACATCTATTATCCGGTCAACGATCTGCTGGGCATTCTGGCCCTCGAATCCCACCGCAACCAGTGCCTGCTGATCGGCGAGGATCTGGGCACTGTGCCGGAAGGGATCGACGTGACCCTGAAAGAGAATGGCGTCCACTCCTACAAGGTGTTCTTCTTCGAGCGCGCCAAGACGGATGGCGGCTTCATCTCACCTGCCCACTACACCGAGCAGGCGATGTCAGCCCTGACCACTCACGACATGCCGACCCTCAAGGGATTCTGGCATTGCGATGATCTGGCGCTGGGCCGTCAACTGGGTTTATATCCAGATGAGGATGTTTTGAAGACGCTGTATGCTGATCGCCATCAGGCCAAGCAGCGGATCCTGGACAGCTTGCATGCGCATCACGTCATCTCTGACCACATCAGCCATGACGTGAACTGGGTCGGTATGAACACCGAACTCAACCACGGTCTGCAGCTCCACATGTCCCGCGGTAGCTGTGCCCTGTTCAGTACCCAGCTGGAGGATTGGCTGGAGATGGACAAACCGGTCAACGTGCCGGGCACCAGTTACGAATACCCCAACTGGCGCCGCAAGCTCTCTGCTGACCTGGAAGATATTTTTGCCAATGAGGCACTCAAGGCACTGGCTGGCAAAATGAGCCAAGCCCGTGATGAGGCCAGTCGTTGAGCCACTGTGCAACACAGCTGACTCACCTAAATCCACTCCGGCCCAGGCCGGAGTGGATGCTCTGTCATGAAAGGAAATCTCGATGCTCGTTGAAAGTTTGGTTGCTGCCCGCTGTTCCGATCCCTTCTCTCATCTAGGCCTGCAGGCCAATCCGGCTGGGCCCGGCCTCAAACTGACCGCCTGGTTGCCTGATGCCCTCGAAGTCCGCATCAAGGATCTCAAATCAGGCAAAATTGTTGCCACTCTGGCACCCTCCGATGAATCGGGCCTTTTTGAAACTGTTTTCACCCGCCGCAAGAATCCCTTTCCTTATCAGCTGCTCGCCAGCTACCAAGATGCCACCACCGAGGTCATCGACCCCTATCAATTTCAGGATGCTGCCTGGGCGGATCTTGCTGAACTGACCGCGCAACCAGAAAACCTCTACCACACCCTTGGTGCACAATTACGCACCGTTGAGCATCTTGGTCAACAGGTCGAAGGGGTCCGTTTTGCGGTCTATGCGCCGAGCGCCACTGCGGTGAGCCTGATCGGCGACTTCAACTTCTGGGATGGCCGTCGCCACCCGATGCAACGCAGCCTCTGCGGTCACTGGGTGCTGTTTGTACCGGGGCTGAAAGCAGGGGATCGCTACAAGTTCGAGCTGAAAGATCCCGCTGGTCATCGCTTGCCGCACAAGAGCGATCCGGTCGGTTTCTATTGCGAGCAGTACCCGTCGTTCGCCTCCGTGGTCTATGACCAGCAGCAGTATCAGTGGCAGGATGCAGACTGGCTTGCCAGCCAGCATAACGACAAGCGGGAACAGCCGCTCTCCATCTATGAGCTGCACATCGGATCCTGGAAGCGCCACCCCAATGGCGACAGCCTGAGCTGGCGTGAGCTGGCGGTAGAGCTGGTGGCCTACGTCAAGGAGATGGAGTACACCCACATCGAGCTGCTGCCCATCTCCGAGCACCCGTTCAGCGGCTCCTGGGGCTACCAGCCGGTGGGCATGTTCTCCCCCACCAGTCGCTATGGCAGCGCCGATGACTTCAAGTACTTCGTTGACCAGTGCCACCAGGCTGGCATCGGCGTCATTCTGGATTGGGTGCCCGCCCACTTCCCCTCCGATGCCCACGGACTGGCTCGCTTCGATGGCACGCCACTTTATGAATATGAAGACCCGCGCCGTGGCTGGCACCCGGACTGGAACTCCTACATCTATGACTATGGCCGCAACAATGTCCGCCAGTTTCTGGTGGCAAGCGCCCTGTTCTGGCTCGACAAGTTCCACATCGATGGCCTGCGGGTAGACGCTGTCGCCTCCATGCTCTATCTCGATTATTCACGCAATGAGGGCGAGTGGGTGCCGAACGTCGATGGTGGCAACCACAACTACGAAGCGGTCAGCCTGCTCAAGTGGACCAACGAAGAGGTGTACAGCAAGTATCCTCACGCCATGACCATCGCCGAAGAGTCCACCGCCTATGCCGGAGTCTCCCGCCCCACCTTCCTCGGCGGCCTCGGTTTTGGCTTCAAGTGGAACATGGGCTGGATGCACGACACCCTCACCTATATGCAGAAAGAGCCGATCCACCGCCGTTATCACCACAACGACATGACCTTCTCCATGGTGTACCACTATGACGAGAACTTCATTCTGTCGCTCTCCCACGATGAGGTGGTGCACGGCAAACACTCGATGATTTACAAGATGCCCGGCGACGAATGGCAACAAGCGGCCAACTTGCGCGCTTACATGGGCTTCATGTATGCCCACCCGGGCAAGAAACTCAACTTTATGGGCACCGAAATCGCCCAAAGCAACGAGTGGAACCACGATGCCCAACTGCCATGGCACCTGCTGCAGTTCCCCAAGCACGGTGGCCAGCAGCGGTTGATCCGCGATCTTAACCACCTCTACCGTCATGAGCCTGCCTTGTATCAGGCCGATTATGAACAGACCGGCTTCCGCTGGCTGGATCACAACGATGCCGACAACAGCATCTTTGCCTGGCTGCGGGCCGATAAAGAGGGCAAGCAGGCCATCGTAGTGGCGGCCAACTTCACCCCGGTGCCCCGTCTCGAATATCGGGTCGGCGTCCCGGCTGCTGGCTACTATCGGGTGGTACTCAACACCGACAGCGAGTTTTACTGGGGCAGCAACTATGATGTGGGCCTGGTGTTCGCTGCCGAGCCGACCCCCTGGCAGGGGATGGCACACAGCATAGTGCTGGATCTGCCACCGCTGGCAACCTTGTTCATTAAACAGGAGTCTTGATGCTTGTTATGGAAACCGGGTTGAGCCACCCACTGGGCACTCAACTTGATAAGGATGGTTGTCACTTCTGTGTCTGGGCCCCCCAATCGGACAAGGTAGAACTCTGCCTGTTTGACGAGCAAGAGCAGGAGCTGATGCGGCTGGAGTTGCCCGGCCGCCGTGGCCAGTATCGCTTTGGCTACGTGCGCGGTGTGCAGGCTGGCCAGCGCTACGGCTATCGGGTTTATGGCATCCCCCAGGAGGGGATGCTGTTCGACCCGCAAAAACTGCTGATCGACCCTTACGCCAAAGCGCTCAGCCGCCCGACCTACTGGGATGACGAGCTCTATCAGGGTGACAGTGCCGCCATGATTGCCAAGTCAGTGGTGGTGGATGACAGCTTTGACTGGCAGGGTGTCGGCAAACCCCGCATCAGCCATGCTCGCACCATCCTCTATGAGACTCACGTCAAGGGCTTTACCAAACAGCACCCGGGGGTCCCCAAGGCGCTGCAGGGCACCTATCTGGGCGTCAGTCATCCGCTGATGATCGAACACATGAAGAGTCTCGGTATCACCTCGGTACAATTGATGCCGGTGGCCGCCTTTATGTCGGAACCACGTTTGGAACGACTGGGGCTGACCAACTACTGGGGCTACAACCCCATCGCCTTCTTCGCCCCCGAGCCGCGCTACAGCACCAAGCAGGACGAGGCGGTGACCGAGTTCAAAACCATGGTGCGCGAGCTGCACCGGGCCGGGCTGGAGGTGATTCTGGATGTGGTCTACAACCACACTGCCGCCTCTGGCTTCGATGGCCCCACCTTGTCGTTCAAGGGATTCGACAACGCCGGTTATTTCGCCTTCGAAGCGGGCCCTCACGGCCCCGACTACACCCGTCACGCCAACGTCACCGGCTGTGGTAACAGCGTCAATCTGGATCACCCCAATACCCTTAGGCTGGTGCTCGATGCCCTGCGTTACTGGGTGACCGAGATGCAGGTGGATGGTTTCCGTTTCGATCTGGCGGTGACGCTGGCGCGGGAAGCGGGTGAGTTCGATCCCATGGGGGCCTTCTTCAAGGCGATCATGGCCGATCCGCTACTGTCGCAGGTCAAGCTCATTGCCGAGCCCTGGGACATCGGGCCCTTCGGCTACCGGCTGGGACAATTTCCAAGCCAGTGGCAGGAGATCAACGACCGCTATCGCGATACGGTGCGCGCCTTCTGGCGTGGTGATGCCGGCAAGATGGGGGACTTTGCCACCCGGCTGGTGGGCTCGCGGGATATCTTCCCGAAGAATTGGCGATCCCCCCACACCAGCGTCAACTACCTCTGCTATCACGACGGCTTCACCCTGGAAGATCTGGTCTCCTACAACCAGCGCCACAATCAGGCCAACGGTGAAGACAATCGGGATGGCCACGGCAACAACCTCTCTCATAACCACGGGGTGGAGGGGCCGACCCTGGATCCGCGGGTCAACAGCCTGCGCCAGCAGCAAAAACGCAACTTGATCGCCACCCTGCTGCTCTCTCAGGGGACCCCCCATTTTCTGGCCGGTGACGAGATGGGCCGCAGCCAGCTTGGCAACAACAACGCCTACTGTCAGGACAACCAGATCAGCTGGGTCAACTGGCAATGGCGGCCAGAAGACGAGCGGCTGTTCGCCTTCACCCAGCAGATGATGGCGCTGCGGGCGGAATCGGGGGTTTTCTCCAACCTGCAACTGAGCGATGACAGCTGGAACGGCGCGTCCTCCAGCTGCCATCAGGTCAACTGGTATCACCCGGACGGCCACCAGCTCACCGATCAGGATTGGCACGCCCCTATGGGGCAGGCATTTGCCATGGATATCGGCATGATCAACTGTATCGGCGAGCGCTGGTACGTGCTGTTCAACGCCAGCGATTACGATATCCAGTTCCGCCTGCCGCCACCGGGGGAAGGGCTGGAGTGGATCCAGACCATCGACACGGCGACCAACGATGGCCTGCCGTTTCTGCCTGATGATATCAAGCGTCAGGTGGCGGTCGGTCGCGCCCACTCTCTCAAGCTGCTGGAGCGGGTGGCGCTGGCCAGCACGGCGGTGGATGCCCAGCCACCACTGCCAGCACTCATCCCTGTATCCAGTGCGGACCAGCCTGCCACAGCGATCACAGATGCGGACAAAGCATAACAGGCATGCTGGAGTCAGCTTTACGGAGCCGCTATGCTGGACGCCGTTATGAAAGGCAAGGAGTCGGTATGAGCAGTAACAATCCGGAGCAGTGGCGCAGCAAACTGAGTACCGAGCAGTTTCACGTTTGCTGGGAAAAGGGCACCGAACGTCCCTACAGCGGCGCTCTGCTCCACAATCGCAAGAGCGGTGACTACCTCTGCGTCTGTTGCAAGAGCGTGCTGTTTCACTCGGATGCCAAGTTTGATTCCGGCTGCGGCTGGCCCTCGTTCGACAAGGCCATCGAGGGGACAGTGAACTACATCGAAGACAGCAGCCACGGCATGAAGCGGGTGGAGATCACCTGCCGCCAGTGCGGCTCCCACCTCGGTCACGTCTTCCCCGACGGGCCAACCGAGACCGGCCAGCGCTACTGCGTCAACAGCCTGAGTCTGGATTTCGATCCCGAAGCCTGAACGGCTGACCCATCGCAATAAAAACGGCGCCTCCATCACGGAGGCGCCGTTTTTTATCCGGTTTCCCCGGCGCTCACGCCAGCAAGATGGTAGCCCCCACCAGCAAACCAGCCAGTGCCAACACCGGCAATTTCACCACTCGCAACAGATAGAAACCGATGGAGGCCAACGCCAGATCGGTCGGCGCCAGCACAGCGCTCTGCCACACCGGCTGATAAAGGGCCGCCAGCAGCAAGCCAACAACGGCGGCGTTGATGCCGGTGACGGCTCCCGCCAGACGGGGCTGGGTCAGCCACTGTTGCCAACAGGGACCGACAGCCCACAGCAGCAGAAAGCCGGGTAGAAAGAGCGCCAGGGTCGCCAGCAAAGCGCCCATCAGCGGCGTTGCCGGTAACAGCTGGGCACCAAGATAAGTAGCAAGGGTAAACATCGGGCCCGGCACCAGCTGCGCCAGACTGTAGCCGGTCAGAAACTGCTGCTGGCTGATGCCATGGCCCACACTCTCCTGCAGCAGGGGCAACACCACATGGCCACCGCCAAACACCAGACTTCCCGCCCGATAAAAGTCGGCAACCAGCTGGCCAATCGGGCCACCGAACAACGGCAGCCCGACAAAAAGTGCAGCAAACAGCAGCAGGGTCGGCCAGTGGGGCTGACGAGCCGTGGCCTGACCTGGCTGCCCGACGGCAGCTTGCGTTGTGCCCTCCCCACCCAGCAAGCGAGCACAGATCAGCGCGGCCCCCGCCAGCATCAGCAACTGGGTCAACAGGCCGGGCTGCCACCAGAGTGCCGCGGCGGTCGCCACCATGATCCCCTGGGTCAGTGGTGTGGCGCAGAATTGGCGGCTCATGGTGAGCACCGCATCGGTCACCACGATCAGCGCCAACAGCTTGAGGCCGTGCAGAGCTGCATCAAGCCACAGATTGGCTCCCAACTGGCCAATCCCGATCGCGGCAGCCAGTAACAGCAGGAAAGAGGGAAGCGTGAAGCCGATAAAGGCCGCCAGCGCCCCGCCCAGACCGGCACGCTGGCGGCCAATGGCAAAGCCGAGCTGGCTGGAGGCAGGCCCCGGCAGCAGCTGGCACAGCGCCAGCAGACGGGCAAACTCAGCCTGGCTCAGCCAGCCGAGCCGCTGGACAAATGTGCGCTGAAAGTAGCCGATATGGGCGGCTGGGCCACCAAAACTGATACAGCCGAGCCACAAAAACTGGAGAAAAACCGGTCCCATTACCTCACTCCCATCCCTTCATCACATATCCAGTGGGGATAATATGACAGCCCAATGATCGTTTTATGACAATTCGGCTGATTCGGCCGACACCGTTGGCAAATCACTCGGCAAGTAGCAGCGTCCCGCCAGCCAGCAGGCGATGGACTGGCGACTGGCATCGAAATGGGGCTCGGGCAACGCGCGCGGGTCGCACCAGATCCAGCCTTCGCACTTTTCCGGCTCCAGCAGTTGCGGCTCGCCATCGGTCTGCGCCAGCAGGGTGACCGAGATATAGTGCAGCCCGCTCTCGCGCCAGGTCTCCAGATTGTTGGTCACCGCCACCACCTCGGGCCCGTGGATCTCAAGCCCCGTCTCCTCGGCCACCTCGCGGATCGCCGCCGACTCGAAGCTTTCTCCCAGTTCAAGATGGCCACCAGGAATTGACCAGTAGGGGGCGTGGCTCCCCTTGCGTTTGCCAAGCAGCACCAGCCCCTGCCCGTTGGTTAAAATAACGCCGACCCCGACACGGGGATAGAGAGTGGACATCAGACAAGCTCCTCAACAGTGGTATCAAAGCGACCTACCTTAGGCCGGCTACACAACGACAACAAGCGGCCCGTGACTGGCATGCAACCCCTGCTGCCCGGATCTGGGTGGGCTATCTCTAGTGCAATAGGTGAATACGCTATGGACTCAACCAACGGCGGAGAATCGTGCCAAAAAGTGTGATCCATGCGCCATAAAATGACATCAGCTGCGAGCTGGCTGGTTTTTTTCGCGATCTCGCCAGCACTTTGCCACCTTATTCATGGTGCGCTCAGTTTTCTGTTCCCATACTGGTCCTACAGTTCCAAAAAAGAGGAGAGACAAGATGCAAACATCATTGGTCGGGCTCTCCATTCTGTGGGGGCTAGCCAGTTTTGGTGTTCAGGGGGATTTCATCGAGAGCCGTGATTCCGTTGCGCCATCCTGGCAAGCCGAGTCCAGAGTGGAGATGGAAGGTTATCTGATTGAAGCGCGAGGTGAAGATCGCTGGTTGTTCGACAACGGCAGTGAAAGCCTGCTGGTCTCTCTGCCCGAAGGGCAGTGGGTGCCGACCGGTGAACGGCTGCGGGTCAGCGGCGAACCGCAGCAAGAGCAGACCGGCTGGCTGCTGCAGGTGGAAGACATCAGCCAGGTAAGTGTCTGAACATATCTGCCACGGCTCACAGTTACCGCGACAGATAGCAAATAGAAAGAGGAGGCCACTGGCCTCCTCTTTCTATTTGCGTACGACTCAACCCGAAGAGTTCGGTGGCGGCGGTCTTACGCTATCACGCACCAGACCTGCCGCCGTCCCGCGCGTAGTGACTCAACCCAGATGGTTGAGTGGCAGCGCGGTCTTGTGCTTGATACGGCGCAGCACGAAGCTGGAGCGCACCCCGGTCACCCCCGGAATATGGGTCAGCTTGTCGAGCAGAAAGTGCTGGTAGTGTTCCATGTCGCGCACCACCACCTTGAGCTGGTAGTCGGCGTCATTGCCGGTGATGAGATCACACTCCAGCACTTCGGGCAGCTCCTTGATGGCGCGATCGAAACTTTCGAACCGCTCCGGCGTGTGTCTGTCCATGGAGATGTGAATGTAAGCGGTGAGGGTGAGGCCAAGCTGGCGGGCGTTGAGCAGGGTAACGTGGGTGTCGATGAGACCGGCATCCTCCAGCGCCTTGACCCGGCGGGAGCAGGGGGACGGCGAGAGCCCTACCAGCTCGGCCAGTTCCAGATTGCTGATGCGGCCATTCTCCTGCATCAGCTCGAGAATATGTCTGTCTATGCGATCAAGTTTCAGCATTTACCCTTCCTCGTTGCAATGACTAATCCACTTTTCCTAGATTAAGGGTGAACTATTGCAAAAACAACCGAAATTAGTGGTTACTTTGCAACCACTCACCGCCGAGGTAGGGATACTATGGTTACATCTTCCGGTGGCAAAGCAGATACCTGACCGGGTCTCTGCGGTGAAGGACCTTACCGGGTCAAGAGCCCCATCAGCCGTCTTACCTTATCGGGAAACGACGGGCTGGAACGAGAGAACCCCCTCCCCGAAGGCAACAAAGCAGGCATCCCGGCGCCTGCTTTGTTGTTTTTGGCGGTTGCCAGGCACTCGCCATAACTCCGCGCCAGATCACAACCTCACAGCACCATGATGCAGAGTGCTTGCATGCTATTGATAGTTTTGGGACTTTAATCCCCTCTGTCGATGACTATCAGGGCGACATGGATGACTGCTGCTCATTGCACAGGCTTCAACCCCGATTCCACCTCGCACCGTTCGCCCCTCAGGAGGAGCTATGAGTGAGTACAAGGCCATCGCGCTCGATATGGATGGCACCCTGCTGACCCGGGATCACCAGATCTCGTCGGCAACCAGGGCGGCACTGGCGCAGGCCCGCGCCCACGGCATCAAGGTGCTACTGGTCACGGGACGCCACTACATGACGGCGCGCCCTTTCCACCATGAGCTGGCCCTCGATACCCCCCTCATCTGTAGCAACGGCGCATATATCTATGATCCGGCGCAAAACCGGATCCTCAGCGGCGACCCGCTGGCGGTCGCTCCGCTCACCGAGCTGCTGACCGCGGTCGAGATGCAGCAGATGGGCGCCCTGTTCCACCTGAGCGACGGGATCGGCTACATCGGTTGCGAGGAGCATGTCACCCGCATCCGCCACTGGGCAGCCCATCAGCCGGACCACCTCAAGATCGCCCTCCATCCGGTCGAGGATCTGGCAGGCTGGCTCGATAACCCGGTCTGGAAGCTGGAGCTGTTCAATCAGGATCCGGCACGCCTGCACACCTTTATGGGCGAGGTGGTCGAGCAGATGCCCTTTACCCGCGACTGGGCGGCCCCCTATGCGGTGGAGCTGGTGCAGCCCGGTTGCAGCAAGGGCAACCGGCTGGCCCAGTGGGCGGCCAGCGAAGGCATTGCGATGGAGCAGGTGGTGGCGTTTGGTGACAACAACAACGACATCAGCATGTTCGAACAGGTGGGGCTGGCGATCGCCATGGGCAATGCGGCCCCGCAGATCCAGCGCCATGCCCATCAGGTCACGGCCGACCACAATGAGGATGGCATCGCATTGGCGTTGCAGCGCTGGGTACTGCCCTGATCTGACAAGATGCAACATGGCCAGCACGCTGGCTGGCCATCAAGAGAGGAATTAACCGCCGAAGGAGAACTGGATCACCCGATCCGGATAGCGCAGGCGGTTGTATTCCCGCCGCAGGGACTCGTAGTGGCGAATGGAACGATCGCGCTTGGCGCGGTAGTAGTCGCGCTGTTCCGTGTTGGTTTCGTTGCGGATGCTGCGTTCAAGCGTATCGATATCCCGCTCGGTACGCTCCAGCTCATCACTGATCTCCCGCAGGCGGGCTGCCAGCTTGTACTCTTCGTAGCCGCGCTGATACTGCTTGAGGAAGCTGGCATCGTTGGGACATACCCCCAGATAGGCCTGCCCCTCCTTGCCCTTGCTGTAGGCCAGCTCGGGAATGCAGTAGAGCTCCAGCCCCTTGTCATAACCCCGTTTCCACTCAGCTTCATCCACTCTGAGGCCAAACTCGCTGCAAGACGAAACGTAGTCTCGGGTCGCCAGACGGGTTTTACCCTGGGATCCATCCTGATAACCCAGGTTGTACCAGCTCATGGTGCGGCACTCATCTTCTGACAGGGCACTGCATCCCGCCAGCAATACCGGCAGGGTCAGCAACAGGATTTTGGGGGACATGAACAGACTCCGGACAAGATAGTGACCAGCATTCTAGAGAGGATAAAAGGCCAGAACAAGGGATGCACGCCCGCGCGGGTTGGGGCTGTTTTTTTGATGTGTTTGTCACTATTGGCCGCCGTGCCAGACGGGGCGACCAACCCGCTTTCCTTGTTATCAGGTGAAAGGTAAACTGCGCCATCTTTTAACTGGCGCGCAACAAAAACAATGAAAGTTTTGACCGTCGATTACCGCTCACCCGATGCGGCCCAACGCTTCACCGAATCCCTGCGAACCACCGGCTTTGGCGTGCTGACCAACCACCCCATCCCGAAAGAGCTGGTGCAGTCCATCTACGACAACTGGTATCGCTTCTTCATGAGCGAGCAGAAGCAGGATTTCCTGTTCAATCGCGAGACTCAGGATGGCTACTTCCCGCCCTCGGTCTCCGAGGTGGCCAAGGGCCATAGCCAGAAAGACATCAAGGAGTACTTCCACCTCTACCCCTGGGGCCAGATGCCGGAAGAGCTGAAAGAGCAGGCGATGGAGTACTACCGCCTCGCCAACGGCCTGGCCGCCGAGCTGCTGGGCTGGGTCGAGCAGTACACCCCGGCCGATATCGCCGCTCACTACAGCTGTCCCCTCTCCTCGATGATCGAAGAGAGCCAGAAGACCCTGCTGCGGGTGCTGCACTACCCGCCGTTCGATGGCACCGAGGAGCCGGGTGCCATCCGCGCTGCCGCCCACGAAGATATCAACCTGCTCACCATTCTGCCTGCCGCCAACGAGCCGGGCTTGCAGGTTAAGGGCTCAGATGGCGAGTGGATGGACGTGCCGTGCGACTTTGGCACCCTGATCATCAACATCGGTGACATGCTGCAGGAGGCCTCTCGCGGCTACTACCCCTCCACCACCCACCGCGTCATCAACCCGACCGGGGGCAGTGCCGCTAAGTCGCGCATCTCTCTGCCGCTGTTCCTCCATCCGCGCCCGAATGTGGTGCTCTCCGAGCGCCATACCGCCCACAGCTACCTGATGGAGCGGCTGCGGGAGCTGGGGGTGATCTAGTCAGCAGACGATCACTTGTCAGAGACCAAACCGGAGCAATCTCGCTCCGGTTTTTATTTGGTGGCAGGATTAGGCGAAAAACAGAATTAAATTAGAGAATCATGCCAATAAATTGCATTTACGTCTGATAACCGTCGTAGTGATTGCGCCGCGCCCCCCGTAACATGAGCGCCATTCTGCCCCTGCCAAAGGGGGCTCTCGATTGGAGTTCTTATGAAGCAGTCCCAATGGTCATCCCGACTCGGCTACATCCTCGCCGCAGCCGGTTCCGCAGTCGGTATCGGCGCAATCTGGAAATTCCCCTACGTCACTGCCGTTAACGGCGGCGGCGCCTTCCTGCTGGTCTTCCTGTTGTTCAGCTTCACCTTGGGGGTCGCGGTGCTGATGGGGGAGACCCTGCTCGGCAGCATCAGCCGTCGCGGGGTCGTCGGCGCCTTCTCCGAGTTGCTTGGCAAACGCTGGCGCTGGGTCGGCGTCATGGGTCTGGTCTGCACCCTGATGATCTTCAGCTTCTACAGCGTGGTGGGAGGCTGGACCCTGGGCTACACCGGCATGGCTATCTCGGGCCAGCTCAATCAGGGTGATGCCACCGTCCTCACTGCACGTTTCAATGATTATGTCAGCGGTGATTTCTGGCCCATTCTCACCCACTTGCTGTTTGCCGCCCTCACCTGGATGGTGGTGCAAGGGGGCATTCAGAAAGGGGTGGAGCGCACTCTGCGCTGGATGATGCCGGCCCTGTTCCTGATGATCCTGATGCTGGTCGCCTTTGGCCTCACTCTGCCCAATGCGATGGAGGGGGGGCGTCACTTCCTGATGCCCGACTTCAGCAAGCTGGGGATGTCCGGTGTGCTCGATGCCATGGGGCTGGCCTTCTTCTCCCTCTCCATCGGTCTGGGCATTCACACCACCTACGGCGCCTATCTGCCGACCAGCGAAGGGGTTGGTCGCTCCAGCCTCTGGGTGGTGCTGCTGGCCAGCATGGTGGCGGTACTGGCGGGCTTGATGATTTTCCCGGTGCTGGCCTCGACCGGTATCGACCCGGCCTCCGGCCCCGGTCTCACCTTTATGACCATGCCGGCAGTATTTCAGCTGCTGCCCTTCGGTCAGGTGCTTGAGGTGATCTTCTTCGCCCTGCTGGTCTTTGCGGCGCTCTCCTCGGCCATCTCCCTGCTGGAGCATTTGCAGTGCTTCCTGTGCGAGACCTGGGGCTGGTCACGCCGCACGGCCTGCAGCGCCATCACTGGATTCGTCATGGTTAGCGGTGTTCCGGTCAGCCTGTCGTTTGGCCCGCTGCAACACGCAACCCTGTTTGGCAAAACCATCTTCGAGCTGCTGGACTTTGTCACCTCCAACCTGATGATGCCGCTGTTCGGCCTGATGCTGACGCTGCTGCTGGGTTGGAAGCTGGGACGCAAGGCGCTGCCGCAGGGGATTGCCAGCCACTGGCATCACTTGCTGATGAACTGCTGGCGCTGGATTGCCCCCTTGCTGATCGGCGGGATCTTGATTCGCGGTCTGGTGTGACGGTTACTCTTCGCGGGTGGGCTCATCGGCCCGCCCCTGTGCGACTCTGACGGCCTCCAGGGCATGCTGCCAGCGGGTGATCTCGGCATCATCCGTTCCCTTGGAGAAGACGATATAGAGACCGGCCTGATGGAGCAGTACGCCACTGCTGACGATGCTGCGCCGGGATAACCCCATCTTGTCGAGGGTGGCCTCCATCACCAGCTCCGCCATCGGCAAGGCATCGATCTTGCCCAGCATCAGCCGCTCTATCGCCTCCCCGACCGTCTTGTAGCGCACCAGATTGGTGTAGCCTTCATGGGTCAGCCGCACATCATCGGCATTGCCCAACACTACCCCCACTCTGGGCAGATCTCGCAGCTGTGCCAGCGAGGTCAGCGGGTGGCGACTATCCGGCGCCTGATAGATAAAGACCCGATTGATAAAGAGCGGGCCAACCCATTTGAAATGGGACTCCCGCTCCGGGAGCCGCTGTACCACGAACAGTCCATAGCCGGGCTCGACCCGTGCCAGCGCCAGCGCCCGCTTGAGCGGGTAAATCCGCACCGGATAACGGGTGCCAAGCTCCTCCTGCACCTCATCGATCAGGCGAATGGCAAATCCGTCGAGCTTGCCGTCGCGGTATTCGGTAAAGGGGGGTAAATCGTGACTCAGCAGGGTTAATCCGGGTTGCGCCGACACACTCAGGCTGATCAGCCACCAGAGCAGAACCACCCATCTCATACGACATCCTGTCTCATAGTTGTTCCCGTCAGCGCCATGTGGCGGCCACAAGTTCCAGAAGAAGCTACGTCGAGTATCGCCCAGTAAATAGTCACAAGGTAGAAAAGATGCGCTCGGCGAGCTGCTCCCCCATTGAGTGGTACGTACAGGCAGTGTGGTGATTGCTGCCCACATAAAAAATTTTATTTTATGTGTCAATTATTCTTTCCATGGTTTAGGCTGTTTCCTCATTCATTAGTCAGGTTGTCATCTCATGTCTGCCATCCTCGTGCTGTTTGGTCGATTTTTTAGCTCGCAAGAGAGGTGACCTTGCACGCACAGTTTTCTGAATGTTCATTGCAAAGGTCGCCTCGGGCGGCCTTTTTTATGGTCTGTCGTTTATTGCTACTCAGGAGTATTGCTTCGATGTTGTGTTACCCGGAGGTTGTATGAGCCAGGTTCAGTGGTCTTCCCGTCTTGGTCATGTGCTGGCCGCAGCAGGCACCGCGATTGGCCTTGGTGCCATCTGGAAGTTTCCCTATGTGACCGCCACCAATGGCGGTGGCGCCTTTCTGCTGGTGTTTCTGCTGTTTAGCTTCACCCTCGGGGTGGCGGTACAGGTCGGCGAGACCCTGCTCGGCAGCCATAGTCAGCGCGGGGTGCTCGGCGCCTTCCGCAAGCTGGTTGGGCCGAACTGGCGCTGGATGGGATATATGGGGATCCTCTGCGGCTTCCTGATCTACAGCTTCTACAGCGTGGTCGGTGGCTGGACCGTGGGCTATGCCGCACTGGCGATGGCAGGCAAGCTCAACCTGAGCGAGGGCAGCGCCCTGACCACCCTGTTCAACGGTTACGTCAGCGATCCCTTGTGGCCGATCCTCACGCATCTGGTCTTTGCCGGGCTGACCTGGTGGTTTGTGCAAGGGGGAATACAAAAAGGGGTGGAGCGAGCGCTGCGCTGGATGATGCCAGCACTGTTCATCATGATGCTGTTGTTAGTGGCGGTCGGCCTCTCCATGCCCGGTGCCATGGCTGGCGTGCGCCAACTGCTGCTGCCGGACTTCTCCATGCTGACCGGCCAGGGCGTGCTGGACGCGCTGGGGCTGGCCTTCTTCTCTCTCTCCATCGGGCTGGGTGTACACACCACCTATGGTGCCTACCTGCCCAATAGCGAAGGTGTGCTGCGCTCCGGGGTCTGGGTGGTCACCCTAGCGAGCATCATCTCGGTGCTGGCGGGCTTGATGATCTTCCCGGCGCTGGCCTCTACCGGCATCGACCCCACAGCGGGTCCCGGCCTCACCTTTATGACCATGCCCGCCGTGTTCAGCCATCTGCCGTTCGGTCAGGGGCTGGGGGTGGTCTTCTTCCTGCTGCTGCTGGTCGCTGCTCTCTCCTCTTCCATCTCTATGCTGGAGCATCTGGTGCGCTTCACCACCGAGGAGTGGGGCTGGTCACGCCGCGGCGCCTGTCGGGTACTGACCCTGCTCATCATGGCCTCCGGCATTCCGGTGAGCCTGTCGTTCGGCCCATGGAGCGAGCTGACCCTGTTTGGCAAGACCATCTTCGAGCTGCTCGACTACCTCACCTCCAACTTGATGATGCCGCTGTTCGGCCTGGTGCTGACCCTGCTGCTGGGCTGGCGCCTGGGTGACACCATATTGCCTGCGGGCCTGCCCCCCATCCTGCGCCTGGCGCTGCTCTGGTGCTGGCGGGTGGTGGCGCCGCTGCTGATCAGCGGGATCCTGATCCGCGGCATCATGTAACACCTTGCGCACTCTTACGGGCAGGCCTTGGCCTGCCCTTTTTATTGCTGGCGTCCGAATGGGAAACATAACGATGGATAGGACTGCAATGGGCGGTCGTAGGGTAAGGTAGGGAAACTAGGAAGAGCAGAATAGAAGAGGCGCTGTGTGGCAGTGTGGCAGTGTGGCAGTGTGGCAGTGTGGCAGTGTGGCAGTGTGGCACGATAATAGGTGGAGATCAGCTCGTCATGGCAACAGCGGGATATGCTTGGGGACTGAATTTCAGGCAAAAAAATCCCCACCTGAGTGGGGATTTTTCTCTGAAATATTGCTACAGATTTCAGCTTTTTCTTACGCTTTTTACTACAAATATGGTGGTCGTTACTGGGATCGAACCAGTGACCCCCTCCTTGTAAGGGAGGTGCTCTCCCAGCTGAGCTAAACGACCTGGGATTCTTGAAATGATGGTGGGTCGTGCGGGATTCGAACCTGCGACCAATTGATTAAAAGTCAACTGCTCTACCGACTGAGCTAACGACCCATCTAAATCATTTTTTAAACTTTTTACTACAAATATGGT
>NZ_CDBW01000041.1 GCF_000820145.1 Aeromonas sobria | reverse complement strand
AATTGGGACATAGCCTTTTTATATCTGGCTATCAGGGGCGGGCCAGCAGACGTAACAACAAGTTGGTGGTACGGCGCGAATAGAGCAGCGAGAGATGACCAATGGCGGGTAACTCAAGGTCTTCCATACCCGCCAGCAGTTGCCGCTCTTGGGGCATCACCACATTGTCATGACTGGTGCGCACCGAGATCCCGGGTACGCAAAGAGGCACCGAGGAAAAACGTTGCAGCCAGCCAGAGCCGGGCTCCATTTCGCGAGCATTGGCCCCCAACCCCAGTGCGGCAAGCTGGCTCCCCTGATGGGGGGTTGCCAGGGTAATAAGGCGCGCGACCTTGTCACCACCATGGACCGCCAGATAGTCGCGGCAGACCAACCCGCCCATGCTGTGACCGACCAGCACCAATTTGTCAGCCCCGGTCTGCGCCAGCACATCGTCAATCCGGGTGGCCAGCAGCGGCACCATCTCATCGATATGGCCAAACGGTGGCATCAGGGTAATGGTGGCCACCACATGGCCAGCTGCTTCAAGCCTGGCACGCTGAGTGCGCCAGATCCCCCTGCTGCAGCCATAACCGTGCACCAGCAACACCGGCCGCTGACAGGCTGGCAACCGATCAGATGCCATCAACAGCGGTTCAAAAGGGAGTAACCAGGTAAAGGTGTAGAGGTAGGCGAGCATCTCTTGCGCCATCATCTTCACTCTCGCCCAAGTGCCGATGGCCGGGGAGGGGTAGAAGCGGGTAAACAGCCAGCTGCCCAGCACCACCAGACAGCGCAACGCCAGCAGGGCGAACACCACCATTAACAGGGTAAGCGGCCAAGAGAGGCTCATAACAAGATGGGCGATGCTCCCCAGAAGCAGCACCTCCACCATCAGTAAAATAAACAGGTGTCGTACGATAGTCATGTGCCAATGATCCGACCAGTCAGGCGTGGATGTCAAATGGCACTTTCCTATATCTTGAGCTAACCCGCGTTTATCCATGGTATCCACAGGCCATGTTCGATGCGTGGATTTGCAATACTGTATATCCATACATATACTCTGTTCACCATTACCAAGAGGAGGCCATCATGGCTGTCGAGATCAAATATGTGGTTGTTCGTGGGGGAGTAGAGAAGATGACCTTTGCCAGCAAAAAAGAGGCCGATGCCTACGACAAGCTGCTGGATACCGCCGATGAACTGATGACCCTGCTCGCCGGTGCCCCGATTGAACTGGCACCAGAGCAGCAAGAAAGTCTGGCGTTCTATCTGGCTGAACAACGTGACGTGCTGCAAACCCTGTTGCGTGGCGGTAAGGTGCAAGCAGCCAGTCCAGAAGAAGAGCAGACGCCGGCAGCAAAGCGCAAAGAGAAACCGCTCAAACAGGTCGCCTGATTGCACAGGCCTGCTATTTCTCGGGATAAACAGCTCAAGCCATTCAATTAATTTGCATTTAAAATCATTTTCACGGCTATTTACCCCGAGAAATTTTTAACAACGGTGCATATACAATGCATAACTGAATAGTGCGCAGTGACTAGCTACATCAGCCGATCCAACGAGCAAACAACTGCGAGGTTGTCGGCCAGACCGCTCGCGGAGACCTCAATCAGCAACAGCAAGGGACAGTACAGACACCCACAGAAGCTGCATTCATGCATCACGGCTTAGGCCCTTTTCTATCGTCGCGGCTCACAGACCCACACCAATTCACATCATCACCAACAAGCAACACCATGACTCAACACGCTTTATCCTTGCCGCCAGCCATGCCGCTGTTTGATAGCCTGATCTATCTGGAAGCTGGCAACCCGCAAGTCAATCAGTACCTTGCAAACCTCAGCCTCAACGACGTGCCCGATGCCGGACTGGTTTACGAACTGGCGGTCGATTGGCTGCTGGAACAGCGCAACAGTGAAAACAACTACAAAACCTATCGCAGTGAGCTGACCACCTTTTTGCACTGGTGCTTTTGCGAGGCAGCCATCAACCCCAAGGATCTGACCCGCCGCATCATGATGCGCTATCTCGACTACTGTCAGTCCCCGCCAGAATCGCTGATCGCCTATCGCAATGTGGCGCAGTTCGTCCTCGACAAGGAGTGGGGGGAGCGATTACCCAATCCGCAGTGGCGCCCGTTTCTGGGCAAACGGGAACTGGGGCGAACCTTGCCCTATCGCCTCAGTGAACAGGCGATGAAGACCAAACTCGCCATTTTGTCAGCCTTCTTCCAGTTCCTGATCCAGGAGGAGTACATGGACAGGAACCCCGCCTTGTTGCTACAGCGAGTCAAGCGGCCACAACAGCAAGAGGCCGATGATCAAGTTCAATGCTTCAGCGAGTTGCAGTGGTCCTACGTGATCCAGGCGGCCGACACCCTGGCCCGCGAGCATCCCGAGCAGCACGAACGCAGCCGCTTTCTCACCATCCTGATGTATGCCTGTTATCTGCGGATCTCGGAGGTCGCAGCCCGGCCAGGTTTCACTCCGGTGATGGGGCAGTTTCGCCGAGATCGCAAAACCGGCGTGTGGGGCTACTTCATTCCACAAAGCAAAGGGGGAAAGCGGCGTACCGTGGCGGTCTCCCAAGCGCTGCTGGCTGCGCTTGAACGCTATCGTTGCTTCCTCGGCCTTGCTCCTCTGCCGACGCCAGATGAACAGACACCTCTGTTCGTTCGCCACAAAGCGGCAGCTCATGGCCGTGAACAGGGCGAACTCAATGCAAATCTGGGCATTCGTCAGTTACGAGACCTGATCATGATGATCATTGGCAAGGGCGCAGATCTGGCAGAGCGGGATGGATTTACTCAGGATGGGGCTGAAATGCGGCAACTATCACCCCACGCCATTCGTCATACCGGGATCACCCACGATATCAATCTGCATGGGCGGCCACTATCACACGTACAAGCCGATGCCGGACATGACAGCATCGACACCACCTCTAAATATCTGCACACCAGTAACAGCGAACGGCATGAGAGCGCCCAACAAAAACCGCTCGACCGGCTGGGATAATGGTGAGAGATAACGATATTGAGCAATGCAAAGTTGTGAGTCTTTATCCTGTTCTTTGTTGTTTGTTTTTAAAACAACAGACGATTCATTAAGGTCTCATTCAAGCTGGTGCTGCTATTTTGTACTTCTCTGGGGTGGCAAGCGGTTCAGGGAATAACGAGGCGGTAAGGGACGAGTGCATTGCCATCAGCAGGATAAACATCCATCCCGCAGCAGAGAAAACAAACAATTAAATAGCTTGCTGAAAAATCGAGAAACCCTATGCCGCTAGATATCATCAAAAAAACCTACAAGCTGGTCGGACAAACCGATCTGATAGCGCAATTTACCCTGATCCCCTCGGGCACCTTGAATATCTGGTTTCCTGAAACCGGATTGCAGATGGAAGCGCCCTACAATCAGCTTCGCTTTGAAAATGACACCCTGCTTTATACCAATGGCATGCACTACAGCCAGGCGAGGGCATTCTGGTCATTGACACTCAAGGGTACCGATATGAGTGAACTGAAAAAACTGATCATCGAGATCTGTACTCAGTCCCGACCATTGCACCACTCGACCCCCATGCCCAAACGTAAGCGCTGGTTGGCAGCCTGATTGCATTGATCACATTCAACAAAGACCTGCATCGCAAGATGCAGGTCTTTCATTTCGTGGTTGTACCATCAACGCCGATACAAATAGGAGTAAAGCACCGGCAACGAAAAGATTCTGATTGTGCCAGCTGTGGTGATAACACTTTAATAACATTGATATTTATAGTTACCATGCCCTTGCATATCAAGCTACCATTGATGATGTTTATGTCAGTATTTACCTCGATACCAAGGAGCAGGTATGCAAGTCGCGGTGGTGGAAAAAACATTCAGGATCGTCGGTGAAGAAACTCTGGTAGCCCAGTTCACCTTTATCTCTTCAGGAACCCTGCATATCTGGTTTCCAAATGTGGGTCTGCAAATAGAAGCGCACTGCAAACAACTACGTATCGAAGAGGGCACCATCATCTACACCAATGGCCTCCAGCACGGCCAGCCCAGAGCGCTTTGGTCCTTGACTCTCCACCCTGAGGACATGAACGAACTCAAGCGCATCTTGCAGCAATTTAACAACAGCCTCTATTTAACCTGCCAACCACCCACATTAGCCATCGCCAAACGTGCCTTAAGCATGAATTGACCCACAAACTGTCGGAGCAGAGCACAGGCTGCTTCAGCCTTCGGTTGCACTTTATCCAGCATCCGCGCGGTCATTTTGTCGAAGTGGGGTAGGGGATTGAACCCTAACGGACGTTTCCAGAGGTAGCGCAGGCCCGCTTTGTCGCCGTCTCCTCGGCATCAAAGCACGGAATCGCCTTTGACAAGGCACTTTGCTTGGCCAGCCAGGCCATCTGGCGCCACTCGGTCAATGACCAAATTGAACGACTGATAGATAACCGATCACCATTTTGGTGCCGATAAAGCTAGTTATCGGCATCACCAGGGGTACTGAATGACAATTTATAGATTTTGCTCTTCTGGCGACGTTGTCACTTTGCATAGTGGTGGCCATAAAATGACAGTTAAATCAGTTGATTATGCTGAGCAGTCACCTGACGCTGAACGTGTCAATGTCTGTTGTGTATGGTTTAACGAAGCGTTGGACGGACAACCAATCGAATACACATTCCAACGTGAGCTGCTGAATCTTGTGGGCGATGAGTCACCATATGCACGATCACACATTCGATTCACTCTCGGCCAAGTGGTGAAACTTCGTAGTGGCGGGCCTTCGATGACGATTGCTGGCTTTGAAAGAACTGGCGATATTCGGGGCTATTTTTGCGTTTGGCTCGATGAGCACAACCGTGATCCTTTGACCTGCGTATTTCAAGCCGACTGCTTAGAAGCAGTGCCAGAGGCATAGCACTTTTGATCCAGAGGCATAGCACTTTTGATACAGGGGCCTCTGGCCCCTTTGTTCTACCCACAAGCATGACTGCGCATAATGTGGCCGCGGTATTATGTTGAGGGTTTTCCCCCTGCGATAATCCCGAAGGGGCAGGGGGACGCGACTAGGCAGGGACGTGGGACAGCTTGCTGGCATCGTCCCAACGCCGGAGCGCCCGTAACATAATCCGCATTTATGCGCAGTGACAAAGCGCCATATAACAAAAAGGGCCGCTATGGGCCCTCTGTTTAGTAGTAGCGATCCCTTCTCCACCACTTAAATCCGAATCCTGCTGCTGCGATGGATATGCTCATAAGCCACTGCCAAGATGACTTGCCATACCATGCAGGCTCGATAAAGAGCGGTTCACCATAACGACCACCGGCCCAGTGATTGAGAATTGGAGATAGCACCAATATCATGCCACCCAGCAACAGGGGCCATGTATCGCTAAATTTCCCCAAGATGTCTTCTTTTTGCAGGAAAACAGTAACCCCGAAAAAAACTACCCACATCAGCATGCCTGGTACAGTATCTATCGCCACTTTCCAAGGCACGCCGAATACCGACACGATCCCCCAAGTAAACAAGGCCAGTATCCCGCCACTGATTACTAGTACATCTGAACCATCATTGTTACGACTCATCAAATCCCCCCTATTGAGTACCGGAACGGCTAATACTGTACAGATACACAGGATTCCCGCAAGTCCCAATATACACAATAAAGAAGGGGGCTATGAGGCCCCCAGAGGTGATGACTACTCGTCGCCTTCGCTATCTTTGAGGTCTCTGAGCTTCTCTAAATCTTTAAGGAAAAACCGCTCACTCACTCTCATCGCCTGGAGACCAGCAATCAGTTTCGCAATGACGATTATCTCATCATCCTTCAGCGTTCTGATGTTGTAGAGGCTGAACATGGCCGCTTCTGCAACCTTGTTTCTCCGGCCATCGAACATGAGCTTCCCTTTTTTCACCATGTCCTTGTCTTCGCCAAACATGAGATAGACGGGTGACTCTTGGGTTGCTTCCGCGATCTTCTCCAACTCACTCGCGTAAACGTCCCTTTTGCCAGATGCGATACGTTTGAGTGTCGTTATGTTGACCCCAGTCATCTCCTCAATGCGTTCATATGTAGAGTGGGTTGTTATGGCCGTTTTGATGCGCTCAGCCCTTTGTAGGTCGGTCATAGTCTCTTCATCATGTTGCTGGGTGGGTACACCAGTCATTCTACCCTCCTGTTTTTTCCATTCTCGCCAAAGGATCTTATTTGACACTTTCTAGTGTCATTTGCCTTGATTCTAGCACAGGCTCTCACGTAACATATGTGACACCCTTTAGTGTCTATATTGGTATTGCCAAGGTTTCTCGTGATAGACCTCCTCAAGCTCGATTTACCCTTCAAAAGCGAATGGCAGTTGGTATCTCCAACGGCCGATCATCGCTCAGGGGTCTATATCGATCTGGAGCAGGTCGCGAAGCAGGGGAGGCTAAAGCTCTCCGCAATGGCCGTTGAGTATGAGATTGATGGGGATTTGACCGTTTCCGGCCTATCCCATCCCTTCGAGTCACTGCCAAGCCATTTCGGTAGCCTTGCAATGAAGATCCATCAAGGGGGCAGCAACCGCCTTCCAGGGGTCGAACTCAAAGCCTCTCCGGCAAAACTGCTGCAGGGCCACAACGTGTTCGGCCCAACGAGCATCGAGCTTTGCTCGACCGAACTGTTGGCAACACTGGCATGTGCCTGCCCTGAACTGTTTGAAATGCTGGACATCCCAAACACAACCCTTGAATGGATCGATGTAACGTTCTCCGCCCGGGTGAATACCGAAGAGCAGGGGAAACAGGTCATTTCTGCACTCAAAAACATCCGTTCCGGACAGACCAAGCAGAGCAGGATGAACCGTGATCATGAAACCACTGCCGAGTGGAACACCGGCAGCCGCCATCGTTCCTTGAAAGCCTATTTGAAAGGCCCAGAGTTCCAGCGGCAGCTGGCCGAATACATGAAGCGTCTTCAAAAACAGCCGAAAAATGAATCACTGCGCCGCTGCGTTGAGGTCATGAAAAACCCAGCATTGCAGCTCTATGCGAGCCTTTGCGTTCGCTTTGAAGCCCGATTGAAACAACGGGCACTGACCAAGCATGGTGTCCCGTTCAGATTGTTTGACGCCATCCAGTACCAAAAAGACTACGAGAAAGACGGCCGCTGTTTGATTGCCGATCTATGGAAAGCCGCATTTAAAGAACTGTTTGATGCCCTGGGGGAACAGCCCATGAAGGTCTACACCGACGACGAGATCCGCAACGCGCTCTACACCAGTTATCAGCGCATCACCCCGAAGGGGAACACCAGCTATGCCAAGGCCCAAAGGGTTCATGGCTTTTATCGCCGGCTACTCAATGAAGGGTATGAAACGGTTTATCGCAGCATGAGCAGAGAGACATTTCGCCGTCATTTGGCCGACCTGATGGCTGTAGGCCTCACCAAGGCACAATTACAAAACCTCTCTGGCGAAGCCTCCAATGTGGTACCGCTGATCCAGGTGATCAATATCGACTTTGGCCAGCAGCACCCCGATTGGTATGTCGAACCCGTCAGCACGTTAGACCGCATGGCCGCAGCAGCACAACCCACAGAGATCGTCACGATTGAGCGAGATCCGTCCGGTTTACCCAAAGTAACCCGCACCCTCATCGAACCAATAGCAGGGGCAATGCCGCCTCGTGCTTATCCATCATCACCTGGGCACCGCCTCAGGGCCGTCAGTTAAGGAGTGTCATTTATGCATCAAGGTGTTCTCATCCGTGGCCGTATGCTCGGCTCTCGTCAGCAAAACACACAGGGGCGGAACGGCCCTATCACTCGCCATGAAATCGGCATTGCGGTGAGCCGTTCGAATGGCTTTGGCGGCTTCCAGGAAGAACAAATTGTGATCCGGGTTCCCAACGCCCTTGCCCAAGCAGGCATCCCGCTGCAGGCCAACAGCATGATAGACAAAGTTGTCGAGATCCCTGTTTGGCTTGAAGCGTGGTCTGGTCAGCGTGGTGCTAACGTGACCTACCACATGAGCAATGATGCGGCTCTTCGCGAAGTAACCTCACTTTCGCATGAGAAAAACAAGGTGTGATCGATGGCGCTCAAATTTCTCAAAAGACATATCCATTGTGAGGAGGGGACAACCCCTGTTCTAGAGGCTCTTTCAAGCGATAAACGACATTACTTCACCAGTTCGATACCTGGGATCATATTTCACTACGTTGATGATGACTTGGTATATGTCGGCAATACAGTTTTCAACACTGAGCAAGAATTGAAAAAGGTAATGAAGACTCTTTATCGCTCATGGGAATAACACCATAGGCAAAAATGGCTTATTGCATCGCTGTTAATGAACAGGGGTTTCTGTATCAGACAGATATCCCTGTAAAAGAATGTTCCTCTATGATTATCCAAACCGTAGAGGAATATAAACAATCCACCGTTGATATAGCACCGTCAGATATCGCCATTATGTTTTCATGGGCGTTTGGCGCAGTTGTTGTTCTCGGTTGGTTTCCTGGCTTCGCTATCGGTGTAGCGAAAAAAGTAATTAATCTCTTGTGAGGTACTTATGTCTATTATCAAAAAAGCTATTCCTGTAATCATCGTTGCAGCTTCTGCACCGGCTTTTGCTGCCGGAGAAACATCGGCTCTTGACCAGATGTTTGCTGCTGTCAATTTGGGAACGGTTGTAACCTTCGTTGCAAGTGCCGGTGTCACTATTGTTGGCATCGCGCTGGCAACCAAGGGGATCTCCTTGGCCAAACGCTTGGTCAGCAAAGCCTAATGACCGCTTCCTTTGCCTATATCGTCTTCATGTCGTCAATTATTACGATAGGGGGACTATCAGGAATGGCGTTTGTTATGGGAATAAAGGGGGCATAAGCCCCCTTTTCTAACGAAAAGTTTCTCATGCGAAACTTTTAGCCACGCAAGCCAACTGTAATATGTTGTAGCGTTTTACAACATACAACATATTACAGCGCCATTTTCTCATGCGAAAAATTTAGCCGCTAAATTTCTTGGAGCACCATATGTGGCGCAGACTCATTGTTTACTCATTGTGCTTTCTCACCGCTTGGCTGCCTGTCAACCAAGCACGCGCGTTCTTACCGGCATTTGCCCCCGTGGTGATGGCTATGGCCGAACAAGCCGCCATCTGGACGGGCAGAACCCTCGCTACTCGTCTGGCCGTCCAGTACGCCGCTGGCGCTGCTGCTGTTACTGCTGTTGCAATATCGACTCCGCCGTTGCTTAAGAACTTCGCAAAGGAGGATTTGAAGATCGATCCCTACGGTATGCTTTCTTTCCAGCTCAAACGTTATGGCATCACTTTGAATGGCGATAGTTTGGATAATGTCAAACGTTGTGATTTTTCTCAGAGTGGTTATTTAGATTGTGACCTCATGAAGGAATTTAGTTATTCCCCTTATGCAGATTCCACACCTGTTTCAAGCTGTATTCTCCCAAATCGCATGACTGGCCTCCCTGACCCATCTCAAAATAAATATAACGATCCTTATTGGAAGCAAGGTGACAGAGCTCTTGATATGGCTACCTGTGTAGCTTCTATCACCGAGGAAGCTAAGGCTGTTCTTTTAATCCGTACTAGAGAGTATTTGGACACCAATGCTACTTGTAAGTTTTATCGGGAGGATATAGTTCCTCCTGACAATATAAGAGTTGTTTTTGCTAATCGTTGTGAGGCTAACCCATTATCTAAGGTTTTTTTTGGTATTTCTGGTACCAATTACCGCTTTGCCTATGACGTGGATATTGTTGTTAATGAGTTTAGAAATGACACTATGCTTAAATCTTCTGTTGTCACTTCTGCTATTTCTTATGACTATCAAACCGACCTTCTCAAGGTTCAATCAACAAACAAAGAAGAGGTTTTGGAGGAGTCTGTAGCTAGCGTTCTCGATGGTGTTAGTGTTGACGGTACTATTCCTGATCACTACTTGCAGGATATGAACAATCCTGGCACCCGCCTTCCCAAATCTCACCTGGTAGATAACTCGGTTGTCATTCCGGTTAAGCCTAATAACCGCCCAGACTTTGATATTATTGGGACACCTCCCGTTGTATTACCATCGGGTAAGCCACTCCCTCCCGTCACTGACCCAATATATGGTGATGCCATTAATTCCGTTATCACCGGAAAACCGACTACAGACCCAGATACTGGTGCAATTGCAGGCGGTGTAATTCGCCCTGTTATCACCGGCCCGAAACCAACCGTTCCAGGTGAAGGTAGTAATACTGGATCAGGCTCTGGGACGGGAACTGGTTCTGGGACTGGCTCGGGAACCGGCACAGGCTCCGGTTCTGGCACTGGCACTGGCACTGGCACTGGCACTGGCACTGGCAGCATACCCAGCTCTGTTACCGTCTCCAACCTTGGCGGCCTGGAATCTCGTCTCGACCGCACCAATGAGCTATTGGCTACGACCAACGCCGTTGACCTTCATGGCGTAGAAACGCGGATTGATGAAACTAACAGGCTGCTTTCCGACACCTTAACAACCAGTGTCCCCGCGCAAACCCTGCCCGATACCGCGCAGGGAACCTCTTGGTGGAAGTCTCGTTATCCCGCAGGGATGGCAGGTGTATGGAGCGGATTCACGCAAGAGCTGCAACATACCGCGCTTTTTGACTGGCTTAATGGCTTCCGCCTACAGCTGTCAGGGGGAGGGGAATACCCTACCTGGACAATCTGTTTTGACATGGGATTCGCTGACTTCGGTTGCCATCAACTGACCGTGCCACCGAATGTCTGGATAGCCATTCGTGCTTTCGTCATCTTCTGCGCCGGCCTGCTGGCCAGACGTTTAGTGTTCGGCGGCTAAGTCCGCGCTGCTTGATTTTCTCATGCGAAAAATGAGGTGCTCTCATGCTTGATTGGTTTGCTCGCCGCTGGAATGACTTCCTGAACCTGCTCTATTCACTGCTGCTCTCGCTCTTTGACATGCTCAAGGATTTGGCCTGCTTCCTCTTTGAAGCGATCTTGTCGATTGTTCACCTGGCTATCTCTGGCCTTGGCTCCATGCTCGGTGCCATGAACATCATTCAATACTTCTCCATGCTCCCCGCTGATGTGCAGAACATCATGGCGATCGCGGGGGTGAATGATGCCTCAGCCATCATTGTGACGGCGATTGGCGTTCGCCTGATCCTCCAGTTGATCCCCTTCACCAGACTCGGTTCATAAGGAGGCAACATGGCACTAAACATCATTGTTGGCCGTCCCGGCTCTGGCAAATCGTATGAAGCAGTCGCATTTCACGTGATCCCAGCCATCAAGGAAGGGCGTCGCGTGGTCACCAACCTGCCGTTGATGATGGATCATCTGATCGCCGTGTTTGGCGAGGAGGTGAGGGATCTCGTTGAGGTTCGTCAGGATGGCTTTAGTCGGGAGCACGGCACTATCAAGGCCTTCTCTGACCCCGAGCACTTCACCCAGGAGGAGTGGCGCAACGAGCAGGGGCAAGGCCCGCTGTTTGTCATTGATGAATGTCACTTCCAATACCCCCGAGCAGGGCGTAACAAGAAGGCGAGCGATGACCTCATCAACTGCCTGGAATACTTCTCCATGCACCGTCATTACGGCCACGACATTCTGTTCATGACCCAGTCCCTAGGGAAGGTGCACAAGGATCTGCGTGACATGATCGAGATCCAGTTCTTGGTCAGCAAACACGCTGCAGCGGGCTCTGATAAAACCTACACCCGCAAAGTGCTCGATGGTGCTGGGGCTCGCGCAACCTGCCTCTCTGAATCTGTTCGCCGGTACGACAAGACGTTCTTCCCGTTCTACAAGTCCCATACCCAAACAGAAGGCAGTGTTCAGGAGGCCAAAGCCTCCGACATTGTGCCGCTGTGGAAAAGATGGTGGTTGTGGTTGGCGGTGATCCTCATCTTCATCGGTGTCCCGATGAGCGTAAAGTCCCTGTTCAATATGCTGGGCAGTGATGACCCAGCGCCGGTATCTGTACCGGTAGAGCAGGCAGCAGCATCACCAGCGCCTTCTGACCCAGAAGTGAAGGCGGCGGCACCAGTCATGCCGACCACCCCCGCTAAAAGCGTGCAGGAAGCCCCATTCTCCAAGTTTGATATCACCATCACCGGCTGGGCTGATACATCCTATAAGGACAATACCGGTAAGTTTCATGCCCAGTTCGAGTACTACCTTGAGGCCAGGGGCAACAATGCCTATTCCTTCTCAATGAAACTGAGCGACTTAATGATGGCCGGTTATCAGGTCTATTCCCTTGGGCCTTGTCTGCTGCGCTTGGTATATGATGAACGGGAGCATTTTCTGTACTGTCAGGGCAACAAGCCCCAGCAAGAAAGCTCGGCAACGATGGCACTCGCTGCGCTTCCCCTAAACTAGCGCCACCACGTATTCCAGGAACAACCTTGAGAAGGGGCCCCCGCTTGCGGGGTAGTGTCTCAAGGTTGGTCATGGGCCCCGAGTTTCGCATGAGAAACTTTTGCGCATGCGCAATTTCTCGTTAGCCCCATCCATTCGCTGCCAGGCTCTCATTTTCGGCTAGGGGGGGTGATTATGCGTAGGTCATCCCTCTTGGTGTTCATCGGCGATGCGGCTCGGCTGAGCAACTTGTTGCTCTGATGAGACGTATCCAGCAAGCGCGCACGCTGCTTTTGTGAACCACATCGGCTCTTGCGCGCGCTAGATGCCCCGCGCTGACCCTGGGGGGGAGGGGGCATCCGTGGCCCCAGAGTCCACTGTCTTTAATAGTGGACTCTTGTCTCAAAATGGGACATTTCGGGTTGAGGTATAGTTGTCATTTAAAGCCGTCTCGGAGACGATAATGTTCTCCGAGGTACATTGTTAGGGAAGTGGTATGCAACTAGAGGAATTTGTGCAATCGACTATTCAACAGATAGTGCAGGGGGCAGCCAATGCATCTGATGTAGTTGCCAAACTAGGGGGGAGGGTAAACCCTTACGATCACAATATGATATCGCCAACGCCACCACGCCTGACAAATGTTGAATTTGATGTTGCACTGGTCGTTAGTGAAAGCCAACAAACAGAGGCTGGGGGTAAACTCTCAATGATTAACGTCTTCAGCCTTGGCGGAAAAACTCAAGGCGCGGACAGCTACCAACAGACCAGCAGAGTAAAGTTCACGGTATCAGTGGAGCTACCGAAAGGCTGACCACTTTGTTATCTCTAACGGTTATGCCGATAACCCTATTTATCGGCGTCTCATTTTCAGAAGGAAGCCATGATGTTGAAAGCTGGTGATGTTGTTCGATTAAGAAGCGGTGGACCAGATATGACTATCGTATCGGTCAAAGATGACACGTGTGAATGCACTTGGTTTAAGAAAGATGAGTTAGGGCATGCAACGTTTCCTGCTGCATTATTGCGTTTAAGAACCGACATAGACAAAGAGCAAAGTGATGCAATTAAAGCAGCAGCTCGAAAACTAAATCCAAGATCAACTTGGGAAATTTTTTAACGCGATTGCGTTGTTATCTCAGCGCCAATATCAGGACCCCAATCAACTTCACCTAGTGATGCAGCATTGGGGTCACACTGAGCCAGCAGTTCTTCCAGCGTGTAGAGCGGCTGGCAACGCAGTTTGGCGCGAGCACGCTCCACATCATCAAACGCCGCAGTCAGCAGCGCCGGATCGCCATCTTCAAGAGCTGCCTGCAGATAGGCAACCATGTCGGCCTCAGTGGCCAAGTCGTCAGCCGCATCAAAGCGGCTCCATTGTTCAGTTCTCTTCATTCCGTCCTCCTGCATCCGTCATTGCGCATAATGTATATTATGTTAAATGCGATATCTTGTTTCCTGTTACCACTAATTGAACTGTGTATAATGGCAACAATTGATCCTATCTTCGACCGGATGTCTTAAGTGGCTGAATTAACATCAGAACAATTAAAACCCGCTTTTGCGATTGAACAGTTCTCCATGCTCAGTGAGCTTGAACCTATCCCCTTTGCCGCATTGCAACCCAGAGCCATCTCCGCGGTCAAACGCTTGGCCAGTTTTGATGGTGACTGTCCGGTAATGCTGCTCAACGGTTTTCCGGGTGCCGACTATGAAGGCGTCTGTCAGACCCTTATTGCCGACTCCAATGGCAAAGATGCCGATTTGTTTGATCTCTGCTACACCGAGAATCTGAACAATCCCTTCAAGCCTATCTGGCTGCGGCTGCAACCCGGCACCGGTATCGAGTTCTGCGAAATGGTTGGCGAACTGCTCAAACTGATGAGCCTCCATCTTGATGCGGAACGTCTGGTCACCCGCATCATGCGCAAGCAAAACAATGATCCGAAGATCGATGATTTTCTGTCTGATCTGGCCGCTCACGTAGCCCAGGGTCTGGAGTTTCAACACCCAGTGCTGATTAATCTGCTGATCCATCACGAGCAGCAAGAAGCACCGGTGGTTTATGGGCGAGACCTGAACTGGGATACCCTGTTTGGCTCCATCAATTACCAGACCGAGCAAGGCTCTGTGTATGCCAACCAGCACCTGCTGGAGCCTGGCTTGCTGCGCGAAGCCAATGGCGGCTATCTCATTTTGCAACTGGACGAGCTGCTTGATCAGCCCCACCTCTGGTTCAAGCTGAAGAATGCCATGCAAAAAGGCGAGCTGGACTGGAACGCCTATCAGGAAGGGAAAACCCTGACCCCCTTCTTTACCCCTGAAGCGACGCCGATCAAGCTCAAGCTGATCCTGGTGGGTGATCGCCTTGAGGTAGCAGAGTTCCAGATGCTGGATCGCGATATGTCCGAGCGTATCTTCCTGCGCGCCGACCTGGTTTCCGAGGTCAATATCGAGGAAGATCTGCAGGAGTTTTTGCAATATCTGGCTGGGTTACGCCTGCGCTGGAACCTGCTGGACTTTACTCCTGCCGCCCTCGCCGCGCTCTGCCGTCATGCCAGCAGACTGTGCGATCATCAGGAGTGGTTGTCCCTCTCCGAAGTGCAACTGGCCGCCATCATGCGGATGTCGGATAGTCTGGCCCGCGAACTGGAGTCCGATGTCGTCACCGATGACCATATTCGGGGGGCCTTGGAAGAGCAGGATTACCGCCTCAACTATCTGGTTGAACAGTCAGATCAGGGGGTCATTGATGGCCAGATCTTGCTGCAAACCGATGGTGAAGAGATTGGCCAGATCAACGGCCTTTCCGTCATTCAGGTCTCCGGACACCCCTATGATTTCGGTGAGCCGGTACGCCTCACCGCAACCGTGCATCTGGGTGATGGTGATGTGATCGACATCGAGCGAAAAGCGGAACTCGCGGGCCACATTCATGCCAAGGCGATGATGATCATTCAAGGTTATCTCTCCAATATGTTCGGGGCCGAAACCCCTACCCCGCTCTCTGCCAATCTGGTGTTCGAGCAGTCGTATCATGAAATTGATGGCGACAGTGCATCACTGACCGGGCTATGCGCCCTGCTCTCTGCCCTCGCCCGCCAGCCGATTTATCAACAGTTCGCCGTGACCGGTGCTATCGATCAGTTTGGTAATGTCGAGGCCGTGGGTGGCGTCAATGAAAAAATTGAGGGCTTCTTCCGGGTATGCCAGATCCACGGCATAACGGGGAAACAAGGGATTATTTTGCCCGGCACCAACGCTCAGCAGTTGAATCTCTCTGATGAGGTGATTGCCGCTGTGGCGGCGGGCCAGTTCCATATCCACCCGGTTTATCACGTGGAAGAGGCTATCGAATTGCTCACCGGCTGTGTGGCTGGCGAGCCGGATATGCCGGACACCCTGTTTGGCCGGATCCAGGATCGGCTGGATGAATTGAATGGCAGCGGCCGAAAAGGCGGCCTCTTGAGCGCTCTGTTGGGCCGCCTGCTTGGTCGCTCATAAAGAGATCGGAGTTGTTTAGCGAACAGCTGTAAGCTAAATTGGCGCAGCTTTACTCATTTGAAGGAAATTCAGCGTGACCGTAGACAATAGCACCATGGCAGCTCCCCTTTCTCTGTGCGAACAGGGCAAGAACTCTTTTACCCGTGAAGAGCTGCTGGCTTGTAGCCGTGGTGAGCTGTTTGGTGAGGGCAATAGCCAGTTACCGGCTCCCAACATGTTGATGATGGATCGCATCGTCAAGATCAATGACAACGGCGGCGAGCATGGCAAGGGCGAGATCCTGGCTGAACTCGACATTACACCTGATCTCTGGTTCTTCGATTGCCACTTCCCGGGTGACCCCGTGATGCCTGGTTGCCTTGGTCTGGATGCCATGTGGCAGCTGGTCGGCTTCTTCCTGGGCTGGAAAGGCGGTCCTGGCAAGGGTCGTGCTCTGGGGGTGGGTGAAGTGAAATTCACCGGCCAGATCCTGCCGACTGCCAAGAAAGTGACCTACAAGATCACCTTCAAGCGCGTCATCAACCGCAAATTGGTGATGGGTATCGCTGATGGCGTCGTCGAAGTGGATGGCCGCCCGATCTACAGCGCAACTGACCTGAAAGTTGGCCTGTTTAAAGATACCACCGCATTCTGATCGCTATCCTCAGTGGTAAAACCGCAATAACGCAAAGGGGCCTCGATGGCCCCTTTCCTTTTGTAATATGTGATGAAGTACCGATTACTTCATGAAGAGGCCAGAGCCCCGCCCTTCCATGGCATCACGCCAACCACCAAGCCAATGCCCACGGGCATCCAGACATTGATACGGACACGCTTCTTTCTGTTTGCCGACAACGCCAGCCTGATAACCACGAGCACGAGCTCTATCCAGACGGTCCCGTTTCTGTCTCTTCATCATCTACGACCCTCTTCGTGGAACAAAAAAAGCGACCAATTGTTCATCGGTCGCCTTTATCTTTACCCCAGCGAGCAGGTCCGGTCAAACAAAAACATTCACCCTGACCGGGCTATGTGACACAAGACACTGAACTGGATTAAGTTTTAATGACAGGGAACTTAATCCTGATTTTTGAGTCCTTCCAGCTCTTCCCAACGGGAAAAAGCCTGTTCCAGCGCGGCTTCAGCTGCACTACAGGCATCCAGTTTTTGCTGGGTTTGATCGCTGGGCAAGGAGAAGAAGCTAGGCTGGTTGATCTCGCTTTGCAGCGCCTCCAGCTCCCCTTCTAACTGTTCGAGACGAGCAGGTAAACCGTCGAGTTCAAGCTGCAGCTTATAAGAGAGCTTCTTGCTCTTCTTCGGCGCTTCGCTAACCGCTACCGCGGACTCAGCAGCCTTGCTCTGGGTGCTCTTGAGCTGCTGTTGTGAGCTCTGCAGCTCGCGGGTGGCCATCATATCGGCATAACCACCGACGTAATCGCTGATGCGGCCATCCCCTTCAAACAGCCAGCAACCCGTCACGGTATTGTCGATAAAGCGACGATCGTGACTGACCAGCAGCAAGGTGCCGGGGTAGTCGGCCAGCAACTCCTCCAGCAATTCCAGGGTTTCTACGTCCAGATCGTTGGTCGGTTCATCGAGGATCAGCAGGTTGCTGGGTTTGAGGAACAGTTTGGCCAGCAACAGACGGTTCTTCTCGCCGCCGGAAAGCGCCTTGACCGGAGTTCGGGCCCGCTTGGGCTCGAACAGGAAGTCCTGCAGGTAGCCGAGGATATGACGGGAGCGACCACGCACCATTACCTCCTGCTTGCCCTCCCCCACGTTCTCCATCACCGTCTGCTCAGGATCGAGCTGATCACGATACTGGTCAAAATAAGCCACATCCAGCTTGGTGCCGCCCTTGACCAAGCCACGGCTTGGGTCAAGCTGACCCAACAGCAATTTGATCAGGGTGGATTTACCACAACCGTTCGGGCCAACCAGCGCAATCTTGTCGCCGCGCAGCACTTGCAGATCCAGCCCCTGGAACAGGGTACGAGCGCCAAAGTCCAGTCCCAGACCTTCGGTTTCAAACACCAGCTTGCCGGAGCGATTCACATCGTCCATCTGCAGTTTGGCCTTGCCTTGCAGCTCACGGCGCTGGGAACGCTCCATCCGCATCGCCTCGAGGGCGCGCACACGGCCTTCGTTACGGGTACGGCGGGCCTTGATCCCCTGACGCACCCACACCTCTTCTTGCGCCAGCTTGCGGTCGAACTCGGCATTTTTCAGCTCCTCGACCCGCAGCCACTCCTCTTTGCCCAGCAGATACTGATCGTAGTTGCCAGGCCAGGAGGTGATCTCGCCGCGATCCAGATCGATGATCCGGGTCGCCAGCTTGTGAATAAACTCCCGGTCGTGGGAGATGAAGACGATGGCGCCACGAAAATCTTTCAGGAACTCTTCCAGCCAGTTGATGGCTTCAATGTCCAGGTGGTTGGTCGGCTCATCCAGCAACAACAAGTCGGGATCGCAAGCCAGTGCGCGGGCCAGGGCGACTTTGCGCAGCCAGCCACCGGAGAGGCTGTCCAGGGTCGCGTCGGGATCGAGATTGAGCAGGGTCAGCACCTGGCTGATCCGGGTCTCGAACTGCCAACCGTTCTGATAATCGAGCTGCTCTTGCAACTCGCTCATGATGCGGATGTTGGCATCGCTGGGATCGTGCGCCAGCTCCATGGAGATATGGTGGTACTGCTTGAGCAGCTCACCCACCCCCGCCAACCCTTCGGCGGTGTAGTCAAATACGGTCAACTCGCTCGATGCTGGCGGATCCTGCTCAAGGCGGGTCACTTTGAGATCTTGCTGCTGCACCATGCGACCATCATCAAGGGGCAATTCGCCCGCGATCACTTTCATCAGCGTGGATTTACCTGCCCCGTTGCGGCCAACCAGACAGAGACGCTCGCCGCGCTCAATGCTGAGCTCGGCGTTGTCGAGCAGCGGGAAATCACTGAACGACAGACATGCGCCGTGCAATGTTAAAAGAGCCATGTTTATTCCTTATTTCATATGAAAAAAACGGGCAGCAGACTGAAGGTCTGCCCCCGTTTTATCGTCAATTCAACATCAACCCCGATGCGCAGCCCAGGCCATCAACTCCACCAGCGTAAAAGGCCAGCCGAGTTCGCGGCCCGCCTCGTCACGCAGTACCGGAATGCGCACCCGATAAGCCGCTAGCCACTGCTCATCATCCATGATGTCGCTCTGGCGGGTGGCGGCGGCAAGGCCGGCCTGCTCCACCAGCCCCCAAGCCTGCTCACACAGGTGACAACCGTCGGTGTGAAACAGGGTCAGCATTACGACTCAGCTTGCGCCGGTGCATGGGTGATGATCCAGCAGTTATGGATATGCTGGTTACGTTCGAAATCTTTCGGCCGGGTCTTCTGGGTAATGTTCTGGGCCTTGAGACCTGCGGCTTCAAGCCCGGCCATATCCATCTTGAAGTGACGCTTGTTGTTGGAGAACACCAGGGTGCCATCCGCCGCCAGCAGACGCTTCAGGTGCTGCATCAGCAGCAGGTGATCGCGCTGTACGTCAAAGCTCTCATCCATCCGCTTGGAGTTGGAGAAGGTCGGCGGATCGATAAAGATGAGGTCGTACTGATCATCGGCTTCCGACAACCACTTCAGGCAATCGGCCTGCACAAACTTGTGCTGACGGCCCACCAGCGAGTTGAGACGCATGTTGTCCTGCGCCCAGTTCAGGTAGGTGTGCGACATGTCGATGGTGGTGGTCTCGCTGGCCCCGCCAAGCCCAGCATGCACAGTGGCACTGCCGGTATAGGCGAACAGGTTCAGGAAGCGCTTGCCCTTGGCCATCTGACCCAGCATGCGGCGGGTCTGACGGTGGTCGAGGAACAGGCCGGTATCCAGATAGTCGTAGAGGTTGACCCACAGACGGGCGCCGTACTCCTGCACTTCCATCCGATGTTGCTCTTCGGAGAGCTTCTGATACTGCTGTTTGCCTTCCTGACGCTCGCGCACTTTCAGGATCACCTTCTCGCCGTCCATACCGGTCACCTTGATGGCGGCCTGAACCATGTCGAGCAGACGCTGACGGGTCTTTTGAGCGGGGATGTCCTTCGGTGCAGCATACTCCTGAACCACCAGATAATCCTGATAGCGGTCGATGGCGGCGTTGTATTCCGGCAGGTCGGCATCATAGAGGCGGTAGCAGTCGATACCTTCCTTAGCGGCCCACTTCTCGAGGGTCTTCAGATTCTTGCGCAAGCGGTTGGCAAAGTCCTGCGCCACCTCTTTTTGGGAAGCCACGGAGTCCAGTGCGATTTGATAGTTACGCAGCTGACACTCAAGGGCGCCGTTGAACAGGCGATATTGCTTGTCGGCACGCAGGCGCAGACAGCTCAAGAGCTCCGGTGAGGCAGAGAGAATGGAGACACGCCAGCCCTGGAAGCTGCGACGCAAGGCATCGCCGAGGGCCTGATGCACTTCCAGCAGCGCCGGGAACTCGCCCAAACGCTCACCATAAGGCGGGTTGGAGATCAGCATACCGACCTGACGAGCCTCCCCTTCGACGCTCGCCATCGGCAAGGGGTTATCCAGCGCACTGACTTCGGCCTGCTTGAAGGTAATCAGGTGCGCCACACCAGCTGCCTTGGCGTTATCACGGGCTTTCATCAACACCCGGGCGTCGGTATCACAACCAAACAACTTGGTCTCGCAACGCTGCATACCACGTTTGGCGCGCACTTGCGCTTCCATCATCAGGCTCTGCCAAAGCTCGCTATCGTGCTGCAGCCAGCGATCGAAACCGAAGCGCTCACGGCGCAGAGCCGGCGCCATGTCGGCGGCAATGAAGGCCGCTTCGATCAGCAAGGTACCGGAACCGCACATGGGGTCCATCATCGGCTCACCGGCCCAGCCGCTACGGGCTATCATGGCGCAGGCCAGGTTCTCTTTGAGCGGTGCTTCACCTGTGCCCTGACGATAGAAACGCTGGTGCAGCGCCGGGCCTGACAAGTCCAGCGTGATATTGGCCTTGCCTTTGCCCAGGTGCGCCATGATGCGAATATCCGGCGATTTTTTGTCAACGTCCGGACGCACATGACCACGCTTGGTAAAGCGGTCAACGATGGCATCCTTGATCTTCAGCGCGCCATATTGGGTATTGCGAATAGCAGGGTTGGTACCGGTAAAGTCCACTGCAATGGTGGAGGTGCCGGGGAAATGCTCTTCCCAAGGGATGGTGTGAGCGCCCAGATAGAGATCCAGATCGTCGTTCATCTGGAATTCGGACAGCACCAGCACGATGCGGGAGGCAAAACGGCTCCACAGGCAGGCCTTGTAGCCAATCGCCAGTTCGCCTTTGAAGTGGACGCCAGCCACGGTCTCACGGACCTGCTCTGCGCCCAGGGTGGTCAGCTCGTCGGCCAACAGGTTTTCCAGCCCCTTGGGGCAGGTTGCAAAAAATTCTTTCATCACGCTCACGGGGAACCCATAAAAATAGTGCCGCATTATACCCTATATGGCCGCGCTGAGCATGCAAAACTAGGGTAGAAACGATGACAGCCGCGAAATTGAACCCGCCCACCCACCGGATGAAATACCCGCTCCCCTCCTCCCACCCCTGCGTTTGTCATCCTTTGACCTCATTTTTAAAAAATCTACATACATCAAGTTATTGGACAACAATTAGGGGGCTAGAAAACTGTCATCCGGATACCCTCTTCGCGTATGAATGAGCATGCACATGACTAAAACCATCCTCGTTGTGGACGATTCTGCCAGCATCAGAGCCACCATCACCATGACATTGCAAAGCGCAGGCTTTGCAGTGATTGAGGCTGATGATGGCAATGCGGCTCTTGGCCAGCTGGAACGCCAGCGTGTACACCTCATTATTTCGGATCTCAACATGCCTGGCATGGATGGCATGACCCTGCTCAGGCAAGTCAAGAAGCAGCCAACGACCCGCTATCTGCCGTTCATCATGCTGACTACCGAGAACTCGCCAGAGATCCGGCAGGAGGGGTTTGACGCGGGGGCGCGCATCTGGCTGACCAAGCCGTTTGAACCACTCAAGCTGATCGATGATGTCTACAAGGTGATGCAACCATGAACCGGGAGCAATGGAGATGAGTTTCGAGCTTGATATTCTGCATGCTCCCCCGACCGCCACGCTGACGGGGGAGCTCACCATCATGACCCTCGGCGAACTGCAAGACGATCTCTTCAGCCTGCTGAACTTTGCCATCGTCGTGCTGGATATCAGCCAGCTGGAGGCGCTGGATGGTTGTGGTGCCCAGCTACTGGCGCTCTTGCAGCAAGAAGCCAACCAGCAGAACAAGAGTCTGCGGATCCGCACAGGTGAAGAGAGCGTGGCACAACAGGCATTGAGTCAGCTCGGCCTGTTGCCCATGCTGACCATGGTGAGGCCTCAAGATGGACATCAATAAAGCGCGCGCCCTCTTTTTTGAAGAGGCCTATGAGCAGTGCGACAATCTGGAACACGCCCTGCTGGACAGAGAGACCTACCCCGCGGATCCGGATACCTACAATCTGATGTTTCGCACCGCCCATACCATCAAGGGATCGGCCAGTATGCTGGGGCTCACCATGCTGGTGCGCTTTGCCCACGCCATGGAGAACATGCTGACGCGGCTGCGCAGCGGCGAGCTCAAGCTCGATGAGCATCTGATCAATCTGCTGCTGGCCTGTAACGATCAGTTGCGCGATCTGCTGCAAGGGGCCGAGCACAACCCCGAATTACCGCAAACCGAAACCCAGCAGATCCTGGCGCTGCTCTCCCAGCTGCAGGGCCATCAAAACATGCCCAACCCGCCGCTCTCACTCCCCGTACAGACCGTTGCTGCCGAGCAAGATATGCGAGCATGGCACCTGTCGCTGCGCTTCTATCCGGCCCTCTATCAGGATGGTTTCGATCTGCTGGCGTTTATTCGCTACCTCGCCAATCTGGGGGATATCGTCTTTATCGAGCCGGTCTGGCATGAGTGGCCACCGCTACAACTGCTTGATCCAACCGAGTGTTTTCTGGGCTACGAGATCACGCTGCGCAGCGCCCAGTCCCCCGAACGCATTCGCAGCACCTTCGATTTTGTCGCGCACGCCAGCATTATCTGCCTGCTCACCCCTCATCAGGATCTGGCCGAATTTGCCAAACAGGGCGCGCGGCTGGCCCAGTGGCGCAATGAACCGCTGGCGGCGCAACTGGCTCGCTGGGAAGCGGCCAATGTGCTGACCCGGACAGAAGCGGATGCCATCGAACAGGGCGTATACGACACAGCGCCCGCCGCCTCATGTGATCCGCGTGATCAACCTGCCCCCGTCACACCGCAAATAGAAGCCGACAATCCACTCCCCCTTCCCCTCAAAGCCGCGCCGCTGCGGGGCGAAGGGCACTACATCCGCATTGAAGCGGCCAAACTGGATCGACTGATCAACCGGGTGGGCGAGCTGGTGATCGCCACCTCGGCAACCACCCTGCAGGCAAAAATGCGGGGGGATGCCGAGCTGGTCGAGTCAGTCGCCACCGTCAACACCCTGGTCGAGGGGATCCGTGATGATGCCCTCACCCTGCGGATGGTGCCCATCAACGAGATCTTCAACCGTTTTCCCCGTCTGGTTCATGAACTGTCCCAACAAACCGGTAAAAACATCAGCCTGCACATCAACAACGCCGATACCGATATCGACAAATCCATGGTCGAGAAGTTGACCGATCCCCTGATGCACCTGGTACGCAACGCCGTCGACCATGGTATCGAGAATGAACAACAGCGCCTGCAGGCGGGTAAACCTGCATCTGGCGTGATCACCCTCAATGCCTACCACGACGCAGGCGCCGTGGTGGTTGAAGTGAGCGATGATGGCCGCGGCATTGATCGGGAGAAGATCCAGGCCAAGGCGCTGTCGCTTGGCATGACACAAGAGGGCAAGGTATTGGGGGAACAGGAGATATTCCAGTTTCTGTTTCAACCGGGCTTCTCCACGGCCGCCGATGTCAGCGATCTCTCCGGTCGTGGGGTCGGGCTGGATGTGGTCAAACGCAATCTGGAGTCGCTGCGCGGAGAAGCCACCATCGAAAGTCGTCTGGGGGTGGGCACCACCTTCCGGCTGAGGTTGCCGTTGACCCTTGCCATCATCGACGGTTTTCGCATCGAGGTGGATCACTCCTCACTGGTGATCCCCCTCGACATGATGATCGAGTGCATCGACCTGCCGCCGGAGGCGCTCGATACCCCGTCACGCCAGATCAATATTCGCGGCGAGTGGGTGCCCTTCATCGTGTTGCGCGAACTGTTTGCCCTCCCCCCAGCCAACGAGCCCGCCTTTGTGGTGATGGTCGATTATGCCGACAACCGGGCAGGCATAGTGGTGGATCGGCTGATCGGCGAAGTACAGGCGGTGATCAAACCGCTGGGCGAGCTGTTCAAATCCCTGCGCTATGTCAGCGGCTCCACCATTCTGGGCAACGGTCAGCCCGCCCTTATTCTCGATGTGCCACAGCTGATCGAGCTGGCACGACGCAGAGAACGGCATTTGCTCCATGAGCAGACCGACACATTGTTCAACATCAGGAACTGATCCCCAACATACTTTTTCAACCGGATTAACGGAGTCAAAACCATGGACTGGTTTCACAACTTGCAAGTCAGAACAAAACTGGTGTTTTCGTTCTCCATCCTGATGGTGCTGCTGGTGATATTAACCCTCACCAGTTACCACTCCACCAAGGCAATGGCTCAGCTGGTCAAGAACATGCATGCCAATCAGCTGGTTCCTATCAGGGATCTGGCCAATGCCAATATGCAAGCGATCTACATGAACCGGGCGCTCTATCGCTATGTGCTGGAGCCGAGTGAAGAGAGCAGAAAAACCAATGCGGGCAACATGTTGCGCTATGAGAAGCAGCTCAACAAGTTGCTGGATGCCTACCGCAACACCAACCTGACCCAGCCGGAGATCGATGCGTTGGCCCGCTTTGACCAGGCGTGGGCCGTCTATAAAACCTCTGCCGATACCATCATTAACACCGCGCAAGCTGACATCGTAGACAGCCTCAATAATCAGAGTGCGGCGAAGCTCATGGCAGAACAAGGACGTCCGGCCTTTGATCAGGCGGATGATCTGCTGACCGGACTGGTCAATCTCAATGACAAGCTGGCCAGCCAGTCTCTGGATGAGAGCGAGGTGATCTACCAGAGCAATTTCAGCCTGCTGATCGGTATTTCAAGCTCTGCGTTTGTTATCTGTCTGCTGCTCGCGCTGCTGGTGACTCGCAGTATCTTGCGCCAGCTGGGGGGCGATCCCTCCTATACAGTGCAGGTTGTCTCCCGGGTTGCCAATGGCGATCTCTCCACCCCGGTCAAGCTGCGGGCTGATGACACCTCCAGCCTGCTGTTTGCCATCAAGAGCATGGCCCATCGCCTCTCCGATACCCTCAACGAAGTGGGCGCCATGTCGGAGGCGATCGGTTCGGCCTCGGAACAGGTGGCAGCCACCGCAAACTCCCTCTCCCAAACTGCCTCGGAGCTGGCATCCAGCGTCGAACAGACCAGCGCCTCGGTTGAAGAGATGGCCGCCACCGTGAGCCAGAACGCCGACAACGCCAAGGTGACCGAAAATATCTCCACCAAGGCCGCCAGCAGTGCCACCGACAGTGGCAAGGCGGTCGGTGAAATGGTTCACGCCATGAAAGAGATCGCCTCTCGCATCACAGTGATCAACGACATTGCCAATAAAACCGACCTGCTGGCCATCAATGCCGCCATCGAAGCGGCGCGGGCCGGTGAACACGGCAAAGGGTTTGCCACCGTGGCGGCCGAGGTCAGAAAACTGGCTGAACGCTCGCAAAATGCCGCCAAAGAGATTGGCGAGCTGGCGAGCCGTTCGGTCAGCGTGGCCGAACAGGCGGGCACCCTGCTGCGGGAGATGCTGCCCGGCATCGATCAGACCGCCACCCTGGTACAAGAGATCGCCTCCGCCTCTCGCGAGCAGCGGGCCAGCGTTTCGCAAATCAATATCGCGGTGACCCAGATCAGCGATGGCATGCAGGCCTCTGCCGCCTCCGCCGAGGAGCTGAGCTCCACCTCGGAAGAGCTGAGCTCCACCGCCCTGCAACTGCAGGAGCTGATGCAGCAGTTCACCCTGAGGGGAGGCAACAGTCGTCAGCCACAGCCATTCCACGGTTCACACTATGTGGCCAAACCCGTGAGCCCGAAAAAAAGTGCCCTGAACCAACATCCACACCTGCACCACGACGAGGATCTGGAGCGGGAAGTCGATGATGGCAAGTTCACCAACTACTAGGAGCCGGCATATGCGCACCAAACTTGCTCCTGAGACCACCACCTCCCACTTCCACTGCGTGACCTTCATGCTGGGGGGGGAGCTGTATGGGGTCGATATCAGCTGCATCCGTGAAATCATCGAGTTCGAGGGGATGACCCCGGTGCCCATGATGCCGCGCTTCGTCAGAGGGATCATCAATCTGCGGGGCGCCGTGGTGCCCGTTATCGACCTCTCCATCCGCTTCGGACGGGCCCAAACCGAGCTTAAACCGACCACCTGTGTGGCGATCCTCTCCCTGTCAAACTGCAGCGGTGAAGATCAGGAGATCGGCATGCTACTCGATGCCGTGTGTGAAGTGCTGGAGATCGCCACCGACACCATAGAGCCCGCCCCGACCTTTGGCGCCCATATCCGGGGGGATTTCATTCAGGGGGTGGTGACCATCGCCCAGCAGTTCGCCATTCTGCTCGATATGCACAAGGCCCTCTCCATTGCCGAGCTCAGCGCCATGGCGGAGGCGACCACCAGCCAGCTGTTCAATGTCGAGCAAGGGGGATGCTAGTGGCATCACTCGTCACACCAGAACAGGGGCCGCTGCTTAGCCAAAAGGAGTTCGATCTGTTCCGGCGCTTTATTCTGACTACCGCCGGCATCGACCTTGCGCCCTGCAAGCGAGCGCTGGTGCAATCGCGGCTGGCCAAACGGCTGCGGGCACTCAACATCAGCAGCTACTACAGCTACTGGGAGCGGATAAATCAGCCCTCGGAAGCCAATGAGCGGCAAATTGCCATCAATCTGCTCTCCACCAACGAAACCTATTTTTTCCGCGAGGCGCAGCACTTCAGCTGGCTGAAACAGTACGCCGAGCAGTTGCAAGCAAGCCGCCGCCAGCCGCTACGCATCTGGTCTGCTGCTTGCTCCACCGGGGAGGAGGCTTACTCTGCCGCCATGGTGCTGGCGGAACAACTCGGCATCAATGAACGTTGGCGGATCTACGGGACCGACATCAATACCCGGGTGATCCCCATTGCCCAGCGCGCCATCTACATTGCAGAACGGGCCCGGCATGTCCCCCCCCATTTGTGGCTGCGCTATTTTCAGCGCGGCCATGACGAATACACAGGCAAGATCCGGGTCAGACCGGAGCTGGCCAGAAAGGTCTCGTTCTCCAACCTCAATTTGCTCACCTGCTGTGACTTTGTTGAGCGGGATTTCGACGTGATCTTTTTGCGAAACGTGCTGATCTATTTCAATGAAGCGACCAAGGCGCGCGTGCTATCACAGCTATGCGGCCTGCTCAGGCCCGGTGGCTATCTGCTGGTTGGTCACTCGGAGATCATCCGCCAGCAAGATCTGCCGCTGGAACAGGAAGCCCCCTCTCGCTATCGCTGCCAGGATGCCGTGGCCAAGGATAATGTATGACGATACGGGTATTGATCGTGGACGACTCGGCCCTGGTGCGAGAGGTGCTCACCCAGATGCTGGGCAAATCCCCCGATATAGAGGTGATTGGCGCTGCGTTTGACCCCATTTTTGCCATGCAGCAGATGAAAAAATGCTGGCCGGACGTGATCATTCTCGACATCGAGATGCCAAGGATGGATGGCCTCACCTTTCTCAAGAAGATCATGACCGAACGCCCGACCCCGGTCATCATCTGCTCCTCCCTGACCGAAGCGGGGGCCGCCGTCACCCTGGATGCCCTCGCCGCTGGCGCCATCTCCATCATCACCAAACCGGCTGTCGGCATTAAAAGCTTTCTACAGCAATCGGCCAATGAGCTGATCCAGGAAATCCGGGGCGCGGCCAATGCCAAATTGCGTAACTTGCTCCCGGCCAACCAGCCAGCAGGCTTCGTGCCCGCCCCCAAACGCAGCGCCGATGCCATGCTCTCCCCCCCTGCCGAGCGGATCAAATTCAAAACCACCGAGCGGATCATTGCCGTGGGCACCTCAACCGGGGGCACCCAGGCGCTGGAGTATCTGCTGACCCGATTGCCCACCAGCTGCCCGGGGCTCGCCATCGTCCAGCATATGCCCGCCAAATTTACCGCCTCCTTTGCCGATCGGCTCAATGGTATCTCCCAGTTGGAAGTGAAAGAGGCCGTGACCGGCGATCGCCTGCTGCCCGGGGTCGCGCTGATTGCCCCGGGCGGCAAGCATCTGCTGATCCAGCGCAGCGGCGCCCAGTATCTGGCCGAAGTGAAAGAGGGGCCACCGGTCTCCCGCCACTGCCCGTCGGTGGATGTGCTGTTTCGCTCGGTGGCGGTGAGTGCGGGTCACAATGCGCTCGGGGTCATCATGACCGGCATGGGGGACGATGGTGCCCGTGGTTTGCGGGAACTACACGACACCGGCGCCCGCACCATTGCCCAGGATGAAGCCAGTTGTGTGGTATTTGGCATGCCCAAAGAGGCGATAGCCCACGGCGGGGTCGATGAAGTGATGTCACTTTCGCAGATAACACAGACGCTCGCGCGTCCGGATTAACAGGGGATTAACTATGTCATTAGCGCAATGGCAGGGCCGCTGTGCCCTGGTGGTCGATGACTCTCGCACCCAGCAATACGAAGTGACCTGCCTGTTGCAGGAGCTGGGCTTTGGCCAGATCCATGTTGCCAACGATGGCCAGGATGCCCTCAACAAACTGCAACAGATCGACCATGTGGATCTGCTACTCACCGACCTCAATATGCCTGGCATGGACGGGGTGGAACTCATCAATCAGCTGGAAAAACAGACCAACTACCAGATGTTTATCGCAGTTATGAGCGCCGTCGATCGGGATGTACTGGACGTGATCCACTCCATCGCCGATGCCGGCACGCTGGAAGTGATCGGGGTGCTGGCCAAGCCACTGAGGAAAAGTGATTTGTACGGCATACTCCAGCATTGCGATCCCTTGAAACACCGCAAAAGTAACAACTGGATGCAACTCAGCTTTACCGTGGAGGATGTACAGCAGGCGCTGGATAATGGCCAGTTGGTCCCCTTTCTGCAGCCCAAGATCGCCATGGTGGACTCCAGTCTCTACGGTTTTGAAGCGCTGGTTCGCTGGCGTCACCCTGAACACGGGGTGCTCCCGCCGCTCTGTTTTGTCCATCATCTGGAACAGGGGCAATTGGCACTGGACTTTTTCTATCTATTTTTACATGCCACCTGCGAGGCACTGAATAGCTTAAGTACCCTGCCTGCTCCAATCAGCTGTTCCATTAATATGCCGGTCACCCTGCTGACCACCGATAAATTGGTCGAGAACATGGTCAATATTGTTCAGGCGCATCAACTGCCCTGCAACGCCATCATTATCGAAGTAACCGAAACCACAGTGATGTCAAATCTGGCAATGTCGTTGGGCACGCTGGCACGGCTGAGATTACGGGGATTTGGCGTCGCCATGGACGATTATGGGACGGGTTACTCCTCCATGAAGCAGTTATCTCGCTGTCCTTTTACCGAGATCAAGATTGATAAAGAGTTTGTCCACGATGCCCATACCAGCCCCAAGAAGTTGGCTATATTGACCTCAGCGATCGTGATGAGCCAAAAATTGGGGCTTAAAACAGTGGCCGAAGGGGTTGAAAGCGCAGAGGACTGGCAACAGCTGGCACTGCTGGGCTGTGAACTGGCACAAGGCTATTACATCAGCCGCCCTCTGCCGCTGGACCAAATTGAAAACTGGTTTGCCGAATGGCAAGCCAGATCAACCTCACCAGCCAGACCATATTGAATTTGTCCCCTGACCAGGGGGAAATAGTACAAAAGCAGTCGCTTTATCACTGCAAGGAACGCTAACCATTAGCATGAGGCTATCTATGAACAATCTAATCCGTCAGTTTTCCATTAAAGTGCGATTGATAATCTCATTTTTACTGGTAAACCTTATCCTCATCGGAGTGGGGTTGTATGGAAAACAAAATACCGGCGTTCTAAACGACATGTTGAATGAGATGTATATCAACAATCTCACTCCCATCAAGGATCTCGCCAACACCAATATGCAGGCGATCTACCATAACCGCTCACTGTTTGATTATGTTATCGAACCCACTCAGGCAGGGATGGACAACATTGCCCGTGAAATGGATGGCTACGAGCAACAAATGCAGGGGTTGCTCAATAAATATCGTGCCACCGAGTTGACCGATACCGAGAAAACCACGCTGGCGCAAGCGGATCGGGCCTGGCCTATCTACAAGGAGAGTGCCAAAAAGGCCATGGCCGCCAGCTATGCCAATGACAACGATGCCGCCGTCAAATTGATGAAAGGCGAAGCCGCTGCCAATTTCAAAGTGCTCGACGACCAGCTCAGCCAGCTGGTGGAATTCAATGAACAACTTGGCACCAAAGCCTATAAAGACAGTGATGTGATCGTGGCTGACCTCACTGCCACGACCTACACCATTCTCACCATCTCCGTCATCTTGTCTCTGCTGCTGGGTTGGCTGCTGAGCAACAGCATCAACCAGCCACTGGTCAGCATTATGGAAGAGATCAAACAGCTGGCTGCCGGTTATCTCACTGCGAAAGATAACTCGGAAGGCAATGATGAACTGACCCAGATGCAGCTCTCGATGATCAACGCTCGCCGCAGTCTGCGCGATATCGTATCGACCATGCAGCATGCCGCCGAAGGGCTCACGGCCAGCTCCTCTCAGCTGGTCGCCGCCGCTCAGCAAGTCAACACCAGCTCCCAGCAACAATCGCTGGCTACCGCCAATACCGCAGCCTCGGTGGAAGAGTTGACCACCTCGGTCTCCCAGCTCTCCTCCTTCGCCAATCAGGCCAATACCGTGGTCATGGAGTCTGGCGAGATTGCCCACGCCGGTGAAGAACAGGTCAAGCGGGCCTCCCAAGAGGTGGTGCGGGTAACCGCAGCGGTCAATGACTCCGCCAAGCAAGTTCAGGGGCTGTTTGATGACATCACCCGGATCAGCCAGATCTCGGTGATGATCCAGGGGGTGGCCGACCAGACCAACCTGCTGGCGCTGAACGCCGCCATTGAAGCCGCCCGCGCCGGTGACATGGGACGGGGCTTTGCGGTGGTGGCGGATGAGGTTCGCACCCTGGCTGCCCGTACCACGCAAGCAACCCAGGAGATCAACGAGATGCTGCAGTCGATCCAGCAAGGAGCGACCGGCGCGGTGAAAGGGATGAATACCTGCGCCGACAGCATGGATACCGTGCGGGAGACCACTGATCACTCCAGCAACACCATGGCTCAGGTCGATCAGAGTTCACGCAAGGTGGTCGGACTGATCCAGGAGATCAGCTCCATGCTCCATGAACAGGCCGCAGCCAGCCAGCTGATTGCCCAATCCGTTGAAGAGATCACCCAGATGTCAGTGGAGAACGTGGCGGCGGCCGAGAGCGTCAACCACGATGCCTCCCAGCTCACCGACATCATTCAGCAGCTGGATCAGGGGATCCGCTTCTTCAAGGTATAAGCAAGCAGACAGACCACCAACCGACGGGTTTGTGGTCTGTTCAATCAGCCTCATCGATTCAGGTTCCGTTGGTTCAGGTTCCGTTAATTCAAGTCGCATTGGTTCAAGTAGCATATTCAGTACTTTGGTTTCACTACTTTGGTTTCACTACTTTGGTTTCACTACTCTGGTTTCAGTACTCTCCAGTCTGAAAATTGTGAGTGACAGTGTTGTGGCGGGAATAATATCCCGCCACTTTTTTTGCTGCATTTATGACGAGGAAGGCACGCGGCTATGTTGGGAAAATGGTGAGAAATGACAAACAGAGAGAGGATCAACAAAAGGTGCGGGGGCTCTAGCAAACCAGATAAATCACATGGCAATCAAAACAGTAAACCAGACAGTCTTCAAACAAGGAGGTAAGCATCGCCCACGATAATGGCAAGCGGGTTAATAGAATGCGGGATCAACTGACCTGACGATATTGCTCGGTCACGGTAATACGCGGCTTCATCCGGTTATTCATCACCTTGATCACCCCGAAACGGGGCAGGACTTTGCTGGTGGTCAATACCAGATCAGCTGTGAGGTTCAAACAGACGCTGGCCTGCTCCCCTGCTTCAATGACCATAAATTCCCCGTTGCCGTGTGGTGTATTCATCCAGACCAGATCACCGTTTTGCGGGATCACCTGCGGATGCTGTTCACTAAAAAACCAGCTTTGTGGCATCAGGGGTTTATAAAAGCGACTGACAGCGATGGCATTGAGTACCAGTTGCACCTGATGGGGAATACTCCAATCAAGTTCGGCGGCTTTATCCATCAACTGATAATAGAGAGCGGCATCATCGACACAAAAAGGCTGGGTCGCAAAGGAGCTGGGCACCAATTGTCGCCCTTTATACTCGGTCGCAAATAACATGTTATCAGACAGGTCCAACATCAGACGGTCACTCTGGGCATCATAGTGCCATTTCCAGCTATCGGTCGGTTGGATAAACATGTTGGAGCCCTTGCTTGAAATTTCGTCTATCGACTTTATTCCATGTCGATAAAATCAGCAACATCAAATAAAGGGCTCCACCCTATTTCTTATATATTTGTCACGATCTCTTTGACCAGACCCGGTCCTTTAAAAATAAAACCGCTATAAATTTGTACCAGACTGGCACCGGCTGCCAATTTTTCACGAGCGGCCATGGCACTATCAATACCGCCCACCCCGATAATTGGCAGCGCACCATTTAGCGCCTTGGCCAGATGACGGATCACCTCGGTGCTCTTGTGTTGCAGCGGACGACCACTCAGGCCACCCGCTTCACCGGCATGGGGCATGTCGTAGATCATCTCGCGCTCGAGGGTGGTATTGGTGGCGATAACACCATCAATGCCATTACGCACCAGCGAAGCGGCGACCTGATCTATTTCTTCAAGGCTTAAATCCGGGGCAATTTTAACCGCCAGCGGCACATACTTTTTATATTGGGCTGCCAGCTCTTGCTGACGCACCTTGAGGGCTGCCAGCAATTCATCCAGCGCCTCGCCATATTGCAGCGAACGCAACCCCGGGGTGTTGGGGGAAGAGATATTGACGGCAATATAACCGGCGTGATCATAAACCTTGTCCATACAGATCAGGTAATCATCCTTGCCCTGTTCGATAGGGGTATCTTTGTTCTTGCCGATATTAATGCCGATCACCCCCTGATATTTGGCCTCTTTTACCTTGGCCACCAGATGATCCACCCCCTTGTTGTTGAATCCCATCCGGTTGATGATCCCCTCTGCCGGAATAACCCGGAACAGGCGAGGCTTGTCATTGCCGCTCTGGGGTTTGGGGGTGACGGTACCTACCTCGATAAAGCCAAATCCCATGGCACCCAGCGCGTCTATGCACTCACCATCTTTATCCAGACCCGCCGCCAACCCCAGCGGATTGGCAAAAGAAAGCCCCATGACAGTGACGGGGCGTTTGGGTAAATTCTGGCGGAAGAAACAATCGAGTGGCGTACCGAGAAGACGGGGCAAATATTTCATGGAGAGATCGTGAGCCTGTTCCGGATTGAGCTTGAACAGGAAATGCCTGGCGATGGGGTACAACATCTTTGCTCCTTAAAGAAAGCCCCGGCAACTGGCCGGGGCTTTGGGTGTAATGCCGGTGTCATGCCTTAATCTGGCAATTAAAGTGCCCGGCAATTCAACTGGAGCAGATTCAACTCTCGCAAGGCCACCGAGAACTTGGCGAACTCGTGGGTACTGGTGGTCTTGAAGTCGGCCAACATATGGGTCCAACGGGACAAGAGTTGCTCATGCTCCGAAATCCAGTCGGCCAGTATGGTAGCGCATTCTCCCTGATCTTTGCACCCTTCCAGTACCACAGAAGTGAGACTGCGTTGCTGCCAGTCCAGATCTTCGCGGAACGAGGCCCGCGCCATCGCCTGCCAATGGTTGCCGACCGGCTGATGGTTGATTTGGTCAAGGAACCAGTGCAGATCCAGTTTGGCCCCGAGGCGATAGTAGACATTGGCAGCAAGCAGGATGTCGATCTGGTGCTCCGCGGCAATCTGCGCCAAATCAAGGCAGGAGAAGAGGCTACTCATATGGGCGACCTGACGGGCAATGGCCTCCGGCACCTGTTTCTCCATCCATTTGGCAACAGCCTGACGATGCTCGGCCACTTCGCTCTCATCCATCACCTCGTAGAGGTGCTTCCCTAAGGTCTCGAACGCCGGACGGAAGAAGGCGATGTTCTCACTGATGCTCCAGCTGCGATTGCGGGCGCGCAGGAACCAACGGGTGGCACGGCGCACGATACGGCGGCTGTAGAACATCAGCTCGAGCTGAGTCTGGGCATCTACCAGGTTGTCGCACCCTTCGATATCGCGCCACAGGGGGTTCATGCCAAACACTTCGCGGGCCATGGCGAAGCAGCAGGCAACTTCCGCCACCGAGGCACCGGTCTCGTCCTTCATCCGGCTGGCGAAGTTGAGCCCCATGTCATTGACCAACATGTTGGCCACCCGGGTGGCGATGATCTCGGAGCGCAATGGGTGATCGGCCAGTTGGGCACCAAACTGCTGTTGCACCTTGGCCGGGAAGCTGGTGACCAGCATGTTGGCGAGGAAGGGCTCGTCGGTCACTTCCGGGCAGTTGAGCTGCTCTTTCAGTACCATCTTGCCGTAGGCCACCAGCACCGCCAGTTCGGGGCGGGTCAGCCCCTGCCCTGCCGCCATCCGCTCGGAGAGCTCCTCATCAGAGGGCAGGAACTCGAGCGCACGGTCCAGCTTGCCTTCCCGCTCCAGCCCCTGAATAAAGCGTTGTTGCTCTTTGAGTTGCTCGGTGCCACGGAAGCTGGTGACCGAGATGGACTGGGACTGGCGGTAGGCGTTGGTGATGACGATCTGCGCCACGTCGTCAGTCATCTCATAGAGCAGCTGGTTACGCTGCTTGAGGGTCAGATCCCCTGCAGCCACCAGCTGGTTGAGCAGGATCTTGATGTTCACCTCGTTGTCGGAGCAATCCACCCCGCCCACGTTGTCGGTAAAGTCGGTATTGATGCGACCGCCCTGGCTGGCGAACTCGACCCGACCGAGCTGGGTAAAGCCTAAGTTGCCACCCTCGCCCACGATGCGGGCCCGCAGATCACGGCCATTGACCCGCAGCGCGTCGTTGCTGCGATCCCCAACTTCCCCATCGCTCTCGCGAGCGCTCTTCACATAGGTGCCGATGCCGCCGTTCCACAGCAGATCGACGTTGAGGCAGAGCAGCGCCTTGATCAACTCGTTCGGCGCCATGCTGGCCTTGTCGCTGCCAAGCAGGGTCTGGATCTCGGGGCTGAGCTTGATGGACTTGGCGGAGCGCAGGAAGATGCCGCCCCCTTGTGATATCAGCTCGCGGTTGTAGTCATCCCAGCTGGAGCCCGGCAGATCGAACAGCCGCTGGCGTTCGACAAAACTGCTGGCCGCATTCGGGGTCGGGTCGATGAAGATGTGCATGTGGTTGAAGGCGCCCACCAGCCGGGTATGATCGGAGAGCAGCAGGCCGTTGCCAAACACATCCCCCGCCATGTCGCCGATCCCGACGCAGGTGAAGTCGGTGGTCTGGCAGTTAACGCCAATCTCGCGAAAATGCCGCTTGACCGACTCCCAGGCGCCGCGGGCGGTGATACCCATCTTCTTGTGGTCGTAACCGACCGAGCCGCCGGAGGCGAACGCATCGCCGAGCCAGTGACCGTATTCGAGGCTGATCTCGTTGGCGATGTCGGAGAAGGTCGCCGTGCCCTTGTCGGCGGCGACCACCAGGTAGTAGTCATCCTCGTCGTGACGCACCACGGATGTCGGCGGGATCACCTCGCCGCCGATGATGTTGTCGGTCACATCAAGCAGGCCGCGAATAAACAGGCGATAGCAGGCCTTGCCCTCCTCCTGAATGACGGCGCGGGTTGCTCCCACCGGCATCTGCTTGCAGTAGAAACCGCCCTTGGCCCCCACCGGCACGATCACGGTATTTTTGACCTGCTGGGCTTTCACCAGACCCAGCACCTCGGTGCGGAAGTCCTCCTTGCGATCGGACCAGCGCAGACCGCCACGGGCCACCTTGCCCCAGCGCAGATGGACACCTTCCACCCGTGGCGAGTAGACGAAGATCTCGAATTTCGGCAGCGGCAGCGGCATATCGGTGATGCTGGAGGGGGCCAGCTTGAAGGAGATGTAGGGCTTGATGTTGCCCGCGTTGTCCAGCTGGTAGTAGTTGGTGCGCATAGTGGCGTCGATCATCTCCACATAGCGGCGAATGATGCGATCGTCATCGAGGTTGGCTACCTGATCCAGCTTGGCAGCAAGCTCCTCGTGCAGCTTGGCCTCGGTCTTGGCATTCTGTTTGCCTGCCGGGTCGAGGCGCCGCTCGAACAGGGTAAACAGCAGCTGGGCGATATCGGGATAACGGGTCAGGGTCTCTTCGATATAGGACTGGCTGAAGGAGACGCCGGTCTGGCGCATGTATTTGGCATAGGCGCGCAGCACCGAGACCTGACGGCCAGTGAGACCTGCCCCCAGTACTAACCGGTTGAAGCCGTCATCTTCCAGCTGCTTGTTCCAGATGGCAGCAAACGCCTGCTGGAAGCGCTGCTGGCTCTGGGCCAGATCAAAGGGCTGCTCACCACGCAGCAACATGGAGAAGTCGAGGATCCAGAACAGATCGCCGCTCGGGGTGCGAACCTGATACGGGGTCTCGCCGATCACCCGCAGCCCCATGTTCTCCAGCATCGGCAGCACATCGGAGAGGTGAATGGGCTCGGTGCGATGGAACAGCTTGAGCCGTACCCGACGGTCGTTCTCCTCCTCCTGGGCGCGGTAGAACAGCATGCCGAGGGGCTCGACTTCGCTCAGGTTATCCAGCGCCATGATGTCGGCCACGGCAGAGCCCGGCAGCACATCTTCCTTGTAGGCACGGGGGAAGGCGGTGCAGAAACGGCGGCGCAGCTCGTTGCCACGGGCCTCGCCATAGTGGGAGAGCAGCACGGAGTCGAGTCGGTCATCCCAGCTGCGAGCCGCTTCAATCAGGTTGTTCTGTACTTCGTTCACATCCACATCCACGTTGTTGTTGTTGACCCGCACTATGTAATGGGTCCGCGCCAGCACACCCTCGGTGAAGTAGACGTTGAACTCCACCTCCTCGTTGCTGCCAAAATACTTCTGCAAAATTTGCTGGGTCTTGATCCGCAGCGCGGTGTTGTAGCGCTCCTTGGTGACATAAACCATGCAAGAGAAGAAGCGACCGTAGACATCACGGCGCACGAACAGCCGCAGCATGTCCCGCTCCTGCATCTCCAGCACGCCGAGACCGGTGGCCAGCAGCTCCTCTTCGCGGGCCTGGATCAGCTCGTCGCGGGGATAGGTTTCCAGCACGTTGAGCAGCGCCTTGTAGGCATGGGAGCCCTTCTCGTGACCGGAGGCGGCCATGATGCGCTCGAGGCGATGGCTGATGAGCGGGATCTGGGTCGCGCTGGTGTTGTAGATGGAAGAGGCATAGAGGCCGATGAAGCGATCTTCCCCGATCACCTTGCCATGCTCGTCGAAGCGCTTGATGCCGATGTAATCCACATAGGCCGGACGGTGCACCCTGGACTTGCTGTTGGATTTGGTGAGGATCAGCAGATCGGAGCTCAGGGCGGCGTGACGGGCGCTGGCAGGCATGTTGCCAAGGCGCTGACCCACCTCCTTGATGGAGTTCTTCATCAAACCGAGGCTGGAGCTGGCCTGCGGCAGGATCTCGTGATCCCCCTCCACCGCCTTGACGTCGTAGCGGCGATAGCCCATCAGAGTGAAGTTGTGGGCTGCCACCCATTTGAGGAAGGCGATGCAGGAGGCCACCTCCTCCTTGCTGACCGGGCTCTTGCGTTTGGGCAACTCGTCGATGATCTCATTGAGCTTGGCCAGCATCGGCTGCCAGTCGCCGACCGCCAGCGCCACTTCACCGGCCACCGAGTTGAGCTCCGCTGCCAGCGCGGCCATCTGCTCCTCGCTGGTGAGGTGGTCAATCTCGATAAGGAATGCCGTTTCAACCGAGGTCTGTCCATCGGTGTTGTCGAGCTCCAGAATGGCGCCAATCTTGCCATCCGCGCTACGAATGAGGTGAAGCGGTTGGTGCAGCATCATGTGGGCGGTGATATTGAGCCGCTTGAGCGCCATCCTGATGGAGTCCACCAGGAAGGGCGAATCCTGCAGGATCACCTCGACGATGGTATGGGGCGATTGCCAGCCGTGACGGGTCAGCTCGGGATTGTAGACCCGGATGTAGGGGTCGGTGCCGGTGCGCTGATTGAGGGCATTCCACAGGCTCAGGGCCGCACCGTAGAGATCGCTGTCATTGCGATCGTGCAGATCGGAGCTCGCCATGTTGCCGTAGAACTTGGCAACGAAGCGCTCGACCAGCGAGGCACTGTTTTTGGGCAACTTCTGATGGATCAGGCTGAGAACGTTTTCGAGCAGAACTGAGGTAGGGGCGTCTTTCAATGCCATTTTTATATTCCTTATCGGACGACATTAACCACCGACGCAGAGGCAACCACCCTGGTTACCCGCTGGTGCAGAGTTGTTGCGAAGTGTAATGGCTTGGATAAGGGAAGGCGAGGATAGGTGCTAACGAGATGTTAAAAACAAGGTGCAGATCACGGCTTAAACTGTAAGAAATTTTGTAAATAACCAAAAATACAGAAATTCCCACTACCTTTGTGCCAGTTTACCGGATAGATAGTGACGCAAAGCAGATAAACAGTCGGTAATCTGTTCGATTTTTGTTAATTTATGCGTTCGAGACTGATAAAGCGGTAATCATCCTGAGTTTTCAGCCGAAAGTAGCCATGAACACCATTAATGGCGACAAAGGGCCGTATTTTTTCTATGCCAAGTTCCAGGGTCAGCCCCTGTTCGCTGCGCACCACCAGCCGTTTGGCATGGCCCTGATACATCAGCATCACCTCGTCGCTGCTCAATGAGAGCCGAAAAGTAAACTGCTTCACGCTTGCTCCTGATCACACGGCAAATCACACAATGAGGGGCAGGCGCGTTCACGCCCCTGCCCCGTCGGTACTTACTGCTGCAGTGCCTTGCTTACCTTCTCGAACAGATCCCGTGCCAGCCCCTCAAGGTTGGCTAGACGGGTCAGCTCGGCGCGGATAAGGGCCTTGCGCGCCTCATCCAGTCGCTTGAACTGGATCAGCGGCGTGATGAGGCGGGATGCCACCTGAGGGTTCACCTCGTTAAGCTCGATCAGCAGATCGGTCAGGAAGCGGTAACCGCTGCCATCCACCGCATGGAACTGCACCTGATTGCTCATGGCGAAGCTGCCGATCAGCGCCCGCAGCCGGTTGGGGTTGCGAATGCTGAAGGTGGGGTGACTCATCGCCTGTTTCACTTCGCCCAGCACATCGGCAGCGGGCTTGCTGCCAATCAGCCGCAGCCAGTTGTCCAGCACCAGTCCATCCTTGGCCCACTTACCCTCAAAATCGGCCAGCAGCGCGGCGCGGCATGGCAACAGATAGCCGTTGGCCACCTGCAACGCCGTCAGGGTGTCAGTCATGTTGTCGGCAGTTGCATACTGCTCGCGCACCAGCGCGTCGGCATGCTCAGAGTCCAGCGCCGCCAGATAGCCGAGCACCACCCCTTTGAGGGCCCGCTTGGCCATGTCGGCGTGCACCACCTGATAGCCGCTCAAACGCAGGCTCTGGTAGATAGCCGCCAGCCGCGCGCCAAAGGCCTCGGCAAGACGGATGTGGATCGCGTCGCGCACCTGATGGATGGCGTCGATATCAGCCACCTCGAACAGCTCGGCCAGGGTCGCCTCACCGGGCAGCGCCAGCAGCTCCGCCTTGAGGGCTAAATCCAGCTCGCTGTCGTCCAAAATGGCGACAAAGGCTGCCAGCAGGGTCTGGGAGAGCTCAACACCCTGCCCGTGCTGTACCCGTGCCACCCCTTCGATGACCGCCTTGTTGATCAGCATTTGGGCGGCATCCCAGCGGGCAAACTCGTTGCGGGCAAAGCGCATCAGGAAGGCGAGCGCTTCATCGCTGTAGTCATAGTGCAGCTTGACCGGCGCGGAGAAGTCCCGCAGCAGGGAGGGAACCGGTTTGACCGGCACCTGATCGAATTCGAAGGTCTGCTCCGCTTCCAGCACGTCGAGCACGTTGCCGATGGCCTTGCCCTGATATTGCAGCGGGATAATGGCGCCTTGTTGGTCATAGAGCTCGATGTCGAGGGGAATGTGCAGCGGCAGCTTCTGCGGCTGATCCTGGGTCGGTGGGGTGTGCTGGCTCACATGGAGGCGATAGATACCGCTGGCGGCATCGTACTCGTCAGTGACGGTCAGCTCCGGCGTGCCGGACTGGCTGTACCAGCGGCGGAAACGGCCGAGATCGACACCGGAAGCATCCTCCATCGCCTGCACGAAATCATCGCACGTAGCGGCCGAGCCGTCGTGACGCTCGAAGTAGAGACGCATACCGGCTTGGAAGGCATCTTCCCCCAGCAGGGTGTGCATCATGCGGATCACTTCCGACCCCTTCTCGTAGACGGTCAGGGTGTAGAAGTTGTTCATCTCGATCACCACATCCGGGCGGATCGGGTGCGCCATGGGGCCGGCATCTTCGGCAAACTGCGGGCCGCGCACGGTACGCACGTTGTTGATGCGATTGACGCCACGGGAGCCCAGATCGGAGGAGAACTCCTGATCCCGGAATACCGTCAGCCCCTCTTTCAGGCTGAGCTGGAACCAGTCGCGGCAGGTGACGCGGTTGCCGGTCCAGTTGTGGAAATATTCGTGACCGATCACCCGTTCGATACCGTGGTAGTCGCTGTCGGTGGCGGTGGCCGGATTGGCCAGCACGAACTTGGAGTTGAAGATGTTGAGCCCCTTGTTCTCCATGGCGCCCATGTTGAAGAAGTCCACCGCGACGATCATGTAGATGTCGAGATCATACTCGAGGCCGAAACGCTGCTCGTCCCAGCGCATGGAGTTGATGAGGCTCTCCATGGCAAAACCGGCGCGGTCGAGGTTGCCCTTGTCGACGAAGATCTCGAGGGCCACCTTGCGGCCGCTCTTGGTGGTGTAGTGACTGCGCTCCACATCGAAATCACCGGCGACCAGCGCAAACAGGTAGCTAGGTTTGGGGAAGGGATCCTGCCACTGTACGAAGTGACGACCACCATCGAGCTCACCACTGTCGACCTTGTTGCCGTTGGAGAGCAGGAAGGGGAACTGAGCTTTGTCGGCGGTAATGCGGGTGCTGTAACGCGCCAGAATGTCGGGGCGGTCCAGATAATAGGTAATGCGGCGGAATCCTTCCGCTTCACACTGGGTGCAGTAGGCATCGCCAGACTTGTAGAGCCCTTCCAGCGCGGTGTTGGCGGCCGGATCCAGCAGGGTGACGATAGTCAGCACACATTCGGCAGGCAGGTTGAACAGGGTCAGGCTGCTCTCGCCTTGCTCGTAGTGGTCACAGGGAATGCCATCAATGGCAACGCTTTTCAGGGGCAGCTGCTCGCCATCGAGTACCAGCGGCGCATTATGCTCACCGTTGCGGCGAATGCGGGTGATGGCGGTGACCTGGGTCAGCGGCTCCTGCAGTTGGAAATCGAGGTCGAGGGTGTCGATCCAGTAGAGCGGCGCCTGATAATCCTGGCGATATTTGGCCGTCATGGCCTGGGAGTGATCGGTCATTATTGTCTGCTTCCACGCTTGTTAAAGGCGAGAAAGAGGCTGTCACAACCAACTGGCGGGGTCAAACAATTTGCATATCGTCAGATATGCCAGACAAAAAGAAAGGGCGACCGGAGTCGCCCTTGTTCATTATGCTAGCTTACTCAGCTTACTCAGCTTGCTCAGCTGCGCTTACTGGACTTGACCAGATCCGACGTGATGTTGGCCGCTTCGATGAGATACTCATCGGGCGCTTCAAAATCAGTGGGCAGTTCATCCAGACTCTTCACCGCCGGCTTGCCAAGACGAGCAAGACGCTCGTTGGTGCGCTTGAGCGCTTTCTCATCCTGTTTCGCCTGCTCTGCAACACGCTCCGCCTCGTTGAGGGAGACCGACTTCTTGTCTTTCTCCTCCTTGTAGTCGGCGATGTCCTGCATCACATAAGCAAATTCAGGATCCTTGGCGATCCGGGCCTCATGAGCCGACTGCAGTTTGGGCAGCTGACTGGTGAAGTTACCGAGCCTCTGGTAGTTGGCGGAGGCAATCTTGTCCCACGGCAACGCATTGAACTCGCGGCTTTCACCCGTCTCTTGCGGGGCAACCGGCGTCGGGAAGCTGATATCCGGCGCCACGCCCTTGTTCTGGGTGCTGCCACCGTCGATCCGGTAGAACTTGGCGATGGTGTATTGCACGTGACCCAGCGGCTGCTCGTAGAAGTCATAGACCTTGGCGAGGCTGCGATGCTGCTGCACCGTGCCCTTGCCGAACGAGTTTTCACCCAGGATCAGGGCGCGGCCATAATCTTGCATGGCAGCAGCAAAGATCTCGGACGCCGAGGCGCTGTAGCGGTCGATCATCACCGACATGGGGCCGCCGTAGTAGACGTTGCCATCGTCATCGCCATTGACCGTGATACGGCCCATGTGATCACGAATTTGCACCACGGGACCGCTGGCGAAGAACAGCCCGCTCAAGGCAGAGGCTTCGGTGAGGGCACCACCGCCGTTACCGCGCAGATCGATGATCAGACCATCGATCTTTTGCTTGTTGAGGCTGGAGAGCTCCTTGATCACGTCGTCGTGGAGATTGACGTAGAAACTGGGGATCTCGATGACACCGATCTTCTTGCCTTCGGCAGTGACTACCTTTGACTTGGCCGCACGATCTTCGAGGCGCACCTTGTCGCGGATCAGCTCGACCTGCTCGGTTTTGAGTGCAGCACCTTTGCCACGCTGGATCTCCAGCTTCACCTTGCTCCCTTTTGGCCCTTTGATGAGCTCGACCACGTCATCAAGACGCCAGCCAATCACATCGACTATCTTGCCATCTTCCTGACCAACACCGGTGATCTTGTCATCGGCCTTGAGATGGGTAGATTTGGCAGCCGGACCACCGGGCACCAGGGAGCGGATGACGGTAAAGTCATCTTCGGCCTGCAATACAGCACCAATGCCTTCCAGCGAGAGGTTCATCTCGGTGTTGAAACGATCGGCATTACGGGGAGAGAGATAACTGGTATGCGGTTCGATGGCGCGAGCGAAGGAGTTCATGAAGAGCTGGAACACATCCTCGCTCTCGGTCTGGGACATCCGCTTGATGGCGTTGTTGTAACGCTTGCCAAGCAGCTCCTTGATCTCGGGCCACTCCTTGCCACTGAGCTTGAGGCTCAGGGCATCGAACTTGACCCGTTGGCGCCACAACTCATTGAGTTCGCCTTCGTCCTTGGGCCAAGCCGCCCCTTCCCGATCAAACTGATAGTTGTCGGTCTGGGTAAAATCAAAAGGAGTATCAAGCAGTTTGAGGGCGTATTCGAACCGCTCATAACGCCGTTGCTGACTCAGGTTGAACATCTCGTAGGCAGGTGCCAGACGGCCTCTTTCGAGGTCGGTGTCAAAACCGTTACGGTATTTGTCAAAACGGCTGATGTCAGAGGCCAAAAACAGATTGCGGCTGTAGTCCAGATTCTCCAGATATTTGTCAAAAACAACGGAGGAAAAGGCATCATCCAGCTTGAACTGTTTGTAGTGCGAGCGGGTAAACAGATTGGCAATTCGCTTGCTGGCCGTAGCATGTTGGCTCTCTTGAGCCAACACAGGCAAATCACTCTCCTTGAGCACCGGCTCGATGGCCTGTGTAAGCCCGGCAAGCGCCAGGCTACAGGCAACGAGGGAAAAACGAATTACGCCATGCTTCAACATTTGTCTCCTTAGAGAACCAAGTGCTCTGATTTGACCCGCACCATCATGCCAGTCTGCAGTTGGACCTGCACATCATCCTTGGTCACTTCCTTGATAGTTGCCGGAACCGGGAACCTGCCCATGACGACTCGTACATCCTGCCCAACTTTCAGCGTAGCGGCATCCACTTTGACCAGCGGCGCTTCTGCTACCGGCGCTTTGGCTTCAACCTTCGGCTTGGCAGCTACGTCAGCTTTTTCAGCTTTACGCGCAGCAGGACGGCGGGGCTTTTTGGCCTTTTCGTCCTTCTCTTTGGTGTTGGTGCGACGGCTGGCAAACACACGCTCTTTGCTTTCTTTGAGCGCTTGCTTGGCATGCTCGATGTGCTCTTCGGTCAGCACTTCGCCCGGGTTACCGTCCAGGTCTACACGAGCCTGGCCAGCTTTGAGGCCGTGCAGATAGCGCCAGCTGGAGGTGTATTGACGCAGTGCAGAACGCAGCATGGTCTTGGAGACTCTGGCATCGTCAGCAAGACGCTCGGCCAAATCCTGGAAGATGCCAATCTTGAGCGGCTTGGCCTCTCCTTCAGCAACGAAGCAGGCCGGGAATTTCTCGACCAGGTAGGCAACGATCTCTTTACTGTTCTTCAGCTTCTCAGTGTTTTCCATGTATAACCTTGGCTTTCATATAAACGCACGGGCATAACCCGAGCACAACAAAGGCCCCATTATAGAGAGCTTGGGGCCTTTTGCGAACCATCTAGCAATGACTTAAAGCATGCTTTCCAAAATTTGTACTGTTTCTTCGAGTCCAATCCGGTCTTGCTGGTCGAAACGGTTAAAAATCGGACTATCGATATCCAGCACCCCGATGATCTCGCCATGACGGCGCACCGGAATGACAATTTCAGCATTACTGGCCCCGTCACAGGCAATATGCCCGTCAAACTGATGCACATCGTCCACCAGCTGGGTCTTGCCCTCTGCGACTGCCGTACCACATACACCACGACCGACCGGAATGCGCACGCAGGCCGGTTTGCCCTGAAATGGTCCCAACACCAGGGTGTCCCCTTGCAACAGATAAAAACCGACCCAGTTGATATCGGTCAGTTCCTGTCCAAGTAGCGCTGACAGGTTGGCCAAATTGGCAATCAGATCGGTTTCCCCCTCAAGCAACGCCTTGGCTTGCCGGTTGAAGGTGCGGTAAAACTGTGTTTTTTCAATCATGATTAAATCGATTTCACTCCCTGTGGCTTGCAGGCAAGGTAACGCCTGACAGGAAAATTTCAAATATTTTTTCACGGTAACCATCAGCCACGGTGGCGTTATTCCCGCGCCACTGACAGCACTAATTGCTGACGTTGTCCATTGCTCCATTCAATATTGAGTAGCCACACCATCATGGAAGAGGTGCAACTCCCCACCAGAGTAGTGCCCTGCCACCCCCCTGCTATTTGTTCAAAGCTCACCGGAATGGAGCCCATAAACATATCTCTGCCTTCGAGCCAGGCTTTTACCGGCTTGATGGCCGGATCACCACCTGTCAGGCGCACGATAAAGTCCTGTTCTGCACGTACCGGTAACTCACTAATCGCCGCGGTCAACGACTTGCCACCAATCAATTCGCTGCAACTGCTGTGGGAAAGATCACAAATCTGATCTTTTATCTGATCAACCGTTGCACTGTTATCAACCGAAAACCAGGTGCGGTAGGCCACCAGCGCCAACAGTAGCGCCAGCACCAGTGAGAGGTGGAATACTTTACGTGCACTCAATTTCTCTTTCATTCAAACAGCCCCGATAAGGTGTAATAAAAATAGTATTTTTGTGATCTCGGACAAGGTAAAGAGCCCTAAAAACGGGCGCGGCGGAGCCAAATATATCACTGTTTATACTGTTATTTTACCTGTCAGTTCAGTATCATTCCCATGAAGTTTTCATTTAACTATCTTTTGCTTTTCCTTTCGTTAACAGGTGTTAACAAGCGAGGGCGGTAGTTCGATGAAGCCAGTCCGGTTGTCCGGATACAAAACCAAACAACAGCAGCATCGGAAGCGGAATATAACGATGAGCCATACAACAAACCACCCTGAGTACAACTACACCGTTGTTCGCCAGTTTACCGTCATGACGATTGTCTGGGGAATTGTCGGCATGTCGGTTGGCGTACTGATCGCAGCCCAGTTGATCTGGCCTGCCCTCAACTTCGACACTCCGTGGCTGACTTACAGTCGTCTGCGGCCCCTCCACACCAACGCAGTGATCTTCGCCTTCGGCGTCAGCGCACTGATGGCCACCTCGTTTTACGTGGTACAACGCACCTGCCAAGTCAGACTGTTCGGTGGCCGTCTCGCCTCCTTCGTGTTCTGGGGCTGGCAAGCGATAATCCTCTCTGCCGCCATCTCTCTGCCGCTGGGTTACACCTCCGCCAAAGAGTATGCCGAGCTGGAGTGGCCGATTGATATCGCCATCACAGTGGTATGGGTCGCCTATGCCATCGTCTTCTTCGGCACCCTGATGAAACGCACCACCTCCCACATCTACGTGGCGAACTGGTTCTTCGGTGCCTTCATCATCACCGTTGCGGTGCTGCATATCGTCAACAACATGGAAGTGCCGCTCTCCGGCATGAAGTCCTACTCCATGTACTCCGGCGCCATGGACGCCATGGTGCAGTGGTGGTATGGCCACAACGCGGTAGGCTTTCTGCTGACTGCCGGCTTCCTTGGCATGATGTACTACTTTGTGCCCAAGCAGGCGGGTCGTCCGGTTTACTCCTATCGCCTCTCCATCGTGCACTTCTGGGCGCTGATCTCCCTCTATATCTGGGCCGGTCCCCATCACCTGCACTACACCGCGCTGCCTGACTGGGCTCAGTCTCTGGGCATGGTGATGTCCCTGATCCTGTTCGTGCCCTCCTGGGGCGGCATGATCAACGGCATCATGACCCTCTCCGGTGCCTGGCACAAACTGCGTTATGACCCCATCCTGCGCTTCCTGATCGTCTCCCTGTCGTTCTATGGCATGTCGACCTTCGAAGGCCCGATGATGGCGATTAAAACCGTCAACGCCCTCTCCCACTACACCGACTGGACCATAGGCCATGTTCACTCCGGTGCGCTGGGTTGGGTTGCCATGGTCTCCATCGGTGCGGTTTACCATCTGATCCCGAACCTGTTCGATCAGGGCCGGATGTACAGCATCCGATTGATCAACGTGCACTTCTGGCTGGCAACGGTCGGTACCGTGCTCTACATCGTTGCCATGTGGATTTCCGGCGTGATGCAGGGGCTAATGTGGCGTGCAGTCAACGAAGACGGCACCCTGACCTACAGCTTCGTTGAAGCGCTACAGGCATCCTATCCCTTCTATTTCGTGCGCTTCCTGGGAGGCTGCTTCTTCGTCACCGGCATGTTGCTGATGGCTTACAACGCCTATCGCACCATCACTGCGCCCAAAGGTTCCCTGGAACCTGTCGCCCAGCCAGCATGATTGAAGAGGTCAACCCATGAGCAACAATAACCGTCACGAAATATTTGAAAAAAGCGTTCCCATGCTGGTGGTCGGCATCATCTTCGCCATCAGCCTTGGGGGCCTTGTTGAAATCACCCCGCTGTTCTTCCAAAAGCAGACCACCGAGCCAGTGGAGGGTCTCAAGCCCTACACCGCCCTGCAGATGGAAGGGCGCGACATCTTCATTCGCGAAGGCTGCACCAACTGCCACAGCCAGATGATCCGTCCGTTCCGTGCCGAGACCGAGCGTTACGGTCACTACTCGGTCGCCGGTGAGAGCGTCTGGGAGCACCCCTTCCTGTGGGGATCCAAGCGTACGGGTCCGGATCTGGCCCGTGTTGGCGGTCGTTACTCCGATGCCTGGCACCGTGCTCACCTGATCAATCCGCGTGATGTGGTACCGGAATCCAACATGCCAGGTTACCCCTGGCTTGACACCAACGTGCTGACCGGCGAGCTGACCGCCAAGAAGCTGGCGCTGTTCCGTGACCACTTTGGGGTGCCTTACACCGATGCCGATATTCAAGGTGCGAGCGAGGCAGTCAAGGGCAAAACCGAGCTGGAAGCGCTGGTGGCCTATCTGCAATCACTGGGTCATGCCCTGAAATAAGGAGCCTAAAATGGACTACGGCACATTTCGCGGTCTGTATACCCTGCTGTTGATGGTCATCATGATTGGCATCATCGTCTGGGCTTACAGCAAACGCCGCAAGACCTCTTTCGACGAGGCTGCCAATCTGGTTTTTGCCGATGATGAGCAACCCGGTGCTGATAAAAAGAACGCAGGAGCGAAACAAGAATGAGCACTCTGTTTAGTATTTTCGTAACCGTCATTACCTTGGGAACCATTCTCGGCTGCTTCTTGCTGCTGATGTGGTGCCTCAAGGACAAGATGGGTGTTGAAGAAGGCAAGCCGATGGGCCACGCCTTCGATGGCATCGAGGAGATCAACAACCCGCTGCCGAAGTGGTGGACCTATATGTTCCTCTTCTTCATCGTCACCGGTCTGATCTACCTGGTCGCCTTCCCTGGTCTGGGTAACTGGAAAGGGGTGCTGGGCTGGCAGAGCTCCAACCAGGATGTTCGCTCACTGGCAGAGTCCAAAGCGGCGACCGAATCGGCCAAGGCCGAAGGTCGTGCGGTGGAGTATGACCGCGAGGTTGCCAAGGCTGACGAGATCTACGGCGCCAAGTTCCGTGAACTCACCTATGAAGCGGATGGCAAGACCTATCGTGCCATTACCGAGATTGCCAAGGATCCGGAAGCCCTGAAAGTGGGTCAGCGTCTGTTCCTGCAGAACTGTTCCCAGTGTCACGGCTCCGATGCCCGTGGTGGTCGCGGTTTCCCGAACCTGACCGACAGCGAATGGCAATGGGGCGGTCAGCCGGAGAACATCAAAACCACCATCATGGGCGGTCGTCAGGGGATAATGGCTGCCTGGGGTGAAATCCTCGGCAAGGATGGCGTGCAAGAAGTAGCATCCTATGTGCTGAGCCTCTCCGGTCGCAAGGTCGACCTGGTGGAAGCGAAGAAAGGTGAAGCCCGCTTTACCATCTGCGCTGCCTGCCACGGGGCCGATGCCAAGGGGGGTATCGCCGTCGGTGCACCAGACCTGACAAACAACACCTGGCTCTACGGTGGTTCCCGCGAGGTAGTGGTACAGACCATCACTCATGGTCGCCACGGCGTGATGCCTGCCTGGAAGGACATTCTGGGTGAGGATAAGGTCCACCTGCTGGCCTCCTACGTTTACAGTCTGTCTCATCAGCAGTCTGCCAAATAAAGTTCGCCTATAAAGATGTAACATGTGATAAACACGTGATTACACAGCAAAAAGCCTCGACTACTCGAGGCTTTTTGTTATCTTGTGTTGCGTAAACACCATCTTCCACGTTAATCATTCGTTTCACGGTAGTAGCAATCATGACCCAGCCCATCATCAAGCCATGGTATCGCCAATTCTGGCCCTGGTTTATCATCGCCCTGCCAAGCACAGCGGTGATCGCAGGCATCGCCACCGCCATTATTGCCAGTAAAGATGGCGTCAATCTGGTGGCCGAGGACTATTACAAACAAGGGAAAGAGATCAATCAGGATTTGAGCAAGTTTGACCGCTCTGAAGCCCTCAATATCCGCTTTGGGCTGGAGGTTGACGGTCACGAGCTGACTCTCAAACCCATCAGCGGCGATATTCCCGCCGGGCAAGCTCTTTATCTCTCATTGTTCCACCCGACGTTGGCCGGACAGGATAGCGAACACCTGATCACCGCCGATGCCAGTGGCACCTATCGCTTCCATTTCGACAAGCCGCTGGTCGGAAAATGGCATATCCGGGTCGATGCCTTCGATCACCAGTGGCGCTTGCAAGAGACGGTACAACTGCCAACCCAGTCACCTGTCGAACTCGATCCGAAAGGACGCTAAGCCATGACCGGCTGTTCTCACTGTGGCGAGCCGGTGCTCGCCATCAACCCTGCTGCTCGCATTCTTCATTCAGGGGGCCATAAACCATGACCTCTTGCTTCCATTGTAGTGAGCCAGTACCCGCCAATAGTCACTATGCGCTGGAGATAAAAGGGATAGTCCGTCCCATGTGCTGCCCCGGCTGTCAGGCGGTGGCGGAAACCATCATGGAGTGCGGCCTCGCCAGTTACTACGATCACCGCACCGCCCCCGGCACCAGGGGAGATCTAGTTCCCGAGGAGCTGGCCGCCCTCAGCCACTACGATCTGGCCGAGATACAGCAGGAGTTTGTCACCGACAGTGGTACTGGTAACCAGACAATCCGCGAAATCCAGCTGACGGTTGAGGGGCTCACCTGCGCCGCCTGTGCCTGGCTTATCGAGCGCCACCTGATGACGTTAAGCGGTCTGCGCTATATCAACGTCAACACCACCACCCATCGCGCTCGCATCAAATGGGATCCCGCCCAGCTATCTCTCAGCGACATCCTCAAGGGCTTCGCCCAGATTGGCTATCGTGCCTACCCGTTTCAGGCCCATCAACAGGAAGCGCTCTACGCCAAAGAGGTGCGCAGCTACATGTTCCGGTTGGCACTGGCAGGGCTGGGCTCGATGCAGGTCATGATGTGCGCTGTGGCCCTCTACATGGATCTTTTCATCAGCGTCGAAGAGGAGTTCATGGTCTACTTCAAGTGGATCAGCCTGTTGCTCTCCACCCCCATCATGATCTACTCGGCCCAGCCCTTTTACATCAATGCCTGGCGTAGCCTGAAACAGGGTCATCTGTCGATGGATGTATCGGTGTCGCTGGCGCTGATCGGTGCTTTTGTCGCCTCCATGTGGGCCACCGTGTTCAATACCGGCGAGGTCTATTACGACTCCATCACCATGTTCGTCTTCTTCCTGCTGCTGGGCCGTTTTCTCGAGTTGCGGGCCCGGCGCAAGGCGTCGGAATCGAGCTCCAACCTGGCACGGCTGGTACCCATCATGGCGACCCGCATCGATGATGAAGGGGAACATGAAGTGGCGGCCAAGACCTTGCAAGTCGGCGATCGGGTACGGGTGCTGGCCGGTGCTACCTTGCCGGCCGACGGCATCATTATTGAAGGGCAAGCCAGCCTCAACGAATCCATGCTGACTGGCGAGCAGCTGCCTCTGCTCAAACAGCGCGATGATCAGGTCTATGCCGGCACCATCAATACCGATGCCCCGCTGCAGATCCGGGTCAGCCACCGTATCGAAGAGTCGCGGATCGCCCAGATCATGCGGCTGCAAGATCATGCCCTTGACGACAAACCGGCCATCGCCCAGATGGCGGATAAGCTGTCACGCCACTTTATTCTGGTACTGCTGATCATTGCCGCGGCGGTCTGGACCTTCTGGCACTTTCATCAACCGGAGCAGGCGTTCTGGGTCACCCTCGCCGTGCTGGTCGCCACCTGCCCCTGCGCCCTGTCGCTGGCCACCCCGACGGCACTGACCTCCGCCACCGCCAATCTGACTCGTAATGGTGTTTTGCTGCGCCGGGGCCATGTCCTGGATATTCTGACCAAAGCCAACCGGATCGTGATGGACAAGACCGGCACGTTAACGACCGGCGAAATCAGCTTGACGGGCATCACCATATTGGCAGAGGTTGACGAGACGCACTGCCTCGCCATCGCCAGAGCACTGGAAGCGCAATCCGAACACCCGATTGCCCGCGCCTTCCGGCTGCCCGCCGATAGCGTTACTGTGCTGCCCCATACCACAGACATCAGCCCTGTCATCGGTCACGGCATCACTGCGCTGGTGGACGGCGCACGCTACCGCATCGGCAGCGCGCGCTGGCTTGGGCTGGATCCGGCACAAGAGCGCGGCCGCGGTCTGGCTATCTATCTGGCCGACGAGCAGCAGGTATTGGCCCGTTTCAATCTGGAAGATACCCTGCGTCCCGATGCCAAGGCGCTGATCGCGGCATTCAAGGCGGCCGGTTTGCAAACCACCGTACTCACGGGGGACAGCTCTCTGCAAGCAGACGAGATTGCCCGCGAGCTGGGTGTCGACGAGCTGGTCAAGGGGGTTTCACCCGATGGCAAGTTGGCCTACCTCAAGGCCCGTGAAGCCCAAGGGGATATCAGCATCATGGTGGGCGATGGCATCAACGACGCCCCCGTGCTGGCCGGGGCACACGCCTCGTTCGCCATGGCCGGCGGCACCGATCTGGCGAAGAACAGCGCCGATGCCATCCTGCTGGCTGATGACTTGAGCCGACTGCTCGGCGCCAGAGTGCTGGCAATGCGTACCCGCAAGATCATCATCGAGAACTTCAGCTGGTCCATCGGCTACAACCTGCTGGTGTTGCCGCTGGCGGCCTGCGGCTGGCTGCCCCCCTATCTGGCGGCGGCTGGCATGTCACTCAGCTCGCTCATCGTGGTGACCAACTCCATGCGTCTCAACCGATAAGCAAACCGTCAGATAAATAGGTGCAAATGTGGCCTGCCTCCGATGCAGGCCACATTTCTAACTGATAGCGGCTGGCCCCCTGCCCGAACAGGGTTACCATAGGGGACGCTTGCCAAAGATGAATACCTGGGTACCTCTCATGAACATAATTTTTGTCCTGATCCCCATCGCCATCCTGTTTGTGATCATCGCCGGGGTCGTCTTCTTCTGGGCCATTCGCTCCGAGCAGTTTGAAGATCTCGACCGGCAAGGTTCCAATATCCTTTTTGACGAAGATCAACCCGCCCGCAAACCCGCAAAGCCTGCTGACCATGACTCACAGCCTTGATCTGGCAGGGGCCCTGCTGGTAGGTCTGGCAGGCTCCGCCCACTGTATCGGCATGTGCGGTGGCGTTTCTGCCGCGCTATCCATGGCAATCCCTGCCAACAAGCAGCACTTCTGGGGGCGGCTCGCTTATCTGCTCAACTACAACCTCGGCCGGATCCTGAGTTATGTGATGGCTGGCGCGCTGGTGGGTGGACTGCTGGCGACCACCAGCGAACTTGGCGCAGGCAAACACGCCATCGCCGGATTACGCCTCGTGGCAGCATTGTTGATGATTGCACTTGGCCTCTATCTGGCGGGCTGGTGGCAGGGGATCTTGCTGCTGGAACGGCTCGGCGCCAGGCTGTGGCCCCATATCAAACCGCTGGCGGGCAAGTTTCTCCCCTTCACCTCACCGCTGCAGGCGCTGCCCTTTGGTATGGTGTGGGGCTGGCTGCCCTGCGGGCTGGTCTACTCCATGCTGACCTGGAGCGCGGCGGCTGGTTCGGCCAGTGGCGGAGCGCTGATCATGCTCTTTTTTGGTCTCGGTACCCTACCCACCTTGTTTGCGCTGGGGGGGCTTGCCGATCGCCTGAGATACTGGCTGACATTACGCAGTTTGCGCCTTGGCGGTGCCCTGCTGCTCATTTTGTTCGGAGTCCATACCCTGTGGATTGGCATTGCTTCCTTTTGAAACCCTATCCAAAACGGATGAGTTGATGGTAAACTTGTTTGATATAAATCAATTATTCGTATGAGCCTATGATCCCGGAAAAGAAACCAGGCAGACGTATCCAGAGCGGTGGCTGTGCAATTCATTGCCAGGATTGCAGCATAAGTCAGCTCTGCATCCCCTTTACCCTGAACGAGAATGAGCTTGATCAGCTGGATAGCATCATCGAGCGTAAAAAGCCGATCCAGAAGGGTGAAGAACTGTTCAAGGCCGGTGATGAGTTCAAATCGCTCTATGCTATTCGTTCCGGGACCATCAAGTCTTATACCATCACCGAGCAAGGGGATGAGCAGATAACCGCGTTTCATCTGGCAGGTGATCTGGTGGGTTTTGATGCCATTCACCGACAAGCACATCCCTCCTTCGCCCAGGCGCTGGAAACGGCCATGGTGTGCGAAATCCCGTTTGAAATACTCGATGATCTGTCTGGCAAAATGCCCAAGCTGCGTCAGCAGATCATGCGGCTGATGAGCAACGAAATAATGGGCGATCAGGAGATGATCCTGCTGCTCTCCAAGAAAAATGCCGAGGAGCGGCTGGCCGCCTTCTTGCACAACCTGTCGGTACGCTTTTCCGAGCGCGGCTTCTCTGCCAAAGAGTTTCGACTGGCCATGACCCGCGGCGACATCGGTAACTATCTGGGTCTTACCGTCGAGACCATCAGTCGACTGCTAGGTCGTTTCCAAAAGTCGGGGCTTATCGGCGTCAAAGGCAAATACATCACAGTACTCGATCAGGTTGCGCTCGGTGTGATGGCAGGCGCGACACGTCCTGCTTGCGGCTGATTTCGCCACATCTCCCCTCTTTTCTTCTCTTTATCTGCCGGATCCTTTCCCCTGAATGTGATCCGGTACATTCCAGCCCCCCTCCTCCTGCGCTAAGCTATAGAAGCTAAGATTCTGCTGTCATTGGACTTTTCCAAGGAGGAGAAGATGGTCAAATATCAAAATATTCTGGTGGTTATCAACCCGGAGGAGGAGCGTCAAATCGCCCTCGAACGGGCAGTGAAGGTCGCCGAGCTGGACGAAAATGCCCATCTGACCCTGCTGCTCACCATCTATGACTTCTCGTATGAAATGACTGCCATGCTGTCGGTGGACGAGCGGCAAGAGATGCGTCATGGCGTCATTTCACAACGACGTGAATGGCTGGACGAAATCCTCACCCCCTATCGAGCAAAGGGGATCGACTGTGAAGTGAAAGTGATCTGGCACAATCGCCCCTTCGAATGCATCATTCAGGAAGTGCTGGAACAGCGCCACGATCTGGTGGTCAAGGCCACCCATCATCACAGCTTCCTGCAAACCTTCATTTTTACCCCGACCGACTGGCATCTGCTGCGCAAATGTCCCTGCCCTGTGCTGCTGGTCAAAGAAGGGCTCTGGCGGCGGGATGGCAATATCATCGCCGCCATCAACTGCTCAAGCGACGACCTCGATCAGAAACTGCTCAACGAACGGATCACTCAAGAGGGCAGCGATATCGCCGAACTGCTCGGATCCAACCTCTATCTGGTCAATACCTACCCGGGCACGCCGGTCAATGTAGCCATCGAGCTACCCGAGTTTGACCCCAACGCCTACAACGAGGCAATCCGCAAGCACCATGAAAGCCTGATGCTCGCCCATGCCGACAAGTTCGGGATCGGTCCTCTCTGGACCCGGGTAGCAGAGGGGCTGCCTGAAGAGGTGCTGCCGGACATGGCCGAAGATCTCAAGGCGACCTTGATGATCATGGGGTGTGTCGGTCGAACAGGTCTCTCTGCCGCATTGCTCGGCAATACCGCCGAACATGTGATTGACCGGCTATCATGCGACATTTTGGTCCTCAAACCGGCCGATTACAGCTGCCCGATCGACAGCCGTAGCACGTAATCGTAACTCGCCTTTGCGCGAGGTATCTTGCCCTCCCCCGGGACATGGCTATAATAACGCGCTTATTTGTGTCCCGGGTTTTACGAGCATGCTAGAAGAGCTGAACGCCAAAGATAAATACAGTTTTAACAAACTGCAAAAGCGCCTGCGGCGCAACGTGGGTCAGGCCATTGCCGACTTCAACATGATTGAAGAGGGCGACAAGGTCATGGTCTGCCTCTCCGGCGGCAAGGACAGCTTCGGTATGCTCGACATACTGATGAGCCTCAAAGCCAGCGCCCCTATTCATTTTGATCTGATAGCGGTCAATCTTGATCAGAAACAGCCCGGTTTTCCCGAGCATGTGCTGCCTGAATACCTCGCCTCACTCGGCATCGAGTACAAGATTGTCGAGGAAGATACCTACTCCATCGTCAAGGATAAGGTACCGGAAGGCAAAACCACCTGCGCACTCTGCTCACGGCTGCGCCGCGGTATTCTGTACCGCACCGCCCTGGAGCTGGGCTGCACCAAGATTGCCCTCGGTCACCACCGTGACGACATCCTCGAGACCCTGTTTCTCAACATGTTCTACGGTGGCAAGCTCAAGTCCATGCCGCCCAAGCTGGTGAGCGACGATGGCAAGAACGTGGTGATCCGACCGCTGGCCTACTGCAAAGAGAAAGATCTCATTCGCTATGCCGAGGTGAAATCCTTCCCCATCATCCCGTGCAACCTGTGCGGCTCCCAGGAGAATCTGCAGCGTCAAGCCATCAAGCAGATGATGCAGGATTGGGATCGCCGCTTCCCCGGCCGTATCGAAACCATGTTCACCGCCATTCAGGACGTGATCCCGAGCCACCTGCTCGATCACAAGCTGTTTGACTTCAAGAGCATCAACCGCGACTCCGGCATCATCGATGGTGGTGACAAGGCGTTTGATCCGCCCGAGCTGCCAAAGGCCCCGCTGCTGGACATCGACGAGATGGACATGCTGGATGTGATTGAAGTGCGCTAAGCCGCTATCACATGGCAAACGCCACCCAATAAAAAAGGAGCGATTATCGCTCCTTTTTTGCTTTCTTGATGTACCTGTCACTGGCGTGACAGCGCCACCGGCATCAGCCCTTGTGCAGCCAGGGGGTCAGTCGCAACACCTCGCCCTGCACCATCAGCTGCCCGGCGGCGAAGTCTGTCAGCTGCTCGTTGCTCAGTAGCAACTGCCCATGCTGCCAGGGAAGCGCCTCTTGACGATCGCCATCCTTGAGGTACGCAGTGCCACTTGGTTCAACCAGTGCAATCCGCACCCCCTCCATCTTCGGCAAGAAGTGCTTGCCGACCATCCCCGCCATCTTGTCGAGCAGTGACTGCATCTGTTGCTGACGGGCCGCCAGCTCCGCCAGCGGCAGTTCGGGCCCGTTCGGTGCATCGGCCATCACCTGCACCGCCAGATCGCAGCTCTTATGAGGCTCCTTGAGGGTGACCACCACTGTGCCTTTGTCGAGGTTCAAGTCATTATCAAATGGCAACCGCAGCTCGCTGTCTACCGTCACTTCGGCGGGCACCTGCTTGTCCTGGGTGGACACCCGAGCGGAGACCAGACCACAAAGCTGACCATTTTGCGGATCGGTCAGATAAAAGCCCAGCCTAGCGTGGCCAAACTCGCCCTTGGCAAAAGTCTTCATCTGGCTGTAGAAGGTGCTGTATTGCAGATCCAGCGTCGGCGCGGCCATCGCCACGGCTGGCAACAACAGACTGGCCAGCAGGGTATGGCGCACGGCCGAGGTCACTCCATAACGAGTCATTCAAGATCCTTTTGCATCATGCATTGAAATGGTTGGGGCCTTCTGTCACCTCATTGACCTCTACCCCCACTCCGCAGAGATCGCGATAGAGGATCCCCTTACAGTTAAAGTAGAGCGGTGCCACCCAGATAAGACCCAACCCCATGGGGATCAGCGCCACCAACAGCAGTACAGCCATCACGCTGTGAAACAGCACTATGCTGGGCCAACCGCGTACAAAGAGCTTGAGAGAGACCAAAATGGCCTGAGGTGGCGTCAGGCCACGTTCCAGCACCAGCGGTACGGTGAACACCAGCCCCATGCCGATCAGGGCCGAGGGAATAAAGGCCAGCACCGCTGGCAATCCCACCAGATCGAACAAGGGCCCGAACAGGCTGGTCAAGGCGCTGCCCAGCAGGCTCAACATGCCAAGGCGCACAAAGTGGCGGAAAAAGTCGAACACCTGATTCGCCCGGGCCCGAACCCCGACCGCTTGCTGCAATCCCAACATATCGAGGGAGCTGGTCATGGGGGCCATGACCACGGTGATAAGGAGGCTTAGTAGCATGGCCACATTCATCTGCTCATCGTCGCCGCCAAGATAGGGCACCAGCAACGTATTGCTGAACAGGATCCAGATTGCCGTCACCCCGACAGTGGCCAGCAACAGACCGAGTCCATTGCTGCGGGTCTGTTTCCAACCCTCCTGGATGACTGCTTTTACATCAAGGCGATAACCCTGGTTCAGAGACTGCTCAAGGGAGCCGCCAATACGCATTTTATTACTCAATTGACTATCCAATATCGAAAACGATCAAATCAGGTGGCGCATTATAACGGTTTAGCCCGCTATTCGTAGCCGTTTTTCCTGACCACGCAGGGTGAAACTCGACGAAAAAGCCTTCGATTTCAGGTGCTCGCGGCATAGAACGCGGCCCTCTTTCAACACGATGGCCACTGCCTAGTGGTGAGACCGGCGGATGATGAACAACCCACAAGTCATTGTTGCGCTGAACAATATCAGCAAAATATCCGATGGCAAGCGGATCCTGACCAACCTTGATCTTGATCTTGAGACCTATGACGGTGAGTTTCTTACCCTGCAGGGTTCCTCCAGCGGTGGCAAGCGCACCCTGCTGCGCCCCGATGTGGTCGCCAAGGTGGCCGAAGCAATTGGCTACCCCACCCGGTCAAGGATGCCACTCCCCTGCTCACCCCGGCATTTCGCAACAACCCCATGGTCTTCCCGAGCGACGAGATCAAGCGCAAGGGGGAGTTCCAGTCTGATGTAGGGGACGCCTCCCGCCTCTACGAGCAGTACTTCCTGCAACTTAAAGCCATGGTGGCCAAGGCCGGTTAAGTCTGCTTTTTACGTACCCTGACGGGATCAATGAATTAAGGGAGCAATAGCTCCCTTTTCTTCGTCATCACCTCTGCGAGGCCTAATCACAACGGCCCCCCACCTGCAGATATCAAAAGTTGATAAATGTGAACACTCATGCATTGAAATGCGTGACCAGACTCGTTAGAGCTAGTAACCTATTTGCAAGTGAAGGCAAAGGTAGGATACCCTCATGATTTCTATGAACATGAATACACTTACCGATTGCAGCATAACTTCAATGAACATTGGAAAAAGGTTTTTATATGAAATCAATCGGCTTTTTCAATAACAAAGGTGGAGTGGGGAAAACCACTCTAATATGTAATCTTGCTGGCTCACTAGCCATCAAAAATAATAAAAAAGTTCTTGTTATTGACGCAGACCCACAATGCAACGCTTCAGCATATTTACTTGATGAAGACAAATTGCAATCCATTTTGATGGACAATAAACATTATAGTGTAGATGCATTCTATGAACCCATTCGTCGTGGGCAAGGCTATCCAAAAGAAACACCTACAATTGTAAGAAGTGAACGATTTAATGTAGATCTGATTGTCGGTGACCCCAAATTATCAATTAGAGAAGATTTACTTGCTACTGACTGGGCTGAGACAAGAAATGGTGAGCCAAGAGGTTTCCAGACCACTTATGCTTTTAGGGAACTTGTTAGCAGATTTGAACAATATGACTATGTATTGATCGATATGGGACCATCACTCGGTGCATTGAATAGGTCTGTTCTATTAGGTGTAGATTATTTTTTGATGCCATTGTCCGTCGATATTTTCAGCATGATGGCGGTTGAGAATATAATTAAGTCACTAACATCTTGGAAATCCGCTCTTGATGGTGCTATCCAACGACACTATGAATCTGAAGGGCATAACTTTCAAATCGCGGGTAAAGATGTTGGCTGGTCTTTGAGCTTTGCTGGCCATGTAGTTCAACAATATAGAGCCAAAAAAAGAGAAGGGGTACGGCAAGCCGTTGGTGCATTTGAAAGAATAATGGAAAAACAATTATTTGAATTAGCAGAACTATGTAGATTCTTTGATGTGGACCCTAAATTGGCAGACTTGGGTGAAGTTCCTACTCTAAGTAGTGTTGTCCCTCTTTCTCAACAAGCCCATGCACCAATATTTGACTTAAATGCTAAAGATGGTGTTGTTGGAGCACATTACACTAGAGTTTATGAGGCAGCATCGTTCTTCCATTCAATTTCCGATAAATTCATTGCGAGAATAGAATCATGATAAACTGGAGCAATGAACTTATAGAGGTGATTGCTCGGCGTCGTTGTGTAATAATGATCGGGGCTGGAGTTTCTAAAAACTCTTCCAACAAAGATGGCAAAAGACCATCGACATGGGAAGAGTTTTTGAAGATTTGTGCTGTAGAAATCGAAGATGATGGTTGTATTTCAAATTTAATTAGCAATAAAGATTATCTCACTGCCTGCGAAATAATTAAAAAGAAACTTTCAAGAGATGCATTCATTGATAAAGTCCAGCATGAATATCAGCGAGCTGGCTACCGTCCAGCAAAAATTCATGAACACATATATAACCTAGATGTCCCTATCGTTGCCAGCCCTAACTTTGACTGTATTTATGATAATTATGCATCTAGCGTATCCTCTGGCACTGTTGTAATCAAAGATCACACTAGTCCGGACACGGCTAACTATTTGTTAGGTGGCAACAACAGACTAATATTGAAAACTCATGGCTCAGTAAACAATCCAGAAAACCTTATATTCACACGACAAGATTATGCTGAGGCAAGGACGAAATATATACTATTCTATGAGATTTTAAAATCCCTCGTCTTAACACACACATTTCTATTTTTAGGGTGTGGAACAGATGACCCAGACATTAGAACGCTTTTTGAAGATGTTAAGTTTGCTCATGGCCGTACACCATTTCATTTTATGACTATTCCAGCAGGGGAAGTTCATCCTGATGTTTTATCTATTGCATCAGACTCTATGAGAATAAAGTTCCTAGAATATCTACCTGATAATGGGCATGCTGAACTTACAGAGTCACTCGTAGAACTCGTTGAAAAAGTTGAAGAATATAGAACCAGTGAGCTACGAGATTCACTAAATTGGTGAGAGAAGCATAAATAAGCCGCAGCTATCGATAAGGTTGCTAAGGTCGATTAATTCTGAGCTTTTTCATCGTCCCTTAGGGGTGTAGATTGGTTGGGGGGCAAACGTTGCCCCTCTCTTTTTCATGACTGCCCGTAGTGCTCAGCGAAGCAATCTTTCGCCGATATCGCGGGTGGCCTGAGCCAATCAGGAGTATTCATGTCCGATCTGACCCTCTTTTTCGCTCCCGGCACCTGTGCCATGGCCGTGCAGATTGCCCTGCTGGAAGCGAATGCCCCGTTCCAACCCCGTCTCGTCAACCTCGCTGCAGGGGAGCAGCGTGATCCCGCTTATCTTGCCATCAACCCCAAAGGGCGCGTACCGGCCCTCATCACCGAACATGGCACCCTGACCGAAACCCCGGCCCTGCTGCTCTATGTAGCCCAGCGCTTCCCCGCAGCCAAGCTGGCGCCGCTGGACAATCCGTTCCTGCTGGCCCGCATGCAGGAGGTCAACAGCTTCCTCGCCTCCACCGTGCATGTCTCCCACGCCCACGGTCGCCGTGGCAGCCGCTGGGCCGATGACGAGCAGGCCATTGCAGCCATGCAGCAGAAAGTCGCCAGCAATATGCGCGATGGTTTTGATCAGATTGAGCGGCACTATCTGGCAGGCCCCTGGGTACTCGGCGAGCAGTTCAGCGTGGCGGATATCTACCTGTTCGTGGTCGCAGGTTGGCTGAAAAGCGATGGGGTCGAGATCAGTGAATTCCCCAAGGTTGCCGATCATTATCAGCGCATGCTGACCCGTCCGGCGGTCGCCAAGGCGCTGGCTAACTAACCATAAAATCAATAAAGAGGGGTGTCAGGCTCTGCTGGCACCCTTCTCTATCGCTGCTCTGCACATCTTCTCCCGCCTTTGCGATCGTTTTCACATTTCCGCTGTTTTGCCGTGGCCGTTTTTCGCGAAATGGCCTACCTTTGCAGCACAAAGCAACCGGTTGCGTAACCGGTTGCCCCGCGATTCACAGATTGACGGGCCAAGGCCTGATGAGGTGTTGTATGAAACGAGGCGTACTGCTCAATGCTCCCCTGAGTGCTCTGGTGGCACAGATGGGCCACACCGACGAGATCACTGTCTGCGATGCCGGCTTGCCCATTCCGGCTGGTCCGGAGCGGATCGATCTGGCGCTGATGGCAGGCACCCCCAGCCTTGGCACCGTACTGACCGCCCTGTTCACCGATCTGGTGGTGGAGAAGGTGATCATGGCGAGCGAGATCAAGCAGATCAGCCCCGCAGCCCATCAGGTGCTGGTCGATCAGCTTGAGGCCCACGCCGCCGCCCAGGGCAAGCCCATCACCATCGAATACTGCCTGCACGAGGAGTTCAAGACTCGCTCCCGCCAGAGCAAGGCTATCGTGCGCAGCGGCGAGGTGACTCCCTACGCTAACCTGATCCTCTGCGCCGGTGTGGCGTTTTAAGCCTCTTCAAGGAAGCTGCAAATGAGCACAACATCCTCCTCGCCCCTTTCTCCCATTCTGGAGCTCACCGGGATCGTCAAGACCTTCCCCGGTGTGCGCGCCCTCGACGAAGCGGGTCTGCGGGTCTATTCCGGTCAGGTGATGGCCCTGCTTGGCGAAAATGGCGCTGGTAAATCTACCCTGATGAAGGTGCTGACCGGCATCTATCAGGCCGATGCGGGCAGCGTCAGCTACCGCGGTCAGCCGGTCCACTTCAAGGGCCCCCGCGACTCTCAGGATCAGGGGATCAGCATCATCCACCAGGAGCTAAACCTGCTGCCGGAGTTGTCGATTGCCGCCAACATCTTCCTGGGTCGCGAACCGCGAACCCGTTTTGGCAGCATCGACCACAAACAATTGCGCGAGCGGGCCAGCGGCCTGCTGGGCCGACTCGGCGTCAAACATGGCCCGGATACCCGGCTTGGGGATCTCTCCATTGGCGAACAGCAGATGGTGGAGATCGCCAAGGCGCTGTCGTTCGATGCCAGCGTCATCATCATGGATGAACCCACTGATGCGTTGACCGACACCGAGACCGAGCAGCTGTTTGTGGTTATCCGCGAGCTGCGCCAGCAGGGCTGCGGCATCGTTTATATCTCCCATCGCCTCAAGGAGATCTTCCAGATCTGCGATCGGGTCACAGTGCTGCGCGATGGCAAATGGATTGGCGAGAAGGCGGTGAGCGATCTCGACGAAGACAAGATCATCGAGATGATGGTCGGTCGGCGGTTGGAAGAGCAGTACCCGCGTCTTGCGCGCGAGCTTGGCCCCGTCAGCCTGCAGGTGAAAAATCTGGCCGGCCCCGGCGTGCGCGGGGTGAACTTCTCCCTGCGTCAGGGGGAGATTTTGGGCTTCAGCGGCCTGATGGGCTCTGGCCGCACCGAGCTGATGAAGCTTATCTACGGCGCCAGCCCCATCAGCACCGGTGAAGTGGAAGTTGACGGTCACGCGCTGGTACCCCGCAGTCCGGCCGATGGGCTGGCCGCAGGCATCGCCTATATCTCTGAAGATCGAAAAGGAGATGGGTTGGTGCTGGAGCTGTCGGTACGGGAGAACATGAGTCTGTGCGCCCTCGGCGAGTTCATCCACCACGGCAAGATCGACGGCAAGGCCGAACGGCAGGCGGTGAGCGACTATGTGCGCCTGTTCAACATCAAGACCCCGAGTCAGGATCAGCTGATCAAGCTGCTCTCCGGCGGCAACCAGCAGAAGGTAGCCATCGCCAAGGGGCTGCTGACCCGGCCCAAGGTGTTGATCCTCGACGAGCCGACCCGCGGCGTCGACGTGGGGGCGAAAAAGGAGATCTATCAGCTGATCAACCAGTTCAAGAAGGAGGGGATGAGCATCATTCTGGTCTCCTCCGAGATGCCGGAAGTGCTCGGCATGAGTGATCGCATCATGGTGATGCACGAAGGGCGCATCAGCGCAGAGTTCAACACCCGTGACGCCAATCAGGAGAAGCTGATGGCGGCGGCAGTCGGTAAACAGTGGCAAGCAGAGCAAGAGGCATCCCAATGACAACCCAAACCCTTTCCCGCCGTGGCGTCATGAGCAAGGCCTGGTGGATCGAGAACAAATCCCTGGTCGCCCTGCTGGTGCTGATTGGTGTGGTCTCCTTCCTGAGTCCCAACTTCTTCACCGCCGATAACCTGCTGAACATTCTGCGCCAGACCTCGGTCAACGCCATCATGGCGGTCGGCATGACGCTGGTTATCCTCACTGCCGGTATCGACCTGTCGGTCGGCTCTGTGCTGGCCCTGTGCGGCGCGCTGGCGGCCACCATGGTGGCCATGGAGCTGCCGATCTGGCTGGTGGTGCCCCTCACCCTGGGTGCCGGTGCCCTGCTTGGCGGCGTCAGCGGCCTCATCATTGCCAAGGGCAAGGTGCAGGCGTTCATCGCTACTCTAGTCACCATGACGGCCCTGCGCGGCGTGACCATGGTCTATACCGAGGGGCGCCCCATCTCCACCGGTTTTAGCGAGGGGGCCGATCACTTTGCCTGGCTCGGTACCGGTTACCTGCTCGGCCTGCCGGTCCCGATCTGGTTGATGGCCATCGTCTTCCTGCTGGTCTGGTTCATGCTCAACCACACCCGTCTCGGTCGCTACATCTACGCCCTCGGCGGTAACGAATCTGCTACCCGCCTCTCAGGGATCAATGTGGATCGGGTGAAGCTGGCGGTGTATGGTCTGTGCGGCGCGCTCTCGGCGCTGGCGGGTCTTATCGTCACCTCCCGTCTCTCCTCTGCCCAGCCAACGGCAGGCATGGGTTACGAGCTGGATGCCATCGCCGCCGTGGTGCTGGGTGGCACCAGCCTGATGGGGGGCAAGGGCCGCATCATGGGGACTCTGATCGGGGCTCTGATCATCGGCTTCCTCAACAACGCCCTCAACCTGCTCGACGTATCCTCTTATTACCAGATGATCGCCAAGGCCAGTGTGATTTTGCTTGCCGTGATGGTCGATAACAAAAGCAATCGATAACAACGTAACACCAGCCACACACAAGGAATGAAATGATGAAAAAGCTCAATACCCTGCTCGCTGCCGCCATCATGTCCGTGCTGGGCACTGCCCAGGCCGCCGATCAAACCCTGGCCATGGTGGTCTCCACCCTCAACAACCCCTTCTTCGTCACCATGAAAGAGGGGGCCGAAGCCAAAGCCAAGGAGCTTGGTTACGAGCTGGTGGTGCTGGATTCCCAGAATGACCCGGCCAAAGAGCTCTCCAATATGGAAGATCTCACCGTACGCAAGGTCGGTGCCATTCTGATCAACCCCACCGACTCCGAAGCGGTCGGCAACGCCATCCGTCTGGCCAACAAGGCCAACATCCCGGTGCTGACCCTGGACCGTGGCGCGGCGCAGGGTGAGGTCAAGGCCCACATCGCCTCCGACAACGTAGCCGGTGGCAAGCTGGCCGGTGACTTCATCACCGAGAAGCTGGGTACCGGTGCCAAGGTGATCCAGCTGGAAGGGATCGCCGGTACCTCCGCTGCCCGTGACCGTGGCGAAGGCTTTGCCCTGGCGGTGGCCGCCAACAAGCTGCAGGTACTCGCTTCCCAGCCGGCCGACTTTGACCGCACCAAGGGTCTGAACGTCATGGAAAACCTGCTGGCGGCCCACCCGACCGTACAAGCCGTGTTCGCCCAGAACGACGAAATGGCGCTGGGTGCCATCCGCGCGGTACAGGCTGCCGGTAAAGAGGTGATGATCGTCGGCTTCGACGGCACTGATGATGGCAAAGCTGCGGTAGCCAGAGGTAAACTGGCCGCCACCGTGGCCCAGCAACCGGCACTGATCGGTGCCATTGGCGTTGAAACTGCCGACAAGGTGCTCAAGGGTCAACCGGTAGAGAAATCCATTCCGGTGCCGCTGCAAGTGGTCAGCAAGTAATTAACATTGGGGAGGCTCGCCTCCCCTTTTTCCTTTCAATCGCGGTGCCTCCCGGCTTGGATTCACCCTAGCAAGTGTTCAAGCCAAGATGCATCAGGAGTAATCAACATGAATCGTCTCGTCGTTATGGGCAGTGTCAATGCAGACCATGTGCTGCGCGTACCCCACTTTCCCCGTCCGGGTGAAACCCTGACCGGTCACAGCTATCAGGTTGTCCCCGGTGGCAAGGGTGCCAATCAGGCGGTCGCCGCCGCGCGCCTTGGCGCTCCCGTCTCCTTTATCGCCCGTATCGGTGATGACGCCATCGGCCACCAGATGAAAACTGGCTTTGCCAAGGATGGCATCGATGTGAGCGCAGTCGAACTCGACGACACCCTGCCCACCGGCATCGCCATCATCTATGTCAGCGATGAGGGGGAGAACAGCATCGGCATCTCCGCCGAAGCCAACGGGGCCCTCTCCCCTGCGGTGGTAAAACGCCATGAAACCATGATCGCCAACGCCCATACCCTGCTGCTGCAGCTGGAAGTGCCGCTCGAAAGCGTGTTCGAAGCGGCTCGTCTGGCCCGCGCCCACGGCACCCGGGTGGTGCTCAACCCCGCCCCCGCCCGCCCGCTCTCGAGCGACCTGCTGGCGCTGGTGGATCTCATCACCCCCAACCAGACCGAAGCCGAGCTGCTGACCGGCGTAAAAGTCACCGACGAAGCCAGTGCCCGCGAGGCGGCGGCCCGCTTCCACCAGATGGGGATTGCGGACGTAATGATCACGATGGGCTCCCAAGGAGTCTATTGCAGCAACGGACAACAGCAACAGCTCATCCCGGGTTTTCGGGTCAAAGCGGTAGACACCACAGCTGCCGGCGATACCTTCAACGGCGCCCTGCTGGCGGCGGAACTGGCCGGTGCCGAGTTCAGCGACGCGGTGCGTTTTGCCCACGGTGCAGCGGCGCTCTCGGTCACCAAATTCGGCGCCCAGAGCTCAATCCCCAGCAAAGCTGAGGTGGATGCCTTCTTGCTGACGCAAGCGGCTCCGGAGCGCTGATGGCCAATATCAAGGAGGTGGCGGCGAGGGCCCAGGTCTCTACCACCACCATCTCCCACGTCATCAACGAGACCCGCTTCGTCAGTGAAGCAACCCGCGAGCGGGTCTTTACCGCCATGCGCGAGCTCAACTACGCCCCGAGCCTGGTGGCGCGCAGCCTCAAGGTAAAGGAGACCAACAGTATCGGCATGCTGGTCACCACCTCCAGCAACCCCTTCTTTGCCGAAGTGGTGCGCGGAGTTGAGCGTTACTGTTTCGAGCAGGGCTACAACCTGATGCTGGGCAACACCGAGGGGCAGGCCGAGACGGCGCTGTCCTACCTCAAGATGATGCTACGCAAGCGGGTCGATGGCCTGCTGATCATGTGCAGCGAAGGGCAGCAAGAGGTGTTCAACCAGCTTGACTGGCTCAAGAGTCTGCCGGTGGTGGTGATGGATTGGGGTCTGGTCAGCGCGGATGTGGATCTGATCGCCGACAACTCTTTTCACGGCGGCTATCTGGCGACCCGTCATCTGATTGAGCTGGGCCATACCGCCATCGGCTGCATCACAGGCCCCCAGAGTCGCGCCCCCGCTAACCAGCGGCAGGCAGGCTTTGAAAAGGCACTGTTGGAGTCGGGTCTCACCGTCAATCCGGCGTGGATCCAGGAGGCGGACTTTGACTGCGCCAGCGGCTTTGCCGCCATGGAGCGGCTGCTGGCACTCCCCGCGCGCCCTACCGCACTCTTTGTCTGTAACGACATGATGGCGATGGGGGCCATCAGTGCCGCACATCAGGCTGGCATTGTGATACCACGGGATATCTCCATCGTCGGCTATGACAATGTGGCGCTGGCCCAATACCTCTCACCACCGCTCACTACCATCAACCAGCCCAAAGAGGAGCTGGGACGCCTGGCCGTCACCCGGCTGCTGGCGCGGATCAACGGCGAGGAGGTAGAGAACCACCTGATCACCGTCGACCCAGATCTGGTGATCAGGCAATCTTGCGCCCCTCTCTGCTCCCCTCTGCCCGCTCAATCGTAACGGGCACTGACCAACAAAAAGGCGACTCCCCGAGTCGCCTTTTGCTTTTCTGCCATCCCTGCTGCTTAGCGTTCACGCATCTCCATCCAGTTGTGCCCCTCCACCTGTTTGGGCTGATGGATGCCGCATGCCTCCAGCAACTCATCTACATAGGCGGGGACCAGCAGGGAGGCGGGGCCATAGCGCTTCTCGTCAAACTGGCTACCCACCTCGCTCGGCTCGAGATTGAGCTCAATGGTGTGCGCACCGTTGAGGCCTGCCTCGTGAACAAAGCCCGCCGCCGGATAGACAGCCCCCGAAGTGCCAATGGAGATAAAGAGATCGCACTGGGCCAGCGCGCTGTAGATCCGATCCAGCCCGAGCGGCATCTCGCCAAACCACACCACATGGGGGCGCATCGGCTGGGGAAACTGGCAGCAGGAGCAGAGCTCATCCTGATGGAGATCACCGCGCCACTCGATCACCTGACCGGACTCGGGGCAACGGGCCTTGAGCAGCTCGCCGTGCATATGGATAAGGTTCTTGCTACCAGCACTCTCGTGCAGATTGTCGATATTCTGGGTCACCAGGGTGACCGAACCCGGCAGAAGACGCTCGAGGCGGGCCAGCGCATAGTGAGCGGGATTAGGATGAACCTGGGGTTGTTGCAGCTGTTTGCGGCGAGAGTTGTAAAACCCGAGCACCAGCTCGGGATCCCTGGCATACCCCTCGGGGGTCGCCACATCCTCGACCTTGTGCTCTTCCCACAATCCATCACAGGCTCGGAAGGTCTTGATGCCTGATTCGGCAGAGATGCCCGCTCCTGTCAGGATCACGATATGTTTATATGACTGCGCCATAAGCTGCTCCGTCTATCCCCGCATAATGAATGTGACCTTAGCACAGGGTAAAAAATGGCTCTATTCGCCCTTGGTCTTAAAGGGTCCGGCTGGCGGCACTGGCAACCAGGGATCCAGCGCCGACAAATCAAGCCTGACAAATACCATCTCTCGACCAGTGACCAAGGTCAGCGGCAAGCCCAACCGCTTTAACAGGGTGAGCATAGGCCGATTCTGGGCCAGCACTTCCGCCGTCCAATCCAGGATCCCGTCCGCCCGGGCCAGCAGTGCCAGCGACAATAAAATGCGTCTGCCTGCCCCCTTATGCTGGAAATGGTCCGCCACGATACAGGCAAATTCTGCTCGATCGGGATGCAAACGGCGGCGGATAGATTGAGCCTGAGCCAACGGCTGACCCGCCAGATCCGTTAGCAATAATGAGATTTGATGATCGGGATTGTAATCAAGAAACTGTGCGACCTGTTCCGGTGCTGGCGTTCGTTTGGCACGCATAAAACGCAGATAGATGCTCTCTTCACTGAGTGCATCATAGGCTGCCAGCATGCGAGCAGGCTCTACACCATGCAGCTCCCGTAGCAGACAAGGTACGCCTGTAACGCTCATCGCCAGCGGCAGCGCGGTGCGCGAAACCGGATGAGGCCAACCATCGAGCCCCTTGGCCAGGCGCTCCCTGTGTATCGGCCAGCAGAGGTAGCGCGGCATGAGTTACCAGCGCCCCGCAATACCGCGATCTCGCCACACTTCGACATCGAGCAAATTGTAGGGATCATCAAGATAGATGGTAATCCCCAGCTCTCCGACCCGGGTCATAAAACGTCCCAATAAGGAGTCTGGCGGCAAAGCATCGAGCTCAGGCAGGATCCCCTGCCCCAGTAATACGGCCTGCAACGGCAGCCGCTCCAGCAGGTCGAAGGGCAGATGCTGGCTGCTATCGAGCAGCAGAGCCAGCTTGCTGCCCGCCAGACTGGCTTGCAGCACCAATGCGAAACGATCCGCATTGCTCAGCAGGTGATCGCGACGGTGGATCAGCAGGGTCAGTTCGGACGGGGTGCGCGACTGCTCCGCCAACCACTCCTTGAGCGCTTCCCAGCGGCTCGGCAAGCCAGTCACCGCCAACCAGACCGGATGCTGGAAGCCAGGGCTGGAGAGCAGACCAAGCTGCCCCAGCACAGCCCCCTGCCACAGGCGGATAGTTCGGCGCTGACCACTTAAGCGCTGCTGACGCAACGGGCCCAGATAGAGTCCGCGCAGTAACCTGAGCAGTGCATCGCAATCAAGCGGCTTGGCCAGTGCGGCCAGAATATTGAAACCGGCATCGTGGAGCAACCGGCGGGCACCATCGATCAGGGTCTGCTCGTGGGCAGAGAGCAGCACGATGGGCAGCCCAGCCTCCTGCAACTGGGGCTGGCTCATCAGCAGGCTGATGGCATCCTGTTCCACCAGACTGAGATCGCACACCAGCAGGCTGATATCGCCCGCCTCCAGCGCCGCAAGACAAGTCGTTTCGTCCTGCACCCATTGGCAAGAAAGACCCAATGCTGCGATGGTTTGCTGCATTTGCACTCCTTGGAACGGATGATCTTCGAGCAGCAAAATCTTGCGCGCCGCAAGCCAGTTACACCAGTCACGGTAACTGGCCACGAGGCCTCCCTGCCAATCTTCACCAATGGCATAGATCCCCTCATGCTGTTGCAGTTGAGGAAGGTAGTCAGCCTGCTGATGCGCACCAGGATCGTAAAGCGCGATGGCACCAGCCGCAAACAGCCCTTGCCACTGCCAGCAGGCATCCGGTTGGGTGCGGATCAGCGTGACATAGGAGGGCAATGTCATGGCGCTGGCCAGCTCATGGGAGGTGCGATCGAGGGCATAGAGCACAATGGGGCAAAATCCTGCCGCCTCATGCTCTTCCGAATCGAGCAACGCCAGTAATTCTTCATCAGTGATGATCATCTTGAGCCCTCTTTGAAAACTGCTGGCTGAACTGCTCCAATGCCCGGTTCAATCTGGCTTGCAGCGCCGGATGGGGCGCTTGTTGCCACTCTTCAATGACCGCCACCAACCCGGTCGCTCCGACCATTCTGGCGGCCCCCTTCAATTTATGTAAAGCAGCTTTCACGCCAACATCATCTTTAGCTAAAAAAGAGCGATCAAGTTCAGCCAGATCATCCCGGGTAGCCTTGAGATAAAGGGCCGCCAGTTCATCGGTCAGCAGCGAAGCAACCGGTGTCGGGGCGACGGCATTGCCCCCCTCTCTGGCAATATGGCGCAACAGAGTCGCCAGCTCCTTGAGGGCGACCGGCTTGTCGAGATGACCATCGCAACCACAGGATTGCAGCTCACTAGCTGCCTGCTCACTGAGATCTGCGGTGATCACATAGACGGGAAGATGGGATAAGCGGATCGATTGACGCAGTTGTCTGCAAAGATCGGCGCCGTTCATCACCGGCATCTGCAAATCGGTCAGCACCACGTCCACCTCATGCTGTGCCAGCACTTCCAGCGCCAGTTGCCCGTTGGCGGCGGTCACCACAGTGGCACCGAGTTGCCCCAGCTGCAGGCTGATCAGCTCGCGATTGACATCGTGATCTTCAACCAGCAGCACCCGCATACCCAGTCCGGGTTGGGTGCCAGCGACCGGTTGGCCAGGGATCAAGCGTGGCTGCAGCAGGGTGATGATGGTGCCGGGGACCCAGGACTCCCCTTGCCATGCCCAATAGTAGAGACCCTGTTCATCAACCTCAGCCTGCAATTTATGGTGGGCGTTGCTGGCGATAACGATCCCGAATCGGGTGAGCCAGGCTGCAATATTCAGCGCCTCATCATGGGGTAAGGAGAGCGCCAGTTGTCGTACCTTGGGCTGCCAGTCCGGCTTCTGCTGCACCCGCTTCAGGGGCAACTCGCAGAAGAAGCGGCTGCCGCCGCCGACTCGCGCCTCAACATCGATATGCCCCCCCATGTGTTCGATCAGTTGCTTGCAGATCGCCAAGCCAAGACCGGTGCCCGGCGCCCGCAGCTGGCCTTCAACGGCAAACTGTTCGAAGGGCATAAAGAGCGTAGGGCGCATTTTGGCGGTGATCCCCGGCCCCTCATCATCGACGCCGAAGCGCAAGGTCGACGCGGCCTGCTCGGCCCACAGCACCACTTCCCCACGCTGGCTGAACTTGATGGCATTGGAGAGCAGATTGTGCAGCACCTGCCGCACCCGATGGGGATCGAGGGTCTGCAGGGCTGGCAGAGCCGGGTCCAGCTGCAGGCGCAGTTGCAATCCCTTGGCCCGCGCCTTAGTCCAGTGCACCGCCGCCACGTGCTCGCACAGCTCGGTAAAATCGGTGGGCTGGGGCGAGAGCGCGAACTTGCTGTTTTCGTTGCGGCTGAAATCGAGCACATCGTTGAGCAGGCCAAGCAGTTCATCTCCCGCCTGACGTACCCGTGCCAGTGCAGACCCTTGTTCCTGCGACAATGGTGTGCTGGCCAACCACTCCAGCAACCCGAGTATTGCGTTCATCGGGGTGCGGATCTCATGGCTGATGGCAGCCATGAAGCGCCCCTTGGCCAGCACCGCTTGCTGCGCCTGCTCATGGGAGTGCTGCAATGCCTGATCCTGCTCGATACGTGTCGTCACATCCTGCATCACCGCATATATCCGCCAGCCTTGTGACTGGGTACGACCACGACCATAGAGCTGCAACCAGCGTTCGCCTTTGGTGGGATGGTGGTAACGCAGGGTGAACGAGAAAGGCGTACCGCCCTGCAGCATGGCAAACATCTCGCGGCGGACCTGGCGGCGATCTTCACGCTCCAGCATTGTGAGCACCCGTTTCGGTTCACGGCGGATCTGCTGGCTGGCCAGCCCAAGCAACTCATAGCAACCCCGGCTGATAAACTCGATGTTCCCTACCCGCCCCCGCTCAAACATAAATTGCAGCACGACACCGGGAACCGTATTGGTCAAGGCACGCAGCCGGCGTTCACCCTGGCGCAAGAAACGAGCTTGCTCACGTAACACACTGATGTCCGATAACGCGATAAGGTCGGTCGCGGGCGCTTGTTTATCCAAACGCAAGGGGTGCTGGGCATAAGCAAAAACCTGTTCGCCCAACACCAGCTCGCCTTCACTCTTCTGATGTTGTACCGGAGGCAGCATCAGCTGCTCCGCATAACGGATGGCCAAGCGCCGACCCTGTTTGTTGGACTTGATCACCTTGCCCTGGCTGTTGCGTAAAAAAACCGGAACAGGCAACGCTTGGAACATGGTTTCACGCAGTTCACTCTCGATAGCCAGCGCCTTCTCAACTTCTTGGCGCTGGGCTATCTCCCGGGCCAGTTGCTGACGGGAACGCCAGATCATCGAAATCACACTGATGCTGATCAATAACGCCATCAAGATGGAGCCAAACCAGGCGGCATAACTCACCCCAGGCTGCTGTACCACCAGCAGGCGGCGCCAGCGCTGATTGAGTTCATCCATTTGGGTACTCGTCAGGATCATCAGATTGCGGTCTAACACCCCGGCCAGCTCAATCTCCTGTTTGTTCATCGCAAATCCAAGACCAAACTTGTCTTCCAGCTCTTCGATATCGAGCCCTTCCAGCAGGTTGGTACGCTGCGGGTATTGCAGCTGATACAGCTCGCTCAACATGGCATCTGCTTTGCCCTGACGTAAAGCGGCCAGCCCTTGCGCCACATTATCGGTACGGATCCACTCCTGCTGGCCCAGCTGAGCCAACAAGGAGGGATCATAGAGCGACTCAGGGACCAGAATACGTTGCCGTTTAAGCTGACTGATATGGTCAGTTGGCACTGTGTGCTTGCTGATCAAAGCAAAGCGGTTGATGGAGATCATCCTGCTGAAGGTAAACTCATCCGCAAGGGCCGGTGATTCGGGCAACCCTGCCATCATATCCGCCTCACCTCGACGCAGCTTATCTATCGCCTCCGCCTTGCTGGCTGCGGGCACCAGTTTGAATGTCAGGCCGGTCTCCTGCGTGACCCAGCGCAACACATCCGCGCTCCACCCTTTCGTCTCCCCTTGCTCATTGATGCCGCTATAGGGCATTAACTCGGGGTTCACCACCAAGCGCACCGTGCGCTGTCTGCCGGACAACCAGGCCTGCTCAATATCGGTCAAGCGCAGCTGGTCGATATAAAGGGACCCTTGGTCGAGATAGCGACCCAAATCAGCGTACAGGCTACCGGCAGGCATATAGCGAATTGCTGTATCAATCAATTGAACCAACTCAGGTCCACCACGCATCATCAGTCGATAGCTGACTACCCGCTCATTCCCGAGCAAACGCCGCAAGCGCAAGCCATCCGCGGGGAACTCACGCATCATATAGCGCAGTTGCAAATAGTCCCCCAGATAGGCGTTGCCTTTGCCACTTTCCAGCGCGGAGTAAAGATTTTCCTGTTTAGACAATGGCTTGATCACCGCATCAGGGTAGAGGTCCTTTAGCGTTCGAGTGGAGCCCATGGCGGGTGAGGCTAAAAATGTCGCGTTATGCAGATCGCCACGATAGAGAATGGCCGAGTCGGTCTCCAGCATAGCGCGACTCACCCGCATGTTGGGTAGTACGGCGGAGATGGGGCCGACATGAGGGACAATATCGCAACGCCCCTGTAGCAGGGCATCACGCACAGCTTGCCAGTCAGGTAATTCATGAATCGTCAGCGGCACCGGCAATACGTCGGCCAGTCTGACCAAACGATCCTTGAACAAGCCCCCCTCCGCTAACAGGTAAGGAGGTGGAAGTGTCGCCGGATAACAGACTTCCAACTTCTTGATGGAGTCCACATAGGCTTGGGTCGCGGGCGGGAGGGGCAGTACCATGGCATGCAGCGGCATGGCCAGCACGGCGCCCAGGAAAAAAATGGGGAGTTTTGTCATCTGAAAACAAAAGCCAGGCATCTGCCTGGCTTTTTATCACTCGTTGGGTTCAACATTTTCTACCCTGGCCTTCAGTTTCTGGCCAGGCCGGAAGGTCACCACCCGACGGGCGCTGATCGGAATATCTTCGCCCGTCTTGGGATTTCGTCCAGGACGCTGATTCTTCTCACGAAGGTCAAAGTTACCGAAGCCTGAAATCTTGACTTGTTCACCACGCTCAAGCGCCTGTCGGATTTCCTCAAAGAAGGCTTCCACCATATCTTTGGCTTCACGCTTGCTCATCCCGAGTTGGGTGAACAGGTGCTCTGCAATGTCGGCTTTGGTAAGCGCCATAGATCAATCCCTCAAGGATGCATTCAACTCTTCACCAAGGACCCGCACGACATTGTCTACGGTCTCGGCAATCTCTTTCTCCTCCAGAGTGCGCTGGGTATCTTGCAATACAAGACTGATGGCCAGGCTCTTCTTGTCCTCTGCCATACCAGCACCCTGGTATACGTCAAACAAGTTTATTCCAACTACCTGATTTCCGCCAACTTTTTTAATTACTGCAAGAACATCACCTGCCAGAACCTGACGGTCGACCACCACGGCGATGTCACGACGGTTCGCCGGGAACTTGGAAACTTCGGCAGCCATCGGCACCTTGGCCGGAGTCAGCTTGTCCAGCTCCAGTTCAAACATCACCGCACGGCTCTTGAGGCCCAGCTTCTTCTCGAGGCTCGGGTGGATCACGCCGATGTGGCCGATGACCTCGCCATTACGCAGGATGGCTGCGCTCTGGCCCGGGTGCAGGGCGCTGTGCTCGGTACGCTCGAAGGTAAAGGTGGCCCCTTCGGCGGTCAAGTCCAGCACTGCTTCCAGATCCCCTTTCAAATCAAAGAAGTCGGCTGCGCGGGTTTTGATGTCCCAGTGCTCGTCGCTCTGGTTGCCAATGATGATACCTGCCAGCATCGGCTCCTGACGGATGCCGTTCTCGGCGCTTTCATCCTTGATGAAACGCAAACCCTGCTCGAACAGACGTACGCGCGGCTGCTGACGGTTCTGGTTGTAGACCACTGCCTGTACCAGACCCGGGAACAGAGAGACGCGCATGGCGGACATCTCGACCGAGATCGGGTTGGGCAGCACGATGGCATCGCTCTGCGGGAACAGGGTTTGCTGGGTCTTGGGATCGACGAAGCTGTAGGTGATCGCTTCCTGGAAACCGCGGTCAACCAGCAGATCACGTACCCGCTTGAGGGTCACCTGCCCTTCTGCCTGCTCAACCATCGCCAGAGAAGCGGCGGGTTTGAGGTTCGGGATGTTGTTGTAGCCGTAGATGCGGGCCACTTCCTCGATGAGATCTTCCTCGATGGCGATATCGAAACGCCAGGAGGGCGCCAGCGCAGTCCAACCGTCAGCATCCACAGTGACCTGCATGCCGAGGCGGGTCAGGATCTCGACCACCTGAGCATCAACCACGCTGATACCGATCACCTTGTCGAGCTTGGTGCGACGCAACTTGATGGGCGCAGCCTTCGGCAGATGGGCATCGGATTTGACTTCGATGACCGGACCCGCTTCACCGCCGCACTCTCCGCCACAAATGTCCAGCAGCAGACGGGTGGCTCTGTCCATCACCTTGGCTTGCAGCTCGGGATCAACCCCGCGCTCGAAGCGATGGGAGGAGTCGGTGTGCAGACCGTAGGCACGGGCACGACCGGTGATGGAGAGCGGCGCGAAGAAGGCGCACTCCAGCAGGATGTCGGTGGTGGTCTCGGAAACGCCAGTGCGATTGCCACCGAAGATACCGGCCATGCAGGCAGGACCTTTGGCATCGGCAATCACCAACGTGGTCTCTTTGAGCTTCACTTCGTTGCCGTCGAGCAGGGTCATCGGCTCATCGCTATGGGCGCGGCGCACCACCAGTTCCCCTTCAAGCGCCGCCAGATCGAAGGCGTGCATCGGCTGACCGTATTCCAGCAGCAGGTAGTTGGTGATGTCTACGATGGCGTCGATGGAGCGGATACCACCACGGCGCAGCTTCTCTTGCATCCAGAGCGGGCTCTGGGCCTGCAGGTTCAGCCCCTTGATAACGCGCCCCAGATAACGGGGGCAATCGGCGGTTGCTTCAACCCGGATCGGGAAAGTTGCGTCAATAGTGGCAACAGCAGGTGCCCAGGTCGGCTCGACCACGTCCACGCTGTTGAGCACGCCGATCTCACGGGCCAGACCGGCGATACCGAGGCAATCGGCACGGTTCGGGGTCAGATCCACGTCGATGGAGACGTCGTTCAGATTGAGGTAGTCGCGAATATCGGTGCCGATGGGGGCATCGGCCGGCAATTCGATGATGCCGTCCGCCTCTACTTCGATACCCAGCTCACTGAAAGAGCAGAGCATGCCGTGAGACGGCTGGCCACGCAGCTTGGCTTTCTTGATGGTGAAATCACCCGGCAGGGTCGCCCCTACTTTGGCCACGCACACTTTCAAGCCCTGACGGCAGTTCGGCGCGCCGCAGACGATGTCTAGCAGCTCGGCCTCACCCACGTTGACCTTGGTCACCCGCAGCTTGTCGGCGTCCGGATGCTGGGCACACTCGACCACTTCACCCACGACCACATTGTTGAACTGGCCAGCCACCGCTTCCACGGCGTCCACTTCCAGACCAGCCATGGTGATCTGCTCGGCCAGTGCGTTGTCACTCAACTCGGTGCGGACCCACTCCATCACCCAGGATTTACTGAATTTCATGTTCTCTCGCCCTTACTTGAACTGCTTGAGGAAGCGCAGGTCGTTTTCGAAGAAGGCACGCAGGTCGTTGACCCCGTAACGCAGCATGGTCAGGCGCTCAACGCCCATGCCGAAGGCAAAGCCGGAGTATTTTTCCGGATCGATACCGACCGAACGCAGTACGTTCGGGTGCACCATGCCGCAGCCAAGCACTTCCAGCCACTTGCCGTTCTTGCCCATCACATCCACTTCGGCGCTCGGCTCGGTGAACGGGAAGTAGGACGGACGGAAGCGAATGGTGAGATCTTCCTCGAAGTAGTTGCGCAGGAAGTCGTGCAGAATGCCCTTCAGCTCGGTAAAGCTGGCATGCTCGTCAACCAGCAGACCTTCAACCTGATGGAACATCGGGGTGTGGGTCATGTCGTAGTCGTTACGATAGACGCGGCCCGGCGCAATGATGCGGATCGGCGGCTGTTGTTGCTGCATGGTGCGGATCTGCACACCGGAGGTGTGGGTTCGCAGCATCAGATCAGGATTGAAGTAGAAGGTATCGTGATCGGTACGCGCCGGGTGATGAGCCGGAATATTCAGCGCATCGAAGTTGTGGAAGCCATCTTCAATCTCGGGACCACGGGCAACCTTGAAGCCCATCTCGCCAAACAGGCGCTCGATGCGTTCAATGGTACGGGTCACCGGATGCAGACCGCCATTCTCGATACGGCGGCCCGGCAGGCTGACATCGATGGTCTCGGCGGCCAGTTTCTGGTTCAGAACGGCGACTTCGAGGGCTTCACGACACTCGTTCAAGGCATCTTGAACCTGCTGTTTGGCCTGGTTGATCACGGCGCCCGCGGCGGGACGCTCTTCAGCAGACAGGGCGCCCAGGCCCTTCATCTGCTCGGTAAAAAAGCCTTTTTTGCCCAGATATTTGACCCGGATCTCATCGAGGGTAGCGATATCGCTCACGCCCTCAATATCGGCCTTGGCTTGGCCTACTACTTCTTCAAGCTGTTGCATGTCTTCCTCGTCACCACTCCGAAACAGGAGCCTTTAGGCTAAATAAGGTCAAGAGGGGAATAATACAAAAAAAGGCCCTTCACTGACCATAGTTATGGCCTGCTTTTCTCCCTATAAATCATTTTGTTATATCAAGCGAGTCTCAACTCCTACCCTATCCTCTTGAAATAGTGGCCACCCAACTTTGTTTGTTGGCATATTTATAGGTATCGAGTCAGCTATCCGAGCCGGTCTTTTGTGGTTTATTTAAAGTGTGGGGGAAGACGTTGATGGCAAAACAGAAATAACAAAAAAGGAGGCCTGAGCCGCCTTCACATACCTAATAAAAACAACAACTTAGATGGCAATCAATGAGTTAGGCACTACAGGGGGTGACGCTTAGTCACCCCAGATGACCCTGTTTGGGGCAATTTGTGGACACTTTGTCATGTGGTGGGCAGCGGATTTTCCAGCGGGTTGAAGCGCACTGCATCGCTCAGGTAGTCCGGTGCGAAGTGGGCATAAGTCATGGTCTGCTGGATGTTGTGATGGCCCAAAATTTTTTGCAGCGCGAGGATGTTTCCCCCGGACATCATGAAATGTGATGCAAAAGTGTGCCGAAATACATGCACCGCCTGCCCTGCTGGTAGATCTGGCGCCACTGACTTGATCACCTCACGCACCAACATCTGGCGCCACTGACTTGATCACCTCACGCACCAACATATAGTCGAGGTCACGGAACAGCGGGCCCCGATTCACCCCATTTGTTATCTCTTTCGTCAGCTCGACAGAGATCGGCACTGTGCGGTTCTTGCCATTCTTGGTATTGATATAAGTCACCCGACCGGCCAGCACATCCTCGCTGCGCAGATTGGCCGCCTCACTCCAACGCGCCCCTGTGGCCAGGCAGAGTTTGACCACGTTCAGGTTATCCCCCGATAGCTTGCCTAAAACTTCGCTGATCTCTTCCTGGGTAAGATAGCCCATCGACCGCTCAACCAGCTTGACCTTCTTCATCTCTTTGAGCGGATGTTCATGGTGGTAATGGCCGAGATCAATGAGGACCGAGAACACCCCACCCAGCATCTCTTGTTCACGATTGACCGTCTTGGGCTGACGGCCAGCATGCAGTCGCTGCGCCCGATACTCGGAGAACAGCGCCCGGGTTATCTGCCTTGCTAACGGCTTGCGCAAAGCGGCATCTATATTGTGGAGTTTCTTGCGTACCGCCTCCCCTGCTTTCAGGGTCTGGCCATGGTAGCGCCACCAAAGCTCGATGAGCTCAGAAAGCGGCCGGTTATCTGCCGGACGATCCACCCACTCTTTATTATGCTCAGTGGCGATCACCCAGCGCTCGAACTGCTGGGCCTCGGACTTGGTCTTGAAGCGCTTGCGGATCCGCTTGCCCTCCCTCCCCTGCGGACGGATATCGACCAAGTACCCCTCGGGAGTGGACTTGATGCTCATCATTCCTCCTTATACAGGTGGGCACTCACCCATCCCCACGGCCCACACATCGAGACCACTCCCAGCCACAGCTGTCTAACGTCCATAGTAACTCCGCCAAACCACTGTGTATTTATACAGGAATAAATTAAGAATGGGAGTGTTTAATATGGGGCAAGGCATACATGAGAAGGTCACGAGTTAAAGCGATTATCTATGGGCAGATGTCAAAGGAGGCACAATTGCGCCTCCTTTATCAGTAAGTTAGAGATTAATCTTCATGCCGGTTGATGATACGTTCGGCATCTCGGTCATAGCCGTCAGCAACCTCTCGTAACGTAACTGCAAGCCGTACAAAACCAGCGTTCTCTACTTCTTCAGCCTTTCTTCGGTATTGCTCAGCCAATTCTCTTTCCTGCTTTCCACTTGGGTCAACCCAATGGACGCCACGCGAGTTATATATCGCACTACTAAAACCATCTCGCATGGACTCAGCATCACGGCCATTCAGTACATCAGCAACAACACGACGTATCCATAACCCATTTATATCAGGTGGGGTATGAATCAGCACTTCACCAATTGTGGTAAGTGCAACCTCTAAATGTCCTGATTCCGTACATATCTCTTTTACACTCCGAATCCATTCGACAAACCTCTCTTCACTAAACGTTCCATCTTCTTGTGTTCCCGGTGGGGATTTCCACTCGCGAAGCAATTGCCAAGCATTTGTGGCAATCATTTTTGACGTTTCTGTGACCTCCCCTACTGGCTGATCATTTTTCTTAGAGCGATAGATCAGTCTAATTAGTTCTGAAAAGAACTCGGGCTCAGTAGCGAGTTTTCTTTCAAGGCATTTGGGGGCTAACCCACTATGTCGGTCCAGCAAGGGAAGATATGCCCACTCCACCCTAAAGAGATGATCTTGTTCAACCGACGGCTCGGTTTGAAGATACTTAATCAGCTCGATAATACTGTGACGGTTCATTGTGGAGCTATCCTCTTCGGAAGACAGCGCACCCAGTAGAGCACGAACACATTGATCAGCATTAAGCACCTGTTTGGTATGGCGCATAGCACTCAAACAACTGATTGCTGCGTGTGGTCTCCCATGCTCAATGAACTTATCAATGGCTATGGCTGGATCTCCATCGATCTGATATGCATTTGCATGAACACGACTCCAATATTCATTCTCTTTATTCAGAAGCCAATTGGCAGCCCTTTTCCAAGCCTCTTTTGAAAATGGAAGGCACGCAAGAAACTGACCAATTTGCACTGGTGTCCAGCTAGTTCTATCTATGCTATCAACCCATTCCCAGCCATTTATTCTGGTTTTGCGATAAATAAAACTGCTCACCAACATGCGGTGTTTATTATCGTCTGAATCAAGAAGGTTTGGTAACAGTGCTCGCTCAATATCATTATTGACAACATGACAAATTGAGTACCCTACATGATGTGGAGATGATACTGATTCAGCAAACCGAATAACACCATCCATACCATATTTATTAAAAATTTCTGATATGGCCATTTCTCGTTGTAAGTCAAGCTTTTTGGCCTGTTCTTCCCAATCCCCATTTTCATTGTAAAATTCAGTTTCACGGTCGCTAAAGATCTTCTGATATAGATTGAAAGGATCTATAGGTGCAAGCAACGTAGCTACTTTCTCAATACGAACAATTAACTCTTCTGGTAAAGCCCAATTTGTATCTGAGAATTTACGGTGCTTACTGGTAAATTTATTAAGCCTATTCCAAATAGGAAGTCTTTTTTCTTCTGAAAGGGTATATATAGGCTCAGAACTCAATACATTAACAAGCTGTTCAAAAGCCGGCTCAGTCAAACTATCAAAACGGTCAATCAACTTTGTAAGGCGTTCTATATTATTACCAGCGGCAGCCACTGCACGCTCTGCATAATAAGAAGACTGTTGCCAATACTCCTCTGGTTTAACACCTTTCTCCCAATTTTCCGGGATTATCCCGCGCCAAATTGGCTTATGTGTCCCAAAAGAAGTCCTATGCTCGTCAGGTAAAAGTTGGATTATCAACTCCCAAGCGATCTCAGGAACTTCTTTCAGGAGTGTATCGACTGCCACCTTGCGCTTCTCAATGGATGCCAATGTTTGTGGCATCCATGGAAGCAAGATAGTTGTAAGTGAATTGGAAGGCCTGTTAGCCCATCGACCACCAGGGTCATGGCTAGCAATTTCACCAAGCACAACACAGACACGTACTAGGTATTGTTCATCCCAAGCAAGCCCTTCGAGAGACCAAAGCAAGCCAGTTAAATAATTACCCCCAGTTATACCATCACCTTCTTGGGAAAATAGCTCATCAAAGGGGCATGGCTCCAGTCGTATGGCCGCCTCAATGGCAGCAAGATATTCACCAGGAGCAGCTTCAGCCAGGGCGGGTAATAAACCGTCCAAGCTTCCCCAACGAATCCAATCAGCAGCAGCCAGAAGCTCTCGTATAACTAACACGCTGGTAACTTCTGCTTTTCCTTGCGAGCAGTGGTTACATGAGCCAAGTTGGGACGCAAGAATAGCTAAACCTTCGGCAACACCTTTTCGTAGTACTCTCGAATACTGAAGTTCTTTGCCATAAATGCTAGCCGCATACCTGTCCTTTGCTGGTAATTCAAAAGCAGGATCAGACTCTTTCAGAATAGAAATCGCTAACCTCTTAAACGTGTCTAGATCCTGGTCAATAATACGTGATCCGAGTTGTTTCCAAAGTTCGGTCCGATTGACAACATTCCAAATCCCATTTTTTAGAGAAAGTGGGCTATCGGGACAATGTAATAAATCCTGTGCCTTCCGGAGCCATTCCTCATGGTCTATTCCAAACAACTGAGTTATCGCTTCAATATCATGTATATTCTTGTCATTCCAAGAGCCAAGTAGTACTGCAAGGGCCAGATAAGTAGCATCCGTGTGCTGCAACCAATTATTATTGGATTTTACAGGAGGTGCTTTGAGTATCGTTGGCATCTCCATTTTAGCTTTTTTCTTAAAAGCCTCCCGAAGGTCTTCAGGCAAATTGCTATGAGTTATAGTGCCAGCATCTTTACCCCATATTTGTACAGTTTCAACAACTCGAGACCAGACACCCAACGTATGTTGATGTTCAAACTGTGAGATATGTGAATGCAGCAGTGACAATACGACTCCTGACTCGTTGCCAAGATCGTAGCCAAGGAGTTTAAAACAATTTAGGAAATCATATAATTCGTCATTTGAAACATCAACCCCATCATTAGCTACTTTTAGATGATGCTGAAAGACTTCAATCTTTACTTTGCTTTTGGGTGGACTGAAGTTTGCCTGTTGCACGTACCTAAAAAATTCATCCGAGTTTTTTGTATGCCTTGCAGTGTTCAAGAGCCAAGAGACCGTATGCTGATCCGTTGCACTGAGTGGGCCAGTGATCAACGCAATTACATCTCTTCCCTTATTGAACAAATCGGGATTATTAAAATCATTCCAAGCTGCTTGTATCACTTCAGCAAACACCGGGTTGTGCAAAGTAATGCCTATAGAATGCTTGACTTGCCCGAGGAGCTTACGTCGTTCTTTACTATTTACGTCTTCTATAAAGACTATAAGGTCATCAGTATCAAAACCATCAACTTTGCCTTGAAGTTTAATCTCTGTAATAGGCCAGCAGGGTAAGTAAGGAACATGCCCGCCAGTAAGCATTAGCGTAACAAACGATGCTTGTACATGTGCTTCAAAATGACCACCCCCACTTCCAGTTGAAAATGAGTTACTGAGTTTTTTCCTTTTCGCCATCTGCAGCCCTCCGATCGCACCAAGTTGTTTTTGAAGTTATTTATACCCGCGGTTTTACAAATTGGGCTACAACATCAAGCTCGTTTATGAATTATCGATAGCAGTTCAACTGCAACCATCCCCCAACAAAAAAGGGCGCATTAGCGCCCCGTTTGTCTTTTTCTATATGATCTGTGTTCTACCATCACCCCGATGATCTGGATGTGCTGTCGGTCGGAATGCATGGTGGGGTAATCGTCGTTGAGGGGGACCAGCTCAAACACCTCTTGACCATTCTCATCAATTCCGCGAGGCCGGTATTTTTTGAAGGTGGCCTCACCGCTGCCGTTCTTGGCAACGACGTAATCCCCTGGCTGGGGTCCTTCGTCTGGATCAACGATGATGAGATCCCCTTCCTTGAACAGCGGCACCATGGAATCACCACGGAGCCACAGGCCAAAGCCGTACGGGCCAATCTCGCTACTTGCTGCTACGAATTCGACATTGCCATCGAAGTTGCTGGCCTGCTCGCACATCTCGCGCCAATTGCCCGCCTGGACATAGCTGAGCACAGGGATCCGCTTGCCGGGCAGTATCACCGCTGGTTCGACGTTGTGATAACCGGGTAAGGGCTGGTGTGTTGTCTGGTCAAGACCAGTTCCAGTCAGAAGCCAATCAACGGTAACTTCCAACGCCTCCGCCAAATCATTGAGGTAGCGGCCTTTTGGTTCAGCCCCTCCCCTCTCCCAATGGCTAACAGCCACCCTCGTTACACCAACTCGGGCAGCTAGCTGTTCTTGTGTAAACCCACAGGCTGATCGCCGGGCTTTAATGCGTTCGCTTACGTTCATGTAAGAGAGATTACACCCCAAATTACGTAATTTGATTTACCTTTTGGGTAAATTAACTTGCGAGCATCTGCATTTCGATCGTAAAGTAAGTTTCGTAAGTTAGTTAACTATCGAGGTGAAGAGCATGAATACAGCAGATGCAATAGCACATTTCGGGGGGATAGCCCCTCTAGCAAAAGCCTTAGGAGTGAAGACGCAGGCGATCTCTCAGTGGAAAGAGAAAGTCCCTGAGTTACGTTCCTACCAAATAGAGGTGCTGACCTGTGGCCAACTCAAAGCCGAGCCCACTGCATCAGCGCAGACCGACTCTTCGCGAGTCACTCAACGCGTCGATGCGGCCACCTCTCCACAAAATTTTCCGAGCGTGAAACGGGCTATCGCGACTGCAACGGCCCTTTCAAATAGCGCACCGCCACAACCCACCCCGTGTGTTTGAACCCCCTAAGAAGGATTCATCATGACTACTCGAATCAAACCTATCCGCATCCCCAGCGATGTAAGCCAGTTGCCGCTTGATTACCCCTTTGGCAATCGCGTCAGCGAAAGCCTGGAGGAGTATGCCAAGCGCCAAGGCATGAGCATTGGGGCCATCAAGAAACGCGCCGATCGCGGCCAGTTGCCCATCTTGCAAGACGGCCCGGGCGCACCGCGCGAGGTCAATCTGTACGCCCTGTTCCTGCAGGCCCGTTACCAGGCCGAGCGCTACGTCACCATGACGCTCGCGTGAACCTACAGACACCATAACGGGTCAAGGAGAACTTCACATGTTTACGGATAGCACCAACAAACATCCGCACTGGATCAGTGCCTGCCAGCGCTTTACGGCTAACCAAAACGTGGCCGAGATCGCCGAGCTGGCAGGCATGAACCCGCAGACCCTGCGCAACAAGTTAAACCCAGATCAGCCCCACGAACTGACCGTGGCCGAGCTGATTGCCATCACCCAGGCGAGTGATGGTGATGAAACCCTGTTCGATGGCGCCCTGTTCTGCTGTGGCCTGACGGCCATTGCCATCCCCGAATCGGAGAAGGGCCCAAGTCTGGCCCATCAAGTGATCGACACCACGGCCAAGGTAGCCGGGCTCGGCGCGCAGGCGCTGACAGTGGTAGAGAGCGGCCGCGTCACCAAGGGGCAGCGCAATGCGCTGGTCGGGGCGGCGACGGCAGCCATGGGCAACCTCGCCCTGCTGATCACCGAGATCGAGCACAAATACCAAGCCATTCCCTCTCTGTCTTGTGCGCTGGATATGGCGCGCATGGCGGCCGGAGCTTAGGAGAACCCATGAGACTGATTTGCCCCCACTGTGGTGCCCGCGCCAGCACTCGCACATCCACCCGGATGAGCCCGCTTTGCGGCATCGCTACTTACCAATGCAGCAATGTGGATTGCGGCCACACCTTCAAGGCGGGGTTCGAAATCATCGCAACCATCAGCCCAAGTGCCATGCCCAATCCGGCCATTGTGCTGCCCATTGTCCCGCGCAGGGTGAAAGAGGTGGCCCAGTGACCCGTCACTGGCCACCAACTTCTGCGCCCAGGTGAAGGAGAAACCCGCATGCAACAACAACACATCAATCACGACGAACGCAATCTGGCAGGCCTGACGCCTGCGGAACAGGTCGCCATGAACACAGCGGGCTGCATGCTGCTGCGCGAGTTGTTCGGCAAGACCCGCAGCAGTCTGGATACCGACTGGCTGGCCATCAGTGCCGCCAAGAAGGCCGCCATCTGCACCATCGCCCGTCAGTCACGCGGCCAGCTGATGACCGCAACCTTGTCCACCCTGCCCCATGCGCAGCGCGAGGCGATCCGCCTGGCGGTGCTGGAGCTGGATTATCAGGGGGAGTTTCGCGGCGGCTGTGACAGCAAGGTGTGGCACCCGGCGCCCATCACCCGCGCTAGCGGGGATATCGAGCGGGAGAAGAAGGAGCGGGCCGCAAAGCTGAAACAGCGGCGCGCAATCGCGGCAGCTGTTGCGATGAGCCAACAGGGCCCGCGCGCAATCGGGCAATAAAAAGCCCGCTTAACGGAGCAGCAACTCCAAGCGGGCATTTATCAACAACGTACGAGGAAGTCGACATGGCAACTTTAGCGATCCCCTGCGCGCTGCGCAACCTTCGCATCCAACAACGCAAGCTGACGGGCCGGTATGGCGCCCGTCTTACCCAACATCCTGATGGTATTGCGCTCGCCGAGCGTTCCACTGCGCTGGCGTGGGCCTCCCTGTTCAGCTGCATCCATCCCTGCACAGCTCAACAAGGAGCCTGACCATGACCGCACAACCGACTCACATCAACCTGCTGAACCACCATGCCGCCAAGCGCCTGCGCCAGTTGCGGGAGCAGTTGGACCTAAGCCGCCCCAAGTTTGCCGATCTGCTGGGCATTCCGCCCACCACGCTCAAGAACTACGAGCTGGGATACCGCGAGATTGGCGGTGGCCTGTTACTGCTGATCGCCAACCATCCAACGCTGAACCAGTACAGCCAGTGGCTGCTGACTGGCATTGCCACGCCGGAGGTGCAGCCATGAAGCGGCTCTTCCATCCCGTATCAGAACAGGAGGCGCTGACCGAACTGCCGCGCCTTCAGCAACGGCTGACAGCCAAAGCCCGCCCTTCCTCCTTTATCTATCGCAGATCAGAGGGCAAATCCCTGTTAGTCCAGGCGCAGCAGTCCTTGCGCTGGCACCAGCTGTTTCACCACCTCAACCGGAGGATCTGCCCATGAGTGACGCCATCAAGATTGCCAGCCAGGCACCCAAGGTGATCGAGGGACTACTGGCCGAGATGTTTGCCGCCCGCGCCGAAGATAACCGCATCGCCCTGGGCGAACTCTACTCGGGGGATGAATACATCCAGGTGCAACTGGTGGTAACCAGCAAGCAGGCAGATCTGCTCGATGACGATTTGGTGATGGGGGATGAGGCATGAGCACCACGCTGTTCACCCTGGCCAGCCTGAAAACGTGGTTGGCCCAAAACGAGCCGCACCTGCTGCCGACCGCCCCGCTCTGCTGCGGGGGCGAGCTCGGTATCTCTATCCGGATCGAGGCGAGCCATATCGTCATCGATGAGCCGAACTTCCACGCCATAGATGAGGCATGTGATGAGCAATTTAGAGCTGTTTGAGCTGGACGCTCAACAAGCGCAGGGCGAAGCCGGCCCCGCGCATATGCAGCCCACCAAACCAGTCAGCCAGCTGGCCACTCACTGGTTTGCTGCCCGCGCCGAGTTTATCGCCGCGGGCAGCGATGCCAGAGGCAACCGGGATCAAGCGGCCGAACTGTTAGCGCTGGGGGCTATGCGCACTGTGTATTGGTTGGCCGTAGCCAATGTGGAGTTGGCGCTGGCCCGGGAAATTGCCGAGTGGTGGGCCGAGTGCGCACCACTGCATGGACAGGGGGAGATCATCAAATGAGCCACCGTCTGATATCAGAAATGGAACGGAACTTAGGTTGGTGGTGGGAAGACCTGCGCAGTGTTAGTGCACGCCTGCGCAGATATCAGCGCCAGCTCATCGAGTGCCGCCAGCTTTCACCACGACCACGGGCCACCATCGAGCTGACCCTGCGCCAGTGCGCTGCAGCCAGAAAGCTGCGCGCCCACACCACCACAGTGATCACGGGGCTGCGCCGCGACCTCAACGAGCTGTCGAGTAACCATCTCCAATGAGTAACAAACCCAACACAGGGCCAGCCGCTGAGGCTGGCCAATTTGGCTTTGCCATCACCCGGCTGCCAACACCCAAACCCAACCAGTTACCGCTGTCAAAGAAGACCTTGCGCCAGCGCATCGACAGCTTGGCCAACTCTCTGCCCGGCATCAACCTTGCTACCACCTTTGTCAGTGCGCCCGGCCAATCAGATCTGGTCTGGGCCATTCAACTGCTCGATGGCCTGTCACCTCAGCTCACTCTTTCCCTATTCAAGCAGTACGTGCGCCGCCGCAAAGATGGCACCACCCGCCACTGCCGCAATGCCAACATTTGGCTGCGTGAGCGCACCAAGTGGGTAAGAGGCCTTATCCACACTATCCCGGTTAATCCGCAGCAGATGCGCAATGACGAAGGGCGCAAGCGAGTGGCCCACCAGTTTGCCAACCAGACCGCCGCCATCTGGCGCCATATCGAGCAAGGCATCAAGGCAGGGAATGAACCAGATCTGGTGCAGACCTTTGAAGAGGTGCGCCAACCGGCTGATCAGTGGGGTTTTATCGGCGATCTGCCGAAATTCAAAACGGAAGAGGCAAGGGATAACTGGATCTTGAGCGTGATGGTACGTCTGCTCTCTGCCAAATGGTGGGAGAAGCGCATCAACCGCTGCTGGGATCGGCTGCAAGAGCACATCAATATTCTGCTTGGCAAGGTGCGCAAGGGGGTGTCGGCGTATGTATCGAACGCCACCATGAAGGTGGTGCGCGAGCGCAAGCGGGCCATGATGCGCTGGCTGGCCGAGTCGGAGGTGATGAACGAACGGTATGATCTGGTCGTGTCGATGAAGGATTGCTGGGAGGCCAGCACCTCCAATCCGGTCAACCGCCGCAACGAGATGATGACCCGGATGCGTGGCTTTGAGGATTACGCCGAGCAGCAGGGCCATGTCGGGGTGTTCTTCACCTGGACAGCCCCGAGCCGCTTTCACGCCTGGAAGACAGGACGCAACGGCAAAACCATCGAAAACGACAAGTACCAGGGAGCCACCCCGCGCGAAACCTGCGCCTATCTGGCCAAGCTCTGGAGCCTCACCCGTGCGTCACTCAAGCGCAATGATGCCCCCGTCTACGGCTTTCGGGTCTGCGAGCCGCACCACGACGGCACGCCACACTGGCACATGTTGCTATTTATGCGCCCGAGCGATCGCAACAAGGTGATCAGCACCCTGCAGCGCTATGCCCTGACCAACGACAAAGCAGAGCTGGAACGGAATCCCATCGCCTCCCCCGCCTTTACCGATATCAAACCCCGTTTCGACTGGAAGCTGATCGACCCCACCAAGGGCGATGCGACCGGTTATCTGGCCAAATACATCGCCAAGAACATCGACGGCGCCTATGTCGGTGACGACGAAGAGGCCAACACCCCTGCAGATCATGGCGCGCGGCATGCCTGCGCCTGGGCAAGTTGGTGGGGCATTCGATCCTTTCAGCAGATCGGCGGTGCCCCGGTCGGGGTCTGGCGCGAGCTGCGCCGGATCAGCAACGCCAAGAAGCATGGCGATCTGGTGGGGCCACCCAAGCCGGTGTTGCAAGATCCGCGCTTTGAGGCCGCCCGTTATGCCGCCGATAACGCCATCTTTCGCTGCTACCTCGAAGCCATGGGCGGGGCGCTGGCCACCCGTGCCGAGCACCCCATCAAGCTGGCGCACCTGATCGAGGCGCAAGCCAACTGCTACGGCGAAGACATCAAGCGGCTGATGGGGCTGCACTCCGCCAACCTTGGCATCAAGACCCGCCTGCAAGGGTGGGAAGTGGTACCCACCGGCACCCATGCAGCCACCAAAGCCGCAGGGGTTGCCGGTGTGGGTGTTGGTGTTCAGTCGGGCGACAGCCCGGCACCTTGGAGCTCTGACAATAACTGTACGCGGCCGGATCCTGAGGCCTTCGCGGATCAGTTAATGGCAGAGCAATGGGGTTTATCGCCCTTCTCCATCGGGCGTTTGCGCTCAGGCGCCAGCGTCAGAGCGGATGGTTTCACCCTCTGGCTGGAAAACGGACAGGTGCAGTCAGGCCGCGCACTACCAAGCGAGCCGGATTGGCTGCCAGCTGGCCAGCAATCCGTAGAACAGGGCCAGCCGGATGAGTACGCGGTACCGGAGGGGGATGAAGATTGGTCGATGCTGGTTGAGCTGTGCGGCAAGGTTTACAAGGCACAGGGACACGCTGGGGCGCACCGCTGGATCGAAATGCTGCCGCAACCCTATCAGTCAGAGATGTGGAAGGTATTGGAGGGGCTGGACACGCCCGAGTGGTTGCAAGAACAGGACGGCTACAGCGAGAAGTGGGCATGAACATGAACAGCAAGCAAACCGTCAGCCGGGAAGATTACCGCCGCCTGGATAATCGGGTGACCTGCATTCTGCAGCAGCGTTGGCCAGCCAGCGAGATCAGCCAGTGGGTGGGGCTGCTCAAGGGAAAACAACAGGCAGTGGCCTGCGCCATCCTGCGCCGCCACCCTCGCCCAACATCGCTGGCCCTGCCGGCCTTCACTCCCGAGGTGCCGAACCCGTATCAGGCCAGCACCAACCGCCCCACCGTGCCAGTGCGCTCACCCGATGGCCGCACTGTTGGCCGCCGCCATATCGTGGAGGAGCTCACCCCCGTAGCCATCGACCAGAGCGGCTGCATTCGGTGCGCCGTTACCGGTCGTACCCTCTTCATCGCACCGGGCAGCATCACCTATCGCGCCAACCCGGGGGCAGCCGAACAACTCAACCCAAGGTACCAGCCAGCCCTGCACCAGGTAGTGGCTGACCATTGCAAGGAGAACGAATGAACCCTACAGCGACCGACGTATACAGTGCCAGCGCGCGAGACAGATTATCTTTAAATGCGACAATTTGTTGCAAACCATTAAGTAAGATATATACTCACGACAAATCGACGGACCAAGCCTGTCGACAATGTAGACCGTGTGAACCGAGTAGACCGAGTAGACCGAGTAGACCGAGTAGATAGGGAAAATCCCAGAGGAGAGCGAATGGCTCAAACAGTGCGCTTAGACGATGACTTTATCGCTGACGTGAAGATCCACGCGTCTGCAGCACATCGCTCTTTGCCGAAGCAGATTGAGTACTGGTCCAAGATCGGCCGCATGGTCGAGGACAACCCGGACCTGCCTTTCAGCTTCATCAAAGACGTGATGCTCGCCGCAGAGCAAGTCAAAGAAGGGCAAGTAACCCGCTATGTCAGAAGAACAAAACGAGATTGAGGTTTTTGAATCTGGCCTGTTTAGCAAGCAGCTCAAAAAGCTCCAGACGAACGACCTGAAAGTAGTGGAAGACGAGATCGAGCGGGTCATCAACGACCCCGAGATCGGCGAACAAAAGAAGGGGGACTTATCGTATCTGCGGGTACACAAGTTCAAGCTCAAGGGGCAGTTGGTGCTGCTGGGCTACTCTTGGAAAGATGCGGAACTACAGCTCTACCTGCTGAGTGTCGGCCCCCATGAGAACTTCTATGACGCCCTCAAAGAGCGTCGCAAAGCCGATTTGAAGTTGATCGGCTGACCCTAAATGGGCCCTCTCGGGCCTATTTTTCTATCTAGGTGTCGCCGACGAGAAGGTCACATTGACCATCCCGGCCGCATCGGGGCCGCTCGCGCCCTGTGTATGTCTCCCGCCAAAACTAACATCCCCTTCCCTCTTTAGAACCGTTACCCTGCAGGCGGGGTGATGGTGCTGATTTTCCCTGATAAGCACCAATGCGGGCCGCAAAGGCCCACAAAGGGACAAAAAGGGAGAATCGGGGACTATTGGGGTTGATTGATGCCGCGCTGTTGCGCGATACTGCGCAGGCAACGGCAAAATCCGTTGCCGGGTTTCGCAGCCCGCAAGCATTCCAAGCGCACAACACGCGCCCGCGTGTTTTTTATTGTGCGGCCCAGTAGTACCCGCAATCTCAGTTATGGCGGGCTGGGCAGGGCAGCCTATGGCTGGCCGGTTTCCTTGGATGCCCGGTACTGCGAACCCTGTTCAGCTCGTCACCAGTCAGAGATCGCAGCTCTTGGTGACGATTCACATGCATCGCATCCGAGGAATCACACCATGAAAAGCATCAGCTTCCATGACACCCAGTTCACCGTTATCCCCCATCACGGCCAACCCTGGCTGACCGCCGCCCAGATTGGCGCAGCTTTAGGCTATGCGGACGACAAAGCCATACAGCGTATTTACACCCGCCACAGCGATGAATTTACAGAGTCAATGACAGGGGTGGTCAAACTGACCACCCCTTCTGGTAAACAAGATGCGCGTGTCTTCTCCCTGCGCGGTGCCCATCTGATCGCCATGTTCTCTCGCACTGCGCTGGCCAAGGAGTTCCGCCGCTGGGTGCTCGATGTGCTGGACCGGGAGACCGCCGCTCACCCGCGACCCATCACCACCCTGACCGATGACGAACTGCATTCGCTCGCCTGGTTGTGGCGCGCCGCCGACCGGATGATGAATGCAGCTAAAGCCATCTACCCACTGCTCGACGTTGCCGAGCACAGCGCAGCCAGCAGCTACTACTCCATTATCCACGAATACCCGATGACCCTGCAGCGTGCCCAGCAGATCCTGGTCGACAAGACCCGCCATATTCAGAGCGCCACCCACGGTGAGCGAGACTGGCGGCGCCTGCTCCCCCACCTGCACAGCTAACCCGCAAAAATCGGTAATGTGTCTGCCCAGGGCCTGCTGGTATGAGTACCAGCAGGCCCTTCCCTTTACCTTCGCTCTCGCTCCGCCGCCCTACATCTTGGCCAGCTACACCATGTGATAGGTGGCCTCGATCACAGTCCGAACTTGTTCACGAAGACGAGGCTTGCTGGCGCTTTCCATTGCAGCTCCTTGAGTGTATTGTTGCACCGCGAAAAAATCGGAGCCAAAAGAGGAGCGGCTGCGGATACGTTCAGCACCAGAGGCAGGCTGATAATATCATGATTTAAAATGAATTTTTTCGGGGCGGTTATCAGGGCTATTCGATGTTATATGGAAGGCTCTATTAACGGATTAGTACCGCCTTCCATCTAATCACTGTTAACACTACAAATAAGGTAGTTTTGTGGAAGTAAGAAAAGATTTAATTGAAGTAGAAGCGTTGATGCATAGGTTGCTATCAATTGGAGAGGCATTTTCCAAGAATATTGATTATTGGAGCCACTTGAAGAACAAAGAGGACTTTAGGTTCATTTGTCGAATTCCATTTAACGAGCGTCATTTGGTCGAGGCGGTCTATGCTAATGGTCGAGATATGGCTCAGTTTATGGCTTGGACTATCGGAGATACGAATGAAGTTTATGCAGACTTTCCTACATTAACGTCAATCATTGATAAATTTGAGGGTACTTGGGTTTATGGTGCATACGACGCAAATGTTCCCGATGTAGCAAAAAGTGTTTGTGATAAGTATGGAGAGAACCTTTGGTCAGTAAATCAGATGATCGAACTGTTTCGTAATCAGGAGCGCTCGTTATCAGCGGTAAAGGTTACTCTTCAAATGCTCAAAGAAAGTGATTTATATAAAAAAGAAAATGGGATCGAAATTGTGAAAGAAGTAAGTTCAACAATTAATGTGTCAGGTGTAAGTGGTTCTGCGATTAACATTCATTCAAGCGGTGCAACTGCACAAGCTACTACCCACACTCAATATAACGAACCAGCGATCTTTGCTGAAATGCTTGAGAGTGTCAAAGGTAGTGGTCTTGATGAAACAACTGCCCAGATGTTGACAGAAAATGTAAACATGCTGGCAACTAGCCATGAAACGGGTACTTTTTCTAACGCATACAAAGATTTCATGCAAAACGTATCTGCTCATATTACAGTCTTTACACCGTTTATCGCTGGGCTAACTGCGCTATTGTAGTGTTAACAAACTGTTTAAGATGGATTCGCAACGCGTGGCATTTTCACTATGCGTTGCGTTTGGTGTTTAAGGTGGTTTGCGGCGGCTTCGGTATTGTGTTGCTCACCCCTTAACAGGGTGTTATGTAACCAAAGGAGAATTTGATGCAAGAGTTTAGAGATTATTTAGAAATTGCATACTTCATATCAGGAATTGTCGTTGCAATTGCTGCTTTAATTGCTTTGTATCAAATAAAAATAGCGAAAGAGTCTTTACAAACGCAATCCAAAAGAGATGCTCTTTCTTTAACTGCTAGCCAATGCAGTCATTACAATACTCGTATCATAGAATTACAAAATAAGCTTTATGACAAGAGAGTGTCCTCAAAATGTACTTTTTTTGACTCATCTAATTGGGAAATAGATACAGACGGTAAAGATGTATTGGTCAAAAATGTAGGAAAAAATAAACCGTCAATTGATGAGCTCGATAAAGTCTCACAGGAACTTTTAGATGTTGTAAATGCAATGGACAGCTTTGCGGTCTATTTTACTTCTAATGTTGCAGATGAAAGTGTTGCGTATAAATCAGTTGCGAACACATTTATTTCTACAGCAGAACGTTATATGCCCTGGATCATTCACGCCTATAATACTGACGACTATTTCGCAAACATAATAGACTTATACGTGATTTGGAAAAACAGGAAAAAGCAAGAATTGTTGAAAACAAAAATGGAACATCTCAAGAATGAGCTTGATAAAAGCACCTTAAAAACTGAAAAGCCGATTGGAGTGTAAGGTTACATAACAAGGCCATTAAGTCGGATTCGTACCAGTTGGCTCGGTTCCGCTTCGCTATACTACACATGTTAGCCAACTGCTACTCACCGCTTATGGCGGCGTTAGGTCTCTACGAAATCACACGAGCAATGTATGACGATGTCGAGTGAATAGGGAAAACAACTGGGGGCGCGATTGCGCCCCCAAACTGCCGCCCCTCTGGCGTCAGCGATCCCATCAAACTGAGCACCAGTTGGTTCGCCGTCTTGGCTGACGGCTCAGTGTGTGGGCAAACGACAAGACGGCCACCCCGCTATTACCACACCTAACTGTGTTCTCCCCTTCGCGCCTGAAAGGATCTGACGGAAAGTGAAGGATCGCAGAAAGGATCCAGCGTCCCGCGTGCGGCCAGTGCTGGCGCGGGGAGCCGATACCCTCCCCCAGTCTTTCACCTGCATGGTTTTCAACACATAAAGCGCGCAGGCGAGGCGGGGTCCCGATTGCGCGCTGTGGATGCTGGCAGGGGTCGGCAGGCTGCGCCTGCTGCTCTGGGTGAGCGTGAAAGGATCTGCGAAGGGGTCAGCGTGGCTCGCGTCGTCAACGTAACAGCGGGCCGCCGATGCGCTTATACGAGGGCAACAAAAAGCCCGCACGGGGCGGGCTGATTGTTCATATCGCAGTTGGTACTAGAGAACGGCGGCAATGCCATTGCGGTCGATAAGCTTGAGCAGCCTCAACGCAGCGCCATGGGGCTGTGATTTACCTTGCTCCCACTTCTTCACGCTTTCCGCGCTCATGTTGAGGGCCACGGCCAGCACTCCCTGGCTGATCCCCTGCTTGGCCCGCAGCTCTTTGATCTGTCTAGCACTCATGACCTCAAGCTGATCTTGCATGGCGAGGGCATCTATCTTGCGCATGGTGAGCACATCAACAGTGCCAGTCTCATGGAGTCGCTGTGCCATCTTCTGCATCTTCTGAAGTCGGGGGTCACTCATCTTTCACCTCTCTTAACAAACCACGCTTGATATCGATGCTTCGCTGCGCTGCATTGGCAGCCAAAAAACTCTGGCCTAGCAAACTTATGAAGTCATCAAAATCATCCGTCACAAACACATGCATCAGCTGAGGTGTAGTGGTCTAATAATCCCACAGTTTGGTGAGTGATCTAAATGACTTCCGCCAGGCAGCAAACAAAACTCGTGGGCAGGCTAAGGCTGGGATTCGGTACCGGCGGCCAGCTTGTAGGGATTGAAGCGAATGATCTCCTCACCCGCCCACTCGTTAAACTGCAGCAACCCTGCCTTGAGGCTGTCCACCTCGTTCACATCAAACACCTGGGCCGCCTTGGTGGCATCCCCAAACCCGCCAGTGTTGTTCGGTACCACCCCCATCAGTTGCGGCGGTACCCGATGGGCCGCCAGCTGATCATCCCGGCTTACCCCCTTGATGGAAAGAAAATCATCCTTGGCCGCAATCTCGGCCACTGGGATCAGCTTCACCGAATCCGCCTTGCCGCCTGGGGTGTAGAGCAGCAGGTTGCGGAAGTTGCCCGGCCCCTTGCTGTTTTGTAGCGCCGTCTTGAGCGCGGTGATGTCGCCCTCGTTCTGTAGGGCATCGCTAATATGCAGGATGAACCCCGCATGACTGCCATTCTCGTAGTAGCGACGGCGAAACAGGGTGGCCGACTCGTTGAGCAGCGCCGAGTTCAGGCTGGCCACATAGTCGGGGATGCCGTAAATCTCCTGATTAACGTCCGCCTCCATCACATGGCCCACCTCACCGGCGGGCAACTCCACCTCATGCCCTAGCCTCGGCACCCACCAATAGCGATCCAGGTCGAGGGATCTGTGGGTGTACTTGGCAGGCATCTGGTCATAGCGCAGGGAGCCGCCCAACCGGTTGCGCACCCGCTGCAGGTGGGCGTTGCCGAAGATCTCGTAGTCCATCACCAGTCCGGTGAAGGCCGCCAGGCTCAATTTCGGATGGGGGATGAAGCAGCCGCGCAAGATGTTGCGCTTCACCTGGATGGCCGAGGCGTGATGCACCGCCGCCCGATAGACCCGCGCCAGCCCGTGCAGGCTCAGGGGATGCTCATACCAGCGGCCGTTGTGCATCGACTCCAGATAATCGAATACCTCCCGCTGGGACAACACCGGGATCGCATCTCCAAATGTAAACGCCTGCACATCGGCAGGCGAATTGATCTGCTCACTCATCAGTAAATCTCCATAAAGCCGGAATTGGTGCCGGTCTGCCCCTCAAGGGGCTCGTGTAACAGAGCTTGCATGGTTGCCCAGGCAATATCGGCGTGGCTGGTCTCATCAGAGCGGCTGGCCTCGAAGGTGGGCAGCTTGCCGCTGTAGGTCACGGCGCGGCGGATGCTCATAAACGCCTGGGCCAAGTCGGTCCAGCCGCTGTCAAACTCCAGCCGCCCCTTGTTCATCACATCTTGCGCCTTCATCACCATCCGCATCTTCACGTTGGGGTTGTACTGGATGGCGGTGACTGCAGGGAAAAACTGCTTCACCAGCTGATAAACCCCCTCCCCGATCCCGGTGGTGTCGATGCCGATATAGGCCACGTTGTAGCGATCGCAGATAGCGCGGATAGACTTGGCCTGGGCATCAAAGTCCATCCCCTGCCAGCGGTGGCGTTCCAGAATGCGAAACTTGCCGCCGCGTACCAGTGGCGGGGCCAGCACCGCGCAACCTGCGCTGTCGCCCTTGCCGCCCTTGGCCGGGTCATAGCCGACCCACACCGCCCGGTTGGCCAGCGGCCGCAAGGTGTGGGGCTTGTAGTCCTCCCACACCAGCCAGCTGTCGACCATGCAACGCTGCAGCGTCGCCAGCGGGAACAGGCTCTCGGTGTCATCCATGAACTCGCACATCAACAGGTTGCGAAAATCATCCTCGGAATACTCACCGCGCAGCTGATCCAGGTCGAACAGATTGCAGCCGCCGCGTACCGCATCTTCCACGGTGACGATCTGCCGCCATTGACCATCGGCGCACAGCTTGCCGGCAGACAAATTGGCGTGGCTCAGGTCAATCTCGACCCGGTCGGCCTTGGCCTTGCCACGGTTAAAGTGGGCACCAGACCAGAAGTCATAGGCGGGATGGGTCAGGCTGGAAGGTGTGGAGATGTAGGTCTGGCGCCACTTCTTGTGCATCGCCATGCCGGACGCCACCTTGCGAAACTCCGGGAAGCCGTGGATCCAGAAATACTCGTCCATGTAGATATTGCCGTGATAACTCTGGGCTGTGCGGGCGTTGGTACCGAGAAAGTAAAGGTGCGCCCCGTTCGGCAGCACCATGGGGTCACCTTTGAGCTCAACCCCCTCCTCCTTGGCAAACTGGATGATGTACTGCTTGAACATGTGGGCCTGCGCCTTGCTGGCCGACAGGAAAATCTGGTTTCGCCCGGTCACCAGGGCATCAATGAAGGCCTCGAAGGCAAAGAAGTAGGTCGCCCCGATCTGGCGCGACTTGAGCAGGTCGCGGATCCGGTACTCCTGCCCGGCCTGATACCAGACCCGCTGGTAATCGAACATGGTCGACTCGAACCGCTCGATGAGCCGTTCTTGCTGCTCGGGCTCCACCACGTTGCGCTCGGGGGCCTTCTTCGGTCCCTTGTTGCGGTTGGCCACTTTCGGGTTGAGGTCAGCCTCGTTACCACCGTTGCTGTACTTGTTGACCCGGGCGATCCGCTCCAGTTGGCGGCCCAGCAGGTCAATCTCCTTAAAATCGCCGCCGCTCTTGGTCTCCTTCATCACCAGCTGGATCATGCGCGCCTCGATGGCGCTGTCCACCCGGTCTATCGGTTTGATGTCCTCCCAGCCGTCACGCTTCTTCCAGGTCGAGACGGTACCCTCCGGCGTTTGCAGCAACTCGGCAATGGTGCGCAGCGGGTAGCCCTGAAAGAACAGGTGCATGGCCTGCCGTCTGGGGTCGATGTGGGGAAAAACTAAGGGTGCTGTTGTCATGGCGCCAGTCTACCCAGCCGCTGCCACCCCAAACGCCCCGCCGCCAGTGTGTAGCGCTGCTACACACTGGCCCCAGATTGCACGATCCCGCCGCTCGCCCAGACCATAACCGCGACATCACTACCCAATCATCAAAGGGATCCCAGCACATGCCTAAGTCCAAATTTTTCCGTGTTGCGGTTGAGGGGGGCACCACCGACGGCCGCGCCATCACCCGCGACTGGATTGAAACCATGGCCCTGCGCTACAACCAGGCCACCTATGGCGCACGGGTCAATATGGAGCATATCCGGGGCATCGACCCCAACGGCCTGTTCAAGATGTACGGCGACATCACCGCCGCCAAGACCGAAGAGGTCACCATCGAGGGGGAGCAGCGGCTGGCCCTGTTCGTGCAGATTGACCCGACGCCTGAGCTGATCGCGCTGAACAAAAAGCGCCAGAAGGTTTACACCTCCATCGAGATCCACCCCAACCTGAACGAAAAAGGGGCCTACATGATGGGGCTGGCCGTGACAGACAGCCCGGCAAGCCTTGGCACCGAAATGCTGCAGTTCTGCAGCAAGGCCACAGTCAACCCGCTGGCCGACCGCAAATACCATCCGGAGTGCCTGTTTACCGAAGCCCTCGAAACCATCATCGAATTTGAAGATGAGCAGGAGAAAGGCCCGGGCCTGCTTGAACGCATCACCTCCCTGTTCACCAACCACAAACAGCAAGCCAACGCCGATTTCAGCGATGTGCATCAGGCCGTTGAGGCCGTGGCCAAAGAGGTGACCAGCATCGATGCCGCCTTGCAGGAAAAGCTGAACCAGCAGGAAACCACCCTCACCGAGCTGACCGGCAAGCTGAATGCCACCGCCAAAGCCCTGGCCGACCTGACCACCCAGCTCGAACGCCAGGAAGATTTCAGCCACAAGCGCGATCCCGCCACCGGTGGCGATGGCACCACCACTGACTCCACCGACTGCTAAGGACCCGACCCCATGCGTAACGACACCCGATTGAAGTTCAATCTCTTCACCCAGAAAATCCGCGAGCTCAACGGCATCCCGGATGAAACCAAGAAATTCACCGTCACCGCCTCGGTTGAGCAAACCCTGGAAACCCGCGTGCAGGAGTCCAGCGCCTTCCTGTCGATGATCAATGTGGTCGGCGTGCCAGAGCAGGAAGGGGAAAAACTGGGGCTTGGTATCAACACCACCATCGCCGGTACCACTGACACCACCAAGGGGGATCGCCAAGCTGTCGATCCGACCGACCTGACCGGCAACAGCTACCGCTGCGAACAGACCAACTTCGATACCGTGCTGCGCTACGCCAAGATCGATGCCTGGGCCAAGTTCAAGGACTTCCAGACCCGTATCCGCGACGCCATCCTGCATCGTCAGGCCCTCGACCGCATCATGATCGGCTTTAATGGGGTCAGCCGCGCCGCCACCTCCAACCGGGTGACCAACCCGCTGTTGCAAGACGTCAACAAGGGCTGGCTGCAGAAGATCCGTGAAGACAAGCCGGAGAACGTGCTCGATGAGGTCAAGGCTGGCTCCGGCGTCGTCAAGGTTGGCTCCGGCATCACCACCGCTGAGGGATACAACAACCTCGATGCCCTGGTGATGGATATGACCGAGCTACTGGGCCCGACCTACCGCGACGACACCGAACTGGTGGCCATCGTCGGTCGCAAGTTGCTGCACGATAAATACTTCCCCATGGTCAACAAAGACCAGGTACCGAGCGAGAAGATGGCCGCCGATGTCATCATCAGCCAGAAACGGATGGGCGGCTTGCCTGCCGTACGCGTGCCGAGCTTCCCAGACAACGCCATCCTGATCACCCGGCTGGATAACCTCTCCATCTACTGGCAGGAGGGCACCCGCCGCCGCACCATCCTCGACAACGCCAAGCGCGACCAGATCGAGAACTACGAATCGGTGAATGAAGCGTACGTGGTCGAAGACTACGAAGGCGCCGCGCTGGCCGAACACATCCAGCTGGTTGAACCGGCTGCGGCCGCATAAGGGGGAAACATGACAAGCCCCGCACTGCACAACAAGCAACGCAAACTGGCCGCCCAGCAAGGGGCGGCCAATCCCGAGCAGGATCGCGCCGCCGCCAACCAGTACGAACTCCAGCTGATGCAGCTGGCCGAGCACCGCCGCACCCTCAAGGGCATTCAGAGCATCGAACGCAAGATCGACGCCAAGCGCAACATGCTGGCCGTCTATAAACCGTGGATTGATGGCCTGCTGGCCGCTGATCGCGGCGGTCAAGACGATGTGATGGTAACCATCATGCTCTGGCACCTCGACACCGGCGATCTGGCAGGCGCCCTTCCGATGGCTGACTACGTGATCCGCCACGGCCTCAATACCCCGGACCAGTACGAACGCACCGCCCCTACCCTCATCGCCGAAGAAGTGGCCGAGACCGCCATCAAGCTGCAAGAGGCAGGCAATGGCCCGACCCTGCAACTGCTCAGCAGCTACATGAACATGCTGGCTGACTGCGACATCTTCGACCAGGTGCGCGCCAAGCTGCACAAGGCGGTGGGCCGCGCCTGTTACGCCGAAGGACTCAAGGAGCAAGCGGCTGATCATTACCGCCGGGCCATCGAATTGCACGACAAGGTGGGCATCAAGCGAGAGCTGGAAGATCTGGCACGCGAAATCAAAAAGGAGAACGCAGCCAAAACCGCCGCCGGCCAGCCCAACAACGAACCGGCACCGCCGTCGGGTCCTGAACCCACGCCCGAACCAGAACTAAAGCCATCCATCCCCGAACAGCCAGCCCCCGCCGACGGCGAGGCCAGCTAACAGAGCGTACCCCGCACCCTGGGCGGCTCGGGCCTGACGAATGCCACCGGCATACCAGACGGCCCGACCACCGCCCAACAAGCGGCCCCACCTCAAAGTCAGGAGCACCATGAGCACCGGATTTTTAGCCACCAACCCGACCCCGCCCGCCGCAGAAGAAGGCGATATCACCAGCGCCCCCTTCTGGCCCGCGATCTCGCTGGCCGACTTGCGCGAGACCGTCCGGCTTGATGGCACAGTCACAACTGCCCGCCTCACCCATGCGGTGATCGATGCCATCACCAGCGTCAACCAGGATCTGGCCCTGTGGCGCACCGCCAGAGAAAGCGAAGGCCACGCCACCCTGGCCGCAGTTCCTGCAGAGCCCATCAATGGCGGATCGGTATACCTGCACAGCTACCGCCGCGCCATCTACGCCATGACCCGCGCCAACCTGCTCGAGCGCTACGCCGACTACAGCGCTACCGGCGATGGGGTCAAAGGGGCCGAGGCCAAAATCATCAGCTCTGATGACCTCTACCGCGACGCCCGCTTTGCCATTCGCGACATTCTCGGCACCACCCACACCACGGTGGAGCTGATCTGATGCAACTGCGCAGCCAACAGGGCGACACCCTCGATCTCATCCTGTTTCGGCACTACGGCTACACCGCAGGCATCACCGAGCAAGTGCTCAACCTCAACCCCGGTCTGGCGGCGCTCGGCCCCATCCTGCCAACCGGTACCTTCATCCACATGCCAGCGGCCCCGACTCAGGCCGAACAGCCGCTGATCCAGCTATGGGACTGACCGTAATGCGAGAAAAGAGAACACCGACATGAGCCGACTCGACGACGAACTCGAACGACTGGCCGAGATCAGCGATCAACAAATCGCTGCCCGCATCCACGCCGCCCGTATTAGCGGCACGGGCCCCCACTACTGCACCGACTGCGACGACCCGATCCCGCAGGAACGCCGCGAAGCGATCCGGGGCTGCGAACGCTGCGCCGACTGCCAGACCATTCACGAATTCCAGACCTCCCGCCACTACGGCAGCAAACGATAGGAGCGCACGATGCCAGAACCGATATCGACCTTCACTGCAACCAGCACCCTTGCCGGGCTGGCTATGTTGTTTACCTTGCCTGGCTTGGATCCCGCCATGGTTCTCGGTGCATTTACCGGGGCCATCGTGTTTGCCGCCACCGCAGAAGAAAAGGGGGTCCTGCGCAATATCACCCTTCTCATTGCCTCATTTATTACCGGCCTACTGCTGACCGATATGGCTGCAGATCTCTTGGCCAACATCCTGCCTGTCAGCATCAACGTCAGCAAAGCCGTGGGGGCGCTGATCGCTTCATCAATGACGGTGCGCCTGCTGCAAACCGTTATCCGCAATCAAGACCGTCTCTTGGACGGCCTGTTCAACAAGAGGAACAAGCCATGAACTTGATACCAACTGACCCCACCTACGCCCTTATCTACACCTGTTTTTACGCCCTGATCTGCACCGCCATCTTCCTGCGTGTGATGTTCTTTAACCGTCGAGGTGGCGAATATAAAGCACTGCCCGCCTGGTTGGCTTGGGTGCTCTGCGTGGCCTCCGGCTCAGTGCCATTGCGCTTGCTCGTCGGCGGCGTGCCGATCCCTGATCTATCCAGCGTCGTGCTGGCCGTCTTCTTACTCAGCGCCCTCATCAAAACCCGTGGCTCGGTCTTTCACCTGCTGCCACATCGCAAGTCCGCTGCAGCGGCGACCAAAGCGATCAGCACCCGTGACCTATGCAGGAGATTTCAACCATGACCCTGAAAAAAGGTGATACCGGCACCGCCGTGGCCGACCTGCAACGCCGCCTCACCGCCAGCGGTTATCCGGTCGCGGTCGATGGCTGGTTTGGCGATGCCACCGAACGGGCGCTGATCAACTTCCAGCGGGATTACATGATCACCGCCATCGGTCAGGCTGGCCCCCGCACCCTCGCCGCCCTGCTCGGCAGCGAGCGTGGTAACCAGCTGACCGTCAACCACATGCAGGCAGGGGCTGATCTGCTCGCCGTGCCGCTGGCCACCATGGCCACCGTCGCCCAGGTCGAAAGCATCGGCGAAGGCTTCACCCAGGCTCAGCGCCCTGTGGTGCTGTTCGAGCGGCATGTGTTCTACAAGCAGCTCACCAAACACCTGAGCAAGGCGAAGGCAGACCAGCTGGCCGCCAATTACCCCAACCTGGTCAACCCCAAACGTGGCGGCTATACGGGCGGCGCTGCCGAGTGGGAACGGCTGCAACTGGCCATCAGCCTGCATCGGGATGCCGCCATCGAGTCGGCCAGCTGGGGCATGTTCCAGATCATGGGCTACCACTGGCAGCCGCTGGGTTTTGCCTCGGCGTGCGACTGGCAGGCAGCCATGCAGCGCAGCGAGGTCGAGCACCTCACCGCCTTGTGCCGCTTCATCCAGCAAGACCCAGCCATGCACAAGGCCATGCAGGGTCGGAAATGGGCCGACTTCGCCCGCAGCTACAACGGCCCAGCCTACAAAGACAACGACTACGACACCAAGCTGGCCAAGGCATACGACCACTTTGCCAAGGTTTACCCAGTGCAGGAGGTAGCAAGTGCTGCTTAATCTACTGCGCTCCCCCCTCAGCTGGTTACTGCTGGCCTTGGCCATCGCCTGTACTGTCGCAATGGCGGGCTGGGGCTGGGCGGCTACCTCGGCAGCAACCGCCAAGGGTAAGGTCACCACCCTGCAAAGTGACCTCAAGGCCGCAGATGACAAGGCCAAAGAGGCCGCGCGGCGGGAACAGGGCAAAGACAGCACGATCAACACCCTGAAAACCGAACTGGATACCCAGGCAACCGCCGCGGCCAAACTGCAGGGCCAGCTCGACCAGCTGGCTCAGTCAGCCGCCACCCGTGCCGACACCATCAAGAGGCTCAAACGTGAAAATGCTGAACTTCGGATGTGGGCTGATCGCCCTCTGCCTGATCCTGTTATCAGGCTGCTCCAGCGCCCCGCCATCACCGGTGCCGCAGACTATCAGGCTTATCTGTCAGGGCCTGACCCCCTGCCAGCTACCGGCGGCCAGCCCAACCAATAACGGCGACTTGCTCGACCAGCTAACCCAAGCCGAAACAGCCTGGGCCAGTTGCGCCGCCAAGGTCGATAGCCTCATCACCTGCCAGCAAAGGCATCAACAACAAGGGAGCCAAGATGGAAAAGCCAAAACAGATCCGTGAGGTGCTGACCAACTGCGTCCAACACCTCAAGACCAACCCGGACAAACTGCACCTCTTCATCGCCCCGGGTAACGTCGAAAGCACCGGTGCCAGTTCACTCTCGTTCGAGTGGCAATACCCGCTGACTATCGGTGTCGAAGACTTTGCTGGCCACCCGGATCAGATCATGGTGCCGCTGCTGGCATGGCTGCGCCAACACCAGCCTGAGCTGATGACCAACGATGAAAAGCGCAAAGATGGCATCACTTTCGAGGCCGAATACCTCGCCAACGACCTGATCGACCTCATCATCACCGTCAAGCTGACTGAGCGGGTCCGGGTGTGGCAAAACGAGCAGGGTATTGGCTGGGAGCACCTGCCAGAGCCGCCGGAAGACCCTTATGACGGCATCACCTGGGAATTGTTCATCAACGGAGAATATCAGCCATGGCCACCGACGAACTGAGCCGCCTGACCAGCTGGGCCGATGGCCTGCTGGCCAGCATGACACCGGCCGCCCGCCGCCAACTGATGGGGGAAATTGCCCGGAACCTGCGTGCAAGTCAGAGCAAACGGATCAGGGCCAACATCCAGCCAGATGGCAGCCCCATGACCCCGCGCAAGCCGCTCAAGAAGCTGGCGAAAAAGCGCGGCACTACCCGCCGCAAGATGTTTCAGCATCTGGTAAGCCCCCGTTGGCTCAAGGCAACCAGCACCGAACATCAAGCCGTGGTCGAGTTTGTCGGCTCGGCCAACCGCCTCGCCACCATTCACCAATACGGCCTCAAAGACCGCATCAAGGGCCGTGAAATCAGCTATCCAGCGCGGGAACTGTTGGGGCTGGAAACCAAGGAGCTCGAGAAGATGGAAGAGATTCTGCTGGAGTTCATGCTCCCAAGTTTTCATTCGCCATAGTATCGGTACAATAGCGGACAAGTTTGAAGCTTGATTGTTCTAACGTAGGGATACATGAAAAAGAAAAAAGAGATCAACTGGGTACGCTGGCGCTGGTTAAGGCAACACCTGAAACAGGCGCGTAAGTCACCCATGCCTGACGAGCCCAAAACTAACATCACTAATTTTTTGACCACTACATTCTCAGCCATTCCACTTATCACAGCGGCAATATACCTATCAGGCATGGCATATCACTATGGTGAATGTCTTGTTTATGGATTGGATATTGTCGAGTTTCCATGGCCTGCCGATATTACCCTTTCTATGGGTTATTTACAGTTAATGAAGGCCTTTCAGTGCTATATTCACCTCATACTAAGTCTGTTTTTTGGTAGTTTGATACTGATTGTTGTGCTATTTGTTAGCGTACGTCTAAGGCTCCGATGCTCTTGGTTTTGGCACGGGGTAAAATCAAAACATTTTCCAAAAATGCGACGACATTTACGTGTCATAGCACATGTACCCGCTCCAAGATTATTTTTAGCATTAGCATGGCTGAAACTTATTTATGACCGTTTTGCTATTCTAGCGGTACCAACTTTGATAGTTCTGCTACCCGTATTGTTCAGCTTTCAACAGGGAATGAATTTCGCAGAGAAAAAAGTAGGCCTGTTAGAAAATGGCCAATTGACGTTAGAACAAGGCTATACACTCTCACCACTACTAGGGGATACACCACATATTCGTTTGATGTGTAACACAGTCTATTGTGCTTATCGACTCAAAGGAAATAAAGTCAAGCTTGTCCGTCATGAGCAATCTGAACTAGTGCAATGGCTTGTTCCAAGCGAGCCATAAAAATATTCGACCTTAACAATAAAAACAACAAAAATTTGTTATCACATCAATCTTCTGGAAAACTTACAATGACAAAACTATATAAATATTTATCTCCTGACATTTTAGAGCATGCGACATCACGCAAAGATCATGTCAGTGTAAAGTGCTCATACCCCAAGGATTATAATGACCCATATGAATTATCACTTGCCATAGACATAGAAGAAGACTCTAGCCTTCTTGCTTTTTATTTGGATACAGTAGAACAAATATCTCAGCGACCTACATCATGTTTTTCTAAGTCGCCAATTGTCACCCCTATGTGGGCACACTATGCAAATAATGCATCAGGGTTTGTTATAGAGTTTGATGAAACTAAACTTAAAGAAACCATTGCCGACTTAGCTATTGATGACATCCAGTACATGGATACCCCATCACCTGATATTTCTAGCTGGCTGCATATGGCTTTTGGTACATGCAAACCAAGACACGCAATGCAGTTTTATAATTGCGTTAATTACTACGCATACTTTTCTAAACAATCTTGCTGGGCATATGAACAAGAGCGACGAATGGTTTTAGAGGAGAGCCACATTACGTCTATTGCAGGCAACATGCTTCTATTTATACCCAAAGAATGTGTAAGCGCAATAATATTAGGACCTAAAGCAGAACCAAACCTGATAAAGAAATGCTTGGAAATAACAAAAGATTTGGGTTGCAATATTTATAGAATGGTCATAGGAAAAAGTGCTGTGACTCCATTCTTTATGGACGAAAGAGAAAACACATTCATTTTTGATGGGAAAGAAATAACGACTAGTGAGAACACATGTGAAAATTGCCTTGCGCCAATATCAATAGAACAAGAAAAATGCTCTTGGTGTAAAATTGACAGAGATGATTTTCATGAGGCAGCCAGGAGAAATCCATTAAGAATGCTCGCAAGCATGGGTGCATTAGGTGATTATATAGAATCATTTGGCAGAATTGGAAAAAACAAGTAGTAATGCGATTCCAGATTTTAACCAATCTCTATTGGTATTTTTTGTAGCCAAATAAAATAATGTTAGTGTGCTAAACCACAGCACACTTCCACTCCCTAGCCTTTTATGCCATTGCCCAAAACAATGGCCCCATGCAACCGACCCCAACCGAACTCAAACGCCTGATCGACAACCTGATCCGCATTGGCACCGTCACCGCCGTGCGCTCAGGGGAATGTCGCGTCAAAACCGGCGACATCACCACCAACTGGCGGCCCTACACCACAGACAGGGCCGGGGCTAACCGCACCCGCCACCGCCTGAGCTTGGGCGAACAGGTGATTTTGCTCTCGGTCAGCGGCGATACGCGCAATGCCTATATCGTCGGCCGCCTCAATGCTGACCAGTTCCCCGAGCCGCTGGCCGAGGATGACAACCCGGATCTCGACCGCACCGAATACGCCGATGGCGCCGTCATCGAGTACAACCCAAAAACCGGGGCGCTCAACACCACCGGCATCAAGTCCGCCACTATCTCGGCCTCGGTCACCGTCAAGCTGATCACCCCGCTGGTCGAATGCACCAAGGCGCTCAAGGTTGGTACCACTATCAGCGCGGGGGGCAAGATTACCGCCCCCACCGCAACTATCGGCGGCATAGAAGTCACGACCCACAAACACAAAGACACCATGCCGGGCAACGGCACATCAGGGGACCCTGTATGAACTGGCTCGGCATGAATGCAGACAATGGCCGCGCCATCAGCGCCACCGACCACATCATCCAGTCGGTGCGCGACATCCTGCTCACCCCGGTGGGTTCGCGGGTAATGCGCCGCGACTACGGCAGCGAACTCTTTTACCTCATCGACATGCCCCAGCATCAGGCCACCCGCCTGCGCCTGATGGCCGCCACCGTGCAGGCCCTTATCAACTGGGAACCCCGCATCACAATCACCCGTGTCGATGTACTGGGCGGCGGCATGGATGGCGCCTTAACCATCGAGCTCACTTGGCAGCGCAAAGATGGCGGCGCGCCCGACTCCAAAACAGAAAGCGCCACCATCACCATCCCCACAGGAGCCGCCCAGTGAGCAATGTAGACCTGACCCAGCTCCCGCCACCGTCAGTGGAGGAAACGCTCTCCTTCGAGGCAATCCTGGCCGAGCGCAAAGCCACATTGATCAGCTACTACCCGGCAGACCAGCAGGCCGCCATCGCCGCCACCCTCGAACTGGAATCCGAACCGCTCAACAAGCTGTTGCAAGAGAACGCCTATCGGGAAGTGATATTGCGGGCCCGCATCAACGATGCCGCCAAGCAGACCCTGCTCGCGTTTGCCAGCGGGTCCACCCTTGACCATCTGGCCGGTGAATATGAAATCGAGCGCCTGCTGGTCACTCCGGGCGATCCATCAGCAACCCCGCCCATCGAGCCGGTGTATGAATCAGATGACCGCCTGCGCATGCGCTGCCAAATGGCCTATGAAGGCATGGCCACGGCGGGCCCGGTCAATGCCTACAAGTTTCACGCCCTCTCGGCCAGTGCCGAGGTGGCCGATGTCGCCGTCGATAGCCCCACCCCAGGCACTGTCAGAGTGACCATCCTCTCACCGGCGGGCCAGCCGAGCGCTGACACCCTCAATCTGGTCGAGCAGGCGCTATCTGCCGAAGACGTGCGCCCGCTCTGCGATCTGGTGGCGGTCGAACCGGCCCAGATCAAGCCTTATGCCGTCGATGCCACTCTCAACGCTATCGGCTTGGGTAAAGAACAGGCAATTGCCGCAGCGAAAGATGCCATGGCAAAAACGGCCGCCGCTTATTACCGGGTCGGGGCCACCGTCCCGCTTTCCGCCATCTATGCCGCCCTGCACCAGCCGGGTATCGATAGCGTCACCCTGCGCGCGCCGCTGACCGATGTCACCTGCAGCGCGCAGCAGGCCGCCAAACTCACCACCATCCACATCGACTAAGGACAACACCATGGCAAACGCCCTCTATGACAAAGGCCGCGAGAAGTTTCTCACCGGCGCCATCAATGCCAGTGCCGACACCCTCAAGTGCGCTCTGCTCAAGAGTACCTATTCCCCCACCCTGGCCAGCGACGAGTTTTTCAGCACGCTGTCCGCTCACGTAGTCGGCACCCCGCAAACCTTGGCCAGCAAGACCGTCACCGGTGGCGTATTCGATGCCGCCGACGTCACCTTCCTCGCCGTTCCCACCGCCACCGTGACGTATTGCGCCATCTACAAAGACACCAGCAACGCCGCAACCAGCCCGCTGATCGCCCTGTTCGACACGGCGGCAGGTCTGCCTGTCAGCACCAACGGCGGCGACATCATCATCGCTTGGGATAGCGGCCCCAATAAGATCTTCAAACTCTGATGGCAACCATCTATCCCATCTGGCGCGGGTCACTGACCTACCACGACGGCACCCTGTCATTTGACGGGGCGGCTATCTATCGGGGCACCCAACAGGGTGAAGATGACCCCGCGCCAGATGCCATTGCTGGGGTCAGTGTCGGCCTGACAGTGGCAGGGATAGAAGAAGGCAAAGCAGGGCTGGCATCGCTCACTCAGCGCGCGAAGCCAACCGGGATAAACCAGTTTGCAGCCGGGGCCAACAAACTGACCAGCCGCGCCAAGGCCCTCGCTATCAGCGATGGCGCACAGGGTGATCCAGCAACAACCACCCAGGCCACTGTTGCAACAATGGGCGACCTGCTCGCCATGGGGGCGGCGGACATGTCAATACAGATCACCCTTGCCGGGCTTGATGCAGGGATTATCGGCACCGCAGGGATAAGAACTCGGCTCGGTACCGGCGGGTTACAGCCTGATGCCATCGAGGCGCCGACCATTCAACAGTTGCTGGCACCTGCTGGGCTCGATCTCGGCGCGCTGGGCAGCCACAAGGCCAAGGTGCGCCAGACCATCGGCGATCTGTCTGATGGCCAACAAGGTGACCCGCGTCTAATGACCAAGCTGGCGCTGGCGGCAACGGCCTTTACCGGTGCGATGGGCACACCGATCGCCAAGTACGCCCAGATCATCTACCCGATGGCGCCAGCCTTGCCAGCCGCCACCCTGCCAGCCCTGACCATCATCCTGGCGTACAGTGCGCTGGCTGCGCCGCTGCTATCGCCAATCACCACCACCGCGCGCCTTGGTACGCGCGGGATAGACGCAGGGGCATTCGGCTCAACAAAGGTGCACCGCCTGCCCCTGCCGTTACCCGTCACCCGGGATCTGCTGCCACCCTCGGTCACCAGGCTGGAACACTTGGCCGCCGCGACACTGGCCAGCAACCTGACGCCAGAGCTGATCACCTCCACCCGCTTTGCAGATACCTGCCCTGCTCCATTGCTGCCATGGCTGGCATGGGCCCGCTCGGTGGACTGGTGGGAACTGGCGGAATCAGAAGACCAACAGCGGGCGCTGATCAAAGCCTCCTATCGGCTACATCAGCGCAAGGGAACCCCGTGGGCCATCAAGGAAGCGCTCAACGTACTGGGCTTTGGTGACAGCACAATCATCGAGCGAGCCACCGGCCGCCGCTATGACGGCACCCTCAGCTACAACGGCAACGAACCCCACGGGGATCCAACCCGCTGGGCGGTCTATCGGGTCATTCTGACCCGCCCGGTCACCACCGAGCAGGCCAACCGCATCAAGCGCCTGCTGGCAGAGATGGCGCCCGCCCGCTGCCACCTTTCAGCACTCGATTACACCAGCGCGCCCGTTACCTACAACGGCGCCGCAACCTACAACGGCAACTACAACCACGGAGCCTCATGATATGGCGAATTTACAAGAGGTCGTCAGCTGGGAGGCTGGCATCTACCAACTCGAAACAGGGGATCCGGTACTGGGTGGCCCGGGCGGCGTCTCCAACAAACAGGGACAAGCGCTGGCCAACCGCACCGCCTACCTGAAAAGGCACATGGATGACCTTGAGGGAGGCAATACAGCTGCCGGCAAGGCCAACAAGCTCAGCACCGCCCGCACTATCGCCCTGGCTGGCGATGTCACCGGTCAGGCGTCATTTGACGGCAGTGGCAATATCAGCATCACAGCCACCTATAAAAACTCGGGGGTGGTGGCGGGCACCTATCGCTCGGTCACTGTCGATGCCAAGGGCAACATCACCGCAGGCAGCAACCCCACCACTCTGGCAGGCTATGGCATCACCGATGCGGTACCAAACTCGCAAAAAGGCGCCAACAACGGGGTGGCGACCCTGGATGGCGGCGGCAAGGTGCCAGTCAGTCAAATCCCAGCCACTGCCATCGTCGACACCTTCGTCGTCGGCTCACAAGCAGCCATGCTGGCCCTGACTGCCGAAATGGGTGATGTGGCTGTGCGTACCGATCTGAACAAGTCGTTCATTTTGCGGGTAACCGGTGCATCCACCCTGGCCAACTGGCAAGAACTGCTCACCCCGACAGACTCGGTGCAATCGGTGGATGGCATGACCGGTGCAGTGACCATCGCCACCGCCAGCGAAGCCGTGAAAGGTAAGGCGCAGATCGCCACCCAGGCAGAGGTGAATACCGGTACCGATGACACCAAGTTCGTCACTGCCAAGAAGCTGATGGCATGGGTCAAGCAGGCATCAGAAACCGTACTCGGCATGATGAAGGTGGCCACCCAGGATCAAACCGATGCAGGGGCATCAGATGATGTAGTTATTACACCAAAAAAACTTAGATGGGGTGCGTCATTTTCAAAAATTGGTAACACTTGCTATATCGCGCTGCCTTCATGGATAGGCAGCTTTATAATTCAGTTTGGAAAAAAAGAAGTTGTCGCAAATAGTGCGCAAGTGACATTCCCTATCGCATTCCCGACGGCTGTTGGAGCAGTAATTCCAATCAAACAATCAGCATCGGCTGGTGTTTTTATTACTCCTGATAATATTGGCTTAGCTAGTTTTACCGCATATGGATGGAGCACAGTAAATACGCCATCATCTGTCAATACATTTTGGTGGTTTGCCATTGGATATTAATGAGGTTCAGTGATGTTATATTCAAAGTCAAAAAATGGTTTTTATAACCAAGCAGTTCATAGCGGATCAATTCCAGCCGACGCTGTAGAAATCAGTGATTTACTATATCACGAGCTATTAATGGCTCAGGAAGCTGGCGCCATCATTACGTCAGACGAAAATGGATGCCCTATCGCCGTCAATGAGGAACTGGATCAGGTAGATGTTGCATTCAACAAACTGAATTCTCTCCAAGCAATAGCAGTGGCTCAGATTGAACTAATCAAACCCGCTGTAGATGGCGGCTACGCCAAGCCGGAGCATACTCAGCTGCTGGCGGACTGGCAGCGCTACCGCTACGAACTGACTCAGGTGCCGGCACAACCCGGCTGGCCTGAATCATCCCAGTGGCCAACCGAACCGGAGAAGGTCATCTAACCAAGCCACAACACCCCGCCCAATGCGGGGTGTTTCGTTACTGCCGCCGTCCGTCACGTTGTCACCGCTGGGCCATTGTGTAACGCCGAAACACAATGGCCGCCACTCGCCTGCCATCCCCTGCCCCTGCATCCTGACCCTGCTCACATCACATGCATTACCTACGCAAAGAATGCTCCGTCCGGACAACAGGAGAACCTATGGCACTGGACCAATTTCACCACGGCGTGCGCGTCGTCGAAGCGACCGAGGGCACCCGCACCATCCGCACCGTCGCCACGGCGGTGATCGGCATGGTTTGCACCAGCGAAGACGCCGACGCCACCTATTTCCCCCTCGACAAGCCTGTACTGATCGCCAACCTGCCAGCGGCCATCGCCAAGGCAGGCAGCGAGGGAAACCTCAAAAAATCCCTGCAAACCATCTATGACACCGTCAACACCATCGTCATCGTCGTGCGCGTGGCCAAGGGTGCCGACGCCGCAGCCCTGACCAGCAACATCATCGGCACCATCAAGCCCGATGGCAGCTATACCGGCCTCAAGGCGCTGGAACGGGCCGCCCCGGTCACCACCGTCAAGCCACGCATCCTCTGCGTGCCGGATAACTGCACCCTGCCGGTGTCCACTGCGCTGGCGGGCATGGCAAAAAAACTGCGCGCCTTTGCCTACGTGCCAACCATCGCCGAGACCGTTGAAGCCGCGCTGGCCTACCGTGACAACTTCTCCAGCCGCGAGCTAATGGTGATCCATGCCGACTGGACAGCGTGGGACGTAGCAGCCAATGCCAGCGTCAAGCTCGATGCCTGCCTCAAGGCCGCCGCCATGCGGGCGCTCATCGACAAAGAGATTGGCTGGCACAAGACCCTGTCGAACGTCGGTGTGACCGGGGTTGATGGCATGACCAAAGCCCTGTTCTGGGATCTGCAAGACCCCGACACCGAGGTCGGCCTGCTCAACGCCAACGAAGTCACCGGCCTGATCCAGTCCAGCGGGTTCCGCTACTGGGGCAACCGCACCTGTTCCGATGATCCCCTGTTCGCCTTCGAGAACTACACCCGCACCGCCCAGATCCTGGCAGACACCATGGCCGACGCGCACATGTGGGCCAACGACAAACCGATGCATCCTTCCCTGGTCAAAGACATCGTCGAAGGGGTCAACGCAAAGGGGCGTGAGCTGGTGAACGGCGGTTACTTGCTCGGGTTTGACTGCTGGTACAACGAGGAGCTCAACGACAAGGACACCCTCAAGGCAGGCAAGCTGCGCATTGATTACAACTACACCCCGGTGCCGCCGCTCGAAGACCTCGGTTTCATCCAGCGCATCACCGATTACTACCTCATCGACTTCGGCGCCCGCGTCGCGGCCGCAGCATAAGGAGCCAACATGGCACTGCCACGCAAACTCAAACGCCTGAACGTCTTTCTCAATGGCGATAACTGGGTCGGTGAAGCGGAAGATTTCACCCCGGCCAAACTGTCACGCAAGTTTGAAGCCTATCGCGGCGGCGGCATGGGCGGTGCCGTCAACATCGACATGGGGCTTGATGACAGCGCCCTCGATGTCTCGTTCACCTTTGGCGGCTACGGCGATCAACTCCTGCGCTGCATGGGTGAACCCAAGGCCGACGGCACCAGCCTGCGCTTTGCCGGATCAACCCAGCGTGATGACTCCGGCGAAGTGATGGCCGTCGAAATCGTCTGTCGTGGCCGCTTTAAAGAGCTCGATCGCGGCACCCTCAAGGCCGGTGACAACACCCAGGCCAAGGTCAGCATGGTCAACACCTACTACAAAGAGACCGTTAACGGTCAGGTGATGCATGAGATTGACCTCATCAACATGATCGAAATCGGCCCAGATGGCGTCGACCGCATGGCCGAGCACCGCAAAGCCATCGGCCTCTAACCCATTCACCCATCCAACGGGCGGCCAACAGCCGCCCTCACTACATCACCAGGAACCAACACCATGGAAAACAAAACCGTTACCCTCGACCAAGCCATCCAGCGCGGCGAAACCACCATCACCGAGATCCAGCTGCGCAAGCCCAAAGCGGGCGAAATGCGCGGCCTCAACATGGCCGATGTCCTGCAGATGGATGTCAACGCGCTCACCAAGCTGCTGCCACGCATCACCACCCCGATCCTGACAGAAGTAGAGATCGGCAACATGGACCCGGCTGACCTGCTGCAGCTGGGCAGTGAGGTGGCCGGTTTTTTGATGCGGAAGAAAATGGGTTACCTGGCTGCGTAGATGACCTGATGGCCGATCTGGCCATCATCGCCCACTGGCCGCCGTCCGACATGGCGGCCATGGAGCTCAGCGAGCTGATGGGCTGGCACCAACGCCTCGTTGAGACTCACAACCGCATCAACGGGGCAGAAGAACAATGAACCCTCTCAAACTGCAAATCCTGCTCGGGGCGGTCGACAAGCTCACCGCCCCCCTCAAAGCAGTCAGCGGCCAAAGCCGCCTCACCGCCAAAGACCTGGTCGACACGAAAAAGCGTATCAAGGAACTGGAAACCCAAAGCGGCCAGATTGACGGCTATCGCACCCTCGGCCAACAGATTGGCGCAACCCGCGCCCAGCTAACAGCTGCCCAGCGTGACGCCCAACAGATGGCTCAGCAGTTCGCTAAGGTCGAACAACCGACCAAAGCCATGACCCGCGCCATGGAGCAAGCCAAGCAGAAGGTGCGCGACCTCTCACAGCAAGAGCGGGAAATGGTCGCCCGTCACGGCAGCCTGAAACGAGCCATGGGTGAGGCAGGCATCAACACCAAACAACTTGGCCAGCACCAACGCCTGCTCAAGACCGACCTTGCTGCAACCAACACCCAACTCGACCAGCAGCGGGCCAAGTTGGGTCAACTGGCTGACCAGCAAAAGCGTCTGAATCAGGTCAAAGCCAACTACCGTCAGACCCAAGAACTACGCGGCCAGATCGCGGGCCACGGGGCCACCGCCATTGCAGCCGGCACCGCTATCGGCATGCCGGTTTACAGCGCCATCAAAGACTATTCCAGCTTTGAAGATGCCATGAAGGGGGTGGCCAAGCAGGTGGATGGCGCCCGAACAGATTCAGGTGAACTGACCTCCATCTACTACGACATGGCCAAAGAGATAAAAACCATTTCAGAGGAGATCCCCCAGCTCAATGGCGCGATCGACATCGCCGCCCTGGTCGAGGGTGCCGCCCGCATGGGGGTGCAAGGTCAGGATAACTTGCTCAAGTTCGCCAGAACGTCAGCCAAGGCGGCCACCGCGTTTGAGCTGCCGGCAGGCCAGCTCGCCGAAGACATGGGCAAGATTGCCAACCTCTACAAGATCCCCATCAGCAACATCGAACAGCTCGGCGATGCCATCAACTTCCTCGACGACAACGCCCAGTCCAAGGGGGCTGACATCATCGACGTGCTGCAACGTTTGGGTGGCGTCGCCGACAAACTCGATTACCGGAAGGCCGCCGCACTGGGATCTGCCTTCCTCAGTCTGGGGGCCGCCCCAGAAACTGCGGCCAGCGCCTCAAACGCTATGGTGCGCGAACTATCCATCGCGACGATGCAGAGCAAGCGCTTCCAGACAGGCATGGCTGCACTAGGCATGAAATCGGCTGATGTAGAAAAAGCCATGGCGACCGATGCCATGGGCACCATCACCAAGGTGCTGGAGAAAATCAAGAAGCTAAAAACAGAAGACCAACTCAGGGTCACCACCCAGATATTCGGCAAGGAATACGGCAAAGATGCAGCCAAGCTATCCAACAACCTGGATGAACTCTATCGCCAGTTGAAGCTAGTTAACGGAGAGAAAGCAAAGGGGTCGATGCAACGTGAGTCTGACATCGACAAAGACTCGCTCTCATCCCAATGGCTGATCTTGCTGGCCGGTATAACAAACGTGAAGGCAGACCTTGGCGAGCTGTTGCGCGGCTCCCTAATGGACATCATCAAGTTCACCAAAGAGATCGTTGCTGGTACCCGTAACTGGGTTGAAGCAAACCCCGAGCTGGCCAATACCTTGGTCAAGATTGCAGCGGTGACATCCGTCATCGCTATTGCACTCGGTGTGCTATCGCTGAGCATCGCGGCCCTGCTTGGTCCAATGGCTATCATGAAGCTCATCTTGGGTGTTCTGGGGGTGACATTTGGCGGCATGCTGGGGGCAATAACCGCAATCCTTGCGCCATTAGCGGCCCTGGCTGCATTGGGTATTGCCATCATCAAGTTCTGGCAACCCATCAGCGCATTTTTCAGCGGGCTATGGCAGGGCATCATGACTGGGCTTGCTCCCGTCTTTGAAGCCTTTAAGCCATTTGCACCACTGCTCGATGGCATAGGCAGTGGAGTAAAGGCGCTATCTGGCTGGTTTGGTGATCTGCTTGAACCGATCAAGTTCTCAAAAGAAACGCTGGAAGGGTTCGGCAGCGCTGGTCAGTTTGTCGGCCGCATCCTGGGCGAAGCCTTCAATCTGGCACTGACCCCGCTCAAAGCATTCCTGAAAGGGATCGAATGGCTGCTCGAATCGCTGGGGATTCTAGAAGCCAAGAAGCTGCCGAGCTTCCAGCTGGAAGCACCAACAGCGTCGACACCGGGTTACCTCAACGGCAACTACGGCCAGCCAGCACTCGCTGGCGGTTACAGCTACGGCCCTCGCATCGTGCAGACCGCAAAGCCTGTTACCGCAAGAGGGGCAGCGTCAACCACCCAGATCAATGCCCCCATCAACATCGTTCAGCAACCAGGGCAATCAGCCACCGATGTGGCGCAAGAAGTGCGCCGCGAACTGGATCGACGTGAACGTCAAGGCGCTGCCAATGGCCGCGCCTCCCTGACCGACCGCAACTAAGGAGCAACCACCATGATGATGACCCTGGGCTGGTTCGTGTTTATGCGCTCGACCGTGGCCCCGCAATCCCAACAAGACGAACGCGCATGGCGCCACCCCGGCAATAACCGGGTCGGTGCCCGCCCCTCATATCAGTACCTTGGGCCAGATGACGAACTCAGCACCCTGAGCGGGGTGCTCTATCCAGAGCTCACAGGCGGGCCAGTCTCCCTCGATATGCTCAATAGCATGGGCGACAGCGGCCAAGCCTTCCCCTTAATCCAGGGCGATGGCGTGATGCGCGGCTCGTTCGTAATAGAGGGGATCAGCACCACCCGCAGCGAGTTCTTCCAAGATGGCAGCGCCAGAAAAATCGAGTTCAGCATTAAGCTCAAGCGGGTCGATGACAACGACAGCTCCCTCGGCAACACCCTGCTCGGCCGCACTGCGGGCAACCTGCTCGGTCGCTTAGGGTTAGGCACGCTGCTGAACACCGTGGGCGGCAAACTCGGGGGGCTGCTCTGATGGGGGCATTCGACCAGTTTGGTACCCGCTTGGCTGAAAACCTTGGTATCACCAGCCAGCTGGATGCCCTGCGTCAACAGCATCCGACCCCCACCTATCAGGTGCGGGTAGATGGCAACGATGTCTCGGGCACCCTGCGCCCGCGCCTGATGCACATGACCATCACCGATAACCGGGGTTTTTCTGCCGACACCATCGAAATCGCCCTCGATGACAGCGACGGCAAACTGGCCATGCCGCGCCGTGGGGCCACCCTGCAAGCCAGCATCGGTTGGCAAGGCGGTGCCCTGGTCGATAAAGGCACCTTCAAAATTGACGAGGTGGAGCATGGCGGGGCCCCCGACGTGCTCACCATCCGGGGCAAATCGGCAGATCTGCGCGGTAGCATGAACAAACTGCGCGAGCACAGCTGGCACTTTGAAACCATCGGCGCCATCGTGGAACAGCTGGCCGCCCGCTATGGCCTGACCCCGAGCGTCGGCGAAGCCTTCAAGGGGATGATGATCGACCACATTGACCAGACCAACGAGAGCGATCTGGCCTTTCTCACCCGCTTGGCGACCGAGCAAGATGCAATTGCCACCGTCAAATCTGGCCGCCTGATGTTCATCAAAGCGGGCAACGGCACCACCGCCAGTGGCAGGCCACTGCCCGCCATCACCATCACCCGCCAGGACGGCGATCAGCACCAGTTCTCGGTGGCCGACCGCGACGCATACACCGGTGTCACCGCCTACTGGCAAGACAACAAGGCCGCCGAGAAGAAGAAAATCGAGGTGAAGCGCAAGCGGAAGACCAAACCGAAAGAGGAACGGCCATTACCACCGGGAGTGGTGATCAACAAGAAGGAGCACGAGCTGCTGGTTGGCGACAGTGAGAACGTCAAGGAACTGCGCCACGTTTACACCAGCCAGAGCAACGCCATGCGGGCAGCCCGGGCTGAGTGGGAAAAGCTGCAGCGCGGCGTGGCCGAGTTTCAGATCACCCTGGCCAAAGGTCGCCCCGAACTCTACCCGGAACAACCCGCCACGGTCAGGGGCTTCAAACCACAAATCGACGAGGCCGACTGGCTACTGACCCAGGTGGTGCACGACCTCACCGATCAGGGATACACCAACCGCCTGCAACTCGAAGTGAAGCTGGAAGAACTGCCGGAGTGACCACATAGAGAAAAAGCGTGGACAGAATGTGGGCATGAGAAAGAGAAATATGAGGTAAAACAGTGGGTTATAGATACAAAAAAGGAGGCCTGAGCCTCCTTTTAACTTTTATAACAGAACCGGATTAAACCAGAGCTGCTTTAGCTTTTTCAACCAGGGCGGTGAAAGCCAGCTTGTCGTGAACAGCGATATCGGACAGGATCTTACGATCGATTTCGATAGACGCTTTCTTCAGACCGTTGATCAGACGGCTGTAAGACAGACCATTCTGACGGGCTGCAGCGTTGATACGCGCAATCCACAGCTGACGGAACTGACGCTTTTTCTGGCGACGGTCACGATAGGCATACTGACCAGCTTTAGTTACCGCTTGTACCGCTACGCGGTAAACACGGGAACGGGCGCCGTAGTAACCTTTGGCGGCTTTCATTACTTTTTTGTGACGAGCTCGAGCAGTCACACCACGTTTAACTCTTGGCATTTTTTACATCCCCCCTTATGCGTACGGCAGACAAGCGACAACACGTTTGTGGTCGGCAGCGGAAACCATGAACTTAGGTCCCAGCTTGCGCTTACGCTTGCTGCTCTTCTTGGTCAGGATGTGACGCAGGTGGTTATGCTTGCACTTAAAGCGACCCGAGCCGGTCTTTTTGAAGCGCTTTGCAGCACCCCGGTTGGTTTTCATCTTCGGCATTTTATACTCCGCATTGTGAGTGACAACAAAATCGCAAGGCGAACCGACTCACGGGCGAACCCGTGAGTCAATTTCTTGTGGGCCTTAAGATTTCTTCTTAGGTGCGAGGACCATCACAGCTTGACGGCCTTCGACTTTCGGGAACGACTCGACTACGGCCAACTCTTCCAGATCGTTCTTGACGCGCTCCAGAACCTTGATACCAAGATCCTGGTGTGCCATTTCACGACCACGGAAGCGCAGGGTGACCTTAGCCTTGTCCCCGTCTTCTAGAAAGCGAACCAGGTTGCGTAGTTTTACCTGATAGTCGCCTTCGTCAGTACCAGGACGGAATTTGATTTCCTTAACCTGGACGACTTTCTGCTTTTTCTTCTGTTCTTTGGTTGTTTTGCTCTTTTCGTAGAGGAATTTACCGTAATCCATGATCCGGCAAACGGGCGGCTCAGCATTTGGACTGATCTCGACCAGATCAACTCCGGCCTCTGCGGCCAAGTTCAGTGCTTCCTGAATGGTGGTGACGCCAATGGCTTCACCATCCAAACCAGTCAGACGAACTTCTTTCAGACGGATCTCTTCATTGATCCGGTGAGCGCGGGCTTGCGGTTGCTTGCCCAGTTTTTTTCCGCCTTTTATAGCTTATTCCTCCACTTTCTTTTGTCCGCGGGTCTGAACTTCCTGGGTCAACAGAGCGATGAACTCTTCAACAGGATAAGTGCCCAGGTCAGCCCCTTTACGAGTCCGTACTGCAATCTTACCGGCTTCAACTTCTTTATCGCCGCAGACCAGCATGAAAGGTACTCGCTTCAAAGTATGCTCGCGGATTTTAAAGCCAATCTTCTCATTTCTCAAGTCCGCTTTTGCGCGAATACCCGCATCATTCAATGATTTGGCTACTTTCACCGCATAATCGGCCTGATTATCCGTGATATTCATGACCACAGCCTGAGTCGGCGCCAACCAGGTTGGAAACAGACCAGCATATTCTTCAGTCAGAATACCGATGAAACGCTCGATAGAACCCAAAATGGCCCGATGGATCATCACAGGTACGTGGCGCTCGTTGTTTTCGCCAACATAAGTGGCGCCCAGACGACCGGGGAGAGCAAAATCGAGCTGTACGGTACCACATTGCCACGCACGATCAAGGCAATCATGCAGGGTAAATTCAATCTTGGGACCGTAGAAGGCCCCCTCGCCCGGCTGCAGATCGTATTTCAGACCATTGAGATCCAGCGCTTCGGCCAGTGCGGCCTCGGCACGATCCCAAGCCTCATCTGAACCGATACGCTGTTCGGGACGGGTGGAGAGCTTGACCACGATGTTCTCGAAGCCAAAGGTACCGTAGACGTCATAGACCATACGAATACAGCCGGAGACCTCTTCCATGATCTGCTCTTCGGTACAGAAGATATGAGCGTCATCCTGAGTGAAGCCGCGCACCCGCATCAGACCGTGCAGCGAACCGGACGGTTCATTGCGGTGGCAAGAGCCAAACTCGGCCATCCGCAGCGGCAGATCGCGGTAGGACTTCAGACCCTGGTTGAAGATCTGGACGTGACCCGGGCAGTTCATCGGCTTGATGGCGTACTCGCGGTTCTCGGACTGGGTGGTGAACATGGCCTGGGCATACTTCTCCCAGTGACCTGAACGCTCCCACAGGACGCGGTCCATCATGAAGGGACCCTTCACTTCCTGATAGTCATACTCTTTAAGCTTGCCGCGGATAAAGGTTTCTAGCTCACGGAAGATGGTCCAGCCATCGTTGTGCCAGAACACCATGCCGGGCGCCTCTTCCTGCATGTGATACAGGTCGAGTTGCTTGCCGATCTTGCGGTGATCACGCTTGGATGCTTCTTCCAATCGTTGCAGATAAGCCTTGAGCTGCTTCTTGTCGGCCCAGGCAGTGCCGTAAATACGCTGCAACATTTTGTTGTTGGAGTCGCCACGCCAGTAGGCGCCAGACATTTTTTGCAACTTGAAGTGGTGGCAGTGACGCATGTTAGGCACGTGCGGGCCACGACACATATCCACGTACTCTTCGTGATGATAGAGACCAGGCTGGTCATCACGGGCAATATTCTGATCCAGGATCTCGACTTTATAAATCTCACCACGGGCATCAAACACATCACGTGCTTCCTGCCAGGAGACTTTTTTCTTGATGACGTCGTAATCCTTGGCTACCAGCGCCAGCATGCGCTCTTCCAGGGCAGCCAGATCTTCATCGGTCAGGGTGCGGTCAAGATCAACGTCGTAGTAAAAACCGTTGTCAATGACAGGACCGATGGCCATCTTGGTCTGGGGCCAGAGTTGCTTGATAGCATGACCCAGCAAGTGGGCACAGGAGTGGCGCAGGATGTCCAGACCTTCTTCGTCTTTGGCGGTGATGATGGCCAGCGCAGCATCGGCTTCGATCAGCTCGCACGCATCCACCAGTTCACCGTTTACCCGACCGGCAATGCACGCCTTGGCGAGACCGGGACCGATGTCCGCGGCCACATCCATCACGGAAACAGAGTGGGCAAATTGACGTTGGCTGCCGTCAGGCAGAGTAATGATTGGCATTATAGGTTTCCTTATACAGTGGTGACCCGTACCAAAGGCCACATGTAGTCGCGATAATTCCTTTAAAATCAAGCTCTTCACTCTAGTGTTTCACCATAAACCAAACGGTTGGTACACAGAGCGGTACACACATCAGTTTGTGCGTCATGCTGTCAGTTTCAGGATCCGGCGTGGATTGTATCAAACATGCGATATCAAACAAATTGTTAAACATCGTACATCTTAAAACCACTCGCTCGGCTTGGCCCCCTGCCCCACCGGATACCATGGGCTGTAGCGATGGAGATCCTGTCACGCGCAGGGTGTGGCCATAAAAAAGTAGGCAATCATCACGTTGAGCGCTGCATACCATCGCCAGCAGGTAAACGGACATCACTGTAGGTTGAAACTATGGATGGTGCGATCCCATGACGCAGCGACCCACGACTGAATAACTGTCCGGGTTGACACAGGATGCTCCCGTGTTACGGAAGGGAAACGAATATCAAGCCGGTTGGCATAGTGATAAAAAAAGGGCCCGTAGGCCCTTTAGCAAAATCAGTGGTCAAGCTCAGCTAAACAGATGGTGACTGATGATAAACAAGCCACCGGAGAGCAGCATCGTCATCGGCAAAGTCAGTACCCAAGCCATCAGGATGGTCTTGATGGTTTGGCTCTGCAGGCCGGATTTGTTGGCAATCATGGTACCAGCCACCGCCGAGGAGAGGATATGGGTGGTGGATACCGGCATGCCGGTCAAACTAGCCACACCGATAGAAGTAGCCGCAGTGATCTGGGCTGCGATGCCCTGGCTGTAGGTCATGCCAGTGGTACCGATCTTCTCGCCCACGGTATGGACGATACGACGCCAGCCCACCATGGTACCGCAACCCAGCGCCAGCGCGATGGAAACGATAACCCAAGTTGGTGCATATTCCGCTGTTGCGGTCAGGTCTTTGCGCCACTTGGCCAAGTCGGTCAGCTCTTTGGCTGGCAGTGGCAACTTGGCAACCTTACGCGCGGTATCATCGATACACAGCAGCAAACGGCGCACTTCACGACGATCGGTAAGATTGAGCTCCTGATAAGTCCGAACGGCACCCAGGCGAGCATCCAGTGTCGCCATTGCCTGTAGCACACCATCCGCAGAGCAGTGGGTCATCAGCTCTTCCTGGGCCGTTGCTGGCGCAGAGAAGTTGATCACCTCCCCCAAAGAGGCCTGGTTACGCTGATAGATCTCCATGATCCGTTGGTTGGCATCCTGGGTCCGGTCCAGATCATAAGAGCGGCTGTTCATGTCCAGCGCGAAATAGGCTGGCGCCATGCAGATCAGCACCAGCATCACCAGACCGATGCCCTTCTGGCCATCGTTGGAGCCGTGCACGAAGCTGACGCCCATGGCCGAGGCCACCAGGGTCAGACGTGCCCAGAACGGCGGGTGTTTCTTGCCATCCACCAGCTGACGCTCTTCCGGCGTTTTGTGGATCTTGTTGCTGGTCCAGATGCGCTTCATCGCCAGCAGTAGCAGCGCCGCGATGATGAAACCGATGGTGGGAGAGATGATGAGGGAAAGCATGATGTCAATCGCTTTGCCCACGTTGATCCCTTCTGTCACCGGTTGATGGGTGATCCAGGCATAGGCACCGCCTACCCCCAGAATGGAACCGATCAATGTATGTGAACTGGAGGCCGGGATCCCGAAGAACCAAGTGCCCAAGTTCCACACGATGGCGGAGAACAGCAAGGAGAATACCATGATCAACCCTTGGGTGGAGTCCATCCCAAGCAGCAGGTCGATGGGCAGCAGATGGACAATGGCATAGGCCACACCCAGACCGCCGAACATGACGCCCAAAAAGTTAAAGATCCCCGATGCGACTACCGCCAGGTGAGCCGGCATCGCCTTGGTATAGATAACCGTTGCTACCGCGTTGGCGGTATCGTGAAAGCCGTTGATAAATTCATAGGCAAGCACAAAAAAAACAGCCAATACCAAACCGATTGACCACCACAAACCCAAACCACTAAACATTTCAAACATAAAAACAAGCCTGTTTATGAGTTGCGGCGGATTATGCCAGATGGCGGCCAACACCATAGCCACCATTGAAATATTTCAGCCATAAAAAAAAAGAGCTTTTTGGAAAAAAATATCCTAGCTCCAGCCCTCATGCGGCTTGCCATTGATTAATTAAAGCCATCAATGATTGCGGGAAAGGGCAAAAATAGCTGACAATTAAGCCAATAATTTCATTTTTATGACACTTTTATGACAGAAAAATGGGAAACAGTGGTGATAAAACGACCCGGCCCCGCCAATCTCATCCGACCAGCTCCACAAATCCCATATCCGTTTGATTCCAGATGTAAAAAGGGAGCACCTTGTGCTCCCTTGAATCGTTGCTGTGTGGCCGGTTATCAGTCCTGATTGATGCGGCTGGCAACCGCGCCCTGCTGACTCTTGTACTTGGCATTTTCCCGCTTGTTATAAGGGCGAGCGGCCGCACCAGAGAGCATTTCGAAGTTCAGGGCACCGATCTTCATCTTGGGGCGCAGCGCCAGCGGCAATCTGCCGCCATTGTAGAACTCCAGCACGATGCGGCCAGACCAGCCCGGATCGATCCGGTGCGCGGTCACATGCACCATCAAACCAAGACGGGCCAATGAAGAGCGACCATCGAGCCAACCGACGATATCGGCAGGCAGGGTAACCGACTCATAGGTTACGGCTAGCGCCAACTGACCCGGATGAAGATAGAAGGCTTCGCCGTCGGGAATGTGGATCTCGTCACTCATCACCCGCTCGATGGCATCGGCCATTTCGCCGCTCGGGCCACTCAGATCGATATAAGGAGCGGTATGATCGCGAAACACCCGAAATTCGTTACCCAGCAGCACATCGACACTGACGCCACTGATCCGCTCAACGCCGGGTCTTGGCTCAATGACGATCTTGCCTTCATCAAGATGACGTTCAATATCGGTATCACACAGACGCATTGGGCGACTCTCCTGACAAAATGTTCATTTAAAAAAGCCGGGCATCACCCGGCTTGTTTCGCTTTAACCAATCAACATGTGGCGAATGCGCGCCTTGAGCATGTCAATAGCGATGCGATTCTTGCCACCACGGGGCACGATCACATCAGCATACTGCTTGGACGGCTCGATAAACTGCAGGAACATCGGACGCACCGTCTTCTGATACTGCTTGAGCACGGAGTCCATGGTACGGCCTCGCTCTTGCACGTCACGCACCAGACGGCGCAGCAGGCAGATGTCGAGGGGGGTATCCATAAAGATGGAGGCGTCCATCAGATCCCGCAAACGACTGTCGGTCAGCAACAGGATCCCTTCCAGAATGATCACCCGGCGCGGTGCAAACGGAGTGACTTCATTCATTCGGGTGTGTTCGGTATAGGAGTATTGAGGAATGGCGACCGCATCACCTTTAACCAGCTGGCTCAAGTGCTGCACCAGCAGATCGTGATCGAGCGCATTGGGGTGGTCGTAGTTGGTTTTGACCCGTTCTTCCATGGTCAGGTGGGTCTGATCACGGTAGTAGCAATCTTCGGTGATCACACCAATCTGACCTGCGCCCAGTTCGGCCACCAGCTCTTCATAAATGGTCTGGGCGATAAGACTTTTGCCTGACGCAGATGCGCCCGCAATACCGATGATCACACACGAATGTTGAGTATCAGACATGACGAATACCTAAAAGAGAAGAGCAGTGGGGATGGTTTAAACCGATCCATTATATAAAAAAGGGTGGGCAATGCCCACCCTCAATTCCCTTTCAAGTGACCGATAGCCGATTATTCATCCAGCGCCATGGCATAGAGGGGGGTCGCAATCGGTTTTGCGCTGAAAAAGAGTTCGGCACCTACTCTGCGAGCCAGCTTCAAATAGGCCTTAGCCAGGCTCCCTTCCGGTGCGCCGAACACGGTCGGGCAGCCATCATCCATGTGTTGGCGGATATCGATGTGCAGCGGCAACTGGCCAAGCAGCGCCACTTGGTACTGCTCTGCCATCTTCTGACCACCACCGGTACCGAACAGCGGCTCATGGTGGCCGCAGGCACTGCAGACGTGGTAACTCATGTTCTCGATGATGCCGAGCACCGGCACATTGACCTTGTTGAACATGGCGATCCCCTTGCGGGCATCGGCCAGTGCCACATCTTGCGGGGTGGTAACAATGACCGCTGCCGAGGTGGGCACCTGCTGGGCCATGGTGAGTTGAATATCACCAGTGCCTGGCGGCATGTCCACCACCAGATAATCCACCTCACCCCAACGGGTTTCGCCGAGGATCTGCGCCAGCGCCTTGCTCGCCATGGGGCCACGCCAGATGGTGGCATCCTGCTCGGAGACCAGATAACCGATGCTGTTGCTCTTGAGGCCGCAGGCCATCACCGGCTCCATCAGCTTGCCGTCACGGCTGCTGGGGCGCTCCTTGACCGTACCCATCATGGTGGGAATGGAAGGGCCATAGATATCGGCATCGAGAATGGCGACCCGCGCCCCCTCTTTTTGCAGCGCCAGTGCCAAATTGACCGCCGTTGTGGATTTGCCCACCCCCCCCTTACCGGAAGCGACCACGATAATGTTGCGAATGCCCTGCACCGCCGCCAGCCCCTGCGCTCTGGGCATACTGGCGACATCAATAGAAAGCTGCCAGTCAATACGGGAAACACCGGTGGCGCTACGCAGCCTGGCATCGAAGTTTTCTTTGAGCTGATCGAGCAGCGACAAAGCGGCAAACGGCAATACCAGCCGGATGGTCAGCCCCTGACCCTGATTGATGATCTCACGAACGAATCCGGCATCGACCAGATCCTTGTGCCAGCCTGCTGGCTTAAATTCGGCGAGGATCTGTTTTACTGAATCAATCACCATTAACTCCTCATTATCTTGTCTTTCTCTTGAGGTGAACGGTTACCGCACATAAATCAGTGGCTTGCCTGCAAGAGCGATGACAGCTGCTAGCAAGGTTGGCACCGCCACAACCCTAGGCAGGCTACCCCCAATTCGGGTAACATGCACGGCACTGTATCATCCCAACAAGCACATCAAGAACGACTATATGGCAACTGATCCTCGTACAATGCTGGTAACCTGCGCCCTTCCCTATGCCAATGGCTCCATCCACCTTGGCCACATGCTGGAACACATCCAGGCCGACATCTGGGTTCGTTATCAGCGAATGCGCGGTCATCAGGTGCACTTCATCTGTGCCGATGATGCCCACGGCACCCCGATCATGCTCAAAGCACAACAGCTGGGGATCACCCCGGAAGAGATGATTGCGGCCGTATCCAAAGAGCACCAGACCGATTTCGCCGGTTTCAATATCAGCTTTGACAACTACCACTCCACCCACAGCGATGAGAACCGCGAGCTGGCGGAGCTGATCTACGGCCGTCTGAAAGCCGGTGGTTTCATCAAAAACCGCACCATAACCCAGCTGTTCGATCCGGAAAAATCCATGTTCCTGCCGGACCGTTTCGTCAAGGGCACCTGCCCCAAGTGCAAGTCCCCGGAGCAATACGGCGACAACTGTGACAGCTGCGGTGCCACCTACAGCCCGACCGAGCTTATCGATCCGAAATCTGCCGTTTCCGGTGCTACCCCGGTGATGAAAGACTCCGAGCACTTCTTCTTCGATCTGCCGCAGTTTGCAGACATGCTCAAGGCCTGGACCAACTCCGGCGCCCTGCAAGAAGAGATGGCCAACAAGCTGGGCGAGTGGTTCGAGACCGGTTTGCAACAGTGGGACATCACCCGTGACGCCCCCTACTTCGGCTTCGAGATCCCGGATGCGCCGGGCAAATACTTCTATGTCTGGCTCGATGCCCCTATCGGTTACATGGGTTCGTTCAAGAATCTGTGCAACAAGCGTGACGATCTGGATTTTGACAGCTACTGGAAAGCGGACTCCAGTGCCGAGCTCTACCACTTCATCGGTAAAGATATCGTCTACTTCCACTCCCTGTTCTGGCCAGCCATGCTGGAAGGCGCGGGTTTCCGCAAGCCGACTAAGGTGTGTGTGCACGGTTATGTCACCGTCAACGGTGCCAAGATGTCCAAATCCAAGGGCACCTTTATCAAGGCATCTACCTACCTGAACCACCTGGATCCGGAGTGCTTGCGTTACTACTACGCAGCCAAGCTTAACAGCCGCATCGACGATCTGGACCTGAACCTCGATGACTTTGTGGCACGGGTCAACGCCGACGTGGTCAACAAGCTGGTCAACCTCGCCTCCCGCAACGCCGGCTTTATCGCCAAGCGTTTCGACGGCAAGCTGGCTGCCACCTGCGCCGAGCCCGAGCTCTACGCCGAATTCGCCAATGCGCGTACCACCATTGCCGAGGCGTACGAGAGCCGTGAATTCAGCCGCGCCATCCGCGAAATCATGGCGCTGGCCGACAAGGCCAACCGCTATGTAGATGACAAGGCACCCTGGGTACTTGCCAAGCAGGAAGGGGCTGATGCACAGCTGCAGGAAGTCTGCTCCGTTGGTATCAACCTGTTCCGGGTGCTGATGGCCTACCTCAAGCCGGTGATGCCGCTGTTGGCCGAACGTGCCGAAGCCTTCCTGGGTGAAACCCTCTCCTGGGATGGCGTGGCCCAGCCACTGACCAACCACCAGCTGGCTCCGTTCAAGGCGCTGTTCTCCCGCATCGAGCCGGCCAAGGTCGAAGCCATGGTGGAAGCCTCCAAGGAAGATCTGGCCAAAGAGCAGGCACCGAAAGTGGCTGGCCCGCTGGCAGACGATCCCATCAGCGAAACCATCGCCTATGACGACTTTGCCAAGATTGACCTGCGGGTGGCGCTGATCGTCAAAGCCGAAGCGGTGCCGGAAGCGGAGAAGCTGCTCAAGCTGCAGCTGGATATCGGTGGCGAGACCCGTCAGGTGTTTGCCGGCATCAAATCCGCCTACAATCCCGAAGATCTGGAAGGCAAGCTGACCGTGATGGTGGCCAACCTGGCACCGCGCAAGATGCGCTTTGGCATGTCCGAAGGGATGGTGCTGGCCGCAGGCCCGGGCGGCAAGGATCTCTGGATCCTGGAACCGCAGGAAGGCGCCCAACCGGGGATGCGCGTTAAGTAACGCCACCGGCGACGCTCACCGCGATAAACCAAAGAGAGGCCCGTTGGCCTCTCTTTGCATAGTCCCCTAGCCACAAACCACACTCCCGCCCTCTGCAAGCCTACCGACACCTCATCTCGCCAGCTCAGTTGGTGTGAAAGCCCTGGCCAGTGGGTGGCAGCGCCGCTTGATACTCCATACGGGTCACTCTGGCGGTGCGCGGGCCGTGCTCCAACCAGCCCAGCATCATCTGTATCCCTTGCGCGGGGCCGCTGATGAGGATCTCCACCGAGCCATCCTCCAGGTTGTAGGCGTGCCCCCGCAAACCCAGTTGCAGTGCCCGCTCACGAGTGAAATAGCGAAATCCCACCCCCTGCACCTGCCCCCACACCCGAATGACAAACGATTGCTCTCCCATTTCTCGCACCTTCTACTGAAGAAAAAATTCCCACGACGATAGTGAGCGCGGCACGCCCTGTTCTGCAGGATGCAGCTCCATTATGAAAGAAGTTAAATTCCGGTGGGTTGACCGCTATCTCATTCACCTCACCATCAGTGAAAAATGCCATGTCGCGCTCTGGTTACCCCTCTTTATCATCACCGTTCTCCGCGGGGACATGCGGACCGCCAGCGCCTAAGTGGCCGGTACTCAGAGAGATTAAACGCTGACCTGTGAAGCCAATAGAATCCAGCACAAAGAGATGAGGCACCCAATGGGTGGCCTCATCTTTATTGATCGTGACAATGGATGGCGACCAATCGCTATACCGGCTGGCAGCCCCGCTCAGGATTGCAGCAAACTCAGGGCCGCATTGGGGCGACTGTTTGCCTGACTCAAAATAGATGAACTCGCTTGCTGCAATATTTGGGTACTGACCAGGCGGGCCGATTCGACAGCCATATCGGCATCCCGGATCCGCGAACGGGCAGCACTGAGGTTCTCATTGGCATTGGCCAAATTACGTACGATCCCATCCAGCGCATTAGCCTGAGCACCAAGTTGCGAACGCTGAACCCCCAGCTGTTTCATGCCCGTATCCAGTGTTTTGATCGCTCTGTTGGCGTTGTCATCACTCAGAACATCAATGTTATCAACGGTATATTTCTTCTTGTCTGATTGATAAAAACCCAGTGCATTCAAGCTCGCTCCCTGCATATCAATATTGGAGTACATGTCACCGGATGAGCGCAGTTCCATCTGACCGATATACGTCGTGGGGGTAACATCGGGCAGCAGAGCGCTCAGAGAAGAATTGCTGATCACCGGAGGCGCCGGTGGTGCGGGCGGCGGAGGGGGCGTTGTGCCATTGGCCAGCGCAAGGCTGTTGCCCTGAACGCTATGCATGGTCAATGCATTGCTGGCGGGATTGCTGTTGTTGGAGGCACTCACATAAAAACCCAGACCTGCCGATTGCGCAGTATTGTTGATACGCCGAACCACCTCCTTCATCAAATCGCTGTTTTCGGGCGTAGGATTGACCGGATCCCATCCGGTCATATCAATGCCTGTGGTCAAATCCACAGAGTGGCCCGCCACATCGATATAGGAGGGTAATGCGGATAAATCCACGGCAGAGGCGACTGAAAATGGCAGTTGTTGTGCTTGTACCGGCCCCTGATTATTGGGAAAGGTGGTGCCATTAATATCTGCCACGAACGCTTCCAAGGTTGAATAATCCTTGTCAAAGGTGACGCCATTAAGGGTGATTGGCTGAGATGAAAGCTTGAGATCAGCAATATCATACGCCCCTGGCTTGCTGCCTGCGGGACTGCGCGCTCGCCACTCCATCTCCCCCAGATTTTTGGTCTGGGCATTGAGATCGGTAACGACGGTATTCTGTCCTGCATAGGCACCGACTGAGAAGATGCCTTTATAACTTCCCGTCAGCAGATCCTGTCCGGCAAACCGGGTGTCTGTGGCAATCCGGTCAATCTCCAACTGCAGTTGCTTGAATTCAGCATTCAGGGCCACGCGATCCTCTGCCGTGTTGGCACCGCTTCCCGCCTGCAGTGCCAACGTGCGCATCCGCTGCATCAGGTTCACCGACTCATCGAGCGCACCATCCGCCACGTTGATCACCGAGATCCCATCGTTGGCATTGCGGATAGCCGTATTGGTCCCGTTCACTTCACTGGCGAGACGATTGCTGATCTGCAAGCCGGCCGCATCATCGGCGGCACTGTTGATGCGCAAGCCGGATGAGAGTCGTCGATATACCGAGTCCAGCGTGTTGGATGATTGACCCAGATGGCGAGAAGCGTTGAGAGCAGAAATATTGGTAGCGATGGAGAGGGACATGGACAGCTCGATACAGGAAAGATTCAAAATGGTCTTCCCCACTATCGACATCATCAAATGACTCTTTAGAGAAAATTCCCCACAAAAAAGATAAAAACGCTAACTTGATTATATTTTGCGCATACAAAAACACGCATTGAACAAAAAATAAGCACAACCAACCAAAGCATATAAAATAAGCAGCGTGAAACGCCAACATCAAGATTCTGCAAATCCTGCAGATAGAACACCCGGTCGTTGTCCCGGCGTACAGTGCGTCACTCCGCCATATACCAGCAAAGGCTGGCTTAGCCGCCCTATTGCACATAGAATGTGGCCCCTTTTCTTTCTACCATCGGCAAACATCCATGAGCGTATTCATCTATCTCGTCAAAGGTCGCGAAAAATCCCTGCTGCGCCGTCACCCCTGGATCTTCTCCAAGGGGATTGAGCGGGTGGAAGGTAATCCTGTTGACGGCGATACCGTCGAGATTTACGCCAACGATGGCAAGTGGCTTGCCCGTGGTGCCTGGTCAAGCAGCTCCCAGATCCGTGCCCGGGTCTGGACCTTCGACAAGAATGAGACCGTTGATCTCGACTTCTTTATTCGTCGCCTCAAATATGCGCAGGAGTCTCGCGATCCGCTGATCAAGCGTCAGGGGCTCACCGGCTATCGCCTGTGCGCCGCTGAGTCCGATGGCCTGCCGGGTCTGACCATCGACCGTTATGCCGATTTTCTGGTGTGCCAGATCCTCTCCGCCGGTGCCGAGTTCCAGCGCGAGCTGATCACCCAGGCGCTGCGTACCCTCTACCCCGAGTGCAACATCTATGAGCGTTCCGACGTAGCAGTACGTAAAAAAGAGGGGCTGAAAGAGCGTACCGGTGTCATCTATGGCGAAGCCCCGACCGAACCGGTGGTGATCGAAGAGAACGACGGCGTGAAGATCCTGGTGGATATTCGCAACGGCCACAAAACCGGCTTCTATCTGGATCAGCGCGACAACCGTCAGGCTGTCTCCAAGTACACCGAAGGCAAACGTGTCCTTAACTGCTTCAGCTACACCGGTGGTTTTGGCATTTATGCCCTCAAGGGTGGTGCCAAAGAGGTGGTCAACGTCGATCTCTCCCAGAATGCACTGGATATCGCTCGCCAGAACGCCGAGCTGAACGGGCTCGATATCAGCAACACCCAGTTTGTCCGTCACGATGTGTTCAAGCTGCTGCGTGAATACCGCGAGAAGGGCGAGAAGTTCGATGTCATCGTGCTGGATCCGCCCAAGTTTGCCGAGAGCAAGGCCCAGCTGCTGGGTGCCTGCCGTGGTTATAAGGACATCAACATGCTGGCGTTCCAGCTGCTGGCGCCGGGTGGCGTGCTGCTGACCTACTCCTGCTCCGGCCTGATGGAGCAGAGCCTGTTCCAGAAGATCGTTGCCGATGCGGCGCTCGATGCCGGTCGCGATGCCCAGATCCTGGAGCTACTCTCCCAGGCGTCCGATCACCCCATCGGTACCGCCTATCCAGAAGGCTTCTACCTCAAGGGTCTGGTGGTACGCGCCCGCTGATCGGCAACCACCCTCCCCTTGTGATCAATCAGGCCCCTTGCGGGCCTGATTTTTTTGGCGTAATGACGTATAGGCCTGAGCCTGACTCTCACCCCCATCCCTATTACCCCTCTCTGCACTCTTCTCTTTCCGCTTTCCCTGTCCTCCTCTTTCCTTGTCGCCCCCTTTCCCTGCCGGTTCTCCACTTTTTCTCTGTTTAAATTTCTTTGCACAATAACTGCACATTTATGATTTAAATCACATCCGTATGACTCTCTTTTTTGTAGTGTGATCCCGCCTGCGGCAGCCAAGCCGGGGTAGCCGTCCGTCAGGATTGATGGGCGGCACAACAACAAAAATCGATGTCAGGCCAAGCTGAACATCACAAGGGATCCCTTTATGAATCAATCATTGCCGCTGTTAACGCCGCTGCGGGGTATCGCTGCCCTGATGGTGGTGCTGTTCCATGCCCGATTATTGCTCTTTCCCCAGTGGATGGAGTCGATCGCAGGCCACACCCAACTCATCGAGAACGGCTACCTCTGGGTCGATCTGTTCTTTATTTTGAGCGGCGTGGTGCTGGCCCATGTCTACGGAGAGGCCTTCAGCCACAGGCCCCGCACCATCGGCTATGGCCGCTTCCTCTGGCTGAGGCTGACCCGCGTCTACCCCCTCTACCTGGTGACCCTGCTGCTGCTGGTCGGCTGGGAGCTTTACAAGGCGCAGCACGGGGTGGGCTTCTATGCTGGCCCGCTGTTCAAGATGTGGGAGTGGGAAGGGATGCCCCCCTTCGGCTCACCCTTCACCCCGGCTGACGCGCTGCCCAGCGCCTTCCTGCTGCTCCAGGTGGTGACCGATCACGGGCTGACCTGGAACTTCGCCGCCTGGTCCCTGAGCGTTGAGTGGATAAGCTACCTGCTGTTCCCACTGCTGATCCCGCTAGCGGTGACCCGCAGCCGCTGGAGCCATCTCGCGCCGCTGTTGGCGCTGACGGTACTGGCCTTTATCGTGCACAGTCGCGGCACCCTGGATGTCACCAGCGGGGCACTGGCTGTGGGGCGCGGGGTGAGTGAATTTGTACTCGGCCTCTGGCTGCTGCCGAGGGTCAAAGCCGCGCAACCCTTGCCCATGATGCAGCGGGATCTGCCGCTGCTGATCGCCTTTGTGCTGCCCTTCGTGCTGATGCAGTTCACCATGACGCCGCAGCTGACCCTGCTGCTGATCGGCTCCTACGTGCTGCTGATCTGGATTGCTGCCGCCCAGCGGGAGCGCCAGAGTCCGCTGCTGAGCCTCTTGGATAACCGCTTCACCAACTGGCTGGGGGATCTCTCCTACTCCATCTATCTACTCCATGCGCTGGTACTGCTCACCGGATGCGAACTGATCCACTATCTGGCGCCCGGGCTCACCGAATGGTGGTATGCCCAGACCAACCCGCTGTTGGGAGTGGTGGCGACCCTGCTGATGCTGGCAGTGCTGATCGGGCTCTCTTCTTTAAGTTACAACCTGCTGGAGCGCCCCCTGCAACGGCGCCTGCGCCGCTGGGGCAAGTCACGGCAACCGGCGCTGGAGCAAGCCGGATAAGTTAACCCCGCCCTGTCTGGATGAGTTGACGGTCTTATGCCAACTCATCCAGTACCAGCTCATCCAGACTGCTCATCACCCAGGCGCTCGGGTGTTGGCTAAATCCGAGCTTGGGGTAATACTCCACCGCCTGGGGCGCGGCCAGCAGGATCAGCTTGCAGCCCGGCTGCAATTGCAAAAACGTCTCGCGAACCAGCGCTTTGCCAATCCCCTGCCCCTGCACTGACTCGGCCACCGCCAGATCCGAGAGGTAGCAACAAAAACAAAAATCGGTCACCGAGCGGGCCACCCCGACCAGGGTCTCGTCCTGCCAGGCGGTGATCAGCAGATTGGCGTGATCCAGCATGCCCTGCAGGGTGGCCGGATGGTCCAGCGGCCGTCTCGCCCCCAGCGAGGTTTGCGCCAGCAGCGCCGCAAACTGCGCCGTGGTAATGGGGTGGTTAACCAAAAATGTGGTGGTCACGAAGCTCTCCTCCTATTGCGCAGTGGTTGCAGGCGCTATTGCTCTCAATTGACGTTCTCTTTGCTGCATCTGTACTGCAATCAATCAGTGCGCGGCGGATCCAGACCGATGACGCGCAAGTGCGGGCAATTCCCTGCTGTTTATGTGAATTCCTGTTCGAACCCCAAGGGGCAAATGTGGCATAATGCGCCGTCCTGTGGCCCTTGGCGGGGCTGCGCTGGCGCACCTTGTCGCCCTCTTGTTCCCCGTCCGGCCTGGCGGCCTTCCATAACTGCCAGTCATCGCTGCCGCTGTTGGCACCGAGGCCACCCATATTTGCGGCTTCTTGTCTTCCAATCTACAAGGCCGCCCATTGACCAAGACGGCTCCACAGAGCCTCTGCATAAGGGGTAAGTATGTCTTCCATTCGTCTGACCCAATACAGCCACGGCGCTGGCTGCGGCTGCAAAATTTCTCCCAAGGTACTCGACACCATTCTCAAGAGCCAGATCCCGGGTTTCAACGACCCGACTCTGGTGGTTGGCAACAGCAGCAAGGATGACGCAGCCGTGGTCGATATCGGCAACGGTCAGGGCATTGTTTCCACCACCGACTTCTTCATGCCCATCGTCGACGATCCCTTTACCTTTGGCCGCATTGCCGCCACCAACGCCATCAGCGACATCTACGCCATGGGCGGCAAGCCCATCGTCGCCATCGCCATTCTCGGTTGGCCCATCAATACCCTGCCCGCCGAAGTGGCCCAGCAGGTGATCGACGGTGGCCGTCAGGTGTGCCACGAAGCGGGCATCTCGCTGGCGGGTGGCCACAGCATCGACGCTCCCGAGCCCATCTTCGGCCTCGCGGTAACCGGTATCGTGCCTCTGGATGCCATCAAGCAGAACGACACCGCCAAGGTGGGTGACACCCTCTATCTGACCAAGCCGATCGGCATCGGCATCCTCACCACCGCCCAGAAGAAGAGCAAACTCAAGCCGGAACACGAGCAGCTCGCCCCCAATGCCATGTGCACCCTCAACAAGATTGGCCAGCGTTTTGCCGAGCTGCCGGGGGTTCACGCCATGACCGACGTCACTGGTTTTGGTCTGGCCGGTCACCTGCTGGAGATGTGCGAAGGCTCCAAAGTCAGCGCCCGTCTCGACTTCAAGGCGCTACCGCTGCTGGACGAGGTGGACTACTACCTCTCCGAGGGCTGCGTACCGGGCGGCACCCTGCGTAACCATGACTCCTACGGCCACAAGCTGGATGCCATGGATGATCGCACCCGCAACATCATGTGCGATCCGCAAACCAGCGGTGGCCTGCTGGTCGCCGTGGGCAAGGAGAGCGAAGCCGAGCTACTCGCCATCGCGCGGGAAGCGGGCCTGACGCTCTCGCCCATCGGCCAGATCAAGCCCCTTGAGGGCACCCGCTTTATCGAGATTGTTCAATGAGTGAGATAGCCCAATGAGTGAATTGCCGCTGGCCACCGACTACGCCCAGATTTTTTTAGGCGATGTGCCCTTGATTGATGTGCGCGCCCCCATCGAGTTCAAGGAGGGGGCCTTCCCCTGCTCGACCAGCCTGCCGCTGATGACCGACGATGAACGCGCCCAGGTGGGGACATGCTTCAAGAAGCAAGGGCAGGATGCCGCCATTGCGCTGGGTCACAAGCTGGTGGGGGGTGCGGTACGCGCCGAGCGAGTCGAAGGCTGGCTGGCGCAGTTGCGCCAGCAGCCCGAGGCATTGCTCTATTGCTTTCGCGGCGGCCTGCGCTCACAAACCGTTCAACAGTGGCTGGCTGAAGCGGGGGTCACCCGCCCCCGCGTCGCCGGTGGCTATAAGGAGCTGCGCCGCTTTTTGATCGAGACCCAGGACAAGGCCTCCGTCGAGTGCCGCTGGACTGTGTTGACCGGCATGACCGGCTCCGGCAAGACCCATATGCTGGACCATGTGGCTCAAGCGCTCGATCTGGAAGGGCACGCCCACCACCGGGGCTCGTCGTTTGGTCAACTGCCCGGTGGCCAGCCCAGCAACATCAACTTTGAAAACAACATGGCCATCGAGCTGCTCAAGCGCCGCCATCAGGGCGAACACGCCTTTGTGGTGGAGGATGAGAGCCGCCTGATCGGTCGCTGCTGCCTGCCTATCTCCCTCCATGAGGCCATGAGTCAGGCACCGCTGGTGGTGGTGGATGTGCCAAAGGAAGATCGTGCCGAGCAGATCCGCGAAGATTACGTGCACGATCTCTGGCTGCGCTATCAAGAGATGTATGGCCAGGAAGAAGGATGGCCGCTGTTTGCCGCCTATCTCACCGATGCGTTGGCTCGCCTCAAGCGCCGCCTCGGCGATCAGGCCCACCGCGAGCTGGATGCCCTGATGCAGACCGCCCTCGCCGAGCAGGCCAACAGCGGCTCTACCGAGCTGCATCTGGCCTGGATCACCCTGCTGCTGACCCGCTACTACGACCCCATGTATCTCTACCAGCTTGGCAACAAGCAGGAACGCATCGTGTTCCGGGGTGACAAGCAAGCCTGTCTCGACTACTTCGCCGAGCAGCACGCCAACGCGCAACAGGGCTGACCCCGTCGCCTTTCCAACAAGAGGACCCCACATGTTGAAATTCGAGGTGATCCCGGTCACCCAGTTCGCCCAGAACTGCTCCCTCATCTGGTGTGACGAGACCCACCAGGCGGCGCTGATCGACCCGGGTGGCGAAGCGGACAAACTGCTGGCTGCCATCGCCAAGCGCGGGCTGACCCTGACCCACATCCTGCTGACCCACGGTCATCTGGATCATGTGGGTGCGGCGGCTGAGCTTAGGGAGAAAACCGGCGTCACCATCACCGGCCCCCACAAGGAAGATGCCTTCTGGCTCGACATGCTGCCCCAGCAGAGCCAGATGTTCGGCTTCGTCCATACCCCTGCCTTTAGCCCCGACCAATGGCTGGTACAGGGTGACAAGGTACACGTTGGCCAGTGCGAGCTGGAGGTCTACTTCTGCCCCGGCCACACCCCGGGCCATATCGTGCTGCTGAGCCAGGCTGAAAAACTCGCCTGGGTTGGCGACGTGCTGTTTGCCGGTAGCATCGGCCGCACCGACTTCCCCCGTGGGGATCACGGTACGCTGATCAAGTCGATCACCGAGACCCTGTTGCCGCTGGGTGACAAGATCGTCTTTATCCCGGGCCACGGCCCCAGCTCCACCTTCGGTTGTGAGAAGGTGAGCAACCCCTATCTGACCCAACCTATCTGGTGATCAAAAAAGGCAGCGGTCACCAGCCGCTGCCTTTATTTTCCACTCCTTTTTCCTCAGCACTTCAATTCAGCATTGCACGCGTCTGCGGTAAAGGTGGCTAAGAGGTCATGTCACCGAGCAGTGGCTGCCAGTTGAAGTCGAAGGTACTGCTCCCCTCCTCGGCCAGCGCCAGCTCTTGCAGCACCTGAAGCGCCAGCTTGTTGCCCTTTTGCGCCGCCTGATAGAGCCACTGTTTCGCCTGGGGCAAATCGACTCTGCCGCTCGCCCCCATCAGATGAAGCACACCGACTTTCAGCATGGCAGGTACATCACCGTTACGGGCGGCCTGCTCCATCCAGTGAAAGGCTTCTCGCAGATCCCGCTTTAACCCGACGCCGCGCAGATAGAGCTCTGCCAGCCGATATTGACCAAAAGCATCCCCCGCCTGCGCCGACTGGCGATAGAGGCTGATGGCCCGCTGCATATCCTGCTCGCTCCCCTGCCCCACCTCATGGCTCCAGCCCATGAGTGCCTGTGCCCGTGGTTGCCCCTGCGCCGCCAGTGGTGACCAGATCCGGGTCGCCTCCTCAAAGTGACCGGTGCGCCAGGCACGGTTGGCAGACGCCAGCTCCTGCTCGGTGGAGAGCGGTATCAAACGCCAGATAACCAAGGCAAGCAGACCGATAAACAGCCAACGGGAAGTGGTGGGTCTCATGATGATTTCCGTGATCCAGTTCTCATTTCGTCTATGTAAACGAAATGTAGCTCTGCGATCAAGCAACAGATCCCGGTGACATACCCTTTTTACGCCACACCGATAGTCAATCGTTGTCATTTCTCCGTCGCACTTGCAAAATAACTGTATGTATAACCAGTGCAGGTGCGCACCATGGCAGGACGAGGCAGCCCCCACAATATCGATCACCGTTTTAGCGGCCCCCTTGTCGAGGCGGTCGATGATGGCTGGGCATCCGAGGAGTGGGAGTCAGCCTTCAACACCTTGGCGCCCCAGACTGAGGTACGAGAGATCGATGCACGCAGCATCATCAGCTACAACAGCTCGCCGGATGTTCCCTTTGGTCGCTCCATCAACCCCTATCAGGGGTGCGAACATGGCTGTATCTACTGCTATGCCAGACCCAGTCACGCCTATCTGGAGCTCTCCCCCGGCCTCGATTTCGAGAGCAAGCTGTTTGCCAAACGCAATGCTGCCGATCTGCTGCGCCGGGAGTTTACCAAACCGGCCTATCAGCCACAGACCATCGTCATTGGCGCCAATACCGATCCCTACCAACCCATCGAGCAGCGATATCGCCTCACTCGCCAGCTATTGGAGGTAATGCTGGCCCACCGCCATCCGGTCGGCCTCATTACCAAGAGCGCCATGATCTTGCGCGACCTCGATCTGTTGACCGAGCTGGCCAGCGAGGGACTGTGTCAGGTGATGGTGTCGGTGACGACCTTGAACGAAACCCTGCGGCGACAGCTGGAACCCCGCGCCAGCACGGGCGCAGGCCGCTTGAAAGTGATCGAGAAGCTCGCCAGCGCTGGCGTGCAGGTGGGGGTGCTGGCTGCCCCCATGATCCCGCGGCTCAATGAGCCGGAGCTGGAGCAGATCATCAAATCGGCGGCAGAGGCAGGTGCCAGCTGCGCCGATTACATCCTGCTGCGGCTCCCTCACGAGCTGGCGCCGCTATTTGTTGACTGGCTCGATACCCACTATCCCGGTCAGAAGGAGGCAATTCTGAATCAACTGCGAGCCAGCCGGGGCGGCGGGCTCAACAGTGTGGCCTTTGGTTCGCGGATGCGTGGTGAGGGGCACTTTGCCGATCTGCTGGCCCAGCGCTTTCGCCTTATCAGCAAACGCCTTGGCCTTGGCAAACGCCATATTCAGCTCAGGCAGGATGGTTTTATCCGCCCCGGGGAGCAGCTGTCGCTCTTCTAACCCCGCCTGTTTGAGGCAAGCGGTATCCCTTGCCTGTCAACAGCCTTGCCATATCGCGTAATAGCACTCGGGAAAGCCGCGTTTCCCGAGTAGACAGGCATTCGCGAGACGATGGTGTTTCCTGAGAACAGCAACGCCAGAGCTTAACCCCGTCGATCCTCCCGCCGCTGTTGCACCATTTCAACCGGCAGCCGCGAGGGTTCATGGGCCACTTGGTGCTCATCTTCCCCATACTGCGGAACCTCTGACTCGCCCCATACCCGGCTCCACCAAATTTCCCATGTGATCCAACTGGTCATATGCAGCTCCTGACGGTGACGGTGATGGCAACAGCGCACCACTCGCTCGGCAGGATAGCGGCTGGGGATGACAGGGAAATGACAAAGAATCACTGGTGAAGCGGCAACTGACCGTGGTGGGGAAAAGCAGCAACAGCTCACACATTCGGCGAAATCATCCTGAAAGCGGTCACAAATCCGCAGGTTGTGGATTGCAGCCCACCCTGTTCCCGCCAAAGCTGGCTTGCCCATTCAGGCATGTATAAAACAGGGACACAATAATGAAACACACAGCGGGAATATGGGCGATCGCAGGCATACTGATCGCTCCCTTGGCGCACGCCGACGTCATACTGCACGCCTTCAACTGGCAGTACAGTGAAGTGACGGCCAAAGCCGACCTTATCAAGTCGGCCGGTTACAAACAGGTGCTGATCTCACCGCCACTGAAATCCTCGGGCAACGAGTGGTGGGCCCGTTACCAGCCGCAGGATCTGCGCCTAGTCGACTCCCCTCTTGGCAACAAGCAGGATCTCGAGCAGCTGATCGCCGCCATGAAGGCGCGGGACATCGCTGTCTATGCCGACGTGGTGCTCAACCACATGGCCAACGAAAGCTGGAAGCGCCAGGACCTCAACTACCCCGGCAACGAATTGCTCCGCCAATACGCCGCCAACCCGGCCTATTTCGAGCGCCAGAAGCTGTTTGGCGATCTGGGGCAAAACCTGCTGGCCGCCGCCGATTTTCATCCCGAAGGGTGCATCAGCGACTGGAGCGATCCGGGCCATGTCCAGTACTGGCGGCTCTGTGGCGGTGCCGGTGACAAGGGACTGCCGGATCTTGATCCAAACAACTGGGTGGTGAGCCAGCAGCAGGCCTATCTCAAGGCGCTCAAGGGGATGGGGATCACGGGCTTTCGAGTCGATGCGGTCAAACACATGAGCGATTACCAGATCAATGCCGTGTTCACCCCCGAGATCAAACAGGGGATGCATGTCTTTGGCGAGGTGATCACCACAGGAGGCGCTGGCAGCACCGATTACGAGCGCTTCCTCAAACCCTATCTCGACAGCAGCGGTCAGGGTGCCTATGACTTTCCGCTGTTTGCCTCCCTGCGCGGGGCGTTGGGGTATGGCGGCAGCATGAACCTGCTGGCGGATCCGGGGGCCTATGGTCAGGCGCTGGCGGGCAGCCGCGCCGTCACCTTTGCCGTGACCCACGACATCCCCACCAACGATGGTTTCCGCTATCAGATCCTTAGCCAAACTGACGAGAAGCTGGCCTATGCCTATCTACTCGGCCGCGACGGCGGTTCGCCGCTGGTCTACTCGGATCACGGCGAAACCCAAGCCAAGGATGGACTTCGCTGGCAGGATTACTACCAGCGCGCCGATCTCAAGGGGATGATCCGCTTCCACAATACAGTGCAGGGTCAGCCGATGCAGCTGGTCGGCAGTGGCGACTGCTTCGTGCTGTTCAAACGGGGCAAGCAGGGGCTGGTCGGCATCAACAAGTGCGACTATGAGCAGGAGTACTGGCTCGATACCGCCAAGTTCGAGATGAACTGGTATCGCAACTACCGGGACGTGCTCGACCAAGGCGCCGTGGTCAAGGTGCAGAGCCAGTGGGTACGGGTCGCCATTCCCGCCCGCAGCGCCAGAATGTGGCTGCAGGAGTGATCAGGCCAGCACCCTGCCGTGCTATCAGCTGACCGCCATAAAAAGCAGACAAATAAAAAGAGCGACCACCAGGGTCGCTCTTTTCGCTCAGGTCGTTTGACCAGGAAATCAGGGGTCGATTACTCGTCCCCAGCTTCCTCAGCATCGGCCGAGCCGACTTCTGGCGCGATATCAGTGCCTTCAGACACCTCACCGTCAACCGCCACTACGTCGTTCTCGTCCTCATCGCTCTCGGCGATGCGCTGCAGGCCCACCACGGTCTCGTCTTCACCGGTACGGATCAGACGGACACCGCCGGTGTTACGGCCGATGATGCTCACTTCAGCAACACGGGTACGCACCAGGGTGCCGCCGTTGGTGATCAGCATGATCTGGTCGGTATCGTCGACCTGGATCGCATCGATCACCTTGCCGTTACGCTCGTCCACCTTGATGGAGCGAACGCCCTGGGTACCACGGCTCTTGGTCGGGTACTCGGTCAGCGCGGTACGCTTGCCGTAACCGTTCTCGGTGGCGGTCAGAATGGCACCCTCGCCACGGGGGACGATCAGGGAAACCACCTTGTCACCGTTGAGCAGACGGATACCACGAACACCACCGGCAGTGCGACCCATCGGGCGTACGCCCTTGAAGGTGCCCTTGCTTTCGGTGTTGTCGTTGCCTTCGCCGGCATCGTCGTCGTTGCCAGCGTCGTCGTTGCCAGTGTCAATGGCGCTATCGTCATCGGCCTCAACATCATCGCTGACATCCGCATCGGCGGCATCTGCACGACCACTGCCTTCCGCGAAGCGAACCACCTTGCCCGCATCGGAGAACAACATGATCTCGTTGCTGCCATCGGTGATATCGACCCCGATCAGCTCATCGCCCTCTTTGAGGTTGATGGCACGGATCCCTGAGGAGAGCGGACGGCTGAACGCAGACAGGCTGGTCTTCTTCACGGTACCGTCAGCGGTGGCGAAGAACACATACTTGTCGTCAGCATACTCTTTGACCGGCAGAATGGCGGTGATGCGCTCACCCTCTTCCAGCGGCAGCAAGTTGATGATCGGACGGCCACGGGCGCCACGGGACGCCTCCGGCAGCTGATACACCTCAAGCCAATAGACCTTGCCACGGGTGGAGAAGCACAGAATGGTGTCGTGGGTGTTGGCCACCAGCAGACGCTCCACAAAGTCCTCTTCCTTGATCCGGGTAGCCGACTTGCCACGACCACCGCGGCGCTGGGCCTCGTAGTCGGTGATCGGCTGATACTTCACATAACCCTGGTGAGACAGGGTCACCACCACGTCTTCCGGGGTGATCAGATCCTTGGTATTGAGCTCGATGCTAGAGAAGTTGATCTCTGTGCGACGCTCGTCGCCATACTGCTCGCGCACCGCCAGCAGTTCATCGCGGATCACTTCCATCAGCCGTACCGGGCTTGCCAGAATGAACAGCAGCTCAGCGATCAGATCCAGCAGAGATTGATACTCTTCCAGGATCTTGCCGTGCTCGAGACCGGTCAACTTGTGCAGACGCAGGTCAAGGATGGCCTGAGCTTGCTGTTCGGTCAGGAAGTAACTTCCTTCGCGAATGCCGAACTCTGGCTCCAGCCACTCCGGACGAGCCGCGTCGTCGCCTGCTTTTTCCAGCATGGCGGCTACGTTGCCAAGATCCCATCCCCGAGCTACAAGCTTGGCTTTGGCGTCGGCAGCGGTGTCGGAGTGACGTATCAGCTCGATGATCGGGTCAATGTTGGCCAGTGCGACCGCCAGACCTTCCAGGATGTGCGCCCGATCCCGCGCTTTGCGCAGTTCGAACACGGTCCGGCGAGTCACCACTTCACGGCGGTGCAGCAGGAACGCATCCAGAATATCTTTAAGGTTCATCAACTTGGGCTGATTGTTATCAAGCGCCACCATGTTGATACCAAAGGTGGTCTGCAACTGGGTGTGCTTGTAGAGATTGTTCAGCACAATCTCGCCAGACTCGCCGCGTTTGATCTCGATAACGATGCGCATGCCGTCCTTGTCGGACTCATCACGCAGGGCACTGATGCCCTCAACCTTCTTCTCTTTGACCAACTCGGCGATCTTCTCGATCAACCGCGCTTTGTTCACCTGATAAGGCAGCTCGTGAACGATGATGGTCTCGCGATGGGTCTTGTCGTCCACCTCCACTTCGGCCTTGGCCCGCACATAGACAGAGCCACGACCGGTACGGTAGGCCTGCACTATGCCGGCACGACCGTTGATGATAGCGCCGGTGGGGAAATCAGGCCCGGTGATGTAGGTCATCAACTCATCGATGGTGAGATTGCCATTCTCAATCAGCGCCAGACAGCCATTGACTATCTCGGTGAGGTTGTGAGGCGGAATGTTGGTCGCCATGCCCACCGCAATACCGGAGGAGCCGTTGACCAGCAAGTTGGGCACCTTGGTCGGCATGACCGCCGGGATCATCTCGGTGCCGTCATAGTTCGGCACCCAATCCACGGTCTCTTTGTCCAGATCAGCCAGCAACTCGTGGGAGATGCGAGCCATCCGCACTTCGGTATAACGCATCGCCGCGGCGCTATCGCCGTCGACGGAACCGAAGTTGCCCTGACCATCGACCAGCATGTAACGCATGGAGAAATCCTGCGCCATCCGGACAATGGTGTCATACACAGCGCTATCGCCGTGCGGGTGATATTTACCAATTACGTCACCGACCACACGGGCCGATTTTTTATAGGGCTTGTTCCAGTCGTTCCCCAACTCGTTCATAGCAAACAGAACGCGGCGGTGAACCGGTTTCAAGCCATCACGCACATCCGGCAGAGCTCGTCCTACGATCACGCTCATGGCGTAATCAAGATAGGAACTCTTGAGCTCTTCTTCGATGTTGATCGGCGTGATCTCTCTGGCCAGATCGCTCATAGAAAGCCTTATCCCTAATTAGTTGTTCTTTGGCTTAAACAGCGCGACATGGTAACACAGCGAGCAAAATATCTTAAGCCACAAATCCGGGCAGAAACTCGGGCTGGTTTGACCAAGTCCGTTGGTTATAATGCCCGCCAGGACAATAGATTGCGCCCACGTTTTGCGACCTGCGCGCCCTGCCACAGGATCAATGAAAAATGAACAGTGATGCCAATGTCGATCTGACAGAAATCGCCAAATTTGAAGCCATCGCCTCCCGCTGGTGGGACATGGAAGGGGAATTCAAACCCCTGCATCAACTCAATCCGGTGCGCCTTGACTGGATCACTGACAAAAGTGGCGGCCTGTTTGGCAAGCGCATCCTCGACATCGGGTGTGGTGGCGGCATTCTTTCCGAGAGCATGGCCCGTCGTGGCGCCAAGGTGACTGGCATCGACATGGGCAAGGAGCCGCTCGGAGTGGCCCGTCTGCACGCCCTTGAACAGGGGGTCGAGCTCGAGTATCAGCAGATGACCGCCGAACAGCATGCCAGTGAGTCGCCGGGTCAGTATGACGTGGTCACCTGCATGGAGATGCTGGAACATGTGCCGGACCCGGCCTCCGTGCTGCGCGCCATCGCTACTCTGGTACGTCCCGGTGGCCGGGTGTTTGTTTCGACCATCAACCGCAACCCGAAAGCCTATCTGATGATGATCATCGGGGCCGAATACCTGATGAAGATGGTGCCCAAGGGGACTCACGATCACAAAAAATTCATCACCCCTGCCGAACTCTGTCGCATGGGAGAAGCGGCGGGGCTGTTGGTGCGGGATATGAGCGGTGTTCACTTCGCCCCCCTCAGCAACCAGTTCAAGCTCGGCAAGAACGTCGATGTCAACTATATGGTGGAGTTTGTCCGCCCGGAGCACGGTTGATGAGCGCCCCTCACCCCATGCCCCTTCGCTGCGTGCTGTTCGATCTCGACGGCACCCTGCTCGACACGGCCCCCGATCTGGGGGCTGCGGTCAACCATGTGCTGGTAAGCGAAGGCTTTGCCCCGCTCTCTGACGCCATCATCCGCCAGACCACTTCCAACGGGGCGCTCGGGCTGCTCAAAGCCGGTCTTGGCAATGAGCTGCTCGAAGAGCTGGGCAGCCAACGGCTTCGCACCGCCCTGCTCGATTACTACGCTGCCAACCTCTGCGTCGGCACCCGCCCCTACGAAGGAATGGTGGATCTTATCGAGTGGCTGGATGAAAAACAGCTGCCCTGGGGCATAGTCACCAACAAGCCGGGCTTTCTCACCGAGCCGCTGCTGGCAGCGCTGCCGGAACTTGCCAGCTGTGGAGTGACGGTCAGTGCCGATACCCTGCCGGTGCGCAAGCCCGACCCCGCCCCCATGTACTTTGCCTGCGACAAGCTGGGAATTGAGGCGGCACACTGCCTCTATGTGGGGGATCATGTGCGGGACATCGAAGCGGGCCGTAATGCCGGCATGCGTACCGCCGTGGCCGGTTGGGGTTATCTTGGTGATGACGAGGATCCCGCCGAGTGGGGGGCGGATCTGCAATTCGACACAGTGCAGGCCCTGCATCACTGGCTGCGCTATGAGTTGACGACCAGAGCCTGATGAGCCGGCCAAGGGTGGTTATGTCGCCAACCACCCTTTTTACTCACGGTGCAATGGGCTGTCATCTGGTCACGCCATCATCTTGTCACGTTATCATCTGGTCACGACGTCGTCGCGGTGAGCGTATTGATGGATGGCGCATACAGCTTTATCGATGATGGGTACTCATACGAGGAATTTTCGAATGTTGCATAGCCATCATGAATATTGCAGATACAGTACACATCTTGTGGCCGACTTCGCTACGTCAATGCCACAACTGGACAGCTTTTGACCCTTGTTGCACAAGGGATAATCAGCACAGGTTTGCTAGTAAAAAGACCCTCTTTTCGCAAGCAAAAAAACTTATTTAAATTTTCCATCTTCGCTCGGGAGACTTGCATTTAGCGGAGCGGACGAATGAAAACCCGCTCACTGTGAGCGGTCACTAACACAGAGCCCAAGACTCACAATTTATCCACAGCAAGCAGGTTATCCACACATTGCAATGAGCGGCCGACCTCACTATCTTGTAGCTCGAAATCAAAATAACACTACATCTTGTGATTCATCGCACAATCTCTACCCAACTCCCGTACACTGCCGGGGCGTGGGAAGTAGCATTGTGCGATGGTTTTTCGGGAATCAACTGAAGGTCATCAGCCAATGAATTTGTTTGTGACGAAGCGTAACGGACACAAAGAACCCATCGATCTGGATAAAATTCACCGCGTGCTGGACTGGGCCGCCGAAGGGCTCGACAACGTGTCGGTCTCTCAGGTAGAGCTCAAATCCCACATCCAGTTCTATGACGGTATCCGTACCGCCGACATTCACGAAACCATCATCAAGGCGACGGCAGACCTCATCTCCGAGCAGACCCCGGACTACCAGTACATGGCAGCCCGTCTGGCCATCTTCCACCTGCGCAAGAAGGCCTATGGCCAGTTCGAACCGCCCCACCTCTACCAGCACGTCGCCCGTCTGGTGGACATGGGCAAATATGACAAGCACCTGCTGGAAGACTACAGCCAGGCCGAGTTCGATGAGTTGAACACCCATCTGGATCACTGGCGCGATATGGACTTCTCCTATGCGGCGGTCAAGCAGCTGGAAGGCAAGTATCTGGTGCAGAACCGCGTCACCGGCGAGATCTACGAGAGCCCGCAATTCCTCTACATCCTGGTAGCGGCCTGCCTCTTCTCCAAGTATCCGAAAGATACCCGTCTGGACTACATCAAGCGCTTCTATGATGCGGTCTCGACCTTCAAGATCTCCCTGCCGACCCCGATCATGAGCGGCGTGCGTACTCCAACCCGCCAGTTCAGCTCCTGCGTGCTGATCGAGTGTGATGACAGCCTGGATTCCATCAACGCCACCGCCAGCTCCATCGTGCGTTATGTTTCCCAGCGCGCCGGTATCGGCATCAACGCCGGTCGCATCCGTGGTCTGGGTAGCCCCATTCGTGGTGGCGAAGCCTTCCACACCGGTTGCATCCCCTTCTACAAATACTTCCAGACTGCGGTCAAATGCTGCTCCCAGGGCGGCGTGCGTGGCGGTGCGGCCACCCTGTTCTATCCGCTGTGGCACACCGAAGTAGAGAGCCTGCTGGTGCTGAAGAACAACCGCGGCGTGGAAGAGAACCGGGTCCGTCACATGGACTACGGGGTACAGATCAACAAGCTGATGTACCAGCGCCTGATCAAGGGTGGCGACATCACCCTGTTCTCCCCGTCCGATGCACCGGGTCTGTACGATGCCTTCTTCGCGGATCAGGACAAGTTTGAAGCGCTCTACGTCAAGTACGAGCAGGATCCGGCCATTCGCAAGAAGACCCTGAAAGCGGTGGACCTGTTCTCCCTGATGATGCAGGAGCGCGCCGGTACCGGTCGCATCTACATCCAGAACGTCGATCACTGCAACACCCACAGCCCGTTTGATCCGAGCGTGGCGCCTGTGCGTCAGTCCAACCTCTGCCTCGAGATTGCGCTGCCGACCAAGCCGCTTAACAACATCGACGACGAGAGCGGCGAGATTGCCCTGTGCACCCTCTCCGCCTTCAACCTGGGTACCATCGAGAAGCTGGAAGATCTGGAAGAGATGGCCGAGCTGGCGGTCCGGGCCCTTGATGCCCTGCTCGATTATCAGGACTACCCGATTGCCGCTGCCAAAAAGGGCAGCATGGGTCGTCGCACCTTGGGGATCGGCGTCATCAACTACGCCTACTACCTGGCCAAAAACGGTGCCCGTTACTCCGACGGCTCCGGTCTGGCGCTGACTCACCGCACCTTCGAGGCCATTCAGTACTACCTGCTGAAAGCCTCCGTGCAGCTGGCCCGCGAGTTCGGCCCCTGTCCGCTGTTTGGCGAGACCACCTACGCCCAGGGCATTTTGCCCATCGATACCTATAAAAAGGATCTGGATGTGCTGTGCAACGAGCCACTGCATCTGGATTGGGAATCCCTGCGTGAAGAGATTAAAATCGTGGGTCTGCGCAACTCCACCCTGACCGCCCTGATGCCGAGCGAGACCTCCAGCCAGATCTCCAACGCCACCAACGGCATCGAGCCGCCGCGCGGCCTGGTCTCGGTCAAGGCATCCAAAGACGGTATTCTCAAGCAGGTGGTGCCCGAGTATGATCGCCTGAAAGATCAGTACGAATTGCTCTGGAAGCAACCGAGCGTCGACGGCTATCTGCAGCTGGTCGGTATCATGCAGAAGTTTGTGGATCAGGCGATCTCCGCCAACACCAACTACGACCCGGCCCGTTTCGAAGGCAACAAGGTACCGATGAAGCAGTTGCTCAAAGATCTGCTGACCGCCTACAAATATGGCCTCAAGACCCTTTACTATCACAACACCCGTGATGGTGCGGATGATGCACAAGCCGACATACAAGATGACGGTTGCGCTGGCGGGGCTTGCAAAATCTAAGTCACGGCAAGATCTGATTAACCGGGCGGGAGCATGAAGCTCCCGCTCTCCCGTTTCATCACTTCAATAGATTCTGGTAATCATGGCCTATTCAACTTTCTGCCAAACCCAAAACGACCAGCTCAAAGAGCCGATGTTTTTTGGCCAATCGGTCAATGTGGCCCGTTATGATCAACAAAAACATGAAATCTTTGAACGGCTGATCGAAAAGCAGCTCTCCTTCTTCTGGCGTCCGGAAGAGGTCGATGTCTCCCACGACCGTATCGACTATCAGGCGTTGCCGCCCCACGAGCAGCACATTTTCATCTCCAACCTGAAATACCAGACCCTGCTGGATTCTATTCAGGGCCGCAGCCCGAACGTGGCACTGCTGCCGCTGGTCTCCATCCCGGAGCTGGAAACCTGGATTGAAACCTGGGCCTTCTCGGAGACCATTCACTCCCGCTCCTATACCCACATCATCCGCAATATCGTCAATAACCCGGGTCAGGTGTTTGACGATATCGTGGCCAACGAGCAGATTTTGAAGCGCGCTGGCTCTATCAGCTGCTTCTACGACGATCTGATCGAGTCGACCGCCCTCTATAACCTGCACGGTGCCGGCACCCATACAGTCGCAGGCCGCGAGGTGACCATCACCCTGCGTGAGCTCAAGAAGAAGCTCTACCTGTGCCTGATGAGCGTCAATGCACTGGAGGCGATCCGCTTCTACGTCAGCTTCGCCTGCTCCTTTGCCTTCGCCGAACGTGAACTGATGGAAGGCAACGCCAAGATCATCAAGATGATCGCGCGTGATGAAGCCCTGCACCTCACCGGCACCCAGCACATGCTGAACCTGATGCGCACCGGTCAGGATGACCCCGAGATGGCCGAGATTGCGGCTGAATGTGAGCAGGCTTGCTTCGAGATCTTCAAGGAAGCGGCGATCCAGGAGAAAGAGTGGGCTGAGTACCTGTTCCAGGACGGCTCCATGATCGGCCTGAACAAAGACATTCTCTGCCAGTACGTGGAGTACATCACGAACTTGCGCATGGCCGCCGTCAGCCTGCAACCGGCCTTTGCCGGGGCCAAGCAAAACCCGATCCCCTGGATCAACACCTGGTTGTCATCCGACAACGTCCAGGTCGCGCCGCAGGAAGTGGAAGTCAGCTCCTATCTGGTCGGTCAGATTGACAGCGAAATGCATGCCGATGATCTCGGTGACTTCGAGCTGTGAGTCAGCTACCTGATATGCTGGTCGGCCAGATTGACAGCGAAATGCATGCCGATGATCTCGGTGATTTCGAGCTGTGAGTGACGCCACCAACACGCTGACCACGGCCCTGCACACGGCGGCTGAACAGCACGCAGTCGTGGCGCCACGGGTACATACCCGGGATGGGGTGCTGCACGCCCATCCTGGTGAGAGCGTGTTGGAAACCCTGGAGCGCCACGGCCATCATGTGGAGTTCCAGTGCCGCAGCGGCTACTGTGGCGCCTGCCGCACGCCGCTGATTGCCGGCAAGGTACACTACCCTGCGGTGCCGCTCGCCTTTGTCTCTCAAGGCGAGTGCCTGCCCTGCTGCTGTAAACCGGTTGGAGCCATCCGACTGGATATCCAGAAGGGCTGAGACCGCCACAAGCTGGCAACTCGCACACAGTAAAAAGCCGCCGGAGCAATCCGGCGGCTTTTTTGTCTCTTCTGTCCCGTCCTGAATATGG
>NZ_CDBW01000040.1 GCF_000820145.1 Aeromonas sobria | reverse complement strand
GTCAGGTGGTCGTTGGCCTTGATGCGGGTGACCCGCTCGTTGTCGATGTCGGTGTGCTGGTCATGCTTGATGTGCCATGCGGCATCGTTCTCTATCAGCACATTCAGGTCTTTCTGACCGTGGATGTAAATCTCTTCCTGCCCCGCCTGGTCTTCAAAACGCAGCTCGTTGAAGCCCTCGCCCTGATGGGTCTCGGTACGCAGCACGGTGCGGGTCTTGTTCGCCGGTAAGTCGTAAGGTGGCCGGTTAGTGGCGTGATAGGTACGACCCGTGACGATGGGCTGGTCGGGGTCCCCTTCCAGAAATGAGACGATGACCTCATGGCCAATTCGCGGGATGGCCATCATGCCGTATTGGCCACCGGCCCAGCCCTGGCTCACCCGCACCCAGCAGGAGCTCTGGTCGTTGCTTGAGCCGTAGCGGTCCCACGGGAACTGCAGTTTGACCCGGCCATGCTCATCGCAGTAAATTTCTTCACCTTCGGGGCCAACTACGATAGCGATTTGCGGGCCGTCCACCATCGGCTTGTGGGGGGCCTCGGGGCTGCCGATGCGGGCCCGCCAGGTGGTACTCGCCTTCACTACGCCAAATTCGTTGTGGTAGACGGTCGGGCTGCTGCCGCCCTCTTCTTCCAGCGCCTGCGGTTGCTCTCCGGTGTGGCGGATATGGACGATTTGCCAGTCGGTGTTGAGGCTGCCGTTGGGGTGTTCGGTGAGTGAAAAGTGCTGACCCGGCAGCAAAGCCGCGCTGTTGGACTTGCCACTGCCTGCCACAGCGTCATTGCGCAGGGCATCGAGCCGGTGCTGGGCAAAGGCCTTGCCGCTGCCGTCCTGCTTGTAACGGCCCGGATAGTCAAAATGCTGGTAGGTATCCCGTTGATGCTCGAGCTCTGCCCCCATCTTCTTCTGGGAGAGGCCATAGGCCGGGGTTTTGAAGCTGTAGTCTTTGAGCTCCACATCCGAGGGGCGCACCGATTCGCGGTAGTGGAACTGACGAACATAAGGGCCTTGTTCCAGCGAACGGTTGCCAAGGTTGAAGAAGAGCTCTGGGCCTTGGGTCAATGCCGCCGCATCGTCGGCAAACACGATGCGATGTTTGCCTGCTTCGAACTCGTGGAAGTAGAAGAGCCCCTCTTCGGCAGCAAGGCGGTTCACAAAGTCGAGGTTAGTCTCGCGATACTGGACGCAGTATTCGCGCTGGGCGTGCTCGTTTTTCAGGGCAAAGGCGTAGTCGGTGATGCCGTGCTCTTGCAGCAGGATGCTGAGGATTTCGTCGGGCTTTTGCGCCTGGAAGATGCGGGAATTCTGGCGCAGGCCCAACCGCCACAGGGCCGGTTTGACTTGCAGCTGATAGCGGGTGCGGCGAAAGCCGCTATCCCCTTGGGCGAACTCGCTCACTACCCCGCACACTCTGCGTTGCAGCTCGCCGTTGTACCACACCAGCAGCTCACAGGGCTGGTCCAGTACGGCGCCAAAGTCGATGTCCGGTTGCTGGCTGGCCACCTCCAGTTTGAGGCTAAACGGGCTGTTCAAGCCCTCATCCAGCTTGAAGCTCGCGACCGCAAAGGTGTTGTCAGCCAGTGCGCCAACCTTGACGGTGAATTGTAATCCTGTGCTCTGTGCCATGACCTTGTTCCTTATCCTGCTTGCCCGCTGCCCGAACCAATCACCACACCACCACAATCCACCGCTGTGCCGGTGACAGCGATAGGCTTGCCGTTCACCAACACCGACCCCACACCACCGGCAATGCAGCGTGGGTGGGGTGGACTGTTGGGCTTGTCGTGCGGCGCGAGCGGGTCACCCTGACGAGCTACAGGCTTGCCATCAAGGAAGACATCAGGACTGGCGGCAATCACCGGGGTCGGTGGGAAGCCATCGTGGTCGGTGCCGATGTCACCGAGCAGTGCAATGGAGGGACACATAATTCAAACCTCTTGTGTGCTTTGCTATCACTCCGCCAAAAGCGTCAGAACAGGGGGATGGCAAAACATAAAAGCTCCGGCAGCCAAAGGCCGACCGGAGAAAGCAAGGGCTGATAGGCCGGTTGCACACCGGCCAGACAGTACAAGATTTACTACAAGGAATGCCAAAGTAAGAACAAGGGAGGCTTATGCCTCGATAGGCTCACGCCAGTCGTCAGCACCAGAGGTACCGGCAACGGTGTGCTCCCAGTCAATCTTGCGGTATGCCAGAGAGACCTGGATCAGCTGGGTGAAGTCAGACTTCGCCGGGTCTTGGCAGTGGGGCATCTGGCAGTCGATGTCAACGATGGTGGCATCGGTCAGCACGGTAGAGAAGAAGTGCTCTTGCTTGCCTTCAACGGAGGTGCGGTACCACTTCAGGGTCACTTTCGGCAGCATCTCGCCGGAGGCCAGGGAGTTGTACATCAGCGGCACGGCTTTGTTCAGGGCAACAGTGAACTTGAACGGCTTGTGGACACGCTGACCGGCAGGCTGGCCAGATTGTGGGTCAGTCGGTACGGTGACAACGTGCTGGAACTCTTGCACCAGCATCTCATCTTCGTGACCTTGTACGAAGATGTTGCCGACGGAGTCAGAGGTGAAGGCACCAGCGGTGATGTTGCCCTGGGTTTTACCTTGGATGCTGATATAACATGGAGTTGGCATGTGGTTGCTCCTAAATAGGTTGGTTAAACGAGATAGCACTCAACCAACCTTTAGCAGTGACCATGCCACTTTTTATATCTGTTATTTATCAACCGCTTACAATTAAAACTCTATGTCAACCATCTCAATCTGAGCAATATCTTGCCCAAACGGATTAAATCAACTGATAAACGTTGTACACCCAGTCCATTCCACCAAGAACAGGGCAACCTTTTGCTCAAGTCAGCATAAACAACCTTAACCATCAATATTTCGCACTTGTGCTGTATCGAGATTTAGCCTGACCATCCCTTGCTTCAGGGCCAAAGAGATTGCCTGATTTTTGCTGTTAGCCCCCAGCTTCTCCACAATACGTTCCAGGTGAAAGGTCACCGTCCGAGGTGTAATACCCAGGATCTTGGCAATATCGCTGACCTGCTTGCCCTCCGCCGCCCACTGGCATACCTCCAGCTCCCGCTGGCTCAATGGCTCACGAGGCACCGTATATGACAGACAAACTCGAGCAACGGCTTCGAATATATGTGTCGCCAACCAGCTCAGAAAAGGGATCGCACTCAGCCATTGATGTTCCGTGCGGGGTGTACGCGTGATGAGCGAGAGCAGCCCTACTTGGCCATTAGGCCCATGCCAAGGGATGGTGATGCCATCACGTAGCCCAGCCTCTTGGGCTAGCATCATGACCTCCAATCCAGCAACATCTTGTTGGTCGCAACAC
>NZ_CDBW01000039.1 GCF_000820145.1 Aeromonas sobria | reverse complement strand
GGAAGGCCTTTTTGCTATGGGCAGATTTTGTCCATTAAACCGCATGTTTGCACACAAAAGCTAACTCTTGCGATTGGGCTTTGTTGTTTCTAGCCGCTGCTGTGATTGATTTTTGTACCATCGATTTTGCTGTTTTCATTGTAATGTTTGCAGCTCGTTCTTTTTTATAGCTATACCAGCGGATTGTTGGTTGCTTAATGATCGATTCTGGTGGTGTACTTTTGGCCAAACGCTGGGGAGGGGGCGTGATTAGGGTTGTATCTCGCTTATAACTCGGTAGAGTAAGGGCATCTTGAGTTTGCCTTCCCTGCTCGGTGTTCGTTGGGATAAAGGTGTAACTTGGCCCGTTTTTATCAACCTTAAGCCAGTGGTATCGATATGGAACAAGTAAACAAATCTACTTTCAGTGATGTACTGGAATATGTGCGAATGTCCCGTCGTCAGAACAAACTCAAGCGTGAAATTACGGACAATGAGAAGAAGATCCGTGACAACCAGAAGCGTGTGCTGCTGCTTGACAACCTGAGCGATTACATCAAGCCAGGCATGAGTATTGATGATGTTCAGGCTATCATCGCCAACATGCGTACCGACTATGAAGAGCGGGTTGATGATCACATCATCAAGAATGCCGAGCTCTCCAAAGAGCGCAAAGAGCTGAGCACCAAGCTGAAGGGCATGAGCTCTCACAAATAAGCATTCAGCTTTCGCTTAAGAAACACCGGCCACTGGCCGGTGTTTTGTTATCAGCTCGGATCTCTGCCACTGCTGCAACAATCGGCTCCCCTTTTTAGAGTCGCCCTGTTACCATCACTACAAAGCGGTCAATAGTTTCAAGCCATTGACTTGAAAAGACTAAGCTTTAAACACAATAAATTGCGCAACCATGGTGGGGCTGATATGGGCGCATCAGAACAGACGGATTTGACACAAGTGGCATCTCAAGATTCATCTGTCCAGACCAAGGACGGGAACCCTAAACGCAAGCGTCGTTCTTGGTGGCGTTGGTTGTTTTGTTTTCTCTTTTTAGCGTGCCTGGGGGTGGTGATCTTCCTGGTGGGCTATGAGATGAAAACCTCAACGCTACAGTCTCAAGAGATATCCCGCTATGCCGCCAAACTGACCTATCAGGTCGAGCCAGGTCAGAGCAAGCAGATCGCTTTTCCCGGTGATGGCCCGTTCGACAAGCGGCTCGGCTATGTGCAACTGCCAATGATGCAGGAGCGTTTGCTGCAGCGGGGTTATGAGGTTAGCAGGCAGGTGCATTTCTCTGATGCCCTCTATGACTACGCTACTCGCGGTTTCTTTGTGCCTTATACCGAAAAGGTTCAGGCCGGACTGACGCTCCACGATTGCCGCGCGGAACCTTTCTACCAGTTCAAATACCCGACCCATCATTATCCTGACTTTGCCTCTATTCCGCCGCTGGTGATCCAGTCGTTGCTGTTTATCGAGAACCGGGAATTGCTGAGCAACGAGGAGCCGCTGGCCAACCCGGCTGTCGACTGGCCCCGGTTCGCCAAAGCAGCACTCTCTCAGGTCGGCAAGGCGCTGGATATGCAGGATCAATCTGCCGGTGGCAGTACCCTGGCAACCCAGGTGGAGAAGTATCGCCACTCGCCGGATGGTCTGACTCTGTCGCCAACCGAGAAGATCCGTCAGATGGCTTCTGCCAGTGTGCGGGCCTATCGTCTCGGGCCTGAAACGCTGGAGGCGCGCAAGCTGGTTGCCTGGGCCTACCTCAACTCAGTGCCGCTCTCGGCTGCGCCGGGATATGGTGAGGTGCATGGTCTGGGTGATGGTCTCTGGGTATGGTTTGGCGCCAATGTCGATGACGTGAACCGTCTGCTTGATCCCGCCCGTAACCAGAACGCGCCACTGGCCGAGCAGGGGCTTGCCCTGCGTCAGGTGGTCTCCCTGATGATTGCCCATCGTCGTCCCTCCTACTATCTGGCTCAGGGTCGCGCGTCCCTCGCAGACCTGACAGACAGCTACCTGCGCCTGTTTGTACAGGAGGGGATGATCACGCCGCCGTTGATGGAGGCCGCCCTCAAAGCCAAGATTAGCTTCCGTGATTTCTTGAAGTCCCCCGCTATCACCCGGGTGAACAATAACAAGGGGTTGCAGGTTGCCCGTACCCGCTTGAGCCGCCAACTCGGGGTGCAGCTCTATGATCTCGATCGGATGGATCTGACAGCAGATACCAGCCTCAACATGCCGTTGCAGAACGAAGTCTCTCGTTATCTGCAACAACTGGCCGACCCTGCGGTTGCAGCGCAAGTCGGGTTGTTTGGTGAGCGCTTGCTCTCCCCCGAGAAGACCGGTGATGTGCGCTATAGCTTCACGCTGTTCGAGAAGTCACCGGAAGGGTTCAAGGTGCGGGTGCAAACCGACAACACTGATCAGCCGTTCGATATCAACGAAGGATCGAAGCTGGAACTGGGCTCCACCGCCAAGTTACGGGTGCTGACCACCTATCTGGAGATTGTGGCTGAGCTGCACGATCACTATGCCAAGATGCCAGCGGAGAGCTTGCGCAAGCTGGCATCGGTCTCTCAGGATAATCTCAGTCGCTGGGCTATCTCCTATCTGATGAGTGCCAAAGACAAGAGCTTGCCGGTGATGCTTGAGGCGGCGCTGGATCGCACATATTCCGCCAGCCCTAATGAAGGCTTCTTTACCGGCGGTGGTATGCACACTTTCAACAACTTCCGCCGCGAGGATAACGGGCGTATTCCCGCCATCCGCGATGCGCTGCGCGAGTCCATCAACCTGCCATTTGTCCGGTTGATGCGCGATATCGTGCGTTACAGCCTCTATAAAGAGGGCAATCGCGCCCAGTTGCTCAAGGATGACAAGGATCCCCGTCGTCAGGAGTATCTGGCCAAATTTGCCGATAAAGAGGGGCAAACCTATCTGCTGCGCTTCTGGCGTAAATATCAAGGCAAGACCCCCGAGGAGCAGCTGGATACCTTCCTCGATGGTCTCAAGCCGAGCGCGGTGCGTCTGGCAGCGGTTCACCGCTACCTGATGCCGGAAGCTGACGAAGCGGCTTTTGCTGCCTTCCTGGCTGAACGGTTGCCGCGGGATAAGCTGAGCGCGAAACGGATCAATCAGCTCTATGTCAGCTATGGCCCGGGCAAGTATTCACTGCCGGATCAGGGCTACATTGCCCGGGTGCACCCGCTGGAGCTGTGGCTGCTGGCCTATCTCAAGGAGTTCGACAAGGCGACCTTTGCCGACGCGGTCGCGGCCAGCCGTGACGAGCGGCAAGAGGTCTACAGCTGGCTGTTCAAGACCCGTCATCGCAGCGCCCGAGACAGCCGGATCCGCACCATGCTGGAGGTTGAGGCCTTCCTCGACATTCACCAGCGTTGGGCCAAGCTGGGCTATCCGTTTGACCATCTGGTGCCATCACTGGCGACCGCCTTGGGCAGCTCAGGTGATCGCCCGGCTGCGTTGGCCGAGTTGATGGGGATTATCCAGAATGGCGGGATCCGCACGCCGACCCTGCGTATTGAGCACCTCTCGTTCGCCAAGGGGACGCCGTTCGAGACTGCGTTTGAGCCCTTGCATACCGAGGGAACCCGGGTGATGCCTGCAGAGGTTGCTGCCGCGCTGCGCAGTGCCCTCTCCAAGGTGGTGGAAGGGGGAACGGCCAGACGTATCGCCGGTGCTTTTGCATTGCCTGACGGCACTGTGCTGCAGATGGGGGGCAAGACAGGGACCGGTGATAACCGGATCGAGACGGTAGGTCGTTATGGCAATGTGACCAGTTCACTGGCGCGCAACCGCACCGCGACCTTTGTCTTTTTCATCGGTGAAGATCACTTCGGCACCCTGACCGCCTATGTGCCGGGCAGCCAGTCTGACAAGTTCCGCTTCACCTCGGCGCTGCCGGTGCAGGTGCTCAAGGGGATGGCTCCCTTGCTGATGCCATACCTGCAACCTGGCTCCCATACCCAGTGTCTGGCGAATCAGTGATACGAACGGATTACAGATAACATAACCAGGCAGATAACAAACGGGGAGGCTAATAGCCTCCCCGTTTTCTTTTCCTCATCGGGCGCAGCGGCGGCGCCCGATGGGATCAGACGTTCAGTACGAACTGCTCGATCAGCTGAGCGACGCCATCTTCATCATTGCGGGCGGTGATGTGCTGGGCCACTCCTTTGATCTCGTCAGTGGCATTGCCCATCGCAACCCCGAGACCTGCGTACTCGATCATGTGGCGGTCGTTGCCAGCATCCCCAACGGTGATCACCTGCTCAGGGGTCAGGCCAAGGTGCTCGGCCAGTGCCGCAACGCCGGTTCCCTTGTTGCTCTGCTTGTTCATGAACTCGAGGAAGAAGGGGGCGCTCTGTACCACGGTATAGCGCTCATAGAGCTCTGCTGGCAGTCGCTCGATAGCGCGGGAGAGCTGGGGCGGCTCGTCGATCATCATCACCTTCATGATCTGCTCGTCGGCAGCCAGGGTGGCGAAGTCGATCAGATTGATCGGCATGCCGATAAGGCGCGATTCATGTTCTGTGTAGGTGCTGACACGGGGACTGATCAGGCCACGGGTAACCGAGAAACCGTGAATGTTCACTTCCAGCTCGGCGGCCAGTTTGGCGATGGCGCTGGCGTCACTGCCACTCAGCAGCTGGCTGCGGATGATGCGCTGATCGGCCACCTGTTGCACCAGGGCGCCGTTGTAGCAGATGACGTAGTCATGCTCGGTGGTGAGGCCGAGCTCTTCCAGATAGCGGCTCATCCCTTCCAGCGGGCGGCCGGAGGCCAGCACCACGGTTACCCCTTTGGCGCGCGCGGCGCTGATGGCGGCGCGGGTGCGGGGAGTAATCTGGCCCTGCGGGTTGAGCAGGGTGCCATCCATATCCAATGCGATCAGCTTGTACATCTCTCACTACCTGAGTCTGGGTGGCCCGCCCGGTGGGGCCAAGGAAGTGGCGAGTGTAGCGAAAATCGGCGGCGGGATCACGAACGGTTCAGCGGTGGATCTGCGCCGGTTGACCTATTTGTGCGCCTCATAAGGGTTCATCAGCAGTTGATCTTCGCGGATGCAGAAGTGGATCGGGCCGTGTTCGATATCGACCCGGTTGTGGTGGTGAGCCATCTCCACCTCGATCCCCGGGAAGAGGTGCTGGGTAGCGATGATGTCCATTTCGGCCATCAGTTTTTGCAACTCTTCATGGTTGGCGGCCAGTTGTTCCTCCAGCTGGCGTAGCTCGAGTTGATGGCGTTCACGAATGGGCTTCAGTTTGCGCAGGGTATCCGGGTTGCGCTTGTCGCTGGGCAGTTGCACCAGCCGCATCACCAGTTCTTTGAGCTTCTCCAGCTGCTCCTGACACGCCTGTTGCTGCTGCTTGAGTTGATGTTCCTGCTCCTTGTGGGTGAAGTAACCACCGAGGATCTGCAGCTTGGTCTGATTACCGGCGGAGGCCCCCAGCACCGGCGAGATGATGAGACGATTGGCAATGCTGGTGCCCCCCAGCAGGTTGCCTTTACGCATCCCGCCGTCACCCACCTTGATATCCTGTCCACTGCGGCTGTAACAGTGGCTGAGCTGGCTCTGGATCTGGATATCGCCTCCTGCCTCCAGCTGGGCATACTGGGCGTAGCTGGCGTGGATCTCTCCTTGGGCATTGAGTTGGCAGAGGTACTCCCCCTGCTCGTTGCGCCTGCCTATGATGCCGTGGCGCACCGTGATGGTGCCCCCCGCCTCGATCCAGCCCCCTTCGATAAAGCCGCCGATGACGATGTCGCCGCTGACCGAGATCTTCATGCCCGGATTGACATCGTCATTGACGATCAAGCCCCCTTCAAAGGTGATATGGCCATGGCGTGCATCAACCCGTTTGACGCTGAGCACCTCGTCTACCTTCATGCCGGACTTCTCCTGACAGGGCAGCCCAGCGCGGCTGGCAACCAGCAGATCGGGATCGTCAGGGGAGAAGCAAGTGCCATCCCCTGCACTCATCGGACTGTCTTTGCCGTTCTTGGCAGGCAGATCCTGACCAGTCACGGTAAAGCCGGGCACCCCGACCGTGGCCGGGTGACGGCGCATCAGCCGGGCGCCCGCCTTGACGGTGACGATGGAGCCGAGATCCCGCAGATCGACCCGGTCATGATCCAGCTCCCTGGGTTTGAGGATCCGCTCGGCAGGGGTCTCCACCAAGCGTTCATAGCGGGTGTCCTGACCATTGACGGCAGGCTGGCCGCGGGCGATGACCAGTTTGAGCTGACTGCCGGGGGTGGCCTCCTTGGCCGACTGGATGGCGGTGGTGAGCAGAGGCTCGCTCACTCCCTGCTTGATTTCACTGAGGGAGATAGCCTCCTTCAACTGTTCGATAGATAGATACTTGCCACCCCAGTCAGCGGTGATCTGGGCGCTGGCGCTCATCCGATCTTTTTCCACCACTATAGTGACTCTGGCATCTTGCCGTTTGGCGATGGGAACCGGGTTGGCGGGTACGGGGGCGGCTGGGTTGGTTAGCAGGGTATTGAGCAGGCTGATGGCCTGTTTGATCCCCTCTGGCAGTGGCTGATAACGGCGACAGTTGGAGGCGAGCAGCAGAGCCTGAATATCCTGTTCCGTGACCGGCTTGGTGAGACCGGCTGCAATCCGCAGGCAAACCAGGTCCATGTCGCTTGATAGCAGCAGCCACTCTTTGCTTAACACCGCATCTCCTTGCCGGGTGAAAGGAGGGGCGATGGTTTCGTCCCTCTACTGTCATTTAATCTCTCAATGATGGATAAAGCGAATCGCAGACTTTGAGAGTGGGCAGTATTCAGATATTTCTGCTGAATGGTCAATGGATTGAGGTCAAATCGGTGATGACGGCCGGATAAATGCGGGAGCTGTTCGGAAATGGTGGGAAATGGTGCGCCGGATCGCAAGGGAACGCGCTGGCCAGCGACATGGATATCGCTGGCAGGAGGGTCACTGTGGTTATCAGCCGCGCTGGGCCGTTCTGGTCAGGGTCAGGTAATCGCCGAGTACCGGCTCCCCCAGCAGATGGCGGCGCAACATGTCGAGCGCGGCAAAGGCGAGGATCTTGCGGCGGCTCTCCGGGTCGGGATGGCTGACCTTGACCGTCTGGCCTATCTGTTTACCATCGGCGCAGAGCAGCAGTGGCACACCTTCTACCCCCTCCCGTCCTATGGTCAGCAGCAGGCCCGTATCGGCAGTCGGCAGCTGCGCCAGCTCATCGGCGAGGTGCGCGCTGAAGCGGGCCTCCAGCCGGGGATAGCCGTGACAAAGCGCCAGTAGCGCGCCGCCACTCTCCCCCTCCAGCAGAGCCAGTGGCCTGCCTTGCAGCAGCGCGAGGATCTGCTGCGCCGGTTCTGTATCCCCGCTGCCGACTAGCCAGGGGCGGATCGTGTTCAGCAGCCGGCTTTCGGCGCTTTCCATGTCAGCGGCGCTGGCGCCGTGACCGATCAGCTTCAGCTCGATAAGGGGCATGGAGGAGCGGTAACCCAGCTCGATGCCGGTGGGCCAGGGGGCGGCATCCAGCAGGTCGGAGAGCGCTGATTCCGAGACACCGAAGGTGTAAAAGCGGCGCAACTCGGTGTCGATCTGTGCCCCGGCTAGCTGTTTGAGGCGCGGCAAGATCTGCTCGCGCACCATCTGCTTGAACTCGAACGGCACGCCCGGGGTGAAGAAGAGCTGGCTCTGGCCACTTTGCACCACAAAGCCGCAGGCGGTGCCCACCGGGTTGTCGAGGATCTCGCACCCCTGCGGCAACCAGGCCTGTTTGGCGTTGCTTTGTGCCATGGGGCGGCCACGGCTGGCGTAGCGGGCCGTGATGGTGGCGAGCCAGTCGGGGAAGAGGGTGAGCGGTTGCTCGAAGGCTTCGGCTGCGGCCTGAGCGGTGAGGTCGTCGGCGGTGGGGCCGAGCCCGCCGCACACCAGCACCACCTCGGCGCGGCTGGCACTCTCTTGCAGCACCGTTTTCAGGTCGGCGAGGTTGTCCCCCACCGTCAGACGGCGGCGCACCTGCCACCCCTGTTCCAGCAGCAGGGCGCTGAGCCAGGCCGCGTTGGTATCTACCACCAGCCCCGTCACTATTTCGTCTCCGGTACTGATGATCTCGATACGCATGGCGGGCTCCTTGGGTTAAACGGGTGACAACGGTTGGCCTCGGGCCAGGGCAATCAGGATTTGGCTTGCTCGAAGTAGTAGCTGATCCGGGTGCGTGGATTGAGGTACTCGAACACAGCAGGTGGCAGCCGTTTGGGGTGGATCACCTTGGCAATCGACAGTTCAACCTGTTGCAGGTCAATGATGGCGGCCTCCTGACGGGGGATGCGTGGATCGTAGACCAGCACCGAAGGGTAGAGCAGGCGGGAGGCGTTGACCGACATCACCAGCCCCACCTGGCCGTTGGATAATTGCACCACGCTGCCGGGGGGGTAGATCCCCATCAACCGGATCAGCATGCTGAGGTACTCCGGATTGAACTGGGCCTTGCGCTGCTTGTAGAGGCCGCTCAGGGCCGAGTAGGGCACCTTGGCCTGCATGTGGCAGAGGTTATCGTACTCGTTGATCAGCGATACCATCTGGGTCAGCGGATCGAGTTGCCCCCCCTTGAGCCCTTCCGGGCCGCTGCCATCCAGATATTCGTGGTGATGCAGCACGATCCCCTTCGCCTCGGCCGGGAAATCCTTGGCCAGATTGAGCAGGTCGAGGCCGTAGCGCGGGTGCTGGGCCATCAGGTTCTGTTCCGGCTTGGTGAGGGGCTCGGTTTTGCGCAGGATCTGGCTCGGGATCTTCAGCTTGCCGATGTCGTGGAACAGCGCCCCCATGCCAATCTGGCGGATCTGGTCGGCCGACATGCCGCACTCCTTGGCCAGCAGCATGCAGAGCACGCTGACATTGAGGGAGTGGAAGTAGAGGTTGTTGTTATCATCGCTGTCGGAGACCAGATGAAGCACCATCTCATCCACGGCGAGCAGTTGCTCGGTCATGGCGTTGATCAGCTCCTGCGCCTCGCCAATGGCGTTGAGGGGGCGGGACTGGAGCTTGCTCATCACGCTGCGCACCTGCGCCAGCGACTGCTGGAACTGCTTCTCGCACTGCTGCAAGTCGCGACGATATTGCTGCAGTTGCTCGATGCGGCGATCTTTCTCCTGCTGCATCTGCGCCTGGCGTTGCGCAGTATCTGACGTTTCGGCCGGTTGCGGTTGCACCTGGCTGAGAGGCTTGGGGGGCGCATCGCTCTTGTCGGGAATGATGGTGACCAGTTTCAGGCCGAGACGGCGGATCAGTTCGATCTCTTCTTCACTTTTGATCTTGAAGCTGGAAAACAGGAACGGGTGTTCGCGCCACCCCAGTGGCAGGGATACAAAGTTGCCGACTTGTAGTCGATCTACGGAAATCTTGATACCAGTCATTATCTTGGAAGCAGGAGGCACACTGAGCCGTATGCTAGTCAAAGGCGAGGATGAATACAAAAGGTATCTGATGACAGGCTGGGGGCTTTATTATAGGCTTCTGGATGTCCAGACACTTTTACCGATGCAGTACAGGGAGTAAGCATGCCGATCAAAATCCCGGATCAGTTACCCGCCGCCGAAGTGCTGGGGCAGGAGAACATCTTCGTGATGACGGAATCCCGGGCCGTCACCCAGAACATCCGCCCGCTGCGGGTGTTGATCCTCAACCTGATGCCAAAGAAGATTGAGACCGAGATCCAGCTGATGCGGATGCTCTCCAACTCGCCATTGCAGGTGGATGTGGATCTGCTGCGCATCGACGATCGGGAGTCGAAGAATACGCCGCAGGCGCACCTCGAGAACTTCTATCACGACTTCGAGCAGGTGCGTGGCAATAACTACGACGGCATGATCATCACAGGGGCGCCGCTCGGGCTGGTGGAGTTCGAAGAGGTGGTCTACTGGCCGCGCATCGTCGAGATCATCGAGTGGTCCCATCAGCATGTCACCTCCACCCTGTTCCTCTGCTGGGCGGTGCAGGCGGCACTCAAGGCGCTCTATGGCATGGAGAAGCAGACCCACGGCGAGAAGCTCTCCGGGGTTTACCGCCATCATCGTCTCGACGAGCACGAGCCGCTGCTGCGCGGTTTTGATGACGAGTTTGTCGCCCCGCACTCCCGCTATGCGGCGTTCGATGGCGATCTGATCCGCGCCCATACCGACCTGCAGATTTTTGCCGAGTCAGCAGAGGCGGGAGTCTATCTGGCGGCGACCAAGGATTGTCGTCAGGTGTTCGTCACCGGTCATCCTGAATACGACACCCTGACCCTGGACGGGGAGTATCAGCGGGATCTGGCGGCAGGGCTCGACCCGGCCATTCCGGTCAACTACTACCCGAATAACGATCCGGGCAACACCCCGCGCGCCAGCTGGCGCAGCCATGGTCACCTGCTGTTTGCCAACTGGCTCAACTACTACGTCTATCAGCTCACCAGTTATCGGGTGGAGGATATCGGCAAGGTCTTTACCTACGGTCAGGGCGGCAAGTAGTCAGCCGCCCTGCTCCAGCCGCTTGGCCAGCTGGTCGAGCCACTGGCGGTGCGCGGCCAGGTTGAACGCTTTGGGTCTGTGGGCTTTGATGGCGGCCATGGCGTCTGTTTGTGGCTGGCCCAGAGTCATCAGCAGCGCGGCGGCGACCAGGCCGGTGCGGCCACTGCCCCCTTTGCAGTGGATGACCAGATGCTTGCCATCCCCAAGCAGCTCGCGCATTGCAGGCAGTGCTTGCTGCCAGGTCAGATCAAAGGCGCTATCGGGGGCCTGGTCATCCTCGATGGGTAGATGGAACCAGCGCATCCCTTCGCGCTCGACCTGCTGACCGAGTTGATCCAGTTCGAGTCGGGCCAACTCGGCAGTCGTCATCAAGGTCACCACGCCGTGGGCACCGGCAAACCTCAGTTGATCGAGCGCCAGGGTCAACGGCACCTGCTGGGTGCCGGGGCAGGGGGTCAGCAGCAGTTGGCCATCGACACGGGGGACTTCCTGGCTCCAGAAGGGATGAGACGAGTACATAAAAGTCCTTATGAGGCAGGTAGGGGCAAGACGAAACGGGCCAGGCCCGGATGCTGAGTGTGACAAAGGATAGGGCGCGTGGTCGCGATGTCAATCTGCGTTGTGTTCGGTCCGGTTTACGGGCAGAGTTTAAAAAAATTGTGTGGTTCAAGGAGTTAAGATGAGAAATCTGGATCAACTGGACCTGGATATCCTGGCCCATCTGTTTCGCGATGCGGGCATGACCAACAAGGATCTGGCCGCGCTGGTGGGGGTTGCTCCCTCCACCTGTCTGGAGCGGGTACGCAAACTGCAGCAGGACGGGGTGCTCAAGGGCGCGCACTGCGAAGTGGACTATCAGGCCCTCGGCGGCCACATTCAGGCCATGGTCTCCCTGCAGCTGGCCCGCCATAGTCGCCAGATCATCGATGCCTTCCGCGATGCCATTCTGGCGCTGCCCGAAGTGATCAGCCTGTTCCACATGGGGGGCAAGGATGATTTTCTGGTGCACCTGTGTGTCTCCGACACCGAGCATCTGCGTAACTTCGTGTTCGACCACTTCACCTCCCGCGAGGAGGTGGTACACCTCGAAACCTCACTGGTATTCGAACACAGATTCAGCCGTTCGCTACCCTGTTTTACCCAGCCATAACGGCGGGCGAGTCGCTCGGTTGAGCAGATAGAACAAACCGCCAGCTGGCGGTTTTTTCTATTCAACATGTTACCTTTTTGGCCTCATTGCTATCCGAAAGGGGACGCTTATTTGGCGACAGTACGCTCATCCTTTGCGGTCTGATAGAGCCCCTGCTGATAGGCCATGCTGCCCCAGAGCACCAGACCAAGCGCATCCTCTTTCATCGCGTCAGGTTGTGCGGCAGAGGTCAACTTTTCACTGGTCTGGTTATAGACAAATCCTTCCGCAGGTCGCTCTGGTTGCAGGATCACCACATCCTTACCGCGCATCAGGGCGAAGTTTTTGTCGTACTGCATGAGGGCGCGTCCCGGCCAGTCGGCGGGCATGCGGGTCAGATCCTTGCCCAGCATGGGGTGGTCGGCACTGATCCCCATCAGGGAGAGCAGGGTCGGTGCCATGTCGATCTGGCTGACGATGCGCGGATCCTTCTTCGGCGCTATGCCGTCACCGACGATGACCCCCGGAATATGGAAGCGGGGGATGGGCACCAGACTGGAGCCGCCGACCCGGCTGTCGTGATCGGCGATCACCAGGAACAGGGTGTCCTTCCAGTATTCGGACTGTTTCGCCTTCTTGAAGAACTCGCCGATGGCGTAATCCGCATACTTGGCCGCGTTGTTACGGGTCTGCTTGGGCTGCTCGAAGAGCTCGATGCGATTGTCCGGGAATTCGAACGGATCGTGGTTGCTGGAGCTGAACACCAGACTGAAGAAGGGTTTGCCCTCCTTGTGCAGCGCCTTGAAGGTCTCGTCGGCTTTGGCCATCAGATCTTCATCGGAAGCGCCCCATGAGCCCTTGCACACCGGATTGTCGAAATCCTTCTGCTCGACGATGGTGGTGAAGCCGTTGCCGAGGAAGAAGCTGCGCATGTTGTCGAAGTGGCTCTCGCCGCCGTAGATAAAGCTGGTGTCATAACCTCGCTGTTTGAGCAGATCGGCGATGGTGAAGAAGTTGGTCTGGCTCTTGCCGAGTTTGACCACTGCCTGCGCCGGGGTCGGCGTAAAGCCGGTCAGCACCGCCTCGATACCGCGCACCGAGCGGGTGCCGGTGGCGTAGAGCTGCTCGAAGGCCCAACCCTGTTGTGACAGGGCATCGATGTTGGGGGTGAGCGGCAGGCCGCCGAGGGAACCGACAAATTGGGCACCCAGGCTCTCTTGCAGCAAGATCACCAGATTCTTTGGTTTGCCCTGAAAGCTCGCTTGGTTGAAGGTCTGGCTGGGCAGCAGATCCGAGCTGAAATCACTGGCCGGACGGCCACTCTCCTGGCGCATGATCTCGAGCACTTTCTGCTCGGACATCTTGCCGTAAAACTGGCTGGCATCCTCTTCGGCACCCATCTGTTTGATGGCAAAGAAGAGGGAGTAGGCAGAGTTGACAGTGAGTGAGTTGATCAGCGGATCATCGGCAAAGGCGACCATGGCCGGGTTCAGGGCGCGATGGCCGAGACTGGATCGAGCGCCGAGAAAACCGATGGCCAGAATAAGCAGGGCAAACGCTGGACGCAGATACCAGCGGGGGAAGCTAAGGCCGCGCACCAGACGGCCACTCAGCCACCAGCCACCGGCCAGTACGGCGCCACTGAAGAGCGCCGCCAGCAACAGCTCGCCCTTGCGGCCCGCCCACAACATGGAGAGCACCTCCTTCGGATAGATGAGGTACTCCACATAGAGGCGATTGGGACGCACGCCATATTCGGTGACAAACGAGGGGGTGGAGATCTCGAGGAACAGCATCAGCCAGAGTCCGACGGTCAGCCACACTCGCATCAGTTGCAGCCAGCCCCGGCCGATGGCGTGGGGGCCTGCCAGCAGCAGGGTGAACATGGCGGGGACACCCCAAACCCAGCAGAGGGTGGCAAAATCGACCCGGATCCCTTGCAGCAGCATCTCCTGCCAACCGGCAACGGCATCCACCCGTTCCAGTTGCCAGAGGCCGAGGGCAATTCGACTGAAGGTGAGAGAGAGCAGGGCGAGCACACAGAAGATAGCGAAAGGCCAAAATGGGCCCAGTCGCTGTTTTAGGTTTGTCATGAATATTCCTGATAGAGCCTGTAAACGTCTGTCCACAGACGTTTTTTTATTTGTTGTGACCTTATGACAGGCAGATGGGGAGAAGGTTGCACTCTAGCTTGCCAAAAGGGGCAATTAACATATCGCCTATCAAAAGGTGTGATGGCGCGCAGCTAATGATTACAGAATAATCTGCTGGGTGAAATGTGAGCCGTGGCGTGTATGGATAGGGCTGCGGGTGTTTATAATTATCGCGAATTATCCCAATCGGAGCCGAGAGGATGCCGGTCTTTATCGATGTGGAGTATGTGCAGGGATGGCGTCTGTTTGTGGTGTTATCGGACGGTATCACAGGGGTGCTGGATCTGAACCCCTGGCGTGGTCAGGCGCTGTTTGCAAAACTGGAGAGTGAGCGCCAGTGCGCCCGGGTCTTCATCAACCGTCACCACCAATTGGAGTGGCCCGTCGGCTGTACCTTGTCAGCCCACGAGATTTATCACCTGATCTCCCCCATCGATGAACGGGAAGCCTTCAGTTAATCCCCACTTTTTGTGAGCAAACGCCAGATTCCTGTTGCTGGAATGTTTGCCCGTTTGCCTTTCTGAATCAACTTGGGTAAAACCTGCGCAACATTTTGCCAACCTGCCTTCAATTTACCTGACAGAGGCTTGCCGCTTTCGTGCCGCAGGCCTTTTTTGCGGCCTGATGGCAAACCTTTCCCCAGCTGAAAGGTTTGATTGGTTGAATGAAAAAAACAAAACAAACAAATACATAAGGAAAATGTATGGCTTGTCATATGCGCACACCCCTTGCCCTGCTGGTTGGCGGACTCGCCTGTCACGGCGCTGCCGGTCAGGAACAGGTTCAACAGCTGGATCCCATGGTGGTGGTGGCAACCCGCCCGGCCAGCACACTTGAAGTGACGCTGGATCCCAAGAAGCCCGGCTCACCCATGCCGGCGGCCGACGGCGCCGGTTATCTGAAGAATGTCACCGGCATGAGCATGGTGCGCAAAGGGGGGCTGGGTGGCGATCCCGTGCTGCGGGGGATGGGGATGTCCCGCCTCAACGTGCAGATGGATGGCGGCATGCTGGCTGGTGGCTGTGGCGGCCGGATGGACCCGCCCACGGCCTATGTGTTCCCCCAATCCTTTGACCGGATCCGGGTGCTGAAAGGGCCGCAATCCCTCGAGCAGGGGGCCACGCTGGCGGGCACCGTGCTGTTCGAGCGGGACAGACCCGAGTTCACCGCGCCGGGTCTCAAGGCCGATGCCTCTGCCCTCTACGGCAGCTTTGGCCGCGATGACCAGATGGTGGATATGACGGCGGGCTCGACCGACGGCTATCTGCGCGGTCAGTTCACCCACTCCGACAGCGATGATTACCGCGATGGTCACGGTAACGAGGTGCGCTCTTTCTATCGTCGCGAAAACGGCACCGCCCAGCTGGGCTGGACGCCGGGGGAACACACCTGGCTGGAACTCACCGCCGAGCGCAGCAATGCCCGCGCCGCCTATGCGGATCGCACCATGGATGGCCCCATGTTTGACCGCGAATCCTTCGGGCTGAAGCTCAAGCAGGAGCAGATCACCACTCACTGGCAGCGCAGCGAGCTGACCCTGTGGGACAACTACATCGACCACATCATGGACAACTTCAGCCTGCGGCAAAACAGCGGCATGAAGATGCTCTCCAACCCGGATCGCCTCAACACCGGCGGGCGCTGGGCCAACGACATCGCCTTACCAGCCGACTGGCTGCTGACCGCCGGATTCGACAGCAACCGGGATCAGCACCGTAGTCGGAGTGGGGTCGACTATGCCACCAAGGATCGCCAGCGCACTCTGCGTTTCGAGCAGCAGGGCGGCTTCGCCGAGCTGGGTCGTCAGCAGGGGGGCCACAGCTACAAGGGCGGTTACCGGCAGGATCGGGTAGAGACCACCCGCTATGGCGCCGGTGAACAGACCCTCTACAGCGATACCCTGAACCTGAACAGCGGGTTTGGCCGCTACGAGTATCAGTGGTCGCCCCGCTGGTCCAGCTATCTGGCGTGGGGGCAGGCTGAGCGGGCGCCGGACTACTGGGAGCGCAGCAAGGACAGCACCCCGTTCACCCTCAACCCGGAGCGCAGCCGTCAGTGGGATGCTGGTTTGGCCCTGCGCAGCCGCGAGCTGGATCTGACCCTCTCCCTCTTTAGCGCCGACATCAAGGAATTCCTGCTCTACAACAGCAAGTCGAACAAGGTGCGCAACATCGATGCCCAGACCCGGGGCGGCGAGCTGGAGGGGCGTTGGCAGTTTGCCGAGCAGTGGCGTCTCGATGGCGGTCTGGCGGTGGTGTATGGGGAAAACCGAAGCGACAACAAGCCGCTGGCCCAGATGCCGCCGCTCGATGGCAAGCTGGCGTTGGGCTGGCAGCCGGACGAGGCGCTGAGCTTCACCCTGCTGGGGCGCGCCGTGGCGGCGCAGGAGCGGGTGGACGTCGGTTCCGGCACGGTGGCCGGTCAGGATCAGGGGGAGACCCCGGGCTTCTTCACCCTGAACCTGAGCGGCGCCTGGCAGTTTGCCAAGGGGTGGCAGCTCTCGGCCGGGGTGGACAACCTGTTCGACACCTTCTACTACGAGCACCTCTCCAAGTCGGTACACAGCAGTCAGGCGGGCCTTGGCTATGAGCAGAGTGGCCGTATCCCCGAGCCGGGTCGCTCATACTGGCTCTCGGTCAACTACCGCTTCGCTTCCGACGGCGTGCTCTGAGCAAGATGAGCGGGTAACGTTTTCAGTCACAGACCCCTCTGCGAGCGCTCGCTATCATGGCGAAAAGCAGGTGCATTCAGACACTTGTGCTCACAGCGGGAACATAACAATGAAACAGGGAACGTTGCGCTATGGCGGCCTGCTCGGGGCCGCCCTGTTACTGGCTGCCTGCGGTGGCAGCAGCAGTTCTTCCGGTGGTGAAGTCATCCCACCGGCTCCCAACCGTACCGATCTGGTCAGCAACCGTGCCTGCTATGGCGATGATCAGCCCGCCTGCAACCTGCGCATCTATCAGGTGATGGTGGAATCCTTTGTCGATGGTGACGGCAGCGCCAACTACGGCGTCGGCTATGGCCCCTCCCGCCACAATGGCGATCTGCAGGGGATCATCGACAGCCTCGACCATATCAAGAGTCTCAACCTCAACGCCATCTGGCTCACCCCGGTGTTCGACTCCTGTGCGGGGCAAGGCGGCGACAACAAGCTCGATGCCACCGGCTACTTCGCCTGCGACTTTTTCACCGTGGACCCCAACTTCGGCAGCAATGCCAAGCTCAAGCAGCTGGTGGATGCGGCCCACCAGCGTGGCCTCTACGTTTTCCTCGACGGTGTGTTTGGCCACGTCAACAAGGTGGGGGTGAGCAAGCCCTCGCCAGAGGGGCGTCTGCCCGCTCTCACCGGCGGCGGTGCCGATTATCCCGGTCAGCTGGTGGATTACAGCAAGCCGGAGAGCCTCGCCTACTTCAAAGAGGTGGCCCGTTACTGGGTCGAGCAGTATGGCATCGACGGCTGGCGCCTCGATCAGGCCTATCAGCTCAATCTGGACGAGTGGCGTGGTATTCGCAGCGAAGTGGAACGGGCCAGTGCGACGCGCAAGGCCGCCGGTCAGCAGTGGGGCACCCTCGGCTACATGGTGGGGGAAGTGTGGAAGGGGGCTGACGATATTCGCGCAGAGGCTTACGGCAGCAGCGACAACCCGGCGCTCGCCTCGGCGTTCGACTTCCCGCTGCGCTACGGCATCGTACAGGCGCTGGCGGTGGAGGAGTCCGGCAAGGGCGGACAGGGAGCCAGCATGCTCGATGCCAGCTGGAACAAGGTGGAGAACTACCCGAATCACGCCATGCCCAACCTGATGCTGGGCAACCACGATCTGGTGCGTTTTGGCGATCTGCTGGAGCGCGGCCACTTCAATCCGGCGGAGTACTGGCAGCGCCACAAGGCGGCCTTCAGCTTCCTCGCTGCCCGCTCCGGCCCCATCACCCTCTACTATGGCGAGGAGTTTGGCGACGAGGTGCCGGGCTTTGCCGCCAAGGTCGGCGGCGACTGTGTGGCACAGGGGCTGTGCGACGATCACGTGGCTCGCAGTGACGGCAAGGTGCCCGCTGTCACCGGCTTTGTGCCGGGCGGCGAACAGGCAGAACTCAAGCAGTGGCTCAGCCAGCTGCTGGCCCTGCGTGCTGCCCACCCCGCCCTCTATCAGGGGGAGCGAGTCAAGCTGGTGGCCGACGGCAGCCTCTATGGCGACATCAAGCAGACGGCGGGGGAGCAAGTTGTCTACCTGCTCAACCTCTCCACCACGGCGCTCAGCTACAACCTGCCAGCGGGCAAGTTGCGCAGCGGCAGTGCGCTGGTGGATCTGCAAAGCGGCGAGAGTCTGGCCATCGGCGGCAGCAGCGTGACGGTGGAGCTTCCCCCCTTGAGCGGGCGTTTCCTGCGTCTGCAATAAGTCAGCGGCAACAAGCAGTGATACGAGAGAGGGCCCCATCGCGGGGCCCTCTCTGTCATTGTGGACGACAAGGTCATGGCGGGTTATGCAGTTGTCTGACCCCGATTCTCCAGCCGCTGGCGGAAGGCGCGGGCCAGCCGTTCGTAGAGATCCTGCGCCTCCTTGTCTTCGATATCACCGCGGATCCAGGGATTGTCGACGATCTCCAGCAGCACGCAGTCACGGCCCTGCTGGCGCAAGTCCAGCCCGTAGAGGCCATTGCCGAGTTGGTGGACGGCGCGACGTGCTGTTTGCAGCACTCGCTCCGGCACCTCGTTCAGCGGCAGCGCTTCGATGCGGCTCATGTCTAGCGGGTGCTTGCGGCGGCGGATGCGGTTGCCGGGCTCGGGCCGGTAGCGGCGACAGGCAAACAGCGGCGAGCCGTCGAGAAAGCCGATGCGCCAGTCAAACTCGGCGGGGATCCGGCTCTGCACCAGCAGCAGGGCGGATCGGCTGAGCCCCTCGTCCAGCAGCCGGGCCAGCTGCTGCTCGTCACTGGCCAGGGCGAGATCGCGCCCCTGCGCGCCATCGGGCACTTTCACCATCAGCGGCAGGCCGAGTCGCTGCACCAGTTCATCGACATGGTGGCGGCCGCGACGGGTCACCACCATGGTCGGCGGCATGGGCACGCCGCTGCGTACCATCAGCTCGTAGAGATAGAGTTTGTTGCTACAGGCGAGGATGGCGCGGGAGCTGTCGATCACCGGCATCTTCAGCTGTTCGGCGCGGCGGGCAAACTCGAAGGTGTAGTGGCCGACCGCGGTTTCGGCACGTAGCCAGAGGGTGTCAAACTCCGGCAGCCGCTCGATGGCGGAGGGGGGCAGGATCTCGGCCCGGATCCCCTGGGCGGCGGCAGCCCGGATAAACCGCTCCAGCGCCAAGCCATCGCTGCTAGCGCGACCATCATCGGGGTCTACCAGAATGGCAAGCTGGTAGAGCGGCGCCGCCTGCTCCTCGTCACCGGTGCCCACCAGTGCCTGAGCATGGTGCTGCATCAGTGCCTGTTCGCTTTGGCTCAGCTCCAGCGGTGACAGGCTCTGCTGCTGGCGCACCGACCAGCCGTGACGGCCGCGTTTCAGGGTCAGCTCCTGCAGCGGCAGCTGGCTCAGGCCGTAGTAGTAGCGGGCCAGCCCCGCCAGCTCGCTCTGTTCACACTGGCCGAAGATGGCGCGCACCCTGATCCGATCCTCGCTCTGCTGGGCCAGCCACCCCTGCGCCTTGCGCCATAGCTTGGCCGGTGGCTGCTGGGGTTGCAGTCGGCTGATGGCTTGCAGACCCGGCAGGCAGTGATGGCCACGAGCCTGGGCCAATAGCGAGCAGTAGTAGCCCGCGCTCAGGTGCTCCAGATTGCGGCAGAGGTTGATGATGCGGGGTCGGCCGCCGGTGGTCGGTACCCCATGTTGCAGGTAGGTGCGGGCGGTCAGCAGATAATCGGCATGGCAAGGCCAGTCGCCCAGCTCTTCGACGATGACGTAGGTACTCATATTTTCGGCTCCACAGATCAGACTGCCTGAACAGGCAGGATCCCCAGTGGGCTTCGATGCACCGACAAGCACGACAATGGCGCGAGGGGAAACAAGAGGTTACAGTGCCTCATATTCTGCTTTGGTCACTTGTGATACAAGTCGCATTTTTGGTGCTGAAGATAAATAACCGAACAAGGACTCCCTGTGTTGACCGTACGAGCGGCCCGAACCGATGATCTGGGCGCCATCGTTAATTTGGAACGCTACTGCTTTCCCCCTGAAGTCGCCTTTGGCCGCAGCCGCTGGCACTATCTGCTGACCCACGCCAAGGGACGTACCCTGCTGCTGCTGGATGAAAAAAATCTGTTGATGGGTTACCTCTGCCTGCTGGAACACAGAGGCTGGGATCGACTGGTCATTCAGGCGCTGGCGATCCGTTGGACGGTGCGCCGTCTGGGTTGGGCTCGTCGCCTGCTGGAGCAGGTGATCCGTGAGGGCAAGGCTGCCGGTTGGGGGGCGGTTCGCCTCGAAGTGGGGGATGCCAATGAAGAGGCGCTGGCACTCTATCAGGGGTTGGGATTTCGTCCCCAGCAGCGGCTGGCGAATTACTATGGCCGCGACCAGCATGCCCACCGGTTGGTGTTGCCGCTGGTGAGTGATGAGGAGATCCTGCTGCGGCGGCAGGCTCGCAAGCGGCTCTCGCAGGCGCGCTAGTTATGTTGAACGAGCAGAATCGAGGTGCAGGATGAGCTGCGACAACTGCCTTGCCACCGCCATCAGGGCCAAACTGGGGCGCTGCCCGGTCTGCGCTGGCCAGACTTTCGTCATCGGCCTGATCGGTTGGCTGGTCTGGTGGTGGTGTGGCGCCGACACTTCGGTCAACGCCCTCACCGGCCTGCTGTTCGCGCTGGGTGGCTCGGGCCTGTTGCTGCTCCATCTGGTGGTATTTGTCTGGCGCAAGGCGACCGGACGTGAATTGAGCGATGAATGAATCTGAATAGATTCAAACAGATAAATAACAATATCGGTGTAGATATGGAGGTTCAGATGATTGCAATGGTAACGGGCGCCTCGTCCGGTTTTGGTGAAGCCATCAGCCGCCAGCTGGTGCAGGCGGGCTACAAGGTGATCGGCACCGGTCGCCGCGCCGAGCGGCTGGCCGCGCTGGCTGACGAGCTGGGCGAGCAGTTCCTGCCGCTGGTGTTCGACGTGCAGGACAAGGCCGCCACTCGTGCCGCCATCGCCGGTCTGCCAGCCGCCTGGAGCGAGGTGGATTTGCTGGTCAACAACGCCGGTCTGGCGCTGGGGCTGGAGCCTGCCCACAAGGCGGATCTCGAGGATTGGGAGCAGATGATCGCCACCAACATCAGCGGTCTGACCCTGCTTACCCGCCTGCTGCTGCCGGGCATGGTGGTGCGCAATCGTGGTCACGTCGTCAACATCGGCTCCATCGCCGGCACCTATCCCTATCCGGGCGGCAACGTCTACGGCGCCACCAAGGCGTTCGTGAAGCAGTTCAGCCTCAACCTGCGCGCCGATCTGGCGGGCACAGCCATTCGCGTTACCAACGTGGAGCCGGGCCTGTGCGGCGGCACCGAGTTCTCCAACGTGCGCTTCCACGGTGACGACGCCAAGGCGGCCACTGTTTATCAGGGGGTGGAGGCGATCCAGCCGGACGATATCGCCAATACCGTGCTCTGGATCAGCCAGCAGCCAGCCCACGTTAACATCAACAGCATCGAGATCATGCCGGTGGCCCAGACCTTCGGCCCGCTCACTATCAGCCGCCGCTGATTGCAGATTTTGATGAAGCCAGCTTGATGAAATGAACAGAGGCACCCCGGGGTGCCTCTGTTCATGCTGTTCTATCAACCGAGCTGGTTACAGGCTCATGATCTTCTTGAACTCCTCCTTCCGAATACTTCTGCTCGCTGCTCTTGGTCAGATCTGTCATCAGCTTGTAGCGCAGCGCTTTGGCCATCTGATAGGTCTGCTCCAGCTGGCCGTAGGAGTAATCGGCGGCCAGCCCGAGCGCAGTGCTCTTGTCGCTGGCGCCAGCAGGCGGCGAAATGTGCCCAAACAGCGTGAGCCGGCAGCAGATGAGTCATGATTCTGACGCCTGTTTGCGTTGCATATCCGGTGAGAGCTGCCAGAGCGCGAGATCCCGCACCATCTGACAAGTTGGCCTGTAACTTGCTGGTTTAATTGATAATGGTGGGGCCTGACGCCCCATGTGACCGGATCAGCCAGTGCGTATTGCCACAGATGCGCAGCGAATTGGAGCCCCCATGGATATCAAACCCTACAGCCAGCAGCTTGCCCAGAGCTCGTCCAACAACCGTGCCCTCGCCACCCTCAACAGTGCCGGTGGCGGCCAGGGTGGTGGTTGGGAGGAGATGGTCAGCCTCTCCACCCAGCGCATGACCGGTCAGGCCCAGCAGGTGCTGACCTACGAACATCTGGCCAAGAACAATAAGCTGCCGCCAGCGCTGGATATGAGCTCCGACAAAGGGGGCGTGATGCAGCAGCTGGTGGACAAGGCGCTGGGCTTCGATCGCAAGCAGTTCAACGAGATAGAGGACAAGCTCAAGACGATCGCCGACAACAAGCAGCTGACCGCCGAAGAGCGGGCGGAGCAGAACAAGCCGCTCAACGAGCAGCGAGAGAAGATGCTCAAAGAGGCGATGGATCGCCTGACCGGCAAGAAGTAGGGGTAGCGATGTGCCGGATTGGCCGGCAAGCCGGGGCGAAGAGGCAAGATCTTGCCCTGAATGGTGGCTCGGGGAGTGAACGGTCTGGGTAAGGAAGGCGGGAGACAATATTGCCTCCCGCTTGATATGGTGGCCGCGCATGTGGCCGCGAGTCGGGCGTCATTACGCTTGCATGGCAGTTTGAGCAGCCCGGTCGGGACTATTCGCTAGCGACGATGCCGATCCCGATGGCTTTGGTCTGAACCGCCTTGAGCTGGTCGCCCTCTGCAATCAGGTTAAACTGCTCCGGGTTGTTGATCTTGATGGTCAGGGTCTCATCCACCCCTCTGACGGTGACCGTCTGCTGTTGTTTGTTCAGTCCGATGACATCGGCATAGATGGTCACCTTCATGCCGACACCGCCACCCGGTTTCTCATCTGCCCCGGCCCGTTCGCCATCCACTTCCACGATCCGTTTTCTGATGCCTGCGGTGCCTTTCAGCAGCTCTACATCGAGTATCTGCAGATACTTGAGCATGACCTTGTCCCCGACCTTGACGTTCGGCAGGTTGGCAACCTGCTCGCCAGCGACGATATCGAAGGTTTCACCCTCTGCGTTTTTCAGACTGACCTGGCGGGTCTCCAGGTCGATGGCGGTCACGGTGGCACTCGCCGTGAGCTCTTGCGCCAGGCTGGCTTGCCCAGGAGCGACGTCGACTCCTGCGATGACCTCGGCGGCTTGTACCAGAGTGGTCGAGAGGGTAAACAGACCAGCAATCCATGCATGCTTCAGTTTCATATTTCAGACCTTCCTGTATGACGAGGGATTGGATGAAAACTGACGGGGGTAGCAGGATGGGAAAGTGATGGGGAGTCTGATCACCTAGGTGCTACCCGCCCTCCTGACAGACCATAGCAGAGCCATACCTGAAAATGCCTCTGCAACGCCCGGCAATCTCCATTCTGATAACCAGCTCCCGTTTTTGACCTGACGTGATCGCAGGCGCACAATGTCCCCGCTCTGTTCAAGTCGAGGATCCCGCCGTGTACAACTTCCAATATGCCAACCCGACCCGCATCTGTTTTGGTGAGGGGCAGATCGCCAGCCTGCCTGAGCTCATCCCGCCCGGCAGTCGCCTGCTGGTGCTCTATGGCGGTGGCAGCATCAAGCAGAACGGCGTTTATGAGCAGCTGACCCGGGCGCTGGCAGGGGTGACGTGGCAGGAGTTCTCCGGCATCGGCGCCAACCCCAGATACGAGCTGTTGATGGAGGCGGTGGCGCTGGTGAAGCGCGAGCGTATCGACTTCCTGCTGGCGGTCGGCGGCGGTTCGGTGGTGGATGGCACCAAGTTTGTCGCGGCGGCGGCCTGCTATGAGGGGAGCGATCCTTGGGATATCTGCGGCAAACAGGCGAGCGTGCACCAGGCGCTGCCGATGGGCTGCGTGCTGACCCTGCCCGCCACCGGATCTGAGAACAACCCCACCTCTGTGGTGAGCCGGGGAGATGTGAAGATCTCCTTCAGAAGCCCGCTGGTGCAGCCGCAATTTGCGGTGCTCGATCCGGCGACCACCTACAGCCTGCCACCCCGTCAGACCGGCAACGGGGTGGTGGATGCCTTCATCCATATCACCGAGCAGTACCTCACCTTCCCGGTGGGGGGCGATGTGCAGGACCGGCTGGCGGAAGGCTTGCTGCAGGTGCTGGTGGAAAACGGCCCCAGAGCGCTGGCGGAGCCTGCCAACTATCAGGTGCGGGCCAATCTGATGTGGGCCGCCAGTCTGGCGCTCAACGGCCTTATCGGTTGCGGGGTGCCGCAGGATTGGGCCGCTCACGCAATCGGTCATCAGCTGACGGCGCTCTACGGGCTGGATCACGGCCAGAGTCTGGCGGTGGTGCTCCCCTCACTGCTCCGTGAGCGGGCGAGCCAGAAGCAGGACAAGCTGGCCCAGTTTGCCGAGCGGGTGTGGCATTCGACCCGCGAGGACAAGGCCCTGCGCATTGAAGAGGCGATCATCCGTACCGAGCAGTTCTTCCAGAAGATGGGATTGGGCACCCGGCTCTCTGACTATGGCCTTAGCGAAAGCTGCATTCCGGCTGTCTGCTCCAACCTCAAGCGGGTGGGGCGTACCGCGATCGGGGAACATCAGGATATCGACCCGGATCGGGTGGCGCGCATTCTCGCCCGGGCGCTATAAGCCGGTGTCGATTGGTTTCCACGAGTGATTCATTTCCCCAATAAAGAGGGCCGCTTGTTGCGGCCATTTTGCATGAGGGGTCAGCGGATCACTCGGTACGCGCCTTGAGATAACCGGCGTAATCCGGGATCTGCACGCTGAACGCCTGCTGCATGTGGGGGCTGTCCATGATGAAGTCGGCGGTCGCTTCATTGGTGGCAACCGGGATATTCCACACCGCCGCCAGCCGCAGCAGCGCCTTCACATCCGGGTCGTGGGGCACCGCATTGAGGGGGTCCCAGAAGAAGATCAGCACGTCGATCTTCCCTTCGGCAATCAGGGCGCCGAGCTGCTGATCGCCCCCCATGGGGCCGGAGAAGAGGCAGGTGATGGGCAGCTGTGCCTTCTTGCCGAGCATGGTGCCGGTGGTGCCGGTCGCATAGAGATGGTGGAGCTTGAGCTCCTCCTTGCGGCGCATCACCCAGTTCAGCAGCGGGGTCTTCATGTTGTCGTGAGCCACCAGCGCCACCCGCTTGTGGGCCGCCATCTCGCGTGCAATCTGTTCCATGGAAATCGTCCGTAGCATTGTTATTGGCAGAGAGCCGTATCCTAATCGAAAGCCATGACAGATGCTGTGTCGGGCGCATTAACTGTGATCTTGTCGAAAAGTTTTCGGGCTATCGTGGTCCAAATATGGCGCCCCAAATGAAGAGACCCGCGCTGGCGGGTCTCTTTGTTTGTTAGCCTGTTGGCTCAGGAGCCGTGGTGCAGTTGCGCCTGCAGGTAGTTCTCCAACCCGATGCGATCGATAAGGTCGAGCTGGGTTTCCAGCCAGTCCACATGCTCCTCCTCATCCTCCAGAATCTTCTGAAACAGGTCACGGCTGATGTAGTCCTGCACCGATTCGGCGTAGGCGATAGCGACTTTCAGGTCGGGGATGGCATCCATCTCCAGCAACAGATCGCAGCGCAGCATCTCCTCCACGGATTCGCCGATGCGCAGCTTGCCGAGATCCTGCAAGTTGGGCAGCCCTTCGAGAAACAGCACCCGCTTGACCAGCTCGTCGGCGTGTTTCATCTCATCGATGGACTCGTGATACTCCTTGTGCCCGAGCGCCTTGAGGCCCCAGTCATCGTAGATGCGGGCGTGCAGGAAGTATTGGTTGATGGCAATCAGCTCATTGGCCAGCACTTTGTTGAGGTGGGCAATGATCTTGGGATCTCCTTTCATCGGCTCTGCTCCTTGGTTCGTGCCTGAGGCTTCGATCGTTAGAGCTTAGTCGAGAAAAGTGACAACAATAGGTCTGGCGAGCCCACTCGCCCGAGAGGAAGGGTGACCCTGTTGGTGGGCAGAGTCAGAACAGGAGCGGTCCGGATCAGGCCACTTCGTAGTAGAGCACGGGTTGCTCCTGCTCCATCTTGTCGAGTTCGGCGGCAATGATCTCCATGGTCATGCGCACGCATTTGCCACATTGGGCGCCCACCTCGAGCGACTGCTTGAGCTGGCGGAATTCGCTTTTACCTGACTGCACCGCTTTGCGGATCTGGGTATCTGTGATGCCGCGGCACAAACAGACGTACATAGGATTTACCTCATGCTGGAGTTGAGTGAAATCTAAATAAGAATGGTTCGTGATGCAAATAACCATTAGTAATAAGATCCCTTGCTTGCCACTGTGCAACCCCTTGGGGACAATGCTGGCAACCAGAGGAGATCACCATGCTCAAGAAACTGTTCAGCGCCCTGTTCGGCGGCGAGCCGGCCAAGGCGCCGGAAGTCACCCCCACCGACTATGCTGGCTATCTCATCTATCCCGAGCCGATGGCGGAAGGGGGCCAATACCGGCTGGCGGGCCGCATCACCAAAGAGCTGGATGGGGTGCTGCAGACTCACCGCTTTATCCGTTCCGATCTGTTTGCCAACCCGGCCGATGCCGAGCGTTTCATGGTGCAGAAGGCCCACACCTTTATCGATCAGATGGGTGATCGCATGTTCGAACCCCGCAAACCGGTTGACCGCGCTGCGTCATGATTCCACAAGAGGTCACCCGGCTGCGCGAGGCGCTGGCCCGCGCCGGTGAACGGCGCCTGATCTGGCTGGAGGGGGAGGAGGCTGACTGTATTGCCCGCGCCCAATCCCTGCTCGGTGAGCGCATCTTCTGGCTGGGCGCAGGTCCCGAGTGCTATGCCCCGCAGCCTGCCGCCAAGGCGCTGCAGCGGCTCGGTCAGGAGTGCGACACGCTCGTCTTCAATGCGTTCAGCGGTTTTCACCCCGACGCCTTCGGTGCGTTGGCTGGTACCTTACGCGCCGGTGGCTTGCTGCTATTGCTGACGCCGCCCAGAGAGATCTGGCCCGCATGGCCGGATCCCGACCGGATCAGACTGGTGGCCCAGCCGGAGGAGGCGAGCCGTGCCGGTCACGGCTTTATCGCCCGGTTGGTGCAGCTGCTGGCGGGGGATCCTGCCCTTTCCCTGGCTCCGCCGGTTTGCCCGCAGCCGTGGCAGCCCATCGGGTCCGAGCGCGCATTGAGCTGCGATCAGGCCCGGGCGCTGCCCGCCATCCACAAGGTGTTGCACGGCCATCGCCGCCGCCCGCTGGTGCTGAGCGCCGACCGCGGCCGTGGCAAGAGTGCGCTGCTGGGGCTGGCTGCCGCCGAGCTGCTGCGTCAGCAGCCCGAGCTGAACATAGTGGTGACGGCCCCCTCGCAGGCGACGGTGGCAACCCTGTTTGCCCACGCCGCTCGCGGGCTCGATAGCACGCTGGAACACAAGCCGGAACAGCTGGCGGGACTGAGCTACTGCTCGCCAGATCGGCTGGTGCACGAAGCATTGCAACCTGACCTGCTGCTGGTGGATGAAGCGGCTGCCATTCCGACCCCGCTGCTTGAAGCCATGCTGGCTCGCCACAGCCGCATCGTGTTTGCCACCACCGAGCACGGTTACGAGGGGACGGGGCGCGGTTTTCACCTGCGCTTCAAGCGGGTACTGGATAGTCAGACGCCAGATTGGCAGGAGATCCACTTGGGTGAACCGATCCGCTGGAGTGAAAGCGATCCGCTGGAGCCGCTGATCTTCCGTCTGCTCGGCCTCAATGCCGAAGTGGCTGCGCCCTTGCCACCGACCAGCCCACGCTGGCGTCTGGTCAGTCAGGAGGCGCTGGCGAGCGACGAGTCACTGCTCAATCAGCTGTTCGGCTTGTTGGTGCTGGCCCACTACCAGACCACGCCGAGCGATCTCAGATCCCTGCTGGAGAGCCCGGATCTCGACATCCATCTGCTGGAGCAGGATGCGAGCTTGCTGGGGGTGGCGCTGGTGGCACGGGAAGGGGAGATAGATCCTGAACTTGCCGAGGCGATCTGGGCCGGGCGCCGCCGCCCGCGCGGCCATCTGCTGCCCCAGTCGCTGCTGGCCCACGCCGGTTTCAAAACGGCGGGGGCGCGCAGTTATGCCCGGGTGATGCGTATCGCCATCCATCCCGAGCTGCATCGCCACGGGTTGGGTTCGCAGCTGCTTGGCAAACTTGAGGAGCATTATCGTCAGGCGGGCATCGACTACCTCGGCTCTGCTTTTTCAGCCAGCGCCGATCTGCTCCCCTTCTGGCGCAAGGCCGGGCTGACGGTGCTGCGCATCGGTTTGCAGCGGGATGCCGCCAGCGGCTGCCACGCTGCCTTGCTGCTAAAGGCGCTGAAACCCGAGCATGAGCCCGAACTGGCCCAGTGGCAGCAGAGATTCGCACGCCAGCTGCCGACCCTGCTGGCGGGCGAGTTGAACGCGTTGGATCCAGAGTTGGTATGGCAATGCCTGCAAGGTTCTATCGTCACCGCGCCGGAGCTTGGCGAGTTTGAGCGCGATGAGATTGAATGTTTTGCCCTGCATCACAAGCCCTTCGAATTGTGCCAATTCAGCTTGCAGTTGTGGCTGGCGCGTCATCTGGCTGTGCTGGCTTCGCTCACCCCTGACGAGCGCCAAATGCTGATCGCCACCATCTGGCAATACGCAGACTGGGGAGTCTTGGCCGCGAGGTTGCAGCTGGCGGGCAAGCCCGCCGTGATCAAGGGATTGCGGGCGCTGCTGGCGCGTCTGTTGAGTTCCCCTACCACTCGATAGGTTTGCCCTGCCAGTCGAGAAAGCTCAGTGCGCCATCCGGTTGCAGCCGGTTCATCAGGTTAACCAGATGGTTGGCTACCTGCTCGGGACTCTGCACGTTTCCCGCCGGTACATTGGCGTGAAACGGGCGGGAGAGCGGGGTATCCGTGGTGCCGGGATGGAAGGCCAGCAATTTGACCCCGGGGGCCCGCCGAGCCAACTCGATGGCGGCAGACTTGAGCAGCATGTTGAGGGCGGCCTTGGATGCGCGATAGCCATACCAGCCGCCAGCGCGGTTGTCGCCAATGCTGCCGACCCGGGCACTGAGAACGGCCAGGGTGCAGGGCTCGCGGCCAAACAGCGGTAACAACTGACTGATCCAGCGCAGCGGTAGCAAGGCGTTGGTCTGGTAGAGCTGGGTCATGGCATCGAGATTGAGTGCTTCGAGCCGCTTCTCTGGCTGGATCTCTCCCTGATGCAGGAGGCCGTTGCAGATCACCAGATGACGCAAGTTGGGGGCCAGGGCGACAATTTGAGTGACGCAGTGGCTAATCTGCTGGTCACTGTAGTCACAAGAGAGCCAATGCAGGCGGGGATCAGCAAACCCGACGGGGGCTTGCTGACGACTGATGCCAATGACCTTGTTGGCTCCTGTGGCCAGCCATTGCGTCACCAGAGCTTGACCTATGCCACCCCCAGCTCCAATCACAACCACGCTTTGCGCCATATTCTGCTCCTGTTTCGACTGAGGTGGTGACCTTCACCATCGCATCTTTGTACTCTCCATCGCTGTTACGTTCCTTTTTGCTCGCGGGATCAAGTAGCTATCAAGGCTAAGTTGTGCGGATCTCTCCGGTCTAGGCGGATCCATTCCTATACTGAGAGAAAACCGCAGCGGTGTGCTGCCCGCGCAACCAGAATGAGAGTCACCATGATGTCCAAAGACGGGGAAGAGCGTAAATCCATCCTGACCGAGAGTGGCACCAACGAGCTCGAGATCATTGAGTTTCACCTCAAGAAGCAGTTACCGGACGGGCGTGAAAAGACCGCCTATTACGGGATCAACGTCGCCAAGGTGCGCGAGGTGATCCGGGTGCCGGATACCACCGATTACCCCAATGCCCAGCGCCATATGGTGGGGGTGTTCTCCCTGCGGGAGCGCCTGATCCCGCTGGTGGATCTGGCGGGTTGGCTTGGTATCAAGACCAACCCGGATCCCAGCCACAAGGTGGTGATCGTCACCGACTTCAACAAGATGGCCAACGGCTTCCTTATCGACAGCGTCAGCAGGATTCACCGGGTCTCCTGGGAGGATGTGGAGTCCCCCAGCCAGTTTCTGGAGGCGGGGGAGAACGACTGCGTGGTGGCGGTGGTCAGGCGCGATGGCAACCTCATTATGATCCTCGATTTCGAGAAGATCATCGCCGACATCAATCCCGAGCTCAGCATGGAGAAGTACGACGTTACCCAGGATCGCAAGGTGCTCATCGACGATCGCATGATGGCACTGCGTCAGGGCAAGACCATTCTGGTAGTGGACGACTCGGCCTTTATCCGCAAGATGATCGAGACCACCCTGCGTACCGCTGGCTTCAACGTGATAACGGCCAAGGATGGGGGGGAGGGGTTGGAGATGCTGACGGATTTCGACCGTCTGGCCCAGGAGGAGAGGATGCCGGTGTCTGGCTTCGTCAACGCGGTGATCACCGATGTGGAGATGCCGCGGATGGACGGTATGCATCTGCTCAAACGGCTGCGGGATACCCCCTCCTACAAGGAGATGCCCATCGTGATGTTCTCCTCCCTGATGAGCGATGATAACCGTCAGAAGGCGCTGCAACTGGGTGCCAACGATACCATTACCAAGCCTGAGATTGGCCGCATGGTAGGGATGATGGATCATATGTTGCTGGGGATTGCCCCTCCTTCCCCTGCCAACAATATCTGACCAGCCATTCTGGCCATTTACTGATCGGGCGGATCAAACGGCCACTCCCTGCCAGGGAGTGGCCGTTCTGTTTTGGCCGCGTGCCGTGATGTGATTCTCTCTTGTTTCCCGGATACAAGTCATGTAATGATAATTATTATCATTTATTGGCGTGGCGGATATGACAGCAACCTGGGTGAAAGGGTGGGTCGAGTCGACCGAAGGTGGCAGCAGCATGACTCACTGGAAACAGCAGACCAGAGAGGGCAACCGGCTGTTTGACTGTGGCGAATACCATCAGGCGCTGGCCCATTATCAGCAAGCGCTCTGGCTGGCACGCCAGCAACTGGCCCGGTGGCACGATGCCGATGAGGCGGTGGCGGCACTGGTGGTCGCCCATCACAATCTGGCGGATCTGCTGGTAGCCATGACCCTGCCCGATCGCGCTGCCGACCAGCTCTGCTATGTCCACGACTGCCTGCTGGCAACCTGTCACTCCCCCGCGACCTCACCCCGTTTGCGGGAGGCGGCCTTGCGCCACACCCGCACTACTCGTGCCGAGTTGCTGACGTTCGTTCAGCGCCACGGCAGCAATGCCGCGATCATCTGCTCGCTTGGCCAATGTCTGTGCCAGAGCGAATCTTCATCCCGACTCCATTAATCCGACCAGAGGTAATCATGAGCCATACCTTGCCAGCCCTGAACTATGCCTATGACGCACTGGAACCCCATATCGATGCCCTGACCATGGAGATCCACCACAGCCGTCATCACCAGACCTATATCAACAACCTCAACGCCTCGCTGGAAGGTACGCCGGAGCTGGCCGAACTGCCGGTTGATGAGCTGCTGCGCCGCTTCGCTACCCTGCCAGCCACGCAGCAGGGGGCGGTGCGTAATCACGGCGGCGGCCATGCCAACCACTCCCTGTTCTGGCTGGTAATGAGCCCGCAGGGTGGCGGTGAGCCGAGTGGCGAACTGGCTCTGGCCATCGAGCGGGAGTTGGGTGGCTTCGATGCCTTCAAGCAGGCCTTCACTCAGGCAGCCCTGAGTCGCTTTGGCAGCGGCTGGGCCTGGTTGGTGGTGGACAAGGCAGGCAGATTGCAGGTGGAGAGCAGTGCCAATCAGGATAGCCCCCTGATGCATGGCCATACCCCGATCCTGGGGCTGGATGTGTGGGAGCATGCCTACTACCTCAAGTACCAGAACAAACGTCCGGATTACATCGCGGCTTTCTATCAGGTGGTAGATTGGACCGAGGTGGCTCGTCGCTATCAGGCTGCGCGAGGCTGATCTGGCCGTAATAGAGATGTGGTATTGAGCGGTACAAGAGCGCAGCCGCAATCGGCAGTGCATGCAATACCAAACGACCCGCCAACTGGCGGGTCGTTTGTCTTGTTATTGGGCGGGCACGCTGGCGCTGGCGGCGGAGGGCTCCACCGGCAATGTTGGCAAAGTCGCAGTGGGGGGCTTGGCGGCGGCTTCAATTACTGGTTTGACGGGCGTGACCTGTTCAGGCGCTGCCGTTGCTGATACTGCCGGTGTGACCGGTTCAGTGACTGCAACTGCTGCGGGTACAGCAGTTGGCTTGATCTCAGCCACGGCCGGTTTGGGCTGTTTGAGGCAGGGTTGCAGGCTGCCGATGGTGCTCAGAGATTTACAAGGCACCGGCAGACCGATGGGCACCGGCTCCCCGAGAAACTTGGGTCCCTTGTCCAGAACATAGAGGTCGAGCAGCCCCATCAGGCGGGCAAAGACTTCCCGTACCCGGGTGCGGATCCCCTGATAAGCACTGGGGTCCTCGGCATTGAAGCCGACCGCGTCGATACCAAAATGACGGGCGATAAAAATGGCGCGTTCGTTATGAAAGCCCTGAGAGACCACGGTAAAACGATCCTGACCGAATACTTCTTTGGCTCGCACTACAGAGTCGAGGGTGCGGAATCCGGCAAAATCCATATAGATGGCAGAGGCGGGAATGCCCGCTTTGATCAGGGCTCGCCGCATCTGGCGCGGCTCGTTGTACTGCACGGTGGCGTTGTCACCGGATACGATAATGAAGTCCACCTTGGCATCGTTGTAGAGCTCGGCCGCCGCCTTGATGCGGTATTTGAAGTAGTGGTTGGGGCCGCCACCGGAGAGATATTTGGAGGTGCCCAGCACCACCGCAACCCGGTTGTAGGGCACCTGCTCCACCTGATCGTAGGTGTAGTGACGGGCATCCGAGACGATCCACTCGCTATAGGCCAGCAGCGAAGCAATCAGTGCCAGCAGCAAAACAAGGCAGGCGAGGAGGATTTTGGCAAACTTCTTCATGCGCGGTGCGGTCAGGATCTGAGGTGAGGAGTGGCTATCGCCATTCTATTACAACTCGGCCGCCGGCGTCAGGCTTGATGAGTGGGTACCGCTCTTTCGGGCAGAGGTTGCCGCATCAGATGAGCTGGCTAATACGTCGGGAAAAAGAGGAGCAGCCGTGGCTGCCCCTCGCGTCGTTATGATGGTTCAGTGGGCCGAATCATTGCCCTTGCAGATGTCAGACTCCTTGTTGGCTTGCCACCATGGCAACAGATCCCGGCTCAGCCACGCCTGATAGGCATCGCTGTCGTTGGCGATCAGCCGGTCCAGCTCCCCTTCAAAGTCGCTCATCGCCTGCTTTTGATCCGGATTGCGCAGCGCCTGTGCCAGCGTCAGCCAGCTGGCGCCGCGACCGGTGTCGTTAAGGAAGCGGTGCACGGTATAGGACCAGGAGTAGACCATCTCCCCTCCCTGCTCGTAATCGAGGTGGAGGATCGCCGCCAGTGTCGGGCGCTGGTTGGCGGGGCGGTTTGCCACGTTATCCAGACCCCGGGCAAAGCACTGGCCGTGGGCGATGTACTCTGCAATCCCCTCTGACCACCAGGTGGTGCGGTTGAGCGGATAGTGGCCGAAGCTGCCGTACTGGTTGAAGCGGCCATCCAGATAGTGAACGTACTCGTGGCGCAGGTTCCACACCTGGAAGGCAGGGCGCTTCCACTCCGCCTCATAGGCGAAGAAGCGCGCCTGATTGCCGGGGCGAGCTGGATCCCCCTCGATATAGATGCCGCCATTGTCGGTGGAGACGCCAAACAGCGCGCTGCCGTAGCGGCCCCAGTCGGCAGAGGAGTTGAAGATCACCAGCTCCAGCGCCTCGTTGTGATCATCGACCACCGGTTGCTCGCCAGTTTCCATCTGCTGGTGGAAGCGCTGCTCTTCGTCACCCAGCTCACGGCAGATCCCTTCGGCCTGAGCCTGGGTCAGATCCTGGGCGCGCAGACGCAGGGTGGGCGAGCAGGTGTGTTCGAACGACAGAATATCTTCCATGCGGATCGGGGTGCAGAGCCCGGCGAACTCGCCGCTGACGCAGGCTTCGCTGGTGCGATCTGTGTAGGTCAGGTAATAGCTGGAGAGGGTCAGGGAGACCTCTTCCAACATGGCTGCCGGATGTTGGCCACCCGGGACCAGCCCCTGCTGGCGCATGATGGTGATGACATCGCGATCCAGCTGCTGGCGATAGGCGATCGCCTTATCCGGGCTGGTGTGATGGAGGTAGAGCATCATCTGGTAGAGACGGCTATGGGCATCGAGGATGTTGTTGAAGATAAACAGATCCCGTGAGCCGTCGCGCTGTTTCCAGAGGGCCAGTTCGCTCAGGCCCAGTTGCAGCAGGCTCTGGCGCAATGCCGCCTCCTGTTGCAGCACCGCCGCACTGAAGTCTGCCTGCTGGCCGTAAGAGGCGCTCTGATCGACCAGATTGAGCAGCTCGAACAGACCATCGGCCCAGGGTTTGTGGCCATTGATTTGCGCCGCATGTTGCACCGCATAGTTAAGCGCCTGGTTGAGCTGGGCCAGCATTGGGGCGGCACTCTGACGGAAGGCGGCTTGTCCAAGTTGTCCCTGCGCCGCCACGCTCCAGGCTTCCAGCACTGTACCTGCCTGATCCTGCGGTTCGGCTCCCAGCAGCAGGGGGTGGTTGAGCAGATCAATCATCACTCCGGCCAGTGCCCGGGCGACCTGATCACTCTCTTTGCCAACGCCGCCGTGGTAGTTGTGGGCGCGCACATAGTAGAGCAGCTTGTCCATTGCCGGATGGGTCGGCTGGTTGGCCGCCAGCAGGGCTCGCATGCCGCGCACCACCGCCATCAGCTTGGCGTCATCGTGGCCGTAATCCGCCTGCCAGGCAGGACTGTTCTGGCCGCTCACGTCAGCCACCAGTTTAGCCGCATCGCTATCGAGCAGATCCACATCGGGCTGCTCGGGCTCGGAGCAGAGGCGACCGTTGGCGCGGCGGCACTCCAGTTGCTCCTCCTTGCTGGCCAGCACTATGGGGCGATTGAGCACCCGGCTCTCCTGCCACTCTTTGCTCTCTGGCAGGGGTTGCCACTCAACGCCTGCGACCGGGTATTGGTAGCCGCTATCTTGCAGCGTTACCTGAACCTCGCTGCCTGCGGGGATCACCTGACGGCAGATGCGATAGCGGATGGTGTTGCTCCCCTCCTTGCGCTCCTGCGGCTCATCACACTCCTGCTGCGGGGTCAGTTGATCCAGCTGCCACTGATAGCGACGCCAGACGTGGATCTCGCTTACCTGAGCGGCAGCCTGGCTGCCTGCAATCGGCTGCAGACGGAAGAAGATCTGCTCCAGCCGGCCATCCCGCTCGCTGGGGGTCTCTTCAAGTACCTGCAACTGCTGCCAATCCTGCGGCTGATAGTGCCACTCAGACTCGGCGCAGCGGCCTTGCGCGTTGAGTTCGCAGCGATCCAGCACCCTTTCACTCTGACCCAAGATGATGGCTTGCGGCAGCGGCAGACGATCCTGCCGCTGGGCGGTCGGCGTGCCTGCCAGCTGCTCCCAGCGACCCTGCTTGAGGCCGTAACCGAAGTCATAACTGCTGGCGGGTATGAGCTTGCCCGCCGGAATCCGATCTTCACAGCGAACGAAGCGGATCTGCCAGCCCGCATCCACCTTGAGCTGCGGCTCGCCACACTGCTGTTCGGCCAGTGCGCCGAGATCGCTGCTCTGCCAGTCGAAGCGGCGGTAGACCCGAAGCTGCTGATAGGGCGTGTTGCTGCTGCGAGCCTTGAGTTCGTAGGTGATTTCGGTGATGCGAGCGGCCAGTTGCCGGCTCGATTCGCCAGTCAGCTGATACTGTCGCCAGTCATTGGGGGAGTAGTTGGCTTGCGCCGAGGATGTAGCCAAAAGCAGGGGGCCTGCCAGCAGCAGCCACCCGGTACCCGAACGGTTCATTTTTATCCCTTTGTTGTTGTTTGTGTATTGTCTTGCGAGTAATCGCAAGGCAATCTACAGGGTTCCAAAGGGATATCAACGGTTTTTTAAATGACATATAAATCAATGAGATGGCGTTGATTTGTATGCTTGCGGATTCTGACCTCCTGGTGCCGTAGTGAGGGCTCACATGCGACTTTATTCAGGAAGCAGTTCGTTGTGTAAAGTGCGTGTCCGATCTCATTTCATCAATACGAGATATGCAGCAAATGGTAAGAGAAAAGCGGGATGTCCCAAGGGCTTAAACAGCATCAGCTGAACCGGCGAGGGCATCTTACCCAATCAGAGATGAAGTTATTTTGGTCGTGATGACTGGGGTGAGCTGGTATAGGCCGCCGGTATGGGTAGCACAGGCGACCTGATAAGAGCTTTTTCAACACCACCTGTTCATCTGTTTCGCGCCAATGCCAGCGAAACTACAGATGAAGCATCAGAGATAGCTAACGGTCACGATCGCCATGTTGCTGGCGTTTGCCACTTTGTAGCTGATAGTGCTGCTAATTGAGCTGATTTGGCCGGCTTGCTGCAAGTGAGCCAAGGGCATGGTCTGCTTGTTGATGCCTGAATAGCAGGTCACGCTGCTGTCGGAAAAATCACATGGAGATTCGTAGATAGCGCCAGTGAACGTCACTGAGCCATCAGCAGCAGAAGCGGTGGATGGCAACAAAGAGGTGCCAAGCAGCAAGGTAGTGCATACAGAGAGAACTGTTTTACGGACTAAACGGGAGGCGGTGTGTTGAGCTTTCATATCTATGTCCTTTTCGTCACAGGTGTTGTACGAAAAGGGCAACGCAATCAAAGAGTAATGCCATAAATTGGCAATGACATAACTCTTCTCAGATGGCAGCTCCGCTGTCTTAGGTATCAAAACCCTTAGACCGGTGGCTTTGCGTCCCGACCTTTCGACCGGTTTGCCCTTTACTCTATGTTTAGATGATAACACTCCACTTTGAGAAATCAATCGACATAAAAATCATGAGAGATGGATTACGGTCAGTCTGCGTAATTAATAACTTCTATATATTTGTGGCCTCAATTTTTGGCTGTGAACATTACTGGCGAGACTTGATTTATATCACTTTTGTTTATTCTTGATGCCTATGCTAAAGGTCGAATATAGCAGCAGTCCATTTGTGTATAGACCATTCTACAATGATTTAATTGCCTGATTGCCTGATTGCCTGGCATGATAAAAACCACCATTCTGAGTCGATAGAGATAGTCCTTTATGTTGCTCTTGTGCAAAAAGCAGGTGGCGTTATTACTCGCATGTGATGACATAAGGTGTCACGGATGTCTTTATGTCATTCCTGATGGTTTTCTATTATTTTAATATGTCAGCTTTATTTCATAAGCTGCTGATTTTTATGTGTTTATAAAAAAATTTATAAAAATCAAAATGTATTTGATGTGTATCAAATGTGTCGTTAATTTGTTCGCCAAGCAAAGATGAATGCATGATTTCTAGCACGCATTACAGGGATGTAAATCAGCCGCGTTAGAGATGCTGGGGTGGCGGGAACTACTCCAGAATCGATGTTGAATCTTTGCTTTAAAACAAAAGTTATTCGCATGTTGATCTTCATGGGATAGTTATTTTCATTGGCTTGATGAAAAGAGTTTTCCACGAAAAAGTGACTGCGTGACATCTCGCTTCATTATATCAGGCTGTGACTCCAGCATGGATTGAATGATGGAGTAAAACACACGTTAATGTAGGTATAAACGAATGAAAGCTAATAATATTCTGGTTGCTATGGGTGTTGGTTCCATGCTGCTGTGCGGCTCAGCGGTTGCTGCTGGCGGTGCCGGTTCCGGTTCCGGTAAAGTCACTTTCAACGGTGAAATTATCAATGCTCCTTGCTCTGTTGCTTCCGAGTCTGTTAACCAGGTTGTTGAAATGGGCCAGATCACCACCAAAGAACTGGTTAAAGGTGGGGAGTCCAACTCCCAGCCGTTCAGCATCAAGCTGTTGAACTGTGAAATCACCCCTGATGAAGACGCTGTAAAAGTAACCTTTAGTGGCATCAAGGATCCTGTAGAGCCTAGCCTGCTGGTTATCGGTGGTGGCCAAGCTGCTGGTGCTGGTATCAAGATGACTGCACCAGGTACTGGCGCAGCTATCGTTCTGGGTGAACCGACCGCGGCTTTTGGCTTGGTAAACGGTGACAACGAGCTGCCGTTCAGCGCCGTACTGAAAGGTTACGCCGATCAGACCGCCAACCCGCTGAAAGCTGGCGCGTTCACTGCAGTGACCAACTTTACTCTCTCCTACGAGTAATAGTCTGCCTTAACGTGTGACAAGGGTTGTGGTGGCGTCAGTCACCACAACTTCACATATCTTTTCTTCACTGCGGATATGGCTCATGAAAAGCGTATTTATGGTAGCGGCCGTACTGCCGATGGCGCTGATGGCGGGAGCCGTTTATGCCAATGAAATCACTGACGGGTTGGCTGAGTCAGCATGCACTTTGGATGTACAGCAAAACATCCCTTTGCAACAACCATATCATGGCTCTCTGAAACTAAGTGGCTGCCACATACCTGGGTCCGCAAGTGCATCACTTCCTTTTATTTCCATGTCTGTACGCGGTCCAATGATGGATGAACTTGGCATTATCGAGAATGGGCAATATCAGAATGTCTCGGGTGCTAATTTTATCATGTCAGACATTGTGAACAGCGATATGGAGTTTAAATTGGGTCTGCATGGTCGCAAGGTTTATTACCCAGACAGTACAGCATTATTCGAACTCAGTTATATGTAAGTAAATAGAATTGCTTAGTGTAGATACCTCATTATGTGAGACCGTTATGATATCCCTTGAGTGAATATATGAGCGTTTCAATATCAGACTCTGCTAGAAAGAAACATTATTCAAAAATGGCTTTTATGCTATGCGTACCATGCCTGTTGGCTGTGGCAGATTACGCATGGGCAGATACGGAGTTTAATATCGATGCGCTTGACCTGGATGAGCGAACCAAGATCGATCTGTCCCAGTTTGCTGACGAAGGGTATATCCTTCCCGGAGACTATTACCTCGAGATCGAGGTCAACAAAAACAAGCTTCCCCTGCAGAAGCTCCCTTTCTACGAAACCGAAACAGGCAAGGGAAAGGGTGGCGTGGCGTGTCTGCCACCTGCAGTGATCCCCAAGCTGGCGCTGACCGATGAGGCCATTGCCAAAATTGATACCTGGCATCAGGGCCAGTGCGCCAACCTTCTTGCGCTGGATGGGGTGGTGATCTCCAATGATATCGGCAATGGCTTGCTTCGGATTGCCGTGCCGCAAGCATGGATGAAATACAGTGATCCGAACTGGATCCCGCCGGAGCAGTGGGATGATGGGATCACGGGTCTTATGCTTGATTACAATATCAACGCCCAAGTCAATGAGGGGAGTGGCTACTCCAATAGCAACATCAGTAGTTACGGTACGCTGGGGGTAAACTATGGTCCTTGGCGCATGCGTGGTGATTATCAGGCCAACTCTTATTGGGGTGATGACGAACGGACTTCCGCGGAGCTGAACCGTATTTACGCCTATCGTCCGTTGTCAGCAATGGCAGCCAAATTGACAGTCGGTGAACAGCAGCTCAACTCCCAGTTGATTGATGGCTTCCGCTACACCGGGGTCAATTTGGCCAATGATGAACGCATGCTGCCCCCCAGTCTGCAAGGCTATGCTCCTGAAGTGAGCGGTATTGCCAAGACCAACGCCAAGGTGACTGTTTCCCAGTCTGGTCGAGTGATTTATGAAACCAACGTGCCTGCAGGTCCGTTCCGTATACAGGGACTGGACAGCTCGGTGCGTGGTCGCCTTGATGTACGGGTAGAAGAGCAGGATGGCAGTGTCAGCTCTTTTCAGGTGGATACCGCTACGGTTCCTTATCTAACTCGTCCGGGATATGTCAGATATAACCTCTCGGTTGGTGCTCCTTCTGAACTGGGTGATTCGGCTCATGATGTGCACGGACCCGGATTTGTGACGGGTGATTTTTCGTGGGGGGTTGCCAACTCATGGTCACTGTATGGTGGCACTCTTATTGCTGGTGAATATAACTCCATGGGATTGGGTATCGGGCGCGACTTGTATGCATTCGGTGCTATTTCTGCCGACTTGACTCAGTCCATTGCAAAATTACCAGGGCTTCCGACCAAGATTGGTCAGTCATTTCGCTTGAACTATGCAAAGCAGTTCGATGAATATAACAGCTCGATTACGTTTGCTGGTTACCGTTTTTCTCAGCATGATTTTATGACCATGTCACAGTTTTTGAATAACAAAGATCGGTTGGAGAAAAATGAGACAGCTTCAAATGATGATTACAACACTTGGGGAGATAAAGAGCTGTATACCATTACGGCCAATAAAACCTTTTGGGCCGATGATGCTGCCAAGGCATTAACCATTTATCTTGATTACACCCACAGGACTTATTGGGATCACGAAGCAGAAGATCGTTACGGATTATCCATCAACAAGAGTGTCAATATCGGCACATTCAAGGATATATCGCTTTATCTCTCTGCTTACAAAACCAAGACTGAAAATTATGAGGATGACAGAAGTGTCATGCTGACGGTCAGCATGCCAATTGGAGACAGAAAAAGTGCGGGATATAGCGTGCAATCCTCCAATGGCAAGGTCACTCATTTAGCGACCTATCAGGATTACAGCAGCCCAGATGATACCTATCAGCTGGGGGCGGGTGTGCAAAGCAATGGTCATGGCGTTGCTCGGGGTTATTACAACCATAACAGCGATATTGGTGCGGTCAGCCTCAATGCCTACAGCGTACAGAGTGAATACACCTCGTTAGGTGCCAGCATGCGGGGCGGATTGACGGCGACCGAACATGGCGCCGCGTTGCATCAGGCGACTCGACGGGGTGGTACACGGATGATGGTGGATACAGATAAGGTCTCTGGCGTTTCTTTCAACAATGGCCGTGCCGTGACAAACAGATTTGGTGTCGCGGTTATTAGCGATATGACGGACTATCGCAAGAGCGATACCCGCATAGATGTGGATCAGCTGGAAGATGATATTGATGCAATTAATGCGATCAAACAAGGTACCCTGACCGAAGGTGCGATTGGTTATAACCCATTCGAGATCGCTCAAGGGTTCAAGATGCTGGCTACTGTCAGGCTGCCTGATGGCTCCAATCCTCCATTCGGCGCCACTGTTATCAAGGATTCTGGACGTGTTCTCTCTGTCGTGGATGAGGATGGCCTGATCTATTTGACTGGGGTAAAGCCGGATGAATCGTTTGAACTTTCATGGGGCGGTTCCCGTCATTGCAAGATTGTGGCGCCGCGTGAAGTAACAGATCTGTCGATGAAGACTCTCACTTGCAAGTAATGGGATACCGATGAAAAAGCTACTCTCTTATACCTGTCTGGCCGTTCTGGGCATGACCTCTCTCAACGCCAGCGCTGCCATCGTGCTGGATCGCACCCGAGCCGTTTATCCCGGTGGTGCCAAATCTATCAGTCTGAATATCAAAAACGAGAACCAGAAACTGCCCTATTTGGCACAGGCCTGGATTGAAGATACCCAGGGGCAGAAGATCTCTTCACCGTTCGTGGTGCTGCCACCGGTACAGCGGGTAGATGCTAACCAGAAGTCGATTGTCAGAATTGCATCTGTGCCAGCAATTGAAAGCTTGCCAAAGGATCGCGAGTCTATTTATTACTTCAATTTGCGCGAAATCCCGCCCAAGAGCGAGAAGAGCAACGTAATGCAGATCGCGGTACAGTCCAAGATCAAGCTCTTCTATCGCCCCGAAGCCATTCTGCCGGAGCGGGGAGCCGTCTGGCAGGATCAGGTGACCATCACTAAACAGGGGGCAGCCCTCAAGCTCAATAACCCGACGCCCTATTTCATCACCTATGTCGGGCTTGCTCATCCCAAAGGGAAGGAGAAGAGTGCCATCAAGGGCTTCTCGGCCTTTATGGTTGCACCCAAGTCAGAGCTGAACGTCAATGTTCCAGAAGCACTGGGTAATGAATTTATTATCAGCTATGTCAATGATTACGGCGGATATATGGATGTCAAATATCAGTGCGCAGGAAATTCCTGTAAAGCTATCAAGAGTGAGTAACACTATGTTGCGTTCTGCTTTTTGTGTCAGTTCTATATTATTTTCCAGTATCGTGCTGGCAAATGGCTATGTGACACCTAACCCTACTCATGACTATTCTATCTCGCTTGATAAAGCAGACATCCAGAATAAGCCTGGGTTTATCACCAATGCGTTCACATGGAATTTGGGGGGGCAGTACTCAGGTATTGTGACTTGCCCAAATAAAACTATCCCACCGTCCTCGGTTTTTTACAAATCAACCATGAGTGATGGCTTAATTCAGTTGGCGGATAAATTTGTAAAACTGAATGATTTTCTGGATATGAAGGTTGAGATCTGGATTGCTGGTAATAAAAAGGAATATGTCGCCGCGCCATTCCCTAATGAGGATAATAAGTTATCAAATTATCGTTGTAATAAGGGGGGGGAAACCAGGATCAGTAACTTCGAAAGTGGTAGCCGGGGTAGAGTGACCTTTCGCGTCAGGAAGAAAATCATTAATGGGGTTCAAATATCTGATCGACAGGTTGTTGAGATGTTTGGCCGATTAGGTTCTACCGTCAGTGACTTCAACGGTTTGCCAATGTCTCGCATTACTATTACCTCCGCCATTCTTTATGTTCCGGAAAAGTGTGTGATTAATGGTGGGCAAACTATAGAGGTAGAATTTGGCGATCTGCCGGGCAGCGGATTGGATGGAAATAATCATGAAAAAACACTTCCATTGACTTTTCGATGCGAAGGCGGCGCATTTGAAGGTGACGCGTTAAAAGTAAATTTGGCTGTGTCCGGTCGGCCTGCTTCATTTAGCAGTGATTATTTACGGACGACAAAAGATGGTTATCAAGGTGGGCAGGTTATTAATGATCTAGGGATTAAGTTTAAGCAGCTTGATGGCTCGCAGTTGCAGATTAATAAATTTTATCCTGTCTCGATGCAGGGCAACATAGGGGATTGGGGCTTTATCGCTGCACCCGTATCACTAGCTGGGGCAGATATTCCAGCGGGTGATTTTTATGCAACTGCAACGATCGTTGCTGAATTTCAGTGAGGATGAGCATATGTTGCGAACATTGTGGATTGGATTGATACTTTTTCCAGGGTTGGTGGCCGCAGATGTCACTCGCGTTGGTGAAGATCTGGAACTGCTAGGAAATAAAGTCCAGCTGCATGGCCGAATTATTGACCAGCCGTGTGTGGTATCACCCGGATCGGCTGCTCAGTCTGTCGATATGGGAGTGGTTGATGTGAGAGAGCTTTACGCTTTGGGGACCAGTGCTCAAGTGCCTTTCACCATCAGGCTGACCAACTGCAAGCCAGGTATTTTCCGTATGGCAAAGGTAACTTTTACTGGTGCCGCTGATCAGCAGATCAAGGGTGGCTTGGCCTTTTCTGCAGGCTCAGCCAGGGGGGCCGGTATCAGGCTATATGATGTCAGCCAGGCTCCGCTGGACTTGGGCTCCCCTTCCCGTGGTTATATTCTGGGTGGTTCTAGTGAAAATGAGCTGCAGTTTTCTGCAAGAGTAGCGGGGCACCCGGATGCAATAGCCGCAAAAAATATTAAACCAGGCGATTACACTGCCGTGGCTAATTTTATCGTGTCCTATGAATAAACTAGTGGTTATTTTGTTGAACCACATTTAAATTCTTCCGGCCTGGCCAAGAGATAACGCCTCCCATATAGCTTGATAGATATATCCCGCCAGGCAGTTGAATGAATACTGATTTTTGTTTGGGGGGGGTCAGTGCGGCAACAAGAGTGGCCACCATACTATTATTGATTAATGATTTTTGATCAATAAAGTTGACTATGGTGTTTTTTACTTCTACCGAAATATCATTTTGATCTCGTTCTATATTCCCCACCGAGTCCAGATCAAACAAAGTTTGCCCCAAGTGGTCTGTTGCAATAACAGTAGCCACTACAATTTCTTTGTTCGTGGTAACAATAATTTTACTTTTTCTGGTTATTTCAACCCAATTATCCGGTGCTTGACAACTGGTATGATATCTAACTGTGGTATTGGGATTATTATAATAGTTATGAGTAACACTCTTTCCTTGCAGTGCTATGGTTGCCATCACACATTGCAGTTCTTCTGCAACTGGATGGTTGGCGCGAAGTAGAAAAACATTTTCAGATAACGTTCTGTTTTTATTGTCAATTGTGAAGTAGCTGATCGCTTCTGTTCCAATAAGAATTGATACATTCTCATCCCCATAACGAGGTATCCTCTGGGTAAGTGGCTTCAATGTGTCAATCTTTATATTAAAAGTGCTCTCGGTATCACTTGTCATATATAGGGAGACATGACTGAGATTTATTGCCCTCAGAGTATTACTATGACTGTAGTTATAAATAAATACGACCGCTGTGACGATAGATATAGCCAACAGCATGAATAACATGATGCGTTTAGAGTTAAAATAGCGGTCATATTTTCTGCGGGAATATTGCCGTCTTGCTTGTGGCAATGAGGCGGTTACTTCTACCGGATCTGCAGTGACATCAACCAGTTCGCCACTTTCTTCCCCGGCAAGCTCTGTCGGGGCACAAAACATGTACCCTACCCTTGGGATTGTATCTATCGCATCCAGTAAACCAAATGACTCAAGCTTTCTTCTCAGGGAGAGGATCTGGCGATTGAGATTGGTCTCCATATTATCCTGATTTGGCCATAACGCATCTTGTAACGTATTTCTTGCAATGACACGTCCTGCTTCATCACACAGCATTTCGAGTAGCTCAGCTTCCTTATTGCTGAGCTTGATGTCCTTATCTCCCTTTGAGAGCCTGAATATTGCAGCGGAGAAAAAAATATCCTCTGCAATTTTATAGATTTTGTTGCTCATCTGTGACTCACCTAACTACCAAGGAGTGCATTTTACCACCATGTTGGCATTGTTCAAATTATGATAAATAAACAATGTCCTTGTTTATCATATAGTTATTTCTATGTTTAAATACGTGACCATATCAATGACGTTTTAGGTTATTACGTTTGTTTAAAAAATAAGCAAAAAAGAGGGCGCAGTTATCGCTGTGTCCCATTAATGTGGCACAACGTCTCGATTTCAAGCCATTCAGGGGGTTCCTTTGAAGAACCTGGATGTAATGTGACCCTGTGGTGTCGAAAGTTGTCGCATGGGGGCTTAAGGGGCGAAGATAGATTGCTGATATTGTTTTCGTTGTGGCTTGAGATTGCCGCCGAGATCGGGCCAGGGGAGCCACTGGTCGGGCACCATAAAGCCGGGTAGCGCGCTGCGGATCCAGGCTGCCAGCTCGGGGTAGGGAACCGGCTCGCCGTGCCAGTCGATAAAGGCGGCGGGGCGCTGCCCCCACTCGTCGCTCGGCACCGGCACCACCAGCGCCTGGGCGACGGCGGGATGATCCACCAGTCGCTGCTCTATGGTCTCGGGCTGGATGTTTTCGCCCCCCGAGATGAAGAGGTTGTCGAGTCGCCCCTCCACCAGCAGTTCCCCTGCCGCAGTGAACCGCCCCTTGTCGCGGGTATGAAACCAGCCCTCGCCATCGAGGGGCAGATCCAGCCCGCCATCTCGGTAGTAACCGGCAAACAGGGTGGTGCCACGCACGCAGATCTCCTGCTCTCTGATGCACACCTCCCGTCCCGGCAGCGGCAGGCCGACTACACCCGCATCGCCGGGTACCGCGGTGCAGACCTGACTACCCATCTCGGAGAGGCCATAGCTCACCTTGGGTTCGAGCCCCATGGCGCAGAGGCGACTCACCAGCGGTTGCGGGATGGCGGCGCCACCGAGCAGCAGTTCGCGCAGGCAGGTGCGAGCGGGGTCAAAACCCTCTGCCAGCAGGCGCCAGAGCTGGGTCGGCACTAGGGACAAGTGAGTGATGGGCTGGCACTCCAGCCGCTCCTTGAGGGGCCGTTCACGCTGATCCAGCACCAGGGTAGCGCCTGCCAAAAAGACCCGAAACAGGATGGCGTAGCCGCCGACATGGAACAGCGGCAGGGAGAGTAGCCAACCGCAGGCCTCATCGAGGGGAATGAGGGTGGCAGAGCCGCGCGCCGAGGCAAGGTGGTTGCAGAGGCGATGCACCACAGCTTTCGGCGTGCCGCTGGAGCCGGAGGTGAGGATCATGTTGTTGAGCTGGGTCGATGCCAGCGGCCAGGTTTCCTCGCTTGCTGGCAGCTCGCAGGTGAAGTCGAGCTGCAAGGGTTGCCAGTTGCCTGCCGGGATCTCCCCTGCTGACCAGAAGGCACCTGCATCGAGTTGCACCGCCAGCTCATGCTGCTTTTCAATGGGGAAGGCGGGGTTGAGCGGGCAGAACACCACGCCGCTGCGCACGCAGGCCCACGCCAGCAGCACATCTTCCTGCGCCCCGCGCACCACCGCCGCCAGATGATCGCCACGGTGCATCCCGGCACGTTCCAGCTGTTGGCACAGGCTGTTGAGGCGGGCATCGAGCTGGCGGTAACTGAGGGGGGAGGCGGCGTGGATGGCAATGCGGTCCGGGGTGGTGATTGCCCGGTGGCGTACCGGGCAAGGCGTTTGTTCGGATGAGCAGGAGGGGTCAATCACGGTAATACAGTTGCTCCAGTTGGCTCAGGTCCGGTTTGCCATCTTCCCCCAGCAGATTGCCTGCCATCCAGCGGCGGGTATCCAGCCCCGGCGCCTGTTCCGGTGCCCACTCGCCTGCCAGATGAAAGAGCTGGTTCAGGCCCAGATCCGATTCGAAGCAGGAGGAGATGATCACCTTGAGCCGCAGTTCGTGGGCGCGGGCGATCAGCGCTTCGCAGTTGGCCAGCGAACCGAGCAGGGTGGGTTTGAGCACCAGTGCGCGCAGTTGCGGGATCGGCTCCCACGGCTTGCCTTGCGCCAGCAGCTCGTCCAGCGCCACCGGCATGCCGGTGCGGTTGGCGACAAAGGCGATGTCGGCAAAATCGGCACAGGGGTCTTCCAGATACTCGATGCGATTCGGATCGAGATGGCCGCAGAAGGTCCACGCCTCCTCGCGGGTCCAACCCTGGTTGGCATCCAGTACCAACTTGAGGGAAGGGAGGCGATCGCACAGCAGGCGGATCAGCGCCAGCTCGTCACGCATCGGGTAGCGCGCCACCTTCAGCTTGGCCTTGTTGGGGGTGCGGTGCAGCCAGGCTTTCCAGTTGCGCAGCAGCTCCTGGGGGGAGCCTTGAATGAGGGGATAGGGCTCCGGCAGCGGGTTGCGCTGCTCGGGCCATTTCCGGCGCGCGCAGTCGAGGCCAAATTGCACCGACGGCAGCACGGGGTTCGGAGTGTCGCCGGCGGCCAGGGCCGCCAGCGTGGCAAGGGCTTCTGCCTCTGCCTGTTGCAGGCTCTCTTTCGAGAAGCCGGGCAGGGGGGCAATCTCCCCCCAGCCGTCGTTGATGCGCACCAATAGCCCCTCTCGCGCCACCTCCACCTTGCCGTGAAAGGTCAGTGGCTGGGTAAAAGGCAGTTGATAGCGATACAGGGCTAGTGTCATCAGGGGTTCCGCTTGTATTTGGAGAAGTCGGGGCGACGCTTTTCGTTGAAGGCGTTGCGGCCTTCCTGACCCTCTTCGGTCATGTAGAACAGCATGGTGGCATTGCCCGCCAGCTCCTGCAAGCCCGCCTGACCATCACAGTCAGCGTTGAGGGCGGCTTTCAGGCAGCGCAGCGCCATCGGGCTGTTTTGCAGCATTTCGCGGCACCAGCGCACGGTTTCACGCTCCAGTTCGGCCAATGGCACGACAGTGTTGACCAGACCCATGTCGAGGGCTTGCTGGGCATCGTACATGCGGCAGAGGAACCAGATTTCGCGGGCTTTCTTCTGGCCGACGATGCGGGCCATGTAGGAAGCACCCCAACCGCCGTCGAAGGAGCCCACTTTCGGACCGGTCTGGCCAAACTGGGCGTTGTCGGCGGCGATGGTCAGGTCACACATCATGTGCAGCACGTGGCCGCCACCGACCGCGTAACCGGCTACCATGGCAACCACCGGCTTCGGGCAGGTGCGGATGTCGCGCTGGAAGTCGAGCACGTTGAGGTGGTGAGTCCCCTCGTCATCGCGGTAGCCACCGTAGTCACCACGGATCTTCTGGTCGCCGCCGGCGCAGAAGGCTTTCTCGCCAAAACCGGTCAGGATGATGGTGCCGATATGGTCGTCATAACGGGCATCGGCCAGTGCCTGCAGCATCTCTTTGACGGTGCGGGGACGGAAGGCGTTGCGAACCTGTGGACGGTTGATGGTGATCTTGGCAATGCCATCGTCGGACTTGTGATAGAGGATGTCCTCGTAACCGGCGGAGCAATCCTGCCATTCAACAGGAGCGTACAGTTCAGCTTCCGTCATTGCCTCAATCATGGTTTTTTCCTTCTGATCTGGGAGAGCACAGTTGAGCACACAGTTGAGCAATTTCGGCATGCGGAACGGGTGCGTACAGTTCCGCTTCCGTCATTGCTTCAATCATGACTCGTCTCTTCTTGTTGGTTGACCCACTCCGCGAGGAGTCGGGCAAAGTTATCAGGCTGATGGGCGTGCAGATTATGGCCGCCATCCAGCACCAAGTGGTTGATTTTGCGATGTTGGTTCGCCAGCTGGCAAGCTAGCTGATGGAATTTGTGATCCCGCTTGCCACTCACATAGGTGACCGGCAGCTGGCACTGCATTAGCCAGGGGGCGAGATCCGGCTGCTGGCCGAGCGAGGTGGCGCGCAGCATGGTGGCGATGGCGCAGCCATCATTGCCAAGGCGTTTGGCGATCTGGCGGGCCCGAGCCGCTTCGTCGAGATCGGCAAACACCCCTTGCCGGTACCAGTCGCCGAGCACCGAGGCGAGTTGCTCGCGCTCGAAGCGCTGCGCCCACAGTTCATCGTGCTGGATGCGGGCGGCCCGTTCACTGGCCGGTAGCCCCGGGTGGCAGTTCTCCAGCAGCAGCCCCTGCAGCCCGGCGGGCTCGCGGCTGGCGTGATAGAGGGCCAGTCGCCCCCCCAGCGAGTAACCCGCCAGCAGATAGCGTTGAATATTACAGCTGGCCAGTTCGGCAACCAGCCACTGGTGGCTCTGCTCAAAGTCGCTGACGTTGAGATTGCTATGCTGGCCGTGACCCGGCAGATCGAGGGCAATGCAGTGGATGGCAGGCAGTTGGTCGATCACCGGTTGCCAGTCGCCACTATCCCCCAGCAGGCCGTGCAGCAGCACCAGCGGCACATTGGCATATTTATTTGCCACGGATAGCGGCCCCCAGCGCCTTGAGATCATCGGCTACCTGCTCGCTCGGTACCCGGATCTCGATCAAGGTAACGCCATGTTTGAGGGCGGCGCGGTAATCGTGCTCGAACTCGGGCAGGGTGGTCGGTGCGCGATAAGCGAGGCCAAACATGGCGGCGGCATGTTCAAAACCGAGCCCGTGGGGCAGCCGGTAGTAGCTCTCCAGCAGCTCCCCTTCGGTGGGTACCGGCAACATACGGAAGATGCTGCCGCCATCGTTGTTGAGCAGGATCACCACCAGCGGTCGGCTCGCCTTGCCAAGCAGGGCGAGGCTGTTGAGATCGTGCAGGGCGCTGAGATCGCCAAGCAGCAGGGTCGTTGGCTGGTCGCTCGATTGGGCAAACCCGTAGGCGGTGGCGATGAGGCCATCGATGCCGGAGGCGCCGCGGTTGGTCATCACCCGGCTCGGCCCCTTGCCCGTTTCACCGAGCATATCCATCAGTCGGGCCGGCATGCTGTTGCCGACAAACAGTTGCCCTTCGATCAGGCGGTTGAGTCGATGGCAGACCCCGAGCTCCGAGAAACCCTCGCAGGCGGCGGCGATCTGCTGGCTGGCGTTGTGTTGCAGCTCGGCCAGCCGGTGCCAGGGGGCTTGAGCGGTGGTGACCGGATGGGCCGCAGCAAAGGCGCTGGCGCTGCAGAGCAGCCGGTTGCGCAGCCGGTAGTCGGGATCGAGCCGCGCCGGTTGCGGGTCCACCAGCCAGTAATCCTGCCATGAATGGTGTTTGATGAACTGGCCAAGCCGCTTGGAGATAAGCCGCGCGCCAAATTGCAGCAGCACCTCGGCGCGGCCCAGCTCGGCGACGAATTCAGGGTCGTTGAGCGCCAGATCCATGTGGATGAGGTTGCGACTATCGAAGCGGATCTGGCTCTGCAGATCCGCCAGCAGCGGCCAGCCGAGTTGCTCCGCCAGCGTGGCGACCGCCTGTGCCTGTTCGGGATCCGTGATCCGGCCAGCCACAATCACCCCGCGCTTGTGCTGCCACTCGCGCCACTCGGGTTGCGGCGGGCAGGTCGGTTCGATCGCGAGCCACGGGCTCCATGGCCTGTGCGAGCCGAGCCAGTCGCCGAGGGGGGCCAGATAGTCGGAGAAATCCTGATAGTGCTCGCCCGGGTAGAGGGGCTCTGGGTACATGCAGTTGAAGTGCACCACCCCGGGAGTGAGCGCCTGTTTGGCCAGCGCCGGATCCACCGAGCTCAGCACGAAGGCGGCCGGAATGGTCGGGGTGGGGCTCGGCAAGTTCTGCTGATAGACGGGGTAGCGGCCGAAGATCCCCTGCTGGTCGATCGCCTGATTGGCGCCGTTGTCGATAAGCTCGTGAGGGCGATCGGCGGAGAGAATAATCAGCGGCACGCCGGTGAGCTGGGCCTCTGCCACGGCAGGCCAGAGGTTGGCTACCGCGGTGCCGGAGGTCATGATCACCGCCACCGGCCGGTTGCTCCCCTTGGCCAGCCCCAGCGCCATAAAGCCGAGACCGCGCTCGTCAAAGTGCAGGTGACGGCGAAAGCCCTGATGGGCCGCCGCCGCCATGGTCAGCGGCGCGGAGCGGGAGCCGGGGGCCAGCGCGATGTCGCGTACTCCGAGGCGAAAGAGCTCCTCCAGCAAGAGGGAAGACCAGACGTGGTTGAAGGTGGCGTGCTGGCTCGAAAACGGGGGGCAGGCAAACTCTTCGCTGGCAGGCTCTTTACGGGTGGGCATAGGGGCTCTCGCGGGTTGAAAAGGGGTCATGGCTATCCCAGCAGGGAGAGCACATTGGCAATCTTGTTGTCGAGTTCGGCCCACTCGGCGACAGGCTCGGAACCGGCGACAATGCCGGCACCGGCAAACAGGGTAACGCTGCCCGGCTGAATGCGGGCGCTGCGAATGGCGACCGAGAACTCGGAGGTCTCCCGGCTCAGCATGCCGCAGGCACCGGCGTACCAGCCCCGATCATAGGGCTCGAACTCGCGGATGAAGGCCAGCGCCGCTTCGCGCGGGGCACCACCCACCGCCGGAGTGGGGTGGAGGGCGTCGAGCAGTTGCCAGTCGCAGACCCCCGGCTTGAGCTCGGCTTCGATATCGCACTTGAGGTGCTGCAGCAGCCGCAGTTTGAGAATGCGCGGCTCGGTCAGGGTGGCATCGTGGGCCAGTGGCGCCAGTCGGCTGAGGATGTCGGCGTGTACCAGCCGGTTCTCCAGCCGGTTCTTGTTGTCGGCCAGCAGCTCGGCGGCCAGTTGGGCATCGACCTCCTCATCGCCGGAGCGGCGGATGGTACCCGCCAGCGCCTCGGTAAAGAGGTGGCTCCCTTCCCGGCGGTAGAGCCGCTCGGGGGAGCAGGCGATAAAAGCCTGCTCGGGGGAGAATTGAAAACCGAAGTGGAAGCAGTCCTGCGCGTGGCGGGCCCACTGGTCGAGCATGGCCCAGGGGCACACATCTTCACCTCCGGAGCCATCGCTGTGCTGGCGGGTCAGTATGCTCTCCCGCGACAGCACCACCTTGGGAGTGTGGGCCTGAAAATCGGGGGCCGTGACCCGTTCTACCAGAGTTTGCCACTGGGCGGGGCCGGGGCAATCCTGTCGCTGCCAGGGCTGTTTTTGCAGGGCGGGCAGCGGGGCTTCTGGGCGCAGGGCATCGAGGGCCGCTTCGGCAGCCTGCAGTTCGGCCTCGAGATTGTGGTCATCCAGCCAGAGGTTGAGGCAGAGGCTGACGCACTCGCCACGGCGCACCAGCTCGATGCGGGGCAACACGAAACGGCAGGGGCCAAACCCTTGCCAGCCGGATTGGGCCGGATCGAACGCCAGTCCGCCATAGTAGCGGGGGCTGTCGTCGTGATGCTGGCTGGCCGTGTTGGCGCACACCCGCTTGATGGCGTGTGGCTCGGTCAGTTCATGGATAGCGCCCAGCGCGACATACTCTGGACGATCCTGTCCACGGGCCTGCCAGTAGATGCGGGGATAGAGGGTTTGCGCCGCGAGCCAGCCCAGAAAGGAGCGGATTTCGATCGCCACTCGCAACCGTACGAAGCCGCTGACGTTGCTGTGACGCAGGGCGTCCAGTTGTTGCTTGATATGGGTCTGAGCCAACATGGATTCTTTTCTGAGCCGGATAGTAACGACTGATCCTGCAGTGATGGGTGCCGGGTTGCACCGATCTTTATGTAGGTTTCAGTGGGTTTATGCCAAAGGGCGAGGATTTCCTATATATTATCCGTCCATTCGTCCATGTAAATCGCCCGAGGGTGTTTCACTCTCTGGGGCCAAGTATACCCAAATCCGGTTCGATAACCCTTAACACGATCAATATCCGATTGTTTGGCCATCACAATATGACAAATACCTTCTCTGTTTGGTTACTGGCGGCGCGTTTGCGAACACTGCCACTGGCCTGCTCTTCCATCCTGCTGGGCGCGGGACTGGCTGCTAACCGTGATGCCTTCGATGGCACCATCATGGTGCTCTCGCTGCTGACCGCCATCCTGCTGCAGATCCTCTCCAATCTGGCCAACGATTACGGTGATGCGGTCTCTGGCGCCGACAACGGCGAGCGGATCGGCCCGCAGCGGGCGGTGGTCTCCGGCCTTATCACTCAAAAGCAGATGTGCGTGGCGATGGCACTGACCGCGCTGGCGGCGGTGGCCAGTGGCCTGCTGTTGCTGGGCTGTGCCTTCGGTGGCCAGTGGCTGCAGATCTTGGCATTTGTGGTGTTGGGTGGCGCGGCAATCGTCGCGGCGGTGACCTATACCGTGGGCAAGACCCCTTACGGCTATCGCGGGTTTGGCGATATTTCGGTGTTCCTGTTCTTCGGTCTGCTGGGGGTGCTCGGCTCCTACTACCTCTTCACCAAGACGCTGGAGTGGGATCTGCTGTTGCCTGCCACCGCCTGTGGCTTATTGGCGACCGCCGTGCTCAATATCAACAATGTGCGCGACATCGAGACCGACGCAGCCAGCGGCAAGATCACCCTGGCGGTGCGCCTTGGCCGCAACCGTGCCATCGCCTATCACTGGGTGCTGCTGGGGGCGGCGCTGTTAACCACCATCGCCTTTATCCTGACCCAGCCCGCCAGCTTCTGGCCGTGGATCTTCCTGCCTGCCATGAAGCCCCTCAGCGATGCAGCCAAGACCCTGCGCGAGAGCTTTGATGGCGAGGTGTTGACTGGCGCGCTCAAGAAAACCGCCATCAGCGCGTTTCTGTTCAGCTTGCTGCTCTCCATCGGGTTGGCACTCTCCTGATGAGCGGCCAGCTTGTTGTTATGTGAAACGGGCTCCCGAGGTGGGAGCCCTTTTTGTGTGCCGACGAGACGTGTTGGCACTGGATAGGCCAGACAGGAACACCACCATGCGTGCATCACTCAAACAGAAAATCATTCAGGTATGCCAGCAAAAAATCGCCCAGAAGGGGGAGATGGTCGGGCTCTCCTTTTATGCCTTCTTTGCCAATCGCAATGACGATCCCGATTTGCTGATGGAGGCAGCGACCTGGTGGATCCAGACCCACAAGCTCGATCACTTCGAGAAGGCCAAGAAAATTCTCCTGCTGGTCGAGCAGGAGTGAAAGCCGGTTGCAATGAAACACAATGAAACAGAGAGGGCTCCCAAGCGGGAGCCCTCTCTGTTGGTGGATGATGCTATCGACTAGCTGGCGCGCGCCACCTTGAGGGGGCGGCGGGAGAAGAGCAGGGTATCCAGCAGCCAGATGGCAACCATGGAGGCCCCCACCAGCGGGAAGGCGATCCCCAGCAGGATCAGCAGGGCGATAGCACCACGCATCGGCGGGAGTTTGGCGGGCAGCGGCGGCGCGGCGAGACGACCCTGCGGACGGCGGCACCACCAGATCCACAGGCCGCTCACGGCGCTGGCCAGCACCATCAGGCAGATGATCAGCATGGCCAGCTGATGGGGCCAGCCGTAGAGCTTGCCCATGTGCAGCATGACGCCGCTCTCCACCGTCTTGGCGACCAGGCCATAATCCTGCCAGCGCACATCGGCCAGCACCTTGCCGCTGTATTGATCGATATGCAGGGTGGCGTCGTTGCGTGGATCGTCGGCAAACAGGGCGATGGTGTAGACGCCGGTGTCACCGACCGGCGGGGTGATGCTGTAACCCGGTTTGACTCCCCGTTCACTGGCTGTCTCGACCACCTGTTGCAGCGCAATGCGCTGGCTCGCCATCACCATCCCCTCATGCTCGCCGTGGTTCATGGCGCCGTGATCGTGCGCTTCATCGACCGGCTGCGAGCTGGGCATAGGAGTGTTCTCCACCGCCCAGGGAACGGTCTGCTCATGAGCCTGATTCAGGCTGCGGGCCAGCGGCGCCGATTTGGGCACCTCGTTCCACATGGCGGCGGGGAAGCGGTTCCAGACCGCGGCAAACTGATCGCCCCAGAAACCGGTCCAGGTCATGCCGCTCAGCAGCAACAGCAGCAGGAAACCGGCTCCCCAGAAGCCGACTACGGCGTGCAGATCCCGCCACCAGAGGCGTCCGCGCTGGCTTATTCTGGGCCCGAGGATGCCGCCCACCCCGGGCCCCTTGCGTGGCCACCAGAGGTAGAGACCGCTCAGCAGCAGCACCAGACCCCAGCCTGCCGCCAGTTCGATCAGCCGATCCCCCGTGGTGCCGAGCAGCAGGTCGGCGTGCAGGGAGCGGGCCACCGCTTGCAGATTCCACTTGTTGTCCATGGTGCCGAGCAGGGCGCCGCTGGCGGGATCCATAAACAGGGTCAGCTCCTGTTCACCCCGATTGACGATGAACTGGGCGCTCTGATCGGGAGCGGCAGGTGGCAGGTATTTACGCAGGCTGGCATCGGGCATGGTCATCATCGCCTTGGCCAGCAGCTGGTCGGCACTCAGGGTCTGGCTGGCGGGGGTGACCTTCATCAGCTCGGGGTACATCAGGTTGTCGAGCTGGGGTTTGAACAGATAGACGATCCCGGTCAGCGACAGCAGGATCAGGAAAGGGGCAACAAAAAGACCGGCGTAGAAGTGCCAGCGCCAGATCCGTTGGTAATGACTCGAGTCCCTGTTTTTCATTGCGCATCCTTGTTGGGTTGCCAAACCTTTCGGTTGGTGGAATGTTGGTGGCGCGGATAATAGCAGTAACTTTTTATTAACTGCAATCACACATTTCGTTGCGGCTGATCCGGTGCGGGATGGCGACAGTGTGAAGGTATGAGAAGGTTTTTCTGGCTAGCCAGATGAGGCGTCTGCTCTTCATAAGGAAAGGTTTTTTGCTGGACTTTTCTTTATAAATTATTACCTTATGATAACAATTTGCAGGCAGTTGCAGCGCAAGGGAGCAAGGATGCAGCCACACGGGCAATTCGAGATGGTGCGCCGGGGTCAGATGCTGATCTGTCGGCCAAATGGTGCCTTTAATCTGGCGGGCGCCATGGCCTATGAGGCTGACTTTCGCGAGGAATTGGTCGAGCTGATCGGCCTGCCTTGGGGGATTGTGGAGGTCGCGACCGAGTTTGAAGCCGCCGGGCCCGAGGTGCTAGCCCGTTTTCGCCGCCAGTTTGGCTGGTGCGCCAGCAGTGGCTGCCGGTTTCTGGCGGTGGTGCTAGAGGGTGGTTTCAAACGTTATCTGGCAGATAACCTCTTCAGGGATCTGCCATTCAGGGCGGTGCGTTATTTCGAACAGGAGGCGGCAGCGATCCACTGGCTGGAGCAGCAGCTCACCCCCGATCCCTGCGATATCACAGTGGCAGGGCTTACGCCAAGCTGATAAACCACTTGTCCCGCTCGTCAACGCAGTCGGGTTCACCCATTTCGAATTCACGGCAGATCAGCGGTCGCACCTCGTAGATCCGGCACATCATGGCGGGGAGTGCGATCGAGCGCCCGGGTCAGGCCAGCGTGATAAACCACTTGTCCCGCTCATCCACACAGTCGGGCTCGCCCATTTCGAATTCACGGCAGATCAGCGGTCGCACTTCATAAATGCGGCACATCATAGTGTTGCGATCGAGGGCAGCACACCAGCCATCTTCCAGCCGGTGCATCACCGGCACCTGACCTTCGATATCATCGACGTAGCGATCCGGCACACCGGTATCAGTAAACAGCATCACTTCAAGGCGACAGCAGCAGGCTTCGCAGTTCTGGCAGCTGACCTCGACTGGGGTTTGTTGGTTCATCTATGTTGTCCATGCCATGAAATAGCACATTTTTGATAAAAAACAGGCGCCTGCAAAGGCGCCCGTATTGCGGTCAACCGTGAGTCGGGCAGCCAGGCTACCCATCTTCAGGTTTAGCCCAGTTTGCGGGCGCGGTAGGTGCGCCCCTTGATTTTGCCTTCTTGCAGCCGCTTGAGGGCGGCACTCGCCACACTGCATTTGACTGCGACGTAGGAGTATTGCTCGGAGATCTGGATCTTGCCGACATCGGCGCCGGCAATGCCGCCTTCGCCAGTCAGGGCGCCCAGAATATCTCCGGCTCGCACCTTGGTTTTGCGGCCCGCATCGATGGAGAGGGTCACCATTTGTGGCGCAATAGGCTTGATGTCACGACCAATCAGCGCGAGGTCGCCCTGCGGCATCGGGGCCTGCTGGTACTCTTCGATAAAGTTGACGCGCTGGGCTTCGTTCGGCTGATAGAGGCTCAGAGCCAGACCCTGCTGGCCAGCACGACCGGTACGACCGATGCGATGAACATGGATCTCCGGGTCATAGGTCAGCTCGTAGTTGATGACGGCGCCCAGCTCTTTGATGTCGAGGCCGCGGGCTGCCACGTCGGTGGCCACCAGAATGGTGGCACTGCCGTTGGCAAAGCGCACCAGCACCTGATCCCGCTCGCGCTGTTCCAGATCGCCGTTCAGTGCCAGCGCCGAGAAACCTTTGGCGGCCAGATGATCAGCCACGTCGTTGCAGGCGCGTTTGGTGTTGCAGAACACCACGCAGGAGGCTGGCTGATAGTGGCTCAGCAACCAGGTGAGGGCGTCGAGGCGCTCTCCAAATGGCACTTCATAGAGCTTCTGCTCGATGGCGCTCCCTTCATGAAGAGACTCGACACTCACCTCGACCGGATTGCGCTGCACACCGCGGCTCATCTGGGCGATCCCTTCCGGGTAGGTGGCGGAGAAGAGCAGGGTCTGGCGCTGCTGGGGAGCATAGCTGATGACCCGGTTGATCTCTTCGCCAAAGCCCATGTCCAGCATCCGGTCGGCTTCGTCCAGCACCAGGGTTTTAAGGCCAGACAACTCCAGGGTGCCTTGCTCCAGATGCTTGAGGATGCGGCCCGGGGTACCGACAGCGATGTGGGCGCCAAAGCCCAGCGTGGCCGATTGGGGTGCAGTCTGGGTGCCGCCGCACAGGGTCACCAGCTTGACGTTGGGCAGGGCGCGCGCCAGCCGACGGATCTCCTGCGCCACCTGATCTGCCAGTTCGCGGGTCGGACAGAGCACCAGCGCCTGCACTTCGAGACGATGGACGTTGAGCTGGGCCAGCAGGCCAAGGCCGAAGGCGGCGGTCTTGCCGCTACCGGTTTTAGCCTTGGCGATCAGGTCTTTGCCATCGAGCACCAGGGGCAGACTCTGGGCCTGGATCGGTGTCATCTGCAGATAACCCAGGCTGATGAGGTTCTCTTGCAGGGCGGGGGAGAGATTGAGGCTGCTAAATTCGCTGTTGTTCACAAAAAGACTCTATTTCGAAGAAAACGGGGATGCGCACGAGCGCTAAGGCCGCGCATCATACCAGAATGTGGCAGTGGATGTGGCGGAAATTTGAACGGTTGACCATAGGGGCGCGCAGGCAGGGTTCATTTGTTGCCAAACAGATCGCTGGCAATAACTGACAATGCGATAAGGACTATTTTTCAAACACTCATCTAATTATTTATCGCGGATAAACGTTTTCCATTTTCGGTATTTCAATATAATCACTGAAAAATATTCTACGAGCAGTCGTTACGCCACAGGGAATGTTGCGAAAATGCTGCTCGAATATTTTCAAAAACATGAAAACGGCGTCTGCATTGCCCAACATGATGTTTTAAAAGGATTTATGTTATCTATGTTGTGTGATTAATATCAGTTCATTGCGTAATTAATTTAAAAACGTTTGTATTATCCTGCATGCATATTATTGAGCGGGATTGTGATGGCTATCTGATTTTTAAATGTGCAAATGTCTATGATGGCGCCGGTCAAAAATTACAATTTACTCAGGTGCTACAGGTATGGAATACGTTCACTTTGTGCTCGGACTGGTCATGGTCCTCGCTCTCTCTCTGCTGGCTAACCGCCACAACTGGAAACAGATCAAGCTGCGTTATATTGGCCAACTGCTGGTGGTCGAACTGGCGCTGGCCTGGTTCATGCTGAACTCCGAAGTGGGTCTGGCAGTGGTGGGGGGCTTCGCGGCTGGCTTCACCAAGTTGATGGAGTTTGCCAAACAGGGTACCGACTTCGTGTTCGGTGGTCTGGTCAACGAAGGGGCCTTCTCCTTCTTCCTGATGGTGCTGATGCCCATCGTCTTCATCTCGGTGCTGATCGGGATTTTGCAGTACATCCGTCTGCTGCCTATCGTCATCCGCGGTATCGGTACAGTGCTGGCCAAGATCAACGGCATGGGCAAGCTGGAGTCTTTCAATGCCATCAGCTCGATGATCGTCGGCCAGTCCGAGAACTTCATCGCCCTCAAGAACACCCTGCCGCACCTGAACGAGAAGCAGATGTACACCCTGGCAGCGACGGCTATGTCCACCGTTTCCATGTCCATCGTCGGTGCCTACATGCAGCTGATCGAGCCACGTTATGTGGTTGCCGCACTGGTGCTCAACATGTTCAGTACCTTCATCGTGCTGTCACTGATCAACCCGTACGAGCCGGATAACTCGGTGACCGACCTGAAAGCCATCACCGAAGGTGACGAACACCACACGCCGAAGAAAGAGAACTTTTTCGAGATGCTGGGCGAGTACATCATGGCCGGTTTCACCGTTGCGGTGATCGTGGGGGCCATGCTGGTGGGCTTTATCGCGTTGATTGCGCTGGTGAACTACCTGTTCGAGATGGCGTTTGGCGTCAACTTCCAGTTCGTGATGGGCTACCTCTTCTACCCAATCGCCTGGATCCTGGGTATCCCGAGTGGTGAAGCGTTGCAAGCGGGCTCCATCATGGCGACCAAGCTGGTAACCAACGAGTTCGTGGCCATGATGGATCTGGGCAAAGTTGCTGCCGAGCTCTCGCCGCGCACTGTCGGTATCCTCTCCATCTTCATGGTGTCGTTCGCCAACTTCAGCTCCATCGGCATCATCGCCGGTGCGGTAAAGGCGCTGAACGAAGAGAAAGGCAACATGGTTTCCCGCTTCGGTCTGAAGCTGGTCTACGGCTCTACCCTGGTCAGCCTGCTCTCTGCGGTTATCGCTGGCATCATGATCTAATCCTCTAGTGGCATCACCACTGGCAGGCCCCGGACTCAGGTTCGGGGCCTTTTTTGTCTCTGCGTTATATCAACCAGCCGCACCACCAGCCAGCAACCAGCAGGGTGAGGGTGCAAAAGCCGGTTTCCAGAGGGCCACCGCTTTTGAGCGGCCAGCCCGGCAGCCGGAAGCGGCGCTTGATGGGCCAGAAGAGCGGAATGCCCGCCGGGGTGAGCCAGTCTCCCAGCAGATGACTGAGGTAGCCGACGATAAGCGCATCTTTGACCCCGACAGGCACAGACCCGGCAGGCAAGCTCTGGTTTAGTCCCCAGATGGCGATGGCTACCGCTAGCAGGCTGTGGGTGAAGCCGCGATGGCCGCACAGTCGCGACAGGGGTTTCGAGATCCATGGCAGTCGTTGTCCCAGCACCGATTTGGGATGATCGAGGTCGGGCAGCAGCGCACTGGCCAAGGCGGCAGGAATGGTCTGCCACAGGCTGGCATCGGCCAGGGCCGGGGTGAGCTGTAGTTTGTGGGCGAGCAGGGCGCAGGTAACAGAGAAGAGCAGGTGCCCTTGGGCGGTCATGATGATTACTGTGTGGAGAAAGGGCGGCGCATCTTATCAGGCCGCTGGCGTTGGTCAGCTGTTATTTTAAAAATCAGGATGTTACGGTGAAAAAGCGCCCAAGCTGGGCGCCTTTAGGGTCTCTTTACAACTTGCCTTTGACCAGCCACTTGTCGAGGGCGTTGGCGAAGCATTGCTTGTCGGCAGAGTTGAAGGGGGCGGGGCCGCCAGTTTGCACGCCAGCGGAACGCAGCTCCTCCATGAAATTACGCATCCCGAGCCGCGCCTTGATGGTCTCGCGGGTGTAGATCTCGCCGCGGGGATTGAGCGCCTCGCCACCGGCGTCGATCACCCAGGAGGCGAGGGGGATATCACCGGTGATCACCAGATCGCCGGGCTGAACCTGCTGGGCGATGACATGATCTGCCACATCGAATCCCTTCTCCACCTGCTGGGTCTTGATATAGGGAGAGGGGGGAACCCGCAAGCCCTGATTGGCCACCAGCGTGGTGACGACCCGAGCGCGGTGGGCGGCGCGGTAGAGGATCTCCTTGACCGGAATAGGGCAGGCATCGGCATCAACCCAGATGGGCATGGCATGGTTTCCTGTGGTTAAAACGGGGGAATACGAAGGCAGGCATAGTAACACAGGCGACCGCTGTCCGCCGTGGGGCTGAGTCGGCCCCGCCTTTGGTGTAAGCTGGGGGCCGTTGGCGAGAATCAGAAGGAGACGATATGGATCGGGTGCCCGGTGAAGTAATTTATGCCCTGACCCTGGATGGCAAGGGGGGCATGGCGCCGCTGACGGCGGGAAGCGACATTCCGGGGGATAGCCCGGCCTGGCTGCATCTGGATTACGGCCATCCCGATTCGGCGCGCTGGTTGCTGCAAACCCCGCTGCTGGGCGAGGCTGCCAAAGAATCGCTGCTTGGCCAGAGCAATCGTCCCAAGCTGGTGCGGATGGGGGAGACTGTGCTGCTGATCCTGCGCGGCATCAACCACAACAAGGATCACAGGCCGGAAGAGATGGTGGCGCTGCGCATCTTCATCACCCCGGATCTCATCATCAGCAGCCGTCGTCGTCCGCTGCTCTCCGAGCAGGATGTGTTCAACCAGCTCAAGCTGGGGGGCGGCGCGGATACCCCGGCTGACTGGCTGGTGGAGATCTGCGATGCCCTGACCGACCGCGCAGGGGAGTTTGTTGAAGAGCTGCACGACAAGATCCTCGATCTGGAGGAGATGGTGCTGATGCGCGACATGCCCGCCAATGGCCGCTTGGCGCTGATCCGCAAGCAGCTCATCATGATCCGCCGCTACCTCTCTCCCCAGCGGGATCTGGTGGCGCGTCTCGCCAACGAGAAGATCAGCTGGTTGGATGAGGATGACCGCCGCCGCCTGCTCGATATCGCTGACCGGCTGCGGCGCTGGCTCGATGATCTCGATGCCGGGGTGGCCCGCACTGCTGTGCTGGCAGACGAGATCAACAATCTGATGGCGGAGGCGACTAACCGTCGCGCCTACCAGATGTCGGTGATGGCGCTGCTGTTTTTGCCTGCCAGTTTCCTGACCGGCCTGTTTGGCATCAACCTCGGCGGTATGCCCGGGGCCGAGAGCCCGACCGCCTTCTGGGTCTTCTGCGGATCCTTGGTGGCGCTGGCAAGCGGGCTGGCAGTCTGGCTCAAGCACCGACGCTGGTGGTAAGGAGGCATAACCCATGTGGCAATCAATTGGCCTGACCCTGCTGCTGTTGCTGGGTCACACCCTGATCCGGCGGCTTATTCACAAGAGCCTGCTGGCGCTCGGCCAGAGCAGGCAGGTGAGCGAGAACCGGGTGCTCTACGTGGCCCATGTGTTCCACTTCCTGCTCGGCTGCGCCACCTTGCTGGTGCTGGCTGGGGTGTGGGGGCTCGATTTCTCCCGACTGGTGGTGCTCGCCTCCTCCTTCTTCGCAGTGCTGGGGGTCGCCATGGTGGCCCAGTGGTCGATCCTCTCCAACATCACCGCCAGCATCACCATCTTCTTCGCCTTTCCCTATCGGATTGGCGATCGGATCCGCATCCTCGACAAGGATGATTCGGTCACCGGTGTGATCACCGAGATCGGCCTGTTCTACCTGCGGGTGCGGGATGACAACGGCGATCTGGTCACCTATCCAGCCAACCTGATCCTGCAAAAGCCGGTCAGGAAGCTGGAGGGCAAGGTGGCGGAACCGCTGCAACCGGAATAGAAAGTAACCGGAATTGAAAAAGGCTCCTTGGAGCCTTTTTGCTGTGCGGTGTCTGGCTGGTGCTGCGTTAGCGTTCGAAGAAGCGGTAGAGGTATTCCACCTGGATTGGGCAGTCGGCCACCAGATGGACGTGGTCGCGGGCCTGCTCGACCGTGCCGAAACTGACCGGGCAACCAAGGGTATCGGTCATTTCATAGAGGGTGCCATCCTTGCCTCTGAACTCGATGAGCCAGCCGGGAACCGCGATGTCATGGATAAGTTCAGCTTCCATGAGGAGCTGTTGTTGATAGAGCTTACGAAGTTCACTGACTGTCATGATGCTCTCCTTTCCTTTGGGGAATATCCACTTTCAGTCTATGCCGGTCACAGAGGGGCAGCAACGGGATCATCCCCGCAGGTACTCCCAGGCCCAGCGGATGCGGATAAAGGTCTCGGCATCGCCACCCCGGTCCGGATGGTGCTGCAGTGCTAGCTCCCGCCAGCGGCGGCGGATCGCCTCCTGACTTGCCTTTTCATCGAGCTCGAACAGCGCCAGCGCTTCCTCTTTGTGTCCCTCCCCGTCATAGGCGCGCCAGAAGCGGTTGAGCAGGGTTTCTACCTCTGCCCGATCCGTCTGCCAGAACACCTGCCAGTCGAGATAGTAGCTGCGCAGATTTTCGCTGAGGGCAAAGGCGTGGCTGGCCTTTGATTTGTCGGCCAGCGGTTCGAGCCGGATATCCAGGGTGCTGATCACCAGCCACCACCCCTCTTGCCAGAGCTCGGCCTGCAACTGGTAGAGGGCGTTCATGATCAGAAAGTTGACCCGAAATAGCTGCAACTGCTCATCGTCTGCCAAGGGCGGGATTGCCCCCTGCTGGCGCAGGTCGGCCATCAGCTCGTGCACCTTGTAGCTGCCCGCCGCCTGTTGCAGCAGGGCCAGCAGCGGGGCGATCAGCGGATTGTGGGTGGCCTCGCTCATTCGGCGCCCTGCTCTCTGGCTGGTTGCAGGGCGATCAGCAACTCACCCGCCTGCGGGGTGACGGGGCCGGTGACGATGTGGGGTTTGCCCTTGACGTCCATTACAAACAGCGGGATGGCGCCGGGATTGGCGGCCTGATATTGGGCCCAGTCGAACGCTTCGCTCAGGCGGGTGGCCTTGATCTGGCCACCCCGGCTTAGCAGACCGCTCAGCTTGGCATAATTGATGTCGGGGCCGAACAGGTTCTGGCGGGCGCGGAAGGTGGCGCTCTCCCGGTTGGCCTTGCCGTGCTGCTCGCTGGAGCGCAGGGAGTAGACCTGCTCCTCGCCGTAGAGGTGGGCGAAGTGCAGTACCCCGAGGGCGTTGTTGTGGCGGTTGGGGGAGAGTGCCAGCACGGTACTGATGCTGGTGAGCGGCAGGTGCAGCTCGGCATGCTCCGACTGGGGGTTGCCGAAGTAGCAGGGCAGGTTGCTCATCCGCGCCTGTTTGCAGAACTCCCAGGCGGGATCGCAGAGTTGCACCGGCACCCCCTGATCCGCCAGCGCCTTGCCGATTGCCCGCGCCACCGAGTTGGCGCCGATGATGAGCCAGGTGTTGGGGGCGCTCTGGCGCATCTTGAGCAGGCTGGCCAGCGGCGCCGAGGTGAGGCTCTGCAACACCACGGTGGAGATGATCACCGCAAATACCAGCGGTACCAGCTTGTCAGCATCGGGGATCTCTGCCTGATGCAGGCTGATGGCGAACGAGGCGCTGACCGCCGCCGCGACGATGCCGCGCGGTGCAATCCAGCTCAGCAGGGCGCGAGCCCGCCAGGAGAGATCCGAGCCCCAGGTCGAGACCAGAATGCAGAGCGGGCGCGCCACGAACTGCACCACGCAGAGCAGTGCCAGCACCATGGGGCCGAGTTGCCAGAGCTGGGCCAGATCAAGGCGGGCTGCCAGCAGGATGAACAGGCTGGAGATAAGGATGACCGCGAGATCTTCCTTGAACGCCAGCACCTCCTCCAGATCCAGCCCCTCCTGATTGGCGAGCCAGATGCCGAACACGGTCACCGCCAGCAGGCCCGATTCGTGGCTGAGCCAGTTGGAGAGGCTGAAGGTGACCAGCACCAGCGCCAGCACCCCGAACTTGTGCAGGCTGACCGGCAGCCAGTCCTTGCGAATGAGCAGGGTAGTTAGCCAGCCTGCCGCCACCCCGATGAAGGCGCCGACCCCCACTGTTTTGGCCAGTGCCAGCAGGGTGTGGCTGATGAGATCCCCCTGACTGCCGAGGCGCACTGCCTCGAACACCAGCACTGCAAACAGGGCGCCGATGGGGTCGATGACGATCCCCTCCCAGCGCAGGATCCTGTCCACCTCCCGGGTGGGGCGGATCACGTTGAGCATGGGGGCAATCACAGTGGGGCCCGTGACCACCAGCACAGCGCCGAGCATGGTGGCGACCCGCCAGTCCAGCCCCAGCAGGAAGTAACCGGCGCTGCCGATGACGGCGAAACTGACCAGCATGCCGGTGGAGCAGAGGTTGCGCACCACCTTGCCGATCCCCTTGAGTTCGGCCAGATGGAGGGTCAGCGCCCCCTCAAACAGGATGATGGCCACCGACAGGGAGACCAGCGGAAACAGCAGATCCCCGAGCAGGGCATCAGGGTCGAGCAGGCCGCTGACCGGGCCCAGGGTCAGGCCGGTGAGCAGCAGAAACAGGATGGCGGGCACCCGCAGTGACCAGGCGAGCCATTGGGCCAGCACGGAGACCAGGGCGATCCCGGCCAGGGAGAGGGCAATCATGCAGACCTCGATTCAGGCTGTGAGTATGGAGCTAGTGTAGTGGGTAAGTTGGTCAGATTGACACCGGAAGGAGCGGCGTCGGGGCTGGGATGGGGAGATGTGCGACAGTCGGCGTCATGGTGGCTGGCGGTGGTGTGACGGGCGCCAGCCAGACGCCAACCGTGGTGATGGGGTGGTCTTGGGGCCGGATTAGATGGGGCTCTCCTTGTGGAGCTCGCCGATACAGTCGGCCAGCGCCAGTACCAGTGCGGAGCGCACCATCTGATCGAGCCGGTTGAGCTGCATCTGGTAGAAGGCCCAATCCTCTTCGCTGGTGGGGGGCTCCAGCTTCATCATGCCGCCCTGATTGACCCCGTGCAGGCGGTCGAGCAGATCGCGGATCGGCTTGTCGCTGAAGCGGTAATCCTTGGGGTCGCGCACCAGAAAGTCGCGGATCTTGATATAGGCTTCGATATCCTGATAGCGCTCGAGGGAGATGAGGCCGAGGGCGAAGATGAGCTTGAGGCGCACCTCCAGCTGGCCGAGGGGGCCACTCTGGTTGAGCAGGGGTTCGATGGCGTATTTGACGGCATACTCCTCCTGACGGAACGCGCGTCGCATCAGGGAGTCGACCGCCTCTTCCAGGATGGTCACGGCTTCGAGAAAGAAGCCGCGGGGGCCATCCTGCTCGTTCAGTCGTTCCAGTACTTCATCTTCCTGGTGTGTGGTCATAGGTGTATAGGGTCCAGCTGACAGGGAGAGAGTGGACCTCTCTCCCGGTTTTTATCATATGGGGCACATTCCCTTGCCATTCAAGCGCTTGGCGCGCTATTAGTGGTGGCTGAATGTGCCGCAAGCAGGGTCATTACAGGGTTTCGTAACGGGCGACGATGGCGCGAACCACCTCGCTCTCTTCATCCAGCCCGGTGACGCGGGCCAGTGCTTTGGCCGAGCCCAGCTCCGCCAGCAGGGCTTGCAGCTCCACCGCCTGCGGGTCATCGGCGTTGCGATAGTGCAGCGCTGCGGCGATCCCCTCCTGCAACTGCTCGTTGGGCAGGCCGTATTCCAGGGTGCCGAGCAGCGGCTTCACCAGCCGATCCCCCGCCGCCAGCTTGCGCAGTGGCTGACGACCGACCCGATCAATTTCGTCCACCAGATAGGGGTTGGCGAAGCGGGAGAGGATCTTCTCGATGTAGGCGGCGTGCAGGCGCGGGTCGAAGCCGTAGCGTTTCACCAGCACGGCACCGCTCTCCTCCATGGCGCGGCGAACCTTGCTGCGGATCACCGGATCTTCGATCGCTTCGCGCACTGTGCGGTAACCCCGTAGCTTGCCGAGGTAGGCGGTGACGATGTGGCCGGTGTTAAGGGTAAACAGCTTGCGCTCGACGAAGGCCATCAGGTTGTCGGTGGGCTCCATGCCCGCCACCTGGGGCAGCTCACCCTTGAACTGGGTCTGGTCGACGATCCACTCGCTGAAGCTCTCTACCGTCACTTCCAGCGGATCATCGTTGGCGGCCGCGGCGGGCGGCACGATGCGATCCACCGCCGAGTCGACGAAGCCGATGCAGGTTTCGAGCGTGGCATGATACGCGACTGGCAGGTACTTGAGTACCTCCTGCTTGAGGTGGCTGGTGCCGCGCACCATGTTTTCGCAGGCGATGACGTTCAGCGGTGTCAGGTTGCCAGCATCGAAGCGGGCCTGCAGCCCCTTGGCCAGGGTGCTGGCAATCTTGTCCAGAATGTTGGGGCCAACCGCAGTGGTGACCAGATCGGCGGTGATGATGCGGGCGATCACCTCGTGACCGGCGGAGCTGACCGCTGCCACGTTGCGCACCACGTCCAACTTCTGATCCGCTCCCACCACATGGACCTTGTACTCCTGACGGTGATTGAGCTGATCGATAAGCGTGTCGTTGACGTCGGCGAAAGTGACCTGATGGCTGGCATCTGCCAGCAGTTTGCCGATAAAGCCGCGACCGATGTTACCAGCACCAAAATGCAATGTTTTCATGATATTAACCTCTTGAACCAAAGACGATGAAAGATGATTACGCAGCCTGTTCGGCACCCAGCAGATCCAGGAAAGCCTGGGGATCCGTGGTGCTGGCCAGTCGGTCGATGAGACCGGGTTCATCCAGTGCATTGGTCAGGCGGGTTATCACCTGCATGTGTTCGTCGTTGCGGGCGGCAATGCCGATCACCAGTCGCGCTACCTCGTCCGCCGCTTCACCAAAGGCGACTCCGGCCGGGTACTGGCAGATGACGATGCCGGTACGCTTCACGAACTTCTTGGCGGCGATGGTGCCGTGAGGCACGGCGATGGACTCGCCGAGGTAGGTAGAGACCAGCTGCTCGCGCTCCAGCATGGCGTTGACGTAGTCGGGTGCCACGTAGCCGCGCTCTGCCAGCAGTCGGCCTGCGGTCAGGATGGCGGCCTCCTTGTTGTCCGCTTTCAGCCCCAGATGCACGTCATGACGGCTCAGGATAAAGACCTCGGCTGCTTGCGGCTCGTAGCTGTCGTCGTTAGCCGCCACCAGCAGTTGCGGGTTGGCGACGTCATCGTTGGCGGCGCGGGTCAGGCTCTGTACCAGCTCCTGATAGAGGCCGTTGTCGAGGAAGTTGGTGAGCGAGATATGGTGAGCATTCGGCGCATGGCGACGGGCCCGCTCGGTCAGATCCTTGTGGGTGATGACCCAGTCCACCTGATCGTCGAGCTGATCGATGGCGCGGTTGGTAACGCTGATATCGAGCCCGGCGGCCTGCACCCGCTTGCGCAGCATGCCGGCACCCATGGCGCTGGAACCCATCCCTGCATCGCAGGCGACCACGATATTGCGCACTGCCATCAGCTCGCCGCCCGGCTTCTTGGCCGCTGCGGTTTCAGGCTTGCCGCCCTTCATGGCTTTCATCTTGCGGGTGGCTTCACCGAGGGCATCGGCCTCGTCGGCTTCCGGCTGCTGGGCGCGAACGAATACGGCAGCTACCAGGAAGGAGACCAGAGTGGCGCTGATGATGGAGAGGGCGACCCCGATCAGGGAGGCTTTCGGTGTCATCAACAGCACGGCGAAGATGGAGCCTGGTGAGGCAGGGGAGACCAGACCAGCGTTGAACAGGGTCAGGGTAAAGACCCCGGTCATGCCACCGGCGATCACCGCCAGAATGAGGCGCGGGTTCATCAGCACGTACGGGAAGTAGATCTCGTGGATGCCGCCGAAGAAGTGAATGATGGAGGCGCCAGCTGCGGATTGCTTGGCCGCACCACGACCGAACACCATGTAGGCCAGCAGCACACCCATGCCCGGGCCCGGGTTAGCTTCAATCAGGAAGAAGATGGAGCTGCCATGCTCGGTCGCCTGCTGGATCCCCAGCGGCGAGAAGATGCCGTGGTTGATGGCGTTGTTGAGGAACAGGATCTTGGCCGGTTCGACGAAGATAGAGGTGAGCGGCAGCATGTGGTTTTCCACCAGGAAGCCGACGCCACCGGCCAGCAGGCCGGAGAGCACCTTGACGAAGGGGCCAATCACGAAGAAGGCGAGGATGGCCAGCAGCATGCCGATAAGGCCGGCGGAGAAGTTGTTGACCAGCATCTCGAAGCCGCTCTTGACGCGACCGTCCATCGCCTTGTCGAAGCGCTTGATGGTCCAGCCACCGAGCGGGCCGACCATCATGGCGCCCATGAACATCGGGATGTCGGTCCCCACGATGACGCCCATGGTGGTGATGGCGCCGACCACGCCGCCGCGCTCACCGCCCATCAGCTTGCCGCCGGTGTAGCCAATCAGCAGCGGCAGCAGGTAGGTGATCATGGGGCCAACCAGCTTGGCCAAGGTTTCGCTTGGCAGCCAGCCGGTGGGGATAAAGAGTGCAGTAATAAAGCCCCAGGCGATGAAGGCGCCTATGTTGGGCATGACCATATTGGACAGGAAGCGTCCAAAATTCTGTATCTTGACTTTGGTATCCGGTGATAACATGTCGGGACCCCGTTTTAAGCCTGTTTGATTAAAAGTGGTAGTCGGGATGGCCGGTTTTGCCGAACCGCCATCCCGGTCGTCTAAGCAACTTCAATCTACCAGCTTGCGATCATATTAGGCTGAAAACGGGGTGTCTTGTGATCTACCTCTCAGATACCCCGCCATACCCCCTCCCCAACCAGTGATCTGGGTCACGTTCTGATGCTGTAATTCGGCTACTTTTCGATCCTTTCTGTTTTGAGTGACCTATTTTTGTGATGAAAGTCACCAATGCTGGTTTGCTGCACTCGGACGAAAAGGTGATTTTTGTCACAAATTCAGCTTTTGTATTCAAATGGAGCATGTCGCTCAATGACTCATCAGCGGGTAGTGACGATGGATTTATCGAAATAGCCTCTTGGTTATCAATGAATCAATAAGTTTGTAACCCGCTTTCAGCTTTATGGTCGGCGATGAGGGCTCTTTTGCGGCTGGCTGATGGAGATAGGTAGGAAAAAACAGGGTGTGATTGTGCGGCTGACGCTCGGGGATCTTGTTTGCCGCGCAGGGATGAACGCAGATAAAAACAAACCGCCAGCAGGCGGTTTGTCGGTTTTTGCGATATGGCCCCTGTCGGGTGCGGCTGCTTAGTAGAAGCTGGCATCCTCGGGGGAGGGGCGGGTCTTGAAGCGGCGATGGAGCCACATGTACTGCTCCGGCGCCTTGCGCACGGCGGCTTCAATCTCGCGGTTGGCGCGGGCGGCATCGACCATCTCGTCACCGCTGGGGTAGTCGGCGAGCGGTGCCCCGATATGCAGGGTGTAACCCTCGCTGGTGCGGATGTTGTAGCAGGGCAGAGTGACGGTGTTCTTCACCCGCGCCAGGGTGGCGGTGCCGGAGATGGTGGCCGCCTGCTCGACGGCGAAGTAGGGCACGAACACGCTGGCGTGGCTGCCGTAGTCGTGATCCGGCGCGTACCAGAGGGCGTCGCCGTTGCGCAGCGCCTTGATCATCCCCTTCACGTCCATCCGGTCCACCAGATATTTGTTGGAGGCGCAGCGACCGTGGTACTGGGCATACTCCAGCACCGGATTGGTGTTGGGGCGATAGACCCCCACCCCGGGGCGTACCAGACCGAAACAGCGGGCGTTGAGTTCCAGGGTCAGGAAGTGGCAGGAGAGCAGCAGCATGCCATGACCTTTTTCCATGGCGGCGATGACATGCTCTTCCCCTTCCACCTTCATCAGGTTGCGCATCCGCCAGTCTGGCCAGAACCAGGCCATGCCCACCTCGAACACGGCGCAGCCCACGCTCTCGAAGTTTGCTTTCAGCAGCGTCTCCCGCTCATCCCGGGTCAGCTCCGGCAGTGCCAGTTCCAGATTGCGACGGGCAATCTTGACCCGGGACTTCAATATCCTGGCGGCGAGGCGGCCGAGCTGGCGGCCCAGCCACATCTGGCTGCGCCACGGCAGCAAGGTCAGCAGCCAGAGCAGGGAGAGGCCGAACCAGCTGGCCCAGTAACGGGGATGAAACAGGCGGGGCTCGAGGCGAGGAGCGTTGTCATGGGCCATGGATAATCTCTTGTTCGCAAACACAATCGGGGGATTCTAGCCGAAAAGGGGGGGCGGGGGCGAATGGCTGTGTGCTGGTCAGAGGGGTAGCCTGCGTCCGGTTAGCGTGACAGCGGCGGCAACGGCGGTCGGCTTTTTCTCCACCCAATAAAAGAGTGTGATAAAATCGTCCGCTGATTTTTCAGGTTTTGAGAGCCGATACAGATGAAGATCACCCTGCCCGATTTTGAAAAAGCCCGCGTGCTGGTCGTTGGCGATGTCATGTTGGACCGTTACTGGCATGGCCCTACCGGCCGGATCTCCCCCGAGGCGCCGGTACCCGTAGTCAAGGTTGAACACATTGAGGAGCGCCCCGGTGGCGCGGCCAACGTGGCCCTCAACTCCGCCGCTCTTGGCGCCCACGCCGTGCTGCTTGGCCTGACCGGTCAGGATGAAGCGGCCGATGCGCTGGCCGGTCAGATGGCTGGCGTCAAAGTCGCCTGTGATTTCGTTCGTCTGGCCGACTACCCGACCATCACCAAGCTGCGGGTACTGTCCCGCAACCAGCAACTGCTGCGTCTGGATTTTGAAGAGCCCTTCCACTCCGTCGATGCCAGCCTGCTGATGAGCAAGGTCGAGCAGGCATTGCCGAGCTGCGACGTGATGATCCTCTCCGACTATGGCAAAGGCGCCCTCAACGACGTGCCCGGCATGATCAAGCGGGCCCGCGCTGCGGGTATTCCGGTGATGGTCGATCCCAAGGGGACCGATTTCGAGAAGTACCGTGGTGCCACTCTGTTGACCCCCAACATGTCCGAGTTCGAGGCAGTTGTTGGCAAGGTGAAGAGCGAAGAGGATCTGGTCGCCAAGGGGCTGGAGCTGGTCAAGCGCTTCGAGCTGGATGCCCTGCTGGTCACCCGTTCTGAAAACGGCATGACCCTGATCCGCGAAGGTCAGCCCGAGCTGCACCTGCCGGCCCAGGCTCACGAGGTTTACGATGTGACCGGTGCCGGTGATACCGTGATATCTACCCTGGCCACCTCACTGGCGGCTGGCAAGAGCCTGGACGAAGCCTGTGCGCTGGCCAATACCGCAGCCGGTATCGTGGTCGGCAAGCTGGGTACCTCTACCGTCAGTCCGGTCGAGCTGGCCAACGCCCTCTATACCGAGCAAGAGACAGGTTTCGGTGTGATGTCTGAAGCCCAGCTGAAAGTGGCGGTCCGTGCCGCCCGTCTGCGCGGCGAGAAAGTGGTGATGACCAACGGCTGCTTCGACATCCTGCACGCCGGTCACGTCTCCTACCTGGCCAATGCTGGCAAGCTGGGGGATCGCCTGATCGTGGCGGTCAACACCGATGAGTCGGTCCGCCGTCTGAAAGGGCCGGGTCGTCCGGTCAACCCGACCGAGCGCCGCATGACGGTGCTGGCGGCCCTTGGTGCCGTCGCATGGGTGGTGCCCTTCAGTGAAGATACCCCGCAGCGCCTGATCGCCGAGATCCTGCCGGACCTGCTGGTCAAGGGTGGTGATTACAAGCCGGAGGATATCGCCGGTTACGCTGAGGTGACCGCCAATGGCGGTGAGGTGCGAGTGCTCAATTTTGAAGATGGCTGCTCCACCTCCGACATCATCAAGACTATCCGCGAGCGCGGCTAACGCTCAGCTGGCCCAGCAATCTGGCGGGGCCAACTACGGCCGGAGCAAGCCGACAGAAATCCGGATAACAAAAAGGCGACCTTGCGGTCGCCTTTTTCATTCCCGATAACGGCTATCAGGCTTTGGTTTTTGCCGTGGCAGGCATCAGACCCTGGTTCACTTCTACCAGATCCTGCGCTTCCAGCACACCGGCAGCCTGTTTCAGGCTGAGGATGTTGAGGATGTAGTTGTAACGGGCGGCAGAGAGTTTCTGCTTGGCATCGTACAGCTTGCGGGTGGAGTCCAGCACATCGACGATGGTGCGGGTGCCCACTTCGTAACCGGCTTCGGTCGCTTTCAGGGCGCTATCGGCGGAGACCACGGACTGGCTGTAGGCGCGTACCGAGCCGATGCTGGCGTTCACGTTGTTGTAGGAGGAGCGCACCGTACTCTGTACCGAGCGGAAGTTTTTCTCCAGCAGTTCGCTGGCGGCCACATAGTTGAATTGGGCCTGCTTCACTTTGGACGTAGTGGCACCACCGCTGTAGATCGGCAGCTTGAAGGTCAGGCCAATGTTGCCTTGCGAGTTTTCACTGCTCATGCCCGGAGTGTCGTTCTTGTAATCGGTGTTGCTGCTCTGCAGACCGGCACCCAGATCCAGAGTCGGCTCATGACCTGTCTTGGCCAGATCGATCTGCTCTTTGGCGATGTCCTTGGTGATGCGGGCGTTATGCAGTTGCAGGTTCTTGTCCAGCGCCAACTCCAGCCACTTGTCGGAGCCAAAGGTGGTTTTTTGCGGCGTGAAACGATCGGTGTTCAGCACATCCAGATTGCGGTGATCGATACCGGTCAGCTCGCGCAGGGTTTCGTAGCTGTTGGCCAGCTCATTCTCTGCATTGATCTCGTCGGCCAGCGCCTGGTCACGGGAGGCTTCAGCTTCATGAACGTCGGTGATGGCGGTCAGGCCCACTTCAAAACGCTGCTGGGTCTGTTCCAGCTGACGCTCTACGGCTACTTTGTTGGCCTGCACGAACTCCAGGGTATCCATCGCCTTGAGCACGTTGAAATAGGCCTGGGCGCTGCGCAGCATCAGGTTCTGGATTTCGAGGTTATAGCTCACGTCAGATTGGGTCGCGCTCTTCTCGGTCAGATCCAGATTGATCCAGTTGCTACGGCGATAGATGGATTGATCCAGTGAGAGGTTGCCGCTGGCGGTAGTACCAGTCTGGGTATCACCCTTGTTTTGCAGGTAGTTCAGGCCAGCACCCAGATTGATTTGTGGCAACAATGAGGCGCGAGATTCGTTGATCTTCTCGAATGCCTGGTCACGCACAGCTTTGGATTGCAGCAACTGCGGGTCTTTGAGCTGGGCTTGTTGATAGATGTCGAGCAGGTTTTCGGCATGGGCACCGGCACTGACGCCCAGCAACACCATGACGGACAAAAGTGTTCTTTTCATAGATCGATTTAACCTTGTGTAGTAATCCAAACGGGTTGCTGGAGAGGGTAAATATTGTCACCGACCAAGCTTAATTGCAGCTTAATCACTCTACTATAAGCAAATTTTAATGCGAAGAGTCTCGGGTCCGGTAACGGGAACGTCAAGAACTGGAAGCAGTTTTCTCCCCACGCGCCTAGCCAAATGGTCTGTGGCTGCTAAAATCCACCCCTCATTACCATGGCATACCGAGTGAATGAACGTTCATTCATGTTTCTCGGATTTTATGGTCAAACTGATACAAGTCAAGCTGACGGGAGTCCCGGATGTCGCAGCAACCCTTGCCACAAGATCGTCACTACGCCACCAATGATGTAAAAATCATCGAAAAATCAGCTGGATATAACGGCTTCTTCAAGGTGAACGTCTATCGGCTACAGCACAGGTTATTTGCCGGTGGCTGGAATGAGCCCATTGTGCGCGAGCTGTTCGAGCGCGGCCATGCTGCGGCGCTGCTGCCTTATGATCCGGTGCGCGATCAGATAGTGCTGGTGGAGCAGTTCCGGATCGGCGCTATGGAGACCTGCCCGACCCCCTGGCTGCTGGAGCTGGTAGCCGGCATTATCGACGAAGGTGAAACTGCCGAGGCGGTGGTGCGGCGGGAAGCGGTGGAAGAGGCGGGGATCGAGGTCGCCCGCTGCGAGCACGCCATCAGCTATCTGGTGAGCCCTGGCGGCAGCACCGAGCGGATCGAGGTCTATGTGGGCGAGGTGGATGCCAGCAAGGCTGAGGGGCTGCACGGTCTGGCGGACGAGGGGGAAGATATCCGGGTGCATGTTGTGAGTCGCGAGCAGGCCTATGCCTGGCTCAAAGAGGGGCGCATCGACAACGCCGCCTCGGTCATTGCCCTGCAGTGGCTGGCCCTTAACCATGGCGAGCTACGAGCCCGCTGGCTGGCAGATCGCTAAGATGGCGCTGACCCTGCAACAGCGCAAGCGTCATGTGCCAGATTTGATGGCCTTGCAACGTACTTGCGAGGTTAATTATATGGCCTTGATGAAGTTGCTACCCCCGGAAGGGGTGGTGGGCGCGGTGCGCCGCTATCGGGTCGGTAACGATTTGCAATTTGAGCTCACCATCAGTGGTGACAGCCGTTTCACCAGTCAGGTGATCCTGAGCCAGCACAATCCCGAATTGCCCGAATACCTGCAGGCTCAAATCGAGATTCGTTTGTATCATGACGTGCGGATGGCGGAAGTGTGTGCAGCGCAACAGATTTCCCGCTTGCAACCAAGTTATGATTATCCCAATAAAAAGATGCACCAGCGGGATGAAAAGGAGCAGGTAAATCTGTTTCTGGCCGAATGGCTAAAATTTTGTCTCAGACATGGTACCAGCCCGATCAATATCTCCAGTTGAACAAATAACAAGAAGCGTGATTTTGGAAACAGATCTCCCCCAGGCGCAGGACGGTAGTCTGCGCCTGTTGCAAATTACCGATACCCACCTCTTTGCCAGTCAAGAGGGACGGCTATTGGCTGTGCGCACCGCAGAGAGTCTGGCCGCCGTGCTGGAACAGGTGCAAGCCAACCCGCATCCTTATGACGTGATCCTGGCTACCGGCGATCTGTCGCAGGATCACAGTCCGGAATCCTATCAGCGTTTTGCTTCCATGATGGCGCCCCTTAGCCGCCCTATCTACTGGTTGCCCGGCAACCACGACGACAGCCCGCTGATGACCGAATACCTCCATGCCGCCGGGATCAGCGAAGCCAAGCAGCTGGTGGGGGATCACTGGCAGGTGATCCTGCTCGATACCCAGGTGCGCGGCAAACCCCACGGCGTGCTCGGTGATCACCAGCTGGCGGCCCTCGACCGCGCACTGCGCCAATATCCCGATCGCCATGCCCTTATCACCCTGCACCATCAGGCGGTGCCGGTGGGCTGCGCCTGGCTGGATCAGCACAATCTCAAGAATGCCGATGACCTGTTTGCCGTGCTGGCCCGTCACCCGCAGCAAAAAACCATCCTGTTCGGCCACGTCCATCAGGAGTTTGACGAGGTGCACCACGGGGTGCGGCTGATTGCCAGTCCCTCCACCTGCATCCAGTTCAAGCCCCTCTGCGATGGCTTTGCGCTGGACGAGTCGGGCCCGGGTTGGCGCTATCTCACCCTCTATCCGGATGGGCGGGTGGCCAGCGAGGTGTGGCGTCTGCCGGTGGGGCAGTTTGTGCCCGACCCCAACGCCACCGGTTATTGAGGAGGATTGCATGAAGTCGGTTCTCCTTTATCTGCATGGGTTCAACTCCTCTCCGGGCTCCGCCAAGGCGCAGCAGATGGCGGCTTGGGTGGCAGCCAACCGGCCTGACATCGAGGTGATCATCCCGGCCCAGCCCAATACCCCTGCGGCGGCCTGGGCGGCTATCGAGCAGACCCTCGCTGATCTTGCCGCCCGTTATGGTCGCGGGTTCAAGCTCGGTGCCGTGGGCAGCTCCCTCGGCGGCTTTATGGCAACCCGGATCAGCGAGCAATACGGTTGCCGCGCCGCGCTGATCAATCCGGCTGTACGCCCTCATGAGTTGCTGTGCGACTATATTGGCCCCCAGACCAACCCCTATACCAACGAGCAGTACCAGCTGCTGCCAGCGCACATCGATGAGCTGCGTGGGTTGGCGGTGCCGGTAACGGCCCCCGAGCGGCTCTGGATCCTGCAACAGCAGGACGATGAAGTGCTCGACTATCGCAAGGCGCTGGAAGAGTATCGCTTCGCTCGCCTGTCGCTGGAGTGCGGTGGCAACCACGCCTTTGTGGCGTTTGAGCGCTATCCCGCCCAGATCATCCGCTTTCTGGGGTTGTAGCAATGCGGGGCAGCCTCGTGCTGTCCCTCTCCAGATCAAGCTTTCGGCGCGGGGAGTTTGTTCTGCTCCCGCCTAGCAGTTAAGATTCCCTCCAAACGTCAATTCGCAAGGCCCTCCATGTCTACTCAATACAATGCGGATGCCATTGAGGTCCTCAATGGCCTTGAACCGGTGCGCCGTCGCCCCGGCATGTATACCGACACCACCCGGCCCAATCACCTCGGTCAGGAGGTCATCGATAACAGCGTCGACGAGGCGCTGGCGGGTCATGCTCGTACCCTGGAGGTGACCCTGTTTGAAGACCAGTCCCTCGAGGTGATCGATGACGGCCGCGGCATGCCGGTCGATATCCACCCGGAGGAAGGGGTGTGCGGTGTGGAGCTGATCCTCTGCAAGCTGCACGCGGGCGGCAAATTCTCCAACAAGAACTATCAGTTTTCCGGCGGTCTGCACGGGGTGGGCATCTCTGTGGTGAACGCCCTTTCCGATCGGGTCGAGGTGACGGTGCGTCGCGACGGTCAGGTCTATGACATCGCCTTCGAGCGTGGCGACAAGGTGCAGGAGCTGACCATTACCGGCACCTGTGGCCGCCGCAACACCGGCACCCGGGTGCGCTTCTGGCCGCAGGCGAGCTACTTCGACTCGCCCCGCTTTTCGGTCACCAAGCTGGAGCACCTGCTCAAGGCCAAGGCGGTACTCTGCCCCGGCCTCACCATCAAGTTCCTCGACAAGAACACCGGCATCAAGCTGGAGTGGTGCTACGAGGATGGCCTCAAGGATTATCTGGTCGATGCGGTCAAGCAGTTCACCTGCCTGCCGGAGCAGCCCTTTATCGGCGCCTTCAGCACCGAACAGTCCGCCGTGGACTGGGCACTCTGCTGGCTGCCGGAAGGGGGCGAATGCCTCGCCGAATCCTATGTCAACCTGATCCCCACTGCCCAGGGCGGTACTCACGTCAACGGTCTGCGTCAGGGGCTGCTCGACGCCATGCGCGAGTTCTGCGAGTTCCGCAACCTGTTGCCGCGCGGGGTCAAGCTGACCCCGGAAGATATCTGGGATCGCTGCGCCTACATCCTCTCCGTCAAGATGCAGGATCCGCAGTTTGCCGGTCAGACCAAGGAGCGGCTCTCGTCACGCCAGAGTTCTGCTTTTGTCTCCGGCGTGGTGAAGGATGCCTTCAGCCTTTACTTGAACAGCAACACCGAGCTGGCGGAGCAGATCGCCGAGATCTGCATCAGCAGTGCCCAGCGCCGACTGCGCGCCGCCAAGACGGTGGTGCGCAAGAAGATTACCCAAGGCCCGGCGCTGCCCGGCAAGCTGACTGACTGCAACTGTGCCGACCCCATGCAGGGCGAACTGTTCCTGGTGGAGGGTGACTCCGCGGGCGGCAGTGCCAAGCAGGCGCGGGATCGCGAGTTTCAGGCCATCATGCCCCTGCGCGGCAAGATCCTGAATACCTGGGAAGTGGAGGCCGGTCAGGTGCTCGCCTCGCAGGAAGTGCACGATATTTCGGTGGCCATCGGGCTCGATCCCGACTCCGAAGATCTCAGCGGCTTGCGCTACGGCAAGGTGTGCATCCTCGCGGATGCGGACTCGGACGGTCTGCACATCGCCACCCTGCTCTGCGCCCTGTTTGTGAGGCACTTCCGCACCCTGGTCAACAAGGGCCACGTCTATGTCGCCATGCCGCCGCTCTACCGGATCGATATCGGTAAAGAGGTCTACTACGCCCTCGACGAGGACGAGAAGAACGGTGTGCTGCAGCGGGTCGAGGCAGAGAAGAAGAAAGGCAAGGTGATGGTGACCCGATTCAAGGGTCTGGGTGAGATGAACCCGAAACAGCTGCGGGAAACCACCATGGATCCCAATACCCGCCGTCTGGTGCAGCTCACCATGGATGAGCAAGGGGAAGAGACCCTGCAACTGATGGACATGCTGCTAGCCAAAAAACGCTCCGGCGATCGCCGTGAGTGGCTGGAAGAGAAGGGCAACCTTGCCATCATCTAGCGCAGGTGGTGACCCGATGGCCGCAACCACGGCTATCTGCTCCCCGTTCAGGGGAGCTGTGGCTGGCAGGTTATCCGCCCTTTATCCGCAGCACGCCGTTCTGCCCCCTTCTCCCCTTGCGGGAGAAGGGCTGGGGATGAGGGGGAGAGGTGACACCATAGTCCCTGCTTTCAAACAGTCGGCCACCTGCCGACCTGCATTTCAGGCGCGTCCTGTGAGGGCGCACCATAGCAAGAGAAAAACATATGAGTGATGCTATCGAGCTCAGTCTGGACGGGGTAGAGCGCCAGCCAATGCGCACCTTTACCGAACAGGCTTACTTGAACTACTCCATGTACGTCATCATGGATCGGGCCTTGCCGCATATTGGCGATGGCCTCAAACCGGTGCAGCGGCGCATCATCTACGCCATGAGCGAGTTGGGGCTGTCGGCCCTCTCCAAGCACAAGAAGTCCGCCCGTACCGTGGGTGACGTGCTGGGTAAGTACCACCCCCACGGTGACAGCGCCTGTTATGAAGCCATGGTGCTGATGGCTCAGCCCTTCTCCTACCGCTACCCGCTGGTGGACGGTCAGGGTAACTGGGGTGCGCCGGACGATCCCAAATCCTTCGCCGCCATGCGTTATACCGAGGCGCGGCTGTCGCGCTTCTCCGAGCTGCTGCTCTCGGAATTGGGCCAAGGCACTGTGGAGTGGACGCCGAACTTTGACGGCACCATGAAAGAGCCGGTAGTGCTGCCTGCCCGCCTGCCCCATATCCTGCTCAACGGTATTACCGGTATCGCGGTGGGGATGGCGACCGACATCCCGCCCCACAACGCGCGGGAAGTGGCCTACGCCTGTGCCGAGCTGCTCGACAACCCCGATGCGGGGTTGGACGTGCTGATGTCGCACATCAAGGGGCCGGACTACCCGACCAATGCCGAGATCATCACCCCGCAGGGCGATATTCGTAAAATCTACGAGACCGGTAAGGGCTCCATCAAGCAGCGGGCGGTCTGGAGCGAGGAGGATGGCGACATCGTCATCACCGCGCTGCCCCATCAGGCCTCCGGCGCCAAGATCATGGAGCAGATCGCCGCCCAGATGGTGGCGAAAAAGCTGCCAATGGTCAGTGATCTGCGCGATGAATCGGACCATGAGAACCCGACCCGTCTGGTGATCATCCCCCGCTCCAACCGGGTGGATGTGGAGGGGCTGATGGCCCACCTGTTCGCCACCACGGATCTGGAGAAGAACTACCGGGTCAACCTCAACATCCTCGGCCTCGACAACCGGCCGCAGGTGAAGACCCTCAAGATGATCCTCTCCGAGTGGATCATCTTCCGCCGTGAGACAGTACGTCGTCGCTTGCAGTATCGCCTCGACAAGGTGCTGGCTCGCCTGCACATCCTCGAAGGCTTGCTGGTGGCCTATCTCAATATCGACGAGGTGATCGAGATCATCCGCACCGAGGATGAGCCGGGCAAGGTGATGGTGGAGCGCTTCAATATCAGCGAGACCCAGGCCGAAGCGATCCTCGAGATCAAACTGCGCCATCTGGCCAAGCTCGAAGAGTTCAAGCTGCGCGCCGAGCAGGATGAACTGGCGATTGAACGGGACAAGCTGCAACTGATCCTGGGCTCCGAGCGCCGCCTCAATACCCTGCTCAAGAAAGAGCTGCTGGCGGATGCCGAGAAGTACGGCGACGATCGCCGCACCCCCCTGGTGGAGCGCGCCAGCGCGGTAGCCCTGACTGAAAAAGAGCTGACCCCGAGCGAGCCTGTCACCGTCATCCTCTCCGATAAAGGTTGGGTGCGCGCCGCCAAGGGCCATGATGTGGATGTGGCGGGCCTCTCCTACAAGGCGGGGGATAATTATCTGGCCCACGCCTGTGGTCGCAGCAACCAGCAGGCGGTGTTCCTCTCCACTTTGGGTCGAACCTACGCCCTCGAATCCCACACCTTGCCATCTGCCCGCAGTCAGGGCGAACCGCTCACCGGCCGCTTTGCGCTGGGGGCGGGGGAAGAGGTGCGCCATCTGGTGATGGGCAATGAGGGTGAGCCGTATCTGATCGCGAGCGATGCCGGTTACGGCTTTGTCTGCACCTATGACGATCTCATCGGCAAGAACAAGAACGGCAAGGCACTGCTCACCGTGCCGGAAGGGGGTCAGGTGATGGCACCCCAGAAGATTGGCTCGCCAGAGACCGATCTCTGCATGGCCATCTCCAACGAAGGGCGCATGCTGCTGTTCCCGCTCAACACCCTGCCGGTACTCGGCAAGGGCAAGGGGAACAAGCTCATCAGCATTCCGTCGGCTCGCGTGAAAGCGCGGGAAGAGTTTATGGTGATGGCCGCCATTATCCCGCAGGGGCAATATGTCACCCTGTTTGCCGGCAAGCGTAAGCTGACCCTCAAGCCCTCGGATCTCGACTACTACCGCGGCGAGCGCGGCCGCCGAGGCGCCAAGCTGCCCCGTGGTTTGCAGCGCGTCGATCGCATCGAGATAGAACCCGCAGCCGGTGCCGAGCCGGTGGCCGGGGAAAATCAGGAAGGGTAATTAATAATAATGAAGGGCGCGAAATCGCCCTTCTTCTAAAAGGGGCTGTAGATAACACCTATTCTTTATCTTAACTGCACAGCAACTGCGTCTATATCTAACAGTGTTAACTTCCCACCCCCCATAAATAATGACTGGAATCTCTCTCCTAATGCTGTTAATTCCATCTTAGATGGAACAATATCAGACCATCCTAGTAGAGCTGAGTATCCATTACCATCATTAGTTCTGCAGCCAACGAGCCCTAGCTTATCTAGTTCAAAAACTTCTTGAAGTAAAATAGCCTTGGTGGCTAGCATATTGTTGTTATAGGTTCGATAATCGTTATCTCTAAGGTTTTGGAAGTCAATATGGTATGGTTTCATGAAAGCGAGACAGACAATACAAAGTTGACGATATGTGATTGTGTCAAAAAGTCTTAAATAATAATTGGCTTCATCTACACTGACACCCGACGAATAAGCTACGTTTGCATAAAAATTTCCTAGAAACTCTAATTTTTTCTCTTCGTACTCGTCTCGAGCTTTTTTTAGTGTTCCTTCAAGGATCTCTTCTGATTGGCTACGGGCGCTATTGTTTGAGCTGAAAAATTCATCTGCCCTTGGTTTTAATCCTGCTTGATTATTTTTATTTATCTTATCAAAAGCGATTGCTGCGGTTGCTCCAACTCTTATTTTTTCCCTATCAGACATAACACGATCTGCAATATCCCCTAATAATTTTGCACCTGCTTTAGCTAAAACAACACCAAGTGACCCTGCTCCTGCAGCACCTATTGGGCCTGCAGCAAAAAATCCAATAGCGCCGCCTACTGCAGCACCTGCTATTTCTGAGCCTGTAGATATTAGTTGTTTGGTTTTTTCAACATCATTATTCTCATTGGACATATTTACACCAGTTTTCAACTTTCGAATTTAAAGGGGTATCGTGTAATTTTAATATTTTTGTTTGTTTGAATATGTGACGGGTTAAACATTATTTGCATATCAGGGCCGTAGGTTTGATTAGCGAAGCGTAATCAGACTTTCGCGAGAGCCGGTTGCCGCAATATGGCTGGTAATTACTTCTTTTGCTCCCGCTAATCCCCAGCCCTTCTCCCCTTGTTTATGGCAAAGAGTGGGAGAAGGGGGCGCAGATCGCAGCAATTTTGGAATGGCGAGACAGCTACGGTTGCAGGTTGGCAGGCACTTGTGCCCTCTCCCCTTGGGAGAGGGCTAGGGTGAGGGGAGGTAACCGTAGGGTGCAATGAACAAGGTGAATTGCACCGTAATTGACCCCGTGAGGTTGCCGGTGCAATGCGCTTCGCTTATTGCACCCTACGTCCTTTCTCTTTTGCTTGCTCGCGACCGGATAACCGGTGCGGCCGATTACGCTTCGCTAATCGACCCTACTGGCCTCGGTGTTATTTGACGCGCTGCTGCTTGTTGATGGCTTCCGCTGTGATGGCTTGCTCCCCCTCATCCCCGACCCTTCTCCCCTTGTTTATGGCAAAGAGTAGGAGAAGGGGGCGCTGGAATTACTGCCGGTGATGGCATGACCACCACGGCCCGAGGTTGGCAGATACTTGTCCCCTCTCCCCTTGGGAGAGGGCTAGGGTGAGAGGAGGTAACCGTAGGGTGCAATGAACAAGGTGAATTGCACCGTAATTGACCCCGCGAGGCTGCCGGTGCAATGCGCTTCGCTTATTGCACCCTACGTCCTTTCTCTTTTGCCTGCTCGCGACCGGATAACCGGTGCGGCCGATTACGCTTCGCTAATCGACCCTACTTGCCTCTGTGTTATTTAACGCTCTGCTGCTTGTCGATGGCATCATGGCAATAATGGGAGCATGATTTCGCCTGCATGGCGCTATCGCTAACTAACAAGGAAGGGGTTCGATGGTAAATATTGGGATGCATTTTGAGATTCCGGTAACGGATATGCAGCGAGCAATCGCCTTCTACTCTGCCGTTTTTGAAATCGAGTTCGAACGTGCACAGATTGATGGCAATGAAATGGCGCTATTCCCGTTTATTGATGGCGCGAAAGGCTGTTCTGGTGCGTTGGCCAGAGGGGAGAGTTATGTTCCGAGTCTGGATGGCACGCGGATTTATCTGACGGTGAACAATATTGAGCAGGTGATGGCGGATGCGCTGTTGGCAGGCGCCAAGTTGCTTTATCCCGTGACTCTGGTGGGTGAAGCCATCAAGGTGGCCGAGTTTCAGGACTCTGAAGGTAACCGGATTGCCTTGCTGGATAAGGCGATTTGCGCTGATTAGCGAAGCCTGAACAGGCGTTAGACAATCGGTGCGGGCCATCAAATCTGCCAAAAAGCGAGGGCCCCGCCATCTATGATGGCGGGGCCCTTTGCATTATCAGCCGCGTTGCTGATTCAACCGTTCACGCTGGCAGGGGCCAATAAAATGGCTGGCCCGAACCCGATCAGACGGGAATGGCAGTGGCCGCTGGTGGCGGGGTGATCTTGGAGGCGATCAACTGGCGCAGGCGGGGCACCAGCAGTAGCAACACCACGCCGCCAGCCAGCGAGCCCCAGCCGAGCATATTGAATACCGAGCTGTAACCCGGGTTGGTGGCGACCGGGGTGCTGCCGATATTTTGCGGCATGGCGCCGGAGACATACCCCGCCAGCACCGAGGCAACGCCGGTCACCATCATCCAGCAGCCCATCATCAAGCCTTGCAGGCTGGCGGGGGCCAGCTTGCCAATCATGGCGTAGCCGATGGGGGAGATCAGCAGCTCGCCCAGACTCTGCAGCACATAGCTGATGGCGATCCACTTGAAGGCGACCAGCCCGTCGGCGCCCGCCAGATGGATGCCGATCGGCAGCACCAGCATCCCCAGTCCCATGCAGAACAGCGAGGCGGCAAACTGGGAGGGGATGTCGATGTTCCAGCCCTGCTCGCGCAACCGCTTGAACAGCAGCGCCATCAGTGGGCCGCCGATGACGATGACGCTGGTGTTGATGTTCTGGATCCACTGGGGGGCGACCCGCAGCCCGAACACGTTGAGGTTGATGTTGTGCTCGGAGAAGAGCATCAGCCCCATCGGCGCCAGCTGGTAGAGTGACCAGAAGATCAGGGAACCGAGGGCGAGGATCAGATAGGCCACCATGCGGCTGCGCTCGGCGGCGTCCGGGTGGCGGGCGGTCATCACGCAGAGCAGCACCAGCACCACGGCTCCCAGCATCAGCACGAAGCTGCCGCTAAAGCTGGCGTGGGTCAGCAGCAGGCGCAGGGCGGGCACCAGCAGCGCCAGAATGGCGAGGCCGCCGAGCATCCGCAGGTAGAAGCCGCGCCCCTTGATGTGGCGCAGCGGGGTGTTGATATCCGCCAGAATGGGCCAGAAGAACAGGGTGGCGATGATGGCCAGCACGTTGCCGAGGGTGGCGAACAGGAACAGGGTGCGGTAATCCTCGGTGAGCTGGAAGTAGCCCGCCACCGAGAAGCCCATAAAGAAGCCCAGATTCATCCCGGCGTAGTTCCACAAGAAGGCGCTCTCGCGGCGGTGATCGTCCGGGGCGAAGCGCTGGGTCAGCATCATGTTGAGGCAGGTGACGTTGAGGCCGCTGCCGGTGAGGAACATGGCGAGCCCCCAGTAGAGGCCGGTGATCCCCATCTCGGCGATGAGGTAGCAGCCGATCACCTGCAAGACCATCCCCATCACAAACAGGTTGCGGTTGCTGAGGAAGCGTCCGCCGAGGTAGCCGCCAAACAGGTGCAGGCCGTAGTTGAAGGCGCCGAAGATCCCCATCATGGCGTTGGCCTGGGATTCGCTAAAGCCGAGCCGCTTGGTGGCGTAGAGCACCAGAGTGGAGTAGAGCACGGCAAAACCCAGGGTGGCGAAGGTCTGGATAAAGAACAGGGCGCCTGAGCCGGGTGGAACGGCGGCGTGATGAGGGTGTGGTGCTGAAGCGCTCACGGTTTGTCTCCTGTGAGAAGAGAAAATCACAACTCATCCTGAGAGTGTGCCAGTCAGTGACCGGCTAGCCTTTGGCGCTTCCATACTGCTTTAAAGACTGGTTTGTCATTTAGCGTTCAGCGCGATTAAATTGCCAGATCTTAAATTTAATCAGGCGCGATTAATTGCTTTTTATTGATCTATTTCGCCTTTTTATGCGCTTCCTGCTGTCGCTATCCCCTTGTTACCTGCTCGGTAGTTGCGGGTTATATGTGATCTTGTTGGCCATCTGGCGCTATGGTTGGCTCGGTTGCACGATCCATATCCGATTTTTACCCTGTCTAGTCGCCACGGTATGACAGTGAGGGCGTTGGCTATTTATTCACCTTGGTAAGTTGCGTGAATAAATATTGGGGGAGAGGGGCGGTAGCCGTAGGGGCAATAAACAAGGTGAATTGTACCGCCAGCGTTGTCGGTGCAATGCGATAGGGGCAAATGCTACAGGTGCAATGCGCTGCGCTTATTCCACCCTTATTGTTTGCAGGTGCAATGCGCTGCGCTTATTGCACCCTACTTGCTGGTTTGAAGCTGGCAGGTATTTGTCCCCTCTCCCCTTGGGAGAGGGTCAGGGTGAGGGGATGTGTTTGTCGCCGGATATAACAACGCCCGGCGAGCCGGGCGTTGTGCAACGACTGAACGGGCGGCGAAACGCGCCTTAGAAGTCGTGGTAGAGCGGCCAGCCGAGCAGCGGATGGCGCAGACCGGCGCGCATCTCGACGTTGTCGAGCTTCTCCGGCGAGGCGTGCTCTTTTTGCAGCAGCTGGTACTGGCGCACAAAGCCGAGGGTGTGCAGCAGGTTGGCGACAAACCCCTTGCTGAGCTCCTGCCGCAGACCGGCGATCAGCTCGCTTGGCAGTTCCGCCAGCAGCAATGTCAGCTGGGTGGCCAGATAGCCGGTGTCGTACCACTCCTCTTGCAGCACGATTTCCCGCGCCAGTTTGCGCTTGAGATCCTGCTTCACCTTCAGTGGGGCCGCGCCGCTGCCATTGCCGCACAGAATGCGATAGAGCAGCGCTTCGGCCAGCTTGTCTTCCATGGTCGGGTGGTCGTTTTCACAGGCGAAGAAGTGCTGATCAATCAGGCTCATCAGCCGGACCTTGTTATGCTCCACCTGGGCTTTTTCGTACTCCTGCCACCCTTGCCACTCCTCCACATCGGGGGGGCTGGAGATCTTGTCCAGCAGACGGGCATCTACCTCGCCATAGAGGCTGTTGCCGCCGGTGCTGACCGAGATCAGCATCGACCAGCCCTTCTGGAACGGCTTGATGGGCCCTTCCGGTGCCTGCAGCAAGGCGAGCGCTTTGGCGGTGTCGCGCTGGGAGAGCTCCAGCAGGCCGAGGCTCACTACCCCGATCACGTCGTGGGCGGCCTGCTCCAGCAGGTGCATCTTGTACTTGTTGTAGTACTTATCGGCAAACTTCAGGCTCATCAGTCCGGCCTTGCCCTTGATGGCGGCCAGTTGCTGATCGCTCAAGCGTTCGTTTTCGCGGCCAAAGCGCAGTACCTGCGTGAGGAATGGGCCCTGATTGACATCGCGTATAACCAGTTGCATGACGGGGTCCCTTAATCCAGAAAGCTGAACATGTCGTCGACTTCGGCGTACTCGTCCTCGACCTTGTTCTTCTCTTTGGCTTGCATCACCAGCTCGCTGGCGAACTTGCTGATGATCCCTTCCCAGCTGGAGTGCTCATTGCGCAGCAGTGCCTTGATCGCCTTCTCCACCTCAGGGGTCAGCTCGCGGATCAGCATCAACAGGCTGCGCGGATCATCGAGTGAGTAGTCGTGAGCATTTTCACTCTGCTGGCGATTGCTGTAGGAGAGCGCCTCTTCCAGATCTTCCTCTTCGGCGTGCAGCACGTCGTGCGAGCCCTCTTCATCGTCGATGCACTCACCGCGGTAGAACTCGATAAAGGGGATGGAGAGATAGAAAAGACCGGCCGGATCGTCGGCGATGCACTCCAGAATTTCAGTCTGCTTGGCTTCGCTGTCCTGGGTGCGGATCAGGTAGTTGAGAAAGTCGAAGGTGTGCTGTTGCAGCTCGTCGGCGTTGTTCTTGATCGCCTCTTCCCAGTAGAGGGGTTGCTGGCAGACGATGTCGCGGATCCGCTCCGGGGTCATCAGTTCACAGATGATCGACGGGAATGACATGTCATGCTGGCCATTGATTTGGGTCAGGGTGACGATATCAATCTGCTCAATCACTTCTGCCAGCTGGTCGTCAGACATGGTTTGGGCGATCAGTTCGAACCTTTCGCTGGCCTGTTTCGGCTCGATCACGGCCAGCTCTTTGATCTCGATGGCGGTAATTTCTATCAGACTGTTGTTCATGCGTTGCCCCAATTAGAAACGTACTTCGTCGTGCATATCCTGATCGCCGTCGTCGTCACTATCACCGTTATAGTCGGCGTCGGCATCTTCCCCGTCTTCATCTTCGTCGTCACGCAACTCGTAGTCGTCATCGGCACGGTGGCCACCGCGCGGCAGCGGGTTGTCGAGCTGGAACAGCACGGCGCAGGCTTCGATCAGCTGATCTTCGCTTTGGGCGCGAACTGCTTTGACCAGCGGCAGGTCGGCATTGTTGAACGCCACCGATACCTTGAACTCGTCCCATGAGGGTTGTACGCCGCTGGTGAGCCAGGTGACCCACTGCTGCTTTGCCTGGGGCGCAAATTGCACCCGACCATAGAGCGCCAGCGGCAGGTATTCCGGCATGAACTCCAGCATGCTCATGTCGGCCAGCAGCAGGGTCTTCATCTTGCCGGTGAACTGCTCAAGCGCCTTGGGCTGATCTTGATCCCGATAGGATTCAATGTTTTCGCTGGCATCACTCATCAGCGCTTTAATCCGCGCCTGGTCCCATTTTTTTTGCATAGTCACTCTTTTGGCTGGTGCATCAGGGGTAGAACTGGTCCCACATATCCTGCATGGCAGCAGCGGGATCGGTCACGATGACGTTGTTGAAATCTTTGATAAATGCGGCCCGTCGTTGCGGGTCTGACAGCACTTCATAGGCTTGCTTTACCTGGTGCAGCTTGCTTGCTGCCAGTTCTCGTTCTTCTTCGCTCGCCCCTAACAGCTTATCGGGGTGGTACTGGTTCGACAGCCGGCGATAGGCTTTTTTGATGTCGTTTTCGTTGGCATTGGACTTGACGCCCAGTACCCGAAAGTAGTTGTTCATGGCAGATCCTGCATCACTGGCATCATAGGATTCACACTGCGGGTGCCTGAGGGTGGGGATTGGAAACCCGGGCACGGTAAAAACCCGTCATTTTAACGGAAACGCCCCCCTAAAGCGATGAATTGAGTGACGAGTTAAGGGGCTGAGTGAAGAGGGGCAGTTGCAGGGCTATTGTTGCCAGTCGGCCACGACAGTACAAGGGCCATCTAGCGGTAGGCGATGAAAAAATGGGCAGGGGGGAATTGGAAGGTGAAATGGGGCGGCAGCCGCTATGCCGCCGCCGGGGTTACTGCTCCCAGAAGGAGGCGGAGGTGTGGTAGATCATCTTCTTGCTCATCCCGCCATCGACCACCAGATTGGCACCGTTGATAAAGTCGTTGCGGGGATCCGCCAGAAAGAGGCAGGCGCGGGTGATGTCGTCGGGGCGACCGACCCGGCCGCTCGGGTGCTGGCGGTGATCCGCCTCGGTCAGGGTGTGGTAATCCTCCGCCTGGATCCAGCCCGGACTGATGGCATTGACCGTGATGGGGGACTCGGCCAGCGAGTTGGCGAGGGACTGGGTGAGGGCCACCAGCGCCCCTTGGAGGCGCCATAGGCATCCCAACCCGGTTCGTTCTGCTGCCAGCGGGTGGAGGCAATATTGATGATGCGGCCATAGGGCTGCCCGCGGTTGGCCTGCACGAAGGCGCGGGCGCAGAGCATGGCGCCGCGCACATTGACCGTCATCACCTGATCGAACTGGGCTGTGCTCAGATCCTCGAAGCGGGTGTGGAACTTGCTGATGGCGCCGTTGTTGATCAGCAAGTGGATGCCGCCATGCTGCGCGCGCACCTCGGCAAAGAGGCGCGCGATGGCCTGCTCGTCACGCAGATCGAGCGGGTGAAAGTGGATCTCGGGATGGTCGAAAGAGTGCGGGGCCAGATCGGTGGCGATCACCCGATAGCCCGCCTCGGCCAGCCCGATACAGAGTTGGCGGCCAATCCCGCCAGCGGCGCCGGTGACCAGTGCAATTTGCGGTTGGTGGGTCAGCTCGTTCATTGTGCCGCTCCGTTGCGCGCCCGCAGCACCTTGATCAGGGCCGACACCTCCTGCTGGCCAAACCCTTGCGCCACCCCCTCTTCAAACAGATCAGCGGCAAAGCGCGGGAAGCGGCTGTCGATTCCGGCCTCGGTGGCATGACCGGCGAGGCGGCTGATGGCGGCGCTCCAGGTTTTCAGGCTGGCGTAGGGGTGATCGAAATCGCCACTCGCCAGCGTCTTGCCAAGGTGGGCCACATCGCCCCCCAAGATCGGCGACAGCTCGCTGAACTGGGCGCACACCTTGGCTACCGGCAGTCCTTCCGCCTCGCAGATCAGCGCGCCGTGCAGAGCACCGAGCAGACCACCGGCAAAGTAGGCGGCGACGGCACAATCTTGCGCCGCAGCGGCGCCCACCGCCTCGGCCACATGGTCGAGGGTGGGGGCGAGCAGGCGCAGCACCGGCTCTGCTTCGCTAAAGGCGGCGCTGGCCCCTGAGCAGATGATGCTGGCGTCGCTGGTGCCGATCTGATCCGGGAAGCAGAGAATGGCGCCATCAAGATAACGGGCGCCGCGAGCGTGGCTCCAGCTCTCCAGAGCTCTGGCCCCCTGCGGGCTGCCGGTGGAGAGCTGCACCAGCAGCTTGCCCGCCACCGCATCACTCGCTTCGTCCAGCAACTGCTGGCTGACGGCGTAGTTATCGACGCAGATCAGGGAGATGTCTCCCGCGGCAATGGTCTGGCCAACCGAGGGGGCGAGTGTCGCACCCAGCGCCTGCAGCGGGGCGGCCTTGGCGGCGCTGCGATTCCAGACGGTGACCGGATGGCCCGCCTTGAGCAGGGTGGTGGCGAGGGCGGAGCCCATGGCCCCGAGGCCGATGACAGAGAGATGGCGCATGATGGCTCCTGGCTGTGTTGATAGACGTTGATATAGAAAATTGGGATGCCTTGTGGCAGGTGAGCCACTATATTGCCCCCATGTCGCCGTGAAAAATGGCTTTTATGACTGTCTGATATAGGTGAATTCTATGGATGTGCGAACTCTGCGTGCGTTTGTGGCTGTCTTCGAGGAGCGCAACATCACGGCGGCGGCCACTCGCCTCTTCATCACCCAGCCCACCCTTTCCACCACCATCAAGGCGCTGGAGGATGAGCTGGGGGTGAACCTGTTTGTTCGGCAGGCGCGCGGGGTGGAGGGGACCGAAGCGGCGCACCGGCTCTATCCCCGCGCCAAGCGGCTGATCGCCGACACCGACTCCCTCGCCCGCGAGTTTCGTGAAACTTCCCTCTGCCTCGAGGTGACGGTGGGGATTGAGGCAGACCTTGGCGATGGCGTGGTGGGGGCGCTGGTCAACGGGGCACTCGCCCACCAGGAGATCCTGCTGACCCTGGAGGAGGGCTGCTGTGGCGATGTGCGGCTGGGGTGTGAATCCCTGCGCTGTGGCGATGAGCTCTTTATCCCCCTGCTGGAGGAGGAGTTTGTGCTGGTGCTGCCGCCGGATCACCCGCTGGCGGGCAAGGAGGCGCTCACCCCGGCGGCGCTGGCGGACGAGCCCTGGGTCACCTGTCCGCGTCACGACTCCCACCTGCGGCTGATCGCCATCCTCGGAAATCAGGCGCCCCTCTATCCTCGGCGGGCGGGGTCGTTGCGACTGGCGGCAACTATGGTGGCCGCAGGGGCGGGGATTGGCTGGTTGCCCCGTTCACTCTGCCCGCCCGGCTGTGGGGTGGCCGAGCTGGCGGCATCCTCCTTCAAGCGGCGGGTGGGGCTCTGCTACGCCCCCGATGCATTGCGCTCGGCGGCGGTGACCGCTCTGCTGGAGCAGATGCGCGGAATGCAGCCCCCCGCCTGATGTCGGCATAAAAAAGGCTATGTCCCAATT
>NZ_CDBW01000038.1 GCF_000820145.1 Aeromonas sobria | reverse complement strand
AAGGCCAACGACCACCTGACAGTAGAAGGCGAGAAGCGCGACCACATCAAGGGCGATTACTCCTTGACGGTGGATGCATCACTACACCAGAAGATTGCACAGGCACTATTGGTGGAAGCGGGTCAGGAGATTCACTTCAAGTCGGGTCAAAAGGTCGTGCTGGAGGCCGGGGCTGAAATCACCCTCAAAGTGGGCGGTAGCTTTGTGAAGGTAGACCCGAGCGGTGTCACCCTGGTCGGCCCCACCATCAAGATGAACTCTGGCGGCAGTCCCGGTTCTGGCTCCGGCTGGGCTGGTCAAATGCCCGGCTTGCCGGGGGCGGTGAAGGTGCCGCCCGCACCACCAGCGACTATCCCTGCGAGCGTAATTCAAAAGAGTATGAAGTTCATCGCGCCACTGGTTAAACCTTGCTCAATGGGCGTGCCAGTCCCCCCTCCTCCCCTTATCGGAGGAGTAACGCAACCTCGACCGTCTTTGAGCGCTGGCGGACCTCCTGTCCCACCACCACCTATCACTGGAGCCACCAATAAGCCTGTGGGGAGATGGGGGAAGGTAGAGATATCAAAAGAGGATGAGGCACTCAGATATTATTCAGCTCAGGGTTACACCCTGCTCAATAACTATTTGCGAAATAGTCCCTACAAAAAGCAAGAAGCAATCGATACGTTGCTGAGCCGCAGTTATTTGCATGACGAACCAGAATCAGAAGCTGAGTTTGACCAAGCAATGCTAGCTTATGTCAGCGATGTAGAAGCTGGGCTGGCGAAATTATCTGCCTCACCGGAACTGCACTTTGTGTACCGAGGGTTGGCGCTGGACAAGCCGGATCTCAGAGGTTTGAGAGATCAATTTACAGTTGTTGGCAATATCATTGTTGAATCAGGATTCATGAGCACCTCACCAGATAAGGCGTGGGTCAATGATACCTTGTTGAGGATCCACCTTCCTATCGCTCATAGGGGACGCATCCTGGGAGAGGCAGCACACTTCAAAGGAGAGGCAGAAATGCTATTTCCAACACGGACCAGACTCCGGGTAGACAAAGTGGTTTCTTCCAACAGCGAAGACTTTGTCTCCCTGCTGAGTGCAATACCAACCTCTGACAATGCATCGGACAACAGGAACAGGATAAAGCGACTTATTGAGGTCGCCGTATTATGACGTCATCTGAATGGTGCAATAGCAATTTATCGGGTAATCAATATGACGTCATTGATGAAATCTTGGCTGAGTCGGCTGTGGCGAATTTACATTCAAGAAACCGTTCAGTTTGGGCTTGTAAATGGGCTCGCAAGTCAAGCCTTATTTCTTCACATAAAGAGGTAAGAGATGACTTTTCAAGAGTGGCGTAGCCAACACCCCGGCCAGTTGTTTGCCATCGTCGATGCCGCGCTCGATACCACCGCCGTGGCGGACTACTGCAATCAGGGCGGTGCCAATGCCATCCCCTTGTTTGCCGGTACGGCGTTTGCGGACCAAGCAGAACAAGGCCCCTGGCTACTGCCCAACCCTGCTCCTGAGTTTATTGCAGCTCACCCGCAACTGGGCTGCGTATACGTCACAAGCGATGCGGCTATCGATGTCGTCCTGTCGCACTGGCAAAGCCTGATAGAAGTGGCTTTTGAAGGAGAGGTGATGTGGCTGCGCTATGCCGATAATCGAGTCTTTCCCAAGATGCTGGCCACCATGAGCCAGCAGGAGCTCGATGATGTATTGGGTCCCTGCTCAAGCCTGTGGGCCAGCGACAATGCCTGGCAACGCACGCCGGATACCGAACTTAATCCCCGCCAAGCCCCCTGGTTTCGCATTCAGCCTCACCACCTGACGCCGCTGTATGACGAAAGCCGTCACGCCTACATCCTCTCTCGCCACTTCTGGCAACGGATGGAGGAGATGATGGCGCGTCATCCCAATCCGGAAGCCGCCATTACCACCGTCCTCAAGCAGGCCAATCAAGCTGGGCTGACAGGCGACGTCCTTGATGGCGTGGTGGCTGGCGCTCTCACACTGCAGGCAAGCATGGCGCTAGATGTCATCAGAGCGCCATTGATGCTGACCGACGACGAAATGGCTCAGGTGAATAACTGGCTGAACAAACACCCTGAATTGATAGGAGCCAGCTAATGGCGATTTCTCCCTACTGCATCCCCTGTGAGAAGAACAACTGCTGGATTGAGATAGACGTTCGCGATGAACAGAACCGCTCGTTCAAGGGGCAAAAAGCCACCTTGACCGATGCCAGTGGCACCAGCAAAACCGTGACCCTGAAAGAGGGCCCGGCCCTGGTACAAGGGTTGGCGGTGGGGCCGGTCACCGTCAAGCTGGAGACCCAACCTTGGCTCAAAGCTGCTCAGTCCCGTGAAGCCCTGAAAGAGGGCGAAACCAGTCAGGTTCCCGCCTACACCGAGAAGTTTTGGGGGCACTGCGATGTGAAGCGCGAGCATGTCAAAGTGACCACCGGCGACCTCTGCCTCACTGACCCAGAACAGCCGCTACCGGAAGGACACAAAGCCGGGGACCAACCACCGCGCTTTATCACCAAGCACTCCTACGTGATTGAGGTGAAGGGCTATCAGCTCACCACCCTGCGTATCGGGGTGTTCTTTGATGGCACCGCCAACAACACCTTCAAGCACAGGGAAGGGAAAAGTGCATTGGAGACCGCCTTGGCGCAATGCAGCCCGGAAGAGCAGCAGGTATTGCTGGAGCAGTGTTTTGAAGGGGCGTTGCCTGATGATCTTAATAACAGCGAGAAAAACGACGTCACCAATATTGGCAAGGCACATGAACTGTATAGACGGCCAACCGAAACAGAGCTGACAGTAGCGGTATATGTTGAAGGTATTGGCACTGCCAAAGGTGAGGATGACGCCACAGCAGGGTTGGGGGCAGATAAGGGCCAGACCTCCAGCGCCTCCCGTGTTGAACAGGCTTGTCGTACTCAAATTGTTGCGGAGATAAAAGAACAACTTGAAAGCATATTGCCCACTATTGAGTGCATCCATAAGGTCGAGTTCGATGTTTTTGGCTTTAGCCGGGGCGCCTCTGCTGCTCGCCAGTTTGTAAACCGTATCGATAAGAAAGGGGACCACCCACTGGTGGAGGCCATGGCTGCTGACCCCGATATCCCCCTGAAGACCGGCTTTGATTGGGCCAGCCGCGATGATGTGCGTATTCAGTTTGTCGGGTTATTTGATACCGTGGTCAGCTCCTATCTGTGGGGTAAACGTAATGTGGCGCTGGCCCCTGATTGTGCTGAACGAGTGGTGCATATTGTGGCGGCTGACGAGTGGCGCTATCACTTTGACTTGACCCGTATCACCGACGATGCCGCAGGCACCGCACTCGCGGAGAATTTTACCGAAGTGATTATTCCCGGCGCCCACTCTGATATCGGTGGCGGCTATTACAGCCGCTGGAGTTTGCGTGATCCTAACTACGCATCACCGCTGATCACTGAAAACTGCGTGATCGCGACCTTCAATACCGATGCGATACCACATGTTCATCCCATCGATGCCCAAGCATATCGCGATGCCAGTGCTTATGCCAAGATGCGGGCTGGGCAAGGCTGGGGCAAGGGCAAGGGCGTTGTGTCTCTGGCTAGCCATAGTGATGCCACTCAGCTTGGTTATCTGAATGTGCGTCCCAGGGCTCTGGGGCCGATCACGGGCAGTCAATCTGGGGGGCATAGAAATATCTGCGTCGATGTGGTTCTGCACCGGGTGGTGGAGGGGGAATATTCACGGATACCGCTGCACATGATGGTGGAAGCGGCGCGGGATGCTGGAGTGCCATTTATAGAGTGGGACCCCACTCGACGGGATTTGATGATGAACAGCGCTCTTTCATACCCCACAGTGAACCTGGCAAAACTCGATGAACTCTGGGTTGATGCGGCCAAACGGCGCGGAGAGGTGATCAACTTGGCTCGACGCTTACCTGACGAGATGTACCAAAAGTTGCGACTGAGTTACTTGCACTACAGCGCAGATACCGGGTTAGTCAACAAGCCCAATAGGGTTGGTGACAAAGAGATCCGCAAGCTGACGGGTAATGAAAAGGGAGGTTATTAATGCGCTGGATACTCTTATTGCTGCTGTTGCCGTTAGTCGCAGCCTGCCAAGCTGCCCCCACAGACCTCAAACAACTGGACTGGCGCCATATGGTGGGTTCGAACGCTGATGAGTTATGGGTGACGGAGGTACTCTTTTATCGTCAAGGTAAGTTGGTGGATGCCTCGACCAATGGTTCTGCCGGTTTTGTCGGCCCTAAAGCTCTTAAGGCCAAAGATTATCGCTGGCGCATTGGCAAGGGGCGTCGTGATATTCACCCCGCTCCTGATAAGGTAGAGGTAGAGTGGATTTCATTCCATGATAAAAAGCGCTATCGCATTAGCCTAGCCTTGCCAGCAGAACTGGAACGCATGATTGCGCAACCTTATCGCATCAAGGTGAGGGATGAATGGCGTGAAGTACGTCGCGATAACATTGGCTTAGGTATGGCCACCGGCGGCTATGTGGAAGCATTTTTAACCAACGCCAAAGTGAAGCCTGATATCTTGCTGGCCAGGGGGATTGCTAAAGAGGTTACTGATGACCCTTATGATCAACGTTACCCTCTATCCAGTCAGTTTAAAAATGCTTGGGCACGTTTTGACAAAGATTACACGGATGCCTACAAGCAATACCCCACTCCCAGTGGTATGGCTTGGGCTCCAGTCATGGACGCTTACCGAGCGGCACAGCCCAAGACGGATACCGATCTGGTCAATTGATTTGGATAGCGGTTTAAGAAGCAGTACCAAAACTGGCTGGCCCAGTATCTGATTTGTCGTCGTGATAACGACCATGCCATGGCCGCAGAATTGGCACAGAGCATCTGTACTTTCTGGCAGGCCAGAGGCGATAAGGCTGAGCATACCAAGTGGCAGAAGGTCTATCAGGATCACCGACAGAAAACCACCTGACAGGTAAGATTACACATTAATGTGGCATGCAGTTACGTATGCCACTCCTGTTTATAGAGAGGATGCCCATGCTTCTCTCCCTCGTTTTCTCCCCGCAATAATTCAATGGTCGATAGCGTTTTACGGTGCTTGCTGATGCGCCGCGAGATGTGTCTTCAGCCACCAAGTGATCTTCTTCGCAGCTACTGTCAGGAGCCTATGGTCGCTACCTTTGACACCATTCCTTCGTGAGCGTTATGGAGCCATGCAAGCATTGCAATAGAGTCAGTTTGGTGGTGGGTAACTACTGCATAAAAGTGCCAACCTATGCAGGTTTGCTCTGTAGCGAGCGCAATGTACAGAACTCTCGTCATCAGGACAGAGACTGAGATAGACCTGTTGTCGATTTTTATGGAAATTGCGTCAATTACTGGCGTACGCATGTAGATGCTTGATGTGATTTATCATCTGAGGTATTGAGTGAATATTGTGTTGGAGGTGACGAAATTCCTATTTTCATTTGCGTGGATATCTCAGTTGAATGGCCTTAATTTCTATTTTTCTGTGATCGTTGTACGTAATTGCTTATTTCTGAGTCAGATTACTCTGATGATTTTTTTGTCATTTGCGGTGTTTTCCATTAAGCGTGGCTATACCATTCATAAAAACTCACAAACCTTTATCTTAAGTGCGTCAATATTTGTCTCATCAGGGTGTGGCGCTAGAAAAACGTGTCGTGCAAGCTTTTGTTGGTACAGTTTGCAAGTTGTTTTTATTGGCTTGGTTGTGGTTGTAACCTATTGATTTAAATCATTTTGTTTTTAATGCGAAAAAGGAGGTGTTAATTGCGAATAATGGGTGAGATTTAGTTACATCAAAATAAAATAAATCTGGTGCAGAGGCCGGCCCTACCAGGAGGGCTGTGTCGCAGTAGCAGGTTGATATGTCATTTCACATTAAAGTAATTGCTCCACACTTTCTTTTTCCGTTGTTGAATAGGGGGGGAGTTCAACTGTCATTTATTACAGTTGCCGCTGATGATAATAGCTATAAGCTTTGCTTCTCTTGATAAAACCTTCAAATCGGGTACTAGAGCATGGGAAAAGGAATTGACGGCGCAACAGTCGCGCCCAAAGAACGTATAAATATCAAATATGTACCGGCAACCGGTGGTCAGCAGGCGGAAATCGAACTTCCGTTGACCATGATGGTGGTCGGCAACATGAAGGGCCGTAACGAAGAAACGCCCATCGAGGAGCGTCAGACCGTTTCTATCGACAAGAATAACTTCTCATCTGTCATGAAAGAATCTGCACTGGAACTGAACTTCTCCGTTCCTAATCGCCTTGAAGAGAACAGCCAGGACGAGATGCCAGTTTCGATCAAGATCCAGTCTCTGGAAGACTTTACCCCTGACCACGTTGCCCAACAGGTTCCCGAGCTGCGCAAGTTGCTTGAGCTGCGCGAGGCGCTGGTTGCACTGAAGGGGCCATTGGGCAATATCCCTTCTTTCCGCAATCGTTTGCAGGATCTGCTGTCCAGTGATGAGGCTCGTGAGCAACTGCTCAAAGAGCTGGATTTGATTAAGCCCGTCGAGTAATCGGTTGGTTGTATTGATTGACGAGAAAGGAATAAACATGTCTTTGGTCGAAGAACAGGTTCAAGCGGGGGCGGCCGTCGCCTCCTCGTCCTCCTTGCTGGACGAAATCATGGCGCAGGCTCGTATTACCCCGGTGGATGAGGGTTACAGTGTCGCCAAGCAGGGCGTTGCAGCCTTGATTGCCAATATTCTGGACAGCGGTACCACCAGCGATCCGGTTAACAAGGCACTGGTTGACAGCATGATTGTCGAGCTCGACAAGAAGCTGAGCAAGCAGATGGACGTTATCCTGCATGCCAAAGAGCTGCAGGAGATGGAATCTTCCTGGCGCTCCCTCAAGTTGCTGGTAGATCGCACCGATTTTCGTGAAAACATCAAGATCCAGGTCTTGCATGCCACCAAAGAAGAGCTGCTGGAAGATTTCGAGTTTTCCCCAGAAATCACCCAATCCGGCCTCTACAAGCATGTCTATTCCACCGGTTATGGCCAGTTTGGTGGTCAACCCGTGGGTGCTGTGATTGGTGACTACGCCTTCACCCACAGCTCACCTGACATCAAGCTGATGCAGTATGTCAGTGCAGTGGGTGCCATGGCCCACGCTCCCTTCATCTCCTCTGTTGCGCCTGCTTTCTTTGGCGTAGACAGCTTTACTGATCTGCCTTCCATCAAGGATCTCAAATCGGTATTTGAAGGCCCGGCTTACACCAAGTGGCGCGCATTGCGTGAGTCTGAAGATGCCCGTTATCTGGGGCTGACCGCACCGCGTTTCCTGGCTCGTTTGCCTTATGACCCGACAGAGAACCCTATCAAGGGCTTCAACTATCAGGAAGATATCAGCTCGGATCACGATCACTACCTGTGGGGCAACACTGCCTATCTGATGGGCACGTCCCTGACCGACAGCTTCGCCAAGTACCGCTGGTGCCCGAATATCATTGGCCCCCAGAGCGGTGGTGCTATTCATGATCTGCCGGTGCATGTCTACGAAGCCATGGGTCAGCTGCAAGCGAAGATCCCGACCGAGGTGCTGATCACCGACCGTCGTGAATACGAGCTGTCCGAAGAGGGTTTCATCACCCTGACTATGCGTAAAGACAGCGATAACGCGGCGTTCTTCTCTGCCAACTCGGTGCAAAAACCTAAGGTGTTCCCCAACACCAAGGAAGGCAAGGAAGCGGAGACCAACTACAAGCTGGGTACCCAGCTGCCTTATATGTTCATCATCAACCGCCTTGCGCACTACATCAAAGTGCTGCAGCGCGAGCAGATTGGTTCCTGGAAAGAGCGTCAGGATCTGGAACGTGAACTGAACGGTTGGATCAAGCAGTTTGTTGCCGATCAGGAGAACCCGCCGGCAGACGTCCGTAGCCGTCGTCCGCTGCGCGCCGCCCAGATCAAAGTGCTGGATGTGGAAGGTGAGCCGGGCTGGTATCAGGTTGCCATGGCTGTGCGTCCGCACTTCAAGTACATGGGGGCGAGCTTCGAGCTCTCTCTGGTAGGTCGACTGGACAAGGAATAAGGCCCGATGCCGTATCTCTCTTCCTGGGATAGAGGAAATGCGGCCAGCCTGTTTGATCGTATCCGGGGGGAGGGGCAGAGCCCTTCTCCCCGTTCGGAAATTGATGAACTGGTTGAGTCTGTCAAACGGCAGCTCGAGCAGATTCTCAACACCCGTCCTGGTAATTGCCGCAGCGCCCCTGATCTTGGTGTTATTGATCTCAATGACGCGACCCAGGGCAGTGCGGATATCAAAGGACGGATCCGTGAGGCGATCCGGCAATGTATCCGTCGTTATGAACCGCGGATCATTCATGTGGATGTCCGTTCACCCGACCATCAGACGAGTCCGCTCGAGATGTCATTTCAGGTGACGGCCCATGTGAAGCTGGAGCATATCGAGCAAGTTACCTCGTTCAATGTCCATATGGACAGTCACCGTCACTACCGCATGGTCTGATCAATGTCGCTGGAACATTACTTCAGGGATGAGTTGGCTTTTTTGCGCCTGCAAGGGCGCGAATTTGCCGATAGCTATCCTGAACTCACCCGTTTTTTGTCGGAGCAGAATACCGACCCGGATGTGGAACGCCTGCTGGAAGGCTTTGCGTTTCTCACGGGCAACCTGCGCGCCAAAATTGAGGACGAGTTTCCCGAGCTTACCCACGGTCTGCTCAATATGCTCTGGCCGAACTATCTGCGTCCCGTTCCCAGCATGACCATCATGCAGTTTTCGGTCATTCCGGGGGCCATCGCCCAACCGGCGCTGGTCAGGCAGGGTTGCCAGCTGGACAGCCTGCCAATCGATGATGTGACCTGCCATTTTCAGACTTGTCACGATGCCTGGGTCTATCCAGCGGATATGCGCCAGGTCACGGCACAAAGTGGCAACGATCTCTCGACCATTTCGCTCGATATTGCGCTGCATGCCCCCCTGCCGCTCAGCGAGTTGCAGCTGGATAAGCTGCGCTTCTTCCTCGGTGGTGATAGCTACACCGCTTATGAGCTCTACTTCTGGCTCTCCAACCAGCTCTCCCATATCGAGTTGGAAATCGATGGCAAGCGCTTTCGTCAGGAGGCCAAGGCTCTCAAATCGGTCGGCTTCGAGCGCGATGATGCGTTGTTGCCCTATCCGAACAACGTTTACTCCGGCTACCGGATCTTGCAGGAGTATTTCTGCTTCCCGGAGAGCTTCCTCTTCTTTGAACTCTCGGGTGGCGAGTGGCCCAAACAGCCGCTACCGGTGAGTGAATTCAAAATCCATTTCTGTTTCGACCGACCGCTGCCGGCGGAACTCAAGATCCGCCCTGACTCTTTCATGCTCAACTGCGTGCCTGCCATCAACCTGTTTCAGCACGACAGCGAGCCGGTCAATCTCAACGGTCGTCAGGCGGAATACCCGCTCAAGGCGAGCTATCGCTATGCCGACAGTTTCGAGATCTTCTCGGTGGATCAGGTTGAAGGCTGGGTTGAGGGCAATCTGGGCCGCTCCCGCGGCACACCGCGCATCTATCAGCCGTTCGAAAGTTTTCAGCACCAGATTGAGCGGGCCAAACACAGGCTGGCGCTCTATTACCGGGTGCGGGTCAGGGAATCGGTGAGCGGTGATGGCTTCGAGCACAGCCTCTCGTTCGTGCGGGGTGATGAAACCACCACGGTCGATCTGGATGAGTCGATTTCGGTGGCGCTCACCTGCACCAACCGCTCCCGCGCTGCCCGCCTCAAGGTCGGCAGCATCTGCGTGCCGACCGGCAGCTCGCCGTCGTTTGCCACCTTCCGCAATCTGATCCGGCCAACCCGGCCGCTGCGCCCGGCACTGGATGGCAGTTTGCACTGGACCCTGATTTCCAACCTGTCCCTTAACTATGTCTCCCTGCTGCGCCGCGACGCTCTGGTGCAGGTGCTGCGCACCTATGACTTTCCTGCTTTGCACGACAAGCAGGCGGAGCAGGGGTCGCGCAAGCGGCTGGCGGGGATCGAGGAGATCGAGACCACCCCGGTCGACAGACTGGTGCGCGGCATGCCGGTGCGCGGGCTCAAGTCGGTGCTCTCCATCCATCAGTCCGCCTTTGGCAGTGAAGGGGAGCTCTACCTGTTCAGTACCGTGCTGGCGCACTTCTTTTCGCTCTATGCCAGCGTCAACGCCTTCCACCTGCTTGAGGTGGTCAATCTCGATAACAAGGAGCGCTATCAGTGGCCAGTCCAGATCGGTCAGCACTCCCTGATGTGAGCGCCGCCAAAGAGGCGCCCCGTTTCAATTTCTTCCAGCTGGTTGAACTGCTCAACCGGCTGGATGGTGCCGATCAGGAGCGTGGTCTCGATCATCTGCCGAGTGACGAGAATATTCGTTTCAAGGCGACCGCATCGTTGGGGTTTCCCACCAGCGACGTGCTGCAGATTGGCCGCGACGGCAAGGGACGTCACGAGCTGGAAGTGGCTTTTCTGGGTCTGCACGGCAGCCAGTCGCCGATGCCCGGTTATTACCTCGACTCGCTGGCGTGGGAGTACGCCCAGGGGGAGCAGAAACTCGGTCTTTTCCTGGATTTCTTCCACCACCGCCTGCTGACCCTGCTGCACCGGATCTGGCGCAAGTATCGCTACCACGTCCGTTTTCAGGACGATGGCGAGGATGGTTTCTCCCGCCTGATGTTTGCGCTGGTGGGGCTTGGCAATGACGCCGTGTGCCAGAGCCTGCCGGTCAACCGCGCCAAGATGCTCTCCTATGCGGGCATGCTGGCCAGTCCCAGCCGTTCTCCCGAGGTGGTCGCCGGTCTGGTGGCTCACTGTTTTGATCTGGCGGATGTGGAGGTGAGTGCCTGGCAGTGGCGCAAGGTGCCGATCCATCAGGATCAGCAAAACCGCCTGGGCGGTGCTTGCGCCACCCTGGGCAGCGACTTCGTCATCGGTGACAAGGTCAATGATTGTGCCGGCAAGTTTTTATTGAAAATCAATGATCTGAGTTTTGGCCAGTTTCTCGGATTTCTCCCGAACGGGGAGCATTTCCACGCCCTGGTGACTTTTGTCTCCTTCATCTTGCGTGATCAGCTGGCTTGGGATCTGCGGCTTGGCTTCGGTCAGGAGCAGGCCAAAGGGCTGCGATTGGGGGAGGAGCAGAGTGCGCGCCTGGGGTGGAGTACCTTTCTCGGTCAACCGCCGAGTGACCCGTTCGTGACGATCTGTGTACAGGAATAAGCGCAGGAAATTCAGTGTAGGAATATATGCAGGAGTGAATGTGGACGATTTTAACCAGCAACTATCTCTGGTGGTGCTTAACAGCGAGCAGCTCGACGGCAGCCAGCAGGTGCAATATCGCTTCGACGAGATGGGGGGAACCCTGGGCTCCTCCGAACAGGATGACTGGCAACTGCGAGACAGGCTGGGGGCTGTGATGCCTGCCCATGCACGCGTCGAGCTCAATGACGGTCGTTTTTGCCTGTGCGATCTCAGCGGCCAAACCTACATCAACGGTGCGACCTCGCCCATCGGGCGGGCCCGCAAGGTCAACCTCGAGCAGGGTGACGAGCTAATTGTCGGCCCTTTTCGCCTGAGAGCCTATCTCGGTGCCATCTCCCCCGAGCAGAGCTTGCAGCAGGTGCTGGGCAACCGTCCGACCGAGCAGCTTGATGAGTGGTTGGCCAGCGATCTCCACAACGCCCAGACCCAGGATGATCCACGGGCCCTCGCGGTCGACCCCCTGCTGGCATTACAGCAGGAACGTGCGGCCCCAAGCCCGCTGATGGACGCCCGCCTGCAGGCCCAGCCGCATTTTCAACCGGATATGGACACCGTATCCCTTGCTCCATTTTCTGCCGTCGAGAACACCATGAACCAAGAATTTCTGGATATGCCCACCATCGAGAATCATCCCGACTTCCAGCCACTGAATGGCGTTGACCATGTCGCTCTGACGCCGTTGATGCGTGGTTTGGGTCAGCCGTTGCAGCTGCAGGATACCCAGCAGGCCCACGACATGCTCGAAGAGATGGGCAAGACGGTGCGCGCCATGGTGGAGGGACTGCTGCAACTGCAGACCGATCAGGCAGCGCTGGCAGACAGGCACCTGCGCCCCATCGAGGATAACCCGCTGCGCCTTGGCCTCGATTATGACGAGACTCTGGCGGTGATGTTTGCCGAGCAGAAGAGCCCGGTCCATCTGACAGCCCCGGCGGCGGTGGCCGAGAGTCTGCGCAACGTGCGTATTCATCACGTGGCGAACCAGAAGGCCATAGGCGCGGCCCTTGACAGCATCCTGCAGGCCTTCTCGCCCGAGGCGCTGCTCGGCCGTTTCGAGCACTATCGCCGTACCGGTGCCCCGGGGGTGGCCGATGAAGGCTGGGCCTGGAACATGTACCAGCACTACTACCGCGAGCTCACCTCCGCCCGTCAGCAGGGGTTCGACAAGCTGTTCCATCAGGTTTACGCCCAGGCGTATGACCAGGCTGTGCGTCAGCAACAGGGACTTATTTGATGATACGTGCACTGTGGCTCGGGACCTGTCTGCTGGTCCTGGCCGGATGTACCACCATGGGCAAGATGGCCGATGTGGCCATGGATCCGGATATCCAGGTGGGGAGCAATGATGACCAGCCCTCCACCCTGGGGCTCAGCCTGTTGGCAGAGCCTGACGTCAACCCCAACGAGAGTGGGGAGGCGGCACCCATTGAGTTTCAGGTGGTGCTGCTGGCCGAAGATTCCAAGCTGCTCGCCACCGATTATGACCAGGTGACGGCAGATGTAGAGAAGGCCCTTGGCAAGAACTATCTGGATCATCAGGAGTACACCTTGCTGCCCGGCCAGTTCAAATACCTGCCCCCCGTCAAGCTTGACGAGAAGACCCGTTACATCGGCGTGATTGCACGGTACGCCGATCCGGACAGCGCCGAGTGGCGCAAGGTCATCAAGGTCAAGAGCAAGGGGACGGCCTATCAAATCCTGGTGCACCTGCGTCTGGATGAAGTGGAACTACAAAAAGAAGAAGAATAATTATGTCGAGTCGAAATCGGGTTATCTGGCGTGAAGGGCTCTTTATCAAGCCCCAGCACTTCCAGCAACAACAGAGACATTCAGATTACGCGCTGCACGCGCGTTTGAGCGCGCTGTCCGACTATTTCTACGGGCTGCAGTCGCTCGCCATCAACGAGGATTATCTCGGCTTTGGCCGGATCGCCCTGGTGGGGGCCACCGGTATTCTGCCGGACGGCACCGTCTTCAACATCCCGAACGATGATGTGCTGCCGACCCCGCTGGAGATCACCGATGCCTCGGTGGCCAACCAGAAGATCTATCTGGCGCTGCCGCTCTCGGTGAGCGGGGTCAACGAGGTCAATCAGGGCGGTCAGGTGGCCACCCGTTTGCAGGCCCATCGCCACGATGTGCGAGATCTGCACAGCGAAGGGGGCGACGTGGTCTCCCTCGAAGTGGGGCGGGTCAGCTTGCGGTTGATGCTGGAGCGGGAAGACCGCAGCGCCTATGCGTCCCTCGCCATCGCCCGCATTCTGGACAAGCGCCCGGATGGCGGTCTGGTGCTGGATCCCAACTTCATGCCTTGCAGTATCAGTGTCTCTGCCATTCCGACCCTCAAGCGCTTCCTCGGCGAATCGGCTGGCCTCGTGGCCGAGCGGGCTCGCAGCCTCTCCCAGCGCATCGCCGCGCCGGGACAGCAGGGGGTGGCCGATGTGGCCGAGTTCATGATGTTGCAACTGCTTAACCGGGCTCAGCCACAGCTCTCCCATCTGGCGCGTCTTGGTACCCTGCACCCCGAGCGGTTGCACGAGGCGCTGGTGCAGCTTTGTGGCGAGTTGATGACCTTTACCGACGAGTCCCGTCTGCCGCCCGAGTTCCCCGCCTATCGTCATGACGATCAGCAGGTGAGCTTCGAGCCGGTGATGCTGGCCCTGCGTCAGGCGCTCAGTACCGTGCTGTCGCCACGTGCCGTCTCCATCCAGCTGCGCAAGCACCAGTACGGCGTCATGGTGGCCATGGTCAATGAGAGCGAGTTGATGCAAAGCGCCGACTTCGTGCTAGCGGTGCGCGCCCGCATGCCGCAGGAGCAGCTGCGCAAGCAGTTGCTGCAGCAGACCAAGGTGGCGTCGAGCGACAAGATCCGCGAACTCATCAGCCTGCAGTTGCCCGGTATTCCGCTGCTGCCGCTGCCGGTGGCACCGCGTCAGTTGCCCTATCACGCTGGTTACAGCTACTTCCAGCTCGACCGTCAGAGCCCTGCCTGGCAGATGCTGGCGGTCAGCAATACGCTCGCCTTCCACATTGCCGGCGATTTCCCCGAGCTCGACATGCAGCTCTGGGCCATCCGTAGCCAGTGATCGCATCAAGGAAACAAGCAGAGATGACCACGGACATTATCAACAACGAGCAACTGAGCGACCTGCTGTTCGATCACGCCGAACAGCTGGACATGGATTCGGACTACTGGTTCCGCCTGCGTGGCCAGAGCATCAATCCGATGATCGATGCGGTGACCCCGCTGCTGGGGCTGGTGCAACGGGTACGGCTGCTGTCGCGCTACGATCGGGTGCCCGAGCTCTATCAGCGGGTGGTGACCGAGATCCAGGCCATCGAGCAGGAGTTGATGGCGCAGGGTTACGAGAACGGCGTCGTCCTCTCGTTTCGCTACATCCTCTGCACCTTCATCGATGAGGCGGTGATGGGCCGCGACTGGGGCAGCCAGAGCGAATGGTCGGAACACTCGCTGCTGACCCGTTTCCACAACGAGACCTGGGGCGGCGAGAAGGTGTTCGTGCTGCTGGCGCGTCTGCAGGAAGATCCGGTGCGCTATCGCGACATTCTGGAGTTCATCTATCTCTGCCTGTGCCTCGGTTTTGAGGGGCGCTACAAGGTGATGAGCCAGGGCCGTGACGAGTTTGAACGGATCGTCAAGCAACTGCATAAGCAACTGTCACTCGAAAGTGGCGGTGAGGCACCCAGCGTGTTTCATCTCGATCTCGGTCAGCAGGCGTCTCGCTACCAGCTGCGCAAGCAAGTCTCCCTGCGCACCCTGTTTATGGGGGGCGCGCTGATCCTGGCCATCATCTTTGGCCTCTATCACCACCAACTCAATAACCAGACCCAGGACGTACTGCGTCAACTGGGCGAATTATTAAAATAAATACTTAAGGAGAGCACGCCTTGATTCGTATAGAGCTACCGGTACTGGTGGAAAGACTCAACCCCATCTGTCGTCACATGCTGGAGGAGGCTGCGGCCCTCTGTGTCAATCATCAGGGCGCCGAGATCCGCATCGAGCACCTGCTGCTGAAGATGCTGGATACCCCCCTCAGCGATGTGCGCCAGATCCTCAAACGGGCCGAGGTCGAGGTTGAGGAGTTAAAGATCCTGCTGCAACCCTCGGAGGCCGATAACGGTTATGGTCAGGGTTATCCCTCCTTCTCGCCGCTCTTGGTGGAGTGGCTGCAAGACAGCTGGCTGCTCGCCTCTGCCGAGCTGCAACACGGCCAACTGCGCAGCGGCGTCATGCTGCTGGTGCTGCTGATGACCCCCCAGCGTTACCTGCCGGGGTCGGTGACGCGCCTGTTGGCCAACGTCAATCGCGAGCTGCTGCGCCAGCAGTTCGATGAGTGGGTGAAAGAGTCTGCCGAGACCCAAGTTACCGTTTCTGCCAACGGCACTTCGACTCAGGCCGCGCTGCCCGCTGACGCCAGCCTGTTGGCCCGTTTTACCTTCAACGTCACCGAACAGGCCCGTCAGGGAACACTGGATCCGGTGCTCTGCCGGGATCATGAGATCGATCTGATGATCGACATCCTCTCCCGTCGTCGTAAAAACAACCCCATCGTGGTGGGGGAGGCGGGCGTCGGTAAAAGCGCCCTGATCGAAGGGTTGGCGCTGCGTATCGTCGCGGGCCAGGTGCCGGAAAAATTGCGCGATGTGGAGCTGATGACCCTGGATCTCGGCGCCATGCAGGCGGGCGCCTCGGTCAAGGGGGAGTTCGAGAAGCGTTTCAAGGGGGTGATGCAGGAGGTCAAGGATGCGGTGCGTCCTGTCATCCTCTTTATCGATGAGGCCCACACCCTGATCGGGGCGGGCAATCAGGCCGGTGGTCTGGATGTCTCCAACCTGATCAAGCCCGCGCTGGCCCGGGGCGAGCTGCGCACCATCGCCGCCACCACCTGGGGCGAGTACAAGAAGTACGTGGAAAAAGATGCCGCCCTGTCGCGCCGCTTCCAGCTGGTGAAGGTGGGGGAACCCAATGCCGACGAAGCCACCGTGATCCTGCGCGGTCTGCGCAGCATCTACGAAAAGGCCCACGGGGTACTGATTGATGAGGAGGCGCTGCAAGCCGCCGCCCAGCTCTCTGCCCGTTATATCTCCGGCCGTCAGCTGCCGGACAAGGCGATCGACGTGCTCGACACCGCCTGTGCTCGGGTAGCCATCAACCTCACCACGCCGCCGCGCGCCGTCAGCCATTTGCAAAACGAACTGCGCCAGCGTGAGCTGGAGATCCGTCAGCTGGAGCGCCAGAGCCTGATCGGTCTGGGTGACAACGATGAGCGCCTCGCCGAACTGCAAACGGCCCAGCAGACCTGCCGTGACACCCTGCGTGAGCAGGAGGCCCAGTGGCAGCAGCAACAGGGGCTGGTGCATCGGATTGTCGAGCTGCGTGCCGCCCTGCTGGCCGATCAGCAGGATGAGATGCTGACCAGAGAGGCGCTGGATCTGGCCGATGCTCCCCTCGATCCGCAAGCGGCCGTCGAGCAGCTTGCCGGGCTTGAACGCGAACTGGCCGAACTGCAACAGGGTGAGGTGCTGGTCTCTGCCCATGTCGACAAGACTCAGGTCGCTGCGGTAATCGCCGAGTGGACCGGGGTGCCCCTCAATCGCATCTCCCAGGGGGAGCTGGATGTGGTGACCCGTCTGCCGGAGTACCTTGGCGAGCTGATCAAGGGGCAAGATGTGGCGGTAGCCCACCTGCACAAACACTTGCTGACCGCCCGCGCCGACCTGCGGCGTCCGGGTCGTCCGCTGGGGGCCTTCCTGCTGGTGGGGCCGAGCGGGGTCGGCAAGACCGAAACCGTGTTGCAGATTGCCGAGTTGATGTTTGGCGGTCGCCAGTATCTCACCACCATCAACATGTCCGAGTATCAGGAGAAGCACACCGTCTCCCGTCTGATCGGCTCGCCTCCCGGCTATGTCGGCTTTGGCGAGGGTGGCGTGCTGACCGAAGCCATTCGGCAGAAACCCTACTCAGTAGTGCTGCTGGACGAGGTGGAAAAAGCCCACCCGGACGTGCTCAACCTCTTCTATCAGGCGTTCGACAAGGGCGAGCTGGCTGATGGGGAAGGGCGGATCATCGACTGCAAGAACGTGGTCTTCTTCCTCACCTCCAACCTTGGTTTCCAGACCATCGTCGATCATGCCGAGCTGCCTGATGCGCTGCTGGACGCGCTCTATCCGGAGCTGGCCGCCTTCTTCAAACCGGCCCTGCTGGCGCGGATGGAGGTGATCCCCTACCTGCCGCTCGGTCACGACACCCTGGTGCAGATCGTCGGTGGCAAACTCAATCGGCTGGTCAAGCTGCTCAAGGAGCGCTTCGGCGCCGAGGTGGTGCTGGAGAGCGAGGTGGCCGAGGAGATCCTGCTGCGGGCCAATCGCAGCGAGAACGGCGCGCGGATGCTGGAGTCCGTCATCGATGGCGCCCTGCTGCCGCCGGTCTCCCTGCAACTGCTGCAGCGCCTCTCGGCCGGTGAACCCATCAACCGGGTGCGCTTCTCGGTGGCCGATCACCAGTTTGTGGCCGAGGTGGAGGGCTGACCATGGAGCAAGCCCTCGCATTCGCCCTCGCGCTCACTTCGCAACGGGATGAACAACATCTCTGCCACTGGTGGAGCTCGACCCTCCATGCCAGCTTCCAGCCCAAAGGTCTGCTGCTTGGCATGCTGGACGTGAGTGGCCGTCAGCTGGAGTGCAAAGGGTGGGTCAAGGGGCAGGAGGTGGCGCTGGTGCTGGCGGTGGATGATTTCTCTCATCCACTTGCCTATGCACTGCACAAGGCCCAGTCCCGCACCTGGGACTCCCTCCATGGGGGTGCCCGCATCGAGCATGCCGGTTTTCGCGCACTGCTGGCCAACCTTGGCCAGCAGTGCGGCCTGCACGTCTTTCCCCTCAATGATGGCAACGGCAAGCCGTTTGCCGTGCTGGCGATGATGGACAGCGGCGATGTGCTGCAGGAGTGGGCGGCTCGCCCCGAGCTGGCCAGTCTGGCTCAGGTCTTTTGCAACCAGCTAACCCTGATCCGCGATCTGGGGCGTAGCCGCCGGGATCAGAACGTGCTACGCGACTCCCTGCGTCAGATAAAGGGCGAGGGGGAGCGCCAGCGCCAGCACGAGAAGTTGCTGGGGGATCAGCTGGTTGGTCAGTCGGCGGTGATCCGCGGCCTGCGCGAGCAGATCGCCCAGGCGGGCCAGCACAAGCTGACCGTGCTCATTCAGGGGGAGACCGGCAGTGGCAAGGAGGTGGTCGCCCGTTTGGTGCACCAGTGCTCCGAGCGCGCCGCCAAGCCGTTCGTCGCCATCAACTGTGCCGCCATCCCCGAGAATCTCATCGAGAGCGAGCTGTTCGGTTATCAAAAAGGGGCTTTCTCCGGCGCCCTCTCCAACAAGACCGGGCTGGTGGCCCAAGCCAATGGTGGCACCCTGTTTCTCGATGAAGTGGGCGACATGCCCGCCGCCATGCAGGCCAAGCTGCTACGGGTGCTGGAAACCCGCAGCTACCGGCCGCTTGGGGCAGAGCAGGAATATCACTCCGATTTTCGCCTGATTGCCGCCACCCATCAGCCGCTTACCCGTCATGTGGAGGAGGGGCAGTTCCGTGCCGACCTCTACCACCGTCTCTGCCAGTGTCTGCTGCTGATCGCCCCCTTGCGCGAACACATCGAGGATGTGCCGCTGCTCTGCCAGCACTTCATGGCCCAGTTTGCCGCCCAGGATGACAAGGGGCTGGCTGGCTTGCAGCGCAAGTTCCTCAAGCAGCTGCAAAGTTACGACTTCCCCGGCAACGTGCGCGAGCTGCGCAACCTGCTGGAGGTAGCTTGTGCCCACACCCGTCACGGTGAAGAGGTGGGGCTTGGCGCCTTGCCGCCGGAGCTGCGGGATCGGGTCTGTGCCGAATTGCCCGATACGCTGGACGATTACAACCATATCCGCGATCTGCGCCGTGCCATGCAGCAGTACGAAGCGTCGGTGATTGAAGCGCGTCTGCGTTACTTTCAGGGCAATCGCATGCTGGTGGCCGAGAGCCTCAATATTCCCAAGCGCACCCTGGATCACAAGTGCCAGAAACTGGAGGTGAACTGATGAGCATCATCGGTTTGTTGCCCCTGCTGCTGGCGACCGGCAGTGCGGTGCCACCCTTCGATATGGCGGCGTGGCAAGCTTGTCGGCGCGAGCCATCCCCTCTGATCCGGCTCGCATGCTATGACGCCCTTGGCAATGAGGTGACGCCATCAGGCAGCAAGGAGAGCACTAAATCTCCAGCCTGGCTGGCGATAGAGGTGCAGGAGCTGGCCCGTGTGCCGGATAGCTCCCCCTTCCTGTTGCGACAGGATGAGGAGAGCGGCACGGCGGTACTGACCCGCCCGGCCCTGCGCGGTGCCACCTTGGCGATCGGTTGCGTCAACAGCATCACCCATATCCGCTTGCGGCTGGATGCTCCGTGGCGCGGCGAGACCGTCGAGGTTGCGCTTGATGGGCAAACTGCTCATAGCAGCCAGAGCTGGTTTATCCGCGATCAGGGATTGCTGCTCGAATATGGCCGCGGCCTGCCTGCCATCGAGGAGCTCAAACGCTGGATCGGCCATCGTGAATTGCAGGTTCAGGCGGCCAATGGCGCCTTGCTGCGGGTCGATCTCAGCGGCTTGAAAGAGGCACTGATACCGGTGCGCCAACAGTGTCGCTGGTAGGGGGGAAGATGAGCTATCAACACCCTTGGTGTGCCCGCCTGCTGGCCACTTTGCCGGATGCCCAGATCAAAGGTGCCGTGCTGGCCGATGAGCCGCGCTGGGACTATGTGGAGACCGAGCTGGTCAAGTTGGGCTCCCTTGCCCACAGCCAGGTCGATCTCAATGCGGTAGCTGAAACCTGTCTGGGGTTGCTGGAGAGCCGCACCAAGGATATGCGGGTGCTGGCCCAGCTGCTGCGTTGCCTGCAGCACCCGGCCAAAGCGACCCCGATGGGGGCGGCGTTCAGTTTGCTGGAGGCCTGGATCAAGGCCTATTGGCTGTTGGCCTGGCCGGGGAATGCAACCCAGAAGCAGCGATTGATGGTGCAGATCATCAAGCGCTTCGAGGGGGCCCTGCCGAGGGTGAGCGAGAGCGCCTCGGCGGCCGAGCTGGCTCAGTTGCTAGTGCAGGCAGAGCAGCTGGAGGCCGTCTGGCTGGCCCAGTGCCCTGACAAGGGCGATCTGCTTGATCCCCTGATGATGGGGTTGAAGCGGGCCCAGCGACAGCAGGTTGCCCAGGCCCAGGCAGATGCCGGTGGCCAACCGTCGAGCAGCACGGTTGCAGCCACCGCCAGTGCGAGCGGTATGGCGGGCACCATGGTGCTCAGTGGCAGCAGCAAGGGCTCCGGAGTCGAGATCGACAGCTCCAACGATCGGGCATGGCGACAGACCCAGCTCAAGGTGGTGGAGCTACTGATTGAGCGCCAGCCAGAGGCGGCGATCGGTTATCGGCTGCGTCGTCACGCCATCTGGGCCGGCATCACCACCCCGCCGATGACGGCGCAGGGGAACAAAACCCAGCTGGCCTCCATGTCGGCAGACATGGTGGATGAGTATCGCGCTGCCCTGGCCACGCCAGATCTGGCGCTCTGGCAACGCATCGAGCAGAGCCTGACCCTGGCCCCTTACTGGTTCGAGGGGCATTACCTATCGGCCGAGGTGGCCCAGAAGCTGGGATATGGCGCAGTGGCACAGGCGATCATGGATGAGCTGGATGTGTTTTTGCAGCGCCTGCCAGCGCTGCGGGATCTCACCTTCAGCGATGGCTCCCCGTTTCTCTCCCCCGAGTGCAGTCGCTGGTTGCAGCCTGCCAAGGGCAGTGGGGGCGGCAGCGGACAGGCCGAGCTGGCCGAGGAGGTCGCCCTGCGTCATGGGGAGCAGGGGGTTGCCGCCGCGCTCGCCCTGCTTGATGAGCGGATGGCACAGATGAAAGAGCCAAGAGCCCGCTTCCATGCCCAGTTGGTGCAGGCGGAGTTGTTGGAGCAGGAAGGCATGGAGGCGCTTGCGCGCCAACAATATCAACACTTGTGGCAAGAGGCAGATCGCCTTGGGTTGTCGCAGTGGGAGCCCGGGCTGGTCAGCCGCCTGGCCCCCTATGCCACCCATTTGCCGAAATAAGTGCCGAAATGAGTCATTGAGTCGGAGTTGGATCACATTTTATGTTCAAAACCATCTTTACCTTTCTGCGGCAACAGCTGCCGAAACTGAAACCCTCCTGGCCCCTGCTCGGAGTGGTGCTGTGGGTTGTCGCCCTGATCCTGGTGTGGTGGCTGGGGTCTCGCATCGAGATCCGTGATGCCAAACCATTCGAGTCCTTGTGGGGGCGGGTGGTGTTTACCCTGCTCTGGCTCTGGTTACTGCTGGGGGTACTCTCCTGGCGGGTATGGCGCAAGATGAAGCAGCTCAAAGCCGAACGCCAGCACGAAGTGGTGCTGGAACAGGACCCGGTCAAAGGGCTCGTCGACAAGCAGGCTTTGTTCCTTAACCGCTGGTTGCAAGCCCTGGCTGAACATCTTGGCAAGGGGGCGATCTACGCCATGCCCTGGTATCTGGTGCTGGGTCTGCCCGGCAGCGGTAAGAGCAGCCTGATCCACCGTGCCAACCCGGCCAACAAACTCAACCCCAGACTCGACACCGAACTGCGGGACGTGGCGCAAGGTCAGCTGATCGATTGCTGGCTGGGTGAGCAAGCGGTGATGCTGGATCCGGCCGGTACGCTGTTGTCACAAGCCGAGCCCGAGCTGGATCCGCAAGCTCGCAAGCATGAGCGGCTCTGGCTGCATCTGCTGAACTGGCTCAACGAGCATCGTCGTCGTCAGCCCCTCAATGGGCTGGTACTGACCGTTGATTTGGCATGGCTGTCCGCGGCCAGCGTGGCCGAGCGCAAGGCATATGCCCAGCTGATGCGTGCCCGGTTGCAAGAGGTATCGGCCACCATGAATACCCGGCTGCCGCTCTATGTCGCCTTCACCAAACTCGACATGCTGCGTGGCTTTGATGTGGTTTATGAGCAGCTGGATAAAGAGGCCCGTGACGCCGTGCTGGGGGTGACCTTCAACCCCGGCAGCAGTCAGGGTAAATCCTGGCAGCAAGACTTGGCCCTGTTCTGGGATCAGTGGGTCGACAATCTCAACCGCAATTTGCCGGAGATGATGCTATCCCGGCTCGATGCTGCCCAGCGCAACGCCCTGTTCTCGTTTGTCCGTCAATTGGCAGGTCTCAAGGATTATGTGACCAGCCTGCTCGATGAAACCCTGACCATTGAAGAGAGCAAGCCACTGCTGGTGCGCGGCGTCTATATCAGCTCCGTCTATCAGCAAGGTGTCCCGTTCGATGCCTTTGCTCAGGCCGCTGCCCGGCGTTACAGCTTGCCCGAGCCTATTCACTCCGCCCTGCGCGGCGAGTCCAACACCTATTTCGTGCGCAAGCTCTTCTCCTCGATCATCTTCCCCGAGGCCCATCTGGCCGGAGAAAACCGGCTGCATACCCTCTATCGTCGCCGCCGGATGGCCATTGGCCTCGGCTGCCTGTCGCTCTTCTCGGCAGCCCTGATCGGTGGTTGGCACTACTTCTACCGGGTTAACGAGGAGGCGGGTCACAATGTACTGACCAAGGCGCAAGCGTTCACCGAGACCAATGAGGTCGCAGACGAACATGCCTTCGGCGTCAGTCAGCTGCCACGACTCAATCTTATCCGCGAGGCGACCCTCTCGTTTGGCAACTATCGCGATCGCATGCCGCTGGTGGCCGATCTTGGCCTCTATCAGGGGAGCGAAATAGGCCCTTATGTGGAAGGTTCCTACCTGCAACTGCTGAACTTGCGCTTCATGCCAGCCCAGATGCAGGGGCTGCTGGAGGATCTCAATCGGGCACCGGCTGGCAGCGAGGAGAAGCTCTCCATTCTGCGGGTGATGCGGATGCTGGATGATGCCTCCGGTCGCAACAAGGAGCTGGTGGAGCAGTACATGGCCAGCCGCTGGCAGCGCGCTTTCCCAGGGCAAGGGGTGGTGCAGGATCAGCTGAGGGGGCATCTTGATTACGCCCTCGACCATACCGATTGGCATGGTGCTCGCGCCGCCCGTGACCAGGCCGCCATCACCGCTTTCATTCCGTTCAAGGAGCCTGTCTATGGCGCCCAACGTGAACTGGGCAAATTGCCCATGTATCAGCGGGTCTATCAGAATCTGGTGGTGAAGGCGGGCGATGTGTTGCCGCCGGATCTCAATGTCCGTGACGAGGTGGGCCCCACCTTCGACACCGTGTTTGCCCTGCGCAACGAGAGTGCTGGTCAGATGCCGCGTTTGTTGACCTGGCCCGGCTTCAGTGACTTCTTCCTCAAGCAGGACAAGGCGCTGATCGATCTCACCGCCATGGATGCCTGGGTGCTGGGTCAGCGCAAGCTGAGCCAGTTGAGCGAGGCGGATCGCAAGGAGATCGCCCGTCAGGTCAACGACCGCTATGTCACCGATTACGTCAACCAGTGGCAAAAATTGCTGACCAATCTGGATGTGCAGACCCTTGCCAGTCCCGAGCAGGCGCTTGATGTGCTCTCCGCCATCACCGGCAACGACCAGCCGTTCCAACGGGTGCTGGCCTCGCTGGATGACAACACCCGCATTCGCAAGATCTCCGATGCGGAAGGGGATCCGGCGCAGGCGATCACCGCCCGGATCGGGCGTCCCTTTATGGCTACCAATGGCGCCTTGACCGGCCGTGGCGAGCAGGGGCCGCTGATTTCTGAAGTGAACCAGAAGCTGATTGAGCTGCAGCACTATATGGAGCTGATCGTCAATGCCACCGAGCCGGGGCAGTCGGCCCTCAAGGCGGTGCAGCTGCGTTTGACCAACAAGTACGCCGATCCGGTCTTTGCCCTGCAGCAGTATGCCCGTGGTCTGCCAGAGCCACTCAATCGCTGGGTGGGTCAGCTGGCTGATCAGAGCTCGCAACTGGTGATTGATCTGGCGATGTCATCCCTTAATCAGGAGTGGCAGGCGAAGGTGCTGACGCCCTTCAACAGCCAGCTGGCGGATCGCTATCCGTTCAACCCGGGTTCTGTCAAGGATGTGCCTCTCTCCGAGATGGAACGCTTCTTTGCCCCCGGTGGCACCCTGGATAGCTTCTATCAGGTCAACCTCAAACCCATGGTGGAGGGGGGCTTGATGGAGGGGGAACTGAGCTCACCGATTCAGGCCGAGCTGATCAAGCAGCTGGATCGGGCCGCGCGGATCCGCCAGATCTTCTTCAGCCAGCAGGGCAATCTGGAGGTGCAATTTGCCCTCGAGCCTATCGAGCTCACCGCCAACAAGCGGCGCAGTGTGCTCAACCTTGATGGCCAGTTGCTGGAGTATGCCCACGGTCGTCGCAACAAGATCCCGCTGGTGTGGCCAAACACCATGCGCGACGGGGCCGAGAGCAAGATCACCCTGGTGCCTGCTGCCCGTGAACGTTCACCGCGCAGCGAAGGCTTTGTCGGTCCCTGGGCCATGTTCCGTCTGATGGACAAGGGGGAGCTGACCCAGGTCAACGAGGCCACCTTTGATGTGCGCTTCCCGGTGGATCAGGGGGCCATGACCTATCGGGTCTATACCGACAGCGCCCAGAACCCCTTCACCGGCGGCCTGTTCAGCCAGTTCAGCTTACCTGAATCCCTCTATTGATCATGTTGGGGGGCGCCATGCCCCCCGCATTTTGGAATCCGATATGTCACAGAATCAACAAGGCCAGCAGGCATTGAAAGTGGGGCGTGACCCCAGAATGTTGCCGGAATACGAGGCGCTGCGCGCCGAAATCAACAAGCTCAGCCACGCCTCCCGACCCGAGGTGGATTGGGTCAGGATCCATCAGCTCGCCAGCCAAATCTTTGAAAAGCATGGGGTGGATCTGCAAACCGCCATCTACTTCACTCTGGCGCGATCCCGTCTTCAGGGGCTGAGCGGCTTTACCGAAGGGTGCGAGTTTCTTGCCAACCTGATCGTCACCCAGTGGGAGAGTTTCTGGCCGCCGGTGCATCAGGAGCGGGCCCGTATCGAGATGCTCGACTGGTTTATCGCCCGCGTCAGCGACGTGATCCGCCAATACCAGATCAGCCATGAGGACAAGCGGCTGATCTACCGCTGTGAGCGGGCGCTGCAACTTATCAGCGAGAAGCTGCACAACACGGGCTTGAGCCGCATTCCCAGGGTCGAGAATCTGGTGCACTTCATCGAGGGCTATACCCATCTGTTTGACGAGACCGAGATCGTCATCGTCTCCGACGATCCGGGCCTCAAGGATGAGCTGCAGATCCCGCCGATGGTCTTCTTCAAATCCGACATGGATAGTGACCACGGCGCCTCTGTCGGGGCGGCGGCCCAGCACCTGCCTCAGGGCAGCATTCTGGTGGGGCGCGAGAAGGGGCAGATGAAGCCGACCGTGCTCAAGATTGAGCAGCATCGTAAACAGCGGCCAGCCTGGTTCTGGTTTGGCTGTGGTCTGCTCACCTGTGCCTTGCCCATGATGGGGTGGTTTGGCTGGCAACATCTGCAGCAAGAGAAAGCTATCGCGGCGCAGCGGTTGCAACAACCCGCCACAGAGTTGCCGCAGGCCCTGAGTTATGACGACATTCGCCAGGCGCGCATCGTGCTGGGGGAGCAGACCCTGCAAGGGATGGAGAGCGAGCTGGTGTCGCGTTATCAGGCCCAGCTGGGACGGTTGGAGCAGGCCTCGCCGCTCTACTGGTATCGCTATGGCGAGGGGCTGCGTAATTCGCTGCAGATGCTCTATCCCGACTCGCTGGCGGTCAAAGCGCTTGATAAGCAGTGGCAGACGGCACTGGCTGGCCAGCAGGGGGATCTCAACCGGGTGCCGACCTATCTGGAGGCTCGCGCCGGAGTCGATGCCCTGCTCGATCAGCTGCTGGAGCTGGAGCGTCAGCGCAAGACGGTGACCATCTCCTACCTCAAGTCTCAGCTGTATGAGGTACAGAAGAACCTGATGCAGGAGATCCCGTTCAGTTTGCGCTTGAACGAGCTGGAGGCGAGAAAAGCATCACAGGAGCCTATTACGGCCGCCGAGCTGAAAGGGATAGAGAGTGACTTGAAAGCACTCAATATTCGGCTTTACCAGCTACAGCAGGGACTCTCGGGTAGTTGATTTATCTGATTGGCGCAATTTGTTGCTCGCATGATGGAGTGATCCACCATGGATGCAACTTTTCGCAGAGGGATTGCCTCGTTTGCGCAATTCCTTGCGATTAGGTCACCCAGCTATCTGCTGTTGCACGATAACCTGTTGATTTAATTTAATTAATGCTTAGTGCGCTGAATGGCATAGTTTGTGCTGTGGCCTGTTCTGCTTAATTCAAGCCCCTGCGTATCACACCGTTGTCGCAGGGGCATGAGGGATGATGCCGTTGCTTGTCCCCGCTCATATGGAGAATGACTATGTGCCCCGCGATCGCACTGCTCGGTGATATTGGCACCGACCACGACGGCTTCCCTCCGACCCCGGTGATTGCTGCAAGTCCCGACGTGTTCCTCGATGGCAAGCCGGTGGCTCGGCAAGGTGATCCGCTGGCGCCCCACGACAAGCCCAACAACCCACCGCACCCACGGGCCATTGCCAGCGGTGTTGGCTCGGTATTGGTGAACGGCAAACCCATCGCCGTTACCGGCACGGCAGTGGATTGTGGTGGCGTGGTGATTGGTTCCGGTAGCGGACAGGCAGGATAAGGAACAGAGTCATGGCGCAAAGCACAGGATTACAATTCACCGTCAAGGTGGGGGCGCTGCCCGAGGGCACCTTCGTGGTGGCCAGTTTCCAGTTGGACGAGGGGTTGAACCGACCGTTCAACCTGCAGCTGGAGTTGGCAAGTAGCCAGCCCGATGTCGACTTTGGCGCCGTACTGGACCAGCCCTGCGAGCTGATGGTTTGGTACAACGGCGAGTTGCAACGGCGCGTCTGCGGGGTAGTGAGCGAGTTTGCCCAAGGGGACAGCGGCTTTCGCCGCACCCGTTATAGCCTCGAGGTCAAACCTACGCTGTGGCGATTGGGCCTGCGCCAAAACTCCCGCATCTTCCAGGCACAAAAGCCCGACGAAATCCTCTCTATTTTGCTGCAAGAGCACGGCATCACCGACTACGCATTTGCCCTGAAAAACGAGCATGCCCAGCGGGAATACTGCGTTCAATACCGCGAGACCGACCTCGATTTCGCTAACCGCCTTGCCGCCGAAGAGGGGCTCTTCTACTTCCACGAGTTTGAAGCAGGCAAACATCGCATCGTGTTTGCCGACGATGCGGCGGCATTAACCGCTGGCCCTGAGCTGTTCTTCAATCTCGGCAACCGCTCGCTGGAACAGGGCGCCTATGTTCGCCAGTTCCACTACCGCGAAGCGGTGCGCCCCTCGGATGTGGAGCTGAAAGACTACAGCTTCAAGACCCCGGCCTATGGCCTCTCCCAGAAGAAAATGGGGGCAGAGCTGGAGCACCAGCGCGATACCTACCAGCACTTCGATTATCCGGGTCGCTACAAGCAGGACGGCAGCGGCAAGGCGTTTGCCCAGCATCGGCTCGATGCCCTGCGCAACGACGCGGTAGCGGGCAGTGGCAAGTCCAACAGCGCGGCTCTGTTGCCGGGCCAGACGTTTTCACTGACCGAACACCCCAATGGCAGCCTCAACACCGATTGGCAAATCGTCCATATCCGCCACATCGGTGAACAGCCGCAGGCGCTGGAGGAAGAGGGTGGCAGTGGCCCGACCGTCTACCACAACGAATTTGGGGTGGTCAAAGCGAGCACCACCTGGCGAGCGCGCATCGGCAGCCCCGAGGCCCCCCATAAGCCGATGGTGGATGGCCCGCAAATCGCCAGCGTGGTCGGCCCCGACGGGGAAGAGATTTACTGCGACGAGCATGGGCGGGTCAAACTGCAGTTCCCTTGGGACCGCTATGGCTCGAGCAACGATATGAGCTCCTGCTGGGTACGGGTGAGCCAGGGCTGGGCCGGTGGCCAATACGGCATGATGGCGATTCCGCGTATTGGCCACGAGGTCATTGTCGAGTTCCTTGAAGGGGACCCCGACCAGCCCATCGTGACGGGTCGTACCTATCACGCCACTAACCGACCGCCCTACGAGTTGCCAGCCAACAAGACTCGCACCGTGCTGCGTACCGAAACCCACCAGGGTGAGGGCTTCAATGAGCTGCGTTTTGAAGATCAGGCGGGGCAGGAAGAGATTTACATTCACGGTCAGAAAGACCTGAATGTGCTGATAGAGAACGACGCAGCTTGGCATATCAAGCACGACCAGCACACTGATATCGACAATGAACGTGTGACCCGCATCAAGGCCAATGACCACCTGACGGTAGAAGGCGAGAAGCGCGACCAGATCAAGGCTGACTATTCGCTGACGGTGGATGCTTCCATGCACCAGAAACTGGGGCAGTCATTGTTGGTTGATGCTGGCAACGAGGTACACCACAAAGCGGGCATGAAAATCGTGATGGAGGCAGGCGCCGAACTGACCCTCAAAGTCGGCGGCAGCTTTGTCAAGATTGATGCCGGTGGCGTGACCCTCTCTGGCGGCTCCATCAAGATGAACTCCGGCGGTAGCCCGGGCTCTGGCTCCGGTTGGGCCGGGCAGATGCCGATCCAGCCCGGTGCGGTTGAGGTTGTTGCCCCACCCAAGCCACCGCTGTTTAAGGCCATGCCGCCCCTTGAAAAACCGGTCTGCATTCCTTGCATGCTGAGAGCCATGGCTCAGGGCGATGCCGTGGTGAAGGGAGAGTAAGATGCTACCTGAATCAATCTGGCGTGAAGGAAAGGCAGTTGCGCTTATCGAAGCGGCCCATCTTAGTGCCGAGCAGCGAGAGAAGATGAGTGAGGGGCTGTTTTTGCCGCTCTATCTGCACGATGACCTGTTTGAGCTGGTCAATCTGGGCCCCTGGCTCTGGCAGTGCTCGCAACAGGATGAAGGCTTGCTGGCTGAACTCGCCGAGCAGGGGCATATCGTGGGGCTGATTGACAGCGAGCGACCTGTTGAAGCACTGCAAGAGCAGTTGGCTCTGGGAGTAAGAGTGATAGAACCAAACGGCAAGTTCAGTATGCTGCTGCGGTTCTATACCCCTGACGCCTTGCCCTTGCTGCTTGAGCAGCAGGATACCCCCTGGCTTGGCGGTATCTTTGGTGGCATCAGTCGTTGGTGGCTGCGGGAGTGCAATGGCAACTGGCGTGAGCTGGTCTTGTCTATCCCCCCGGCAGAACCAGTTCTGGTGCAACTGACCCCGGCTCTCTATCAAGCATTGGAAGGATCACCGCAAGCCCATCGACTGCTGGCTCTCTGGCAATCAGGGGATAATATTGCTCAGTTTCCGCCCTGTGAGCGGATGGCCATGGTCCGCAAGGTACTCGACAAGGCCAAGCAGGCAGGGGCAAGCGACGCTCAGTTAATACTCTGGGGATTGGCCTATCTGGAAGGTGGGCGCTCAGCCTTGGAGCAACTCAAGCAATCAGCATGACAGTAGAAAGAAGCCTGACACGATTTATTTCCACCATGGCCACGGCTGTGTGGGACTTGATGCCCCGCTGGGGACGCTGGCTGAGTGCCATTGTACTGGTGCTCTGGTTGGGATGGACGTTTCTGTTGCAGGAGCGACATGGTGGGGCTTCAGTTGTGCTCATGTCGGTGATTGATCGGCCCATCACCTACGTCTATGTCAATGGCAAGATGGGTAGCAACACGGATGCGTTTGACGGATTTGGTGCTGGTGGGGGCGGCAGTGCGGGTCCCTACCGGATTGAGGGCGATACGGTCGAGATCAAATGGGAATTGGCGATGACCCGCAAGCAGTATGACGAGCTTGGTTACAGGCCAGAAGTGTATAACGTTGTTCTACCCATGCCCAAGCGGGAGAAGGGGCAGGATGATTTTTGTGTACTGATTCTACCTGACAATACCCCGATGATTCGTTGGGCCCATAGCTGCCCGGTTGAGCTGGATAGCATTGTTGATACCTATCGGACGAGGAAATAGTCATGGTGGATAGGGATGACCAGAAGTGCCGTATTGATCGAGAAGATAGCCTACATCAAGTGGACAGCGGCACCAGCTCGCTGGTTGAGCGTTCGGCCCAGGAATAACAAAAGAGACAAACATGAGTGTAGAAAGAAGCCTAACACGATTTATCTCCACAATGGCTACTGCTGCGTGGGACTTGATGCCCCGCTGGGGGCGTTGGTTGAGTGCGATTGTACTGGTGCTCTGGCTGGGATGGACGTTTCTGTTGCAGGAGCGACATGGCGGGGCCTCTATCGACGTTGCTTCCGTGATGGATCGCCCCATCAGCTACGTCTACGTCAACGGTAAAATGGGCAGTAATGCGTTTGCGTTTGACGGATTAAATGCGGGCGGTGGTAGTGCTGGTCCCTATCGGATCGACGGCGACACGGTGAAGATCGATTGGTTGCTGAGTACCACGTTGGATCAGCTAGAAAAAGAAGGATTACGACCAGAGAAGCACTCAGTCACTTTGCCCATGCCCAAGCGGGAAAAGGGACAGGATGATTTCTGTGTATTGATACTGCCTGACAATACCCCGATGGTACGCTGGGCCCATAGCTGCGTTGTAGAGATGGATAGCATTGTTGATACCTACCGTACGAGGAAAGGAAGATGATCGACCGGGATGATTTAGCTTGCCGTATAGCTCGTGAGGAGAGCCTCCATCAGGCAGGTATTGGCACATGCTCTCTAGCATTGCAGATTGGCTTCTTCTTCGATGGCCGCCAGCGGAATATAAATATTGATGAGGACAGTCAGCGGTTAACCAATGTAGGGCGTCTGTTTCGAGCGCATCCAAGGGAAATGACCGCAGCACTGACATCTTCATATACCTATGACAAAGTCTATATACCTGGCTTGGGCACGCAGCTTGATGACACCACAGCTGAGCGACTGGACAGCATTCTGGATGCAAGGCAGAAGGCGTTGGCTGGCGATTACCTTGACGATCTGAAAGGTCAGGCCAAAGAAACGGTGGTCGAGGCGGTCAAAGGGGATTGGAGCAAGGTTTTGACCAATAAGCTTGGCGATATGCTGACCCTGAAGAGCAGTTTCGAGGCGTCAGCCTCAGCGGCCAAAAATGCGGCCAAGCGAGCATTGGTTGAGGCCATAGCCCCCATCCGGGATCTCCCGTGGGTAGCCGACTTGTTTATGACTGGGGTCGATGCCAGAGTCGATTATGCCAAGAATAAGTTCAAACTGAGCGTGTCCGCTTCCAAAGAACTGAACCAGCTTCCCATCAAGTTGATCCAGGTGTCGGTCTTCGGGGCCGATCTGGGGGCAGCTCTGGCTCGCCGCTTTATCGAGGAGCTGCTGGAGTCGGTCTGTACCAAGGTGGGCAACGAGTACCGCTACGAGGAGAGCAAGGTAGAGGTGATCTTCGCTGGCCTCTTCGACAGCTCACGGCGTAGCCTGCTCGATATGGGGGATACCGTTGCAGAGGTGTCTGACTGGGCAGGCCTGTTGACCAAGAATCCGGCTGGCGTGCCATTAGGCGTGGTAGCGGGTGCCAAGGTGATCGACTATAACAAGCCCCTTCACCCAGCCGTCAAGCGAGCCCTGCATCTGGTAGCCGCCCATGAACGTCGTGACTATCGTCCCCTGCTGCCCCTTGGGCCGCTCAAGTCAGGTTGGCGGGAGGAGCTCTGCCCTGGCATCAGCGAAGATGTTACTGGGGGCTTACTACCTAACGAACAGCGGCCCAGTGCCGAGCTTTGCCGGGTGCCGCTTAGAAAGATGTTTGATACCGCTCGTCGGGCTCAGGTGCCGTTCTCCAACTTTCGTACTCTGAACAAGAAAGACCCATATGTGGCGAGCTACTTCGTTATGCTGGACAACCTGGCTGGACGCTCTGTGCAGGATTTCAGCGACTATTACCAGAAGTGGGCCGGTCGGGTCGACCCGACTCCGGCAGGTTTCGAACGGCATATGAACTGTTACTGCATCTGGCTGGGAGAAAAGCTGTTCGACTACCGGGCTCGCCTCGAGGTTGCTCGTGGTAGTGAACGCGATGAACTCAAGGCACGTTGGGGCTGGCTTGAGCAGGTTGGCAGGGACGCAGACGCTATAGTGGCGAATCAACCGACATGGAGCAAGACGGTGCAGGCAGCCAAAATAGTGTTGAACTTTAATGAATCCCTACGAGTTCCACGTGTTGTTGACGCATTCTTCAACTATTTCATGCATGACTTCAGCTCGAAGGAGCTCAAGCACGCTACGCTCGACGCTCAGGCCAACACCATGCTCCGCAGCAACAACTTCTTCGTTCCACGTGGCATTGAGGCTGTGGTGGATGATGATAAGGCAGCAGCATAGAGCAGAACAGACCACCTGACAGGCAAGGCTCATGGCCAGGGAAGGCGCCGCATCAGCTGTATGCCCATCAGGTGGCTGCGGCGCATAACGAACCCGCTTGCAAGATGGCAGTGATTCATCCGTAACATTTTCACTCAGAGTAGATTTTTCCATGAAATTTCGTGCTTTATGGCTGGCGCTGGCGACCGGTATGCTCGCTGCCTGCTCTTCTACTACGTCACTCACTGACGCCGAATTATCCCAAGCTGCCACTCAGGGCAATGGCAAGGCTCAATATGAGCTGGCCAAACGTCTGGCGGCCCAACCCGATTACCCCAATGCCATGCACTGGATGCAGCAGGCGGCTGAGCAGTCAGGCCCTTTGGCCGCCGATCAGCAGATCCGCGCGAACGCCGCATGGCAAGTGGGCGACTGGTATCTGGCCGGGCTTGGTGAGCCCAAAAATCCAGTGCTGGCCACTCAGTGGTGGCAGCGTTCAGCTCGCCTTGGCAACACCAATGCCAGCTATCGGCTGGGGCTGATGTGCCAGGAGCAGCATCAGGGCAAACTGGCGAGCGAATGCCTCGATTGGTTCGAGCAGGCCGCCAAGCGGGATCATGCCGAAGCGCAGTTAGTCCTGGCCCGGTGGTATAGCCAACAACCGGGAGCTGATGCTGATGCCGTCAAATGGTTAGAAAAAGCGGCAGAACTGGGTAACCGTGATGCCCAGTACCTGTTGGGTGAGCGCTACCAGCAAGGTAAAGGGGTTGCCAAGCGTCCAGATCTCGCGCAGCGCTGGAACGATAAAGCCGCGGCTCAACAGCAACCCGATGCTTTACTACAGCAAGCCAAACAGGCCGCTCCCGCCGATGCGTTTACGGCTTATCAGCGGGCCGCCACAGCAGGTTCTGCCGAAGCAGAACTTTGGCTAGGGATGGCGTATCTGGCAGGGGAAGAGGTATCTGCAGACCCCGCTTTGGGTCGTTACTGGCTGGAGCTGGCCGCTGGACACGGCTCCCATGAGGCCGAATATCAATTGAGTTTGCAGCAGGTAGACCGGGAGCAGCAGATCCACTGGTTAACTCGGGCTGCTGACGGTGGCGTGACCAAGGCATGGTTCGATCTGGGAGCACTACAGCAGGAGCAAGGTGAACTGGAGCAGGCCAGAGCCAGCTATGCCAAGGCCGCCCAACAAGGACACATTGCCGCGCAGTACACCTACGGTGAAATGTTACGTCTGGGACAAGGTGGCAAAGAGGATTACGCACTGGCCCTCAAGCAGTATCGCCAGGCGGCCCAACAAGGTGATCGTATGGCGCAATATCGTATGGGAACACTACGTGAAGAGGGGCTGGGGGCTCCGCGCAACCGGGTGCATGCCTATGCCTGGCTTTCACTGGCAGCCACAGAAGGGATGCCTGAGGCTGTGCAGGCCCGGGACGAGCTGGAAGCGGCAATGACCAATCCGGAAGTCAAACAGGCGCAGAAGCTGTCGGAGCACTGGTTTGGCAAAATGGCATCAACCGTCAGCAAGAGCTAAAAACGCTCCTGAAGAAAGCGGCCATCTGGCCGCTTTCTTCTTATTCAGCTAGCAACTGTAGTGCTCTAATAATCCCTCACCGCCATATTGAAAGCGAAAGCCCCATGAACTTCATGGGGCTTTTTCTTTTTACCTGTCCCGTCCTGAATATGG
>NZ_CDBW01000037.1:333-681 GCF_000820145.1 Aeromonas sobria | reverse complement strand
TCTCCCGGTTCGCCTCGTTAAGCTATGTATTCACTTAACGATACCCAACTTATGCTGGGTGGGTTTCCCCATTCGGAAATCTGTGAGTAATAGCGTCTCTTACCGACTTCTCACAGCTTATCGCAGGTTAGTACGTCCTTCATCGCCTCTGACTGCCAAGGCATCCACCATGTACGCTTAGTCACTTAACCATACAACCCCAAGAAGTGTCGTCGAAACAACGCTTGCTTGTTGAAGTACAACAAGGACCAAAATAAATTTTGGTTTTCGCCAAGAAGTTTCCAAAGCACTTGTAACAAATGTTTGAGAACTACTTTTTAAATCAGCTTTCCAGATTGTTAAAGAGCA
>NZ_CDBW01000037.1:0-248 GCF_000820145.1 Aeromonas sobria | reverse complement strand
CAATCTGTGTGAACACTCAACAACTTCGTCATCTTTAAGGTAAGGAGGTGATCCAACCCCAGGTTCCCCTAGGGTTACCTTGTTACGACTTCACCCCAGTCATGAATCACACCGTGGTAAACGCCCTCCCGAAGGTTAAGCTATCTACTTCTGGTGCAACCCACTCCCATGGTGTGACGGGCGGTGTGTACAAGGCCCGGGAACGTATTCACCGCAACATTCTGATTTGCGATTACTAGCGATTCCGA
>NZ_CDBW01000036.1 GCF_000820145.1 Aeromonas sobria | reverse complement strand
GCCGCGCCGGGATGACAAGGGATTTTTTGAAGATAATCACGAAATCTTCAAATTATTCAATTAGAAACAGCTTATTCAGTGTATATATACAATGTTATCCACAATCTGGCTGTTTCACTCCCTTTTTAGCGTCATTTTGTCGCCATTACTGGCCTCTGGAATGCCATACTGGAGCCGATAACCTCTCCCGAGTGGTCCATGGTAGCGCCAATCAGGAAAGCTGGTTACCATGGAGGTGAATATAGTGTTGCACCTTTTTTGCTTTCATTTACAAAAGGTCTTTTAAGATGAATTTATCCAAGTTTCCCGTATATATGCAGGCCGCAATCCTTGCTCTGATATTGGCAGTGGTTGGTTACCTGGTAGCCCAAGCCCTGCACTTCTCTTTAAAAGCAGAAGTGATTTTTGCTGCAGGTCTGGCCATCGGCGGTTTTGTGGTCCCGCTGTTCCTGAAGCGAACCCAGGCTGATGCCGCTGAATCAATCACCAGTCAGGAGACTTGCACCTTATATGTAGGTAACCTGCCCTATCGCGCCAACGAGATTGCGGTGCGCGAATTGTTTGCCGAACAGGGCCAAGTGATATCCGTGCGGTTGATGAAGGACAAGGCCACCGGCAAGCGCAGAGGTTTCGGTTTCGTGGAGATGCCCGCCGCCGATGCCGCCAGAGCGATTGCCGCTTTGAATGATAAAGAGTACCAGCAGCGCACCCTCAAGGTACGTGAAGCGAATGACAAACGTGATAAAGAGGAAAGGGAAGGTAGCGAAGCTGACGTCTAACCGCTCGTCAGAACCTCACCTCTTCCAGTGATGACAGCCCCCATGCTTGCAAGGGGGCTGTCAGTTTTTTGGCCTCCCCATCCAGCCGGGTACAGTAAGCCCTGGCAATCACCTCTTCTATATATACTGGCTGCACGGCGGCATGCCCGCCATTGCTCAGCAACCAGGCCACCCGTTTGGCAACAGCACTGCCCGAGTCAATCAACTGACACTGCGGCATCAGTTGCTGTATCTCTTCATTTAGTAGTGGGAAATGGGTACACCCCAACACCAGCGTATCCGGCACGCTTTCCCCTTCCAGCCAGTCCGCCAACACTTCTTGCAGCAGCGCCATATTGACCGGCAACCCCGCCAGCTTGTGTTCTGCTTCTATTACCAACTCGGTGGTGCCTTTAAGCAAAACCCGCTTGCCCGGTGCAAACTGGGCTATCAACTCATGGGTATAATGCCGGCTCACCGTACCCGGCGTGGCCAACAGACCGATACAGCCATTGCGGGTCTGGGCCGCGGCCGGTTTGATGGCGGGCACCACTCCCACCACCGGAATATCCAGTGCCGCGCGCAGTGCTGGCAGGCAGATAGTGCTAGCGGTATTGCAGGCAATGACCACCAGATCAATATGATGACGGGACACCATGGTAGTGACCAATCGGGAACAAGCGGCAATCAGGGCCGGTTCGCTTAGCTCACCATAGGGGAAGTTGGCGTTATCGAAACAGTAGAAATAGTGGTGTGCCGGCAGCGCGCGGCGGATCTCGCGATAGATGGTCAAGCCACCCATACCGGAATCAAACACGAGAATATTGGCCACTTGACCTCCCCTTTGGTGCAAGGCGGCGATCATACTCCCGCCTGTGCCCAATAGAAAAGGCCCCGCATATAGCAGGGCCTCGGTTTTCGCCTGAAAACGACAGCGCGCTTAACCTTAAAAACGATAGTCTGCGGTCACCTTGGCTTCGGCTCCTGGCGCAGCGTAGCCATACGCCCCCTCATAGTTACGATCGAAGAGGTTGTCGATTCGCCCCCCGAGGGTCAGGGCGTTGGTCGCCGGATAGGTCGCAGCCAGATTGAACACGGTATAAGAAGGTAACTGTTTAGTTGCCCCCAGATCGGTCCGTTCCCCGGTATAAAGGATCTCGCCAGACCACAGAACGGAGCCAAGACTGATTTCAGTAATCAAGCTGCCTTTATGCTTGGCCACCCGGTCCAACTGGCGATCTTGCTTGCTTCTATCCTGGGCTCGGGTGTAATCGTAACTCACCTTGTGGTGGAACGGCCCGGTGTCCAATCCAATGGCCAGCTCAGCACCTTCCAGTCGCACCTCTCCGATGTTGTAAGGGCGATAGTCAGGACCGTAATCAATCATTTCATTGATGTCGTTGCGATAAAGATTCGTTGACCAATCCCAGGCGCTATAGCGGCCGGATAAGCCCAGCTCAATATTCTTGCTCTCTTCTGGCTTGAGATAATCGCTTTTAGGGGAGTATGGAGAGTAAAGATCCATAAAGGTCGGGGCTTTGAACGCAGTTCCATAGCTCAGTCGCAGATGATGATTCTCATCGACATCCAAACCGCTGGCTGCAGACCAGGTGTTGTGGCGACCGTACTGCTCGTTGTCATCGGTCCTGCCGGAAAGCTCAAACAGGAACGGATTCCAGCCATAACTACCTACCATAAAAAGCCCTGTATTATCACGGTCAGGCGCAGTAAATGATTGACCACTCGAACGGGAATCAGACTTCAGCTGTTCCCGCTGCCAGTCGGCCCCCCCCGTGATATTTGCCCCTTTAATTAGGTTCCAGTTATTGACCCAAGAGAGGCGCGTCAAGCCAGTGTGAATCGGCTCGCCGCTAGCTTCACCCTTGTTATCAAGCCAAGTTTTTAGCTTGTTTTCGCCATAGCTAGCTTCCAGGCGACTAGAGATATTATCGCTTTTGAACAGCACTCCGCCATCAAGCTGGGCAGCCTGATTCCGATTCATATCGCTATAGTCACCGTCACTCTCGGTGATGTTATTAAAACCCTGAGCGTTAAAATCAGCGCTCCAGGCATCACTAAAGCTGTGGTTCAGGCCAACCTGACCGTTCAAACCGGCAAAGCCATCGCGATCTGGCTGCAGCGACGTCCAGCCATCTTGTGCCCGAACGTCGTAACCATCGGTACGCTCATAGCCGATCATCATATTCATATCGGTCTGCTGGCCGAGTGCCTGCACGGTTCTCAGCTCCCCAAGCCCATAACCATGTGATCCAACCCCACCTTTAACATGAGTCTCGTTGCCATTTTTTGCCGACGTTTTGGTGATGAGGTTGATAACACCACTGATGGCGTCAGAGCCATAGATGGCGGCTCGAGGCCCGCGGATATATTCAACACGCTCGATATTGCCTAGCGGAATCTGGCTAAGGTCATTACTACCGGTTACCAGAGTGGGGACCGGGCGGCCATTTACCAGCAGCAGGGAGTGCTTGCTTTTGGCCCCCCTGATGTAAAGGCTGCTTTGATGACCTCTCCCACCCAGCGTTGTAACCTGGACACCCGGCAGGGTTTTTAGCAGATCCGGCAAATTGTCTATCTGGCGGGCTTCAATCTCGGCGCGATCAATCACTACCACGGGAGCCAGCACCGAGCTGACCGGTTGTTCCACGCGATTGGCGGTGATCACCAGAGTTGGATTGATGGGGATGGTGGTTTGGGCAAACGCCGTCGTCGGCAACAGGGCAGCCGCCACCAGTAATGTCTTGGACATGAGAGATCCTTAAGTTCGCGTAAGTATCTACTTCGTGGCCGGTTTCTCTCGGCACGAAATACGAACTTTGGCAGGTCTTCGGGCTCGGGGGCTAATAACCTACGGCGACGGCTTCCCACCTGACGGCAGTGCCCTGATGTCGCTTCGCTCCCCCTTACCGCTGCGCGCCAGCTCCGGATTTTCACCGGATTCCCTATTAAGCATGATGCGCCAAAGCGGGAGGATTATAGGCAGAGCAAGGCTGGATGTATAGCCATCCAGATTTCTATGTATGGCCACCCAGCGCTGCCAGCCGCTGCTGTGCCCCCGCCATCACCGCCTGCACTCCGGGATGGGAGAGATGGCGGCCCGCCGAGACCAGATAGTAGGAAAGCGTCACCTCGGGCAGGGTGGCAATGCGTTCTACCCCGTAGAGACGCACAATCTCGTCGGCCATCGCCAGTGGCGCGGGAAAGATCCCCATCCCCGCCTTGCCGAACGACTTCATCAGAGTCGAGTCGTCAAACTGACCGACCAGATGGGGATGGATGCCCTGCTGGCGATACCACGCCAGCAACCGGTCGTGGGTGGCCGATTTGTCGCCGGGGATCAGCAGCGGCAACCCCTCCAGCGAGGCGGGAAAACCAGCCCGCGCCCGCGCTGCCAGCTCGGGTGTAGCAAACAGCGCCAGCGGGCTGCGTCCCAGTTCGTGGTTATAACCGCGCAGATTGCTGTCGGCTGGCAGCGGACGATCGATCAGCACCATGTCGAGCTTATGACGGGCCAGTTCGCTGAACAGCAACTCGGCCCGCTCTTCGTGGCATATCAACCGCAGCGGTGTCGCCAGCGCCATCGCCGGGGCCAGCAGCTCGAACGCCAACGCTCGGGGCACCGAGTCAGCGATCCCCACCTGCATGGTCAGCTCCTGACTGGCGTGGCGCAGGGAGTGTTCCAGCTCGGCGCCGAGCGAAAAAATCGCCCCCGCCTGCTCCTGCGCTTGCCGTCCAGCAGCCGTCAGTTCGAGGCGGCGCCCCACCCGGTTGAACAGCGCCACCCCGAGGGAGCTCTCCAGTTCGGCGACCTGACCGCTGATAGTCTGCGGCGTGAGATGCAACTGTTGCGCCGCCTGCGTCACGCTGCCACTGCGCGCCACATGCCAGAAGTAGTAGAGCTGTTTGTAGTTGAGCATGCCGTCCTCTATCAGTTTTTACCGAACAACCATCAGTCAGAATCTGATTTTATCGAAACATCGCGGGCTCTAGCATGCAACCATTATCTCCACTCCAACCCGCGAGCCCTCATGCTGGACGTTGTTGTTCTGTTCTTTCTGTTTGGTCTGTTGGCCGGTCTGGTGCGATCAGAACTGAAACTGCCGCCCGCGCTCTACGATACCCTCTCCCTTTTCCTGCTGCTGGCCATTGGCCTCAAGGGCGGCGTCGGTCTGGCCCAACAACCCCTGTTACCCCTGCTACCACAGCTGGCGCTGGTTATCCTGCTCGGGGTGGTGCAGACCCTGGCAGGCTTTGCCCTGCTGCGGATCAAGATGAACCGGGTCGATGCCGCCGCCACCGCCGCCCATTACGGCTCGGTCAGCGTGGCCACCTTTGCGGTCGGGGTGAACTGGCTGACCGAGCGCGGCATCAGTTTTGAATCACAGCTCTCCATCTTCCTCGCGGTGATGGAGATCCCGGCCATCCTGGTGGGGATCGTGCTGGCTCGCGGCATCAGCCGCGAGACCCGCTGGCGCATGCTGGCTCACGAAACCTTCCTCGGCAAAGGGGTGACCCTGCTGTTGGGTGGTATGGCCATCGGTTATCTGGCTGGCCCGGATGGCGTTGCCCCGCTCAAACCGCTGTTCGTCGACCTGTTCAAGGGGGCACTGGCGCTGTTCCTGCTGGAGATGGGGCTGATCGTCGCACGCCAGTGTCAGGACCTGCGCAAACATGGCTTCTTCCTGCTCGGCTTCGCGCTGTTGATGCCGCTGGCCTCTGCCTTACTGGGACTGGCGGTTGGCCAAATCATAGGGCTCTCACTCGGCGGCCTGACCCTGCTGGCCACCCTGGCGGCCAGTGCATCCTATATTGCTGTGCCGGCCACCATGCGTATCGCCCTGCCGCAGGCCAACCCCGGTTTGTCCCTCAGCGCCGTGCTGGGGGTCACCTTCCCGTTCAACATCATACTGGGGATCCCGCTCTACCACAGCTGGGCCCACCACTTTACGGAGTAGCCACATGCAGACCGAGACCCGCACCCTGCTCACCGTCATCACAGAGGCGAATCTGGAACCCACTCTGCTGCGCACCCTCACCACAGAGGGACTGCGCGGCTACACCATCACCGATGCCCGGGGTCGGGGTGATCACGGCGAGCGCAACGCCAGCTGGAGTGAGAGCGGCAACATCCGGCTGGAGGCGATCTGCAACCGCGAGCAGGCGGAGCGGCTGCTGGCACACCTGCAGAGTCGCTACTACCCCGACTACGCCATGATCGCCTTTTTGCAACCGGTCGAAATCGTGCGACCCGAGAAATTCTGAGCCGGCTTGCCGGCTCTTTTTGTTCACTTAAAGCAAACGTTTAACAGCAAGGAACCAATACACATGAACACCCCTCCGCTGATCGGCCTGGTAATGGGCTCCGACTCCGACTGGCCCGTGCTGCAGGCCGCCGCCCGCATCCTCAAGGAGCACGGCGTCCCCTACGAAGCGCGCGTAGTCTCGGCCCATCGGACCCCGGACCTGCTGTTCGAGTATGCCGCCAGTGCCCGCGATCGTGGCCTGCGCGCCATCATCGCCGGGGCCGGTGGCGCCGCCCACCTGCCGGGCATGGTCGCCGCCAAGACCACCCTGCCGGTGCTGGGGGTGCCTATCCCTTCCCGCCACCTCAAGGGGATGGACTCCCTGCTCTCCATCGTGCAGATGCCTAAAGGCGTGCCGGTCGCCACCTTCGCCATCGGCGAGGCGGGGGCCGCCAATGCCGCCCTGTTCGCGGTCTCCCTGCTCTCGGTCGCCCGGGATGACGACGCCCCCCGCTACCGGCAGCAGCTCGACGACTTCCGCACCCACGAGCGCGACCGGGTGCTGGCGCTGCAACTGGAGGAGCCGACATGATAGTGCCCCCCGCCACCCTCGGCATGCTGGGGGGCGGCCAGCTTGGCCGCTACTTCGTGATGGCCGCCCACCGCCTCGGCTACAAGGTGGTGGTGCTGGATCCTGACCCGGCCAGCATCGCCGGTGCCGCCGCCGATCACCATATTGTCGCCCCCTATGACGACACCGCCGCACTGCATGATCTGGCCAGCCGCTGCGAGGCCATCAGCTGCGAGTTCGAGAACGTGCCCGCCGCCACTCTCGCCCTACTGGAAAAACAAAAACCGGTGCGGCCAGCCGCCAGCGCGGTGCGCATCTGTCAGGATCGCCGCGAGGAGAAGGCCTTTCTGCGCGGGGCCAATATCCCGGTCGCCCCCCATCTGGCGCTGCTGGCGGGAGATCCCATCCCCGCACAGGCCAGCACGCTGTTCCCCGCCATCCTCAAGACCGCCCGCGAGGGGTACGACGGCAAGGGACAGTGGCAGGTCGGCAATCTGGATGAGCTGGCGAGCGCGCTGACTGCCAGTGGCGTACCCTGCGTGCTGGAGAAACGTCTGCCGCTGGAGGGGGAATTTGCCCTGACCCTTGCCCGCAGTCCAAGCGGTACCATCAGCGCCCTGCCGCTGGTGCAGAACTGGCACAGCGGCGGCATTCTCGATCAGACCCGCTCCCCGGCCAATGTGCAGGCGCTGGAGAGTGAAGCCAAAGGGATAGCCGAGCGGCTAATCGCCGCCCTTGATTACGTCGGGGTGCTGACGGTGGAGTTCTTCCTGGTGGGCGGCCAGCTGTTGGTCAACGAGCTGGCGCCCCGCCCCCACAACTCGGGCCACCCCAGCCTCGACAACGCCGCATGCAGCCAGTTCGAGCTGCAGGTGCGCGCCCTGTGCGATCTGCCGCTGCCAGAGCAGATCGTCGTGCGCCCCGCCCTGTTAATCAACCTGCTGGGGGATCTCTGGCAAAACGGCACGCCCGACTGGGCCGCCCTGCTGGCGCTGCCCGGTCTGCATCTGCACCTCTACGGCAAGGGCGACCCCCGCCCCGGCCGCAAGATGGGCCATATCACAGTAACCGGTGGTGAGTGGTCAACGGTGGAGGAGACCTGCCGTCAGGCCCGCCAGCTGCTGGGGCTAGCGCCACGCTGATCGACCATCGGAAATGCAAAGACCCGGGCATGGCCCGGGTCTTTGTTTTTGCTTGCTGTGGCAGGGAGGCTTATCAGGCCCGCTCCACCGCTACCGGCGCCGGCAGGCGGATGGTGAGGGAGAGCACCAGCGCCACCACCAGCAACACCAGGATCAGGTTGAAGGTCGCCATAAAGCCGCCAAACAGGGAGGCAACGATGGAGCCGATGATGCTGCCCAGACCAAAGCCTAAGTAGATGACGCCGTAGTTCTTGGTCAGGTTGTTGAGACCGAAGAAGTCGCTCACCAGCGAGGGGTAGACGGTGATGGTGCCGCCGAAGCTAAATGCCACACAGGCGACTGCCACGAAGAAGAGGTTGGCATTGAGCGGCACGAACAGCAGCAGCACCATGCCCGCCAGGGTAATCAGCTGGGCGATGGTGATGACCCGAATGCGGGACATCTTGTCGGAGAGGATACCCAGCACCAGACGGCCACCCAGGTTGGCCATGGCGATGATGGCAACGGCGTTGGCCGCCACCGCAGTCGACAGACCGACCATGCTTTCGCCGATGTCTTTGGCGACGCCGATGACGTAGAGGCCGCTCATGCAGGCGGTGAGGAACATCAGCGCCAGCATCCAGTATTGCGGCTTGCGCATCGCCTCAGCCAGGGTGAAGTCACGACTCTCGGTCTGTTGCAAAGAGGCGGCCTGCTTGGGCGCATCCTTCATCAACATGCCGCCCACCAGCACCATGGACATGGCGATCAAGCCCCACAGCTGGAAGGTGGTCTCAAGACCCGCGCTGGAGAGCAGCAGCAGGTTGATGTATTTGAAACCGAGACTGCCGAGGCCATAGGCCCCGATGGAGCAGGCGGAGATGAGCCCTTTGCGCTCCGGGAACCACTTCACACAGTTGGAGAGGGTCATCAGGTAGCCGGTACCGTCGGCAAAACCGACCAGAATGCCCGCGCAGAGGTAGAGCATCGCCAGATTGCTGGCATGGGCGGTGAGGAAGAAGCCGATGCCGAGCAGCACGCCAGCACCCAGGGTGACGTTGCGCACCCCGAACCGCTCCTGCAGCTTGCCAGCCATGGAGGAGGCGACTGCCAGCGACAGGCTGAGCAGGCCAAAGGCAAACGCCACCTGACTCACCGGCTCGTCCAGCTTGTCGGAGAGCTGGGCGTTGAACAGGCTCCAGGTGTAGACAGAACCCAGCGCGAACTGGGTGATGATGGTACCGATCAGTGTCAGGTAGCGGGTGCGGTTCATCTCTTTGGTCATGATGCGTCTCGGTCGATGGCCTTAAGGAAATTGAGGCCACTATAGGCAAGACGCAGCTCGCGCCGATCGATTAAGGCATGAAATGCAGATCGGCGGGAATGAATGACAATCAGAGCCGCATCAGCTGACGGAACGCCTTGATGTTGCTGCGACTGACCGGCACCTCGAACGGCAGATCATGGAGCCGGATGAGATAGGTGCTGTTAAACCAGGGGACTATTTCGCGGATCTTGTTGATGTTGACGCAGTAGGAGCGGTGGCAGCGAAAGAACCCCTCGGCCGGCAAGCGGCTGACAAACTCGCTGATGGTCATGGTCATCACGTAGCGATCATCGCGGGTGTAGACATAGGTGAGCTTCTCGTCGGCTTCGGCGTAGTAGATCTGCTCGCAGGGGGTGACTATGATGCGCTCCCCCTTCACCAGATTGACGGTGCGATTCTGCGGGCTGATCACGTCGCCGCTCGCCTCCCCCGTAATGGCTGGCTGCGACTTGCCCGCATGCTCGAGCTTTTGCAGCAGATTGATGATGCGCGGCTCGTTGTAGGGTTTGAGGATGTAGTCAAATGCCTCCAGCTCGAACGCCTCCACCGCAAACTCCTTGTAGGCAGTGACGAAGACGATGTGGGGCGGATGGCTCGACTTATGCAGATTCTTGGCCAGCAGCAGGCCATCAATGGAGGGGATCTGGATATCCAGAAATACCACATCCACCTCGTGATCCTGCAGGTATTTGAACGCCTCCAGCCCATCCTCGAAGCTCGCCACTATCTCGATGGTGCTGTGCTGATTCACCAGATAGATCAGCTCCTCACGGGCCAGATACTCGTCTTCCACAATGATCGCTTTCAGCATGACAACACCTCTCGCGGCACACACTTATCTTCAACCATGATGGCACTCAGCATGGCATCGACTCCTGATCCGGCAGATAGAAACTCACTTCGGTACCCGGCTCCAGCCGCTTGAGATGCAGGCCGTCGCCATAGAGCAGCTTGACCCGCTGATGCACGTTCATCAGGCCGATGCTGCGGCTCTCCACCCGACCGGCGGCCACCCCGTCGATCACCGCCTGACTGATGCCGTAACCGGTGTCACGCACCGCTACCCGGATACCGCCCGCCAGCTGTTTCACCTCGATGGTGACCCGGCCCGGCGCGCTGCGGGGCTGGATGCCGTGCAGGATGGCGTTTTCCACCAGCGGCTGCAACAGCAGGCTCGGCACCTGAATGTGTACGTCGTCCACCTCGAACACCACCTCCAGCTTGTCGCCGAAACGGGCCTGCTCGATGGCCACGTAGTCGCGCACCTGCTGCAGCTCCTCCTGAATGTCGATCAACTCATCCCCCTTGTTGAGGTTGTAGCGCAGATAATCCGCCAGATTGGCAATAAGCTGGCGCGCCTGCTGGGGCCGGATGCGGATCAGTGACGAGATGGCGTTGAGGGCATTGAACAGGAAGTGCGGGTTGATCTTGCTCTGCAGCGCGGTGAACTCCGCCTTGCGGGTCATCTCCTTGAGTTGCTCGATACGCGACACCTCCATCTGGGTGGAGATGAGCTGGGAGAGGCCCACCGCCATCTCCCGCAGCGAGCTAGTGATGCTGTGGGTGCGGCGGTAATAGATCTTGAGGGTGCCGCTCACCGAGCCATTTTCCCGCAGCGGAATAATGATGACCGAGTGGAAATCGGAGAGGTGATACTGGCGCAGATCGTTGTTGATGATGATCTGGTCGAGCAGCACCGCCTGCTGGGTCATGCCGCTGATGGCGTGGTGCTCGTCCAGCTCGTAATAGTCCTTGCCCACCCCGACATAGGCCAGCACGTCATGGGTATCTGTGATGGCCACCGCATCGGCGCTGATATCGCGCCGGATCACAGCGCACACCTGACTGAGGGAGTGGCGATCGATGTTCTGGAAGAAGGGCAGCGTCTTGTTGGCGATATCCAGCGCCAGCTTGGCCTGCTTGGCGGCAATCAGCTCCTTCTCGTCATCCAGATCCTGCACCAGCTTGATGATGAGGCCGATGCAGAGCGCCCCGGCGATCATCGGATAGGCGATGTGGCTGACGATCTCCACCCCCACCGAGTGGGGCTCGGTCAGCTGCCAGATCAGCAGCATGGTCAGCCCTTCACACAGCATCCCCGCCAGAATGCCATAGAGCCAGAGCCGCGACTTGCGGCAGCGCAGGTGCAGCCAGGTGGCGAGCAGACCGGCGATAATACTGGCGATGAGGCAAGGGATGGAGGTGTGACCATCCATGTCGATGAGGTAGCGGTGCAGACCGGAGATGACCCCGGCCGGAATGCCGACCCAGGGGCCAAACAGGATGCCACCGGAGATGATGGCAATGATCCGCACGTTGATCAGCGCCCCCTCCACCGGAATGCCGGTGTAGGTACTGAACACGGCGAACAGGCCGAAGATGGAGGCCACCAGCACCAGCTCGGCCGGGGTGTGATCACGCTTCTGAAACAACCGCTGGAACGGCCGGGTGCGGGTCAGGAAGAAGAGGGTCATCAGCATCAGCGCCGCCCGTTCGAACACCGCCAATAACATCATCTGATTCTCAAGCATCTGCGCCCCCTTGCGGCAACCCGACAGGTCACCATAACCCCGACCAATAAACCGGGGCCGGATAAACCAGCCCCTGTGACATCAACAGTACTGACCAGCTACCCAGCCGGAGGACCAGGCCCACTGGAAGTTGTAGCCACCGAGCCAGCCGGTCACATCCACCACTTCGCCGATGAAGTAGAGGCCGGGTACCTCGCGCGCCGCCATGGTCTTGGAGGAGAGCTCGTTGGTATCGACGCCACCCAGGGTCACTTCGGCGGTGCGATACCCCTCGGTGCCGTTGGGCAGGATCTGCCAGTCACCCAGCAGGTTGGCCACCGCCTCCAGCTCTCGCTCGTTGTACTGGCGCATCGGCTTGCTGACCAGCTGACCCAGCTCCAGCAGCTTGTCGACGAAGCGCTTGGGCAGCTCGCGCCCCAGCACGGTTTTCAGCTCCTGCGCCGGGTGCGCCTGTGCCCACTCCCGCAGGGCGGCCGGAATATCCAGCTCCGGCAGCAGGTTGATGTGGATCTTCTCGCCGGCATGCCAGTAGGAGGAGATCTGCAGGATAACGGGGCCGGAGAGGCCGCGATGGGTGAACAACAATGCCTCTTTAAAGCGGGTGCCATCCTCGGCGGTCACCGCTACCGGCAGGCTGATGCCCGCCAGATCGGCGAATGCCTCTTTCTCTGCCTGATGGAGGGTAAAGGGCACCAGACCGGCGCGGGTCGGCAGCACCTTGAGGCCGAACTGCTCCGCCAGCTTGAAGCCATAAGGGGTGGCCCCCAGCTTGGGCATGGAGAGGCCGCCGGTCGCCACCACCAACGAATGGCAGCCGATGTCACCCTTGCTGGTGGTCAGCACGAAACCCTCATCCTGTTTGCTGACGCTGAGGATCTCGGTCTGGAACTGCAGGGTCACCCCGGCCCAGTCGCACTCGGTGAGCAGCGCGTCGACGATCTCCTTGGCGCTCTCGAGGCAGAACAGCTGCCCCAGAGTGCGCTCGTGATAGTTGACCCCGTGCCGGTCCACCAGATCGATGAAATCCTGTTGGGTGTAGCGGGCCAGCGCCGACTTGCTGAAGTGAGGGTTGGCGCAGAGGTAGGCGTGGGCGCCCGCCTGATGGTTGGTGAAGTTGCAGCGACCACCGCCACTGATGAGGATCTTGCGGCCCGGCTTCTTGGCGTTGTCGAGCACCAGCACAGATCGACCACGGTAGCCCGCCTGCGCCGCACACATCAATCCGGCCGCACCGGCCCCAATCACCACCACATCGACCTGCTTCATCATCACTCACTTATCAAAAGAAAAACGGCACCTGGCCAGAACCGCGATTGCCTCTGGCAGAACACAACGTTGGCTTCGCATCAGAATAAACAACGGCCCTTAAAAGGGCCGTTATTGTACTGGCTGAACACTAAGTGTCCACGACTATCAGGCGTTGCTGTCCATGATGCTGGCAGGGGCGCCCTTGGCCAGTTCGGCCAGCTCCTTGTCGATGAAGTAGAGGCCTTTGCCATCTTCACCCACCAGACCCAGACGGTCGACGATGCTCTTGAACAGCTTCTCCTCTTCATGCTGCTCGGCCACATACCACTGCAGGAAGTTGAAGGTGGAGTAGTCCTGGGTGGTGAAGGCCACGTGGGCCAGACCATTGATGCACTTGGTGATGTGGTACTCGTGCTCCAGGGTAGAGCGGAACACGTCACCCAGCGACTTGAACTCATAGGGAGGGGCATCGATGGCACCCAGACGAGGCATGGCACCGGTCTCGCTCACGTAGGTGAACAGGCGCTCCATGTGCTGGCGCTCCTCGACCGCGTGCTGGCGCAGGAAGGTCGCTGCCCCTTCAAAGCCCTTGTCTTCACACCAGGCACTCATCTGCAGATAGAGATTGGAGGAGTAGAACTCCAGGTTAATCTGCTCGTTCAACTTTTCGATCATGGCTTGGGCCAGCATCTTGTTTCTCCTCAGTGATGTGGTATCGATTGTCGCCACACTCCGGCTTCGAATCAACCCATCAACGAGAGGGAGATCCCGTTTCTTTCAGCTCAGGGGGTCAGCTCGCCAAGGGAGACGACATCCACCGGCGCAGCATAATCGACACCCGGCAGCTCGAAGCCGTTGAGCTGCATGAAATCCTGCCGCAATCCGGCAAAGTCCCCCAGAGCGTGGAAATTCTCCGGCGTCACCTTGGGCCAGAGGGCCGAGACAGCGGCCTGAATGGCCGGGTCCAGCTCGTGGTCATCCATCCGGATCAGCCGGTTACCATCGGCTACTACTCCTTGCGGGCCATACATCTTGGCGGCAAACAGTCGCTGCATCTGCTCGATACAACCCTCATGGACGCCGCGCTCCTTCATCACCCCCATCAGCAGGCCCAGATAGACCGGCAGCACCGGAATATAGGCGCTCGCCTTGGTCACCAGCGCCTTGCAGACCGATACCCAGGCGTGACCGCCTACTTCCGCCAGTTGCAGGTTGATGGTCTCGGCGGTGGCGTGCAGATGCTCCTTGGCATAACCGATGGTGCCATCCCGATAGAGGGGATAGGTGGATTCGGGGCCGATATAGGAGTAGGCCACGGTCTGGACGCCAGCGGCCAGACAATCGGCCTGCTGCAACGCCTGCATCCAGAGCTGCCAATCCTCGCCACCCATCACAGTGACGGTGTCGCGGATCTCCTCCGGGGTGGCGGGGGCCAGCGACTGCTGCACCAGGGTATCCTGCTCCAGATCCAGCCCCCAGCCGCTGAACGGCTGACCGGTGGTCTTGAGTACCGAACGCACTTGAGTGCCGTCGGGCAGCACCCGAATGCCGCTCGCCAGCGAGTAGATCACCAGATCCACCTGCCCCAATTGCTGGCGGATGGTGTCGATGGCCTGCTGGCGCATGCCATCAGAGAAGGCATCACCGATCAGGTTGATGGCGATACGCCCCTCTTGCTCCGCCGCCTGCCGAAACCAGATGTTGTTGTACCAACCAGCGCTGCCCTGCCCCTTGTCGGAGGGGCCGCGCTCGAACGAGATACCTATGGTGTCGGCCTGCGCGCCGAAGGCGAGTGCGATGCGCGACGCCAGCCCGAAACCGGAGGAGGCCCCCAGCACCAGCACCCGCTTGGGCCCATTGAACTGGCCAGCGGCCTTGATCCGTTCGATCTGCTGCTGCACGGCGGCACGACAACCGATGGGGTGACAGTTGCGGGCAACACAGCCCTTGATCTGTGGGTGAATAATCATGAATGAATCTCCAGGGCATCAAGGCGATATGAGGAACGACCGTTGCGGGCAAACCCACACCACACCTGACTCTGCGGGTGAATGATCATGGGAAGGCCGCCAAAGAAACTGGCTACAGCATAACCAAATCGCGGGAGATTAACTTGATGCCAGATCGCTATCAGTCAGAAAAGCAGCAGGAAATGAGGCAGAAAAACAAAAGGGAGCACATGGCTCCCCAAAGCGGTATTCAGATGCTTTTTGTTGTTTTGTGTTCATTGCGAAGCACGGGCCCATCCTATGCCTCTCCCCCCTGATCGGCAAGCCAGGGGGTGTGACCGGCTTCAAACTCTTGTTTAATTTATAGGCAAACAATGGTTAATAACTGAGTGGCTCACCCTGTGACACACGAAATTAAACTCATTTAAATCCCAAAACTGTGCCTGATACACCATTTTAGTTTCAGCAGAGATGGGTATAGTGGGCTGAAGGATCGGTAAGGAGATACCCCATGAGTGGAACAACCTATTACAAGCATATTCTGGCTGCGATCGACCTCTCTGAAGATAACCGCAAGGTGATCGACAAGGCGGTGGACAGAGCTCGCTCCAACGGCGCCAAGCTGTCAGTTATCCATGTCGATGTAGACCTCAAGGATCTCTACACCGAGATGATCGATATCGACATCGACAACGTGCAGGATCAGGTGATCGCTGAAGCGAAAGAGAAGCTGGAGGCATTTCTGGCCTCGGTGGACTATCCCATCGAGAAGAAGCTGGTGATCTGTGGCGATCTGAGCGAGCGGGTCAATCAGGCGGTCAAGGAGTATGAAATCGACCTGCTGGTGTGCGGCCATCGCCAGAGCTTCTGGAGCCTGCTCACCTCCAGTGCCCGTCAGCTGATGAATACGGTGCCGTGCGATCTGCTGGTCGTCCCCTTGCAGAAGTAATGAAACCGGCGTAGTTTGATTTGCTATGAATATGACCGCATTCAATCACAACTACTGGTGGTGCTGCTCCTAAACAGGCGGCACCGCGTTTCTATTCAAGATTTCCCAAAGAAAACACCGTGACCGCCGAGAGGCGGTCAACTGTTTTTATCCCTTTGTCGCCTCCCGGCTCACCCAACTGGAGAGAGTGACATGCACAACCCCGTTATCCTGACTGGCGATCGTCCCACCGGTAAACTGCACATCGGCCACTATGTCGGCTCCCTGCGCCAGCGCGTCGAAGCCCAGCACCACTACCGTCAATTCGTGATGATCGCCGACCTGCAGGCGCTGACCGACAACGGCCACAACCCGGCCAAGGTGACCGACAACGTGCTGGAGGTGATGGCTGACTATCTGGCGGTCGGCCTCGACCCGGCCAAAACCACCTTCTGCCTGCAGAGCGCCCTGCCCGCCCTCGCCGAACTCACCTGCTACTACCTCAATCTGGTCAGCGTCGCCCGGCTGGAGCGCAATCCCACCGTCAAGGCGGAGATCCAGCAGAAAGGGTTCGAGCGCACGCTACCGGCCGGTTTTCTGGTCTATCCGGTCAGTCAGGCCGCCGACATCACCGCCTTTCGCGCCAGCCATGTGCCGGTCGGGGAAGATCAGTTGCCGATGCTGGAGCAGACTAACGAGATCGTCCGCCGCTTCAACTCACTGGTGGGCAAAGAGGTGCTGACCGAGTGCCAGCCGATCCTGAGCGACACCGGCCGCCTGCCCGGCATCGACGGCAAGGCCAAGATGTCCAAATCCCTCGGCAACACCATCGAACTCGGCATGTCGGCGGAAGAGGTCAAACAGGCGGTATTCGCCATGTATACCGACCCCAACCACCTCAGGGTAAGCGATCCGGGTCAGGTGGAGGGAAATACGGTGTTCGCCTATCTGGATGCCTTCCACCCTGACAAGGCGTTGGTGGCCGAGATGAAGGCCCACTACCAGCGCGGCGGACTGGGCGACATGCGCTGCAAACAGGTGCTCAACGACTGCCTGCAAACCCTGCTGGCACCGATGCGAGAGCGTCGCCAGGCCGCCATCGCCGACAAGGAGAAGCTGCTGGAACTTCTGTATCAGGGCACCGAGCAGGCCCGTATCATCACCGATGAGGTGTTGGCGGAGGTGAAAAGCGCCATGGGGCTGGACTACTTCGCCAGACTGCGTTGAGCCGGTGAGCCCAAAGCATCGGCACCGTAGAGGTCGAACACCAGCTGGTGCAGCAGGCTCTTGAACCAGCCGATCGCCTCGTCGTGGGCGGTGAGCGGGTGCCCTGCCATCAGGTAGATGATCGGGATGGCGGGATCGAGCTGATGCATCCGTAGCGGATAGTAGCGGCAGAACAGGCGCCCGATCATCTCGGGCACCACCACCAGATAGCGGCCACTGGCCATCAGTGGCGGCACCGCCATAAAGCTCGGTAATCTGACCCCCAGCTCCCGCGCTACCCCGAAGCGGGCCAGCCAGAGCTCGACCATGGCCTGACTGTGGCCCCAGCTGGAGGTGTGGATGTGGGGGCGGCTGACCAGCTCGGCAGGCCCCAGCACATCGGGCAGCTCGCTACCGAGCGGAGACAGGCAGACCAGCGGATTGTTGAACCAATCCTCCCGCCACAAGCGAGGCGAAAGGTGGTTGGCTCCGGCAAAACCGATCACCAGATCCAGTTCCCCCTTCTCCAGCTCCCGCTCGTAGTCGCTGTCAGCCAAGTCGCACACCTCCAACCGACAGTGGGGCGCGAGTCGATGGAGCCAATCCACCAGCACTGGCACCACCCCATGCTCCACCGAACCCGGGGTGGCGATGCGAAAAATCCGCCGCGCGGTGGCGGGATCAAACCCCTTGGCCTGGCGCAGCCCCTGCTCCAGCATCGCCAATGCCTGCCGTACCGGCCCGGCCAACGCCTTGGCCCGCTCGGTCGGCATCATCTCGCGCCGGCTCATCACAAACAGCGGATCATCCAGCGCTACTCGCAACCGCCCCAGCGCGTGGCTGACGGTGGATTGAGAGAGATGCAGCCGATCGGCGGCACGAGTGACGTTACGCTCCTGCATCAGCATGTCGAATACGGCGAGCAGATTGAGGTCGAGACGGGCGAGTGAGCTATCCATCGATATTCACCATAGTAGGATGCCAACAATTCATTTTCGCCATACTAGCAGATTCCCTAGAATGCACAGCTCAATACATCGGAGATTAACATGCGTAGCTATCTGTTATTGCTGGCCATTGGCCTGCTGTGGGGTTCCCAGTTCATTTTCATGCATCAGGCCGTTGCCGAACTGCCCCCCATCATGGTGGCTGCCGGTCGTGCCTTGTGCGGTAGCCTGACCCTGGGGCTGCTCTGCCTGTTTATGCGTCTCAAGAGTGAGCACACCCCGTGGCGCACTTACATGCTGATCGCCCTGCTGGATGCCACCATCCCCTTCATCATGGTCGCCTGGGGCCAACAATACGTAGACAGCGCCATCGCCGCCGTGGTCATGGGTTGCATCCCGTTTGTGACCATTCTGGCTGCCCCCCTGTTTATTTCTGGTGAAAGAATTACCAAAAGCGGCCTGCTCTCGGTGATCATCGGTTTTGCTGGCGTGCTCATCCTGTTCTGGCCGAAGCTCTCCCAAGGTATGAACGCCGGTCTGCTCGGTGCCATTGCCATCCTGTTCGGCGCCAGCTGCTTTGCCATCGGCCTGCTGATGATCAAGCGCTTCGCCAAGGATCACCCCGTGGTCGTTGCCCGCAACATCCTGATCTCCTCTGCCATCCAACTGCTGCTGGCCGCTCCCTTCCTGACCGATCTGAGCCAGCTGACCATGCCAAGCAGCCAGGCCCTGAGCGCAATTACCGTGCTGGGTACCCTCTGTACCGGTCTGGTTTACTTCCTCTATATGGCGCTGATCCAGAAAGCGGGCCCGACCTTTGCTTCTTTCAGCAACTATCTGGTGCCGCTGTTCGGCGTGATGCTGGGTGCCATGTTCCTCGGTGAGCAGATCCATCCCACTACCGGTGTCGCACTGGCGCTGATCCTTGGCTCGGTTGCCATGAACCAGTGGGCGCAGCAGCGCCGCATGCAGCGCGAGAGCTCACTATGTCAGGCATCCTGACCACACTGTGCGGTGGTCTGGTCGTGATTGCTGGCTGGCAATATCGCCAGCGACTGGCTGGCATGCTGGGGCTGCTGATGGTACTGCTGCCCTGGCTGTTCGATAGCAAGCTGCAAGCCATGCTGAGCTATGCCATCCATGCCTGAATGCAAGATCTGAGTGTATGAAGAGAGCGTATCGCTCCTGTTTGGGGACCTTTTTTAAATAACCTCCGATTGTCTCCCGCTACCGGCGCTCTGCGCCGGTTTTTTTATGTTCGAGATCAAGAGAAGACCGTTACCTGTTATCAACTGTTTTGATGGGGGGCTGAGCTAACAGTGGTTTCTCACCAACAGTGAATCCTTAAAGAACTGGGTATTAGTAATAAAACCGACTCATTAAGGTAATTCACATGCGTACTGATCTTGTCCTATCCGATACCCTTCATACCTTGGCGACCAATAATCCGTTAGAAAACCTATGCGTTGCCGTAGCAGCGTTTGCCCTAATAAGGCTGATCAACGCTATCGCCGAGTTACTGAAAAAGTAACAAATCGCGAACCTTACACACGCAGCCAAGATGACAAACCAGTCTATTCGAATAGACAAACAGATAGATCTACTTGAGAGTCAAACCAGATAGCGATAACTGAGCCGCTCGTTCTTGCGCGGCCCGGTGATCTGCCAGCTCAGCAGAAAACCATCGTCGATCTCGGTCAGCTCGGCGCTGTAGTGATCCGCCCCGCACAGATGCGGCTCGGCGGTCAGCCAGCGGCCATCCCCTTGCGGCAGCAGCTCGAACAGCGCCACCGGCTGCTCATAACGCAGATGAGCGAGGCGGATCCCCTGCGCACTGCGTTGCCACCAGAAGTGGTTGTGCATGGCGAGCTCCCTTCCGTGGGGCGTGGTGTAGCGGCCCTGCTCGCTAAACAGCCAACCGCCATGATGATCGGTCACCAGAACAGTTCCCTCACCGCGACCATTCCAGTCGGTCGCCGACCCCTCGCCATTGCTGGCGGTAAAGGCAAATGATCCGACCTGTGGCAATCGCGCCCATAAACGCTGGATTGCCGCTTCCATCTCGGCCATCATAGCCCCCCTTAAAATTGACAACTGACGACAAATCAAACACATGAACTACTTGATAGGGGTCACCCTGCTCTGGTCATTCTCCTTCAGCCTGATCGGGGTCTACCTCGCTGGCCAGGTGGATGCCTACTTCTCGGTGCTGACCCGCATCGCTCTCGCCAGTCTGGTGTTTCTCCCCTTCCTGCGCCGCCGCTGGCTGCGCCCCGACCTGGTGGCCAAGCTGATGGCCCTCGGCGCCATCCAGCTCGGCATCATGTATCTCTTCTATTACCACTCCTTCCTGCTGCTGACTGTGCCGGAAGTGCTGGTCTTTACCATCTTCACCCCCCTCTACGTCACCCTGCTCCACGATCTGCTGGAAGGGCGCTTCAAGCCCACCTATCTGTGGGGCGCCCTGCTAGCGGTGCTCGGGGCTGCCGTTATCCGCTTCGACGGCCTGACCGAAAGCTATGTGCTGGGATTTCTGGTGGTGCAGGGTGCCAACCTCTGTTTCGCCATGGGCCAAGTGGGCTACAAGGTACTGCTGGCACGAGAGGCGGAGCAACCGCCGCAACTGGCGGTGTTTGGCTGCTTCTATCTGGGGGCGCTGGTGGTGGCCCTGCCCGCCTGGTGGCTGCTGGGCAAGCCGCAATACCCGACCTCCGGGCTGCAGTGGGGCATTCTACTGTGGCTGGGGGTGGGAGCCTCCGGCCTCGGCTACTTCCTGTGGAACAAGGGTGCAACACTGGTCAGCAGCGGGGTGCTGGCCATCATGAACAATGCGCTCATTCCGGCCGGCTTGCTGGTCAATCTGCTGCTCTGGGGTAAGGATACCGATCTGACCCGGCTGGCTATTGGCGGCCTGCTGATGCTGGCCTCCCTTTGGGTCTGCCAGCGCCACAAGGTCAACCAGCACTGACCCGCAGTCAGCCGACCACAGCGTTGCGCTCCCGCCTGGCCTGACCATGACAGGTGGCCAGTCGGGCCAACAGGTGGTCGAGCTGCTCACCGGGCTGGCTCTGCACCAGCCCGATGCTGACGGTAACCGGCCGCTGGGTCAGCAGGCTGGCGTCGGCAATCTCGAGGCGTAGCCGTTCAGCTATCTCCAGTCCGCTCATCCGCTCGGTCTGGGAGAGCATCAGGATAAAACCGCCCTCATCCCAGCGGGCGAAGGGATCTTCTCGCCGCAGTTCATGGCGCACAATGCGCGCCAGCTTGGCGATCATGGCATCGCAGGTTGCCTCGCCAAACAGCAACTGGATTTTGGCCATGTGGTCGATGGAGAACTGCAGCAGGCTGAAGCTGCCACTCTCGGTTGCCAACCGATCCTCCAGCAGTTGCTCGAAGCGGCCACGACTCTCCAGACCGGTCAGCGGATCGGTGCCGTGCCGCTCTTCCACCAGCACCACCGCAGGCTCGAGATGACGGACTACCCCCAGCAGATGGCCCCGCTCGTCACGGCGGATGCGCTCTTCCAGCCGGATATAGTGGCCATGATGATGGAGAATGCGGTATTCGAGGCGCAGGCCACTGCTGCTGCCGCTCTGGCAGGCGAGCAGGGCGTCTTCCAGCCGTGAGAGATCGTCGGGATGCACCCGATCCAGCCAGCCAAGCTCGTCAGGCCAATGATCCCCCAACCCCAACAACCGCAAGCAAGAGGGATCACGGCGCAACCCCTGTGGTGCGGACCAGGTCCAGATCCCCGCCTCCAGCAGCGCCATCGCATCAGCGAGCAGACCCGGATCAAGCCGGGCAGTCACATCGACTTGGGGTGTCTTGAGCATTTCCATGGGGCGCCTCGAAACAGGATCTGAATACCTGCTCAATAAGTAACATTGGCTCTCACGCCGAGCAACAGGGTCAGATCGCTTTTGTGTGATACCCGTTCATCAGAGTCTGCCAGTTATCCGGAACGAAGTGGAAGCTGGTATGCAATTGGGCCTCTTTGTTGAAGGAGCGCTGCAACCGTTCCAGATTGGCCTTCTGCCACTCGCCGGGGGAGCGGATGGCACCCTTGTCAAAGTCGATGACCCACACCTTGTTCTCTTTATCGATCAGCAGGTTGTGGCTGTTAAGATCGGCGTGATAGACCCCGGCATCGTGCAGCTGGCGCACCGTCTGGCCAATCTTGTGCCATACCTCGGCCACCACTGGCCCTTGTTTGAGCAGGGCCACCATGTCTTTGGCACCGCGAATCCGCTCGATCAGGATATCGGCACGATAGAAGGGACCCTGTTTGACCATGCGGGCACCAAACGGACGCGGCACCGGCAGCCCCAGTTCGCATAACTTGGCCAGCAGGGTGTATTCGGCCATGGCGCGGCTCGACTCCACCCCTTCGAACCAGAAGCGATCCCGCACCACCTTGCCCACCATGCCGCCGCGATAGTAGTGGCGCAGCACCAGATGGCGGGACTCATCCTTGACGAACCAGGTCACCCCCCGACCAATGGCGGTACCCACCACCTGCCGGTTGTTCTGCCACCAGGCAGGATCGAATAACTGGGGAGAAGGGTCGCGAAAGGCCCCTTCGGCATACCAGCAGATCTGGTTGTGTTCGGTCTGTATTCGCATTATGAAGATCCCGCTCGGTGGGTCATTGATCGCTTGCGCGATGAGGCTGCCGCTCTGGCATGCGCGCAATTTTACAATCCGCAGGGGAGTTTGCATAATGCCATCCACCCTTTTTGCCAGCCGTGCGCCACAACATGCCGCTATTTCAAACGCCACCCTCCTCCATCTGCATCCTGCGGCTCTCCGCCATCGGGGATTGCTGCCACGCACTGGCGCTGGTGCGCGTCATCCAGCGGGAGTGGCCACAGACCCGCATCACCTGGATCACCGGCAAAATCGAGGCAACCCTGTTTGCCGATCTGCCCGGGGTCGAGGTGATCCCCTTCGACAAGAGCAAGGGGTGGCGCGGCTATCGCGAGCTGTGGCAAACCCTCAAGGGGCGCAAATTCGATGCCCTGCTCCACCTGCAGGCCGCCATGCGCGCCAGCATTGCCACCCTCGGCATCAAGGCCAAGGTCAAACTCGGGTTTGATCGGGAGCGGGCCAACGATGGTCAGTGGCTGTTCACCAACCACAAGGTGCCATCCCCCGACTCCCCCCACGTGCTGGACGGTTTCCTCGCCTTCGCCAAAGAGCTTGGCATCAAGGATCTGACTCCGGACTGGCAACTGCCCATCAGCGCCGAACATCAGGCATGGGCAAAGGAGAAGATTGGCGGCAAACCGGCCCTGTTGATCTGCGCCGCCGCCAGCAAGGCATTCAAGAACTGGACTGCCGCAGGCTATGCCGCGCTGGCAGATCACGCCGCCAGCAAGGGCTTTCAGGTCTATCTCTGTGGCGGTCCGGCCAAACTGGAGCGGGATCTGGCTGCCGAGATCCAGCAGCTGAGCCAGAGCAAACCGGCCGATCTGGTGGGGCAGACCAACCTCAAGCAACTGCTGGCGCTGATTGGCGAGGCGAGTCTGGTGCTGGCCCCCGATACCGGCCCCACCCACATGGCGACCCTGGTCGGCACACCAGTGATCGGCCTCTATGCCCACCACAATCCGGCTCGCACCGGCCCTTACCTGTGCCGCGACTACGTGGTCAGCGTCTATCAGCAGCTGGTCGAGCAGGAGACCGGCAAGCCGCTGGCCGATCTGAGCTGGCGTACCCGCCTCAAAGACCCGGAAGCCATGAGCAAGATCACCCACGAGCAGGTAATCGCCGCGTTCGACCGGCTTTGCGCCGATCGTCAGCTACCGCACTCGCAGCACTGACTGGGCAACTCGGGAATTCCGAGCCATCAGGCAGGGATAACCTGATGGCCACCGCCCATCCCCACAGGCACAATGCTGGCTGATGTGGGTTACGCTCCCGCAGCAAGCTACGAATACTTTGATCGGCTGGAATATGATTCCGGCCGTTTTTTTATTCGCCGTATTCTGGTAAAATTCGCCGCCTTTACATCCCCCTAATTCAAGAATTTTCCGCGTTTTGCGTTTGGCTGTCTCCCTTTCGGGCACAAGACGGCGGCCTCTGCTACAACCAAAACACCGGTTTCGATTAAAGGTAATAACATGGCGCAACAAGGCACTCTCTATATCATCTCTTCTCCGAGCGGCGCGGGTAAATCCAGCCTGCTCAATGCCTTGCTGACCCAACCTAACGCCGCAGGCAAGATGCAGCTGTCAGTTTCCCATACCACTCGCGCCACCCGCCCTGGCGAAGAGCATGGGGTGCACTACCACTTTGTGCAGGTGGAAGAGTTCAAGGCTCTGATCGAGCGCGGTGATTTTCTGGAGTGGGCCGAAGTGTTTGGCAACTACTACGGCACCTCCCGCGCCGCCATCGAAGCTTGTCTGGCCAAAGGGATCGACGTATTCCTCGATATCGACTGGCAGGGTGCCCGCCAGATCCGCGAGCTGATGCCGACCAAATCCATCTTTATTTTGCCCCCCAGCCGTGAAGAGCTGGAGCGCCGCCTGATTGGGCGCGGTCAGGACAGCAGCGAGGTGATCGCCGGCCGGATGGCGAAAGCCATTGCCGAAATGGTGCACTACGACGAGTATGACTATGTCATTATCAATGAAGACTTCGAGCAAGCGCTGTTCCAGCTCGGGTCAATTATTGAGTGCCAACGGCTGGAAATGCATAACCAGCAACAGGCTCAAAAAAACTTGCTGCAACAGCTACTGGCAGAGTAAGCCAAAAACAAGTAAACTTTTGCGTCATTTTTAAACACTGCTTTTCTTAATACAGAAAGCCCAAACACTGGAGTCCTGCATGGCACGCGTTACTGTAGAAGATGCTGTAAAACAGGTAGGTAACCGTTTTGACCTGGTGCTGGTCGCCGCCCGCCGCGCTCGTCAAATCGCGGTACAAGGCAAAGATCCCCTGGTCGACGAAGAGAACGACAAGCCGACTGTGATCGCCCTGCGTGAGATCGAACTGGGTCTGGTAAACAATCAAGTGATGGATACCCAGGACCGCTACGAACAGCAAGAGCAGGAAGCCGCCGAGCTGGCTGCCGTTGCTGCCATCGCCGAAGGTCGCGGTTAAGTAATTTCTCCGGTTGGCACCCGCCCGGGTGCCGACTGTTCATCCCCATTTACAACCGCTCGAAAACCTCGCAAACTCAGGGCTATACCTCAATTCCACGAATTGCCGTTTCACCGCTGCGGGGACTGTCTTGTATTTATTTGAAAACCTTAAAGAAATAGCCAGTTCCTACCTGCCGCCAGAGCAGGTCGAGAAGCTCAAGCAAGCCTATGTGGTGGCCCGTGACGCACACCAGGGTCAGATGCGCTCCAGTGGCGAACCCTATATCACCCATCCCGTTGCCGTAGCCCGTATCCTGGGCGACATGCGTCTCGACCATGAAACCCTGATAGCCGCCGTGCTGCATGATGTCATCGAAGACACCTCGGTGACCAAGGTCGACCTGGCAGAGCAATTTGGCAGCGCTGTTGCCGAACTGGTGGCCGGGGTCTCCAAGCTCGACAAGCTGAAATTTCGCGATCGCAAAGAGGCTCAGGCCGAGAACTTTCGCAAGATGGTGATGGCGATGACCCAGGATATCCGGGTCATCCTGATCAAGCTTGCCGACCGCACCCACAATATGCGCACCCTGGGTTCGTTACGTCCGGACAAGCGCCGCCGCATCGCCCGGGAAACCCTCGAAATCTTCGCCCCCATCGCCAACCGCCTCGGCATTCATACCATGAAGAACGAGCTGGAAGAGCTGGGCTTCGAGGCACTCTACCCGATGCGATCGCGGGTGTTGCGCGAATCGGTTCGGCGGGCTCGCGGCAACCGTCGCGAAATCATCGACGCTATCCAGAGCGAAATCAGTGGTCGTCTGCACGAAGCGGTGATCGAGCATCAGGTCAGCGGTCGCGAGAAAAACCTGTTCTCCATCTACAACAAGATGGAGAAAAAAGAGCTGCAATTTCATGAGGTAATGGATATCTACGCCTTTCGGGTCAAGGTGAAGGACATAGATACCTGTTACCGGGTGCTGGGGCAGATGCACAGCCTCTACAAGCCGCGCCCCGGCCGCTTCAAAGATTACATCGCCATCCCCAAAACCAACGGCTACCAGTCGCTGCATACCTCGCTGGTAGGCCCCCACGGGGTGCCGGTGGAGGTACAGATCCGCACCGAATTTATGGATCAGATGGCCGATAAGGGTGTTGCCGCTCACTGGACCTACAAACAGGATGGCGACAGCTCGGGCACTACGGCCCAGATCCGCGCCCAGCGCTGGATGCAGAGCCTGCTGGAACTGCAGCAGAGCGCCGGCAGCTCCTTTGAGTTTATCGAGGGGGTTAAAACCGACCTCTTCCCCGATGAAATCTACGTCTTTACCCCGGAAGGGCGGATCATGGAGCTGCCCACCGGTGCGACTGCGGTGGACTTTGCCTATACGGTACACACCGATATCGGTCACGCCTGCGTTGGTGCGCGGGTCGATAGACACCCCTACTCACTGAGCAGCCCGCTGCATTCTGGCCAGACAGTGGAGATCATCACTGCGCCGGGCGCCCGCCCCAATGCAGCCTGGCTCAACTTCGTGGTGACCACCAAGGCACGCTCCAAGATCCGCCAGTTCCTCAAAAATCTGCGCACCGAAGAGTCTGTGGTGCTGGGTCGCCGCCTGCTCAACCATGCGCTCGGCGCCAAAAATATCGAAGATATTTCCGAACCGCGCATCAAACAGGTGCTGGCAGATACCAAACACGAGAACCTGCAGGGGTTACTGGCCGATGTGGGTCTGGGCAATGCCATGAGTGTCATGGTGGCCCGTCGCATGCTGGGTGATGAGCTGCCGCCTGACGAACAACCCAAGTCCAGCAGCAAGAAGATGCCGATCAAGGGTGCCGACGGCATGCTGGTCACCTTCGCCAACTGCTGCCGCCCGATCCCGGGAGATGCCATCATTGCCCATATCAGTCCGGGCAAGGGGCTGGTGATCCACCAAGAGTCTTGCCGCAACATCAAGGGCTACAGCAAAGAACCGGACAAGTACCTGCCAGTGCAGTGGGAAATTGACAAGGATCAGGAACAGGAGTTCCGTAGCGGCATCAGTGTCGAGATCGTCAATCATCAGGGTGCGCTGGCGGAGCTGGCCAACGTGATTGCCGCCACTGGCGCCAATATTCACGCCATCAGTACCGAAGAGAAGGATGGCCGGATCTATCTGGTCAGCCTGCTGATCACCACTAAAGGCCGGATCCATTTAGCCAATATCATGCGCAAGATCCGCGTAATGCCCAACGTGCTCAAGGTGAGCCGACAAAAGAACTGAACACAGGCGGCGCAAGCCGCCTGCTGCTTTTATAGCAACAACCATTGCCCGGCATGCTGCCGCCCACCATCGTCATGCAGGCCCAGTGTCAACTCGCTTTAACCGTCTGCATGCACGAGAAGAGTGCACAAACCTCACCGAATAGACATTGATATGACCCCTGAACGCTTTAAACGAATCTCCGACATGCTGGCCCAGCGCCAGCTCGACTTGACTGTCTGCATGGAAGAGGTCCATAAACCTCACAATCTCGCCGCTATCGTGCGCACCGCCGATGCCATCGGCATCCACCGGGTACACGCCGTCTGGCCCAAGACCTGGATCCACAAGCGCAAAGGCACCGCCCGCGGCAGCCAGAACTGGGTGGATGTAAAACTGCACCCGGATATCGGCAGCGCCGTTGCCGAGCTGAAAGCCTCCGGCATGCAGATCCTGGCGACCCATCTCTCTGACAGCTCGGTCGACTTTCGCGCCATCGACTACACCAAACCGACCGCCATTCTGGTGGGTCAAGAGAAGCACGGCATAGGTGAAGAGGCGCTGGCGCTGGCCGATCACCATATCGTCATCCCCATGGTCGGTATGGTGCAGTCCCTCAACGTCTCGGTGGCTGCTGCCGCCATCCTCTACGAAGCGCAGCGCCAGCGCGAGCTGGCCGGTTGCTATCAGCGCGGCTGCCCGCTCACTCTGGAGGAGCAGAACAGCATACTGTTCGAGGGGGGTTACCCCATCTATGCCCAGCTCTGCAAAGAGAAAGAGATGCCCTACCCCCAACTCGGCCCGGCCGGTGAAATTCTGGCGGACGAAGAGTGGTGGCAACGGATGCAACTGACCCGCAAAGGTTGGGCGCAGCAGAGCGAGCAGGACGATCAGCAGGAGGAGTGATGGAGAACCCTTTTGGCAGCTGGCTGGAATCGCAAATCATCCGGGATCACCTGACCAACCCGAACATAGAGGCCGGCGACTACAGCTACTACTCCGGCTACTACCACGGCAAGCCGTTCGAGGATCACTGCGTCCGCTACCTGCTCGGCGATGGCTCGACCCACGAAACCTGGGAGAGCGGCCTCTGGGGCGAGGTGGATCGGCTGATCATCGGCAAGTTCTGCTCCATCGGCTCGGGGGCTACCTTCATGCTGGCAGGCAATCAGGGCCATCGGCTGGATTGGGTCTCCACCTTCCCGTTCAACCCCGACACCTTTGGCGAAGGGGCTCGCAGCGGCTTTCTGCGCAAGGGAGACACCCGGATTGGCAACGATGTCTGGATCGGCTCGGAAGCGATGATCATGCCCGGCATCACCATAGGTGATGGCGCCGTCATCGCCACCCGCGCCGTGGTGACCAAGGATGTGGCTCCTTACACCATCATGGGCGGCAACCCGGCCCAACCGATCCGCCGTCGCTTCAGCGATGAGCAGATAATCATGCTGCAAGAGATGCAGTGGTGGGACTGGCCCCTACCCCGCCTGCAAGCCAGCATGGCGCTGCTCTGCTCGGGGGATATCGCTGCCCTTTATCACCATTGGCAACAGGAGTGTGCCCGATGAAACCCCTCTCTCTTTCCCTGTTGGCCCTGACCCTGTTTTCTGCCGGAGCCCTTGCCGTGACCAATACCTATTCGCTCACCAGCGAAGCCGATGTGCCTACCCTCTACCAGCAAACCCTGCCCGACTTCTGGCGCCAGCATGCGGTTGAAGGGGAGTTCAAGGGCAAGGATGGGGTGACCATCCGCTATGCCGCGCTGCGGCAAGCCAAGGTCGATCGCGCCATCCTGATCGTCAATGGCCGGGTCGAAAGCTACCTCAAGTATCAGGAGTTGGCGTGGGATCTCTGGCGTCAGGGCTACAGCCTCTATCTCATCGACCATCGCGGTCAGGGGATGTCCGACCGGATGCTGGATGACCCACAGAAGGGATATGTCGACCATTTCGACGATTATGTGCTCGATCTCAAGCAGTTTCACGACCAGATAATCATGGCGGACCAGCCCGTCAAGCTGTTCCTGCTGGCCCACTCCATGGGCGGTGCCATCTCGGCCCGCTATCTGGAACGCTGGCCCGATGATATCAAGGCGGCCGTGCTCTCCTCCCCCATGCTGGGCATCAATCTCGGCGGTCTGCCCAAGTGGCTGGCCCAGGGCTTGGCGAGCACCATAGGCACGGTCGGCGGCTGGATCGGCGAGCCCCCCTACGGCCCCGGTCAGGGTGCCTATCAGGATCACGGCTTTGCCGATAACGAGCTGACTCACAGCCAGTCCCGCTATCAGGCCTTCCGCCAAATCTACGAGCAGCACCCGCAGATCAAGTTGGGGGGCGCCACCGCGCACTGGATTTATCAGGGGCTCACCGGTGCCGATGCCGCCATCGCCGATGCGGGTGCCATCAAGACGCCGCTGCTGGTACTGCAGGCTGGCAACGACAGCGTGGTGGACAATGCCGCGCAGGATCGCTTCTGCACTATTGCCAAATGCGAAGGGGGCAAACCGCTGCGGATCGAGGGAGCCTGGCACGAGCTGTTTATCGAATCCGATGACAAGCGCCAGCCCGCCCTGACCGCGATGGCCGACTTTTTCGCCCGCTTCTGAGCTGGCTATTTTTTGTAACCCTAAATAAATGGGGTGACGGTACGGGCTAAGGTAAACTGCCCCTGTTTTCAATTGATGCCGAGGTAATGATGTTCAAGGTAGTTGTATCCGATCTCGATGGCACTCTGCTCAACAAGCAGCACCAGATCTCTTCCCGCACCCGGGATACCCTGCACCGCCTGGTAGCACAAGGTGTAAAGTTTGTAGTTGCCACTGGCCGTCACCACGTTGATGTACGCAGCTTCCGCGATGCCCTGGGAATGGACATCTACCTCATTACCTCCAATGGCGCCGTGGTCCATGACAAACAGGATCAGCTGATTTTCAACCAGCCGCTGCCAACCGAAATCGCCGCCGAACTGATTGCACTGGAACGCGACCCCTCTATCCACCTCAATGTCTATCAGGGTGATGATTGGGTGGTGGAAGAGGAGCTGCCCTGGCTGCTGCAGTTCCATGACGAGTCAGGGTTTACCTACCGTCTGGTCGATGACCTGACCAAGGAACCGAAAGAGAAGATCAACAAGGTGTTCTACATCGGCGACCACGAGAAGCTGCTGAAGATCGAGGCGCACCTCAACCAGCGTTACGGCGACCAACTCAACGTCACCTTCTCCCTGCCGGACTGCCTCGAAGTGATGCACGCCGGAGTTCACAAGGGTAACGCGGTACGTGCCGTGCTGGAGCAGAATGGTTTCGACATGTCAGAGGCGATCGCCTTTGGTGATGGCATGAACGACTTCGAGATGCTGACCATGGTGGGACGCGGCATCGTGATGGGCAATGCCCATGACCGCCTGAAAGTGGCACTGCCGGAATATGAGCAGACCCTCACCTCCGATGAAGATGGTGTCGCCGTCTATCTGGAAAAACTGTTCGAGCTGGAGAGCGTCAGCGTAGCCTGACCCTCTCCATATCCACATCAGATTCCACAAAGCCTCACCACGTGAGGCTTTGTTTTTTCAGGGTCTCCAGCCAGGGATTGGGTTGCTGCCAACTGAAGCTCTGGTTGGCCCCGCCGTAGCATTCGGCCAGTCGCAGCGGCGTGCCTGGCATATGGCGTCGCCCGGCCACATCAAGGCAGCGGGAGACCTTGCTGTTGAACAGCCTGTCCTTCTGCCACTCCCACTGCGCCTGCCCATCACAGGGGGCCAGCATCAGTTCGCTGTCGCTTTTGGCCTGCAGGCAGAGATCCTGCAGGCGCAGCTCACCCAGATCCCACTCGAACAATTGGTCGTCTTTGCCGCTGCAGGGTTGTGCCAGCAGCTTATGCTGTGACACCGCAACGCAAAAATCGCCGCTGGTCAGCAAGGGAGAGCGGGCGTGCTCCTCCTGCGGTTGCGACGCAATGGAGCCCATCATCATATCGGTTGATGGCGGCTTGATGGTACAGCCACCCAGCAGCAAGGCTGCCAGCATGGCGGGGGTGCGAGAAAAAGAAATTTTGTTATACATGGGAAACACGCCTGAAATGGGCCGATGACATCCGGTTGTCAGTGACTCTAGGCTGCAGCATAACTGAAAGGGCAGACACCTTGCCCGAAGAGAGTGTAAACAGACGTAACAGCGGGTTAATAGAGGCGAGGATCGCAAATACCAGAAAGCAAAAAACCCCGCCGAAGCGGGGTTTTTCTAAATGTGGTCGGTGATAAAGGATTCGAACCTTTGACCCTCTGGTCCCAAACCAGATGCGCTACCGGACTGCGCTAATCACCGAGGCTATTTCTTGCGAAACAGTTTACTACTTTTAAAGTCTAAAAACAACAACTTAAGTCATCTTCATCATACAGCAAGTATGGTGCGAAGAGAGGGACTCGAACCCTCACACCCGGGGGGCACTAACACCTGAAGCTAGCGCGTCTACCAATTCCGCCACCTTCGCATACCTGACAAGCTGTAAAATGGGGTGGCTGATGGGGCTCGAACCCACGACAACCGGAATCACAATCCGGGACTCTACCAACTGAGCTACAGCCACCACAGCTGTTTTCGTTCCACAACACGCCCGTTTAACCGGCGCACTTTTAATGGTGCGCCCGACAGGATTCGAACCTGTGACCTCTGCCTCCGGAGGGCAGCGCTCTATCCAGCTGAGCTACGGGCGCTACGCTGTCGAACGGGGCACATTATTGATGATGAACGATGTCTAGTCTACAATTTTTTTCCTTTATCGTTCTGACCGTTGTTTTTTGCAGCACATCGTATGCTTTTATCGCAGTTTCCCTCCATAAATACACCAAACGACAGAATGTGCGCTGATCTTTTGTGTCATCTTGGCTTGCTACCTTGACTTGGTTTTATGCCAGCCTAAAATGAATGAACGTTCATTCAACCGAAAATAGCACAGATGAGTCCAGATAAAAAAGAGTGCATCTTCAATGCTGCCCATGAAGTGCTGGGTGAACGGGGCTTTCATGGTCTTTCTATTGCAGAAGTTGCCAAAAAGGCCAACGTTGCCACCGGCACCATCTATCGCTACTTCGCCGACAAGGATGATCTGGTTCGGCAGCTCCATCAGCACACCATCTTGCAGTGTGTCCCCATGGTCATGGCTGATGTAGATGTCGACAAAGTTGTATTTCAACAATTCCGCCAACTATGGCTAAATATTCATGCCATTTTTGTTAACGAACCCAACGCTATCAAGTGCAAATTGCAGTACGAGAGCTCTCCGCTAGGGGCAGAATTGGAGACAAATCCTGTCATCCTCGCCGCATGGGAGCCTCTGGACCGATTTTTTGAACAGGGCGTTGAACAAGGACTGTTTATTGATTTACCGATACGAGCACTCCAGGTGTTGAGCCTGGACAGTGTCATGCATCTGGCCCTGCAATGCAGGGTGCATCACATCACGCTGACCGAAGCGCAGTTGGAAACTGCGATTCTGGCCAGCTGGAACGCCATTTTACCCCCCATCACGTCTACCTCAGGAGCCTGTTCATGAAAAAGTGGATGGCCATTATGCTGCTGATTGCGATTGCCTTGTTTGGCAGCGTCATCGGTTTCAATTTGTTCAAACAAAAGATGATTGCCCAATACATGGCCAACCGGCCAGAACCCGAATTCCCTGTCACCGCCATGGTGACCAAGGCGCAAGACTGGGTACCGACCATAGAGGCAATCGGCTTCATCGAGCCAAACCAGGGGGTCACTCTGTCTACCGAGCTAGCCGGTACCATTGATGCCATCACCTTTGAGTCGGGCACGCGCGTTAAGGCTGAACAGCTGTTGCTGAGCCTGGACTCCAGCGTAGAAAAAGCCAATCTGCGCGCGTCCCAAGCCAAGCTGCCCGCAGCCAAGGCCAAGTTCGATCGCTTCCTGAATCTTTACAAGACCAGCTCGATCTCCAAAGAGCAGCTGGATGACGCCGAGGCATCTTTCCGTTCACTGGAAGCGGATATCGAGAGCCTCAAAGCCACGATTACCCGTCGTGAAGTCCGCGCCCCGTTCAGTGGTATGGTCGGCCTGCGCAACGTCTTCCTCGGTCAGTACCTGCAACCGGGTACCGATATCGTGCGACTGGAAGATACCAGCATGATGCGCTTGCGCTTCACCGTGCCCCAGACCGACATCTCCAAAATCACCCTGAACCAGATCGTCAAGATTAATGTGGATGCCTATCCGCAGACCCAGTTTGACGGCCACATTACTGCCATCGAGCCAGCCGTTAACTACCAGAGCGGCCTGATCCAGGTGCAGGCTGATATCCCGAATAACGAAGGCCAACTTCGTTCCGGTATGTTCGCTCGTGCCAGCATCATTTTGCCAACGGTGAAAGATCAGATGGTTATCCCGCAAACCGCCATCTCCTTCACCCTTTACGGTCAGAATGTCTACGTCCTCAAACAAGGCGAAGAGATCGATAAAGAAGGTAACAAGGTGAAAGTGCTGCGAGCCAAGCAGGTCGTGGTCAAGGCGGGTGAACGACGCGGCAATGACGTGCATGTGCTCTCTGGCATCCAGGCCGGTGACCAGATCGTACTGTCGGGCCAGGTTCGCCTGAGCAACGACACCAAGGTGCATGTGGTCGAGAACGATGCTCTGGCCGTCCCGGCACAAACCCCGATGCTGTAAGCGCGGAGATCTGCGATGCGATTTACTGACATATTTATAAAACGGCCGGTGCTGGCGATCTCGCTCAGCTTCCTGATCGCCCTGCTGGGCTTTCAGGCCATCTTCAAGATGCAGGTCCGGGAATACCCCGAAGTCACCAACACGGTGATCACCGTCAGCACTGGCTACTATGGTGCCAGTTCTGACCTGATCCAGGGCTTTATCACCCAGCCGCTGGAGCAGGCGGTCGCGCAAGCCGACAACATCGACTTCATGACCTCTTCCAGCCAGCTGGGTAGCTCAACCGTAACCGCGTACATGAAGCTCAACACCGACCCCAACGCCGCACTGTCCGACATTCTGGCGAAGGTGAACTCGGTGCGCTCCCAGTTGCCGAAAGAGGCGGAAGACCCCTCGGTCACCTCCTCCACCGGTTCCACCACGGCGGTGCTCTACCTCGGCTTCACCAGCCCGGAGCTCAACTCCAGCCAGATCACCGACTATCTGGAGCGAGTTATCAAGCCACAGCTCTTTACCGTGGGCGGGGTCTCCAAGGTTGACCTCTACGGCGGGGTCGAATTTGCCCTGCGGGTATGGCTGGATCCGGCCAAGATGGCGGCCTTCAACCTGACCGCCAGCGACGTGATGACGGTGCTCAACAGCAACAACTATCAGTCAGCCACAGGTCAGGCGACCGGTTACTTCAGCCTGTTCAACGGTAATGCCGAAACTCAGGTTAAAGATGTCGACGAACTGAAACGCCTAGTGGTGGCGACCCGGGACGGCAAGGTGATCCGCCTCTCCGACATCGCCAAGGTGAGCCTGGAGAAGAGCCACGACATCTACCGCGCCAGTGCCAACGGCCGCGAAGCCGTGGTCATGGCGGTCAACGCTGCCCCGACAGCCAACCCCATCACCATCGCCCACGATGTGCTGGCGTTGCTGCCGAGTCTTGAGCGCAATATGCCGACCACCATGCATCTCAACGTGATGTATGACTCCACCGTGGCGATCAACGAGTCCATCCACGAGGTCATCAAGACCATACTCGAGGCCGCGGCCATCGTCTTGGTGGTGATCACCCTGTTCCTCGGCTCGTTCCGTGCGGTCATCATCCCGATCATCACTATTCCACTCAGTCTGATCGGCGTGGTGATGATGATGGATATGTTTGGCTTCTCGATAAACCTGATGACCCTGCTGGCGATGGTGCTGGCGATCGGTCTGGTGGTCGATGACGCCATCGTGGTGCTGGAGAACGTCGACCGTCATATCAAACAGGGAGAAGAGCCGTTCCGGGCGGCCATTATCGGTACCCGCGAGATCGCGGTGCCGGTCATCGCCATGACGGTCACCCTGGCGGCGGTATACGCGCCAATCGCCCTGATGGGGGGCATTACCGGCTCCCTGTTCAAGGAGTTTGCCCTGACCCTGGCTGGCGCAGTGTTCGTCTCGGGCATCATCGCCCTGACCCTGTCACCGATGATGTGTTCCAAGATGCTCAAGGCTAACGAAACACCGGGCAAGTTCGAGAGCACAGTCCACCACCTGCTGGAGCGGATGACCGAACGCTACGACAGCATGCTGCACGCAGTGATGAAAAAGCGCATCGTCATCGTGGTGTTCGCCATCATCGTATTCGGCAGCCTGCCGTTGCTGTTCAAGTTCATCCCGAGCGAACTGGCACCGTCAGAGGACAAGGGGGTAATGGCCGTGCTGGGTACCGCACCGTCCAACGCCAACCTGGACTACATCGAAAACACCATGGCGGATGTGAACAAGATCCTCGACGACCAGCCCGAGATCGCCTTCTCCCAGGTCTTCTCAGGGGTGTTCAACGCCAACCAGGCGTTCGGTATCGCCTCCATGGTGCCCTGGAGTCAACGTGAAGCGAGCCAGAAAGAGGTGCTGGATCGGGTCGCCAATCTGGTGAAAGACATCCCGGGTATGGCTGTCACCACCTTCCAGTTCCCGGAACTGCCGGGGGCCTCCGGTGGCCTGCCAATTCAGTTCGTCATCACCACCCCGAACAGCTTCGAAAGCCTGTTCCTGGTGGCCGGTGAAATTCTGGCTGCCGCTCAGGGTAACGGTCAGTTCGTCTATTCGGATCTCGATCTGAACTACGACTCCGCCACCATGAAGATCAAGATCGACAAGGACAAGGCGGGTGCCTATGGCATCACCATGCAAGACATCGGCATCACCATGGGCACCATGATGGCGGACGGTTACGTCAACCGTATCGACCTGGATGGCCGCTCCTACGAGGTGATCCCGCAGGTCGAGCGCAAGTACCGTCTCAATCCGGAATCCATCAATGGCTACTACGTGCGGGCCGCAGACGGCAAGTCGATCCCGCTCGGCAGCCTGATCAGCATTGAAGTGGTTGGCGAGCCCCGTGCACTGCCCCACTTCAACCAGCTGAACTCCGCCACCATCGGCGCCGTTCCGGCACCGGGTGTGGCCATGGGTGATGCGATCAACTGGTTCCAGACCGTCGCCGACGAGAAGCTGCCGCAAGGCTATCGCTACGATTTCATGGGTGAAGCCCGCCAGTTCGTCACCGAAGGCAATGCGCTCTATGCCACCTTCGCGCTGGCGCTGGCCATCATCTTCCTGGTGCTGGCGATCCAGTTCGAATCGGTACGCGACCCGCTGGTCATCATGGTCTCGGTGCCACTCGCTATCAGCGGGGCACTGATTGCCCTGGCATGGGGACTGGCGACCATGAACATCTACTCGCAAGTGGGCCTCATCACCCTGGTGGGCCTGATTACCAAGCACGGCATCCTGATCTGTGAAGTAGCGAAGGAAGAGCAGCTGCTGCGCGGCATGAACCGGATGGAAGCTGTGATGCAAGCTGCCAAGGTGCGGTTGCGGCCAATCCTGATGACTACAGCCGCCATGATTGCCGGTCTGATCCCGCTGCTCTATGCCTCAGGCGCAGGGGCAGCACAGCGGTTCAGTATCGGTATCGTCATCGTGGCAGGCCTAGCCATCGGTACCCTGTTTACCCTGTTTGTGCTGCCGGTGATCTACACCTATCTGGCTTCCGAGCACAAACCCTTGCCGGTATTTGATGAGACCATTCCGCCCAAGGCAAACGGCGGACACTGATCATCAACAGCATATCAAGGCCCCGACCAGGGGCCTTTTTTATGACGCTCAGGAAAGACGACATAAGTGCATGAAGCAGTTAAACTAAAAAAAACACTATCCAGACCGCAAGGACGCCATGTCAGGACTCTTCTCCAAGACCGCCAAGGCCGTGGGCCGTAACGGGCTCTCATACCGCCTGCTCTCCTACATTCTGGTGTGCAGTACCGTACTGGCGCTGATCATCACGGCTCTTCAGCTCGCTTGGGATTACCGCAAGGATGTCGCCGTTATCGAAGACAGCATCGGCCAAATCGAAGCCTCCTTTCTGCAACCCATCGCCGCCAGTTTGTGGAACCTTGATGAAGAGCAGGTCAAGGTGCAGATCGAAGGGATCATGAACCTGCCCAACATGCAGTTCGTGATGGTCAAGGAGATGCTCGGCAACTCCGAAGTGCCGCTGCTGACCCAGGGGGTCGAGCGGGAAAGCTACGATATCTCCCGCGAATTTAACCTCACCTATCAGGGGGAAATCGTCGGAAAACTGTTCGTCGCGGCCTCCCTTGAGCAGATCTACCAGCGCCTCATCGAAAAATCGGTGCTGATCATGGTCAGCCAGACCATCAAGACCCTGGTGGTCTCATTTTGTATCCTGATCATCATTTACTACCTGGTGGTCAGACACATCAATCGCATTGCCAACTATGCCCAGAAATTCAATCTCGACCGCCTCGATATGGAACTTGAGCTGGAAGGGCGACCACAACCACGCCAAAAAATGGATGAGCTGGATACCCTGGTCTCGACCCTCAACCAGATGCGCACCCGACTGCGTGACGAACTGGTTGCCCGCCATCAAGCGGTCGAACAGCTGCAACAGGAGCGGGATTTCTCCGCCACTCTGATCAACTCCGCCAACATGATCATCTGTTGCATGGAGCCGAACCTGACCATCGCCAGCATCAACCCGGCAGCCATCCTGCTGACCGGCTACCACCAGCAGGAGCTGTTGCAGCACAACTGGCTGGATCTGTTTGTTAGTCCGAACAAGCGGGCAGAGATTACCGACATTTTGTCAGCAGATGGTTCGCTATCGGACAAAGAGGTCATCATGCATGACCAGCAGGAACACGAGCTGGTGCTGCAGTGGACCTTCGTGCCCTTCTACGATGGCCCCAATCTCAAGTACCAGATCGGGTTTGGCTACGACATCACCCAGCTGAAAAAGGTCGAGCGGGAGATTATCCAGCTCAACGAACAGCTGGAGGGCAAGGTGGTGGAGCGTACCCGCAGCCTGAGCGAAGCCAACAACCAGCTGGGCAAGGCGTACGACGACCTGAAACAGGCCCAACAAACCCTGGTGGAGTCGGAGAAGATGGCCTCCCTCGGTTCACTGGTGGCCGGGGTGGCGCACGAGATCAACACCCCGATCGGCATCAGCGTGACCGCCTCCTCCTACCTGCAGGAGCGGGTTGCTGACTTCAAGTCACACATCGACTCCAAGCAATTGTCACGCTCCTATCTCACCGAGTTCACCGTCAACCTCGATGAGTCAATGCAACTGCTGCAGAGCAACCTGCGCCGCGCCTCGGAGCTTATCGCCAGCTTCAAGCAGGTGGCCGTCGATCAGTCATCTGAAGCACGCTACAACTTCAGTCTCGCCGACAACCTTCATCAGGTGGTGGTCTCCCTCGGCCACAAACTGAAGAAGAGCCAGTGCGAAGTAGATATCCAGTGCGATCCCAAGCTGTCGACCTTCTCCTTCCCCGGCAGTTTTACCCAGATCTACTCCAACCTGATCCTCAACTCCATCAACCACGGTTTCGACAACTGGGACAAACCAAAAAAAATCACCATCAAGGTGGAGCAACAGGGAGAAGACCTGCTGATCGACTATTCGGACAATGGCCGTGGCATACCACCGGAGATACTGCCGCGCATCTTCGACCCCTTCGTCACCTCCAAGCGGGGTCAGGGTGGCAGCGGGCTGGGCACCCACATCATTTACAATCTGGTGGTGCAACTGCTCCGTGGCCGCATCAACTGCATCAGCGAGCCGGGCAATGGTGCCCAGTTCCATATTCGCCTGCCGATCCAACATAACTGAACGCTGGCTCTTGTGAGCCAGCGGCTTTATCCCCATCATGCTGTGATTGCATTCTTAATGAGCGGAGAACCTCGCAATGGCACAGCATTTTGACTATATCGCCATCGGCGGCGGCAGCGGCGGTATCGCCTCTGCCAACCGAGCTGCCATGTACGGTAAAAAAGTTGCCCTGATTGAAGCCAAAGAGTTGGGTGGAACCTGCGTCAACGTCGGCTGCGTACCGAAGAAGGCCATGTGGTATGCCGGCCAAATCGCCGATGCCCTGAAATATGGCGCCGACTACGGCTTTGACACCACCCTCAACCACTTCAACTGGGCCAAGCTGGTCGAGTCCCGCCAGGCCTACATCGGCCGCATTCACCAGTCCTATCAGAACGTGCTGGGCAAGAACCAGATTACGGTGATCAAGGGCTTCGCCCGCTTCGTCAGCAGCAACACCATCGAGGTCAATGGCGAGCACTACACCGCCGATCACATTCTGATCGCTACCGGTGGCCGCCCGGAAATTCCGGCGATCCCGGGTGCCGAGCTGGGTATCGACTCTGACGGTTTCTTTGACCTGCAAAGCCAACCCAAGCGGGTTGCCGTGGTGGGTGCGGGCTACATCGCAGTCGAGATCGCGGGCGTGATGCAGGCGCTGGGCTCCGAGACCCATCTGGTGGTACGCAAGCACGCCCCGCTGCGCAACTTCGACCCCATGATCCATGAGACACTGGTCGAAATCATGGCGCATGAAGGGCCCAAGCTGCACACCCACGCCATTCCCAAAGCCGTGCTCAAGAACGCCGACAACAGCCTGACCCTGCAGCTGGAAGATGGTCGCCACCTCACCGTCGACTGCCTGATCTGGGCCATCGGCCGCGCACCTGCCACCGACAACCTCAATCTGGCTGCCGCAGGCATAGCGCTGGACGAGAAGGGCTTTATCCCGACCGACAAGTTTCAGAACACCGCCGTCGCCAACATCTATGCGGTGGGTGACAACACAGGTCGCATCCAGCTCACCCCGGTAGCCGTTGCTGCGGGCCGTCGCCTCAGTGAGCGGCTGTTCAACAACAAGCCGAACGAGCACCTCAACTACGATCTGGTGCCGACCGTGGTGTTCAGCCACCCGCCCATCGGCACCATCGGCCTGACCGAACCGGAAGCCATCGCCGAATACGGTGAAGATCAGGTGAAGGTCTACAGCAGCCAGTTCACCGCCATGTACTCGGCGCTGACCCAGCATCGCCAACCCACCCGGATGAAGCTGGTCTGTGTCGGCCCGGAAGAGAAGGTAGTCGGTCTGCACGGTATAGGCTTTGCGATGGACGAAATCCTGCAGGGCTTCGGCGTCGCCATGAAGATGGGCGCCACCAAGGCAGACTTCGACAACTGCGTTGCTATCCATCCGACCAGTGCCGAAGAGTTCGTGACAATGCGCTAAGGGCGGATGAAGTTGGCCTGTCACGAGCAACCAGCTTCGACAACGATGTAACCCTTCACCCAAACCCGGCTCAGGCCGGGTTTTTTGATCCCTCCTCGCCATTTATCTCGCAAAACCGCCGTTCTTTACGCCGATTTTACGCCTGCCACATGGCGCTTTATGGCGCCTTTACGCCTGTTTTACATACCCTTTCAACGTCAATTACACCAACGAGGTCGATAGGGATTTACATCGACTCTCGGCGCAAATTATCTCAATGGAGTCGATATGAATTGGCTATATCTGCTGCTCGTCCTCGCCTTAATGGTCTATCTGCTGCGCGCACTCACGCGCAGTCACGAGTGAGGAAACCGATATGTGGCAAGAAGTAATCTATCCGGTGGCTTTCGTGCTGCTGGTTCTGCTGCCGGCACCGCTGCTGGGCAACTACATCTACTGGGTATTTGAAGGCAAAACCCGCTGGCTGGCACCGGTCGAGCGCGCCACTCTGGCTTGCTGCGGCACCGATGGTCGGGAGCAGGACTGGAAGTCCTACACCCTCAGCCTGCTGGCCTTCAACGGCGCCGGTTTCGGCCTGCTGTTCCTGATCCTGATGGCGCAGGGGTTGCTGCCCCTCAACCCGCAACAACTGCCGGGTCTGAGCTGGCAACTCGCCTTCAACACCGCGGTCAGCTTTATGACCAACACTAACTGGCAAGCCTATTCCGGTGAGGCCAGCCTCTCCTACTTCAGCCAGATGGTGGGCCTGACCACCCAGAACTTCGTCTCCGCAGGGACGGGCGCCGCCGTTGCAGTCGCGCTGTTCCGCGGTATCGCCCGCCAGCAGACCATCAACCTTGGCAACTTCTGGCAGGATCTGGTGCGTTTCTGCCTCTACGTGCTGCTGCCAATCGCGCTGATCATGGCGCTGGTGCTGGTGTGGCAAGGGGTGCCGCAAAGCCTCTCCGCCTATCTGCCGTTCCACGGTTTGGAAGGTCAGGAGCAGCTGCTGCCGCTCGGCCCGGCGGCCTCGCAGATCGCCATCAAGCAGCTCGGCTCCAACGGCGGCGGCTTCTTCGGCATCAACTCGGCCCACCCGTTCGAGAACCCGACCGCCCTCTCCAACTGGCTGGAGATGGTCACTCTGCTCACCATCGCCGCCGCCATGGTCTTTACGCTGGGCCGCTACGTGAAAGACATGGCCCACAGCCGTGCCATTCTCGGCGCCATGACCCTCATGCTGGTGCTGGGGCTCTTAGTCTCCATCACTCAGGAGATGAAACTGGATCCGGCCCTCGCCCACCTCACCACTGACGCCAGCAATATGGCAGGCAACTGGGAAGGCAAGGAGAGCCGCTTCGGCCCTGTGCTCTCCAGCATCTGGGAAGTGGCGACCACCGCCGCCTCCAACGGTTCGGTCAACGCCATGCACGACAGCTTTGCCCCCCTCGCCGGTATGGTCGCCATGATCAACATGCTGCTGGGTGAAGTGGTGTTCGGCGGCGTGGGTGCCGGTATCTACGGCATGATGCTGTTCGTGCTGCTGACCGTGTTCCTGTGCGGCCTGATGGTGGGGCGTACCCCGACCTATCTGGGCAAACGCCTCGGCATCACCGAGATGAAGTGGGTGGTCGCCAGCATGCTGGTGATGCCGGTGGGTGTTTTGGTGATCGGAGGTATCACTCTGTTGATGCCAGATGCCAGCACCATCATCGGCCATGATGGCCCGCACGGCCTGTCACGCCTCATCTATGCCTACGCCTCGGCTGCCGGCAACAACGGCTCCGCCTTCGCCGGCTTTGCCGCCGGTGACAACTGGCAGTGCATCGCCATCGGTCTGGCCATGCTGCTCGGTCGCTTCGGCTACATCATTCCGGTACTGGCCATTGCCGGTCAGCTGGCCCGCGCGCCACGTCAGGAGACGAGCGAAGGGGACTTCCCCATCAGCGGCCCGCTGTTCATTACCCTGCTGATCATCACCGTCCTGCTGATAGGTGGTCTCTCCTTCCTGCCGGTGCTGGCACTGGGCCCAGTGGCCGAACATCTGAGCCTGATCGGAGGGGCGTTCTGATGAACCTGACCCTGTCGATCACCATCCGGATGCCAATGGCCAACTATCTGATGCTGGGAGCTTTCTAAATGAGCAAGTCCACTGCAATGAGTTCCGACACCATGCAGGTGAAGGGCAAGAAACAGAAATCACAGATCATCCAGGCCATGGTTGAGGCCCTCTATCGCTTCAATCCCAAGGCGCTGTTTGGCAGCCCCATACTGTTCACCCTCTGGCTGGCTGCCGTGATGGCCACCGTGGAGTCTCTGCTGGGGCAGCCGCTCTCCGGCGTCGCCCCCTCGCTGGCCTGGCAGCTGACTGCCTGGCTCTGGCTCACCCTCTGGTTTGCCAACTTCGCAGAAACGCTGGCCGAGGGGCGCGGCAAGGCGAGAGCTGACAGCCTGAAAGAGGGCATGAGCCAGCTCAAGGCCCGTCGGGTGACAGATACCAAAGATGGTCAGGGCGAGTGGGTAGCTGCCACCAGCCTGATGAAGGGTGATCTGGTGCTGGTACGCAGCGGCGAGATGATCCCGGCAGATGGTGAAGTGGTAGCAGGGATCGCCTCGGTCAACGAGGCCGCCATCACCGGTGAATCCGCTCCCGTCATTCGCGAGTCGGGTACCGACCGCAGCGGCGTGACCGGCAACACCACAGTGGTCTCCGACGAGATCTGGGTGCGCGTCAGCAACAATCCGGGCGAGAGCACGCTGGACCGGATGATCGCACTGGTGGAAGGGGCCAAACGTCAGAAGACCCCCAACGAGATGGCGCTCGACGCCCTGCTGGTGGGACTAACCCTGATCTTCCTGCTGGTAGTCGCGACCCTGCCCTGGTTCCTCGACTACAACGGCACCCAGGTGCCGCGCCTCTACCTGATCGCCCTCTTCATCACCCTGATCCCGACCACCATCGGCGGTCTGCTCTCCGCCATCGGCATTGCCGGTATGGATCGACTGGTGAAGCTGAACGTCATCGCCAAGTCTGGCCGTGCCGTAGAAGCGGCCGGTGACGTGCGCACCCTGCTGCTGGACAAGACCGGCACCATCACCTTCGGCAACCGGATGGCGGATGAGCTGATCCCGGCACCCGGCGTCGACCCCGCCCTGCTGGCACAAGCCGCCATGCTGGCCTCGCTGGGTGACAACACCCCAGAGGGCAAATCCATCCTGACTCTGGCCAGCAAGAGCATGGCCAAGCCGAGCCAGCTGGAGAGCGACAAGGTGATCCCCTTCAGCGCCGAAACCCGGCTGAGCGGACTGGATCGCAACGGTCATCAATATCGCAAGGGTGCGGTGGATGCGGTACTCAACTACCTCTCCCTCGACCGCAAGGCGGTGCCTGAGCTGGTGCTCAAGTCAGTCGACAGCATCGCCCGTCAGGGTGGGACTCCGCTGCTGGTCTGCACTCAGGAGAAACTGCTGGGGGTGGTCTACCTCAAGGACATCATCAAGCCCGGTATCAAGGCTCGCTTCCAGATCCTGCGCCATATGGGGATCCGTACCGTGATGATCACCGGTGACAACCCGAAAACCGCCGCCGCCATCGCCGCCGAAGCCGGGGTGGATGACTTCATCGCCGAAGCGACGCCGGAGAAGAAGCTCGCCTATATCCGGCAGGAGCAGGCCGATGGCCGTCTGGTCGCCATGTGCGGTGACGGCGCCAACGACGCGCCCGCGCTGGCGCAGGCTGACGTGGGGTTGGCCATGAACGAGGGTACCCAGGCCGCCAAGGAGGCGGGCAATCTGGTGGATCTCGACTCAAACCCCACCAAGCTGCTGGACGTGGTGCTGGTCGGCAAACAGCTGCTGGTGACCCGTGGCGCCCTGACCACCTTCTCCATCGCCAACGACGTGGCCAAGTACTTTGCCATCCTGCCAGCCCTGTTCATCGCCGCCTACCCGCAGCTGGGGGTACTGAACCTGATGCAGCTGGGCAGCCCGCAGAGCGCCATCCTGTCGGCCATCATCTTCAACGCCCTGATCATTGTGGCGCTGGTGCCGCTGGCACTGCGTGGTGTCGACCTGAAAGGCTCGGCCGCCAGTCTGCTGCGCCGCAACCTGTTGATCTACGGGGTCGGTGGTCTGCTGGTGCCTTTCATTGGCATCAAGCTGATCGATCTGGTCATTACCGGCCTGGGTCTGGTGTAACGACATAACCGGGATGCGGGGCAGACCCGCATCCCCAGCCATCCTTTTGGAGCAAGAGAATCATGATAGCAATCAGAACCCTGTTGACCCTGACCCTGCTGCTGGGCGTGGGTTATCCGCTGGCGGTCACCGGGCTGGCCCAACTGCTGTTCCCCTGGCAGGCCAACGGCAGCCAGCTGACCGACAGCAAGCAGCAACTGATCGGTAGCGCCCTGCTGGGGCAGAAATTCGAGCGGGCTGACTACTTCCATCCCCGCCCCTCCGCCAGCGACTTCAACACCATTGGCGGCAGCGCCAGCAATCTGGGGATGAGTTCACCACTGCGGGCCGAGTTTGCCGAACAGGCCGCCAAGGCACAGCCTGAAACCAGCTCCCCCGCCATGCTGACCCGCTCCGCCTCCGGCCTCGATCCCCACCTGCCGTTGGATGCGGTGCTGGCTCAGGTCGACCGCGTCGCCAAAGAACGTGGACTGGATCCCGCCCAACTGACGGAGCAGGTCAAGTCGGCCACACAAGCTGGTATCCTTGGCCCGCAGGTGGTCAACATTCTCCAGCTGAATCTGCAACTGGATCATAAAAAGGGCGCCTGATGGCGCCCATTACGGTTTGGTGATGACCTCGATTTTCGAAACGGGCGGTTGGCTCGATAGGGATAACAATGGCTGATGTAGCAAGCGCCGACGCCCTGCTGGCGAGTCTGATGCAGGAGCATGGGGATGCGTGATGAGGTAAGGGCCGACGCCCTGCTGGCGAGCCTAGAACAGGAGCACAAGGGCAAGCTGAAGGTGTTTCTCGGTGCCGCTCCCGGCGTGGGCAAGACCTACGCCATGCTGCAGGCAGTGCGGGAGCAGGCCAAGGAGGGGGTCGACATCCTGATCGGCGTGGTGGAGACCCACGGCCGTCAGGAGACGCTGGCCCTGCTCGACAAGCTTGCCATCATGCCGCGCAAGATCCACATGCACCGTCAGCAGCGACTGGAGGAGATGGATCTCGACGGCCTGCTCGCCCGCAAACCGGCCATCGCCGTGGTGGACGAGCTGGCCCACAGCAACGCTCCCGGCAGCCGCCATGAGAAGCGCTGGCAGGATGTGGAGGAGCTGCTCAACGCCGGGATCGACGTCTACACCACCCTCAACGTGCAGCATCTGGAGAGTCTCAACGATCTGGTGTGGCAGCTGACCGGGGTCAGGGTGAAAGAGACTCTGCCAGATCAGGTGCTGCTGGAAGCCGACAGTCTGGTGCTGATCGACCTGCCCCCCAAGGAGCTGCTCGGCCGCCTCAAGGAGGGCAAGGTCTATGTGCCCCATCAGGCCAAGGCTGCGCTGCAATCCTTCTTCTCCCTCAACAACCTCACCGCATTGCGGGAGCTGGCGATGCAGACCGCCGCCAGCCATGTGGAGGGCGATCTGCAACTGCAGTGGCAGGCTGCAGGCAAGAGCACCTTGCCGCTGCGGGGCAAGCTGATGGTCTGCCTCGGCGATCAGCACGGCTCGGCGCTGGTGCGCTATGGCCACCGCTTTGCCCAGCGCCGCCAACTTCCCTGGCTGGTGGTGCATATCGACAGCAATGGCCGCCGCTCTGCCGATGTGGAGCAGGCGCTGGCGCTCGCCTCCCACCTCGGTGCCAAGGTGCTGACCCTCTCCAGCCCGGCGGTCGCCAACACCCTGCTGGAAACCGCCGAGCAGCAGCAGGTCTCCCAGCTGCTGCTCGGCAAACCCCACAAGGCGCCGTGGCGCCGCTCGCTGGTGCAACACCTGCTCAAGCAGGCACAAGGGCTCGAAATCACCCTGGTCGATACCGGGAAGCACCAGCCCGGAGTGGGGATGCGCTCCGCGACCCCGAAGGATATCCACCACAGCCTGCTGGCGGTGGCCATCATGGGGATCACCTCGGCTGCCGCCTGGGGGCTCTCCTACTGGCTGCCGCCCGCCGCCCTGCCGCTGCTGTTCGTGCTGGGGGTGCTGGCGACCGCCCTCACCACCAGTCTGGTGCCCGCAACGCTGGCGGCGGTGCTGGGCTTTATCGCCCACAATCTGCTGTTCACCGCCCCCTACTTCTCCCTGAGCGTCGCCAACCACAGCGACCTGCTCACCCTGTTCGTGCTGCTTATCGTCGGCATGACGGCGGGACGGCTCGCCTCCCGCCAGCGGCAGCAGCTGATCGGCCTGCGCGAGACCCAGCAGCTGGGCAATGCCCTGCTCTCCCTCAGTCAGGGACTGGCCACCGCCAGCAGTCCGGAGGAAGTTTTGAGACAAGGTGCCCAGGCCATTTCGCTGGCGCTCGGCCAGCCGACCGTGGTGATCGACAAGGAGTTCAACGACCGGCTCGGCAACGAGAAGCACAGACCGGGGCAGACCGACAAGGCGGCCATCGACTGGTGTCTGGCCCAGAAACAGAGCGCCGGGGCCCACACCGCGACCCTCAATGCCGCCGAGGCGCAGTATCACCACCTCAGCGACGATCTGGTGATCGGCATAGCGCTGACCAATCCGCTATCCTCCTCCGCCGAGCACCAGCTGCAGGCGCTGCTCACCGACATTCGCGCTGCACTGGCGCGGATCGACCTCAACGAGCGGCTGGCCGACAGCCAGTTGCAGGCGGAGACCGACCGGATGCGCGCCGCCCTGCTCTCCTCGGTCTCCCACGATTTGAAAACCCCGCTGGCGACCATCATGGGGGCTGGCAGTACCCTGCTGGAATATGGTGACCGGATCCCCGCCGAAGACCGCGACGAACTGCTCCACTCGGTACAGGAAGAGGCGCGCCGCCTGCACAGCTATGTGCAGAATCTGCTGGATATGACCCGCATCGGCTCCCCCGATTTCCAGCTGAAACGGGACTGGGTCGATCTGGCGGATCTGGTGGAGAGCGCCCGCAAGCGGCTCGACTCCTCCTGGCGCCAGCACAAGCTGCTGGTCCATTTCGATCAGCATGTGCCCCAGCTCTATGTCCATGGCGCCCTGATCGAGCAGGTGCTGGTCAATATCCTCGACAACGCCTCCCGCTACTCACCAGCTGGCACCCCCATCGAGTTCAAGGTGATGCTGGCCGAGCCCGACCTCATCATCGACATCATCGATATCGGGGTCGGTATCGCCGAGTCGGATCGGGAGAAGATCTTCAATCTCTTCTACACCCAGCCGGTGGGCGATTGCGGCAGCCGTGGCACCGGGCTTGGCCTCGCCATTTCCCGCGCTATGATAGAGGCCCATGGCGGCAAGATTTGGGCCTTCTCCGGCCCCAATGGCAACGGCACCTGCATGCGCATCTCCCTGCCGCTCGTCCTCAATTCACCGGAGGTCTGATGGTTGACCGCCAAATCGGGTCACTCAGCCCCTTCCACCATTCGCCTCTGGAGGTTCGATGGCGCACATTCTGGTCATAGATGATGAAGCGGCGATCCGTCGCTTTCTGCGGATCAGCCTGATTGCCGAGGGGCATCAGGTGAGTGAGGCGGTAGGGGTTAATGAAGGGCTGGAACAGTATCGCCACCTCAACCCCGATCTGGTGATCCTCGATCTCGGTCTGCCGGATGGCGATGGCATTCAGGTGTTGCAGGCCATTCGTGAGCATCACCCCAACCCTGTGCTGGTGCTGTCGGCCCGCGATTCGGAGCAGGAGAAAGTGCGGCTGCTGGATGCCGGAGCCAACGACTACATGAGCAAACCATTTGGCATCGGTGAGATGATGGCCCGCATCCGTGTGCTCTTGCGCCAGCGGGCCGGAGTCAGCAGCGGCGAGCGGCGCCACTTCCCCCAATGCGGCCTGACACTGGATATCAGCAGCCACAAGGTGACCATGAAGGAGGAGGAGATCCCTCTCTCCCGCAAGGAGTTCGCTCTGCTGCAAGCGCTGGTGTGCCACCCCGGCAAGCTGGTGATGCAGACCCAGCTGCTCAACGACATCTGGGGGCCGAGCCACAAGGAGGACACCCACTACCTGCGCATCGTCATCGCCAGCCTGCGCAAAAAGCTGGGGGATAACCCCCAGCAACCGACGCTGATCGAGACCGAATCCGGTATCGGCTACCGCTTTGTCGGCAACTGACGTTTCACGTGGAACGACGCCCGCAGCAAATCAGCGCCAACAGACCACAGCCACTCAGCAACAGGCCGAGATCCTGCAATCCGGCCGCCACCGCCAACCCCAGACTGAGCAGCAGGTAGTAGCCAAGCCCGAACAGGGCGCCAGCACTGCCCGCCACTTCGCGATAGGCCAACAGCGCCTGACTCAGCACATTGGGGATCGCCACCCCATAGGCCACCACGATTCCCATCATGGGCAGCAGGAACCAGAGGCTGGCCTGACTTGTCCAGACCAGCAGCCCGGCAATCAACGCCAGCACGCAAGCCAGCCTGACCAGAGATGACGGCAGCCACCCTCTTCCCAGCAGATGCTTGTTAAGCAGGCTGCCGAGCAGAGTCGCCAACGCCAGCAAGATCCCCGAATAACCAAACTCGCCGGTGCTCAATCCCAGCCCGGCAAAGAGGAAGGGGGCCAGACTGTAGTAGCCAAACAGCATGGTATTGAACAGGGCGACCAGCATGGCACTGCGCCAAAGCCCGCCGTCTTTTATCATCCGGCACGCCAGCGGCCAGAGTGCGACTCGCTGGGTGGTGGCCGGGCGGGTTTCCGGCAATTGCCAGCAGGTCACCAGCAGCAAGCCTACCGCCAATATCAGCAGACCGCTGAACACTCCGAGATAGCCAAACCCGCTCGCCAGCTGGCCACCACTGAGCAACCCCAGCACCGGGCTGAGTGAGAGTGCTATGCCCATCACCGAGAAGACCCGCGCCAGATCGCTACCCTGATAGCTATCGCGCAGCATGGTCTGGGTCACCACAGATCCAACCGCGGCACCAAAGGCCGAGATGACCCGAGCCAGCAGCAGGGTTTCAAACTGATTAGCCAGCAGTGCCAGCAAGGTGCCGACGCCATAGGTGAGCAGACCCGCCAGCATGGCGGGACGCCGCCCGATCAGATCGCAGAGCCGCCCCCAGCAGACCACCCCCACCGCAAACGCCAGAAAATAGACCGACAGGGTCTGGGATGCCTGCCCCTCGCTCACCCGAAACTGGCTGGCGATGTGGGTCAGCACCGGGCTGTAGATGGTCTCCACGATCTGGGGAAACATCATCAATCCCACCACCAGCCAGAGCGGTGGCAACTTGTTGTTCATGACAAACCTCCTTCACAAGAGGTCGCCATTCTAGAGAGATACCGATTGTCCGATTACAATAAGTAGGACTATAAACATCATAAATCGGACATATGGCCTTTATTCTTCCCGATCACCCTTTTGACCCCGACCAGCTGACGGGCAGCGTGATCGGCATTGCCTCCGCGCTCGGCTGGCACGACTCGGGTTTGCATCAGCATCAGCGCCATCAGCTGCTGTTCGCCCAATCCGGCTGCATGACCATGGAGCTGGAAGGTCGGGTCTGCCTGCTGCCGCCCACCCGCGCCGCCTGGCTGCCAGCGGGCACTGCCCATCGAGTATTGATGCGTGGTGTGGTGGCCTACCGCTCCCTCTACTTCCAGCCGCACCCCGAGTTGCCCGCCACGGTGGAGGTGCTGGCGGTCAATCCGCTGCTGCACGAACTGATCGAACGGATGGCACTCTGGCCGTGGGATAAACCGCAAGAGCAGCAGCAACGGACGGTGGCACTGTTTATGGAGGAGTTGGGGCAGGCACCGCGGGAGTCGTGGCAGTTGCCGCTACCGACCGATCCCAGACTGGGCGACTGGCTACAGCAGTTGAAACGGGGGGATGCCCTGCCCGATCGGCTCAACCGGCTGGCCGAACGGGTGGGTGCCAGTGACAAGACCATTGGCCGCATCTTCATTCGGGAGACCGGCATGAGCTATCAGGCGTGGCGTCAGCAGTGGCGGCTATTGCGGGCCATGGAGCTGCTGGCAGAAAGCGAGTCTATCAGCAGGATTGCCGCAGCGCTGGAGTTCTCCAGCGACAGCGCCTTTATCAGCTTCTTCAAACAACATACGGGACAGACCCCTCTGCGCTACCTCAGCTCTCGGGGTGAGTCGCCACAGCCTGGCTCGCCTCCACCACCAGGGTATCCAGCGCCAGCGGCTTGAGATTGTGCAGCGCATCCTGCACCACGGCATGGGATGCCTGTTGCAACTCGCTCTGCACATCCTGCTCCAGCTGGGCACTCTCCAGCTCGGGCCGCGGGTTTTCGTTGGCCATCACGTTCAGGCTCAGGGCACTCACAATCAGGGTGGCGATCTGGATTTTCATCTGGTTTGCTCCGGTATGGTTGAGATGACCAGATAGCTATTCCAATTGTTATGCCACTCTTCACAAATCACATAACATGATGATTTTGTTTAAATTCACCATCTTGCGATACCAAATTGAGTTGCAAAATGCATCCTGCTCGGTCATTTTTAAACCAACAGTTGGTGCTTTTAACCACGCTTAATTTTTGCACCATGTTCCACGTGGAACGTCCCGTTATTTTGATCGACACCCGCTTTTAAACTGAGCTATGGTGCTACATCTTCGTAACTGACTCTGGATCTGTCACCGAATGGAATTTTCCTTGTTCGGCGAGAAGTTCACTCGCCACGCCGGTATTACCCAACTCATGGATGACCTCAATCAGGGGCTGACCAATCCGGACGCCATCATGCTGGGTGGCGGCAATCCTGCCCCCATCCCCGCCATGCTGGAACGCTTTCAGGCGGAAGCCAAGAGCCTGCTCGACAACGGCGAGCTGGTCAAAGCGATGGCCAACTACGACGGCCCCCAGGGCAAAGACAGGTTCACCAAGGCGCTGGCCGCCCTGCTCAGCAAGGAGCTGGGATGGGATATCACGTCCCGCAATATCGCCCTGACCAACGGCAGCCAGAATGCCTTTTTCTATCTGTTCAACCTGCTGGCCGGCGAATTTGCCGATGGCCGCAAGAAGAAGGTGCTGTTCCCGCTCGCTCCCGAATACATCGGCTATGCCGACTCGGCGCTGGCGGACGACTACTTCGTGGCCTACAAGCCCACCATCGAGAAACTGCCCGATGGCCAGTTCAAATACCACGTGGATTTCGAGAGCCTGCAGGTGGGTGACGACATCGGGGTGATCTGTGTCTCTCGCCCGACCAACCCCACCGGTAATGTGCTGACCGACGAAGAGATCGAACACCTCGATCAGATCGCCCGCGACAAGGGCATTCCGCTGCTGATCGACAACGCCTACGGCGTCCCCTTCCCGGGCATCATCTTCAGCGAAGCCAAACCGTTCTGGAACGCCAACACTATCCTCTGCATGAGCCTCTCCAAACTGGGATTGCCGGGCACCCGCTGCGGCATCGTCCTCGCCGACGAGAAGATCATTCAGGCCATCACCAACCTGAGCGGCATCATCAATCTGGCGCCGGGCAGTCTGGGGCCCGCCATCACCATCCCGATGATCGAGAGCGGCGATATCATCACTCTCAGCGAACAGGTGGTGAAACCCTTCTATCAGCAAAAAGCCGAGCTGGCGGTACAACTGCTGCGCCAAGCGATCCCCGACCCGCGCTTCCATATCCACAAGCCGGAAGGCGCCCTCTTCCTCTGGCTCTGGTTTGAAGGCTTGCCGATCCACTGTCAGGAACTCTATGAGCGACTGAAGGCGAAGAACCTGCTGATCGTGCCGGGTCACTACTTCTTCCCCGGTATCGATGACCCCGAGTGGCGTCACAGCCAGGAGTGCATCCGCCTCAACTACTCCCAGAGCGAGGAGCTGGTGCGCCGCGGTATCGCCATTCTGGCGGACGAGATCAACACCCTCTACGCTGGTTAATCCAATCCAGCGATACAAAACAGAAAGGCCTGCAGATGCAGGCCTTTGTCGTTTATCGCGATCCGGTTTGCTTAACCGGGCAGCGCCAGCGGGTCGGGTTTACCGATGTGAATCGCGCGGGGCTTGAGCGCCTCCGGCAGTTCGCGCGCCAGATCGATGGTCAGCAGACCATGCTCCAGCTTGGCGCCTTGCACCTCCACGTGCTGGCTCAGCTTGAAGGCAAGCTCGAAGTCACGCTCGGCAATCCCCTGATGGAGGAACTGGCGCTCACCGGCCGCAGCCCCTTTGCGCCCCTTCACCTTGAGAGTGCCGTTTTCGGTCTCCAGCGCCAGCTCTTCGCGCTCGAAGCCAGCCACGGCGACTGTGATGCGATAGCCATCCTGATCGCGCTTTTCAATGTTGTACGGGGGGTAAGCGGCGGTCTTCTGCTCGAACAGACCTTCCAGCTCACGGGCCATCCGCTCGAAGCCGACGGCGTTGGAATAGAGATGAGAAAAATCGAGGTTACGCATAATCCTATCCTTCTAATAAGCAACAGGTTCAACTCTCCACAGGCCCGTCATCGGCACCCGGGAAATTTTAAAATTTCAGTGGATTCAGGCTATCAGCCGTTGATCTCAATCTTGCGCGGCTTCATCGCCTCGGGCACTTCACGCACCAGCTCGATGTGCAGCAAGCCGTTTTTCAGGTCGGCCCCTTTCACCCGCACATAGTCAGCCAGCTGGAAGCGGCGCTCGAAACCACGTTCGGCGATCCCCTGATAGAGATAGTTGCGCCCAGTGTCGGCCTGCTTGTTGCCCTTCACCGTCAGCAGATTTTCCTGGAAGCTCAGCTCCAGCTCTTCCTGGGTAAAACCCGCCACCGCCATGCTGATGCGGTAGTCGCTGTCACCCAGCTGCTCGATGTTGTAGGGGGGATAACCGGCATTGCCATTGCTGGCCGCAGATTCAATGAGATTGGCCAGACGATCGAAACCAATGGCAGAACGATAGAGCGGAGAAAAGTCGATAGAACGCATAGTATTACCCTCTTGTGAGCGATAACGGATTGTTTGCCCTCCTTATGGACGGGCGCCTGGTCGAAACCTCTGTCGAGCGTTCCGGCCTTGTTACCTATATAGGGGCTCACTTTTTCCTTTCAAGGGGATTTTTTCAAATTTTTTAAATGGTCGCACTTATCACCCTATTGGCCCAATAGTGATGATAATCGACCCGTGGGCCACTGATGGCAACTCGCTCCGCACCCCATAATTGGTTGCATATCCACCAGCCAACATGGAGCCACCCCATGAAAATTACCCAGGTTCGCAACGCCACCCTGCTGCTCGACTATGCCGGCACCCGCTTTCTGATAGATCCCATGCTCTCGGCCAAGGGAGCCTTCCCCGGCTTTGAGGGCACCGCCAACAGCCAGCTGCGCAATCCGCTGGTCGAGCTGCCGCTATCGATCGATGCGCTGGTCGATGTGGATGCCGTTATCGTCACCCACGATCATCCTGACCACTGGGATGACGCCGCCAGAGCCCTGATCCCCAAGCATCTGCCGCTGTTTGTACAACACCAGAAGGATGCCGATGCCATTCGTGCCAGTGATTTTGAGGATGTGCGCCTGCTGAGCGAACAGCCCGAGTTTGCCGGTATTCGCCTGCAGCAGACCGGTGGCCAGCATGGCAACGATCAGCTGATGGCGGTACTTGGCGAGCGCATGGGAGAGGTGTGCGGCGTGGTCTTCTCCCACCCCGATGAGCAGTGCCTCTATCTGGCCGGTGATACCATCTGGCATCCCCGGGTCGAGCAAGCCCTGCAACAGCATCAGCCCGAGGTCGTCATCCTCAACTGCGGCGATGCACAGGTGCCCGTGCTCGGTTCCATCATCATGGGCAAGGATGATGTCGCCGCCGTATATCAGGCCGCACCGCAAGCCACGCTGATCGCCAGCCACATGGAGGCGGTCAACCACGCCCTGCTGTCACGCCAGGAGCTGCGCGACTATCTGGCGGAACGGGGCATGACGGATCGGGTACGGGTACCGGAAGATGGCGAGGCGATATCGCTGTGATCCGCAGGAGGGCGAAGGGCCATGCCAGACATGGCCCTTCGGCTTTCACTGCCGAACGCTTATGATGAGAGTCCTGCGCGCAGAGGGGAGCCAACATAATGCCCACCCCGACCGTTGCCGTGGTGACCTTCGATCACTTCAGCCCCTTTCACTGCGCCGTACCCTGCCTCATCTTCGGCGATATCCTGCCGGGCCAACCGCTGTTCGAGCTCAAGATCTGCTGCGGTGATGGCAACCGTCACTCACACTCGGCACAAGGCTTCACCATTCAGGCCCCCCATGGGCTGGAGGTACTGACCGAGGCGGAGATCATCGTCATCCCCTTCTGGCATGACCCGGCAGCCCGGCCACCGGCGGCACTGCTCGATGCCCTGATCGCCGCCAGAGCCAGAGGTGCCCGGCTGGTCGGGCTCTGTCTCGGCACCTATGTGCTCGCCTACGCCGGGCTGCTCAATGGTCGCAAGGCTTCCACCCACTGGGAGTACGAACAGGATTTCTGCCGCCGCTTTCCCTGCGTACAGCTCGATACCAATGCCCTCTATGTGGATGATGATGGGCTGGTCACCTCGGCAGGCACCGCCGCCGGGCTGGACTGCTGCCTCTATCTGGTACGCCAGTACCATGGCTCGGCCATTGCCAACAAGGTGGCACGGCGGCTGGTGATCCCGCCCCACCGGGAAGGGGGTCAGGCCCAGTTTATCGAGCAGCCGGTGCCCGCCTCCACCCGCGATGTCCGGATGAACCAGTTGCTCGATCACCTGCGCGCCCATCTGGCCGAGCCTCACACCCTGGATTCTCTGGCGGCCCACACCCTGATGAGTCGGCGCACCTTTACCCGCCGCTTTCATCAGGCTATCGGCCTCTCGGTGGGTGAATGGCTGCTGGCGGAACGGCTCAGACGCAGTCAGGAGTTGCTGGAGGTAAGCGGTCATTCCATCGATCGCATTGCCGAACTGGTCGGCTTCAAGAGTGCCACCTCCCTGCGCAATCACTTCCGAGCCCGCTTTGCCATCTCCCCCAGCGAGTGGCGACGCTCTTTTCGCGGTAGCCGGGCAACATAATCAGGCTCCACGTTTCACGTGGAACAGGTTCTCAGCTCATCCCAAAAACAAAAAAGCCGCTCACAAGGAGCGGCTTTTTACTATCTGTCTGACTGCGTCGATTAGACGTCGAGGTTGGCTACGCGCAGGGCGTTGGTCTCGATAAAGTCACGACGGGGCTCAACGGCATCACCCATCAGGGTGGAGAAGAGCTGATCGGCACCTACGGCGTCGTCGATGGTGACGCGCAGCATGCGACGGGCTTCCGGATCCATGGTGGTTTCCCACAGCTGATCCGGGTTCATCTCACCCAGCCCTTTATAGCGCTGGATGTAGATGCCGCGCTTGCCTTCGCTCATCAGCCAGTCGACCGCTTCCACGAAGTTGGCAACCGGCTTGACCTTCTCGCCGCGCTTGATAAAACCACCGTCCTCAATCAGGTTAGCGATCTCTTTACCCAGCGAAACCAGTTGACGATACTCGGAAGATTGCAGGAATTCGTAGCTGATCGGGTATTCACGATCAACACCGTGCTGACGAACCACGGCGTGCGGCACGAACAGACTGCGCTCTTCGTCGCGGCGAACCTGGATCTGGTACTGGATACCGTGGTTGCTCTCGTTGAGCACGGCTTCCATGCTCTGGCACCAGACCAGCAGATCGCTCTCGCTGGCCAGCAGTGCTTCGTGCAACTCTGGCTGATAAATCAGCTGGGTCAGTACGGCAACCGGGGCACGACGGGACATGCGGGTGATCAGATGAGAGACCGCGCGGTGCTGGTTGACCAGACGCTCCAGCGCCTCGCCACCGATAGCCGGGGCCGACTCGTTGACGTGCAGGGTTGCACCATCAAGCGCCATTGAGGTCTGATACTGCAGCAGCGCATCTTCATCTTTCAGATACTGTTCCTGCTTGCCCTTCTTGACCTTGTAGAGCGGCGGCTGAGCGATAAAGACGTAACCACGCTCGATGATTTCCGGCATCTGACGATAGAAGAAGGTCAGCAGCAGGGTACGGATGTGCGCACCATCGACGTCCGCATCGGTCATGATGATGATGTTGTGGTAGCGCAGCTTGTCCGGGTTGTACTCGTCGCGACCGATACCGCAGCCCAGTGCGGTGATCAGGGTGCCGACCTCTTGCGAGGAGATCATCTTGTCGAAACGGGCCTTCTCTACGTTCAGGATCTTGCCCTTGAGCGGCAGGATGGCCTGGTTTTTACGGTTGCGACCCTGCTTGGCGGAACCGCCAGCAGAGTCTCCTTCCACTATGTAGAGTTCGGAAAGAGCCGGGTCTTTCTCCTGACAGTCAGCCAGTTTGCCGGGCAGACCAGCGATATCCAGCGCGCCTTTTCGGCGAGTCAGTTCGCGGGCCTTGCGGGCCGCTTCACGGGCACGGGCCGCATCGATGATCTTGTTGACCACGATCTTGGCATCGCTCGGGTTTTCCAGCAGAAACTCACCCAGTTTCTCGCCCATCGCCTGCTCAACGGCAGTCTTCACTTCGGACGAAACCAGCTTGTCCTTGGTCTGGGAGGAGAACTTGGGATCCGGCACCTTGACGGAGATAACGGCAATCAGACCTTCACGCACGTCGTCGCCACTGGCGGCAGACTTGGCCTTCTTGCTGTAGTCCTCTTTGTCCATATAGGTGTTCAGAGTACGGGTCAGCGCGGTACGGAAGCCCACCAGGTGAGTACCACCATCCCGCTGCGGAATATTGTTGGTGAAGCAGTAGACCCCTTCCTGATAGGCGTCGTTCCACTGCATCGCCACTTCCACGCCAATGCCATCGTGCTCGGTGGTGAAGTGAAATACCTTCGGATGGATCGGGGTCTTGTTCTGGTTCAGGTATTCAACGAACGCCTTGATGCCACCCTCGTAGCAGAAATGCACCTCACGACCATCACGCTCGTCATGCAGACGAATGGAAACACCGGAGTTGAGGAAGGAGAGCTCACGCAGCCGCTTGGCCAGGATTTCGTAGTGATACAGGGTATCGGTAAAGATGGTCGGGCTCGGCCAGAAACGCACCTCGGTACCGGTACCTGAGCTGTCACCGATCTGCTTGAGTGGTGCCTGCGGCTCACCCAGGTGATAGGTCTGCTCGTAAACATGACCGTTACGACGAATGGTCAGCAACAGCTTGTCAGAGAGGGCGTTAACCACGGAGATACCCACACCGTGCAGGCCACCGGATACTTTATAAGAGTTGTCATCGAACTTACCGCCAGCGTGCAGCACGGTCATGATAACTTCGGCGGCGGAACGGCCCTCCTCTTCGTGCATGTCTACCGGGATGCCCCGGCCATTGTCACGCACAGAGACAGAACCATCGGAATGGATCTTGACCAAAATATCGGTGCAGTAACCAGCGAGCGCTTCGTCAATGGAGTTATCGACCACTTCGAACACCATGTGGTGCAGACCCGAGCCATCATCCGTATCGCCGATATACATCCCCGGGCGCTTGCGGACCGCATCCAGGCCCTTCAGTACCTTGATATTCGAGGAGTCGTAAGTATTCTCAGTCATAGCTTACTCTCTGCCTTCTCTAACGTTTCGGAGACCTTGCCTTGTTCCACGTGGAACAACTTGCAGTCATTCGCATCCATCATGTCTGCGAGCTGACCGGTGTCGATGGCGGTGATAAACACCTGGGACGCACACTGCTTCAGCCTTGCGGCCAGCAAGCGGCGCTTGTCGACATCCAGTTCAGAGGCAAAATCGTCAATTAAAAAAATACAGCCACGGCTGCTATGTTGATTCAAATAGAGCCCTTGAGCCAAGCGCATGGCGCAGACCAGCAACTTCAGTTGACCCCGGGACAAAATATCTTGAGCGGGCACCCCGCTCGCCTTGAGGCGGACATCGGCCTTCTGTGGCCCGACGCCGGTATAGCCCAGCGCCCGATCCCGCTCAAACCCCGCCTCCAGCAACTCATTGAGGGGAGTATCTTTCTCCCAGCCCCGATAAAAACCGAGACTGATATCGAATTCCGGCAGAAAATCCGCCGTCATCTCCTTGATCAGGGGCGTAATGGCCTGACAATAACTGGCGCGAAACTCGGCCAGTTCACCCCCGAGCCGCACCAGCTCCTGATCCCAAAACGCCAGCTGGCGATACTGGGTGCTCTGGCGCAGCAGCGCATTGCGCTGTTTCAGCAGCCGCCGAACTCGTCCCCACAGGGAAAAAAAAGTCGGTTCCTGATGGAAGACGCCCCAATCGAGCCAGGCACGACGGGCTTGAGGCCCGCCAGTCAGCAGGTTGAAGCCATCGGGATGGATCAACTGCACCGGCAACAACTCGGCAAGGTCGGCCAGACGTTGCGCCTGAGTACCGGCAATCTTGAGTTGGGTCTCGCCACTCTTGTCCTTGGCAAGGCCAATGGGAACCTGACGCCCCTCCAGTTCACACTGGGCAAACAGGGTGAAGGCCCGCTCCCCCTGACGGATAACCCGTCCGGTCAAATGAGTGCGAAAGGAGCGCCCCAAGCCAAGGTAGTGGATAGCTTCCAGCACGCTGGTCTTGCCGCTGCCATTGCGCCCGACCAGTATATTGAGGCCGGGCGACAGCTTGAGACTGGCTTGCTGGATATTGCGAAAGTCGCTGAGCTGGAGTTTGACCAGAGACACGACTAGATCCGCATCGGCATCACCACGTACTGAGCATCCTGATGTTCAAAATCCTCAATAATGGCACTGCTGATCGAATCGCTCAGGCTAATCCGGATTTGGTCACATTTTAACGTATTCAGCACGTCCAGCACATAAGAGACGTTAAAGCCGATCTCCATCTCGCCAGCGGCATATTGTACGTCAAGCAGCTCTTCGGCTTCTTCCTGTTCCGGGTTGTTGGCGGTGATGCGCAGCAGGTTTTCCTGCAGATTGAGACGCACCCCACGGAATTTCTCGTTAGAGAGGATCGCTGCACGGGCAAACGCCTGGCGCAGATCCTCACGACCGGCGATCAAGGCTTTGTCACTGTTGCGCGGAATAACCCGACGCCAGTCAGGGAAGCGACCATCCACCAGCTTGGAGGTAAAGATGAAGCCATCGAGGGCAGCGCGCAGATTGCTGCGGCCGATCTGCAGCCGCACCGGCTTGTCGTCAGCTTCCAGCAAGCGCACCAGCTCCAGCACCCCTTTACGGGGCAGGATAACTTGATGATCGGGTAGCGATTCTGCCACCACCTCACGGCGGCAAGTGGCCAGACGGTGACCGTCGGTTGCCACGGTACGCAAACCGTGCCCCTCGCTCTCGAACAACATGCCATTCAGGTAATAACGCACATCCTGACTGGCCATGGAGAACTGGGTGGCATCGATCAGCTTTTTCAGTTCCAGCTGGCTGATATCGAACTCGAGCACGGATTCCCAATCCTCGATGTTCGGATACTCGGTCGCTGGCAGGGTCGAGAGGTTGAAGCGGGAACGACCTGATCGGATGATCAGGCGCTCACCTTCGGTATTGAAGCGGATCTCGGCGCCTTCTGGCAAACCACGGCAGATATCCAGCAGCTTGCGCGCTGGCACCGTGGTGCGGCCATCCTGGCTGTCACTATTGAGATAGACCTGACCGATCATCTCAACTTCGAGGTCGGTCCCGGTCAACGACAGCAGACCGTTGCTGACATCAAGCAGCACGTTGCCGAGGATCGGCAGGGTCGGTCGGCCACCCAGAGCACCGGACACCAGTTGCAGAGGACGTAACAGGGCCTCACGGCTAATTTCGAGCTGCATCTGTGCTCTCCGTTGTTATTGGGAGGAAAGGGTTCGGATCAGGTTGGAATATTCACGCTGCATCTGTCCACTCCGTGCTGTTATCAGGACGAAAGAGTACGGATCAGGTTGGAATAGTCCTCCTTGATGTCGTGACTCTCCTCCTTCAGCTGCTCAATCTTGCGGCAGGCATGAAGAACGGTAGTATGGTCACGGCCACCAAAGGCATCACCTATCTCCGGTAAACTGTGGTTGGTCAGCTCTTTGGCCAGCGCCATCGCCAACTGGCGTGGGCGGGCAACCGAGCGGGAACGACGCTTGGAGAGCAGATCCGCCAGCTTGATCTTGTAATACTCCGCCACCGTCTTCTGAATATTGTCGATGGTGACCAGCTTCTCCTGCAGTGCCAGCAGATCCCGCAGCGCTTCGCGCACGAAATCGATGTTGATGGCACGGCCAGTGAAGTTGGCGTTGGCGATCACCCGGTTAAGGGCGCCTTCCAGTTCACGGACGTTGGATCGCAGACGTTTGGCGATAAAGAACGCCACTTCATCCGGCAAATGGACCTGGTTCTCGTCCGCCTTGCGCATCAGGATCGCGACGCGGGTCTCCAGCTCCGGTGGTTCGATCGCCACGGTCAGGCCCCAGCCAAAGCGGGACTTGAGACGATCCTCGACACCGTTGATCTCCTTCGGATAGCGATCCGAGGTCAGGATGATCTGCTGGTTACCTTCAAGCAACGCATTGAAAGTATGGAAGAACTCCTCCTGTGAGCGCTCCTTGTTGGCGAAGAACTGGATATCATCGATGAGCAGGGCGTCGACACTGCGGTAATAACGCTTGAACTCTTCAATGGCGTTATTTTGCAGCGCTTTTACCATGTCCTGAACAAACCGCTCGGAGTGCATATAGATGACTTTTGCATCTTTTTTGCCCTCTTTGATCGCATTACCAACCGCGTGCAACAGGTGGGTTTTACCCAGACCGGTACCGCCATAGAGGAACAGCGGGTTGTATGCACCACCCGGATTGTCCGCTACCTGACGGGCAGCCGCACGCGCCAACTGGTTGGACTTACCCTCAACGAAATTCTCGAAGGTATAGTTCACGTTGGTGTTGCTCTTGTGGTTCGGCTCGGGCTTGGTTTCAGCCTTGCGTTCCCAGCTCTTCTGCAAGTTATTCACAGGCGCGGCACCCTGTACTGGCGCTCTGGCGACAGGGACAGGATGAGGACGATTGCCTATATCAAAACGCAGGGCGGGGCCGTCGACCCCATAGAGTTCATTGATGATGCCATTAACCCGGATGAGATACTTGTCTCGTACCCAGTCCAGAACAAAGCGATTCGGTGCATACAGGGTCAGAGTATTGTCACTCAACTCCGCTTGAAGCGGCCGGATCCACATGCTGAATTCTGCCGAGGGCAACTCATCTTGCAGCCGGTTTAGGCACTGCTGCCATAGCGAAGCAGTCACTCTAAGCTCCTGTCGATTGATTAACTAAAGACCGGCTATTCTACGTTTTTAGCGATCTGATCTCCAGCCATCGCCCGGTGGATCCAGCAAATAAGATCCTTGACTTTCAAGGATCCCACGGCTTTGGATCAGATTTCATCCCCAAAGTTACCCACAGCTTGATCCACTATCCAGATTGGCGGATCGCCCCCATCTCTTCTCGTTATTTAATATAACTAAATGTCATTAATTAATTAGGTTTTATTCCAATAGCATGCGTTGCAACGTAGTGATTACAACTACAAATACAAGACATTGAGAGCGAGAAACACCATGAGCAGATCCATCAAACTGATTTCCGGCGCAGCCATCCTGCTGGCCACCCTGTCCGGTCAGGCGATAGCCCAGGAGACCATCAAGGTCGGCATGTCCGGCAAGTATTTTCCGTTCACTTTCGTCAAGCAGGACAAGCTGCAGGGCTTTGAGGTGGATATGTGGAACCAGATCGGTGAGCGTACCGGTTACAAGGTCGAGTTTGTGACCGCCAGCTTCTCCGGCCTGTTCGGCATGCTGGAAACCGGCCGCATCGACACCATCTCCAACCAGATCACTATCACTGACGAGCGCAAGGCCAAATACGCCTTCTCCCAACCCTACGTCTATGACGGCGCCCAGATCGTGGTTCGCAAGGGCAACAGCACCATCCACGGCATTCAGGATCTGGCAGGCAAGAAGGTTGCCGTAAACCTGGGTTCCAACTTCGAAGAGCTGCTGCGCAAGAACGATCCGGCCAAGAAAATCGATATCCGTACCTATGATTCCAACTTCGAACAAGATGTCGCGCTGGGTCGTATCGATGCCTTCGTGATGGACCGCGTCTCCACCGCCCAGTTGATCAAGGAATCCAAGCTGCCACTGCAACAGGCCGGCGCACCGTTCGAAACCATCGAGAACGCCCTGCCCTTCCTGAACACCCCAGAGAAACAGGCTGTGCTAAGCAAGGTCGACGGTGCCCTGACCGCCATGCGCAAGGATGGCTCCCTGCGTCAGATCTCCGAAAAATGGTTCGCCTCCGACATCACCGACAAATAAATGATGGAATTTGATCTCGAATACACGCTGGGGCTGTTTCCCATCCTGCTCAAGTATCTGGGCACCACGATGGAGATGGCACTGTGGGGATTCGTGCTGGCACTCGTGCTGTCGCTGGCTCTGGCGATAGTGCGGGTGTTTCGCATCCCCGTCATTCACTGGCTGGCAATGCTCTATATCTCGTTCTTTCGGGGTACACCGCTGCTGGTCCAGCTATTCCTGCTCTATTACGGGCTACCGCAGCTGTTCCCAATCTTCGTGGGAATGGATGCCTTTACCGCCGCCATCGTCGGCCTGACCCTGCACTTCGCCGCCTACATGGCCGAGTCGATCCGGGCAGCCATCCTCGGCATTCACAAAAGCCAGATGGAAGCGGCGCTCAGTATCGGCATGAGTCGCTATCAGGCGATGCAGCGGATCATCCTGCCACAAGCAGCACGTATCGCCACCCCGTCGCTGATGAACTACTTCATCGACATGATCAAGAGCACCTCACTGGCATTCACCTTGGGGGTGGCCGAGATCATGGGCAAGGCACAGATGGAGGCCTCCTCCTCCTTCAAGTTCTTCGAGAGCTTCATGGCAGTGGCGCTGGTCTACTGGGGGGTTGTTATTATCTTTACCCGCTTGCAGCATCTGCTGGAAGTTCGCCTGAATCGGGCCTACTAACGGAGGTCAGCGATGATCAAACTCACCGGCCTCACCAAGGCTTATAACGGTAATCAGGTACTCAACAGCATCGATCTTGAGGTAAAAAAAGGGGAAATTGTCGTCATCATCGGCCCCTCCGGCACCGGCAAATCGACCCTGCTGCGCTGCCTGAACCTGCTGGAGACCCCGGATGCGGGCACCCTGGCCATCGACGACCTTGCGCTGGATCTGGCCAAAGCCAGCGAGCAACAGGCAATCGAGTTGCGCAAGCGCACCTCCTTCGTGTTCCAGAACTACGCCCTGTTTGCCAACAAGACGGCGCTCGACAACATTGCCGAAGGGCTGATCACCGTCTGGAAACAACCGAAGGCAGAAGCACGCGCCACCGCGCTCGGCATTCTCAAAGAAATAGGTCTTGCCGACAAGCAGGATGCCTATCCGGCGTCACTGTCCGGCGGTCAACAACAACGGGTCGGCATTGGCCGCGCTATGGCGGCCCACTCCAAAGTGATTCTGTTCGATGAGCCCACCTCCGCCCTCGACCCCGAGTGGGTAGACGAGGTGCTGGGGCTGATGAAGGCGCTGGCTCGTCGGCACCAGACCATGGTGGTGGTGACCCATGAGATTGAATTTGCTCGCGATATTGCTGATCGGGTGATCTTCATGGAAGGGGGGCGGATCGTCGAACAGGGGCCGCCAGATCAGATATTGGTTGATCCCAAGGATCCCCGCACCCGGGAGTTCTTGCGAAAAGTTCTGAAATAGCCCCCGCTTTCGCAGCTTGACCACCTTTTTTATTGAAGGATCCCTTGTTTAACCCCGGGTTGCCAGTATAATCCGGAGCCCTCGATCCTCTGGATCCTTACACTCGGCAGTGGCCTTTCAAGACCATCGCAGGATGAGAGGGAACGGCGGATTGACTAAAAGCCGAACTCTGTTTAGAATTCGGCCTCTTTTGCTAGTCGTCACACGCTATAGCTGGCGCGTCGGCTAAGTGTGACATCAAAACTGTACAGAAATACGGAATCGAATCATGAAACGTACTTTTCAACCGTCCAACCTGAAGCGCAAGCGCTCTCACGGTTTCCGCGCCCGCATGGCAACTGCCAACGGTCGTAAAGTTCTGGCCGCTCGTCGTGCCAAGGGTCGTGCCCGCCTGGTAGTCTAATGCCTACCCAGCACACCTTCTCTCGGGAGTTACGTCTGTTAACTCCCGAACACTTCAAACGCGTTTTCGCTGAGCCTGTCCGGGCTGCTTCCCCGCAAATTACGCTTCTCGCCTGCCCCAATTCACTCGAACACTCTCGTCTTGGTCTCGCTGTGCCCAAAAAAGCACTCAAGCGTGCCGTCTGGCGTAACCGTGTCAAACGGGTGGTCCGGGAAAGTTTCCGCCTCCAACAACATAAGCTGCCCGCTATCGATATCGTGGTGATCGCCAAGGCTGGTGTGAAAGAGATGGATAACGAGGAACTGTTCAAGTTACTGGAAAAGCTATGGCGCACTCTGTCACGCCGTTGCAATGGGTAGCTATCAAACTGATACGCCTGTATCAGCTAATCATTAGCCCTCTGCTCGGGCCGCGCTGCCGTTTTACTCCAACTTGTTCCCAATTTGCGATAGAAGCCATCCGACTTCACGGTTTCATAAAAGGCGTTTGGCTAGCTAGCAAACGTCTATTAAAATGCCACCCCTTATCCGAGGGTGGTTATGACCCGGTTCCGCAACCAAAGCGAAGAAACTGAAGACTATGGAATCACAACGCAATCTACTTCTGATCGGTTTGCTGTTCGTGAGCTTTTTGCTCTGGCAACAGTGGGAGTCCGACAAGGCTCCGAAGCCGGCCCCGATTACCGTGGCCCAAACCGAACATTTCGTACCTGAAGCCGGTCAAACCGGTGACATTCCTCAGGTTTCCGAGCAAGCCAACGCGACTGCCGCACGCAAGCTGATCACCGTCTCCTCTGACGTGCTCAAACTGACCCTGGATACCCAGGGTGGCGATATCGTCTCTGCCGAACTGCTGGCCCACAAGCTGGAAGAAGGTAAAGAGCCGTCATTCGTGCTGCTGACCAATGTGCCTGATCGCCTCTATGTCGCCCAAAGCGGCCTGGTGGGTCGTGATGGTCCTGACAGTCAACCTCAGGGCCGTCCTACCTATGACGCCGCCCAGACCAGCTATCAGCTGGCCGATGGTCAGGATCAAGTCGTCGTACCGATGACCTGGACCGACAGCAAGGGCGTGCTCTTCACTAAAGAATTCGTGCTCAAGCGTGGCGACTATGCCATTGGTGTTGATTACAAAATCGACAACAAATCTGCCGAGCCGGTTCAGGTGCAGTTCTATGGTCAGCTGAAGCAGACCGTAGCAACCCCGAAAGACCAGGAAGGTCATGCCATGGTAGCGAGTGCTTACCGTGGTGGTGCTTTCTCCAGCGAAGAGACTCGCTACAAGAAATACACCTTCGACGAAATGAAGGATGCCGACCTGAACAAGACCACCAAGGGTGGTTGGGTCGCCATGCTGCAACACTACTTCGTCTCCGCCTGGGCACCCAATGCCGACGATACCAACAGCTTCTACAGCCGCGTGACCCCTGGCACAGGCCAGGCCATCATTGGCTATAAAGCGCCCTTGGTAGACGTGGCAGCTGGCCAACAGGCCGAAGTGACCAGCAAGCTGTGGGTCGGTCCCAAGCTGCAAGACCAGATGGCCAAGGTGGCTAACCACCTCGACCTGACCGTCGACTACGGCTGGCTGTGGTTCATCGCCCAGCCACTGCACTGGCTGCTGACCGTGTTCCACGGCTTCGTCCAGAACTGGGGTGTGGCCATCATCATGCTGACCATGCTGGTGCGCGGTATCATGTTCCCGCTGACCAAAGCCCAGTACACCTCCATGGCCAAGATGCGCATGCTGCAGCCCAAGATTGCAGCCCTGCGTGAGCGCTTCGGCGAAGATCGCCAGAAGATGTCTCAAGGCATGATGGAGCTGTACAAGAAGGAGAAGGTCAACCCGCTGGGTGGCTGTCTGCCGATCCTGGTACAGATGCCGATCTTCATCGCCCTCTACTGGGCCTTGATGGAATCCGTCGAGCTGCGCCATGCGCCGTTTGCCCTGTGGATCTCTGACTTGTCAGTGAAGGACCCCTTCTTCGTGCTGCCAATCCTCATGGGTGCGTCCATGTGGTATCTGCAGAAGATGAGCCCGACCACTGTCACCGATCCGATGCAACAGAAAGTGATGCAGTTCATGCCGATCATCTTCACTTTCATGTTCCTCTGGTTCCCGGCTGGCCTGACTCTGTACTGGTTGGTGAGCAACGTCATCTCCATTACCCAGCAGACCATCATCTATCGTCAGCTGGAGAAGAAAGGCCTGCACACTCGCAATTGATGCGCAGCTAATCTTCCCTTGATGACAAAAGAGGCGGCCTTCGGGCCGCCTTTTTTATTACAATGTCTCCCACTACGTTTTCCTATCAGCGAACAAACGAGCCAAGCAAGATGACAACAGATACGATCGTGGCCCAAGCCACCGCGCCAGGCCGTGGCGGCGTGGGCATAGTCCGGGTCTCCGGCCCCGCCGCCGAACAGGTCGCCGAGATAATGCTCGGCAAGCTCCCGCGGGTGCGCTACGCCGAATATCTGCCGTTCAAGGATGAGCAAGGCCAGGTACTGGATCAGGGCATCGCCCTGCTGTTCAAAGCCCCCAACAGCTTCACCGGCGAGGATGTGCTGGAGCTGCAGGGGCACGGGGGTCCCGTCATCATGGACATGCTGATCCGCCGCATTTTGCAGATCGATGGCATTCGCCCTGCCCGTCCCGGCGAGTTCAGCGAACGCGCCTTCATCAATGACAAGCTGGATCTGGCCCAGGCCGAGGCCATCGCCGATCTGATCGAAGCCTCCAGCGAACAGGCAGCCCGCAGCGCCATGCACTCCTTGCAGGGGCAGTTCTCCAGCAAAATTCAATTGCTGGTCGAGAGCCTGATCCGGCTGCGCATCTATGTGGAAGCGGCCATAGACTTCCCCGATGAGGAGATCGACTTCCTCTCCGACGGCAAGGTGGCGGGCGATCTCTACGCCATCATGGCCGAGCTGGATGGGGTGCGCGGGGAAGCCAAGCAGGGTGCCCTGCTGCGGGAAGGGATGAAGGTGGTGATCGCCGGTCGCCCTAACGCCGGTAAATCCAGCCTGCTCAACGCCCTAGCAGGCCGCGAGTCCGCCATCGTCACCGAGATCGCCGGAACCACCCGCGACGTGCTGCGCGAGCATATCCACCTCGATGGGATGCCGCTGCACATCATCGACACCGCCGGTTTGCGCGACACGCAAGATCAGGTGGAAAAGATCGGCATAGAGCGCGCCTGGGCCGAAATAGAGCAAGCCGATCGCGTGTTATTTATGGTGGATGGCACCACCACTGACGCCATCGACCCGCGCGAGATTTGGCCGGAATTTGTTGATCGGTTGCCAAAAAACATCGGCCTCACCGTCATTCGCAACAAGGCCGACCTGACTGGCGAAGAGCTGGCACCGAGTCAGGAGCTGGGTCACGCCGTCTACCGCATCTCCGCCAAGACCGAGCTGGGGCTGCCCGCCCTGCGTGAGCACCTGAAAGCCTGCATGGGCTTCCAGGGCAATACCGAGGGGGGCTTTATGGCCCGCCGCCGCCATCTCGATGCGCTGGAGCGCGCCGCCGAGCGGCTACTGATCGCCAAAGACCAGCTGGAAATCTATGTCGCCGGGGAACTGGTGGCCGAAGAGCTGCGGCTGGCGCAGGAGTCCCTCTCCGAGATCACCGGCGAATTCAGCTCCGACGATCTGCTGGGCCGCATCTTCTCCAGCTTCTGCATCGGCAAATAAGTCGGTTCGGCAGACAACAAAAAGCCCGGGATGAACCCGGGCTTTTTGTTGTCTGTTTTTTGTCCGCACACCTAGAGACGGCGCAGACACCACATGAAGTAAGCGCCACCTAACAGGGTGGAGACCAGACCGACCGGCACCTCCTGCGGGAAGAGGACCTGCTGGCCGGCCCAGTCCGCCGATACCATCAACAGGGCGCCGGAAGCTGCGGCCCCAAGCTGGTGCCAGCGTGCCCGCACCAGCCCCATCAGCTTGGCCATGTGTGGCGCCAGCAGACCGACAAACGAAAGCGGCCCCACCACCAGGGTGGCACTGGCAGTGAGCACGGCCACCAGCAGCAGGATGGCGAGCTGGGCACGGTTGAGGCGAATGCCCAGCGCGGTCGCCATCGCAGCTCCCATCGGCAGCAGATCGAGCCAGCGGCTTACAAGCAGGCAGGCGGCCAGCATCAACAGCGCCAGCCCCACCAACCCATAGGCCACCGGCAGGGTGACGTAGTAGGTGGAACCGGACATCCAGGAGAGCAGTTGCTGCACCCGCATGTCACCGTTGGCCAGCGCGATGGCCTGCAACGGCTCAAACAGTGCCGTGATGGCAATACCTGACAGCAGGATCCGCTCCGGCTGGAAGCCGTGCTTGCGATTGACTACCACCAGCAGCAACAGGCAGCCGAAGGCACCGAGCAAGCCACCGGCCAGCATCAGCGGCAGGGGCAACGCGGGCAGCAGCAGCGCTGTGGTAATCACCCCCATAAAGGTGCCGCCACTCACCCCCAGCAGCTCCGGGCTCGCCATCGGGTTGTTGCTGACGCGCTGCAACAGGGTACCCGCCAGCGCCAGCAGCACACCGGCCGCTCCCGCCGCCAGAGTGCGCGGCAACCGCCACTCCAGCTGGGCCTGCCAGCGGAGCCAGCTTGGCCAGCTCCAGCCCGTCATCCCCTGACCAAACAGCAGGGAGGCGACCATGGCCAGCAGCAGCCCGACCAGCAACAGGCCGACAAGGCGAGCCGGAGCCAGATGGCGAGCCACCAGCAGGACGGCGTTTGCCTTCGGCGTACCCGACTTGATGCCAAGGCGCGGGATCAGCCAGAGCAGCAACGGTGCGCCCAGCAGGGCAGTCATGGCGCCGGTGGGGATCAAGACTGGCCAGAAGCGGCTCAGGCTCTGCAGCAGCAAATCGGTGGCCGCCAGCAGCAGGGCGCCGAGGATCGGTGCCCACAATAGCCGTTGGCCAAGCTGGCGGATCCCGAGCAGCCGCACCATGGCCGGTGCGGCCAACCCGATAAAGCCGATCAGCCCAACCACGCTCACCACGCAAGCGGTGACAAATACCGCCAAGCCAAGCCCCGCCAGTCGCAAGTGTTGGAGGGAGACCCCCAGACTACGGGCGCTGGCATCATCCAACTCCAGCACCGCCAGCGGGCGTACCAGCACAGCGGCCAGCACCGCAGCTGCCAGCAGGCGGGGCAACAGGTAACTCACCCCGCTCCAGCTGTTCTGCACTAGCGAGCCACTGCCCCACACCAGCAAACCTTTCAGCTCCTCCTGAAAGAACAGCAAGAGCCCCATGCTGATGGCCGCCAGATAGAGGTTGATCACCAGCCCGGCAAAGACGATGACCACCGGATTGAGCTGACGACGCCAGGCCAGGGCGAACACCAGCGCCATCGCAAGGCTGCCGCCAGCCATGGCGATCCACTCCCGCCCCAGCAGCAGCCAGGAGGGGGCAAACAGGGTCACCATCATCAATGCCAGTTGGGCGCCGGAGGCCACCCCAAGAGTGGTGGGTGACGCGAGCGGATTGCGCAGCACCTGCTGCATCAGGGTGCCCGCCAGCCCGAGCGCAGCTCCGGCCAGCAGGGTGACCGCCAAGCGGGGCAGCCAGCTGAAATGCACCACCGCTTGGCTGACGTCATCCAGATTGGGGGCGAAGAGGCTCTGCCACCAGATCGCACCGGGCAGTTGGCGAGCCAGATCCCAACACGCGAGCGAAAGGGTCAACCCCAGCAGGATCGAGACCGGTCGCAGTAGCGGCGATGTGAGCAGTCGCTTCATTGTCTAGCCTCCATACGCACGGCATCTTGCAGCAATGCCTCGCTGAGCAGACCGGCGAAACGGCGGGCGGCAAGTACGCCGCCAAAACTCCACACCGCAGGCAGATGCAGCACGGGCGCCTGCCGTACCAGCGGCAGATGCTGCCACAGCCCAGGCTCCTGCAGCCGTTCGCTCACCCCGACCGGGATGGGATCAACCACCACCAGCCGTGCATTGGGTAAGGTCATGAACTGCTCGATGCTGACCACCGAGAAACCCCAGTCATTGGTCTGCTCCTGCCAGCCATTGCGCAGACCGAGCCGCGTCATCACCGCATCGAACAGGCTGTGGCGACCAAACACCCGCACATGGCGCTCATCGATAAACTGCACCACCAGCAGGGGCGGCAGACCCGCAGGCAATCTTGCCTGCATGCTGGCGAGATCCCGATCCAGCCCGGCCAGCAGCCGTTCGCCCTCGGCGGTTTTGCCCACCATACGGGCGAGGGTCAGGGTCACCTCGTGCAGCCGCTGCCACAGATCGGTTTGCGCATCATAAAGGGCGATGGTGCTCACCGGCGCGATGCGGGAAAGGGTGGGCACCAGCGGTGCCGCCAGCGGCGAGATGAGGATGCGATCGGGTTTGAGCTCGGCCAGCAGCTCGCGGTTGGGCTGGGTACGCAGGCCTATATCCACCACCCCGGCGGGTAGCCGTGGCTCGCCGACCCATGCCTGATAGGGGCCAGCATCCCCCACCGCCAGCGGAGTCACCCCGAGCGCCAGCAGGGTTTCGGCTATGGTCCAGTCGACGGTGGCGATACGGGGTGGCGGTGCAGAGGCGATCGGGGATGTGTCGGCCTGCGCCACAAGTGGCAACAACAGGCTAATAAGGCAGGGTGCCATCTTCTTCAATAAACGGTTCAAGAGAGCCCCCCGGTCAGACGATGGCGATGGCGTGGTCATAGGCCGGGTGGCGAATGACCTCCATCGGGATGCCATAGATGGCGTTCAGGGTCTCGCTGGTCATGATCCCCTCAGGTTCGCCGTGGGTGAGCAGGCGGCCGGAGTGAAGCGCCACCAGCTGATCGCAGAAGCGGGAGGCCATATTGATGTCGTGAATGACAATGATGACCCCGAGGTTGAGCTGGCGGCTGAGCTGCCTGACCAAGGTCAGCACCTCCACCTGGTGGGCCACATCCAGCGCGGCCAGCGGCTCGTCCAGCAGGATGAAGCGGCTCTCCTGCGCCAGCAGCATCGCCAGCCAGACCCTGCCCCGCTCGCCGCCGGAGAGGGTATCCACCAGCCGATCTGCAAAGCGTTCGGTATGGGTAAGGGCGATGGCCCGATCGACCTGACGGTGATCCTCCGCCCCCATCCGGCCCAGCAGGCCGCGCCAGGGATAGCGGCCCATCTCCACCAGCTCCCGCCCGAGCAGATTCTCGGCGCTCGGCAAATGCTGGGGCAGATAGGCCACCTGACGGGCAAACTCCCGATTGCCCCAGTCGGGCAGCGGCTTGCCATCGAACAGGATCTCGCCGTCGCTGAGGGGTTGCTGGCGTGCCAGCAGCTTGAGCAGGGTCGATTTACCCGAACCATTGTGGCCGATGAGGCCATAGACCTGTCCCTGCTCGAAACGCAGGTCGGTGGGGTGCAGCAGCGTGCGGTCATTGACCGTGAAGCTGGCTGATTTCATCTCGAACATAAGCAATTCCTGTGCTGGCTTACCGCCAGTTTCATCGGTGCCAGCATCAAGCCGGCACCTCGCAATCCAGGTGGGCGATCGCATCGCGGCTCACTGCGGCGCGCCGCGCGCCGGTCAGTTCGGTGAGCTGGCCCTGACGCATCTCCAGCAGGCGATCGGCCAGCGGGAAGTAGTGATCATCGTGACTGATGGCAATCACCGTCTTGCCCATCTCCTTGAGGCGCGGCAACAGCACCTGATAGAAGATGCGGCGGAACTGGGGATCCTGATCCGCAGCCCACTCGTCAAACAGCATCACCTCGCGCTGCTCGGCCAGCGCCAGCAGCAGGGCGACCCGCTTACGCTGCCCTTGGGAGAGATCGATATCGGCTATAAAGCCATCCTCGATGGTGAGCTTGCTGCCCATCTGCAACCGCTCCAGCCACTCGACCACCAGCTCATCCTTGGGTTCCGGCCCCAGCAGGTGCTGGAACAGGTGATAGTCGGTGAAGATGGCGGAGAAGAGCGCCAGATAGCCGTTGCGATCGGAGACCGGCTCACCATCCAGCAGGATCCGGCCCGATACCGGCTGGTAAAGGCCGGTCAGCAGCATGGCCAGCGTCGACTTGCCGGAGCCATTGCCGCCGATGATGAAGATCTGCTCGCCCTTTTCGATGACCAGATCGATGGGGCCAACGGCAAAACCGCCCTCCCCCTGATAGTGAAAGCTTACCTGCTCCAACTCGATACGCTGCCAGGGGCGGATGGCGGGCGGCAGCGGGAAGTCCGCATCCGGCTCGGCCAGATTGAGGGCGGCGATCTTGTCGAACGCCACCTGAGCGGCAAGCAGGGTCGGCAGGGCGCCAATCCCCTGCAACAGCGGGGTGCGCAGGAACAGCAGGGTCAGGGCGAAGGTGGCGGCCACATTGGTGTTGGCCCAGCCAAGGCCGTTGGCCAGAAAGAAGACCAGACCGATGGCCCCCAGCATCATGATATTCGACCAGTTCACCGCGCTCAGGTGATAGGTGTCGGCGCGGATGATCTGCTGGCGGTAGTCACGGGCATTCTGCTCATAGAGCTGGTTGTAGACGAAGTGGGCCCGCTCGCGGTTGAGTGCCAGCTCCTTGCTGCCGGCGATGATGGCCTGATAGTTCTGATAGAGCCGATCTTCGGCCTGACGCATTTGGGAGAGATGGCGATAAACACGGTTCACCAGCAGCCAGCCCACCACCATAGTGACGGTAACCCAGAGCGCGGTAACCCCGAGCAACGCAGGAGAGAGCCAGCCGAGGTAAAGGGCAGACCCCAGCGTGAGCACCAGCCCCTGCACCAGCTCCGGCAAGCGCACGAAGGCGATGGTGATCTGGCCGATATCGCTGGAGAGAGAGGCCAGCAGCGGCCCCTGACCAATCTGGCGGATGCGGGCGACATCGGTATCCAGCAGCTGCTTGAGCAGACGGCCACGCAACCGGTAGACAAAATGGTGACCTAGGGTGGTCAGGGCCAGCTGAGATCCGAGTGTGATCACCAGCAGCAATACAGTCAGGCCGACCAGCTGACCGAGGATCGGCAGCGGATCTCCTATAGATTCGATAAGAGACTGATTGATAAAGGCAATGACGCCAATCCCGCTGACGGCACTGAGCAGACTGAGCAGGGTAATGGCGATAAAGGGCCAACGATATTGGCGATAAACCAGAGACAAGAGTTCCATGACAGGCCGCTATGCAGAGAAATGTTCAGATCAATGAACGGGGAAAGGGGGCGAAGGCCAAAGCCCTCGCCTGCCCTCTGTTACCAGCGGTAGTTGATGCTGCCCACTACGCTGCGCGGCTCGCCGTAGTAGCAGTAGTAGTCACAACTGGCCACGTAGGTTTCACCCAGCAGGTTGTTGACGTTGAGCTGGGCACGCCAGTTCTTGGCAAAGTCATACCCGATCATCGCATCCCAAACGGTATGGGCCGGCACCTCGGCAGAGCCGTAGATGGGGGTGTAGTCCGCATTCACGGCGCCAATACCCACGCTGGAACCGATATAACGCACGCCGGAACCCAACTCCAGGCCCGAAGCCACCCCTTGCTGTACCTTGTAGTTGCCCCAGAAGGAGGCGATGTGGCGCGGGATCAGGCTGGCGCGGCGATCGCCACTGCCGGTGTCGTTGGTTTTGGCATCGGTGTAGGTATAAGCAGCGGTCAGACGCAGCGCATCGGTAACCTGCACGCTCCCTTCCAGCTCAATCCCCTGAGAGGTCACTTCACCCGCCTGGGTCTGCTGGCCGGAACCGGTAGAGACCAGCGAGTTGGTCTGGGCCAGATCGAACAGCGCCAGATTGATGTAACCGTCGAGGAAGGCAGGCGCATACTTAACGCCGGTCTCGTAGAGCTTGCCCTTGAGCGGCTTGTAGGAACTCTTGGTGTTGGGATCGAGCCCCGGCAACACCTCGAACGACTCGGCATAGGCAAAGTAGGGAGAGAGGCCGTTGTCGGCCAGATACATCAGGCTACCCGAGAGGGATAGCTCGTGATCGTACTGGCGCTCGTCCTTGCTGGTATTGGTGTTGTGGGTCTCCACATAGTCAAAACGGCCACCGGCAGTCAGCAACCAGCGATCGTCCCAGCGGATCTGATGCTGGGCATACAGACCGCTCTGGCCCTTGGTGCTCTTCTGGTGGGTAGCCGTGGACTCGTCAAAACCGGGGAAGCCGCTGTAATCCGGGTTCATGGTATTGATGGAGCCCATGGCGTAGTTGTCGGCCTCGACCCCTTCATTGACGTGACGCTGCAGATCCACCCCCAGCAGCAAGGTCTGCTCGGTGCTGTCGGTGTTCCAGTAGCCCACCATCTGGTTATCCATAGTGGCACTCTTGGTATTGCCATCGCGGTAAACCAGGCCACGACTGGCGGTTGTGCCTTCATAGGTCGGGAAGATATAGGTCTGGCGCAGCAGCAGATCGTTGTAGTTGAAGCGGACGTTCTGCTTGAACTCCCAGGTCTGGTTGAGCTGGTGGGCCAACTCGTAACCGGTGGAGATCTGGGTATTTCGATTGCGATCGTAATCCGGCTGGCTCAGGTTGGTGGAGGGATCGATCTGGCCGCCCGAGGTGTTCAGGGTGCCATAGACCGGGAAGAAGCCGTTGGTCGGGACCCCTTCGTCGTGCAGGAAACTGGCCAGCAGGGTCAGGCTGGTACGATCCGAAAGATCGAAGGTGACGCTGGGCGCCAGATAGACCCGATCGTTATAGGTGCCGGTGAGCACGCCATCACGTTCTTTATAAAGAGCAACCATGCGGTAGCGGCTGTTGTCGGAAAGCGCGTCAGAGACATCCACCCCGACCTGACGATAATCTCGGCTGCCAAGCTGCAGATCCACCAGCCCTTGCGGCGTGGCGGTCGGTCGCTTGCTGATGGCATTGATCACCCCGCCCGGAGGCGCCTCACCGTAAAGGATCGAGGCTGGCCCCTTCAGCACTTCCACACTCTCCAGACCGAACGGTTCCGGCGTCCAGACGTAATAGCCGGTGCCAAACAGCCGGTTGCCATCCAGATAAGAGGCGGCATCAAAGCCACGCACCTTGAACCAGTCGGTGTTGTTGTCTGAACCATAGAGGCCGGTGAATACGCCGGAACGATAGCGAAGCGCCTCATCCAGCTGCAACACGGCGTGCTGATCCAGCTCCTCGCGATTAACCACGGAAACGGCGCGAGGGGTCTCGGCCATCGGCACTTCCACCTTCATGGCAGTACCGGTCACCACCATGGTTTCGCTGGCTTTGGGCAGCTCAGCGGCGGCCTGTTCGGCCATCAGCGGCAGGGATACGAGCAAACCGGAGAGTGAAAGCACGCCGAAGGCGCCCTTCTTGCCGGGTCCTGTAGTGTATTTTTGCGCAATCATATTAAAGTCTCGTCTATCAATGAGTTATGTTGTTTTAATTGTTATTTTTGGTCGTTTTTAACGACATCACCCTGTTCCATGGGCGAATAAAGCAGCGCAATCCTACTACAGGAGCCGTGATCGAATCGATTCAATAATTGCTAATCATTTGCATCTGCATTGTTATCTAACTGCATCGTTGGCTGGATTTTACGGGGGATGGGAGTCATCAGGAGAGCCATTCGCGGAGAAGAAAATGAAGAGCAACATAAAGAAGCAGAAAAAAGATCGTCACCCAGGCGCCGGCGCGATGATCTAAGTGGATCCATTATCCCCAAGCTTTATCCATATTTATCCACACCCTTTGGCGGTAGAATCCGGCTTTGCGTTTCTTTGTCTGAAATCAGGATCCATTCCATGGCCAAACTCAATATCGTCGTCGGCTCTATGCTGGGCGCTGCCGAATATGTCGCAGACCACGTCGCCAACCTGCTGGAACAGGCTGGCCACCAGACCCGGATCCACAACCCGGCCAAGCTTGCCGAGGTACTGGATGATGCGGGATCCATCCTGCTGGTGGTCACCTCAACCCACGGTGCCGGCGATGTCCCAGACAATCTGCAACCCTTCGCCAAGGATCTTGCCGAGCAACATCCGGATCTTAACTCACTGAAATATGGCGTGATCGCTCTGGGAGACAGCAGTTATGACACCTTTTGCCAGGGTGGCAAAACGCTGGATCAGCTACTGGCCGAGTGCGGTGCCAGCCGGATCGGCGAGCGGCTCGATATCGATGTGACCCAGCACGAGATCCCGGAAGATGCCGCCGAAGTGTGGATCAGCGACTGGATGGCGATGATCGCCTGATCAAGGGGTGGAAGATCCTGAAAAAATACTTGATCTTCCCACTTATCCCCAGATCAACTATCCACTGGGTTATTAACAGATTGATCCGAATGAGTTGTTCTACATGGTTACCCACAACGCCCAGGGTGATTGTGCATAACTACAGTGTAAACCTCTGCAAAACCTATAGTTATCCATGTATGAGATCCAACGACCAACTGCCCTGTGTATAAAAGTGCTGGTTATCCCCCTGTTCACCGAGCCAGGATCCAAGCTTTTCCACAAGCTAGGATCGCTCTTAAATTAATGATCTTTATGATCAAAAAGCGCTTATCAACAGAAAGGGTGGATCCTAATAGTAGATCCAATAAAAGATCGATCTAAAGATCCTTAAGATCTAATTACCGGATCCTCCCTTCTTACTGAACGTTAAGTAGACGTTCCCCTCAGGGCGCGAAACAGATAGAATGTTTCGCCCTTTAGCCCAGGCAAATAATGATCTTCAGGCGTGCAGATCAAGGTGATCCCAATGCAATACCATGAACAATTTGATGTGATCGTCGTCGGTGGCGGTCATGCAGGAACCGAAGCAGCAACAGCGGCAGCCCGAATGGGCATGAATACCCTGCTGCTGACCCACAATATCGATACGCTGGGGCATATGTCCTGTAATCCGGCGATCGGCGGGATCGGCAAGGGACACCTGGTCAGGGAAGTTGACGCACTCGGCGGGATCATGGCGCGTGCCACCGATCTTGCCGGGATCCAGTTCCGTACTCTCAACTCCTCCAAGGGGCCAGCAGTACGAGCTACCCGCGCTCAAGCGGATCGTCTGCTCTACAAGGCGGTTGTCCGGGATATGCTGGAGAACTATCCGAACCTGAAGATCTTCCAGCAAGCCTGCGATGATCTGATCATGGACGGGGATCGCGTGGCAGGCGTGGTGACCCAAAGCGGGATCCGCATCAGCGGCAAGACAGTCGTACTGACGGTAGGCACCTTCCTGAACGGTTTGATCCACATTGGGATGCAAAATTACAAGGGTGGTCGTGCCGGGGATCCTCCCTCGATCGCGCTGGCTCAACGCTTGCGTGAACTGCCGCTGCGTATCGATCGCCTTAAAACCGGTACACCACCGCGGATCGATGCCCGTAGCGTCGATTTCTCGCTGATGCAGGCCCAGCATGGCGATGATCCTCGTCCGGTCTTCTCGTTTATCGGTAATGCCAGCCAACACCCACGTCAGGTGCCCTGCTACGTCACCCACACCAACGAGCGTACCCACGAGGTGATCCGCAACAACCTGGATCGCAGCCCGATGTACGCCGGGGTGATCGAGGGGATCGGCCCACGCTACTGCCCGTCGATCGAGGACAAGATCACCCGTTTTGCGGACAAGACGGCACACCAGATTTTCGTCGAGCCAGAAGGGCTGACCACTCACGAACTCTATCCGAACGGGGTATCCACCAGCCTGCCGTTTGATGTGCAGGTGCAGATCATTCGCTCCGTTCGTGGTTTTGAAAATGCCCACATCACTCGTCCTGGCTACGCGATCGAATATGATTTCTTCGATCCGCGGGATCTCAAGGCCAACATGGAGAGCAAGTGCATTCCAAACCTATTCTTCGCGGGCCAGATCAACGGTACCACCGGTTACGAAGAGGCTGCTGCGCAAGGTCTGATGGCTGGCTTGAATGCCGCATTGCGTGCCCAGGACAAGGATCCTTGGCATCCCCGCCGGGATCAGGCCTACATGGGGGTGATGATGGACGATCTCTCCACCCTGGGTACCCGCGAGCCTTACCGCATGTTCACCAGCCGCGCCGAATATCGCCTGCTGCTGCGGGAAGATAACGCGGATGTCCGTTTGACTACCGTCGGTCGCGAACTGGGTCTGGTGGATGATGAGCGCTGGAGCAAATTCAACACCAAGATGGAACAGGTTGAGCTGGAACGTCAGCGTCTGCGATCGACCTGGATCCACCCGCAACACCCGTCACTGGCGGCGGTGAATGCGCTGGTTACTACCCCGCTAAGCCGTGAACAGAGTCTGGAAGAGCTGCTGCGTCGCCCCGAGGTGACCTATGATGCGCTGATGGCTATCGAAGGGGTTGGCCCCTCGGTGAGCGATCATGCCGCCGCAGAACAAGTTGAAATCCAGATCAAATATGCAGGTTACATCGAGCGTCAGCATGATGAAGTAGCCAAACAGCTACGTAACGAGAACACCCTGCTGCCGCAGGATATGGACTATCACCAGGTGAACGGTCTCTCCAACGAGGTGAAAGCCAAGCTCAGCGATACCAAGCCACAGACCATTGGTCAGGCCTCGCGGATCTCCGGCATTACCCCGGCGGCCATCTCCATTCTGCTGGTTCACCTGAAAAAACACGGCCTGCTGCGCAAAACCGCCTGAGGATTCTTACCGTTGGAAAACATGCTGGAAAGATTGAACGGCCTGCTCAAGCAGGCCGAAATTGTTATCACTGATACTCAAAAGAACCAACTGGTGCAGCTAGTCGAGTTGCTGCACAAGTGGAACAAGGCTTACAATCTCACCTCGGTGCGTGAACCGGACGCCATGCTGGTCAAGCACATCCTCGACAGCCTGGTGGTGAGTCCCCACTTGCACGGTGAGCGCTTCATCGACGTGGGAACCGGCCCAGGCTTGCCAGGCTTGCCGTTGGCGATCATCAATCCGGACAAGCAGTTCGTGTTGCTCGACAGCCTGGGCAAGCGGATCAACTTTATCCGTCAGGTGATCCAGGAGCTGGGTCTGACCAATGTCACGCCAGTCAAATCCCGGGTTGAAGAGTATCAACCTGACATCGGGTTTGATGGGGTACTGAGTCGGGCCTTTGCCTCGCTGGAGGACATGTTGAGCTGGTGTCATCATCTGCCATCCGAGCAGGGTTGCTTCCTGGCGCTCAAGGGGCAATATCCCGAGCAGGAGCTTGCCCAGTTGCCTGCCAATATCCGTCTGGTTGCCTGCCATGAGTTGCGGGTGCCGGAGCTGGAAGGCGAACGTCATCTGCTGGAATTCAAACATATCCAGCCCGAATAGGGTCGCAGTTTTATTTAGGGGATCGTGTGGGAAAAGTCATCGCCATAGCCAACCAGAAGGGTGGTGTGGGTAAAACCACCACCTGTGTGAATCTGGCCGCCTCCATGGCTGCCACCCGGCGCAAGGTGCTGGTGATTGATCTGGATCCGCAGGGCAATGCCACCATGGGCAGTGGTGTCGATAAATACGATGTCGAGCGCACTGCCTATGAACTGCTGATCGAAGATGCCCCCGTTGCTGAGGTGATCATCCGTGAAACCTCCGGTGGTTATCACCTGATCGCCGCCAACGCCGACGTGACCGCGGCAGAAATTCGTTTGATGGAGTTCTTTGCTCGCGAGATCCGCCTGCGCAATGCGTTGGCCTCGGTGCGGGACAAATACGACTACATCTTCATCGACTGCCCCCCCTCTCTCAACATGCTGACCGTGAACGCCATGGCTGCCGCCGATTCTGTGCTGGTACCGATGCAGTGCGAATATTATGCGCTGGAAGGGCTCACCGCCCTGGTCGACACCATCAGCAAGCTGGCTGCGGTGGTCAATCCGCAGCTCAAGATCGAAGGGGTGCTGCGCACCATGTTCGATCATCGCAACCGGTTGGCCAATGATGTGTCCGATCAGCTTAAACAGCACTTCGGCGACAAGGTCTACCGCACCATCATTCCCCGCAACGTTAGACTGGCGGAGGCCCCGAGTTTTGGCGCCCCGGCCATGCACTACGACAAATCATCGGTGGGCGCCAAGGCCTATCTGGCGCTGGCTGGCGAGATCCTCCGTCGCCAGGAGCAAGAGTGTCAGCTGCCCATCGCAGACCGAGAGAGCATATGACGCCAAAGAAACGCGGACTGGGCAAAGGGCTGGACGCCCTGCTCAGTACCAGTACGGCTGCCCGCCAAAAACAGGTGATGAGCGATCAGCGCACCGAGCAGGCCATGGCCCCCACCAATCAGGGCGAACTGCGCAAACTGCCGGTGGAGTGGTTGCAGTCAGGCAAGTACCAGCCCCGCAAGGATATGTCCCAGGACGCACTGGAAGAGCTTGCCAACTCGATCCGTACTCAGGGGGTTATTCAGCCCATTGTCGTGCGCCCGCTCGGCGAACAGTCCTTCGAAATTATCGCTGGTGAACGGCGCTGGCGCGCTTCCCAGCTGGCCCGTCTCGACGTAGTGCCGTGCATCGTCAAGGATGTCCCTGATGAGGCCGCGGTGGTCATTGCGTTGATTGAAAATATTCAGCGGGAAGATCTCAATGCCATCGAAGAGGCAGTCGCTTTACAAAGATTGCTGACCGAATTCGAACTCACCCACCAGCAGGTGGCCGAGGCGGTGGGCAAGTCGCGTACGACCGTGACTAACCTGCTGCGCCTCAACCAGCTCAACGATGACGTGAAGCGTTTCGTTGAGCACGGTGACCTCGATATGGGTCATGCCCGTGCTCTCCTGACGCTCAGTGGCCAGGCTCAGTCAGATCTGGCCAAGTTGGTTGCCCAGAAGGGACTGACTGTACGGGATACCGAAAAACTGGTGAAAAAGGCACTCGAACCGGCCAAAGCCAAGCTGGAACCGGTCACGGATCCCCAAATTGGTTATCTGGAACGCCAGTTGGCAGAAAAAATTGGCTATCAGGTACAGCTTCAGCCTGGCAAGCGGGATAGCGGTAAGTTAGTAATAAGTTACGAGAACTTGTCCGATTTGGACCGCATATTGGGCTATTTTGGCGTGTCGGAATCGTGATTTTTACGCTTTTTGTAGTAATAAAACATCCATTACTTTTGATATGAACGTAACCTTAATTCTCTGCGGAAGGCCGCAAAAAATAAGGATTTTTGTCATATTGCAATAGCTGCCCTCAAGGGTATAATTTGACCGGCTTTAAGAGCTGTTAACATGGGGTCTTCGGATCCCGATTTTTTACAGTTCTGTAATGTTCAGGGGTCGGTTGGTGAAGCAGAAATTAGCCTTGGAAGGTTTGACACTGGCCTTGGTTATGCTCGTTTGTCAGCTCATCCTGATCCTGGCGATGAGTGCCGTCTGGTTTTACCTGACTGGTGCCAGCGCCGGTTATTCCGCCCTCTACGGAGGGGGGATGTACTGGGTTCCTCAAGCCTTGTTTACTGTCTGGGTGTTGCGCCGCAAGGTGACAGCCGAGAGTGTAGGCCTGGTTTTGCGGGACTTTTATGGTGGGGCTGGGATTAAGCTCATTTCGACGGCGGGCCTGTTTGCCCTGCTGTTCGGTGCGGGAGTCGAGGTCGTTACCGTCTCGTTTTTTGCCACTTATATCCTCGCCCTCGTTGTACAGTGGATGGTCTCATTCACGCTTAACAACCACTATTAGGAAAACTCATGTCTGCAACCGGAGAAGTCCTGACTCCTCAGGGATATATCTCCCACCACCTGACCCACCTTCAAGTCGGGTCCGGGTTCTGGACGGTCAATATCGACTCAATGATATTTTCCGTCGTGCTAGGCGCCCTGTTTATCCTGTTGTTCCGCCGTGTAGCAGTTAATGCTACCAGTGGTGTACCAGGTAAGCTGCAGTGCTTTGTGGAGATGCTGGTCGAGTTTGTGAATGGTAACGTCAAAGACATCTTTCACGGTCGCAACAAGGTCATCGCACCTTTGGGACTGACGGTGTTTGTGTGGATCTTCCTGATGAACTTCATGGATCTGATCCCCGTTGACTTTATCCCTCACGCTGCACAATTGATGGGTGTCCCCTATCTGCGTGTGGTTCCCTCCGCTGACGTTAACATCACCATGTCCATGGCTTTGGGCGTGTTCTTCTTGATCCTGTACTACAGCATCAAGGTCAAGGGTATCAGTGGGTTTGTGAAGGAGCTGACGCTTCAGCCTTTCAACCACCCGGCTGCCATCCCGGTTAACTTCATCCTGGAAACTGTTACGCTGATTTCCAAACCTGTTTCTCTGGGTCTTCGACTGTTCGGCAACATGTATGCTGGCGAACTGATCTTTATCCTGATTGCGGGTTTGTTACCCTGGTGGTCACAGTGGATCCTGTCCGTGCCTTGGGCAATTTTCCACATCCTGATCATCACTTTGCAGGCATTCATTTTCATGGTTCTGACCATCGTCTATCTGTCGATGGCGCAGGAAGACCATAATTGATGCAACTCAAATAATCCTTTTTATACAATCAATTACATCTAAATAACTGGAGATCCTCATGGAAAACTTGAACATGGACCTGCTGTACATCGCTGCGGCAATGATGATGGGTCTGGCTGCTATCGGTGCTTCCATCGGTATCGGTATCCTGGGTGGTAAGTTCCTGGAAGGTGCTGCGCGTCAACCTGACCTGATCCCGGTTCTGCGTACCCAGTTCTTCATCGTAATGGGTCTGGTGGATGCGATCCCGATGATCGCCGTTGGTCTGGGTCTGTACGTGATGTTTGCGGTTGCTGGCTAAGTCGTTGCGACTCATCCAGGCATAACCCATTAACTAACTTAAGAGGACATCGGCTGTGAATATCAACGCCACCCTCCTCGGCCAAGCAATTGCTTTTTTCTTCTTCGTTGTGTTTTGCATGAAGTACGTATGGCCGCCGTTGATTGCTGCCATCGAAACCCGTCAGAAAGCTATTGCTGACGGTCTCTCTTCTGCCGAACGTGCCAAGAAAGATCTGGATTTGGCCAAGGCCAACGCCACCGATCAGCTGAAAGAAGCCAAGCTGCAGGCTGCTGAAATCATTGAACAGGCTAACAAACGTAAAGCCCAGATCATTGATGAAGCTGCCGTAGGTGCTCAGACTGAGCGGGAAAAAATCCTGGCTCAGGGCCGTGCCGAGATCGAAGCTGAACGTCATCGTGCCAAAGAAGAACTGCGTAAGCAGGTTGCTGCTCTTGCAATTGCTGGTGCAGAGAAGATCCTGGCGCGTCAAATCGACCAGGCTGCCAACAGCGACATCGTCGACAAACTGGTAGCAGAACTGTAACGGGAACGGGGCTATGTCTGAACTGACTACAATCGCTCGCCCCTACGCCAAGGCTGCTTTCGAGTTTGCCGTTGAGCACAAGGCGGTTGACCAGTGGCTGGGTATGCTCGGTTTCGCTGCGCAAGTAGCGGAAAACGAAACCATGCACAACCTGGTAAACGGCTCTGTGGCTGCCGAAGAACTGGCAACGCTGTTTGTCGGTATCTGCGGTGAGCAACTCGACGAGCATGGCCAGAACCTGATCAGGGTGATGGCCGAGAATGGTCGCTTGGGTGTGCTGCCGGCGGTCGTTGCTGAATTTTTAGCGTTCAAGGCTGAACTGGATAAAGAAGTTCAGGCTGACGTGATTTCGGCGATCGAACTGACCGACCAGCAGAAAGCCAATATTCAGGCTTCTCTGGAACAACGTCTCGCGCGCAAAGTGAAGCTGAATTGCAGCATGGATGCGTCCTTGATGGCCGGGGTGCTCATCAAGGCCGGTGATCTGGTAATCGACGGCACAGTCCGCGGTAAGCTGGATCGCATGGCTGACGCGCTGCAATCTTGATTGGGGTATTAGAGCATGCAACTGAATTCCACTGAAATCGCCGAGCTGATCAAGCAGCGCATTGCGCAGTTTGATGTCAAAAGCGAAGCGCGTAACGAAGGTACTATCGTCTCTGTGAGCGACGGTATCATTCGTATTCACGGCCTGGCCGATGCCATGCAGGGTGAGATGATCGAGCTGCCGGGCAACCGCTTCGCTCTGGCATTGAACCTGGAGCGTGACTCCGTCGGTGCGGTGATCATGGGTTCCTATGACGGTCTGTCAGAAGGAATGAAAGTAAAAGGTACTGGCCGTATTCTGGAAGTGCCGGTAGGTCGTGGTCTGTTGGGCCGGGTGTTGAACACCCTGGGTCAGCCGATCGACGGTAAAGGTCCGATCGACAACGACGGCTTCTCGCCGATCGAAGTGATCGCACCGGGCGTTATCGAGCGTAAGTCTGTTGACCAGCCGGTCCAGACCGGCCTGAAAGCCATCGATGCCATGATCCCGATTGGTCGTGGCCAGCGTGAGCTGATCATCGGTGACCGTCAGGTTGGTAAGACCGCCATCGCGATCGACACCATCATCAACCAGAAAGATTCCGGCATTAAGTGTGTCTACGTTGCGATTGGCCAGAAGGCCTCCACCATCGCCAACGTGGTACGCAAGCTGGAAGAGCACGGTGCCCTGGCCAACACCATAGTGGTGGTTGCCTCTGCCTCCGAAGCTGCTGCCCTGCAGTACCTGGCTCCGTATGCCGGTTGCTCCATGGGTGAGTACTTCCGTGACCGCGGTGAAGACGCGCTGATCATCTATGATGACCTGTCCAAACAGGCCGTAGCTTATCGCCAAATCTCCCTGCTGCTGCGCCGTCCGCCAGGACGTGAAGCTTACCCGGGCGACGTTTTCTATCTGCACTCCCGTCTGTTGGAGCGTGCTGCTCGCGTTAACGCCGAGTATGTAGAGAAGTTCACCAATGGTGCCGTGAAAGGCCAGACCGGTTCTCTGACCGCCCTGCCAATCATCGAAACCCAGGCTGGTGACGTATCTGCGTTCGTTCCGACCAACGTGATCTCCATCACCGATGGTCAGATCTTCCTGACTTCACAGCTGTTCAACTCCGGTATTCGTCCGGCGGTTGACCCGGGTATCTCCGTATCCCGTGTAGGTGGTGCTGCTCAGACCAAGATCGTCAAGAAGCTGTCCGGTGGTATCCGTACCGCATTGGCCCAGTATCGTGAACTGGCGGCATTCGCCCAGTTCTCTTCCGATCTGGACGAGGCGACTCGCAAGCAGCTGGATCACGGTGTGAAAGTGACCGAGCTGATGAAGCAGAAGCAGTACTCTCCGATGAGCGTTGCCCAGCAGTCGCTGGTGCTGTTCGCCGCCGAGAAAGGCTATCTCTCCGATGTCGAGCTGAACAAGATCGTCGACTTCGAAGCCGCTCTGCTCTCTTACGCCAATACCCAGCATGGTTCGCTGATGGCTGAAATCAATGCCAAGGCCGATTACAACGACGCGATCGTTGGCAAGCTGACTGCGTTGCTGGATGACTTCAAGGCAACCCAGACCTGGTAAGCGTGTGTGGCAGCGCGAGCTGCCACCTGATGGAGAGTAAGAGATGGCCGGCGCAAAAGAGATACGTAACAAGATCGGGAGTGTGAAAAACACTCAGAAGATCACCGGCGCTATGGAAATGGTGGCAGCAAGCAAAATGCGCCGTGCGCAGGAACGCATGTCTGCCAGCCGTCCGTACGCTGAAACCATGCGCAAGGTGATCGGCCATATCGCTCAGGGGAACTTGGAATACAAGCATCCCTACCTCATCGAACGTGAGGTCAAGCGAGTGGGTTACATCGTCGTCTCCACCGACCGTGGCCTGTGTGGTGGTCTGAACATTAACCTGTTCAAGGCTGCCCTCAATGATATGAAGCAATGGAGCGCGAAAGGTGCCAAGGTTGACCTGGCATTGATCGGTAACAAGGCCTCCAACTTCTTTGAACGGCACGGCGCCAAGGTGAAAGCTCATGTCGCAGGACTGGGCGATAACCCGAGCGTCAATGACCTGATTGGTTCAGTCAAGGTCATGCTGAAGGCTTACGACAACGGTGAGATTGACAAGCTGTATCTGGTGTACAACAAGTTCGTCAACACCATGGTGCAGCAACCACGAGTCGATCAACTGCTGCCTTTGCCCATAACTGAAGACAGCAAGCTCGCCAAGAAACACCACTGGGATTACCTCTATGAGCCGGATCCCAAGCAACTGCTGGATACCCTGCTGATTCGCTACGTCGAGTCCCAGGTGTACCAGGGGGTAGTGGAAAACTTGGCAAGTGAACAGGCAGCCCGAATGGTTGCCATGCAAGCCGCGACTGACAACGCCGGCAACCTGATTAACGATCTGCAACTGGTGTACAACAAGGCCCGTCAGGCCAGTATTACCCAGGAACTTACAGAGATCGTATCCGGTGCTGCTGCGGTGTAAGGCAAGGGTTATCAAAGGTTTAGAGGATTTGACATGAGTAACGGTTTCATCGTCCAAATCATCGGCGCTGTGGTGGACATCGAGTTCCCGCAGAATGCCGTGCCCCAGGTGTACGATGCAGTGACAGTCGTCAGCGAAGGTCAAGGTCAGGGTCTGGTGCTGGAAGTTCAGCAGCAGATCGGTGGCGGCGTCGTTCGTTGCATCACTATGGGCTCCTCCGACGGTCTGCGTCGTGGGTTGGAAGTAATGAATAGCGGTAAATCCATCCAGGTGCCGGTCGGTGTATCGACTCTGGGTCGGATCATGAACGTACTGGGCGAGCCAATCGACGAAAAAGGTCCGATCGGTGAAGAAGAGCGTTGGTCTATCCACCGCGCTGCTCCCAGCTACGAAGATCAGTCCAACAGCAACGATCTGCTGGAGACCGGCATCAAGGTTATCGACCTGGTATGCCCGTTCGCCAAGGGTGGTAAAGTGGGTCTGTTCGGTGGTGCCGGTGTAGGCAAAACCGTAAACATGATGGAGCTGATCCGTAACATCGCGATCGAACACAGTGGTTACTCTGTATTCGCCGGTGTAGGTGAGCGTACCCGTGAGGGTAACGACTTCTACCACGAGATGATGGAGTCCAACGTACTGGACAAAGTATCTCTGGTTTACGGTCAGATGAACGAGCCGCCCGGAAACCGTCTGCGCGTGGCGCTGACCGGCCTGACCATGGCCGAGAAGTTCCGTGACGAAGGTCGTGACGTGCTGTTCTTCGTGGACAACATCTACCGTTACACCCTGGCCGGTACTGAAGTATCCGCACTGCTGGGCCGTATGCCTTCCGCAGTAGGTTACCAGCCGACTCTGGCCGAGGAGATGGGTGTTCTGCAAGAACGTATCACCTCCACCAAGACCGGTTCCATCACTTCCGTTCAGGCCGTTTACGTTCCTGCGGATGACTTGACCGACCCGTCTCCGGCGACCACCTTCGCCCACCTGGATGCGACCGTTGTACTGTCCCGTCAGATCGCGGCACTGGGTATCTACCCGGCCGTTGACCCGCTGGACTCTACCTCTCGTCAGCTGGATCCGCTGGTAGTTGGCAAAGAGCACTACGAGACCGCTCGTGGTGTTCAAACCGTACTGCAGCGCTACAAAGAGCTGAAGGACATCATCGCCATCCTGGGTATGGATGAACTGTCAGAAGAAGACAAACTGACCGTAGCCCGTGCCCGTAAGATCGAGCGTTTCCTGTCCCAGCCGTTCTTCGTAGCAGAAGTGTTTACCGGTTCTCCGGGTAAATACGTGCCGCTGAAAGAGACCATCCGTGGTTTCCAGGGCATCCTGAAAGGCGAGTATGACGATCTGCCCGAGCAGGCGTTCTACATGGTTGGCGGTATCGACGAAGTCGTCGAGAAATCCAAGAAACTGTAAGCCTCGACAGGAGGGCCCATGGCAGAGATGATCTCCTTTCACCTGGATGTGGTGAGCGCCGAAGGAAAACTGTTTTCCGGCCGCGTGCAAACTGCTCAGGTATCAGGCTCCGAAGGTGAGTTGGGTCTCCGTCACGGTCATGCTCCGTTGCTGACTGCCATCAAGCCGGGCCTGGTCCGCTTGGTGAAGCAGAACGGAACTGAAGAGGTGCTGTACATCTCCGGCGGTATGCTGGAAGTACAACCTGAATCCGTGACCGTGCTGGCGGACACCGCGATTCGTGCTGACGACTTGGATGAGGCGAAAGCCCAGGAAGCCAAGCGCGCAGCCGAAGAGCGGATCCACAGCTCCCATGGTGATATCGACTACGCCCAGGCCGCCACCGAGCTGGCCAAGGCGATGGCCCAATTGCGGGTTATCGATATCGTCAAAAAGAATTACCGCTAATAACGGTGATGTAAAAAGCGACCTTCGGGTCGCTTTTTTTTTACCCGTTGGATAGACTCCGCCGAGTATTTCTCATGTTCCAAAGGCCAATTTATGTCCCTCAACGTCGTGATCCTGGCTGCGGGTAAAGGTACCCGTATGCGTTCCGTTCTGCCCAAGGTGCTGCACCCGGTAGCCAACAAACCCATGGTTTCCCATGTGATCGATACCGCCCGTCAGGTCGGCGCCGAGCAGCTGCATCTGGTTTATGGCCACGGTGCCGAGCTGCTGCAAGAGCGGATCGTGGCGGCCGACGTGAACTGGGTGCTGCAGGCGCAGCAGCTGGGGACCGGTCACGCCGTTGCCCAAGCCATCCCGTTCTGGAAGGATGAAGACGACGTGCTGGTGCTGTACGGCGATACCCCGCTGATCCAGCCAGAGACCCTGCAACGACTGCTGGCTGCCAAGGCAAGCGATGGCATGGCCCTGCTGACCGTGGTGCTGGACAACCCCACCGGCTATGGCCGTATCGTCCGTGAAAACGGTCAGGTGGTCGGCATCGTCGAACAGAAAGATGCCAACGCCGAGCAACTGACCATCCGCGAAGTGAACACCGGCGTGCTGGTGGCCAACGGCGGTCAGCTGCGCAGCTGGCTCTCCCGTCTGGACAACAAGAATGCTCAGGGCGAGTTCTATCTGACCGACGTGATCGCCATGGCGCACGGCGATGGCTGCCCGATTGCAGCGGTACATCCGGATCATGCTGCCGAGGTGGAAGGGGCCAACAACCGGGTGCAGCTGGCTGCCCTTGAGCGTAGCTATCAGCAGATGCAGGCCGAGAAGCTGATGATCGCCGGTGTCACCCTGATCGATCCGGCTCGCTTCGATCTGCGCGGTACTCTTGAGATCGGTGAAGAGGTGGTGATCGACGTCAACGTCATCATCGAAGGCAAGGTCGTCTTGGGCAATCATGTGCGTATCGGTGTCGGTGCCGTGCTGAAGGATTGCGTCATTGGCGATCACACCGAGGTGAAGCCCTACTCCGTCATCGAAGGTGCCCAGATTGCCGATCAGTGCTCGGTCGGTCCGTTTGCCCGTCTGCGCCCCGGTGCCGTGCTGGAGCAGGATGCCCACGTCGGCAACTTCGTCGAGATGAAGAAATCCCGGCTGGGGGTTGGCTCCAAGTGTGGTCACCTCACCTATCTGGGTGATGCCGAGGTGGGTGCCAAGGTGAATATCGGTGCCGGTACCATCACCTGCAACTACGATGGCGTGAACAAGTTCCAGACCATCATCGAAGATGATGTGTTTGTCGGCTCCGATACCCAGCTGGTGGCGCCGGTGCGTATCGGCAAGGGCGCGACCCTGGGGGCGGGCTCCACCATCACCAAGGATGTGGCCGAGAATGAGCTGGTGATCACCCGGGTGCCCCAGCGTCACATCAAAAACTGGGCTCGCCCGGTCAAGAAGAAGTGATGCCCGATCAATAAAATAGAACCGGCGCCTGATGGCGCCGGTTTTTTTTGGCTTATGACTTATGACTTATGACTGATGGCTGGTGTCACTGGTCGATGGTTGGGGAGCTGCCCATGTGGTGACGGGGGCGCTGTAGTCCATCACCTGATACCAGTCGAGCTTGCGGGTCAGCATCATGATCAGCGCCAGGGTGGCGAACAGCAGCAGGGCGCCGAGCAGCAAGGCGATCTCTTCGGCCTGCAGCAGGCTGTAGAGGATGGCATAGACCAGCCCGAGCAGCGCCGCGAAGCCGATCCCCTGTTTCGGGCCGCCCAGTACGTGGCTGAGATAGAAGCCGTTGAGCAGCACGCTGGCCAGCGCGGCCACCAGATAGGCCCAACCAAAGCCGAGGTGCTCGGTCAGTGCCAGCAGCACCAGATAGAAGATGGCCAGCCCCATGCCCACCAGCGCGTACTGGATCGGGTGGACCCGCAGCCCCTTGAGCAGCTCGAACATGAAGAAGCTGATAAAGGTGAGGCCGATAAACAGCAGGGCATATTTGGCTGCCCGCTCATTGAGCTGATAGTGATCCACCGGTTGCACCAGACTGACGCTGAAGGTGGAGAGATTACTATCGCCCCCGTTCATCATCCGGTTAAAGCGAGTCTCCATGTCGCTGGCGAACCAGCTGGTTTGCCAGTTGGCCTCAAACCCTTGCGAGTTCAGGGTGCGACTGCCCGGCAGAAAGTCGCCGATAAAGTTGGGATGGGGCCAGTTGCCCGCCAGCAGCAGGGTGCTCTCCTTGCCCAGCGGTACTATGTCGAGGGCGTTCATCCCCTGCAGATTGAGCTCCAGATGAAAGGTGCCATCCTGTTGGGGCAGGCTGTCGAGCGGGGCATGGATACCCGCCAGTGCGTCACCAAGGCGGGCGCCGGGGGCAAACGGGATCCGCTGGGTGCCGAGCTGCAGCTCGGGGACGCTGTTGATACCGCGGGCATCGGAGAGCACCAGACTGAGGTAGGGTTTACCCGCCACCAGCTCGGCCGCTTCATCAAGCGGTGAGGTCGCGTTATTCAGCAGACTCTGTCGGGTGGGCAGGCGGCCCGAGAGGGTGAGCCGGGTCTGGTAGACCTGTGCCTGATAGATGCCCAGCTTGCGCGGGGTGACCTCCATGTTGGCCTTGATATCCAGCTGCTCCGGCAGCAGGTAGCGGTAGATCTGCTCCTGGCGGACGAAGCGTTTGCCCTCCTGTTCGACCGTCACCGAGCGGGTATAGGGCTGCACGATAATGGGCCCCATCAGCCGTTGCGGGCCGCTGCTGCTGGCCATGATGCTGTGAATGGCCTGACTGCGGTAAGCCTGACGCTCCCGGTTCAGCTCCATGATGGATTGCACTGGTACCATCAACAGCAGGCTGAGCAACAGCAGCAGAAAGATCTTGTGGGTGAATATCTGTTTGACCATGACACGTCTCCTTGTTGGATGGAACGAGTCTGTCTGCCCGAAGTGAAGGGGTGATGGGCTTGTGTGAAGTGGTGGTGAAGAAGGGCGTTGTTTCCCAAATCA
>NZ_CDBW01000035.1 GCF_000820145.1 Aeromonas sobria | reverse complement strand
ATTGGGACAGAGCCTTTTTTATTGCCCCGCCATCCAGCCCTGCTTTTTATTCACTCAACAAATTCGATAAAAACAATATTATCGCCCAGGCACATCACGATCTCCGTCACAGAACACCAATACACTCATCATCTGCAGCAAACCCTTTTGACTATCGTCAATTTATTGATATCCATATCAATCATAATTACTCAGATTAAATAATTATTCATATGGAGCTTAATGATGACGGATAAAACACGCTCGGTGAGCATAGGCAGTTACTTGGCACTGGCCTTTGCCGTGGTCTTCTTCTCGGGGCTACTGCAATCTGGCGAGTGGTATGGGGTTTTCGATTTCACCACGCTGAACGGTTCGTTCGGCACCATGGTGCAGAGCGTCAGCGAGAACGGTGACGGCATCAAGACCGCCATGACCGACATGCGCGGCAAAGGGGGCAACGGTGCCCGTGATGGCTTCCTGTTCGCCCTGACCTTGATCCCCACCGTGATGTTCGCCCTCGGCATGATCAACGTACTGGAGCACTACGGCGCGCTGGAAGTAGCCCGCAAGTTGCTGACCCCGCTGCTGCGTCCGCTGATGGGGATCCCCGGTAATACCGGTTTGGCGCTGATCGCCTCCCTGCAGAGTACCGATGCCGGTGCTGCCATGACCCGCCAGCTCAAGGATGAAGGGCTCATCACCAAGCGCGAAACCGACGTATTCACCATGTTCCAGTTCTCCGCGGGTGCCACCATAGTCAACTTCTTCTCCTCCGGCGCCGTGCTGTTCACCCTGACGCTGGCGGACGGTAGCCCGGCGGTCAGCTCCTCCATCGGTCTGGCGGTCATTGTGATGTTCGCCTTCAAGTTTGTCGGTGCCAACCTGTTCCGGGTCTATCTCAACATGACCGAAGGCAAGCACGTCGATAGCAGAAACACCCAGCAGACCCTCAACACTCAGGAGCAAGCCAAATGAGCCAGGCCAACGTCAAAAAACCCATCGTCACCGATATCTTCGTCGAGGGGGCCAAAAAGGGCTGGGTCATCGCCACCACCTCCACCGTCCCCAACGTGCTGATGGCCTTCGTGATCATCAAGGCGCTGCAGATCACCGGCGCGCTGGATGCCATGGGTGCCATTTTTGCACCTATCATGGCCATCTTCGGCCTGCCCGGTGAGGCGGCGGCCGTGCTGATCGGCGCCTGGATGTCGATGGGCGGTGCGGTCGGCGTGGTCATTACCCTGTTCGATCAGGGGATCCTCAACGGCACCCATATCGCCATTCTGGCGCCAGCCATCTACCTGATGGGCTCCCAGGTGCAGTACATGGGCCGCATCCTCGGCTGTATCGGCACCGAAGGGCGCTACATCCCCATCATGGTCGCCATCTCGGTACTCAACGCCTTCGGCGCCATGCTGGTGATGAACATCCTTATCTAACCCGGACCTGATAGTGGAGCAATCAATGACTTTTTCTCTGGATCAATACCTGGCCGAACTGGCCCCGCTGATCAATCTGGATTGCGGCTCCCTGCACCAGCCGGGCATTGCGGCAGTCGCCGACCTGATGGCCGCCAAATATGAAGCCATGGGCGGCTGGCAGATCAAACGGGTCGACTGCGGCGTCGCCGGAGTGGGGCTGGAGATCCGCAACCAGCCTGATGCAGCGCAGATCGATGTGATGCTGATCGGCCATATGGATACCGTCTTCCCGCTCGGCACCGCCGCTGCCCGCCCGATGAGCGTCGATGGCGAGCGCGCCTACGGCCCCGGTGTCTCCGACATGAAATCCGGCCTGCTCAACATCGTCTACGCCCTGCGTGCCCTGCCCCGTGAGGTGCGCGACAGCTTGAGCATCTGCGTCTGCATGAACCCGGACGAGGAGATCGGTTCCCTGCACTCCAGCGACTGGCTGGCATCAGTGGCCAAACAGGCGAAGCAGGTGCTGGTGGCCGAAGCGGCCCGCGCCGATGGCTCGTTGGTCAAGGCGCGCAAGGGGATGGCCCGTTATCGCATCGACTTCACCGGCAAGGCTGCCCACGCCGGCAACGAGCCGCAGAAAGGACGCAGCGCCATCACCGAACTGGGTCACTGGATCCTGGCTATCAACACCCTGACCAACTTCGAGAGCGGCACCACCCTCAACATCGGTGTTGTCGAGGGGGGCAACGGCGCCAACATAGTGCCAGCCCATGCCAGCGCCGTGGTGGATGTACGTTTCTGGGACAATCAGGAGTACCAGCAGATCAACGATCACCTGCTCACCCTGGCCGAGCGGCCGCATCTGGACGGCGTCACCATCCGGCTGACCCGTGAGGCCCACAAACCGGCCATGGTACCGTCAAAAGGCACTCAGGCACTGATGAAGCTGGTGGAAGAGTGTGGTGCTGAACTGGATCTGCCGATCAGCTGGCAGGAGGTGGGGGGCGGCTCCGATGCCAACCTGACCGCCGCCCTCGGCATCCCCACCCTGGATGGTCTGGGCCCTATTGGTGCCGGTTTCCACAGTGACGAGGAGTATCTGGATCTGGCCAGCATTGCCCCGCGCATCGAGCTGCTGGTGAAGGTGCTGACCCGTCTGGCGGCCTGACAGGCTCTCACGTAAAAAAGAGGGCCAGCCGGTTTGCACCGGCTGGCCCTCTGTTCATCTGCTCCCACAGACTGATTGCAGCGCTTCGCGGTTACTCCATCGGTGACAAGAAGCGGCGCATCACCTCGTCGGCATGCCCCCCTTCCTGAAATTCTACCAGCGCCTGATTGAGGGTATTCACCAGTTCATGGGCGCGGGGGGAGCCCTTACTCACCAGCAGATAGAATCCCTTGCGACCGGGATGGGCGAGATGCAGCAACCCGCTCTCGCTGTGGTAGATGCCAAGGCTGATGCCGCTCATCAGCGGCTCTATTTCACTCGGCAGAAAGTCACAGCGATCCCGCTCCATCATGTCCAGTGCCTGCTGCAACTGCTTGACCCGGCGTGGCTCCTGCGCCAACCCATAGGGGGTGTAGTTGTAGCCGATTACCCCGCACACCCGGGAGCGGTTGACCGTCTGCAGATCCGGTGGCTCGGGGAAACGGCGCTTGAGATAGAAGAAACCGAGGTGGGTGTAATAGAGGGGCACGCTGTAGAAGGCAAACTCGGCCCGCTCCGGCTTGTAGCTGGCATCCCAGGTCAGCTCACACAGACCATTCTGGCGATAATCCGCCAGCTCCTGCTGCACTCGCGCCCAGGGCAGATAGCGGATCTGGTGCGACAATCCACCCTTTTGCAACGCATCGAGCACTAGCGTGGTGGCCGAACCGGTGAGGCGGCTGGTATCGGGCACCCCGTCCTTACGCTCCCAGTAGGTAAAAGGGGCCCACTCGTTGCCATCCCCCAGACAGATCTGTACCGGCTGCTCCTGCCCCCATAACGCGGGGGACAAGATGGCTATCGCCAATCCAGCCCACCATGTTGCCGCTCGCTTCATCTCCTGCTCCCGAACTGTTTATCCCCCTTGCAGCTTAGCCCAGAAGGGATAGACCTCACTTTGCAAGGGTACCTTCATGCCACAACGCCAGCAGCTTGGCCGGAATGGAACCATAACGCAGCTGCGGCGTCTGGTGCCAGTCAGCCAGCTTTTGCAGGGCTTTCGCCAGATCCTGTGCAAGCTGGCGGGTCACTCTCACCCCGGCTTCCAGGTAGAGGCTCTTGATCTCGAAGATCCCCTGCTGGCGATGGGCCTTGGCATCCATCCTGCCCACCAGCTTGCCGCGATGTAGCAGTGGCAACACGAAGTAGCCGTATTGGCGCTTGGGGGCCGGGGTATAGCACTCGATGCGATAGTCGAAGTTGAACAGTTCACTGGCCCGTTTGCGATCCCACACCAGCGGGTCGAACGGCGACAAGGCAGTGGTATGGGTTGCCTTGAGACGGCCCTCCTCTGCCAGCGCCAGCTCATCGGCCAGCGATGCATGCACAAAAGCGCCGTGCTGCCACCCCTCCACCCGTACCGGCAACAATTCACCCTCATCCGCCAGCTGATGGAGCAGGGCGTCGTACTTGCCGCGCCGCAGCCGGTAGTAATCCGCCGCCCAGCCGGTTTTGATCAGCCCCAATGCCCGGCAGCTGGCGCGCACCATGTCCCGCTGCGCCTCTTCGACACTCGGCAGATCCCGCGGGTCATCCCACTCGGGGATGACCCGCTCGGCCAGGTCATAGACTCGCTGAAAGTTGCGCCGCTCCCGCACCATCAGCTGACCGGTGGTAAACAACACCTCCAGATGGCGCTTCTCCGGCTTCCAGTCCCACCAGCCGCTCCCCTTGCCGGTTGTGCGTTCAAAGTCGGCCGCCCGCACCGGGCCATGGTGACGAATGCGTTCGATAAGCTGGCCAATCTCCTGCTGATGGGTAGCGAGCCAGTTGGCCGAAAACTTCCAGCCCATGGCGGCGGGATCGAGCATCCGGTGGCGCAGCAGCCGGTAATCCTCGCGGGGCACAAAACAGGCCTCGTGGGCCCAATATTCGAAGATCTCGCCGTCGGCCAGCAGTTGCTCCAGCCAGCGCGGTTCGTACTGGCCAAGCCGGCTAAAGAGCACCAGATAGGGGCTGCGAGCCACCACCGAGATGGTATCGATCTGCAGCAGCGCCATGCGGCGAATAGTGGCCAGCAGATCGGCCGGGGCAGCCTTGCTGCGACGGGGGGCGAGCAGCCCCTGCGCCGCCAGTTGCAGATGACGGGCATCTTGCAGTGACAAATGGGTAATCGACATCAACAACTGCTCCCTGGTATCTGACCATCGCGCGCCCGGCTGGTGGCCAACAAAACCGGGGAAGGCACCACGCTGGCACGCCCCCCACCCTTGTGTGCCTGCGCCGCTATGGGTGGGCGGGGGGCAAGACCAGCTGATTGACCACCTGCATGATCTCTTGATAAGTGGCCTCTACCGTCTCGGGGGTCGGCTCCAGAATGAGGTCATCGGCATAGCCGTTGATGAGGGAGGTGATCTGGCGCGCCAGTCGCCGGGCATCGCCCGCCACAAACTCACCGCTGTCGATCCCCTTTTGCAGAATCTGCTCCAGCACCTCGCGCCACGCCAGAATGATTTTGCGGTAGTTCTCGGCAAACACAGGGTCGCGCAGCGACTCGTTCCAGGCATCGAGATAGATGGCCCAGGAGGCATCCTGACTGGTTGGCAGGTTGTCCCGCACGAACAGCGGCAACGCTTCGCAGGCCGGCAGCGGCAACAGCCACTCGCGCTGCTCGTCGATCTCCTGACTGGTGAAACGCTCCACGGCGCAGAGGCAGAGCTCCTTCCAATCCTTGAAGTAGTGGTAGACGTGGCTGCGTGCCAGACCGGTGCGTTCGGCAATATCACGGGTAGACGATGCCGCCATCCCCTTCTCTCGAAACAGGGCCAGTACGGCCTCGATGATCATCTCTTTGCGCTGTTCTGCTGATGGGCGTGCCATCTGACCTCCTGCGATACCAATCGATCTGCTTGACTTTGAGCAGTCGCTCAAACAAACTTTGAGCACTTGCTCAAAATGAGCATTTCCGACATCTTAGGAGATAACCCATGACAACACCACCCACTTCGGCAGCCAGTTGCGACGAGCAGGCCACGCCGTTGCCACACTCGGCCGGTCGTTCGCTGGGGGCGATTGCGCGGGCCAATCCCCTCAAGCTGGCGGGCACCTTCTCGCTGGTGGCCCTCGAAAATATCCTGCTGGTGATCTATCCCCTGTTCGCCGGCTTTGCCATTGACGCCATCGTCAAAGGCCAGTGGTGGCAGGCTTCAAGCTACGCCCTGATCGTACTGCTGTTCTGGCTCATCGGCGCCCTGCGCCGGGCGGTCGATACCCGCACCTTTACCCATATCTATGCGGCACTGGCGGTGCCGGTGATCCTGACCCAGCGCCAGCAGCAGGAGGGGCAATCCACCATAGTGGCGCGGGTCACTCTGGCGCGGGAGTTTGTCGACTTTTTCGAGAAACATATCCCGATCCTGGCCACCAGCCTGATCTCCATCGTCGGTGCGGCCGTGATGCTGATGGTGATCGAGTTCTGGGTCGGCATCGCCTGCATGGGGGTATTGCTGCTGTTCGGCCTGCTGCTGCCCGGCTTTTCGCGCAAAAACCAGCTGCTGCACGAGCGGCTCAACGATCGGCTGGAACATGAGGTCAAGCTGGTCACCCATGCCCAGTCTGCCAGTCTCTCCCGCCACTACCGCGCGCTGGCATGGCTCCGCATCCGGATTTCGGATCGGGAGGCGCTCGCCTTTCTGGCGGTCGGCATCAGCGCCTCCCTGCTGTTCCTGCTGGCCATCACCATGCTGATAGCCCAGCCCCAGGTCTCGGCAGGCCATGTCTATGCTGTGATGACCTACCTCTGGAACTTTGTCACCAGCCTGGATGAAGGGCCCGGTCTTGCCGATCAGCTAGCCCGGCTGCGAGACATAGGCCGCCGGGTCAATACCGCCCAACCCGATTGAATGATTTGAAATTTTGTATCTGCAACCGGAGTAGAAGATGAATCCGACCACCCTTTGCCAACGAGCGTTGACCATGTGCATCAGCTGTTTTTTCCTCGCCGCCTGCGGCCCCAAGATGAGCGACTTTGAGCCCAACACCAGCTACTGGTTCAAGGAGAAACCGGCAGCGGAGAGCGCCCCGCTGGCACAAGACATGAAGGTGGATATCGCCATCGTCGGCGGCGGCTACAGCGGCCTCTCCAGCGCCTGGCATCTGGCCAAGGCCAATCCATCGCTCAAAATCGCCATCTTCGAAGCGAAACAGGTGGGCAGTGGCGCCTCGGGCCGCAATGGCGGCATGGTATTGCCGGGCTCCGAGGTGATGGATCTCGACGAAGAGGGGGAAGCGAGCAAGCGCCACTACGATCTCACCGTCGCCAGCATGCGCAAGCTGCAGGCGCTGGTTGCCTCAACCGGCGTCGAGGCTGACCTCAAGCTCGATGGCTATGTGGAGGCGATCCTCGATGAGGAGGATATCCCCGAGTACCGGGACTATGTGAAAACCGCCAATCGCCTCGGCATCCCGCTCCAGTACTGGAACGCCGATACCACCGAAGAGAAACTGGGCACCGATCGCTACGTGGGGGCGGTGTACGACCCCAATGGCGGTCAGGTACACGCCATGAAACTGGTCAACGCCCTGCGCAAGGCGGTGGAGCAGGCGGGCGTCACCATCTATGAGCAGAGCCCGGTAATGGGGATCAAGGAGGGCAAGCAGATCGAACTGAACGTGGCCGACAACTACAAGGTGACCGCCGACAGCATAGTGCTGGCGACCAACGGCTATACCTCAAAACTTGGCTACTTCAGCGGCCGGGTCTTTCCGGTACACGCCCAGAGCGCCGTCACCGCGCCGCTCAGCAAAAAGCAGCTGGCCGCCATCCAGTGGCAAAGCCGGGTGCCCTACTATGACACCCGCAACATCCTGTTCCATCTGGTGTTAACCCCGGATAACCGCATCGTCATCGGCGGCGGCAATGCCGAGTACGTCTTCAACGACGGCCTCAACTACAAGGGCGACCTCAACCGGGTCAGCGAGATGATGATGACCGAGCTGGTGACCCTCTATCCGGCCCTCAATGGGATCAAATTTGAGCAGGTGTGGGACGGGGTGCTCGGCATGACCGGCGACAGTACCGAAGCGGTAGGGGTGATGGGGGATCACCAGAACATCTATTACGCCCTCGGCTACAACGGCCACGGCATCAACCTCTCCTTCCTGTTTGGCGACATCGTAGCCAGCCTCTATCAGGGCAAGGAGCACCCCTGGTTCAACCACGCGGAGCAAACCCTGCCGATGTGGCTGCCGCCAGAGCCGTTCAAGTCAATCGGCGTCAAATCTGCCCTGATGTACTACCAGTGGCAGGACAAGGGCTACAAGGAGTAGAGCCGGGCAAGAAACAGCCGAGTAACAGACGAAGGCACGCCTCAGGGCGTGCCTTTTTTCAATACCGCCACATCGGCGTGGGGGAAGCTGAGTTCGGCCTGCCAGCTGGCGGCCAACACCTGAAACGATGCCTCGGCAAAGAAGACGATGTGGGTCGGGTCGTGGCGATAGCGCCAGTTTTTAAACCGCTCGTCACTGAGCACCCGCTGGGTCTGCAGCACCAGCAGGCCACCGGGCTTGAGGCAATCCCACAACTGCGCCAGCACCGTGCGCGGCTCGGCGATATGCTCGATCACCTCGGTACTGGTGATGAAGTCATACTGACGCGTCAGCAACTCGGGAAAATCGGCGTAGAACTTGTCATACCCCGCTATCTGGTAACCCGCCTCGCGCCCCATCGCCACCAGCGCCGGGCCCGGGCCACAGCCAAAATCGAGGCCACTGGCAGGTAGCGGTACCCGCGCCAGCACCTCGCCAAAGGCCCGCATCAGAAAGGTGCGATAACGGGGATCATCCACCCGGTTGTCGTGACCGTCATAGACAGCCTTCTCCGCCGCCTCATCCAGATGATCCGCCTCATCCAGCCAGACCAGCTCGCACGCGAGGCAGCGATGATAGCGCTTGCCCGCCACCGGCAGGGGGTAAGCACGGAGGCTGGCACACAGGGGGCAGCAGACGGTGGATGACATGGCGATTCCTCAACAGTGACAGCGGCGCAGATTGCCTGCCATGCCTGCCGCTGGCAACTGTTTTTCAACACTGTTCAGCCGGTATGGTTTGCCGAATCTTTTTGGCTCCTTAAGGGTTTCTTAAGTTTGCCCTTTTACTCTAAACCCATCGAAAGAGAAGGAGTCACCCATGACCATCGAGATCCAAGCCCCCTACAGGTTGATCCTGGCCGAGTCCCCGCAGCAGGTCATGGCGCTGCAAACCTATATCCAGGCCGCCTATACCCTCGAGTTCAACGCCCGCATCCCCCATTTTCTGCCCTGTCTGCTGGGGCTCTATCGGGCGGACGGGACGCTGGTCGGCGCCTGTGGTCTCAATCATGCCAGTGAGGGGCCGCTCTATCTGGAACAGTATCTGGAGCAACCTATCGAGGCCGCAATTAACACCCGCCTCGGGGTCTATCCGGCACGCAACCGCATTATCGAAGTGGGCAATCTGGCCTGCAGCGAACCGGGCAATGCCCGCCTGATGTTTGCGGCGCTGTGTCGTCTGTTGTGTGAAAACGCCCTCGACTACGTGGTCTTTACCGGCACCGCCAAGCTGCGCAACAGCTTTGCCCGTCTGCAACTCAATCCGGTGGAGCTGGCTCTCGCAGAGGCCCATCAGGTGGGTACCGATGCCGACGCCTGGGGTGAGTACTACCGTTGCCAACCCAAGGTGATGGTGGGTGACATCAATCAGGGACGCGAGGTGCTGGCCCAGAGCAGTCTGCTGCTCAATCTGCTGGCCCCCATGCCGACCCTGTTTGACGAGACCAGCGAGAGCAGTGACAACCAGACCCATCAAAAAAGGTGCGCCCAATGAGCCTGTTCGACGCCATCGCCAAACATGCCCGCGAGAATCCGCAATCCCCTGTGCTGCTGAGCAGCCAGCAGCGTCTCGATTACCAGACCCTGTGGCAACAGATCCAGCGTCTGGCCAGCCAGTTGCAACAGCTCGACATCAGCCGTCTGGCGCTGCAACTGGACAACGGCCTGCCCTGGGCGCTGCTGGATCTCGCCTGCACCCGCGCAGGTATCGTGGTGATCCCGGTGCCCCACTTCTTCAGCCTGGCCCAGCAAGAGTGGTTGCTGGAGAGCAGCGGCGCCGATGCGCTGGTTGGCCCTGCCCATCAGGGATGGCACGCCGCCGAGCCGCTCTTGCTGGTCAGCGGAGAACTGCCGCTGTGGCGCCATACCCCGGCCAATCGACCGGCGCTGCCCAAGGGCACCGCCAAGATCACCTACACCTCCGGCACCACGGGCCAGCCCAAGGGCGTCTGCCTGTCACTGACCCAGATGATGGCGGTGAGCAATGCACTGGCCGAGCGGGTCGCTGTGGCCAAGGTGGCCAAACACATGACCCTGCTGCCGCTGGCCACCCTGCTTGAGAACATCACCGGCCTCTATGTGCCGCTGCTGACCGGCGCCTGCAGCCGCATTCCATCCCTCGGGGTGCTCGGCTTCACCGGCTCCAGTTCGCTCAATGCAGCCATGCTTGGGGAGGCCCTGCTGCGCTGGCCAACCCACAGTCTGGTGCTGGTGCCCGAACTGCTGCGCCTGCTGCTGGCACTCTGCACCAGCACCCCGACGCTGGCCCAGCAGCTCAAGAGCCTGCGCTTTATTGCCGTCGGTGGCGGCAAGGTGGCACCTGACCTTATCGCTCATGCCCGCCAGCTCGGCCTGCCGGTGTATGAGGGGTATGGCCTCTCGGAGTGCGGCTCCGTGGTGGCACTCAACAGTCCGGATGCTGACAAGCCAGGCAGCGTGGGCCGCCCCCTGCCCCACTGCCAGGTCACCATCGCCACCGACGGCGAAATTATGGTGAGCGGCAGTGCCATGCTGGGGTATCTCGGCAGCAACGAACCGACTCCCGAACAGATTGCCACTGGCGACCTGGGACGTCTGGATGATGAGGGCTACCTCCATATCACCGGGCGCAAGAAGAATGTCCAGATCACCGCCTTCGGCCGCAACTTCTCACCGGAGTGGGTGGAGGCCGAGGCCCAGCTCTGCCCCGCCATCGCCCGCATCGTGGTCTTTGGCGATGGTCAACCCGCCAACGTGGCGCTGATCCAGCCCCTGCCGGGCAAAGAGGCGGACCTGCCACGCCAGATCGCCGGTCTGAACCAGCGGCTGCCCGATTATGCCCGGCTGCACCACTGGTTGCCGGTGGCACTGGATCAACATCCCGGGCTGCTGACCGCCAACGGGCGCCCTCGTCGCAACGAGATTTACCAACACTTTTCCCAGCAAATTAGCCAATGCCTTACAGGAGAATCCTCATGAGCTTCTATCAGACTCTGCAACAAGCCACTGCCAGTGAGCGTGAGCATCTGTTCAACGCCCCCATCATCGAAGCCTGCCGCCGTGGCGACATCAGCCGTGACACCTATCTCGCCTTTCTGGCGCAGGCTTACTACCACGTGCGCCAGACCGTTCCGCTCTTGATGGCGACCGGCGGCAAGCTGGGTCAGGAGTACGAGTGGGTACGCGGTGCCCTTGCCGAGTACATCGACGAGGAGTATGGCCATCAGGAGTGGATCCTCAACGACATCCGCGCCTGTGGCGGCGATGCCGAGGCGGTGCGCCACGGCCAGCCCGGGCTGCCCATCGAGCTGATGGTGGCCTTCCTCTACGACCAGATCCAGCGCGGCAACCCCATGGGCTTCTTCGGCATGGTGCAGGTACTGGAAGGCACCAGCGTAGCCATCGCCCTCACCGTCGCAGACCAGCTGAAGAGCGGCCTCGGACTGCCTCCACAAGCGATGAGCTACCTGAGCTCCCACGGTACTCTGGATCAGGAGCACCTCAAGTTCTTCGAATCCCTGATGGATCGGGTCGAGAGCCCGGCGGATCAGGCGGCCATCATCCACGGGGCCAAGGTGGTCTACCGCCTCTATGGCGAGATGCTCTACAACCTCACCGCCACTGTGTAAATCGGCCGCAGACAGCAAAAAGGGAACCCACACCATGAAGCTTGAAGGGAAACTCGTGCTGCTCACCGGCGCCAGCGGTGGCATAGGTGAGGAGCTGGCACAGGAGCTGGCGGCCCAGGGGGCCCACCTGCTGCTGCACGGACGTCGCGGTCCGGCGCTGGAGCGACTGTGCAAGTCATTGCCTCATCCCGAGCGCCATCAGGTGGTGCTCGCCGACCTCGGCTCTGCCCAGGAGCGGGCTAAGCTGTTGCAGCACCCGGCGCTGGAGAACGGGATCGACATCCTGATCAACAACGCCGGTTGCAACCAGTTTGCCTGGCTGGAAGATCAGAGTGCGGAGCAGGTAGAGCGCCAGCTGCTGCTCAATATCGAGGCGCCGATCCAGCTGACCCGCGCCCTGCTGCCAACCATGCGCAAACCGGGGATCATCATGAACATGGGTTCGAGCCTGGGCAGCATCGGCTACCCCGGTTACAGCGTCTACTGCGCCAGCAAATTTGCCATGCGCGGCTTTAGCGAAGCGCTGGGGCGGGAACTGGAGGGCAGCGGCATCAAGGTGCTGCACTTTGCCCCCCGTGCTACCCGCACCAAACTCAACTCTGAGGCTGCCTACGAGATGAATGCGGCGCTTGGCACCCAGACCGACAGCCCGCAGGAAGTAGCGGAAGAGGCCATCATCGCCCTGTGCAACGAAACCCGCCGCAGCTGGCTCGGCTGGCCGGAAAAACTGTTCGTGCGGCTCAATGCCCTGCTGCCCGGCCTCGTCGACAAAGCGCTGGCCAGACAGCTGCCAATTATCAAACGTTATGCCCGTCATCTTCAGCCAAGGACGACTGATACCAGCGCCAACAGTGCGCCACAACCAGACTTGTCCCGCCCGATCCCGACCAAGAAGGAACATTAATATGAACTTTGTCCGTCAATCAGTTACCTCTTGTGCCATCGCCATCCTGCTGGGATCCACCTCGGTCATGGCCGCGGATGATGCCCTCGCGCCCATCCAGCAACAGTGGGCCGTCTGCCAGTATCAACAGACCGGCAAGGCGAAAGAGAGCTGTCTCGAAAATCTGAGCACCCAGGCCGAAGCGGCCAGCGCCAAGGAGCCTTTTCGCGCCGATCTGCTGATCTGGTCAGCCATTGTCAAGAGCACCTGGGCAGGGGCCAAAGGGGGGCTGGGGGCACTGGGTCTGGTGAAAGAGGCCAAAGCTAAGCTGGAGCTGGCGCTCAAGCAGGATCCCAAGGCGCTGGACGGTTCTGCCTACACCAGTCTGGGCTCTCTCTACTATCAGGTGCCCGGCTGGCCGGTCGGCTTTGGCGATGACGAGAAGGCGGAGCAACTGCTCAAACAGGCGCTGGCCATCAATCCGGATGGCATCGACCCCAACTTCTTCTATGGCGATTTCCTGCTGGATCAGGGTCGCAAGGCCGAGGCCAAAACCTATCTCGACAAAGCTTTCGCTGCCCCGGCCCGTCCGGGCCGCGAAGTCGCTGACGAGGGGCGCAAAATGGAGATCCGCGAAAAGCTAGCCAAGCTATAAACCCCTGATGGATCAAAGATCTATTTAAACTCGGCCCACCAGCTTGCATACTGGTGGGCAGGGTTGTTTATGCCACGGCACGCCTTGGCGCTGAGCCAGATCGCGACCCCCAACAACAAGGGAGAAAAGAATGCGGATCCTGCTGGTAGAAGATGATGTGATGCTGGGAGATGGTATGCAGGATGCACTGCGCCATAGCGGCTATACGGTGGACTGGCTGCAACAGGGGTTGCCCGCCCTGACGGCCCTCAAGAGCGACGAGTTCGCAGCCCTCATTCTCGATCTCAACCTGCCCGATATCGACGGCCTCAGCCTGCTGCGCAAGTTGCGCCGTGAAGGACACCAGCTACCGGTGCTGATCCTCACCGCCCGCGATGCGCTGGACGATAGGGTGGTCGGCCTCGATGCCGGCTCCGACGACTACATGGTCAAGCCCTTCGCCCTGCAGGAGCTCAACGCCCGCCTGCGCGCACTGGTGCGCCGCAGCAAGGGGCAGGCTCAGGCGATGCTGGAGTATGGCGATATCCTCATCTATCCCGAATCCCAGCAGGTCACCTATCAGGGGGAGGCGGTCAAACTCACTCCCCACGAATACAAACTGCTGCAGGAGCTGATCAGCCAGAGCGGCCGGGTGCTGAGCAAGGATCAGCTGCAACAGAGCCTCTATGGCTGGGACGAAGGGGCCGAGAGCAATGCGGTAGAGGTGCATATCCACCATCTGCGCAAGAAGTTCTACAGCGACCTTATCCGCAATATTCGCGGGGTCGGCTATATCATCCCCCAGCTTGATCAGGCAACCCGGAGCCCCGCCAGATGAAACGCCCCCGCTCCATACGACGTTTTTTGCTCACCGGCATCCTGACGCTGGTGGGGCTCAGTCTCACCATCAGCGCAGTGATCGGCTATATGGAGGCGAGCCATGAGATGGAAGAGCTGTTCGATGCCCGTCTCGCCCAGTCAGCCCGCATCACCAACCAGCTGCTGGACCGCTATATGGCCCAGCAGGGGCAGCTTCCGGCCAACGGCACCGTCTATCAGGAGTGGGAACAACAGAACCCCGACAACTGGCAAAAAGATACCAGCCTCAACCTGAGCGGCGAGGATCGGGATACCACCCTCTATGGCCATGAGTTCGAGCGCAATCTCTACTTCCAACTGCTCAACGAGCAGGGCGGGCTACTGCTGCGCTCCCCCAGCGCCCCGGATCAGCCGCTGGTCACCCTGGCACGCGGCTTCGACACAGTTGAAAAAGATCGCCACCAGTGGCGCACCTTCACCCTCTACAACCAGCAGGAGCAGACCTGGCTGGTCGTCGCGGAGCGGGACGACGAGCGCAGCGAGCTGGCCAGCAAGATGGCCACCCTCACCATGCTGCCGCTGCTGATCACCCTGCCCTTCCTGCTGGCCCTGCTCTGGTGGCTCATCACCCGCGGGCTGGCCCCATTGCGCCAGCTGGCACAAGCGATCAGCGAGCGCCATCCGGCCAACCTGAGCCCGCTCAATCTCAAGAGCAGCGCCCATGAACTGACCCCGCTCACCAACGAGATAAACCGCCTGATGCATGCCCTTGCCGAGACCATCGAGCGGGAGAAACAGTTCACCAACGAGGCAGCCCACGAGCTGCGTACCCCGCTGGCGGTGCTGCGGATCCACAGTGAAAATGCCCTGGCGGCCATTGATGACGCCAGCCGCCAACAGTCACTGCACAAGATGCTACAGGCCCTCGACCGCAGCGATCGGTTGATCCGCCAGCTGCTGACCCAGGCCCGTATCGACAACCAGCAGGGGCTGGTATTGACCGAACTGGAGGTGGGCCATCTGCTGCAAGGCACTCTGGCGACCCTGGCGCCCATCGCCCTCAAGAAGGATCAGCAGCTGTCGCTGGAGTGTGAAGTGCCGCTGCTGGTGATGGGTCAGGCCACCCTGCTCGACCTGCTGTTCAGCAACCTGATCGACAATGCGTTGCGCTACACCCAGCCGGAGGGGGAGATCAGGGTGCGGGTGCAGCGGGAGGGTAACCGGGTGAGGGTGGATGTGAGCGACAATGGCCCCGGTATTCCCACCAGCGCCCTGTCGCGACTGTGTGAACGCTTCTTTCGGGTCAATCCCCAGCAGGGGGATGGCGTGGGTCTCGGCATGGCTATCGTCTCGCGCATTGCCCAGCTGCACGGCGCCGATCTCGATGTCCACAACCGGCCGGAAGGGGGGCTGGAGGTGAGTGTGTTACTCCCGCTGCCTCCGGCAAGATAAGCGATAAGCAAACAGCCCGCGATGCGGGCTGTTTGCTTTCAATGACAGGCTGGCTGCACGGTAAAGGTTCGGCTGGAGTCCACAGGCCCCAGCTCTGCCAGCAGGCGGCGACCCAGCAGCACCGGATAGATCATCTTGCTGCGATCCCGCAGGGTGAACCACTCCTCATACACCTTGTCCCCCAGACAGATGGACATGGTCACCGTTGGCCGCTGCTCCATACCGCCTGCCCCGCGCACCGTCACGCTGCGCTCGACCCGCCGTTCGAACTGCTGCTTGATCAGCTTGCCGCTGTCGGCATCGGTCACCACCAGCATGAAGCGCACCCAGGGGTTTCCATCCCGTTTGAATCTGGTGATGGCGCGTGCATCGAGGGAAGAGGTCAGCGCACCAGTGTCGAGTTTCATCTTCACCGCCACCCCGGTAGGCAAAATAAGTCCCTTCTCGATCCAGCCATAGCTGGTCGGGGTCTCTGCCAGCGCACTGCCACACAGTGCCAGCATCAGGGTTATCCCCACCATCATCTTGCCCATTTTACTGCCCTGCCTTATCAATCCAGCGACCAGATCTACCACAGTCGCATCAGTGGTCAATCCGATTTATTTCAGTTACTTGGATAATGCCGGGCAGGTCAGAAGAGAAACGACAAAGAGTGGCCGAACAGCAGCCCAAGCGGGTGGGAATATCGAGGGGGAGCAAGGCACCGAGTGGTGCTAGATGAAGCTGATGGTTAACCTCAGGTTGTGACGCCAAAGGCTACCACAACAATGAGTGAATTATCAGTCTTGTTCTGGCGGGATTTTTGCCTACACTGTTGTAAACCGGAGGCCCTGAAAACCGCCGGTTTTTTTGCGCCTGCCGAAAATTGACCACTGCAAAAGTGACTTTCAACAAGGCTCAATAAGGAATTCGTAATGCGTATCGAAGAAGACTTGAAGCTCGGTTTCAAGGATGTCCTGTTCCGCCCCAAGCGCTCTACTCTCAAGAGCCGTTCCCAAGTCAGCCTGACCCGTCAGTTCACCTTCAAGCACACCCAGACTCAATGGCAAGGCGTTCCCGTTATCGCCGCCAACATGGATACCGTCGGCAGCTTCGCCATGGCCAGAACCCTGGCTGGCTTCGAGATGATGACCGCAGTACACAAGCACTACAGCCTTGAGCAGTGGCAAACCTTCGTCAACGACACCGATCCGGCCCTGCTGGGCCATGTGATGGTATCGACCGGCACCTCGCCGGATGACTTCGCCAAGACGCGTCAGATCCTCGCCATGTCCGAGGCGCTGCGCTTCATCTGTGTCGACGTGGCCAACGGCTACTCCGAGCACTTCGTCGAGTTCGTGCGCAAAATCCGTGAAGCCTGCCCCAACCACGTCATTCTGGCGGGCAACGTAGTGACTGGCGAGATGGTGGAAGAGCTGATCCTCTCTGGCGCCGACATCGTCAAGGTCGGCATCGGCCCGGGCTCGGTCTGCACCACTCGCGTCAAAACCGGCGTTGGCTACCCGCAGCTCTCCGCCATTATCGAATGTGCCGATGCGGCCCACGGCCTCGGTGGCCAGATCGTCGCGGACGGCGGTTGCACTTGTCCGGGCGACGTCGCCAAGGCATTCGGCGGCGGCGCCGACTTCGTGATGCTGGGCGGCATGCTGGCAGCCCACGAGGAGTGCGGCGGCGAGATCGTTGATGTGAACGGCGAGCCCTTCATGAAGTTCTACGGCATGAGCTCCTCCAGCGCCATGGACAAGCACGCCGGTGGTGTTGCCGAGTATCGCGCCTCCGAAGGCAAAACCGTGCTGCTGCCCTATCGTGGTCCGGTCGAGAACGCCGTGCGTGACATTCTGGGCGGCGTGCGCTCAACCTGCACCTACGTCGGTGCCAGCCAGCTGAAAGAACTGACCAAGCGCACCACCTTTATCCGGGTACACGAGCAGGAGAACAACGTCTACGGCAAGGAGTAACTTTCCGCAGACCGCCATCACGCGCTGATGGTTAGAAGCCAATCCACCGGTGTGCTACCCTGCGCACCGGTTTTTTGCATCTGGAACCCCGAGCCATGACCAGCCCCCTGCCCCCCTTTGACTGGGATATTTTCTGTTGCGTCGTAGACAACTTCGGTGACATCGGCGTCACCTGGCGACTGGCCCGCCAGCTGGAGCAGGAGAGGCATGGTAAGGTGCGGCTCTGGGTGGACGATCTGGCAAGCTTTGCCCGCATCTGTCCGGGGCTCGATCCGGCGCAGGATGGCCAGTGGGTCGAGGGCATCTATATCCAACACTGGCATGAGACCCTGTCAACTGACATGACCCCGGCCAAGGTGGTGATCGAAGCCTTTGCCTGCGAGCTGCCCGCCCCCTTCATTGAACGAATGGCCGAGCGGATGGCGAGCCAACCCAAGCCCCCCTGCTGGATCAATCTGGAGTACCTCTCGGCGGAGAGCTGGGTCGAGGATTGCCACGCCCTCGCCTCGCCGCAACGTATCGGCAACCAGAGCCTCAACAAGTTCTTCTTCTTTCCAGGCTTTACGGCTAAAACCGGTGGCCTCTTGTGTGAGCAGGGGCTCATCGCCGAACGAGAGCGGTGGCAACAGGATAAGGCAGGCCTTGCCGCCTACTGGGCCCGTCTCGGTTTGCCAGCGCAACAAGAGCACGAGCTGCGGGTCAGCCTCTTTACCTACGAGAGCGATGCGCTGAAAAGTCTGGTCAACAGCTGGTGCCAGAGCGCTACCCCCATCACCTTGCTGCTGCCGCTGGGCCGCTCGCTACAGGATGTGCTGCGTGGCGCGGGCCTTGAAGGTGCCACCACTACCGCCAAGGCGGGAGATCTGCTCCACTCGGGCAATCTCACCATCAAGCTGCTGCCGATGACCGATCAGGCCGGTTACGATCGGCTGCTATGGAGCTGCGATCTCAATCTGGTGCGCGGGGAGGACTCCTTCGTGCGGGCCCAGTGGGCTGCCCGTCCTTTCCTGTGGCACATCTACCCGCAAGAAGAGCAGGCCCACATGATCAAACTGGACGGTTTTCTCGATCACTATCTGGCCGAACTGCCCGCAGACGCAGCCCAATGGCTACGAAATTTCAGCCATGCCCTCAATCAGGGGGAGGAGACAGGCGAACTTTGGGCCCAATGGCCCCGATATAGCGCCATTTGGCAGCAACATGGGCGAAGCTGGTCACAGAAGTTGCTCAGGGATGGGGATCTCGTCACGCGGTTGGTGAAATTTTTAGAAAGCCGTATATAATCTGGCAGTTTTTATCCGTCCGTTTCACGAACAGGAATTTTTTACATGAAAACCGCACAGGAAATCCGCGCTGGTAACGTAGTCATGATCGGTACCGAGCCGATGGTGGTTCAGAAGGCTGAATTCAACAAATCCGGCCGTAACTCCGCCGTGGTCAAAATGAAGCTCAAAGGCCTGCTGAACGGCAGCGCCACCGAGACCGTCTTCAAGGCCGACGACAAGCTGGACGTGGTTCAGCTGGAGCGTAAAGAGTGCACCTACTCTTACTACTCCGATCCCCTGTATGTCTTTATGGATACCGAGTACAACCAGTACGACATCGAGAAAGACAACCTGGGTGACGCGCTGAACTACCTGGTAGACGGTATGGAAGACATCTGCGAAGTAACTTTCTACAACGAGAAAGCCATCTCCGTGGAACTGCCGACCACTATCGTTCGCGAAGTTGAGTACACCGAGCCGTCCGCTCGTGGCGACACTTCCGGTAAAGTGACCAAGCCTGCCCGTCTGAAGGGCACTACCTACGAGCTGGCTGTTGCCGCCTTCGTAGAGATCGGTGACAAGATCGAAATCGACAGCCGCACCGGCGAATTCAAGCGTCGCGTCAACTAATTGATTGCTTTGTCTTGAGTGCAAAAAAAGCGAGCCAACGGCTCGCTTTTTTATTGCTTCCGCTTTGCTATCACACTGCCCGCCTTCAGAAAATCCTGCCGCCGCCGCTAACCCTGTTAACCGGGGGTGCATACTATGGCCAGATTATCCTTATCACTGCTGTTATTGACCTTGCTGGCTGGCAACGTGACGCAAGCGAGCGAAGTCACCCCCCCCGTCGCTGCACCACTCCCTCTCGATCACTGGCAAGCCAGCGACTGGAAAGGGCTGCCCGATGCCACCCAGATCGACAAGCAGACTGTGCTGTTTGCCAAACACGACAGTGAAAACTATCTGGGGCTGGCCATTTTGCTGCCAGACTGGCAGCGCAGCGGCCAGCTGTGGCAACTGACCCGCACCCTTGGCCAGCTGGGCTTTGATACCCTGCTGCTGCTCCCCTCCCCCCAGCAGGCCGAATTCGACCCCGCCGCCGAGAAAAAAGCGAAAAACAGCGACGAATTTCGCAAGCAGTTTGCCGAGCGGATCAGCAAGCTGGCCGATGCCAAGCTGCAAGAGGGGGGCTTCAAGCTGATCCTGGCGCAAGGCACCGGCGCCGCCTGGACTGCCAATCTCATCGCCAGCGAACAGTTGCCCGCCCCCGATGCGCTGGTGCTGCTCGACGGCTTCTTCCCCAATCAGCAGAGTAATCAGATGCTGGCCAAACAGGTGGCGCAGGCTGCCATCCCCACCCTCGATCTCTATCAGGAGGATGGCGGCCGCTGGCCACTCTTAGCCGCAGAGGCCCGTAGAAGCGAGAGCCGGCGCAGCCACAAACTCAACTATCGCCCCTACGCGCTAATGGAACTGGAGGAGACCCCCACCCGCATTCAGGGGTGGCTCAATCACTTGGGCTGGCTCTAAGCAGACCCCACCGCAGCAACCATCAGGCGCCAAAGCGCGCGCAAGCTCACATCTGCCGGATAAAGCCCAGTCATAACGCAGGTGCGGGCTGGCCCTGATGGTCGGCTCTTTGGCATCATGGCCCCTCGATCCGGAAAAATGGCAGGCAGGTCCATGCAGCAAATCGTATTTCTCGACAGCGATACCCTGGATGCGGGCATCACCCTGCATCACCCAGACTTCCCCCACCACTGGCAGAGCTATCCGCGTACCGCCCCGGAACAGGTGGTGGAGCGGCTGAAAGATGCCAGCATCGCCATCATTAACAAGGTGCGGATCGGTGCCGCAGAGCTGGCTCAATTGCCGGAGCTCAAGCTTATCGCACTGGCTGCCACCGGCAGTGACAACGTGGATCTGGCAGCATGCCACGCCGCCAACGTCGGGGTGTGCAACATCCGTAACTACTCGGGCCCCTCGGTGCCGGAGCACGCCATGGCGCTGATGCTGGCCCTGTCGCGCAACCTCTTCTGCTGGCGCCAGTCGCTGCTGGAAGGGCGCTGGCAACAGAGCGGCCAATTTTGCTTCTTCGACCACAACATCATGGATCTGCACGGCAAGCAGATCGGCATCATCGGCAAGGGCACCCTTGGCCAAGCGCTTGGCGAGCGTGCCAAAGGGATGGGGATGACGGTGCGCTACGCCCAGAGTCAGGTTGGCGCCAGCCACGATGAGGATCGCCTGCCCCTCGATGAACTGCTGCAAAGCTCGGACGTGATCAGCCTGCACTGCCCGCTCACCCCCTACACCCGCAACCTGATTGGCGAGCGGGAGCTGGGGCTGATGAAAGCGGGGGCTTTGCTGATCAACGTCGGCCGCGGTGGACTGGTGGATGAGGAGGCGCTGCTGCAAGCGTTGGCCAATGGCCAGCTCGGTGGCGCAGGCTTCGATGTGGCGAGTGTCGAACCTCCGCCCCCCGATCACCCGCTGATGAAGGCCCTGCAATACCCCCACTTCATTCTGACCCCTCATGTGGCTTGGGCCAGCGAGGAGTCGATGCAGCGCTTGGCCGATCAACTGATCGATAACATCAACGCTTTCGCTGCCGGTCGCCGCCAGCACCGGCTGGTCTGAACCACAGCGCTGCAATCTGCATCCAGCAGCGCCCCCCAGGTCAACGGATTTGCATCTGCTCACCCTGCGCAGCGTATCAGAGCAAAGCGTGGCATCCAGATGAAGGTGCAAGTGAGGGTGAAGGCTTAGCCCCTGAACGAACCCGCACTAAAACATGATCTGCAGATCAAAAAAATCCCCGCCGGACAAGGCGGGGATTTTTGTATAAGAGCCGGGCCAACAGGCCACTGGCTATCAGTGTTAAATACGGAACATGCCGACCTGATTGCTCAACTCCCCCGAAATATTTTTAAGTTGTTCAGAGAGATGACGGGAGCTGTCCGCATCTACCGCCAGTTCGTCGGACACATCTTTCACCGCTTGAATGTTGCGACTGACCTCATCGGTGACGGCCCGTTGCTCTTCAGCCGCGCTGGAGATCTGGGTCGCCATGTCGGAGATCTGGTTGATCGAGGTGGTGATCTGCTCCAGCGCATGGGTGGCATTGTTGGCATCATCCACACTGTTTTGTGCCAGCTGTTGCCCTTCGTGCATGGTGCTGACAGCCCCCTGGGTGTTGCGCTGCAGAGTCTCGATCATGCTGCGGATCTCGACGGTGGAGCTGTGGGTACGCTGTGACAATACCCGCACCTCGTCGGCGACCACCGCAAAACCACGACCCTGTTCACCCGCCCGGGCGGCTTCAATCGCCGCGTTCAATGCCAGCAGGTTAGTCTGCTCGGCAATGCCCTGAATGGTAGAAAGGATGGTGTTGATCTCCTGAGCGTTCTTCTCCAATTCCTGAATGATGTTGGAGGCCTGCTCTACCTGGGTCGCCAGATCAGTGATGGAGCGCTGATTGCGAGCGATCACCTGCTTGCCGTGCTCACAACTACTAGAAGACGAGCGAGCCGCATCTGCTGTCTGCTCAGCGTTACTGGCTACCTCGACCGCAGTGGCTGACATTTCGTGTACCGCAGTGGCGATCTGGGAGATCTCGTTTTGCTGGCGTGCCAGCCCCTGATTGGCCTTCTCCGCCATGCTGTGGGAGGACTTGGCCTGCTGGTTGAGTTGACCGGAGGAGTTGGAGATATCCTGCACCATTACATGGATCCGGTCGATGAAGGTGTTGACGTGTTTGGCAACGGCGCCCACCTCATCTTCACGCTCGATCTTGATGCGGCGGGTCAGATCGCCGTTGCCACGGGAGAGATCGGCAATCGCCTCGCCCAAGGTTTTCAGGGGGGCCAGCGAGCCGTTGATGGCGACATAGGAGAAGCCAGCCACGATCAGTATGGTGATGAGCCCCTGAATGAGGGAGGAGGTGACCATGCTGCGTACCGACTGGTAGGCGGTCTGTTCATCCACCATCATGCCGTAATACCAGCTGGTATTAGGGATCGCGTTGAAGTCAAAGACCTCTTTCTTGCCGCTGATCACCAGCTCGTTGATCATGCCGTCATGGGCAATCTGGTTGATGTAAGAGGCGGTCAACTCGGGTGCCAGAGCAGTGGCGGGTTTCAAGCTCAGGGAGGCATCAGGGTGCGCGATAATGGTGCCATTGCTGTCTACCAGAATGGCATAAGTCCCTTCGGAGCTGACCGCCAGAATATCCGAGATAAGAGCGCTGATAGAGACGTCACCGGCGATGACTCCCTGGGTGTTGCCACGCTGAAACGGCTCGGCAATGGTCACGATCAACTGGCCACTGGAGATATCGGCATAGGGCGCCGTGATGACCAGTTTGCCTGCCGCCATGGCATCTTGGTACCAGGGGCGTTGACGGGGGTCATAACCGGCGGGCAGGTTGGTGGGGTTGCTCTGGATCATCTTGCCATCTGCGGTACCGGCATAGACCAGATCGAAGCCACCGGCGCTCATCGACTGGGCCAGATGGCTGATGGGCTCATCTTCTTTGGCGAATGCCTCCTTGGTGGTGCTGACTATGCTGATCCGGGAGTCGACCCAGCGGGAGATTCCCTTGACATTGGCCATGGAGCTTTCGTCAATGATGTTCCAGACCAGACGCTGGGTTTCACTGCGCAGTTGCGTGGTGTTGTACCAGACTTGCAGGCCGGTGATCACCAGAATGATGATCCCTATCGCAAGGACCAGCTTGTTTTTTATGGATAAGTTCATGGTTACATCCTTGTGAGCGTCAGTCAGAGTGTGTATGTGCAAGTTATTGTTATGAGCCAGTAGCTATCGGCCGTTGTTGAACTTTTTGTATCCCGAACTGCTATTTAAAGTTAGTGCCTAAATCAGTGCTTATCCATATGTGTATCGCGCCCTCATGGCACCAGCAAACGATCAGGTCGATTGGTAAAGATTCCATCGACCCCCATGCTGGCGAGAATTTCATAATCCTCAGGATAATCAACGGTATAAACCAGCACCTTTAACCCGCGCCTATGGGCATCTTCAACCAGCATCCGGTCGACAAAATCCACATCGCAATTGAGTGACCAGGCCCCCAGATCTTCGGCAAACTGCGCCAGTGTAAACGGCAGATTGGCGGTCAGGGCGCCGAGCCGGATATCGGGCCGCAAAGCAGCAAATCGGGCCAGCTCAGGGTGGTGGAAGGAGGAGACCACCCACTGACAGGCAGCAAAACCGAGCTCTGTTTCTGCCCGCAGGGTCAGGGCTGCCACCGCGTCGGCGGTATGAGCGCCCTTGAGCTCAATGTGAAGTTCACAGCGTCCGGCGATGATCTCCATCACCTGCCACAGGGTCGGGATCACCTCCCCCTCACCGGCATCGAGCTGCTCCAGATAAGCGCGAGCTTGTTCGGTCAGTACCCCCTTGCCGTTGCTGCAGCGTTCCAACCGCCGATCGTGGAATACCCACAACTCGCCATCGGCCGCCTGCACGTCGATCTCGATAGCTGGCGCTCCCAACTCCAGCGCTTTGGCCATCGCCTTGAGGGTGTTCTCCGGTGCCAGACCGCTGGCGCCACGGTGGGCAATAATCTGCATATTCCGCTCCTTTTACCTCGCGGGTCAGCCGCGGCTCAGGTGAATGTCAATCTGTTGATAGCTCTCGTACAGCTTCTGATTTTCCGGGGTATTGCTCTTGGGCACGCACTGCAACAGGGTTTCGGCTTGTGCCGCTGGCGACATTAACACCAAAGAGAGCAACAGGAGGGTGAGCTGGCGTTGCAACATGAGGCTCGTTTCCATTCAGAAGAGGTGGCCCTAGCCTAAAACAGCTCAGGGAGACGGGTAAAGCCGTCTACATTAATGATTCATAACATAAATAACAGGCAGTTATTGCGCTGTTTCGCTATTATCCTCGCCGCTTTCCCTCCACTGAGCCGAACATGTCAGCTGTTGATCTGGGCACTGCCCCACTATCTCGCCTTTTCTGGCGTTACGTAACCCCGACCGTGGCTGCCATGCTGATCACCGGCATCTATGTCACCATCGATGGCATCTTCGTTGGCCACTTGCTCGGTCAGGATGGCATGGCCGGTCTTATGCTGGCCTATCCCATCTGCGCCGTGCTCTATGCGGTGGGGGCCCTGATCGGCATGGGAGCCTCGTCGCTGGTCTCCTTTTATCTGGGGCAGGGCAACCCGGCCAAAGCCCGCCATATCGTCGGCAATGCGCTGGTGATGGTACTGCTGGCCTCGGCGTTGCTCAGCTTTATCGGGGTCCGCTATGGCGAGCCCATGCTGGCCTGGATGGGGGCGGAAGGGGAGATCTTCACGGCAGGTCTTGCTTATCTGCAGGCCTACGCCTGGCTCGGGGTGTTTGCGGTGCTGTCGATGGCATTCAGCTCACTGCTGCGCAACGATGGCCGACCCGGGTTTGTCACCATCATCATGGTGGTAGGAGGATTACTTAATGTGGGGCTCGATTATCTGCTGATGGTGGTGTTCCCGTTCGGGCTGGCCGGGGTGGCAACGGCCACCATGATCTCCCAGGCCGTCACCGGCCTCGCCTGTCTGTGGCACTTCTTCACGCCGCACAGCCAGCTGCGGATCAGCTGGGACACCCTGCGCCCTGATTTCACGCTGATGGCCGAAACGGTGCGACTCGGGGTATCGAGCTTTCTGATGTACCTCTACCTCTCGGTGGTACTGGCGCTGCATAACAAGGCGCTGCTAGCGGTGGGTACTTCGCTGCATGTGGCCGCCTACGGGGTGATCAGCTACACCGAGGCGTTCTTTTATCTGGTGTTCGAGGGGATCGCCATGGGCATCCAGCCCATCGCCAGCTTTAACGCCGGGGCGGGTCACTGGCAGCGGGTGTTGCGGGTGCGCAATCTGGCCCTCGGGGTGACGTTGGGGATCGCCCTGTGCGCCATGATACCGCTCTATCTATGGCCGGAAGGCGCGGTTTATCTGTTTGCCGGTGACAACGCAACCTTGCTGCCGGTGGCTAGCCTCGGGATCTGGCTCTATTTCTGGGGGTTGCCGATGGAAGGGTTACTGCTGGTGGGGGCCACCTATTTCCAGGCCATCAACCGTGCGCGCATCGCTTCACTGCTCACCGGCGGCAAGCTGGTGCTGATCGGTGGCTTCTTGTGGGGGTTCTCGACCCTGTGGGGGGTACCCGGCGTCTGGTTGGCGCTACCGACTTGCAGCTCGTTGCTGGTACTGGTGATGTGGCGGGCGATGCGCAAGGAGTCAAGGGCACACCCATTGGCCGGATAGATAGATGAATGTGCAGGGCGGGTAACACCCTGCACATTCATATAAGGGATGCCGGTTCGTCGGGGGAATGTGTCGCCAAACATGGCGCAAGCCATCGTCAGCATCCATCGATAACATATTCTCTTAGGCACAAAAACGGCCCTGTTTTCAACAAAACAGGGCCGTTTTTCATGCTATCAGAGCGGCTTTTGCCACAAGGTCAGCAGCAGATCCTGTTCCAGTTCATCCGGCCCTTGCTGGATAAAGGCATGGCGTTGTTCGCCAGTGGCTCGCCAGCCAAGACGGCTGGTTTCCAGAATAAAGCTGCGCAGGGCTTGATCCATCTGCAGAGCGAATTGGCAGCGCTGTTGCCCCATTGCAGTCAGCCCCGGCAAAGTGGGCCAACTCAGGGGATGCTCCATGCTCACCGGGTTGAGGCTGACCCGCAGTTGCCACTGATGACGCGGACCCGGCTGCAAATAGAGCAGGTAACCGCCTGGGGCCAACCAGTCCGCCAGCAGTTCGCTCTTGACCTTGAGGTCATTGACCAGCAACACCTGTGCTTTACCCGGTTGTAACGGGGCACGGGCAGGATCGGCAATGACAAACTGGTTCTCTGGCTGGGCCTTTTTGGCAGCAAAGATGGTGTTCTTGGCAATATCGATGCCACTAAACTGCCAACCGGGCAGGCGTGCAGCCAGCGCACGGCAATAGTAACCCTCGCCACAGCCCAGATGGATCAGCTCTTGCTCGGGCAGGTTGGAGAGCAGACCCACCATTGCCTCGACCAGTGGCAGCTGGTGCCCCTGCTCCAAAAAGTGGTGTTTGGCGCGCATCAGCGCACGGCTGTCGCTGTCTTTAGGATTTTTATTACCGGGGATCAGATCCAGATAACCTTCCGGAGCCGGATCAAAGTGGTGTTTGTTGTCGCAATAGCGGCCTTGAGAGGCCTCATGAAGATGGAGCGGACTGCGGCAACGGGGGCATTGAAGATGCATACAAACTCTCTTGGCTGACGCCATGGTACAGGGAAGGGCGTTCGGGATTATAGGGGAGAGGATCCAAAAAGGCTGCCGTAGCAGCCTTTTTGATCCCAAGACCATTATCCGGTCATTGGTTCAACAATCAGCGGGTGCCAAAAACCACTATGGTTTTGCCATGGGCAGAGATGAGCTCCTGCTCTTCCAGCATCTTGAGGATGCGGCCCACAGTCTCACGAGAACAGCCGACAATCTGGCCGATCTCCTGACGGGTGATCTTGATCTGCATGCCATCCGGATGGGTCATGGCATCTGGCTGGGTAGCCAGGTTGAGCAAGGTCTGGGCGATCCGGCCGGTCACATCCAGGAAAGCGAGGTTACCCACTTTCTGGCTGGTATGTTGCAAGCGTTTGGCCATTTGACCGGAGAGACGCAGCAGAATATCCGGGTTGACCTGGATCAACTGGCGGAACTTCTTGTAGGAGATCTCTGCGACTTCACAGGAGCCCTTAGCACGCACCCAAGCAGAACGCTCAGGATTGTCATTTTCTTCGAACATCCCCATTTCGCCCAAGAAGTCGCCCTGGTTCAAATAGGAGAGGATCATCTCTTTGCCCTCATCGTCCTTGATCAAGACGGCCACCGTACCCTTGACGATGTAATAGAGGGTCTCCGCTTTTTCACCCGCATGGATCAGGGTGCTCTTGGCGGGATACTTATGAATGTGGCAGTGCGACAAGAACCATTCCAGGGTGGGATCGCTTTGCGGTTTGCCAATGACCATGAGAATTCCTCTGTAGTGTCTTTTTATGGACTTGTGCGTCCGGGCAAGCTGCCAATCTTGCCATTCCTTGTATTAGTCGCAGTAGGATAAGAGCCTTTGTCTGTGCTGACAAGGCTTTGCGGGCTTTTGAAAGAGCCCTTTGAGTAATGCCTGCTGCGCTGCGTGGGTCATTCTAGGGAAGATGGCGGTAACAGATGTTGATTTTGATCTATTTCCCTCCCAACTCGTCGCTTTCTGAGCATCAGGCGCAGAGATGCCACCGGTTCGATAGCTGGGGTATGCTAGGGACATAATGAACACGCCATAACAAGCAACAGGATGAACAAGATGAAAGCCAAAGTCAGCTGGGTGGAAGGGATGAAATTTATCGGTGAGAGCGAATCCGGTCACACCGTGACTCTGGATGGCGCTAATCCGGGAGAAGGGGTGAGCCCGATGGAGATGATCCTGCTGGCGGTGGGTGGCTGCAGCTCTATTGATGTGGTCTCCATTCTCGAAAAAGCACGTCAATCAGTGACCGCATGCCACGTAGAACTGAACGGTGAACGGGTAGATAGCACCCCGCGCGTTTTTGAAAAAATTAACCTGCACTTTGTGGTAACCGGCACCGGGCTGGCAGAGAAGCAGGTTGCCAGAGCTGTGACGCTATCGATGGAAAAATACTGTTCTGTTTCCCTGATGCTGGAAAAAGCGGTACAAATTACCCATAGTTATCAAATTCTTGAAGCCTGATAACTGATAATTGTTACGTGGAAAAGCCATGGCGTTAGGCCATTACATAAGGAAAGTGCAATGAAAAAATTGATAGCCCTACTTCCTCTACTGGGTCTGGCGGCATGTACCAGCCCACAGCCGACCCAGTATCAATATAACCAGTATCAGTGTGGTGAAGAGCTGTTAGCCGTGACCTATGATGCCCAGGCTGACATGGTGCAGTTCCCCTACAACGGGGTTTACCACAAGCTTGCTCGAGTCGAGTCGGAGTCTGGCGAGAAATATTCTGACAGCGTGACCACCTTCTGGAATCAGGAGAAACAGACCACGCTGACCCAAAAAGAGGTCACCTTGTTGACCTGTACCCGTAAATAGATGAATGCACTCTCCCTTGAGGCGGCGCCCTTGTTTTGACCACAAGCGTCCCGTCAAAAAAAGCGGCTTGCCAGATGGCAAGCCGCTTTTTTATCTTGATCCGGATGAGTGCCATGTATATGGCTTATCGGGTAGGCAAGGCCCCCAGTAATTCAGCGGCAAGTTGCTGACTCAGCTGCTGGCGCTGCCCCTCGGCGATGGCTGCCTCGCTGGCAAGGGAAATCGCACTGCTCCAAACCGCTTTTTTGCTGCGAGGGTCAAGCAACACGATCGCCAGCGTGCCCTTGCGTCCACTGGCAGATGCTCCAATCCCCGGCGTCATGCCCAGACGTGAGAAAATCTCGCCATCGCTGATATCTTTGCCCCCCGCGACCCCGATAGCCACCCAGAGGTCGGCCTCCTCAAGGGGCACACTGCGCCATCCCTTGCCATCAAGTTGTTGACTGACTGCTTGCTGCATCGGCTCCAGCCAGCCTTCAGCGTGTTCGCCGGCGAACTGATACTGCTCAGCCAGGGCGTAGCGCGGTGTGGCGCCAAACGTCCAGTCACTGATCGGACGAACCACCATGGTGCCCGATTCCAGCGTGGGGGCCGATGGCCCACTGCTGCACCCGCCCAGCAGGGCAAGCAGCGCCACAGAAAGATAAGCAAACCGCATCATGAACTCCTTTGAATCAGGTTATTTTTCCGGTTTCGAGCAGTTGCTGGATGAGCGGGCGCAGGATCAACTCCATCGCAAATCCCATCTTGCCACCCGGCACCACAATGGTGTTCATTCGTGAGATGAAAGAGCCATCGATCATCGACAGCAGGTAGGGGAAATCGACCTGCTTGATGCCGCGAAACCGGATCACCAGCATACTCTCGTCCAGACTCGGGATCACCTTGGCGCTGAAGGGGTTGGAGGTATCTACCGTCGGCACTCGCTGGAAGTTGATATGGGTGCGGGAAAACTGCGGGGTAATGAAGTTGATGTAGTCATCCATGGAGCGAACGATGGAGTCGGTCACCGCCTCCCGGGAGTGGCCCCGCTCCGAGGTATCGCGAATAAGCTTCTGGATCCACTCCAGGTTGACGATGGGCACCACGCCGATGAGAAAATCCACGTGGCGCGCCACATTGTGATCCTCGGTGACTACGCCGCCGTGCAGCCCTTCATAAAACAGCAGATCCGTGTTGCTGGGCAGATTCTGCCAGGGGGTGAAGGTACCGGGCATCTGATTAAAAGGCACCGCCTCGTCAAAGCTGTGCAGATAGCGGCGATATTGGCCATTGCCATCCTGCCCATAGCCCTGGAAAAAATTCTCCAGCAAACCGAAGTCATTGGCCTCGGGGCCAAAATAGCTGATGTGACGCCCCTGCTCGCGCGCCTTGCGGATCGCCACATCCATTTCCGGGCGGGTATACCGGTGAAAACTGTCACCTTCTACCACCGCCGCTGTATAACCCAACTGATGAAACATCGAGCGAAAAGCGTTGGTGGAGGTGGAGGTGCCGGCACCGGAGGAGCCGGTGACTGCAATAATGGGATGCTTGGCCGACATAGAATTCTCTCTTCCTTGGGAGTGTCGTTATAAGATCAGGGGCGCAAGTTGGTCAAGATTGCTCGATAAAACGATCTTTCACTACGATATTGACCGATTCGTGCAACTCGCTATAGACGATAACCGCCTTGCCTTGCTGTAATTGCGATCGCACCGCGTCTACTTTGACCTCGAGTGATACGTCCTGTTCACCATATTCGGTGCCTTCTTGCAGCACAAATTGCTCGATCAGGTTGGTCAAGGTGTCGCCGTCGAGTTCTTGCCAGGGAATAATCATGATGGAAGTTCTATTAGCCAGAATGGCGCTATTTTCTATCTGTGACCATCGAGCGCAAGGTGTTTATATGTTTTTTGGTAGGATCTGAGATGTTCTCTGCTCATTTTCGCTCGCAAGCTGCCGATTTCGACGACCATCTATGGAGCATTCGCCGTCAGGCATTGAGCCAGGGGATCCGCTGGTTCTGGGTGGCCAATCTGCTAGGCAGCATCTTCTTGCTTGCCCGCTTTTATGTCTACCAGAACGCCGAATTGGTGATCGACAACAAACTGCCCTGGCGCTATGAGTGGCAGTTATGGATCATGGCGGCCGCCAATCTGACTTATCCGTTGCTACGCTGGTTGCTACAGCACAGACCAGGGCGAGAGTGGCTAAATAGCCTGCGGGTCTATGCGTTGTTGTGGGGGACAGGTTGGGCAATGGTGGGCTATGCCACCGCAGTGACCGAGGTGAGAGGAGGCTTTAGCCTGGCCTTTATGTCCCTCAGTCTGCTGTTGATGACCTCCCTGATCGCCTTTTATTGCGAAAAAAGCCTCTGTTACTGCTTTATGGCTCCCCCTTTGTTCTATCTGCTTATCGAACCCCTGACCGTAAAGGTTCCGTTTCTTGCCATGCATGTCTTGCTGGTAGTCGGATTGGTGCTGTTGCTGGAGACGGGGCGACGAATGTTGTACGACTGGTTCGTGCTGGCAGTTGCCCGGGAGTACGAGAATCTGGAGCTAGCCCGCCAGCTGGATGGTCAAGCCAAGCAAGACCCGCTCACCAGATTGGCCAATCGTCGCCACTTCAACCTGGTCGGAGAGCGTACGATCAAGCAGGCCATGCTGCAGGATCAATCCTTTGCGGTGATCCTGCTCGATGTGGATTTTTTCAAAAAGCTGAACGATGGCTATGGCCATCAACGTGGCGACGAAGTGTTGGTAAGTGTCGCTGAATGTCTGCGTGAGGTGGTACGAAGTCAGGACGATCTGGTCGCCCGTTACGGCGGTGAGGAGTTCGTGCTGTTATTGCCGAAGGCTACCCTGAACATTGCCGAGACAGTGGCCCAGCGTGTTGCTGCGGCGCTGGCGCGCCATTCCCTGCCCCATGCCTACTCTTGTGTGGCACCCTATGTCACCGTGAGCCAGGGGATCGCCTTGTGGACAAATGGAGAATCGCTCGAGCGGGTCATCGCCCGGGCCGATGGGGCTCTTTATCAGGCTAAGGCCGAAGGGCGCAACTGCTATCGCATGGCTCAGTCAGACACTCAGCCAGCCAACGGCTGATCCGTTCATCCAGCCAGAATCGGGGGCGCCAGGGGGTGCCGTGCAAAAAGCCGACATGGCCGCCACGCTGGCTCAGCTCATAGCGCACCATGGGAGACAACTGTTCCGACCGGGGGATGACAGCGTGTGACATGAAAGGATCATCCGCGGCGTGAATGATGAGGGTCAGGATGGGGATCTGACGCAGCAAGGGCAGGCCTGAACAGCTTTGATAGTAGTGGCTGGCATTGCGAAAGCCATGTAGCGGCGCTGTGACCTGTTCGTCGAACTCCCGCAGGGTGGCAATCTGCTCCACTTGCCTTGGCTGCCAACGTTCGCCTGCTTTTTGCTGGCGGCTGATTTTATTTAGCAGATTACGGCGCATGGTGCGCAGCAGATAGTTCTGATAGACCTTGGAGAAGCCCTGATTAACCCGTTCGGCACAGCTGGCCAGTTGCAGCGGGGCCGAGACCACCACTGCCGCCTTCAGTGCTTCAGGGCAGGCCCGCGCCAACAGATTGACCAACATATTGCCGCCAAGTGAAAAGCCGATGGCGATCAGTGGTTTGCCCGGGAAGCGCAGGCTCAGCTCGGCGATCAGCTCTTGCGCATCACCGATAGCGCCAGAGTGATAGGCCTGCAAATGACGATTGGGTTCGCCGCTGCAACCGCGAAAGTGCATCAGTACCGCCTCCCTCCCCTCTTGCTGCAGGTGGGCAAACAGTCCCTTGGCATAGTGGGAATGAATGCTCCCCTCAAGCCCGTGGAACACCACCACCAGCGGCTGCACATCCGCGCTTACCTCGCCGCTCCAGGCCAGATCGACAAAATCCCCCTCCCGCAGCTCAAACCGCTCGGCCACAAAGCGGGCTGGCATGCGGCGCAGCCATTTGGGCAATATGGTCTGCAGATGAGGATTGCGGGCCCACCAGGGGGCGTGGAAGTGGCTCTCGGTCAGCATGATTTCAGTCTGTTTTGGTTAAAATGGGCAAGAGGATCGCGTCTCCCGCCAGATAGCCGCCGCATTATTGCAGCAGACGATCGTGATGCTCGGCACCACGCAACATGGCCTGAACCAGCTCGTTGGCCTCAAATTTGGTCAGCGCCTCATGGGCCCCCACCTGGTGGGCCCGCTCGACGCTGATCTCGCTGGAGAGCGAGGTGTGCAAAATGATGTAGGCACCCGCCAGCTTGCTATCACTTTGCACCTCAAACGCCAATTCATAACCATCGAGCCCTGGCATTTCGATATCGCTGACCAGAATGTCTATCGGACTCTTCTGACTTGCCCGCTCCTGCATCAGGCTCAACGCATCCTTACCGTTCGAGCGGACCTCATAGGGGATATTGATGTAGTCGAGGGCGGCCATCAGTTGACGGCGGGCGACGGAAGAGTCATCGACCAGCAGGATCCGCATCGGCTTGATCCGCTCCCGCTGCACATCGGTCAACACCGGATAGAGGTGGCTGGGATCGTCCGGGTAGACCCGGGAGAGGATCAGCTCCACATCCAGCAGCTGGATCAGCTGGTCATTGACTCGGGTTACCCCGGTCACGAAGACATTGTGGCCGAGTGCGGCTGGGGGCGACTCGATATCACGCCAGTTACACTCAGTGATCTTGTCGATACCCCGCACCAGAAAACCCACCAGCGTCCGGCGGCAGTCGGTAATGATGATGAAGCAATGCGCCATCTCCTCCTGACTGACCGGGCGATAACCCACCGCCATCGCCATATCAATCACCGGAATCGTGGCACCACGCATGTTGGCGGCCCCCAGCACAGTGGGGTGCGAATGAGGAAGCGCAGTCAGCCGGGTATAAGGCACTATCTCCTTCACCTTGAGGGTGCCGATGGCAAAGGATTGTTTGGTCGAGAGATGAAACAGCAACATGCCCTGGGATTGATTGGCTTTGCTCGTCATGGCAGATGTCCTGTTGGTCAAAACGTTGGCACTCACTTCGGGCCGCTAGCATATAGGATCACAGGGGCGTGACCCTTCCTTGTTAACGACCACTTGGCAAAAAACTGAACTAGTTCAGCTAATTAAATTGGCGCGATAGCCGAGCAAGCCGGCGATTACTCGCCACTCCCGCTAACGCCCCATTGCTGGCAGGCGGCTTGCAGCGCCCCCTCATCAGCATAACCCAGCTTGCTGGCAACCACGGCTGGCTTGCTGCCGCCCTTGAGCAGTCTGAGTGCCTGCAGCAGTTGCCATTGCTGTTGCAGAGCAAGCCCTTCTACTGGCGGTTCGGCCTGTTGTGCCCACAGTTGCAGGCTCTCTGGCCTGCCATTGGCCAGCGCTTGCCAGCATGCCTGCAAACTCGGCTCCCCTTGCTGACTAATGGTGCACTGTTGCAGCTCGTCCAGGATCACCTGAAGCCGCTGACCATATATCCCCTGCCACTCTTGTGGCCGCTGCCACTGGGCCAGCGAATCGAGCAGCGCATCGAGCAGAGGGGTAGTCTGCAACCACCCGGCCTGTTGCGGTTGCTCAACCCGCAGCGAGACGCTCAGTTGATCGTAGTGGCAACCACTGAGCGGGCTGAACGCGGCGAGGGCATCGGCGCAGAGCCAGAAGCAACGACCTGTGGGCAACAACAGCTCATGCTGGCCCAGTCTCAGCAGCGCGGCGCCCCGGGTTATCCGCAACAGTTGCCCGACCGGGGTCCGTTTGCGGTTGCCCGCCTGCAAGCCGTGGCAAGAAAAATGGTGGTATTCGATGGCATGATGCATGTAAAAACCCTGATATGATGCTGCCTGGAGGTAACAAAAATGGAAACCAGACGTAAAAAACGCTTCATTGCCGGTGCAGTCTGCCCGGCGTGCGGCAAGTTGGACAACATGATGCTGTATCTGGAGCATGGAGTCGAGAAGGTGACCTGCGTCGCCTGTGGCGATACCCAGGTGCAAACCCCTGCCGAGGTCGACAGCCTGACCCGCGAGGCGGAAGAGGTGATCGGGGTATTCCGCCCGTAATAGCCACTACGACTACCGGAATGAGACTCACCTCTGCCGTTTATGCCGTTTTTTTCAACATTATTGCGCCAGCCATGGCATATGCGCGGCTCATTTTTTAAGGTATTCTGAGCCCGTTTTTTTCTATCCGCAGGATCCTGACATGAAAGTAGCTCCTCTGAGCGTGGTTACGCTGGAATACACAGTCACCGACGAGCACGGTGAAGTCATCGACAGCACAGTTGGCAAAGAGCCGCTGGTCTATCTGCACGGCACTCGTTACCTGGTCTCTGGCCTGGAAGCCGAGCTGGAAGGTCGCGCGGTAGGTGAAGCATTCGAAGTGACCCTGGCCCCCGCCCAGGCTTACGGCGAGTATGACGAGACTCTGGTACAAGAAGTGCCGGGTGAGCTGTTTGATGGCATGGAAGTCTCCGAAGGGGATACTTTCGTGGCTGAAACCGATGACGGTCACCGTCCGGTCACCGTGGTTGAAGTCTCGGAAGAGTTCGTCAAGGTAGATGGCAACCATCCGCTGGCGGGCGTGACGCTGCGTTTCAAGGTCGAGATCCAGGACGTGCGCGCTGCCACTGCTGAAGAGCTGGCACATGGCCATGTCCATGGCGATGAAGGTTGCGGTCACGACCATGGTCATGGTCATGATCACGATCACGATGATCACCAGCATGGCGGCTGCTGTGGCGGTGCAGGTCACGGTCATGACCACGGCCACGATCACGGCGCTGAAAAGGGCCATGGCGGTTGCTGCGGTGGTGGCGGTTGTGGTGGCAAGGGCCATCAACACTGATCACAGCTACGCTGATGATAAAAAACCCGCGATTATCGCGGGTTTTTTATTGGCTGGCGACCGGGATTGGCAAGGTTGCCTGACAACGGAAATGGCCTGATCAGTAGTGCGGTGGCGGCGTCTCTTCGGCCATGCTGGCGATCTGGCTGGGCTGTACACTTTGCAGTTTGTCGATCAGCAGCTGGATCTGGTATTTGAGCCGGTCGAGCTCACGGCCCTGGGTCGTCACCTCCCCATTAAGTTGCTCTACGGTGTACTCCGCATAAGCGAGACGGGTTTCCAGGGTTTCGATGCGATCGTTAAGTTGCTGACTCATGGGCCTTCGGGTCCTTACTTGATTGTCCAGATTTCGGCCAGCCCACTGGAACTGGCACTGATCAAGTGACTATTGTCGCGCAAAGCGACGCCATAGACCACTGCACTGGGCGGTTTCACCTTGGGTTGCGGCGAGACGCGCCAGCGCTGCAGCAGGGCGCCATCGCTCACTTGCCACAGGGAGAGCTGGCGGGAAGGGGCGCCGGTGATCAGCCACTTGCCGTCGTTGGCAAAGCGGGCGCTGGTGTAGACCTCGAAGCGGTGATCGTATTGCAGCTGGCTCACCTCCTTGCCGGTTTTCAGATCCCAGATGCTGGCCCGGCTGCTGTCGGCGGTGAAGGCATAGCGACCGCTCGGCTCCAACCTGGCCATGACCACCCGGCCACCATGGTTAAAGCGCCAGATAACCTGACCGCTGCGGGTATCCCATAAATAGGCGCTGTAGTCATTACCGCCTGTCAGGGCGTAGCGGCCATTGGCCGACAGATCCACCGTATTGATCTGCTCGGTATGCCCCAGAAATTGCAGGCGACGGCCACTTTGGGTATCGAGCCATTCCGCTTTACCATCTTCCCGCCCGATCAGCACGTAGCGCCCGTTGGCAGATAGCGCAATATCCCTCAGCTTGGATTCAGGAAGAGAGTAGTAACCTTGGGATCGTCCATCCTGTAACCGCCAGGTGGCAAAGGTGTCAGTTGTTGCGGTAATGGCATGGCTATTGTCTTCGGAGAAACGGGTAATGAAAACCAGATCATCCGGCGAGTCAGACTGCTTCCAGCGCCAGCGCTGGCGGTTCTGCTCGAGATCCCAGACAATAATGCCCTGACTGATGCTGGAAACGATGGCCAACTTGCCGTCACTGGCCAGATCGGCGGTCAGCAGACCGGTGCTGGCAAGGGTCAATTGCTGGCTGGGTTGGGAGCTCTGCTCGCAACCAGTGAGCATTAAACAGAGGCTCACCAGATAAATAGCACTTTTTATCATTTTTGCGGTCTCATGCTTTTGTTACCTGCGATCACGGCGTTAGTATAAGGCGCTTATCACGATAAACCTCTCATTTCACGATGAAACCGAGAGCGGTATTTGGAGTTTGGAGAAACTGATGAACAAATTTCTGAAGGTGTCCCTGTTGGCTGCGGCGGTTGCCGTCGGTCTGACTGCTTGCCAAAAAGACGAGAAGCCTGCTGCGGCCAATACCGCCGAAGTGAAGGCAGAGGCCAGCAAGCCTGCAGAGGGCACCAAGGCTGAAGCCAAGAGCTTTGAAGAGCAATCCGGCTACGCAATTGGCCTCTCCATGGGTCGTTATATCGCTAACACCCTGGAGCGTCAGCAGGAACTGGGCATCAAGCTGGAGAACGCCGTGATCCTGAAAGGGGTGACCGACGGTCTGGGTAAAGAAGCCAAGATGACTGACGAAGAGATCCAGAAAGTACTGCAAGATTACGATGCCAAAATCAACGAACTGACCAAGGCCAAGGCTGAGAAAGATTCTGTTGATAACCTGAAAAAAGGTGACGAGTATCTGGCTGCCAACGCCAAGAAAGAGGGCGTGAAGAGCACCGAATCCGGCCTGCAATATCTGGTCGAGAAGATGGGTGATGGTGCCAAGCCGAAATCCACCGATATCGTCAAGGTTCACTACACCGGCACCCTGACCGATGGCACCAAGTTCGACAGCTCCGTCGATCGCGGCGAGCCAGCTACCTTCCCGCTCAACCAGGTTATCCCGGGTTGGACTGAAGGCGTGCAGCTGATGCCTGTTGGCTCCAAATTCAAGTTCTTCCTGCCGTCCAAGCTGGCCTATGGCGAGCACGGTGCAGGCTCCATCCCGGCAAACGCCGTGCTGGTGTTTGACGTAGAGCTGCTGGCGATTGAAAAGCCGGCCGCTGACGACGCCAAGAAGTAATGAAATACCTGTAGTAAAAACGGCTCCTTAGGGAGCCGTTTTTACTTGTATATGCCTTATAATCGCGAGATAACAGGGTTTCCCTGCGTTGGGTATGAACGCTGGTGCAGACAAAATAGATCGCAAAATCAAATACAAGGATGACTCCAGTGGCTGAAAACAAACCGCGTGTTCTACTGGTGGAAGATACCCGAAGTCTGGCGGTAGTTTATGAACAGTACCTGCGGCTGGAGGGGTATGAGGTGTTACTGGCCGACTGCGGCCAGCAGGCGCTTGCACAGTTGCAGACCAGCCCACCGCCCGTGGTGCTGCTCGATCTGGAGCTACCGGATATGTCCGGTATGGATATTCTGCAGATGATCACCGAACAACAGCTGCCTTGCGCCGTAGTGGTGATCACCGCCCACGGCTCGGTCGATGTGGCGGTGGAGGCGATGCGCCTGGGTGCCTTTGATTTTCTGACCAAGCCATTCGATAGCAAGCGGCTCTGTGCCACCGTTCGCAATGCCCTGAAGCATCAACAGTTAAGTTCGCTGGTCGCCCACTATAAGGAGAACTTCGAGCGCAGCTCATTTTTCGGCTTTATCGGCGCATCTATGCCGATGCAGGCGGTCTATCGTATCGTCGAGAGCGCGGCGCCCAGCAAAGCGACCGTTTTTATTACCGGTGAGAGCGGTACCGGCAAAGAGGTGTGCGCCGATGCGATTCATCAGTGCAGCCCCCGCCGAGATCAACCTTTTATCGCCCTCAACTGCGCCGCCATTCCCCACGATTTGATGGAGAGCGAGATCTTCGGCCATGTGAAAGGCTCCTTTACCGGTGCTCAGGGGGATCGTAAAGGAGCAGCCAGTCTGGCCGATGGCGGCACCCTGTTTCTGGACGAGATCTGCGAGATGGATCTGGACCTACAGAGCAAGCTGTTGCGCTTTATCCAGACCGGCACCCTGCAGCGGGTCGGCAGCGGCAAACTTGAAACCGTCGACGTGCGTTTTATCTGCGCCACCAATCGTGACCCGCTGGTGGAGGTCAAGGCTGGCCGTTTCCGTGAAGATCTGTACTACCGGTTGCATGTTATTCCCCTCAGCCTGCCAGCCCTGCGGGAGCGGGGTGAAGATATTCTGCTGCTGGCACGCACCCTGTTGCAGAGTTACGCCAAAGAAGAGAACAAGCGCTTCAAGGATTTCGACCCCAGCACGGCAAGGGTTCTGATCGACTACCCCTGGCCCGGCAACGTCCGCGAGTTGCAGAACGTGGTGCGCAATATCGTGGTGCTAAACGACAAAGAGCTGGTCAGCCCAGATATTTTGCCACCACCGCTCAATGGGGTTCGTCCCCAACTGCCAGCGGCAATTGCCGCGGCGGTCGCATCGACTCCGGTTGTCAATGGGGCAGCAAGCGGGCCGATCCGTCCGCTCTGGATAGTGGAAAAAGAGGTGATCGAACAGGCCATCGCCAGCTGTGACGGCAATATTCCCAAGGCGGCGGCGCTGCTGGAGATCAGCCCCTCCACCATCTATCGCAAGAAGCAAGGTTGGGAAGAGGCCAGCCTGACCTGAGTGAGCGGCACTATCCCTGGTGCCTGAGCGGAATCGATCCAGAGCATAATGACATTGAAGCAAGTGAGGGGCGGCGCGAGCCGCTCTCTCTATTTTCGGGGTACTCAGAGCTTAGCGAGGTGCTTGAGGCGAGCCAGTCGCTCCGCCTCATTGGCCTTGAGCCAGCCATCCCGTGATAGCAGGAACCAGGCGCGGGCAAAATATTCTGCCGCTGCCGGATCGTCCAGTGCCAGCGCGTTTTCACCCATCTCCTCAAACAAATAGCCATCCTCAGGCTCGCCAGCCTCTGTCATGTCGATTTTGAGCTGCACCAATTCAGCCAGCGCAGCCTCATGTAGACCTTTGACTCGGGTCAGCCGGGCCAGACTCCAGCGGGCGATAAAGGCCTTGGCAGGATTGTTGTGTTGCAGATGCCAGGCCAGACACTTCTGTTGCAGAATTTTGGCTTCATCAAAGCGGCCCAGTTCGAACAGGGTCCAGCCCTGATTGTTATAAAGCGTGGCCAGCCAGCCGCGCACCTTCTCATCGCTGCTGCGCTCCGCCAGCTCCATCGCCAGTTGATGCCAGCGGCTCTGCTCTTCAAGCGGCCCAGCGATGGCGATCATGTGTGCGGCGTCGATGGCGAGATAGAGCTCCTTCTCCTTGAGGCCCAGCTGCCATGCCTGTTCAAACAGGGTTCTGGCACGGGCTTTGTCACCTGCCGAGTTAAAGGTGCGACCCCGCTCCAACAGGGCTCTGATTCTGGCCCTTGGTGTGGCGTCGCCGAGCCGGGGTGCGATCTCGTCGAGCAGCTGGTGAGCTTGTTCAAACTGGCGTTGCAGCGAATGGGTGCGGGCGATCTGGGTCAGCAACTCCAGCTCGAGTTGCAGGTCGGCGGCGGTGCGCGCCTCAGTAAGCAGTGCGTGAAAACGCAGGGCGGTGGCGGCGGGATCCTGATAATCCCACTGCGCCATGAAATCGGGCGGATTGTCCATCTGGCCTCCTGGCTAGCGATCCTTTCACCAAGATGCCTGCAGGCCATTGTTTGTACAAGGGGGGCGCGTCACAGAGCCCCCCTTGAGTCATGTCAACAGCAGTGGTCAGCCGGTCAGTAGACCATGGCCAGGCTCATCAACATCAGGCCGAGCGCGGCAAAGACCCCCTCCTTGATGGCGAGACGGGGCACCAGCGCCTTGGGCAGCGCCGGAAACAGGCTCAGGGCAAAGCCAAGCCCCGGCATCAGCCAATGGAACGCCGGATTGCGCAAGGCGGGATCGGCCGCACCATTGATGATGATCAACAAAATAAACAGGGTGAAGGCGGGCAGGATAAACCAGCGAACTCCACTGGCAGCGACCGCGCGCAGCGGCGAGATGCGATAGAGCAGCATGGTCACCAGAAACAACACAAAAGGGGCCAGCAAATAGAGCGGTGCGGGGTTCATAACATTTTTCCTGAAAACAAGTCGTCTGAAAATCGGGGGCAGGCACAACAGGCGCGGGATTTAAGCACTCTTCGCGGATGATGACCAGCAGCCCGGGCCCGGGCTGTGAAGAGGATCCCGGGCAAAGGTTTGCTACCGGGCGCTTTAGCTGCGCCAGAACCAGGCTGCGGCAAAACCCAACCAGCTCAGCCCTAGCAAGACCCATGGCAGTGGATGCTGACGAGTCACTTCTACCAATTCGATCTGGTCGTCCTGATCCTCTGGCAGTGGTGTGCCCTGTGACTGTTTGGCTTTGCTCTGCAGCTTCTTTTGGCGACTCGCCTCACGGGCCCGCACCTTCATCTGCTTCTTGTACTCATCGATGCCTTTCTGGATCCCTTGCGCGATAAGTTGAGTCTGCTCTTTGGTCTGCCCCGGCTTCTGGTTGGCACGGGCAATCTTCACCGCTTCCTGCTGGGTCTCGGGGGAAACTTTGTCATACTTGGCCATCAATTATCTCCTCGGCATGGCTGGCTGGGGAGTATGCCATAAAAGCTGCGCATTCAGGCCTGCCTCTTGCTCACCCCCCCCATAGCTAACGGCCTGCAGCCCCTCCCCTGACAATCCACAAGCCCAGCTGCCTAGATACCCAGATGCCACAAGCAGCAGACATGGGCCCAACAGGTTTGCATATGCCAATAGGTTGTCGGCCAGATGGGGTAAATAGGGGATGGCCCACCATTCAGGTCAAGGGCGCGAGTTGAAATACAGACAGGATGGGGAGGAAACAGCGCCCCGCAATGTGACAAACATCCCCACCAAGGTGGGGAGCTATCTATCTCAGACAGGCCGACGCCCCACTCTTTCACTTTGTTACACGCAACCAGGCGGCATTAGTCATCATGGTACCCCCCGTGCTTTTTATGCTTCTTGTGCTTTTTGTGGTGCTTATGATGGTGATGATCATCGTCATCATCGTAATAGCGATCCTGGCTCTTGTGACCATCACCGGTCTTGGCGCCAATGGCCGAACCGCTCGCCCCGCCGACCCCGGCCCCGATCAACTGACCGGTATCACCGCCGACACTCTTGCCAATGGCGGCGCCACCAAGCGCCCCCACCGCGCCGCCGAGGGCCGCTTCATTCTTGTTGCCCTTGTTGGCCGTCGCTGCGCCACCGGCAGCACCGCCCAAGGCGGCCCCCACCAGCGCACCGGTATCACCCCCCAGCTCCTTGCCGATCATGGTGCCCGCCACCCCCCCCGCCCCGCCACCGAGAATGGTGTTGAGGGTCTCGGAGGCGTGTGCCGCCGTGCTGCCCAGCAATAACGCCCCCAGCAAAGCCAGCGCGCGAATGCCACCGCTATTCATCTCCATAGATACTCCTGTCAAACCTGATTAATTTCCCTGCACTATTAACCTGCACTATACAAACCGGCAGGCGGCACGCCAGTGGGGGGATTGCGGTAGGTAGCTCTTCGCTTGAAACCCGGTTTCAGGAATGACCCGAGAGATTGAATTCAATCACTTGAATAACCACAAGAAAAATTTCATTTCACAGGAATGACGCGGCCCCCGGCAGGGCCGGGAGGCTGTCGCAGCCCCGCCCCGACAGCTAGCGATCGGACAGCTCCTGTCACCAGCGCGGGGTTGGGTAGCACAATCTCAGGAGTGCTGGCTGCCCAGCTGTTCGATGATGGTGTTGCGCAGCAGGGCGCGCCCCTCATCAATGCGGGTCGATCGGGAGAGTCCTTTCGCCCACATCAGCGCCAGCGAGCGACTCAGCAGCGGTTGATGCAAATCCACCACCTTGAGCTGGGGATCGCACAGATGTGTGGTGTAAAGCCTTGGCAGAATGGCGATGGCCAATCCCGAACGCACCAGACCGTGCAGGGTCTCGACATAGTCGGTGGTGTATCTGGGCTTGAGCCCGGGCAACTGGCTCTGGGCCAACCCGTTGACCTGTCGGCTGACATTACCTCTGGCAAACAGGGCGATATCGCGGTGGGTCAGTTGCTGCCAACTGATGACATCCTCCGTTGCCAGCATGTCCTGCCGGTTAACCACCGCCACCAGCGCATCGTCCAGCAGCGGCGTGACCTCCAGCGAGTCGGGCAACTCGCCATCCAGCACGCCAATCCCCGCATCCAGCGCTCCCTCGGCCAGCGCCAGCAGCAGGCCATCATTGGTGTGATCCTGAAACTCGACCCGCAAACCCGGAAACTGTTGCTGCAAGCGGGCGGCCGCCAGCGGGAACATCAGGGCGCAGGCCGACGGGATCAAGCCGATACGCAGGGTACCATCGCCCCCTTCGGCCATCACCTGCTGCATATCGGCAAAAGCGGCGTGGGCCACATTGAGCAGCCCCTTGGCGTGGGGCAGGATCGCCTCTCCCTGCTCGGTGAGGGTGACCGCCTGCGCAGTACGATGGAACAGTTTGCCGCCTAGCACTGATTCAATCTGGCGCAAGGCACTGCTCAGGGCGGGTTGACTGATGGCCATCTGGTTGGCCGTCTCGGTGAAGTGGCGCAGCTGGGCCAGGGTGACAAAATACTGGATCTGCTTGAGAGAGAGCGCAGGCAAACGGCGCCAGGGTTCAGACATGGAAGGGACAACCAGAGAAAACGTTTGCAGCAGCATAACCCTTTCTTATCCAGTTATAAATTCTTTGCGCTATGCACGAGCCAATCCCCTCCCTAAAGTGTGCCCATTATTCCCCTTGCTAGGCCATCTCCTTCATGTGTGAACAAGATGCATCCCTCAACTTGCGCCGCCGCGCCGTGCAGGCGGCCCTCGGTGAAGTCCCCTTCGATCTGCTGCTCATCAACGCCAAGGTGATCGACATGGTGACCGGCGAGATCCGCCCCGCCGATGTGGGGCTGGTCGGCCCGCTGATCGCCAGCGTTCATCCGGTCGGCACCTGCCAGCAGGCGAGCGAGATCCACGATCTGGCCGGTGCCTATCTCTCGCCCGGGCTTATCGACAGCCATGTCCATGTGGAGAGCTCCCACCTGACGCCGGAGCGCTACGCCGATGTGGTGGTCGCGCAGGGCACCACCACCATCTTTTGGGATCCCCACGAGCTGGCCAATGTGCTCGGGCTGGCGGGGGTGCGCTACGCCATCGACGCCAGCCGCAACCTGCCGCTGCGGGTGATCTGCGCCGCCCCTTCCAGCGTTCCCTCGACGCCGGGCCTCGAGATGTCGGGGGCCGAGTTTCATGGCCCCGAGATGGCGACCATGCTGGAGTGGCCGGAAGTCGCGGGGATCGCCGAGGTGATGGACATGCAAGGGGTGCTGGGCGGCAGCGAGCGAATGACCGGCATCCTGCACGCCGGTTTGCAACGCAACGCCCTGATTGAAGGGCACGCCCGGGGCCTAAGCGGCAACCGGCTGCAAGCCTATCTGGCCGCCGGGGTTAGCTCGGATCACGAGCTCACCTCGGCAGCCGATGCGCTGGAGAAGCTGCGGGCCGGGCTCACCCTGCAACTGCGCGGCTCCCACCCCTACCTGCTGCCGGAGATCGTCGCGGCGCTGAAACAGCTGCCCCACCTCTCCTCCCAAATCACCCTCTGTACCGACGATGTGCCGCCCGACATGCTGCTGGGAAAGGGGGGCATGATCGCGCTGGTCAAACTGCTGGCAGAGCTGGGGCTGGCGGTGCCCGATGTGCTGCGGATGGCCACTCTCAATGCCGCCATCCGTCTGAAACGCAACGATCTGGGGCTGGTTGCCGCAGGTCGCTGCGCCGATCTGGTGGTGTTTGACAATCTCATCGATCTTAACCCGCTCTGGGTCTACAGCGGCGGCCAGCGGGTCGCCCACCATGGAGCCATTCTCACCCCCTCCAAGCCTGTCGCTGGCTGCCAGGCGCCGCGCGCTACCATGCAGATCCCCCTGCGCACGCTGGAAGACTTCGTCATTCGGGTGCCCGGACTGGCGGCGGGACGTGCCCGCTTCAAAACCATCAAGGGGGCCCGCTTCACCCAGTGGAGCGAAACCGAGGTTGAGGTTCGGGATGGTCAGGTGATTGTGCCGGAGGGGTTTAGCCTGATCTCGGTGCAACACCGTCACGGCCGCCATCAGGCGGGCACCCGGCTGGCGCTGCTGGAAGGGTGGGGCGAGCTGCAGGGGGCCATCGCCACCAGCTACTCCCACGACTCCCACAATCTGGTGGTGCTGGGGCGCGACCCACAAGAGATGATGCTGGCCGCCAACACCCTGATCGCCAGCGGAGGCGGCATGGCGGTCGTTCAGCAGGGTGAGGTGCTGGCCCACGTCGCCATGCCCATCGCGGGCATGCTCTCCGACCTGCCAGCCAGCGAGCTGGCGGCCAGTTTCCACGCCCTGCGGGAAGTAAGCGGCCGGGTGGTGGAGTGGGAGCCCCCCTACCGGGTCTTCAAGGCCATCGAGGGAACCTGTCTCGCCTGCAATGCGGGGCCCCATCTGACCGATCTCGGTCTCACCGACGGCCTGACCCGCGAGATTGTCAACCCCTTCATCTGCAGCTGGCCCCACGCCGATGCCAGCCAAGCCGATTAACATCGAGGAGAACAGAGTGAACCCTGTCGCCATTATTCTGGATACCGACCCCGGCATCGACGATGCCGTTGCCATCGCCGCCGCCCTCTTTCACCCCGGGGTCGCGCTGGCGCTCATCACCACGGTCGCTGGCAACGTCGATGTCAGCAAGACCACCCGCAACGCCCTGCGCCTGCTGCACTTTTTCGACAAAAAGGTGCCGGTGGCACAGGGGGCCAGCCAGCCCCTCGTGCGCCCCCTCGACAATGCCAGCCATATCCATGGCCACTCCGGCCTCGACGGTTACGAGTTTGCCGAGCCGCAGCAACAGCCGCTGCCGGAACATGCCGTCGAAGCCATGAAAGCCACCCTGCTGGCCAGCGAACACCCCATGACGCTGGTGCCCATCGGGCCGCTGACCAATATCGCCCTGCTGCTCACCCTGCACCCCGAGTGCCGGGAGAAGATCGAGCGGATCGTGCTGATGGGCGGCTCGGCTGGCCGGGGCAACCACACCCCCAATGCCGAGTTCAACATCTACGTGGATCCGGAGGCGGCTCACATCGTCTTCAGCAGCGGCCTGCCCATTGTGATGTGCGGGCTCGATGTCACCAGCCGGGCGACCCTGACCGGCGAGATGATTGCGATGCTGCCAGCCCTCAACCGCACCGGCGCCGTGCTCCACGCCCTGTTTGGCCACTATCGCGGCGGCAGCATGCAGACCGGGCTCAAGATGCACGATCTCTGCGCCATCGCCTATCTGGTGCGCCCCGAGTTGTTCACCACCCAGGCCTGCCATGTGGCCATCGAAACCCGGGGCGAGCACACCCTGGGCACCACCTCGGTGGATATCAACAACCGGCTCAAGCGGCCGCCCAACGCCGAGGTGTGCCTCGATATCGACGTGCCCGGATTCAGAGCCTGGTGCATGGAGACCCTTGCCCGCGCCATCTGATCCCGAACCGCCAGCTCGCTGGCCAATTCACATCAAGAAGAGAGTGTTGGAACCATGCTGGAAATAATTGTCAGCACCCTGATCCTGGTCATCTGCGGCTATCTCATCGCCAAAAACTACGATGCCAAGATAGTGCTGTTTGGCGCAGGTTTGCTGTTGATGTTTGCCGCCGTCGGACTGGGTCACCCCTTGCTGCCAGAGGCGCAGAGCAGCGGCCTCAGCTGGCTCGATCCCTTCGTCCAGATCAAGCAGATCTTCATCAGCCAGATGGGCAATGTCGGCCTCACCATCATGGTGCTGTTCGGCTTCTCCAGTTACATGAGCCACATCGGCGCCAACGACGTCACCGTTATGCTGCTGACCCGCCCCTTGAGCCGCATCCGCTCCCCCTATCTGCTGGTGCCGGTGATCTTCCTCTTGGGCAACCTGCTCTCGCTGGTGGTACCGAGTGCCGCCAGTCTGGCGGTGCTGCTGATGGCGACCCTCTATCCGGTGCTCAAGGCGTCGAACATGTCCTCCCTCACTGCCGGGGCCGTCATTGCCACCACCGCCACCATAATGCCAAGTCCGCTGGGGGCCGATAACGTGCTGGCTGCCCAGAAGCTGGGGATCCCGCTGGTGGAGTACATCGTCTCCTACCACGCCCCTATCTCGCTGCCGACGCTGGCGCTGATGGCGGTGGTGCACTACTTCTGGCAGAAGGCGATGGACAAGCGGCAGCAAGCGCGCGGCGGACTGGAAGAGAAGGATGAATCCCTCGCCCTACCCACCGGCTTGCCACCCGCCTACTACGGCCTCTTCCCGGTGCTGCCGCTGGTGCTGGTGCTCCTGTTTGGCATCTTCTTCACCCACATCTCGCTGGGGCTGGTGGAGATCACCTTCGTCTGTCTGCTGCTCACCATCGGGGGGGAGCTGCTGCGCAAAGGCAATATCAAGGAGACCAGCAAGGAGTTCGCCATCTTCTTTACCGGCATGGGGACGGGTCTGGCTCAGGTAGTGTCGCTTATCGTGGCGGCCAGCATGCTGGTGGAGGGGCTCAAAGCCATCGGTATCATAGATACCCTGGTGGACAGCGTGAAGCACATCGACGGGGTCGGCTCTATCCTGATGTTCTTCTTCTCCGGTACGGCGGCGCTGATCGGCTTTATCAGCGGTAGCGGGCTAGCGGTCTTCTACTCCTTTATCAACATCATTCCCGAGATCACCGAGAAGGTCGGGGTCAACAGTGTGTCAGTGGCCCTGCCGATGCAGCTCACCGCCAACCTGATCCGCTCCATGTCGCCGGTAGCCGCGGTGATCATCGTCATCGCCTCGATCACCGGCAGCAACCCCATCGAGATCATCAAGCGCACCTCGGTGCCCATCATCTCGGGCATCATCTGCTGCCTGACCCTCTCCTACCTGCTGTTCAGCTAGCACCTGCCCCGCACACAGGCGATCAACGAGATTGCCTGTGTGCGGGATATTTAGAGGCTGTCGTCATCAGACAAATACTGTCAGGATTGCTCCTTGCGGATCACATCGCCCCCTGACGAGAGATGCCAGCAATCCCGCCCGCAGCGCTTGCTTTGATAGAGAAGCGCATCGGCCCGTTCAAACAGCTCGGTGCCATCCTGCTGATTACTGGCGCCCCCCGCACTCAGGGTGACCTGCCCCTTGAACTCGCGCCACTGCTGGCTACGCACCCGATAGAGCAGATGAACCAGAGCGGCTTCCAGCTCACTGCGTTCAAGTTGCACCAATGCGGCAAATTCATCGCCCCCAATCCGATAGACCGCATGTTCGCCAAACTCTTCGGCCAGAATGTGGGCAACCCGAACCAACACCTGATCACCAAAGGCGTGGCCAAGGGTGTCATTGATCCCTTTGAAGCAGTCCACATCGAACAGCAGCAGCCAAAAATGCAGTTCGGTCTGCTCAAGCGCCCGTTTGTGTTGTTCGAAAGCGCGCCGGTTCATGCTGCCGGTCAGAGGATCGCGCAGCAGCGCATCCTGATCTTTGAGAAAGGTGGCACGCACCTGCTCTATTTCACTGAGACTGCTGTGCACAAACCAGGTATTTGCTTCTACAACCGGCTCGGTCGCTGCCGGATCCTGGACAATCCCGCTCAGTGAACCGGATACCAATGCCTGTTCCTGACGAAATATCCGCACCAGAAAACCTATGCTGAGAAACCAGATCAAAAAAAGTGATAACAGGGGCAGCACCACCATCAAAAGGGACTCTTTGAGGCCGTCACGAAAGACTGATGGAGGTAAATAGATGTTGAGATCCCAACCAATCTCTTCCAGCTCACGCTTGATATGAGTGCCATGCCAAAGCACATCAAGGCCAAACCCGTTGTGCCCGTCCACCACTTTCTCCGCCTCTCTATCCAGCAGTTCAAGATGGCTACCCACGATCAGCTCATTACTGCCGCGCAGGGTGAGATAGAGCGCAGCAGGGTTGTTCCCTACTGTTCTTTGCAGCGCCTGCTGCAATGTCTTGAATGACATGTCCACCATCAGCAACCCCAGCAGGTGACCCTTGTCATCTCGCACTCGTTTGACCAAGGTAAGGATCAGCTCTCCGGTGCTGTATTCGGGATAAGGGCCAAGCCAGACCGTCTTATCCCCTGGCAGAGACAGCACCTGGTACCAGGGGCGCACCGAGGCTCGATAACCGGAAGGCCGCACCCACTCGGGATAACAGCTGATCAGGTCAAACCGTGGATTGTAAAAATAGATGTAATGACTGTTGCGCTTGATCTGATGAGCAATGGCCCAACTTGGGTTGTTGGCCGGCTCACCACGGGCAATCGCCTGTTTATCCAAAGAAGCTTCCAACACCGCGATCTGCCGCTCATTGACTTGCACCATTTCATGGATCAATGCGGCTTCAACCGAGGAGGCCATATGACCAAAACCCGCCACCGTCTTGTCGATATCACGCACATAGCTGGCTGCCGCCAGGATCAGCGTTGAAAGCAGCACCAGGATCCCCAGCACAAAGGAGAGAGGAGCGAGGAGCGAGTACGTAATAGCGTCTATTAAGGGGGAGCCGACTCACATCACATCCATAGAACAGATTACTAAGGGCAGATTTTAGGGCGATATCCACTATGAATTATTGATTGCCGTCAGATCTGAACGGTTCAAATGGCAACATTCATATTAGCTATGAATCAAAAATCTTGGGTCCAGTATCAACTATCAGGAAAAAGCATCATCACTCCCGGTTAACACTCTGATCTTGAGAGGGTGGTATAGTCTATACCTTGAGCGATTGGAGCCGGATGGCTTTGCTCCACCCACCAGATGTGACTATCAGGCAAACAAAGGAGATGTTATGAGCAGTCCGTTTATCGAGCAGATCAAAGCACGTCGTACCATCTATGCCCTGGGCGACCAGGTGTCCCATACGCCGGAACAGCTGACGGCCCTGATCCAGGATGCCATCAGGCACAGCCCCTCCTCCTTCAACTCCCAAAGTTCCCGCGCCGTCATTCTGTTTGGCGCCCAGCACCACAAGCTGTGGGACATCGTCAAAGCCGAGCTGAAAAAGATTGTGCCGCCGGAAGCCTATGCCCAGAGCGAGGCCAAGGTGGATGGCAGCTTCCGCGCAGGCTTTGGCACAGTGCTGTTCTTCGAGGACACCGACGTCATCAAGGATCTGCAGCAAAAATTTGCGCTGTATGCCGACAACTTCCCCGTCTGGTCAGAACATGCCACCGGCATCGCCCAGTTTGCAGTCTGGACTACCCTGGCTCAGGAGAAGATCGGCGCCTCCCTGCAGCACTACAACCCCCTTATCGACGAGGCGGTGCGCAAGGAGTGGAACCTGCCCGCCAGCTGGCTGCTGCGCGCCCAGATGCCCTTTGGCAGCATCAAGCAAGCCGCCGGTGACAAGAGCTTTATCGACGACGCCACCCGTTTCCGCGTGTTCAAATAACGGTTGAGATAGCAAAACGCCCCCGTAAATCGGGGGCGTTTTTATTGCCGCAGGCGGTGGCGATGGCTCATGCCGCAATATGCCGCCGCAGCGCGCGATCTGCGACGCTCAGGCGGGCAGCGTCACCAGCAGGGACTCGCCTTCCCCCAACTCCACCTTCACCTCGCGCCAGTCGCGGATCACCGCCACCACCGCCGGATTGAGTGGCTCCTCACCCCCTACCTGCACCACGGTGCAACCTGCGCGCAGGGCACTCTCGATACCGGCCAGCGCATCCTCGAACACCAGACAGCGAGCGGGCGACCCGCCAAGCCGTTTGGCACCCAGCAGATAGGGTTCGGGATCGGGTTTGCCATTGCTCACCGCTTCAGCCCCCACCAGCAGGTTGGGCAGCGGCAAACCGGCACAACTCAGGCGGTGGCGGGCAACCCGCTCACTGGCGGAGGTCACGATGGCCCAACGCTCTGGCGGCAAGCGGCGCAGCAGCTCGCCAGCTCCGGCGATGGCATCGCCGCCGGTATGTTCCATCTCCAGCTCGTCGAGCCTCGCAGCCTCCCGCTCTACATCCAGTTGCGGGGCCAGCGCCCGGATCACCTCCCGCGAGCGCATGCCGTGGCACATCGCCAGCACCGGCTCGGGGTCGAGCTGATGTTCACGACACCAGATCCGCCACACCTGCTCCACATCGCCGGTCGAGCAGACCAGGGTGCCATCCATATCGAGCAGCAGGGCGGATACCGACAAGGTGATATTATTCATGTCGGCGCTTATTTCTGTTCTCAGATTGGCACTCATGCAATCACCCCGGTCCGCTCGGATGCAGCACCAGAGAGGGCATCGGCAAAGGCCTGCTGCTGGGCGGCACGCTCGTAACAAGCGAGCGCCTGCTCGGCACTGCCAGCCCACACCGGCAAGGGGCCGACCACAAACCCCTGTTGCAACAGGCTGGCGAGCAGCTCCCCCGTCTCAGGTGCTGCCAATGGCTGGGCCAGCACCAGCGTGCCCTTGATCAAAAAAAGATAACGTTGAGTCGACATGATATGGCTCCTTGTTTCAGGTCTGAGGGAGCCGCGACTCCCTTTACCGGACCATTAGAACAAGTCGATTAGATAATTTATAATCAATAAATCGCCACTTTGGATAACCAATTGGAATGAAATTCGACCTGAGGCAACTGCAGGCGTTTGTGACGCTGGCCGACACCGCCAACTACCGGGAAGCCGCCACCCGCCTGTTCATCACCCAACCGGCCCTGACCAAGCAGATCCAGGGGCTGGAGCAGGCGCTGGGCAGCACCCTGTTCAATCGCGGTCGCCACGGCGCTGAGCTGACTGCCATCGGCGCCCAGCTACTCACCCAGGCGAGTGCGCTGGTCGAACATGGCAAGGGATTTGAGCGCCATGCGCTGGCACTCGCCAGCGGCGTGGCAGGGCGGCTCAAGATTGGTTTCGGCCTGTCGAGCTTTGCACTGGCTCCCTCGCTGGTGACCCGCTTCAAACAACAGGTTGCCAACGTCATGGTCCATCTGCAGGACATGCCCTCCGCCATCCAGCAGGAGCAGCTACTCTCCGGCCAGTTGCAACTGGGCTTTATGCGCCGACCTGACACCCCTCAGCTGCAGGAACACCGGCTACTAACCGATCGGCTGGTTCTGGCGGTACCGACCCGAATGACCACGCCCGACCCGGCCGCATTCGATCTCCAGCAAGCCTTGGCCAGCCAACCGCTGCTGCAGATGGTGGGCCACCGCTGCCCCGGTCTCAGCCAGCAGATTGCCGGCTTTCTCGGCGCCAACCGGCTGACTGGCATGATCCAGGAAGCCGAAGATATCCAGACTCTGGTAGCGCTGGTCGCGGCAGGCATCGGCAATGCCATCCTGCCGCGCAGCGTCAGCTTTATCGCTGGCCCCGATGTCACCCTTTATCCTCTCTCCGGCCCCAGCTCCGAGTGGGAGGTGAGCATGGTATGGAACCCGGACTTTGCCGATCCCATCCGGGATCACTTCGTCAGGCAGGTGATCGCCAGCCATCCCGTGCCGGTCTCAGCCACGCCCGAGCGCTGAGGCCAACGCTTGCTGGTGGCTAACACCGTGACCCGTCAAAACAGTGCGCCCCCATCAAGGGGGCGCATGCAGAACAAGAGCAATAATCAGGATCAGCAGTTGGCGCAGTGACTGCGGTTTTTACCCTCCCCCTTGGCGTGATAGAGCGCCGCATCGGCCGCGGCCAGCAACTCTCCTTCTCCTTCCAGCGGTTGATCTGCCGTGTAGGTGGCAATGCCAACACTGGCGCTGAGTCGCAGATCTCCTGCCACCACTATGTCGAGATCGTTGATGGCCTGGCGGATCTCCTCCCCAATCCGCAAGGCCGCCACTCTGTCGGTATTGCCGAGGATCAGCGCAAACTCGTCGCCGCCAAAGCGGCAGGGCAGATCCGCCGGGCGCTGGCAGAAGGATTGCAACAGATGGCCCACCAGCTGGAGGGAACCATCCCCCATCTGGTGCCCCAAGTGATCGTTACACGCCTTGAAGTTATCGAGATCCAGCATGATGAGAGAGAGCGGGGTATGTTCACGCATACTGCGCCGCCACTCGTTATGCAGAAAGCTGTTAAACAGCCGCCGATTGGCCAGTCCGGTCAGGGGATCGTGCAGAGAAAGGTTGGCCACCTCCAGCTCCAGCAGCTTGCGCTCGGTGATATTGATATGGGCGACGGAATAAAACTCAGCCTCGATGCCGATCACCGGAGCCACTCGCATCATGAACCAGCGCTGGGTGTCCACGCTGTGGCAGGGGTACTCCAGATAGAACTTATCCTGCTGATGACGGATAACCCGGAGGATCCCCTCCACCGCCGCCACAGCCAAGGGATCCGCTTCACCGTCACACGCCCCCATGTAGTTGACCCCGAGCCAGTTATATCCCTTGGGCATGCCATTTTGCTCAGCAAAGAGATCCCAGGCGAGATTGGTGTAGTGGATCACGCCATTCCGAGCTATCACCGAGATCTGGTCTTCCAGCGAATCCAGCAGCGCAGCCAGATAATGGGCTCGCTCGGAGAATAAACTCCGAGACCTCTGTATATCGTCCACCATGATGGCCATCCTGTGGCAAAAGTGGCGCCTCGCCACCTATTAACAATTAAGTTAGCAGATAGAGTAAAGCACCCAATTCCCACTTAGCCAACTGAGACCACAGTTTGTGATGCAAGGCGATCCGGCAAGATTCCAGCCCACAATTCCATGCCGAAAATCAAATGAAATACCTGTTATTTATCAATCCAATAAGTGGGCGCTAATGACCACACCACTGGTTTTCACAGGGAATACCATCCCCCTCCCCATCCATCTTGGTATTCGGGCAATGTTGCAAAAACCAGGTTGCCTCCTCGCAGGAGGTCATCTGGGAGCAATGTTGTCGGCCATCGCACTGGTAGCGTTGGGCCGGTTGCAGCGAGACCTCACTGAGGACGCTGTCACTGCCGCTAACGGAGGAGGTCGGCCAGGGGTCCTGCGACTCGGCCGAGAAACGAGAATAGATGGAAAAGAGACCGGCGAGCACCAGCAGGGGAATGAGCTTGCCGCGCCAGCTGCTCTTGCGGCGCCGGTAGGGGTTAATTCGCGGTCTGGTCGCGGTGGGCTGTGGCGGCTGACTTGCCGCCCGAAATGATGGCGCAGATGATGATGTGGCAGCTCGCGCGGCCGATGGCCCGACATCAGCCAAAGTGAGCGGGCGATCGGGGAAAAACACCTGTAGCGCCCGCGGTTTGCCATCCTGATCACTGCCGATCAGATAAGTGACTCGCTCCCCTTTCTCGGGCAAGCGACCATCTGATTGCAACGCCGTGACATGCACAAACAACCCTGTACCACACTCTCCTGCGGTTGCCGGTTCGGCGCCATCTTGCTCCGGCGTAATAAACCCGAAGCCGCGCGCCTCGTTCCAGCTCGCGATTCGTCCTTGATAACGCATCAGTCCATCCTTGTGACTATCCATCCGGGCACCAAATCGCCCTCACAAAGCACCCACGCAACCGCTGGCAGAGGGCAAAACGAGGGGGCAAGATAAAAAATACGAGGGGCATCAAGTTGGCCATCGTTGCGTCATGGCCTTATGCCCCGCCTCTCTACTAGACCAACCCCAGCGCATAGCGCAGCGCTATCTCCTTGAGCGGGCCCGCCTTGTCCGCCAGATTGAGGGCCAGGTTGCGGGCCAGCTTGAGGGGGCCTATCTCGTTGCTGAACACCCCGTAGAAGAGGTCCATCCCCGACTGCATCAGCAGATTGTCGGGGCGACGGCGCCGCTCGTAGCGCTCAGCCAGCGCCAGCTGATGCCAGTCATCGCCAGCCCCTTGCAGCAGATCAGCCCAGCAGGCCACATCCTTGAAGCCTAGGTTAACCCCCTGCCCCGCCAGCGGGTTGATGGTGTGGGCGGCATCGCCGAGCAGCACCACCCGACCGGCGTGGTAGTCGTTGGCGTGGCGGCGCACCAGCGGGAAGCTCCCTTTGCCGGTAACAGTGAAGCCGCCGAGGCGGCTCGGAAAGTGGCAGCGCACTTCGGCGGCCAGCCCCTCGTTGCTCATGGCGGCCAGCGCCCGGATGCGGGCAGGGCTGTCATACCACACCAGCGAACCATGCTGGCCGGGCAGCGGCAGGAAGGCGCGCGGGCCGCTCGGGGTGAACTGCTGCCAGGTGATATCTTCCTGCGCGAAGTCAGTGTAGATATTGATCAGCATGCAGTGCTGGCGGTACTCGAAGCGCGATACGCCGATCCCCGCCAGTTTGCGGGTATGGGATTCGGCGCCGTCGCAGGCCAGCACCCAGCGAGCAGCCAGCTCGGTGCCGTCATCCAGGGTCAGTACCGCCTCGTCTGCGCTCTGGCGCAGGCTGGTCACCGCCGCCGGGGTGTGGGTCTGGATATTGGGGAAATCTTCCATCCGTTTGAGCAGGGCGAGCTGCACCAGCCGGTTCTCGATGATGTAGCCGAGCTGGGGCAGGCCGAGATCGGCGGCGCTGAAGCGGGTGGCAAAACCATCCAGCTCCCAGGTCTCCAGTCGGCGGTAGGGGCAGAGCCGCATCTGTTGCAGATGATGCCAGGCACCGGCCTGCTCCAGCAGCGCCACCGAGGCTTGACTGATGGCGGAGACCCGCAGATCCAGCGGTTGCGCTGGCGCGTAATGCTCCGGCAGGCTAGTTTCGATGACCCGCACCGAGAGGCCCTGGGCCGCCAGCAGACAGGCGGTGGCAGCGCCCACCATGCCGGCGCCGACGATGGCGATATCACACTGTTCCATACATTTATTCCTGAAAGGGTGCGTCCGGCGACAACGCCCGGACGTGAACCGGATGGCAACATGATAGCGCAAGGGCGCCTGATAAACAGTGAGGCAAACGGGGAATTGCTGCGTCAAATCAAGGAGAAAGCTTATTGAGCTCACGGGCAACAGGTATCGGGTGAGCACCATTGCCAGCTGGATATTAGCTAGGCAGTATCCAGATTGCGGAGTAAAATGCGCGGTCCTTTGACCATGCCGATTTCAACACAAGTCAAGAGAAGCAATGAGCAAGAAACTTCATATTAAAACCTGGGGTTGCCAGATGAACGAGTACGACTCGTCCAAGATGGCCGACCTGCTGGATGCCAGCAATGGCTACACCCTTACCGAAGAGCCCGAAGAGGCAGATGTCCTGCTGCTGAATACCTGCTCCATCCGCGAAAAAGCGCAGGAGAAGGTGTTCCACCAGCTGGGTCGCTGGAAAAAGCTCAAGGCCAAAAAGCCCGGTCTGGTGATCGGCGTGGGTGGCTGCGTTGCCTCTCAAGAGGGCGATGCGATTCGTCAACGCGCTCCATATGTGGATATCGTGTTCGGCCCGCAGACCCTGCATCGCCTGCCCGCCATGATCAAGCAAGTGCAAGAGGGCCGTGGCGCCCAGGTTGATATCGCCTTCCCCGAGATCGAAAAATTCGACAATCTGCCGGAGCCGCGCGCCGAAGGGGCCACCGCCTTTGTCTCCATCATGGAAGGCTGCTCCAAATACTGTACTTACTGCGTGGTGCCCTATACCCGTGGTGAGGAGGTGAGCCGTCCACTCGATGACGTGCTCTACGAAATCGCCCAGCTCGCCCAGCAAGGGGTGCGCGAAGTGAACCTGCTCGGTCAGAACGTCAACGCCTGGCGTGGCCCGACCTTTGATGACGGCATCTGCACCTTCGCCGAGCTGCTGCGTCTGGTGGCCGCCATCGACGGTATCGATCGTATTCGCTACACCACCAGCCACCCGATCGAGTTCACCGACGACATCATCGAGGTCTACAAGGACACCCCGGAAGTGGTCAGCTTCCTGCACTTGCCGGTGCAGAGCGGCTCTGACCGCATCCTGACCATGATGAAGCGTCCGCACACCATCCTCGAATACAAGTCCAAGATCCGTCGCCTGCGCGCCGTCCGTCCCGATATCACCATCAGCTCCGACTTCATTGTCGGCTTCCCGAACGAGACGGATGAAGACTTTGAAGCCACCATGAAGCTGATCGAAGAGATCAACTTTGACATGAGCTACAGCTTTGTCTTCAGCCCGCGCCCGGGCACCCCGGCCGCCGACATGCCCGACGATGTCGACATGGAAGTGAAGAAAGCCCGTCTGGCCCGTCTGCAGCACGTCATCAACAATCAGTCGATGCAGATTGGCCGCGCCATGCTGGGCTCGACCCAACGTATCCTGGTGGAAGGGCCCTCCAAGCTCGACCCGATGCAGCTGTGTGGCCGCACCGAGAACAACCGGGTGGTCAACTTCGAAGGTCAGCACACCCTGATCGGCGGCTTTGCCGACGTGGAGATCACCGAGGTACGTCCCAACTCCCTGCGCGGCAAGTTCATCCGCGGCGAGAGCGAGATGAACCTGCGCATCGCCACCGCTCCGAGCGAAATCCTGGCCCGCCGCCCGGACAACGTGCCGGACGAGCTGGGCGTGGCCGCCTTCACCCCCCATTAATCCCCTCCTCCCCATTCGCCCAGCGAATGGGGAGTGCCTTGAGACGAGGATATTGTGAGCCGACATACCGCGACCCTGAATCTGCATCTGGAGCCCGCCGACAATCAGCGCCTTGCCAGCCTGTGCGGCCCCTTCGATGACAATATCAAGCAGCTGGAGCGCCGCCTCGGCGTCGAGATCAGCTACCGTGACAGCCACTTCCAGCTGGCAGGTAAACAGGCCCAGCTGGATGCCGCCGCCGTCATCCTCAAGCACCTCTATGTGGAAACCCAGCCCCTCAAGGGTGGCAAGGTGACCGACATCACCCCCGACATGGTCCATCTGGCCATTTCGGAGTCACGGGTACTGGAGCAGGATGACGAACCGGCACCAAGCACCCCCTATGGCAAAGAGGTAACGGTCAAGACCAAGCGCGGTCTCATCAAGCCGCGCAGCCCCAATCAGGCGCAGTACATCGCCAATATCGTCCGTCACGATGTCAGCTTTGGCATAGGCCCGGCAGGAACAGGCAAAACCTATCTGGCGGTCGCGGCAGCGGTAGATGCGCTGGAACGTCAGGAGGTCCGTCGTATCTTGCTGACTCGCCCGGCGGTGGAAGCGGGCGAGAAGCTCGGTTTCCTGCCCGGCGATCTCTCCCAGAAGGTGGATCCCTATCTGCGCCCCCTCTACGACGCCCTGTTCGAGATGCTGGGTTTTGAGCGAGTCGAGAAGTTGATGGAACGCAACATCATCGAAGTGGCGCCGCTTGCCTACATGCGGGGCCGCACCTTGAACGATGCATTCATCATTCTCGATGAGGCCCAGAACACCACCACCGAGCAGATGAAGATGTTTCTGACCCGCATCGGCTTCAACGCCAAGGCGGTGGTCACCGGCGACATCACCCAGACTGACCTGCCCCGCCACCAGACATCCGGCCTGCGCCATGCGCTGGACGTGCTGCAGGGTGTCGAAGGGTTGTCGTTCAACTTCTTTGAATCAAAGGACGTGGTACGCCATCCGGTAGTGGCTCGCATAGTACAAGCGTACGAGGCGTTCGATGCCCAGCAGGCAGACGCGCTGGCGGCCAAAAAATCCCATAAAGAGAGTGCCCAATGAGTGTGATCCTGGATCTGCAGCTGGCCAGCGCCAGCACCGACGGCCTGCCCACCGAAACCCAGCTGCAAGGCTGGCTCGACGGCACCATCCTCGGCTTCCAGCAAGAGGCCGAAGTGACGGTACGCATCGTCGATGAGGCGGAGAGCAACGAGCTCAACCTCACCTATCGCGGCAAGGACAAGCCCACCAACGTGCTCTCCTTCCCGTTCGAAGCACCGCCCGGTCTGGAGCTGCCGCTGCTCGGCGATCTGGTGATCTGCCGTCAGGTAGTGGAACAGGAAGCAAACGAGCAGAACAAGCCCCTCATGGCCCACTGGGCCCACATGGTTGTGCACGGCAGTCTGCATCTGCTAGGTTATGACCATATCGAAGATGAGGAAGCCGAAGAGATGGAGCAGCTGGAACGCGACATCATGCAAGAGCTCGGTTTTGCCGATCCTTATCTGAACGACGAAGAGTAAAACGCAGCGTTAAGGGGGGACAGTCATCGCCTTGAAACAGCAGATGACTATCCTCATATCATTCAAACAATCCCACATGTGTTGAAGCGAGTAACCAAGAGAAAAAATGACCGACGATCACCCTAGTACCGGCTCGCCGAAGAAAACCTGGCTCGACAAACTCAGCCAACTCTTCCAGGGCGAGCCAAAAGACCGCAATGATTTGGTAGACGTGATAGCCGATGCCGAAGAGCGAGACCTCATCGATCAAGACACCAAAGACATGATCGAGGGGGTGCTGGAGATCGCCGAGCTGCGCGTGCGCGACATCATGATCCCCCGCTCCCAGATGGTGACCATCGAGAAATCCCAACCGGTGGACGAGATCCTGCCGGTGATCATCGAGTCCGGTCACTCCCGCTTCCCGGTGATCAACGAAGACAAGGATCATGTGGAGGGCATTCTGCTCGCCAAGGATCTGCTCCCCTTCGGGTTTGGCGGCCATCACGCCAGCGAGCCGCTACAGCTCGAAAAAATCTTGCGCCCCACGGTGATCGTCCCCGAAAGCAAACGGGTTGACCGTCTGCTCAAGGAGTTTCGTGAAGAGCGCTACCACATGGCCATCGTGGTCGATGAATTTGGTGGTGTCTCCGGTTTGGTGACCATCGAAGACATACTGGAACTTATCGTTGGCGAGATTGACGACGAGTTTGACGATATCGAGGATGAGCCGGACGAAATTCGCCGCCTCAGCAAGCGGGTCTTCTCCATCAGCGCCCTGACCGAGATCGAGGATTTCAACGACTTCTTCGGCACCAAATTCAGCGATGAAGAGGTGGATACCGTCGGCGGTCTGGTGATGCACGCCTTCAGCCACCTGCCCAAGAAGGGCGAGGAGATCGAGCTGGACGGCTACCTGTTCAAGGTGATGCATGCCGACCGACGCCGTCTGCAGCAGCTGCAGGTGAAGATCCCCGAGCACCACGCGGCGGCGCAATCCGAGCCGCAGTAAGCAAATCCGCTCGATGTGTAAAACAACGCCCCGACCTCGGGGCGTTGTGCTATCTGCAACCGGCATCGAGGCTCGCCGTTAATCCTCTTACAGGTTAAGATAGCGGCCATTCGACCCCAGTTGCACACCAAGACGAGCACAATCGCCCGTGAAATCATCGCCCGTTACATCAAGAATCCTGTTGAGCCTCAGCGCGCTGGCCTGTGGCGCCATCGCCGTGCTGGCCTTCTCCCCCTTCGGCTACTGGCCGCTGGTGATCCCCTCCCTGCTCGGCCTCTACACCATGCTGGACAAAGCCACGCCGAAACAGGCCGCCTGGCGCGGTTTTGGCTACGCCATGGGACTCTTTTTGCCGGGGTTGTGGTGGATCCACGTCAGCATGACCGAATTTGGCGGTATCCCGCTGCCGGTCGCCTTCGTGCTGCTGGCCGGGCTCTCCGCCTATCTGGCACTCTACCCGACACTCGCCTGCTGGGCCTTCGCCCGCTTCTTTGGCGGCCGTCACTGGAGCCGCTGGCTACTCGCCTTCCCGGCCCTGTGGTTGGTGGCTGACTGGCTGCGCGGCTGGGTGATGACCGGCTTCCCCTGGCTCTGGTTTGGCTACAGCCAGATCGATGGCCCCCTCAAGGGCTTCGCCCCCATCCTCGGGGTGCAGGGCATCACGCTGGCATTGTTGCTGTCCACCTCCGCCATCTGGCTGGTGTGGAAATCCCGCTCGCCACTGTGGCTGGCGGTACCTGCCCTGCTGGTTGCCGGTGCCCACGGCCTGATGCAGCTCAACTGGGTCACCCGTGGCGAGCCGGTCAAGGTAGCGCTGGTGCAAGGCAATATCGCCCAGTCCCTCAAGTGGGATCCGGAGGCGCTGGCCCCCACGGTGCGCACCTATCAGGATTTGAGCCGCGAGAATCAGGATGCTGACATCATCGTCTGGCCGGAGTCGGCGATCCCGGCCATCGAGAAGGCGATGGGCCCCTATCTGGAGAATCTGGACAAGGCGATGAAGGTGAACGATACCGGCCTGCTGGCGGGGATCATCCACTACGACGAGCAGCAACAGCGCTTCTACAATACCGTGCTCGGCATGGGGGTACAGGATGCGGATGGCAAGGAGTCCTACTTCTACAACCACCCCAACCGCTACAACAAGTACCACCTGCTGCCCATCGGCGAGTTCGTGCCGTTTGAAGATCTGCTGCGCCCCATCGCCCCCTTCTTCAACCTGCCGATGTCCTCGTTCAGCCGGGGCGATGAGATTCAGCCCAACCTGATCGCCAAGGGGCTCAAGTTCGCCGCCGCCATCTGCTACGAGATCATCTTCCCGGAAGAGCTGCGCCGCAACGTCAATGCCGATACCGACTTCCTGCTGACCGTCTCCAACGACGCCTGGTTCGGCACCAGCATCGGCCCCTGGCAGCATATGGAGATCGCCCGGATGCGCGCGCTGGAGCTGGCACGTCCGCTGCTGCGCGACACCAACACCGGCATCACCATAGTCACCGAGATCGATGGCAGCATCATCGGCCAGATCCCGCAGTTCGAAGCAGGTGTACTGCGCAGCGAGGTGCGTCCCGCCCACGGCGAGACCCCCTACATGCGCTTTGGCAGCTGGCCCCTCTACGGCCTGACCGTGCTGCTGCTGGGTCTGGCGCTGGCGCTGCGTCCCAAGGCCCACCCCTGGGCCCGCGAGCTGTAAGGGCCATCCGCAATCCCCGATAAACAACGAGGCGCCCGCAGGCGCCTCGTTTTTTTCTGTCATCCCCTCACAGAGATATGCCGGAGAAGGACATAAAACCAAGGGACATCAGCCCCGCCACGATAAAGGTGATACCGATGCCCCGCAGCCCCTCGGGTACATCAGCGTACTTCAGCTTCTGGCGCAAACCGGCCATGGCGACAATGGCCAGCAGCCAGCCGAGCCCGGAGCCCGCGCTGTAGACCAGCGACTCGACGAAATCGTAATCCCGCTGCGCCATAAACATCACCCCGCCAAAGATGGCGCAGTGCACCGTCAACAGCGGCAGATAGATGCCGAGCGCCTGATAGAGGGCCGGGACGTACTTGTCGAGCACCATCTCCATCACCTGCACCAGCGCCGCCAGCACCCCGATATAGATGATGTAGTCGAGAAACCCCAGATCGTATTCGCCGAAAAAGGTACTGCCTGCCCGCAAGATATGACGGAAGATCAAATTGTTAAGAGGAATGGCGATCACCATCACCACCAGTATCGTCATGCCGAGGCCGAAGGCGGTGTTGATGTTTTTCGAGACGGCCAGAAAGGTACACATCCCCAGAAAGAAGGCCAGGGCGAGGTTCTCGACAAAAATCGAGTGAATAAACAGGTTGAGGTAATAGTCCATAGGTGTGCTCACCAGGTGTTTGCGCAAAGAGAAAGTCTGCCTCTGGCCGAAGGCCAGCAGCATGGACAAAGCAACAGGAAGGGTGGACGCAGCACCGGATGATAGACCGCAGGCAGCAGGTGTCAGCCTGCCCCGTCAGTCAATCAGGAGAGTTCAACAGCAGTGTGAAAACGTGGATGTGCGCCCGCCAGCAGGGTGAGCTAGTCGCCGTGACAGAAGCGAAATTGCAGATGATGGCCGAGCAGTTGCTGTTTGTGCAGATAACCAAAGTGGCCGCAGGCCTGTCTGACATAGATCAGCGGCACAAAGAACAGTAGACCGCAGAGCAGGTCAAGGATGTCGTGCTGGAACCAGGCCAGCACCATCTGATAGCGCTCGGAGTGAGTGGCCCCTTCCAGCCGCCGCCCCTGCTCGAAGCCGAGTCGCCACTGGGAGGCTGGAGGGAGGCTGACGCTGTTGGCCAATCCCTGATCGGATTGCTCATGTAGCTGCATCGAGACGCTCTGCCCAACCGATTCCTGATGAGGCGTTGCAGTAACCCCTACCGCAGCGAAAGCGGCAAACCACAGCAGGCTGGCGATAGCGAGGGCCATCGCCCAGGTCGATAGTCGGCCAGAGGGCAGCAAAGAGTCAGTCCCGTTCAAATAGCAAAATTACGCAGGGATAAATGTACCACAACGCCTCTTTTTCTTGAATTTTAAACCATACAGACCGACACAAAACGAGACTTAAAACCCGCTGTCTCAGAAAACCAGCAATTAAAAACCACCATGACAACGCGGTAGAGTCACACCCCGGGCCACAGCAAAACGGCCACCCGAGGGTGACCGTCATGATCAGCAGAACAGCGTGGCAGTCAGACTAGAGACCGGCCGCCTCCAGATGCTCCACCAACAGCTGCACGCTGCGGTTGCCGCGCCACTCGTTGACATCGAGCCGGTAGACCAGCCGCACCCGCTTGACCGAAGCATCGGGCCAGCGCTTGAGATCGACGCCGAAAGCAATTGCATCCACCGCATAGCCGGAATCGGTAGTCAGCATCAGCTTGAGGTGCTTCTCCCCCACCAGCCGCTGCTGCACCAGCACAAATTCGCCGTCAAACAGCGGTTCGGGGAACGCCTGCCCCCACGGGCCGGAGGCGCGAATAAGCTCCGCCAGCTCGAGGGTGAGCTCGTCCGGCAGCAGCTCGCCATCGGTGAGCAGCACCCCGGTCAAGAGCTCGGGGGTCACCAGCTCGCTAATGACGGCCTCAAAGGCGCGACCGAACGCCTCGATATTGGCCTTGGGCAGGGTCAACCCCGCCGCCATGGCGTGGCCGCCAAACTTGCCCATCAGGCCCGGGTGACGGGTATCGAGCAGTTCCAGCGCATCGCGCAGGTGCACGCCGGGGATGGAGCGGCCGGAGCCCTTGAGCTCGGTCTCGCTGCTCTCGGCAAAAGCAATGACCGGGCGGTAGTACTTCTCCTTCACCTTGGAGGCCACCAGCCCCACCACCCCCTGATGCCATTCGTTGCGGTGCAGCACTATGCCCGACGGCACCTCGCCATCGCGAAAACGGATCTGCTCCAGGGTGGCGAGCGCCTCCTGCTGCATCCCCTGCTCGATCTCCTTGCGCTCCTGATTGAGGCTGTCCATCTCGGCCGCAAGCTGGCGCGCCAGATTGAGATCATCGCTCAGCAGGCAGGCGACCCCGAGGGACATGTCATCGAGGCGGCCCACCGCGTTGAGGCGCGGCCCCAGCGCGAAACCGAGGTCGGCGGCGGTGAGGCGGCGACCATCGCGGCCAGACACATCCACCAGCGCCTGAATGCCGGGACGGCAGCGACCGGCCCGGATCCGCTGCAACCCCTGATGGACCAGAATACGGTTGTTGCCATCGAGCGCCACCACGTCGGCCACTGTGCCGAGGGCCACCAGATCGAGATAATCCGCCACATTGGGGGCCCGCAGCCCTTGCCGCTCGTACCAGCCGAGCTGGCGCAGATGGGTGTTGAGGGCCGCCATCAGGTAGAAGGCCACCCCCACTCCGGCCAGCGATTTGGAGGGGAAATCGCAGCCGTGCTGGTTCGGATTGACGATCGCATCGGCGTCAGGCAGCTCCTGACCCGGCAAATGGTGATCGGTAACCACTACCTGCATGCCAGCCGCCTTGGCTGCCGCCACCCCGGCGATGCTGGAGATGCCGTTGTCCACCGTTATCAGAAACTCGGCGCCGCGGGCCACCGCCAACTCGACGATCTCGGGGGTCAGGCCATAACCGAACTCGAAGCGGTTGGGCACCAGAAAATCGATGTGGCGCCCCCCCATGGCGCGTAGCGCCAGCACGCACAGGGCCGAGCTGGTGGCGCCATCGCAGTCGAAGTCACCGACGATCAGGATCCGTTTCTGGGCGGTCAGGGCATCCGCCAGCAGCGGCACCGCCTGCTCCATGCCATAGAGGCGCTGGGGCGGCAACAGCTGGCTGGCGCTGCGCTCCAGCAGGACGGGATCCTCTACGCCACGGCTGGCGAAGATTTGGCGAAGCAGGGGATGCAGGGTGGTAGGCAGATGGGAATCATCAACTTTCGGACGACGGCGAACTTGCAGGGGCTTCGGCATAGTGATCCAGTATTTTTAGCAATTGCTCAGGGCTTTGGTAACCGCGAACCAGATTCCCGTCAGAGGAGACCCAGGCAGGCAATACCTTGACCCCCAACCATTTGCTCAGGCCAATATTTTGAATAAGGGTCTCACTACATTCCTGTTGAGGCAAATAAGCTTTGAAGGGGGAATTTTGCAGCAGGGGGTCGCTGCACCAGTCGGCAGCCTGTGCCGCATGCTCAATCACAGGATACAGCTCGACACTGATCCCTAATGCCTGCAGATGTTGTAACGTCGGAGCCAACTGCCGTCTTCTCGCCTCATGTTCACCGAGAAACAGCGCGACTCGATGACGCTCGTCAGGAGCCTCAAGCACAATGGGCGCATAGCTCACCTGAGACAAACCCAGTCGACGCTGCTCTCGCAGGCCTGAAACGGTCAGATTTTTCATGTCATGGGCCATATCCAGCATGATGCCCTGAACAACGTAGTCCCCTTTGGCATCGCTGTAGAGCACCCCCTGGGAAGTGCCCAGCATGTATAACCCGCTAATCGGTGTCTGCTCGACCAGATAGACAGCTATCCCCAACCGGGTTGAGATGACCTCTTTCAAGGCGTGGGGGTCCATCCCGGCTCTGGCACAAAATGTGAACAGTAGCATCATTCCCAGTAGTAAATACTTCACTGGATTACTCACATGGTATGAATGAATTGACCCCGCAAAGTACAGCAGCATAGTTTATTATTCAATCCGCTAATCACTAAAAAATTAATACCGGACTGTACCAAAAAATAATGGCCCGCAGATTGCCAATCAAAGCCAACCCCAGCAAGCTAGTCACGACGACAGGAATAACGCGGCCTCGCCTCCGTTTTCCTGATAAAGCAGCGTCCCCTGTTCAGGGGCGATCCATGCGCTATTTTGTTTAATTTCGGAGGATATTATGAGTTTGATTCAAGAGTTCAAAGCCTTTGCCGCTCGCGGCAACGTGATCGACATGGCGGTTGGTATCATCATTGGTGCCGCCTTCGGCAAAATTGTCTCCTCTTTTGTCGGTGACGTGATCATGCCGCCTATCGGTCTGATCCTGGGTGGCGTGGACTTCAGCGACCTGGCGGTCACCCTCAAGGCCGCAGAAGGCAGCACACCCGCAGTGGTCATTGCCTACGGCAAATTCATTCAGACCATCATCGACTTTCTGATCATCTCCTTCGCCATCTTCATGGGGCTGAAGGGCATCAATACCCTCAAGAAGAAGCAAGAAGAGGCCGCCGCCCCCGCCGGTCCTACCAAGGATCAAGAGTTGCTGAGCGAGATCCGCGATTTGCTCAAATCCCAACAGGGGAAATAAGCGCAATCTCCTGTCGTGTAATGCCAAAAAACCGCCTGCTGGCGGTTTTTTATTTTGACAGACTCGCGCACCGGCTCAGGCTCTGGGATGGTGTTCACCGTGCAGCGCCTTGAGTCGCTCGTTGGCCACATGGGTGTAGATCTGGGTGGTGGAGAGATCCGCGTGACCCAGCAGCATCTGCACCACCCGCAAGTCGGCGCCGTGGTTGAGCAGATGAGTGGCAAAGGCGTGACGCAGGGTATGAGGTGACAACTCACCATGGATACCCGCCCGCAGGGCATAGATCTTGATGCGGTGCCAGAAGGTCTGGCGGGTCATCATCTGCGCCCGCTTTGAAGGAAACACCACATCCGAGCTGGTGCCCCCCAGCAGCAGGGTGCGGGCCTCCCGGTAGTAACGCTCCAGCCAGTGCATCGCTTCCTCCCCCATCGGCACCAGCCGCTCCTTGTTGCCCTTGCCCACCACTCGCACCAGCCCCTGACGCAGGCTGACATGCTCGGCGGTGAGCCCCACCAGCTCGGAGACCCGCAGCCCGGTGGCGTAGAGCAGTTCCAGCATCGCCTTGTCCCGCAGCTCCAGCGGGTCGTCCACCAGCGGCGCAGTCAGCAGCGCGTTCACCTCGGCTTCGCTGAGATCGGAGGGCAATTTTTTCGGCAACTTGGGCCCCTCCAGCAGTACGGTAGGGTCATCGCTGCGCAGCTTTTCGCGGTTGAGATATTGGTAAAAACGGCGCAAAGCCGAGAGGAAACGAGCGGTGCTGCTCGCTGCAAACAAGTGATCCACCCGCCATGCGAGGTAGTGCTGGATCTCGTCCATCCCTGCCAACAGCAGAGAGCTGCCCTGCTCGTCGAGCCAGAACGAAAATTTTTCCAGATCGCTGCGATAGGAGCTGACCGTGTTGTCAGCCAATCCCCGCTCCAGCCAGAGGGCGTCGAGGAAGGGTTCAATCAGAGGATGGGGGTCGGGCTTGCTCATGGTGCGCTGCAATCAGGGGATCGATGGCCCATTGTAACGCGCCAACTCCTTGCAAAGACAAGGCACTTTCATTGGAAAGATAAGCCACGTTTGCCAAGCCCCTTGCCGGGCGGTGAAGGTCGAATGGCAATCTGCTAGACTGGCGCCCTCCCCTTACGTTACCCATCGTGTTGCCAACATGGCGCAGCCCACACGAGCAAGCAAGAAAGCGCCAACAGAGAGAAGAGCGATGAAGATTGGTCTGTTTTACGGTTCCACCACCTGTTACACCGAGATGGCTGCCGAGAAGATCCGCGCCCTCATCGGCCCCGAGCTGGTGGATATTCACAATATCAAGGATGTCTCCCTGCGCCGGATGGAGGATTACGAGATCCTGATCCTCGGCATCTCCACCTGGGATTTCGGCGAGCTGCAGGAGGACTGGGAGTCCCGTTGGGAAGATATCGTTGATCTCCATCTGGAGGGACGCATCGTCGCCCTGTTTGGCCTCGGAGATCAGCTCGGTTATGGCGAATGGTTCCAGGATGCCCTCGGCCTGCTGCACGATCAGCTGGTGCCCAAAGGGGTCAAGCTGGTGGGCTACTGGCCCAACGAAGGGTACGAATTCGATGCCTCCAAGGCGCTGATCGACGATGGCCACCACTTTGTCGGGCTGGCGCTGGACGATGCCAATCAATATGACCAGACAGATCCGCGCATCGAGCAGTGGGTCGAGCAGATCCTGAGCGAAATCCACGCCCTGCTCTGACGCCTTCTTCCTCCTGCCCGGGTGGCCACTTGCCCTGTGCTATGGCCGCCCGGGCGCAGTAATCGCACCGATTTTCTCAATCGGTATCATCGCGTGACCCTATAGCGACTTTTTTGTGCTGGTCTGCAACAATGGACTCGACATCCCATAACAATCAGAGCCGGGTGTCGGAAGCAAACAGACAGACCAGAAAAGGATATTCTATGACTCCATTCTCCCTGTTGGCCCCCGCCATCGCCCGTGACGTGCTCGATCACGCACTGGCACTGGGTGCCGATTTCGCCGAGTTGTTTGTGGAGCGCAAGCGCCGCAGCCAGCTCAGCCTGCTCTCCAGCCAGATAGAGAACATCAACGGCGGCCTCGATTTCGGCATCGGCGTACGCCTCTGCTACGGCTACAAGGTGCTCTACGGCTACACCAATCTGGCCAGCCGCGATGAGCTGCTGCGCATTGTCACCCTGCTGGCGGCCAAAGACCGCCGTGACCCCGTGGTGACCGCCACCGCCTTCGATTTCACCCGCTTGACCGATCGCAACCCGGTGGCACTGCCGCTGTCGGCCGACAAGCTGCTGGAGCAGAAGATCGCCTATCTGCACGCCATGGATGCGGCGGCCCGCGCCGAGAGCGGAAAGGTGAGCCAGTTCTCCGGCAACGTGCTGGGCTGGGAGCAAGAGGTGGAGATCTTCAACAGCGAAGGAGTGCAAGTAGCCGATCGCCGCCACTACAACCGCATCATGGCCCAGACCATCGCCATGGAAGGGAGCGAGCAGAGCGTCGGCTACGAGGCGCCAGGCGCCCTGATGGGCTGGGAGCATGCCGAGCGCATCGATCCCCGCGAGCTGGCCCTCACCGCCACCCGCCAGGCGCTGGTGAAACTGGGTGCAGCCCCCTGCCCGAGCGGCACTCTGCCAGTCATCATGGAGAACGGCTTTGGCGGCGTCATCTTCCACGAAGCGTGCGGTCACCTGCTGGAGACCACCTCGGTGGCCAAGAAGGCGTCTGTGTTCCACGACAAGATGGGCCAGCTCATTGCCAATCCGGTGGTCAGCGCTGTGGACGAAGGGCTGCAAAGCAACGTCTGGGGCTCCATCAACGTCGATGATGAAGGGATGGCGACCCAGCATACTCAGCTCATCAAGGACGGCGTGCTGACCGGCTTTTTGGTGGACAGAATGGGGGCGCTGAAGACCGGCTATGCCCGCACCGGCTCGGGTCGGCGCGAATCGTACAAGTACGCCCCCACCTCGCGCATGCGCAACACCTATATCGAACCGGGCAACCACAGCCTCGACGATATGCTGGCCACCGTCGAACACGGCATCTACGCCAAGAAGATGGGGGGCGGCTCGGTACAGCCCGGCACCGGCGAGTTCAATTTCAACGTGCAGGAGGCTTACCTCATCGAGCACGGCAAGATCACCAAACCGCTCAAGTCGGCCACCCTGATCGGCACCGGCCCGCAGGTGCTGAAAGAGATCTCCATGGTGGGCAGCAATCTGGCGCTGGCCGCTGGCATGTGCGGCTCGGTCTCGGGCTCGGTCCCCACCTCGGTGGGCCAACCCGCACTCAAAGTGGACAACATTCTGGTGGGAGGGAACGCCTGATGAGCCAACTCGACATGAACCTACTGCTCACCCGTCTGCTGGATAAAGTGGCTGATCTCGGTGCCGAGGCAGACATCATCGCCAATCAGGAGAAGGCCTTCTCCCTCAAGGCAGACAAGGGTGAGCTGGGTGAATACAAGGTGACCAGCAGCCAGCAACTCGGCATTCGCCTGATAAAAGAGGGCCGGGTCGGTATCGCCTACTCGGAATCCCTCGATGAGCTGGCGCTGGATGCCATGCTGCAAGACGCATTGGATGCCAGCCGCTTTGCCAAGGTGGACCCGGATCAGCGCATCTCGGTGGCCAATAGCCGGATCACCACAGATTGCGCCGAGATCAACCAACCCGACACCACGCCGGTAGAGGAGAAGATCACCCTGGCCCTGCGCCTAGAGTCGGAGATGCTGGCCATGCCAGACGTCACCGGCGCCCCCTACAACAGCTTTTTTGAGGGGGAGAGCCAGATCTGGCTCGCCAACAGTCAGGGCTCCCTCTGCCAGCACGACGAGTTCAGCGTCGGCTGCTACACCTCGGCGCTGGTCGAACGGGATGGTCGCCAGTCGATGCACTCGCAGGGGCAGTATGGCCGTCGCTTCGACGAGCTGGATAGCCAGCGACTCATCGACCAGATCTATGCCGTCGCCAGCGACTTGCTGCCGGGTGAGGCGCTGCCGGGTGGCCGCTACAGCGTCATCTTCAGCACCAACTGCTTCGCCAGTCTGTTTGGCTGCTTTCAGGGGGTGCTGTCGGGCAAGTGGGCCCAGCAGGGGATCAACCCCTGGCGGGAGAAGGTGGGGCAGAGTGTCGCCTCCCGCTGGCTCACCCTGGAGAGCCGGGTCTACATGCCGGGCGGCATGAACATCAAGGCGTTTGATGGCGAGGGAGCTGCTACCTCGGATCTGCTGCTGATTGGCGACGGCGAGCTGAAAACCCTGTTCCACAACAGCGCCACCGCCCGCCACTTTGGCGTCGCCAGTAACGGCTCGGCCGCCCGCGGTGCTCGCAGCGCCCTCGATGTCACCGCTCGCCATCTGGTGTTTGGCGCGGGTCCCCATAGCGAAGCGGAGGTGCAGAGCGGCAACTATCTGGAGCTGGTCAAGCTGGACGGTCTGCATTCCGGTGCCGATGCGGTGAGCGGCGACTTCTCCTTTGGCGCGTCGGGCTTCCTCTGTCGCGATGGCGTGCGGCTCCAGCCGGTACGCGGCATCACGGTGGCGGGCAACTTCTACCGCCTGCTGGGCGAGCTGGAAGCGGTCGGTGACACCTTGCACCACAACGATGGCAAGGGCTTCTACGCCCCGCTTATCCGTTTTGGCGGCCTATCCGTCGCCGGCAAGTAATCCCGCCCATCAATAGAGAGAGGCGCCTGATGGCGCCTCTCTCTTATTGGTAAGCTGAGTGTCGATACCTCTGACTAAATGGACGATTACGCTGCGCTAATCGTCCCTACCGGTCGGTAGATGAACCTGATGATACGTCGACTCAAGGCGAGAGCGGCTCGCGGTGATACTCGGCGCAACCACACTCGGGGCAGGTATCGAGCTGTTGGGGATGGAGCACGGTATGGCGCCAGCCACACTGGTCGCACACCATGACCCCGAGCCCCACCCAGTCACCCGCCTCATAGACGCCCTTGTGCTCCAGCTCGTCGGCCAGCTCCCGCCACTCCACTTGGGCGCGGTCGGTCACATCCGCCAACCAGGACCAGGCGGTGTCTTTCAGAGCCAGCATGAAAGCAGACTCTTCAATCTGCTCGCTATCGTCATGGCGCCCCTCGTCATAGTTGCCCAGATCCCGCTTCACATACTCGGCGATCAGGGCCAGCTCGTCCTGAGTCAGGTCGCTGGCGGCCTCCAGATAGGCCTGCACCTTGGCGATCATCCGGTTGAGGCGCTCCCCCTGGAACTGTTCAGTCTCTTGCCACTGTTTTTGCAGCTCGGCAATGAAGGCTTCGTACCCTTTTTGACGTTTGTCCATGGCTGTTACTCCTCTACTAAACCCTGATCTGGCCCGGCTTAAGGCCCGAGGGACGCTGGCGGTTGTTGCCGCCGCAGGATATGGGTATTCTATTGCGATTTCCCAGCTGATTTATCTATTCATTTCACAGATCCGGATGTCACCAATGCAAGAGCAATACGTTCCCCAATCAATCGAACCAGCAGTGCAAAAGCACTGGGATGCCAAGAAAACCTTCAAGGCCGTGGAGAAAGTAGACAAAGAGAAGTTCTACTGCCTGTCCATGTTCCCCTATCCGTCTGGTCGACTACACATGGGGCACGTTCGTAACTACACCATAGGTGATGTGATCTCCCGTTATCAACGGCTTAATGGCAAGAACGTGCTGCAGCCCATAGGTTGGGATGCATTCGGCCTGCCAGCGGAGAACGCCGCGGTCAAAAACAGCACTGCGCCGGCGCCCTGGACCTACGAAAACATCGAATACATGAAGAACCAGCTGAAGATGCTGGGGCTGGGTTATGACTGGGATCGCGAGCTGGCCACCTGCAAGCCGGATTACTACCGCTGGGAGCAGTGGTTCTTCACCAAGCTCTACGAGAAGGGTCTGGTCTACAAGAAGACCTCCTCCGTCAACTGGTGCCCGAACGACATGACAGTGCTGGCCAACGAGCAGGTTATCGACAACTGCTGCTGGCGCTGTGACACCCCGGTGGAGCAAAAAGAGATCCCCCAGTGGTTCATCAAGATCACCGATTACGCCGAAGAGCTGCTGAGCGACATCGACAATCTGGAAGGCTGGCCGGAGATGGTCAAGACCATGCAGCGCAACTGGATTGGCCGCTCCGAAGGGGTCAACATCAGCTTCGCCATCGAGGGTCAGGCTGAGCAGCTGGAGGTCTACACCACCCGTCCGGACACCTTCATGGGCGTCACCTATGTCGGTATCGCTGCCGGTCACCCACTGGCCCTGCAGGCTGCTGCCAGCAATCCGGAACTGGCTGCCTTTATCGAAGAGTGCAAGAACACCAAGGTAGCCGAAGCGGAACTGGCCACCATGGAGAAGAAGGGCATGGCCACCGGTCTCTATGCCATTCACCCGCTGGATGGCCGCAAGGTACCGGTCTGGGTCGCCAACTTCGTGCTGATGAACTACGGCACCGGCGCCGTGATGGCGGTTCCGGGTCACGACCAGCGTGACTTCGAGTTCGCCACCAAATATGGCCTCGACATCAAGGCCGTCATCAAGCCTGCCGATGGCGAGGTGGACGTGAGCGAAGCCGCTTACACCGAGAAGGGCGTACTGTTCAACTCCGGCGAGTTCGACGGTCTCGACTTCCAGGGCGCTTTTGATGCCATCGCCAACAAGCTGGAAGCCCTCGGCCACGGCAAACGTACCGTCAACTTCCGTCTGCGTGACTGGGGCGTCTCCCGTCAGCGTTACTGGGGTGCCCCCATCCCGATGCTGACCCTGGCTGACGGCACCGTGGTGCCGACTCCGGAAGATCAACTGCCGGTACTGTTGCCTGAAGATGTGGTGATGGACGGTATCCAGAGCCCGATCAAGGCTGACGCCGAGTGGGCCAAGACCACTTACAACGGTCAGGAAGCGTTCCGCGAGACCGATACCTTCGACACCTTCATGGAGTCCTCCTGGTACTACGCGCGCTACTGCTCTCCGGACTACGACAAGGGCATGCTGGATCCGGCTGCAGCCAACCACTGGCTGCCGGTAGATCAGTACATCGGCGGTATCGAGCACGCCTGTATGCACCTGCTCTACGCCCGCTTCTTCCACAAGCTGCTGCGTGACGCAGGGCTGGTGAACAGTGACGAGCCGTTCAAGCGCCTGCTCTGCCAGGGCATGGTGCTGGCCGACGCCTTCTACTACAAAGACGAAAAAGGCGGCAACGTCTGGGTCAGCCCGACCGACGTCAAGGTAGAGCGTGACGAGAAGGGTCGCATCACCAAGTCCATCGACAACGAAGGCCGTGAAGTGATCCACTCCGGCATGACCAAGATGTCCAAGTCCAAGAACAACGGCATCGACCCACAGCTGATGGTGGAGCGTTACGGCGCCGACACCGTCCGTCTGTTCATGATGTTCGCCTCGCCAGCCGAGATGACCCTGGAGTGGTCAGACTCTGGCGTAGAAGGTGCCCAGCGCTTCCTGCGTCGCCTGTGGCGCCTGACCTTCGAGCACGTCTCTGCGGGTGCCGTTGCGGCACTGGATGTGGCAGCCCTCTCCGGCGAGCAGAAAACCCTGCGCCGCGAGCTGCACAAAACCATCGCCAAGGTGAGCGATGACGTGGGTCGTCGTCAGACCTTCAACACCGCCATCGCCGCCATCATGGAGCTGATGAACAGCCTGACCAAGCTGGATACCGAGCCTCAGGATCGCGCCCTGATGCAGGAAGCGCTGGAGGCCATCGTCGTGATGCTCACCCCCATCACCCCGCACATCGGATTCGAGCTGTGGAAAATGCTGGGCAAGGGTGATGACGTGGATCACGCCGTCTGGCCAGTGGCTGATGAAGCGGCCATGGTCGAGACCGAGAAGCTGGTGGTGGTACAGATCAACGGCAAGATGCGCGGCAAGCTGACCGTGCCGGCCGAGATCAGCCAGGCAGACGTCGAGAAGCTGGCGATGGCCGATGCCTCGGTACAGAAGTTCACCGACGGTCTGACCGTGCGCAAGGTGATCTATGTACCTGGCAAGCTGCTCAACATCGTTGCTAACTGAGAAGTCACCAACTGATCATTGCCAATCTGTGACAGCAAACGGATGATAACGGCGGGCCCTGCGCCCGCCGCTCTTCCCTTCATGCAAAGAGGATTTTCTATGGGCACCATCTTCACCCGCTTGATGGCCGTCATGCTGGCAGCGCTGCTGCTGCAAGGCTGCGGCTTTCAGATGCGCGGCAACGGCATTCCGAGCGAGCTGATGACCATGAAGGTCGTGGGCGACAACAAGAGCGACTTCTACCGATTGGTCACCACCCGCCTCAAGGCCTCTGGCGTGACCCTGGCCGACAAGGAGGGCATTCCGGTGCTCACTCTGGGCGGCATTGGCGGTACCAGTCAGGTCGCTTCGGTCAACGCTCAGGGCGTCGACACTGAATATGTGCTGGGCTTCAGTACCCAGTTCACCGTCTCGGTGCCGGGCAAGCCGACCCAGGTCTTCCCCATCAACTTCAACCGCAGCTTCCTCAACAAGCCGGATGCAGCGCTCGCCTCTTCTCGTGAGCAGGAGCAGCTCAACCGCGAGATGCAGGAGCAGGCGGCCAATCAGGTGATCCGACAGTTGAGTCAGGTCAGCTTCTGATGCGGATCTACCCAGAGCAATTTGGTGACGAGTCGCAGTTCAAGCAGCCAACGCAGGCAGCTACTCTTGTGCGCCTTCATTTTAGTCAGGCAAGCTTCTGATGCGAATTTATCCCGAGCAATTTGGTGACCACCTCAAAGCAGGGCTCAGGCCCTGCTATCTCGTTTTTGGCGACGAGCCCCTGTTGCGACTGGAGGCCATCGACGCCATCCGTCAGATCGCCCGCAAACAGGGTTTCGATGAACGCCACACCTTCGTGGTGGAACAGGGGCTGGACTGGAATCAGGTCTACGATGCCTGTCAGGCCATGAGCCTCTTCTCTGCCCGCCAGATCATCGAGCTGGAACTGCCCGCCAAGGTGGACAAGGATCTGGCCGCTCGCATCAGCGAAATCGGCAAGCAGCTCCACCCTGATCTGCTGCTGGTGCTGAGTGGCGGTCGCCTTAATCAAACCCAGATGAAAGCCGCCTGGTTCGACAAGCTCTACCAGATCGGCACCTATGTGCCGGTCAACCATCCGGAGCCCAAGTTCTTCCCACGCTGGATGAGCGCACGCTTCCAGCGTTTCGGCCTCAAGGCGCTGCCGGATGCCATCAACTTCATGTGCCACGCCTATGAGGGCAACCTGCTGGCCGCCAGTCAGGAGATCGAGAAGCTGACCCTGCTCTCGCCGCCCCAGCCCATCAGTGTCACCTATCTGCAAGAGACCATTATCCGTCACGCCCACTTCACCCCGTTCCAGCTGGTCGATACCCTGCTGGAGGGGAAGGTGAACCGGGCCCAGCGCATTCTGGCCGCCCTGCGAGCCGAAGGCACCGAGCCGGGGATGCTGGCCTGGACTCTCTGCCGCGAGCTGGAGCAGCTGACCGAGCTGTCACTGGCGATGCGCAGTGGCCAGCCGCTGGGGGAGCATTTCAGCCGTCTGCGTATCTGGCAGAGCCGCCAGCAACTGATCCAGCAGGCGCTGACCCGACTTCCGTTTGCCAAGTTGCAACAACTGTGGCAACTGATGGCCCAGCTGGACGATGCCCAGCGCAGCTTCAATACCGAACAGGCCTGGCTGATGCTGCAGACCATTGCCCTCGGTTTTCGTGATAGCACCCCGCTGCCACTGGGGATGGAGAGCAGCCAGTGCTGAAGGCTCCTGTCAGCCTGCTGAAGGCTCCTATCGGTATTCTGGGCGGCACCTTCGACCCCATCCATATCGGCCATCTGCGCCCGGCCATCGAAGCCCGCGACACCCTTGAACTGGCCGAAATCCGGCTGATCCCGAACCATATCCCGCCTCACCGCGCCAACCCGTTTTGCTCCAGCGAGCAGCGGCTCGCCATGGTCAGGCTGGCGGCAGCGGAGAACCGGCATTTTGTGGTAGATGAGCGGGAGCTGCAGCGGGATAAACCCTCTTACACCATAGATACCCTGATCGAGCTGCGTCATGAACTGCCCGGTACCCCGCTCTGTTTTCTGATGGGGATGGATTCCCTGCTGAGCCTGCCAAGCTGGCACCGCTGGCAGGAGCTGCTCGACTATGGCCATCTGGTGGTGAGCGTGCGACCGGGCTGGCAACCGGATTATCCGGCCGGGGTGGCGCAGCTGCTGGCGCGCCATCACACCAGTGATGCCCGAGCGCTACACCAGCGTCTGGCTGGCCATATCTGGCTAGCGGACAACCAGCCCGTCGAACTGTCTGCCACCCGGCTGCGGGCCCTGCTGGAGGCGGGGCAAGACACCCGCTACCTCTTGCCCGAGTCGGTGGCGCACTATATTGATCAACAGGGGCTCTACCGCGCCAATCGCCGCTAGCCCCTGCCGTAATCCCGCCCCAGCCGATGGGAAACGGGAGTGACCATGATATAATCCGCCGCCCTGACGTAAGTAACAGCGCGCCGGAATAGAGGAGAGACTCATTGCAAGGCCAAGAACTGCATGCCTTTATCATCGACAAGATCGATGACATGAAAGGCCGCGACATCATCACCCTCGATGTACGCGGCACATCCACCATTACTGATGCCATGATCGTCTGTTCCGGCAACTCCAGTCGTCACGTCAGCGCCATTGCCCATCATCTGGCCAGCGAGGCCCGCCACGCGGGTCTGGATCTGCTGAGCGTAGAGGGCCAAGTGAGCGGTGAATGGGCATTGGTAGATATGGGGTCGGTGATCGTGCATGTGATGCAGGATGAACCTCGTGACTTCTACCAGCTGGAAAAATTGTGGAGCGGTGCCGCTCACGTGAACATGCAATAAAGAGCACAAGTGTAACGACGATGAAGATCCAGTTGATTGCGGTGGGCACCAAGATGCCTGCCTGGGTAGAGCATGGCTTCCAAGAGTATCGCCGCCGCTTCCCGAAAGACATGCCATTTGAACTCGTCGAGATCGGCGCCGGAAAGCGCGGCAAAAATGCCGACATTCCCCGCATCCTGCAGAAGGAAGGGGAAGCCATGCTGGCGGCCGCGGGGCGCTCGCGCATCGTCACGCTGGATATTCCGGGTAAACCCTGGACCACCGAGCAGCTGGCTGCCCAGCTGGAAGCCTGGAAGCTGGATGGCCGCGATGTGGCCCTGCTGGTCGGCGGGCCGGAGGGCTTGTCCCCCGACTGCAAGGCTGCCGCCGAGCAGAGCTGGTCGCTGTCGCCACTCACCCTGCCCCATCCGCTGGTGCGGGTGCTGGTGGCCGAGAGCCTCTATCGGGCATGGAGTATCACCACCAATCATCCGTATCACAGAGAGTGAGCATGAATCGCCAGAGTCTCACTGCTCATGACCTCGTCAACCAGAAGGTAACGGCATGTTGAAGAATCGCATCGAGATGCGCGATCACAGTGCCGAGGGCAATCTGTTCTTCCGGCGCACCCTGGTAGCCTACATCGGCATCGTCGTGCTGATGCTGGTGCTGCTGGGTAATCTCTATTATCTGCAGGTTGAATCTTTTGACACCTACCAGACCCGCTCCAACTCCAACCGTATCCGGGTGGTACCGGTGGCGCCCCCGCGCGGGCTCATCTATGACGCCAACGGCGTGCTGTTGGCAGAAAACCGTCCGGTCTACAGTCTGGAAATCGTGCCGGAAGAGACCAAAGATCTCGAGCTCACTGCCGACCAGCTGATCACCCTGCTGGGGCTGCCGGAGGGGACCAAAGAGAAATTTCTGGCCGAAGTGAAGCGTCAGCGCCGCTTCAAGCCAGTCCCCTTGTTCGAGAAACTGACCGAGTATCAGGTGGCCCTCTTCTCGGTCAACCAACACAACTATCCGGGCGCCAGCATCGAGGCCAACCTCAAGCGCTACTATCCCTTTGGTGATACCCTCACCCACGCGCTGGGCTATGTGGCCAAGATCAACACCCGCGATGTGGAGCGCCTCGACAAGGAAGAAAAACTCGCCAACTACGCGGCCACCAAGGATATCGGCAAACAGGGTGTCGAGAAATTTTACGAGGAGCAACTACACGGGGTCGCAGGCTATCAGGAGGTCGAGGTGAACAACCGCGGCCGGGTCGTCCGCACCCTCAAGTTCCAGCCGCCCACTCCCGGCAAGGATATCTACCTCAATATCGACATCCGGATGCAGCTGAAAGCCCAGCAAATACTGGCGGGCCAGCGTGGTGCCATCGTGATGATGAACCCGCAAACCGGCGCCATCATCGCCATGGAGTCGAGCCCGAGCTACGACCCCAACCTGTTTGTCACCGGTATCTCCAGTGCCAACTACTCGGGACTGCTCAACGATCCGGCACGTCCCTTGGTGAACCGCACCACGCAGGGCATCTATGCACCCGCTTCCACCGTCAAACCCATGATGTCCATCATGGGGCTCAACGAGGGGGCCATCACCCCCAACTATCGTTACTTCGGTGGCCCGAGCTTCTCCATTCCGGGCACCACCAAGAAGTTCCGTGACTGGCGCCGCTGGGGTCATGGCTGGCTCGATGTCTATCGCGCCATCGAGGTCTCGGCGGATACCTATTTCTACGATCTCGCCTATCGGGTCGGCATCGACAAGATCCACAGCTACATGACCAAGTTCGGTTTTGGTCAGTACAGTGGGGTCGACCTCTATGAAGAGACCAAAGGGGTGATGCCGTCCCGTGACTGGAAAATGGCCCGCTGGCGCCAGCCCTGGTATCAGGGGGACACCATCTCCATCGGTATCGGTCAGGGTTACTGGAGCGCAACGCCGATCCAGCTGGCCAAGGCGATCAGCATCCTGACCCAGAACGGCCATGATGTGACCCCCCACCTGCTCAAGAGCACTGCCTCGCTGGCGGAGGTAGTGAATGCCCCTATCAACCCGAATATCGCCCTCAAAACCAAAAGCGACAGCTATTGGCAGGTTGCCAAAGAGGGGATGTGGCGGGTGAACCAGGGCAAGGAAGGGAGTGGCCGCCACGCCTTTGCCAACACCCCCTATGCCTCCGGGGGCAAGTCGGGCACTGCGCAGGTGGTCAACATGAAAGAGAATCAGGTCTACAACGCCAAGAACATGAAGGTAGAGCACCGAGACAACGCCCTGTTCGTCGCCTTTGCTCCCTTTGATGCACCTAAAGCGGTAATAGCACTGGTACTCGAGAACGCAGGCGGCGGCAGTAAAAATGCAGCGCCGGTGGCGCGCGCCATGCTGGATGCCTACTTGCTCCCTCCGGATCCGCAACTGCCACCGGCACCGACGCCGACCACGCCGTCCCAGCCGAGCGAGGTCAGCCCCAGTGAGTAACGCCACCCGCCAGCAAGGCTGCGGACATCAATCAGATGTCCATCGGCCGCAGCAGGCTGACCCGATTTTGCGCCACCAAGGGGTGCCGTCAATTCAGCACAAGGTTATTTCCCATGAGTAATTCCGCTCGGCAGCAAAGCATCTGGTACAAGATGCATATCGATCTGCCGCTGTTTCTCGGTCTGCTGGCCGTGATGACGCTCTCCATGGTGGTGCTCTACTCCGCCTCCGGTCAGGATCTCGACTCCATCGTGCGCCAGCTGGTACGGGGCGGCCTCGCCTTTGCCCTGATGATCGGCATGGCCCAGCTGCCACCGTCTCTGTATGCCCGCTGGTCGGTGCCGCTGTTCGCGGTGGTAGTGCTGATGCTGATTGCGGTGGACGTGTTCGGTCATATCGGCAAGGGGGCCCAGCGCTGGCTCGATCTGGGCTTTATGAAGTTCCAGCCCTCCGAGGTAATGAAGCTCTCCATGCCGATCATGGTGGCCGCCTGGCTCAGCCGCCACTCGCTGCCCCCCAAGTTCAGCCATGTGGTGATCGCCCTGGTGATGGTGCTGCTGCCCACCCTGCTGATCGCCGCCCAGCCCGATCTCGGTACGTCCATTCTGGTGGCGGCCTCCGGCTTCTTCGTCATCTTCCTGGCGGGGCTCAGCTGGTGGCTGATTGGGCTGGCGGTCATGCTGATCGTGGCCTTTATGCCGGTACTCTGGTTCTTCCTGATGCACGATTACCAGCGCCAGCGGGTGATGATGCTGATCGACCCGGAGAAAGACCCGCTCGGCCGTGGCTATCACATCATTCAATCCAAAATCGCCATCGGCTCCGGCGGCGTGTTCGGCAAGGGGTGGCTGCAAGGGACCCAGTCCCAGCTGGAGTTCCTGCCCGAACGCCATACCGACTTTATCTTCGCGGTATTTAGCGAGGAGTTTGGTCTGGTGGGGGTCGCCCTGTTGCTGGTGCTCTACCTCTACGTCATCAGCCGCTGCCTCTATATCTCGATGCAGGCCCAGAGCAGCTTCGAGCGGCTGCTGGGGGGCGCCATCACCCTCACCTTCTTCGTCTATGTGTTCGTCAACATGGGGATGGTGAGTGGCATCTTGCCGGTGGTGGGGGTCCCCCTGCCGCTGGTGAGCTATGGTGGCACCTCCATGGTGACCCTGATGGCCGGTTTCGGCATCCTGATGTCCATTCAGACTCATAGAAGACTGCTCGCCTGATGAGATGGGTTGGATTGCTGCTCTCTCTCGCCACAACGGTGGCAACTGCCGCCGTGGCGCCGGATCGGTTGGCGCTGCTCGCCGAGCAGCAACAGGTGCCGCTGGCGGAGTTGCAAGCCGCAGTCGCCCGCGCCCAGCTGCGCCAGGAGGTGCTCGACACCATCAGCAAGCCGTGGGAAGCCAAACCCTGGCATCGCTACCGGCCGCTGTTCGTCACCCCGGATCGCATCCGGGATGGGCTGCAGTTCTGGCGGCAGCATGCTGCCACCCTGACGCGGGCCGAGCAAACCTATCAGGTACCGGCATCAATCATAGTGGCCATCATCGGGGTAGAGACCCTCTATGGTCGCCAGATGGGCCGTCATCCGGTGCTTGATAGCCTCTACACCCTGGGGTTTCACTACCCCGAGCGCAGCGACTTCTTTGCCAAGGAGTTTGCCCAGCTGGTGTTGCTGGCAAAAGAGGAAGGGTGGGCGCTGGATCGCCTCAAGGGCTCCTATGCCGGAGCCATGGGGATGGGCCAGTTCATGCCCTCCAGCTACCGCCACTACGCCGTTGATTTCGATGGCAATGGCAAGCGGGATCTGTTTGCCAACCCGGTCGATGCCATCGGCAGCGTGGCCAACTATTTTGCCAGCCACCAGTGGCGCTGGGGCGAATCCGTGGTGGAACCGGCCCAGATCGGGCTGATGGCAGTCGAACCTTTGCTCAGGCCTGAGCCCGAGCTAACACAACAGTGGTCAGAACTGGCGGCGGCAGGGATTGAGCTCGCCACGCCGCTGGCCCCACAGACGCCGGTCAAGTTACTGGCGTTTGCCCAAGCCGATGGACCGGAATACTGGGTCGCACGGCATAACTTTTATGTGATCACCCGCTACAATCGCAGCCCACTCTATGCGATGGCGGTGTATCAACTTAGCCAAGCCATTCAGGAAGCGTATGCATCTTCGTCACAAACTCCTCCCGCTCAGCCTGAGCTTGTTGCTGGCCGCCTGTAGCAGCCAGCCGGAACAGACCGCCCCCGTCGAACCGCAAGCACCGGTCAGCAAGCCGCCCGTCATCGAGATCCCGCAAGCCACCGGTGCCATTCCGCGCCCCGAGCCCCTGAGTGCCAGCGGCAACCGGGACTACTGGATCGGCAAGCAGAAAAACGAGGTGTGGCGCGACATCAAGCACTACAGCGAAGAGGGCACCGCCAGCTGGCTGTCGCCGGATCTGGATGGCCAGAAGACCGCCAACGGCGATGTGCTGGACAGCACGCTGTTCAGCGCCGCCCACCGCAACCTGCCCATCCCGAGCTATGTGCGGGTCACCAATCTGGACAACGGACTGGAGACGATCGTGCGGGTCAACGATCGCGGCCCGTTCAACAGCCCTCGCCTGATCGATCTCTCCTACGCGGCAGCCAAACAGCTGGAGATGGTCGATAGCGGGGAAGCGCGGGTACGGCTGGAGCTGATCAACGACACCCCGGATCAGATGGTGATCATGGAGCCAATGAAGCCCATCGAGATGACCCCGACCACCCCGGCCGCTGCGGCCTCCAACACCCTGTCGCAAGATGGCTTCCTGGGTGAACCAACTGCGCTGGCGATGGCAACCCCCGCCGCCGACCCTGCCCCCGTCAAGGCGCCAGCCACCAAGCCCGCCAAAGCGGCACCTCTCAAACCAGCGTCAGCCAAGGCCGCAGCACCTGCCAACAGCGGCGATGGCAAGATGATTCAGGTGCTGGCCAGCGGCTCACAGGAACGGGCCGAGGCGATGGGCAAGGTGATGACCCAGCGTTACGGTGTGCCCTACCGGATCGATGCCCATGGCGCCATTTTCCGGGTGCTGATTGGCCCGGTCGCCGCCGACCAGCAGGCAAACGTGCTGGAAAAAGTACGTCAAGGCGGACTGGAACAAGCCTTTATCGTTCCCTAACCCCTCTCTGCTGGCGGGCGTAGCCCATGTCCCAGCCCCGGCCATCACGTCGCTTTATGGCGTGATGGCCGGGCTGATGGATAAAAAACCAGTGATGATCGCCATGTCAGGCTATGACCAGCGGACGCATCTGGTATAGTTAGGCCCGCATTTTATCCCCATCTGGCTCGCAGGAATTTCAAGATGTCCAAATTTGCCCGTTCAGTTCTTCTGGCCTCGCTGGTCAGCGTTACCGCCCAGGCCAATACGCCGGTGCCGACACCGACTCCGAATGCCATGCCCATGGTGGTTCCCGCCGCGCCGGAGATCTCCGCCAAGGCCCATATTCTGATCGACTACTACTCGGGTCAGGTGCTGGCCGAGCAGAACGCCGAAGAGCGTCTGCCGCCCGCCAGTCTGACTAAAATGATGACCTCCTACATCATCGGCCAGGAGCTGCTGAAGGGGAACATCAAGCGCACCGACATGGTGACCATCAGCCAGAACGCCTGGTCCAAGAACTACTCCGACTCCTCCAAGATGTTTATCGAGGTGGGTAAGCAGGTCTCCGTCGATGACCTGAACAAAGGCATCATCATCCAGTCCGGCAACGACGCCTGCGTCGCCATGGCCGAATTCCTGGCGGGCAGCACCGACTCCTTTGCCAGCCTGATGAACAGCTGGGCCGCCAAGCTCGGCATGAACGACAGCCACTTCATGAACCCGCACGGTCTGGATGCGGAAGGTCACTACAGTACCGCTCACGATATGGCCCGTCTGGGTCAGGCGCTGATCCGCGACCTGCCGGAGGAGTACAAGGTCTACTCCCAGAAATCCTTCGTGTTCAACGGCATCACCCAGCACAACCGCAACCGCCTGCTGTGGGATCAATCCCTGCAAGTGGATGGCATCAAGACTGGCCACGTCAGCCAGGTCGGCTATAACCTGGTCTCTTCTGCCACCAATAACGAAGGCATGCGCCTGATCGCCGTGGTATTCGGAGCCAGCAGTGAAGGGTCCCGTGCGGCCGAGAGCAAGAAACTGCTCACCTACGGTTTCCGCTTCTTCCAGAGCCTGACCCCGTACAAAGCCGGTACCGAGCTGGTCACCCAGAAGATCTGGATGGGCGACAAGTCTGAGGTGAAACTGGGGGTTGATCAGGATGTTTCGGTACTGGTTACCCGCGGTCAGGGCAACAACCTGAAAGCGGACTTCCAGCTCGATAGCGAGCTGAAAGCGCCGCTGGCCAAGGGGCAGCGCGTCGGTACTGTATTCCTGAAGCAGGGCGACAAAGAGATCAAACAGGTTCCGCTGGTTGCCCTGGAAGAGGTGCAGGAAGGTGGTCTGGTGAGCCGTCTGTGGGATTACCTGGTACTGCTGGTCACCAGCTGGTTCAAGTAATCACGGCGCAATATTGTCACCTAGCAGCGGCGCCAACAGGCGCCGCTGCTGCCTTTGTCATACCTGCACTGTGAATAACCCTGCAAACTGCCGGTTCCGCCCTCCCCTGATTTGTGGTAAAAAGCAGCACTTCCATTTCTGGTCTGACTGATCCTGGCCTTGATCCCGGTCCGGGCAGTGCCCATATAGACTTGAAATGGCGGCTTTTGCAAGTCATAGGCCACTAGCTATCCAAGATGAAGTCATCCCGTTGATGACGAAAAAGGTGAGTAAATGAATACCAAATTTGATGAACTGCTGGAGTTTCCCTGCAAATTCCCGTTCAAGGTGCTCGGCATTGCCGACCCTGCGCTGCCCCATAGAGTGGTAGAAGTGCTGCAACAGCACGCTCCCGGCACCTACAGCCCGACCGTTCAGCCCAGTGCCAAAGGTACTTACCACTCGGTACGCGTGACGGTGACGGCCCAGAACAAAGAACATATCGAAGCCATGTACAAAGCGCTCGGCGATATCGAGCTGGTTAAATACGTACTGTAACTTCTCTCTCGCCCCGTTCTGCGGGGCGACTGTTTTTGTGCTGAGGAAGCCATGCCATCCCGGATCCCCGTCCAGTCCCAACTGATCGTCAGACATCTGGGCCGCCGCCCCTACCAGCAGGTATGGGACGCCATGAAAGTCTTCACCGACCACCGTACCAGCGATACCCCGGACGAGTTCTGGGTGGTCGAGCACGATCCCGTTTACACCCAGGGTCAGGCTGGCAAGGCCGAACACCTGCTCAATCCGGGCAACATTCCGGTGGTGCAAAGCGATCGCGGCGGTCAAATTACCTATCATGGCCCAGGCCAGCTGGTGCTCTACGTACTGGTGGATGTGCGTCGCTGTAAATTCTCGGTCCGCGAGCTGGTGACCGCACTGGAAACCGCCATTATCAGCACCCTTGCCAAGAGCAATATCAATGCATATGCCAAGGCAGACGCCCCCGGGGTCTATGTGAAAAATGATCTCGGCATGGAGGCCAAACTGGCCTCGCTGGGACTGCGGATCCGCAAGGGCTGCTCGTTCCACGGGCTGGCTCTCAACATCAACATGGACATGAGCCCCTTCCTGCATATCAACCCGTGCGGCTATGCGGGCATGGCCATGACCCAGACCAGCGCCCTGGGCGGCCCGCAAAGCGTGGCCGAGGCGCAAGCCATTCTGGTAGCCGAACTGGCCAAGCTGATTGGCTATGACGCAATAACCAATACCGAAGAGGCATCATAAGCAAACCCGCTGCTGCCCGGCTATGCCGCACAGCGATGGGGATATGCAAGTGACCCGACAGCTATCAATCAAACAATAACAAACACCGAGAGTGAATCATGAGCAAACCCGTTCGTATGGAGCCGGGCGTCAAGCTGCGCGATGGCGACAAGATGGCCCTGATCCCGGTGAAATTCATGCCGGATCCAAGCGAAGAAATTCTGCGCAAGCCGGACTGGATGCGGATCAAGCTGCCCCCCTCCAGCCAGAAGATCGAGCACATCAAGAGCACCCTGCGCAAAAACAAGCTGCACTCGGTATGTGAAGAGGCCTCCTGCCCCAATCTGGCTGAGTGCTTCAACCACGGCACGGCCACTTTCATGATCATGGGCGCCATATGCACCCGTCGCTGCCCCTTCTGCGACGTGGCCCACGGTCGCCCGCTGGCCCTTGATCCGGACGAGCCGCAGAAGCTGGCGCTCACCATCAAGGAGATGGGGCTGAAATATGTGGTGATCACCTCGGTAGACCGCGACGACCTGCGCGATGGTGGTGCCCAGCACTTTGCCGACTGCATCAAGCAGATCCGCGAGCACAGCCCGCAGACCCGCATCGAAATCCTCACCCCGGACTTCCGTGGCCGGATGGAGCAGGCGCTGGAGGTGTTCCGTGAAACACCGCCGGACGTCTTCAACCACAATCTGGAAACCGCCCCGCGCATGTATCGGGTTGCCCGCCCGGGTGCCGACTACAAGTGGTCGCTGGAACTGCTGCGTCGCATCAAAGAGATGCACCCCCATGTCCCCACCAAATCCGGTGTCATGATGGGTTTGGGCGAGACCAACGAAGAGATCGTTCAGGTGCTTACCGATCTGCGCGAGCACGGCGTCAACATGCTGACCCTGGGCCAGTATCTGCAGCCGAGCCGCCACCACCTGCCGGTCAAGCGCTACGTGCCGCCTGCAGAGTTTGACGAGCTGAAAGATGTCGCCATGGCACTGGGCTTTAGCCACGCTGCCTGCGGCCCCTTCGTGCGCTCCTCCTATCACGCCGACCTGCAGGCGAAAGGGGAAGAGGTCAAATAACCTCAACGACGAATGCCACCAACAAAAAGAGCGCCTATTGGCGCTCTTTTTGTTGGTGTCTCTGACTGTTGCAGCTTGATGCACTCAGCTGCCGCTGTCGAAGATCCCCTGCTGATGCCAGCGTTGCAGCTGGGCCAGCACCCGGGTCTCACGAGCCGTCCATTGGGGACAGGGGCCCGCCAGCTGGGTCTTGTTGGTCTGCAACGCTTCGTCGAGCACAAACCAGCCGGGCACAAAGCCGAGGCGGATCTCGTAGGGCTGTGGCTGCGGGGCCACCAGCTGCTCGCCAATCCGGCACAAGTAGTAGAGCGAGCGGATACAATAAGCATCAAAGCCCGGCTCGCGAGCAGCACGATACTCACGGGTCTCGCCGAGCAGCGCGCCAACCTCCAGTAGTTCAGCGCCACACTCTTCCAGCAGCTCACGGGCCAGCGCGGCGGCATGGCTTTCGCCCTCCTCGATACCGCCGCCCGGGAACATCAGATCGCCATTAACCCGGGAGTGGACCAGCAGCAACTCGTCATCACGCCGCACCACGGCACGCACAGTCAGGCGCTCCAGGGTGCGACCCTCAGTGAGCACCTCACCATGCATAAAAGAGAGAGAGAAAGGGTCAGGCCAGCAACTGGCCGAAGAGAGAGTGGTCATCATTGCCTCAGGGTCGATAGCTGCCACGCTTGAGCTGCTCGACGATCTCGGCAGCCCGTACGTCGTAGCCATCCTGCTCCGTTTTGCTCAGTGAATGATAAATAGCAAAGCGCTTGGCTGACACCTCGGGCGCATCCTGAAACGACTCGCTCACCTTGCCCCACAGATAGGCCAGCCCATACTGCTTTTGCCCCATATAGAGGGTACTGAGGGAGGTGAGCAAGCGGCTGTTGACCTTGTCCCCCTCCTGATAGAGGGAGAGGCCGCGCTGCAGGGTGGCAATGGCCTGTTCGGGGTCGCTCTTGGCGTAGATACCACCGAGCGCCAGTTGCAGCTCGGGTTCATCCAGCGCCTTGCTGCCTTCCAGCGCCATAAACTGCTGGCGAGCCAGCTCGTTGGTGTTATTGGTCCAGTGCCAGAGCAGCAGATAGGGATCTTGCGAATTGCGAGTCGCCACATCGAGCTGGGCCAGCTGATCACCTGCGGCCAGCATCCCCTCCACCCGGGGGCTCTTTTGCTCCTTCGCCGCTTTGTACTCGATATTGGTGGAGCGTTCGGCACACTTGAGATAGCGCTCAAGGCCGCGCATCAGCTCATACTTGCGCCGATCCGTGCCCTCCTCTTTCAGGTAGAAGCGGCTACGAATGACATCGGTACGCTCATAGCGGCACCAACCATCGTCCACCAGATCCTGGCAAAGCTCGGGATTGTTACCACAAATATTGTGGATGCGGTCGTCATTACAGCCCGTCACGGCAAGACCGACTGAGATCATGATGAGCGTCTGTCGCAGAGAGAAATGGGCCATGGGTCACATCTTGTAGGTAGAGTCAGCGTCTTGTGAGACCGTCGAAAGCTAGCAAGCTGATTACAGATTCATTACAATTAGCGCGCTATATCACGTCGCTATTACAGAATAATATAACGAAATATACACCCCGACACTGATCTGCATTCGACGAATTTGTGTTTACGGCGACAAGTTTACATCAACGGTCTCCGGGTAGCCCGCCATCACCACTTGCCGACATGGCAAGAACCCCGGGGGCAGGCCGCCACCATGCTGTCTACAACCCAGAGCCGGGTTGTTTCGACTGACGAGATACCCGTTTCGGGCACCCTCGGTTCGCCTGCATCACCACAAGATTCAGCACCAAGACAGATAGGGTATCACCACGAGTTTGAGGACCGCTGATGGCACAGATGGCTGATGCTCAGCCAGCCAGACCCCAGGTTCAAGGAACAATGATAAAGGAGAGGCCGGATGTCATTGCAACAGAGTGAGTTTCAACAAGCGATCAGGCAGATGCCACAAGAGGTGTACGAGCGGCTCAAGACCGCGGTCGAGCTGGGCAAGTGGCCCGATGGCAAGCCTCTCACCGACGAGCAGAAGGCAACTTCTCTGCAAGCGGTGATGGCCTGGCAGGCGATACACCTCGACCAGCCAGAACACATGAATATCGGTCGCGACGGCGAGATCGTGATGAAGAGCAAGAGCGAGCTAAAACGGCTGTTTCGTGATGAACCTCAGCCGGTTGAAGAGGAGATAGTGCGGGTCAATCTCAATCACTGAGACCACTCGCCGCTACTGTCTCGCGGCGGCCAATCGAACAGCGACTAATGGAACAGCGAGAGTTCGATAAATAGTGCGATAAATAGCAAAGAGGGGAGCCATGATGGCTCCCCTCTTTTTTCCTCTCTCTGCTGGGTGACTCATCCCCCTCATCCCCAGCCCTTCTCCCGCCAGGGGAGAAGTGAGCTGGCTCGCAGCCTGCGGACAGTAAGCGGGCCACCTGCCGGCGATCTTCATGGCAAGCCTCGCTGCCAACAGTACCTCGATCTATCCCCTCTCCCACTGGGAGAGGGTTAGGGTGAGGGGGAAACAGGTTAGGGGGTCAGTTCACCGCGCAGGGACTGCTGCATCAGCTCGCGAATGCGCGGTGCCGGCAAGTCCTGGCTCAGCAGGAAGTGCAGCTTGGTCAGCGCCGCCTCGGCGGTCATGTCGAAGCCCGAGATGACCCCGGCGCGAGACAGCGCGTTGCCGGTGGCATAGCCCCCCATGTTGACCTTGCCGTGCAGGCACTGGCTTAGGTTGACTATGATGACGCCGCGGGCCGAGGCCTCGGAGAGCAGCGCCAGCATGGCTGGGTTCTGCGGTGCATTGCCCACCCCGAAGGAGAGCAGGATCAGCGCCTTCACCGGCTGCTGCAATATGTTGGCGATCACCTCGCTGGAGATGCCCGGATAGAGGGTCACCACGCCGATGGGCTGGGGGGTGATGTCGTGCAGCACCAGCGGTCGCTCGGACGGTGCGCCCAGCTCGCCCGCTTCCAGCGAGATGGCGATGCCGGCATTGAGCAGCGGCGGATAATTCGGTGAATCGAAGGCGTGGAAGCCGTCGGCGTGCACCTTCTTGCTGCGGTTGCCGCGATAGAGCTGGTTGTTGAAAAACAGCGTCACTTCGTGGATCGGGTAGTTGGCCGCGATATAGAGGGCGTTGAGCAGGTTCTGCTGCCCGTCGGAGCGCAGCTCGGCCAGCGGGATCTGGGAGCCGGTGATGATGACCGGCTTGTGCAGATCTTCCAGCATGAAGGAGAGCGCCGAGGCGGTGAACGACATGGTGTCGGTGCCATGCAGGATCACGAAGCCATCGTATTTCTCGTAGTTGTCGCGAATATCCTCAGCGATGCGCTGCCAGTCCGCCGGGGTCATGTCGGAGGAGTCGATGAGGGGCGCATATTCGTGGATATGGTAATCCGGCATCTCGGGGCGGTGGAACTCGGGCATCCGCGCCAGACAGTCTTCCATAAAGCCCGCCATCGGCACGTAGCCGTGATCGGAGCGCTGCATCCCAATGGTGCCGCCTGTGTAGGCAATGTAGATAGACTTCTTCACACCCTCTCCTCTTGATGAAGTGAACACCGCGGGCACATGAGTCATGTCGGGGTGAACAACCATGTCACCTCCCGTCATACCTTCTGCGTGCCGCGGAAACTGGCGGATTATAGAGACTGACGCCCCAAATGACAGCCGTTCCATGCACCCTTTTCGGCTTTTCTGCCCTCTACCCCCATAGTGTTAAATGTCACAATAAACCACTAAAACGCGCATTAATACGACAAAGATGGAATTAAACGATGCTTTTTGCTACAATCCGCCGGATTTTACTAAAATCTCATCTGGATGCCTGAGTATTTCAGGCCCGCACAGGCCCTATCTTCATGGGGCAGGGAGAACTCTCCCCCTCTTTGTTGGCGCTTGAGCCACACTATTTATCCCGGCTGAATCTGTGAGTCTTCATCAACGAAAGGCACAGCCAATCAACATGGGAGTACTTAATGTTACAACTTGATTCCTACGCAACGCTGGTCGCTGCCACTCTGGTATTGCTGCTTGGCCGGGTACTGGTCACCCGGGTCGGGCTGCTGCGTACCTTCAACATCCCCAAACCGGTTGCCGGCGGCCTGGTGGTCGCGCTGGTGCTGCTGTTGCTGCGCTCCACCCTGCAGATGGAGCTGCAATTTGATACCAGCCTGCAAACCCCGCTGATGCTGGCATTTTTCGCCTCTATCGGTCTCTCCGCCGATCTCGCCAGCCTGAAACGCGGCGGCAAAGCGGTCGCGACCTTCCTGCTGGTGGTCACCGGTCTGCTGATCGTACAGAACAGTCTGGGTGTGGGTCTGGCGACCCTGCTCGGTCTGGATCCCCACATGGGACTGCTGGCGGGGTCTATCACCCTCTCTGGCGGTCACGGTACCGGCGCGGCCTGGAGCGCCACCTTCTCCGAAAAGTACGGGGTGCAATCTGCCGCCGAACTGGCCATCGCCTGTGCCACCTTCGGTCTGGTGTTGGGCGGTTTGATCGGTGGCCCGGTAGCCCGCCACCTGGTGAAAAAGGTGCAGGTGCCCGGTGAAGAGCACAACAAGGATGAAGCCCCCAAGGGCTTCGAGATGCCCGATATGGAGCGTCCCCTCACCACCTTCAGCCTGATCGAGACCCTGGCGCTGATCGCCATCAGCCTCAAGGGCGGCGAACTGCTCTCCGCCTCCCTCAAGGGCGGAATGCTGGAGCTGCCGATCTTCGTCTGTGTGCTGTTTGTCGGCGTGCTGCTGCGCAACCTGCTGACCCTGTTCAACTGGCATGAAGTGAGTGACCGCGAGGTCTCTCTGCTTGGCAACGTCAGCCTGTCGCTGTTCCTCGCCATGGCGCTGATGAGCCTGAAACTGTGGGATCTGGCCAGTCTGGCCCTACCCATCTTTATCTTGCTAGCCGCCCAGACGGTGGCGATGGCGCTCTACGCTATCTTCGTCACCTTCCGGGTGATGGGTAGCAACTACGATGCGGCCGTGCTGGCAGCGGGCCACTGCGGCTTTGGTCTTGGCGCAACGCCAACCGCCATTGCCAATATGCAGGCCATCACCCAGCGCTTTGGCCCATCCCATCTGGCGTTCCTGGTAGTGCCCATGGTGGGCGCCTTCTTCATCGACATCATCAACGCCATGGTGATCAAGCTGTTTATGGCGATGCCGTTCCTGTAATCCCCTTCCGGTCAGACATATATGATCAGAGCCCACCTTTCGGTGGGCTCTTTGCTTCGACGCTCTTCTCGCCAGCCGAGGTTGTCAGGGCCGAGTCACCTATTCGACACCAAGATGACCGGCGCGCAAACCAGACTGCACCCGATGCCCAGCATTCCCTCGACCAACAAAAAGCCCCGCACTCGACAGAGGGCGGGGCTTGTTTATGTCAGCCAGGAAAGGACTGCGACTTGTACCTTACAGGATAAAGGTCGACACCTGCTGGTTCAGGTCGGTGGCACGGCCTTTAAGGCTGTGGGCCTGATCCAGATCGCGCATGGCAGCCGCGGTGATCTCGTCACTCACATCCTTGATGGCGGTGGTGTTCTGAGTGATCTCGCCGGTCACCTGAGTCTGCTCCTCAGCTGCTGTGGCGATCTGGCCCGCCATGTCGGAGATGAGGGAGATGGCGCTGGTGATCTCTTCCAGCGCGCGCACCGCCTGATCCGCATCCTGCACGCTGTTGTCCGCCAAGCCCTGACTGGTCTGCATCAGGCTCACCGCACGGGCGGTGGTCTGTTGCAGGGTCTCGATGGTGGACTGGATCTGCTGGGTGGAGTCCTGGGTACGGCGCGACAGCACCCGCACCTCGTCCGCCACCACCGCAAAACCACGACCCTGCTCACCGGCACGGGCCGCTTCGATGGCGGCGTTCAACGCCAGCAGGTTGGTCTGCTCGGCAATCCCCTGAATGGTAGAGAGGATGCTGGTGATGGCCTGCGCGTGGCGGCTCAGCTCACCGATCACTTCGGTCGCCTGTCCCACCTCTTCAGCCAGACCATTGATGGACTGACGGGTCTTGTTGACCAGCATCTTGCCCTGTTCACTGCTCTGGGCTGATTGCTGGGCGGCAGCGGCGGTGTTCTCGGCGTTGCCGGCGATCTCCATGGTGGCGCTCGCCATCTCGGTGACCGCGGTCGCGACCATGGTCACCTCTTGCTGCTGACGTTGCAGCTCGTCCACCGCGGCCTGGTTGGTCACCAGACTGCGCTCGGCATCGGCGTTCAGCTCGTTGGCCAGCTTGCGGATATTGCCGATCAGCTGGTGCTGACTGCCGACGAAACGGTTGAAACTGTTGGCCAGCTGGCCCACTTCATCGTTGGCTTCGGTCTTGATCCGCTGGGTCAGATCGCCGTTACCGTCGGCGATGCGAGCGAGAGCCAGAGAAACCTTGCTCAGCGGGCCAAGCAACATGCTGACCAACCAGGAGATGGCAAGAATGCTGCCCACCAGTGCCAGCAACGCCATCCCCAGCTGGGTCATCAGCAGGGAAGAGAGCGGCGCTTCGAGCACGGCCTTGTCCAGTACCAGCAACAGCTCCCAGTCAGTGTCCGGAATATCGACCGCCCACAGCAGCTTGTCGCGGCCTTCGCTATCGAAGTAAGCCGGGACCAGATCCTTGCTCGACTTACTCTGCTCGATCAGCGCATTGGTCAGATCGTTGTCGATCTCGGTCGCCGGTTTCATCGCCTTGGCCGCATCTTTATAGGCAATGACGGTGCCATCCTTGTGCATCATGATGGCAAAACCATCGGCAGGCAGCTTCATCTTGGTCACGTCATCTACCAGAGACGCAATGGAGAGGTCACCACCGACCACGCCGCCCTGAGCGGGCTGGGCAAGAGTCACCACCATGATGTTGTAGGCCACGTCGAGATAGGGTTTGGTGACGATCAGGCCACCCTTGCCCATCGCCTCCTGATACCAGCCACGGGAGCGGGGATCATAACCGTCACGGTTGATTGAGGGGTCGGAGTCATTCATCTTGCCACTGCCCTCACCGAAGTAGGTGAGCTGGAAGCGGCCAGAAACCTGGGCCTGTTGCAGAGCATTGAGGGGCTCGCCACTGGTCTTGTTGCCGAGCGCCTGAATGACGTCACGACGGGCAGAGAGCCAATCACTGACACTGGCGGCCTGCTGGCTGCCCAAGCGCTGGACTTGCTCCTGGCTACCTTGCAGCAGCAGTGCCTTCTGGCTGCTATAGCTCTGCCAGGAGAGTAACGAGATCACCAACGACAGGGCGATCACCACTGACAACAGTATCTTCTGCTTGAGTGAGAGATTGTTCATCATAATTTCTTCTTATATAGATGAGGAGCGGGTTTATCCCTAAAGGTGCACAACACTACGTAGTCATTAGCGACCCGGCAGGTAAAAACTGAACCTGAAAATGGGTCGGCGGGCGATATTTTCTGCCGAGCTGCAGAAAAATGCACCAGAAATTAACGGCACAAACCGCACAAGCTCAGGCAACCCTGTTTATTCCTTCCACAATTGGCTAGAATATCCTGTTTTTAAGTCACATCGACCCTGAGAGTTTTCACGATGTTCGAAGTTAATCCCGTATTAAATAAACTTAAGGAGCTGTCTGAACGGACCGAGCTTCTTAGGGGGTACCTTTGACTATGATGCCAAGAAAGAGCGTCTAGAAGAGGTCAACGCCGAGCTAGAACAGCCGGACGTCTGGAATGAGCCCGAACGTGCACAGGCACTGGGCAAAGAGCGCGTCACCCTGGAAAACGTGGTCAGCACCATCGACACCCTGACCCAGGGCGTGGATGACGTCGAGATGCTGGTGAGCCTGGCCGTCGAAGGGGAAGATGAAGATACCTTCAACGAAGCCATCGCCGAAGCCGAACAGCTGGAAACCAAGCTGGTAGATCTCGAGTTCCGCCGCATGTTCTCCGGTCAGCACGACGGCTCTGATTGCTATATCGATATCCAGTCCGGATCCGGTGGTACCGAAGCTCAGGATTGGGCCAACATGGTACTGCGCATGTTCCTGCGTTGGGGCGATGCCCACGGTTACAAGCCGGAGCTGATTGAACTGTCAGACGGCGACGTGGCTGGCATCAAGTCCGCCACCATCAAATTCACCGGCGAATATGCCTTCGGCTGGCTGCGCACTGAAACCGGCGTTCACCGTCTGGTTCGCAAGTCTCCGTTCGATTCTGGCGGCCGTCGTCACACCTCGTTCTGCTCCGTGTTCGTCTATCCCGAGATCGATGATGATATCGATATCGAGATCAACCCGGCAGACCTGCGCATTGACGTTTATCGCGCCTCCGGTGCCGGTGGTCAGCACGTTAACCGTACCGAGTCCGCCGTGCGTATTACCCACGTGCCGACCAATACCGTCGTGCAGTGCCAGAACGACCGTTCCCAGCACAAAAACAAAGACCAGTGTATGAAGCAGCTGAAAGCCAAGCTCTACGAGCTGGAAATTCAGAAGCAGAATGCCGAGAAACAAGCCCTGGAAGAGACCAAGTCTGATATCGGTTGGGGCAGCCAGATCCGTTCCTATGTGCTGGATGACTCCCGTATCAAGGATTTGCGCACCGGCGTCGAAACCCGTAATACCCAAGCGGTACTCGACGGTGACTTGGACAAGTTTATCGAAGCCAGCCTGAAATCAGGTCTGTAAACAAGCAGGAATCACCATGTCTGAACAAACCACTACTCCGGTAGTCGACCAAGCACTCGAATTCAACAACGAGATGACCGAGCGTCGTTCCAAACTGGCCGCCCTGCGCGCCCAGGGTAATCCTTTCCCCAACGATTTTCGTCGTGACAGCCTCTCTGGCGAACTCCATGCCGAGTTTGACGATAAAAACGCCGAGGAGCTGACGAGCCTGGGTAAACGGGTGAAGATTGCCGGTCGCATCATGACCCGCCGGATCATGGGCAAGGCTTCTTTCGCCACCCTGCAGGACATGGCCGGCAAGATCCAGGTCTACGTCACCCGTGACGACCTGCCGGAAGGTTTCTACAACGAGCAGTTCAAGAAGTGGGATCTGGGCGACATCGTCGGTGTCGAAGGTACCCTGTTCAAGACCCAGACCGGTGAGCTCTCCGTTCACGTTTCCGATATCCGCCTGCTGACCAAAGCGCTGCGCCCACTGCCCGAGAAGCACAAAGGCCTGACCGACCAGGAAGCGCGCTGCCGTCAGCGTTATCTGGATCTGATTGCCAACGAAGAGTCCCGCAAGACCTTCGTGATCCGCACCAAAGTGGTTGCCGGGATCCGCAAGTTCTTCAACGACAAGCAGTTCATGGAAGTGGAAACCCCGATGATGCAAGTCATCCCGGGTGGTGCCTCAGCCCGTCCGTTCGTCACTCACCACAATGCGCTGGACATCGACATGTACCTGCGTATCGCCCCGGAGCTTTACCTGAAGCGTCTGGTGGTCGGTGGTTTCGAGCGCGTGTACGAGATCAACCGTAACTTCCGTAACGAAGGTATCTCGGTGCGTCACAACCCCGAGTTCACCATGATCGAGTTCTACATGGCGTACGCCGACTACATCGATCTGATGGACCTGACCGAAGATCTGCTGCGCACCCTGGCGCAGGACATTCTGGGCGACACCCAGATCCGTTACGCCAAAGAGGGCGAAGAGGGTCTGACCATCGATTTCGGTCAGCCGTTCCAGCGCCTCACCATGGTCGAGTCCATCCTGAAGTTCAACGCGGATGTGACCCTGAACGATCTGGCTACCCTCGAGAGCGCCAAGGCCGTTGCCAAGCGTCTGCATATCGAGCTGATGAAAGGTTGGGAGCTGGGCCACGTGATCACCGCGATCTTTGAAGAGACCGTTGAGCACATGCTGCTGCAACCGACCTTCATCACCGAGTACCCGGCAGCCGTTTCTCCGCTGGCTCGCCGCAACGACGTGAACCCGGACGTGACCGACCGCTTCGAATTCTTCATCGGTGGCCGCGAGCTGGCTAACGGCTTCTCCGAGCTGAACGATGCAGAAGACCAGGCCAAACGCTTCCAGGATCAGGTTGATCAGAAAGAAGCAGGCGACGACGAAGCCATGTTCTACGACGCCGACTTCGTCACCGCGCTGGAACACGGCCTGCCGCCGACTGCCGGTCAGGGTATCGGTATCGACCGTCTGGTAATGCTGTTCACCAACAGCCACACCATCCGTGACGTCATTCTGTTCCCGGCCTTACGTCCACAAAAGTAAGATCCGCAGAAATAAGGCCACAGAAGCCAGCTACATCCCTTGGGTCAATCCCGAGCGTGATAGCCAATAAAAACGCCCCGCAACTGCGGGGCGTTTTTTTATGGCATGTGTCACGTGTCGTGTTATTTGGCGAGAGGCAGCAACCACTCCCCTTGCCACAGGGTCAACCCCTGACCCGCCATCAATACTCGCTCACCCCGCAGCTCCAGCTTGAGCTCACCCCCTCTGGACGAAACCTGACGGGCCCGCAACTGCTGCCTGCCGAGCCGTTCAGCCCAGAAGGGCATGAGAGCACTGTGGTTGGAGCCGGTGACCGGATCCTCATCCACGCCCACCCAGGGGGCAAAATAGCGGGAGACGAAATCATCATCTGCCCGGCTCGACGGAGCAGTGACTATCAGCCCCCGTCCCGGCAGAGCGCGCAGTGCATGGAAATCAGGCGAAAGCGCGAGGATCTCCTCTTCACTTGCCAGCTCCAGCAAGAACTTGGCCCCGGCCGCCAGAGTCTGTCGTGGCTGGCAACCAAGCGCGGCTGCATAGGCGGGATCCAGCATCAGTGGCGTCACTTCGATACGCGGAAAATCGAGCCAAATCCACTCCCCTTCGCGCCGGGCCAGCAGCTCACCACTGCGGGTCTCGAAGCGGATAGTCTCGTGTGCAGCTACCGCCCCTGTCTGCCACAACACATGAGCAGCCGCCAAGGTGCCATGACCGCAGAGATCAACCTCGACTTTCGGCGTGAACCAGCGCAACTGGTAATGGGCCCTACCAAGTTGTACCAGAAAGGCTGTCTCAGAGAGGTTGAACTCGGCAGCCATCGCCAGCTGGCTGGCATCCGGCAGGGCGGGTCCCAATACGACCACCGCGGGATTGCCACCAAGGGGCTGCTGACTGAACGCATTGACATGAAACAATCGGATATTCGACATGGCACTTCCTGTGTTATCAAGTGGCTCTCATTTAACGCCCTTTATACCACGCTCCTCTTTTGCTGCGGGAGCAGGCGTACCTCAGCTCTTTTAATGCATTAATAGAATAAAGAAGACATTTTTATTCTTTGTTGTTATTCAGCACGCCCTTTAATCTGGCCAAAAATCAGACCATGGAAGACGCGTGTGATGCAATTGAAGGACTCCCCATTCAACCTCTCCCCCCTTTCTGACGAGCAGCAACGTCAGCTGGGTCAGGTACTCTCGACCCTCAATACCCAGCAACTGGCCTGGGTGAGCGGCTATCTCTATGGCCTCTCCCAGACCGGTCAGCAGAGCGTTACCGCCAGCGCGGCCGTGGCTGCGCCCAGTGGCAGCCTGACCATTCTCTACGGCTCCCAGACCGGCAACGCCAAGGGTGTCGCCACTGCCATCAAGGCGCAGGCCGAGGCCCGTGGCCTGCCCGTCACCCTCGCGTCGATGGCCGACTACAAACCCAAGCAGCTCAAGAAAGAGAGCCATCTGCTGGTGGTAGTGAGCACTTACGGGGAGGGTGAACCGCCGGAGAGCGCCGTCGATCTGTTCGAGCAGCTTAAAAAAGGCAAGATTGGCAAGCTGGACGGGCTCAAGTTCGCGGTGCTGGGGCTGGGTGACAGCTCCTACGAATTTTTCTGCCAGACCGGCAAAGATTTTGACAACTTCCTCGCCACCGCTGGGGCCGAACGCATTTATGAGCTCGCCAGCCTCGATGTGGATTATCAGGATGCAGCCAAGAGCTGGGGCGAGCAGGCACTCAACGCCATTGCCACAACGCTCACCACCGGCGCAGCCAGCAACAATGTGGCAAGCGCGGTGCAGCAGGTGGTAGGTCATAGCCAATACAGCAAGGAGAACCCCTTCCCTGCCCGCCTGTCGGTCAATCAGAAGATCACCGGCCGGGATTCCACCAAGGATATCCGCCATATCGAGATCAATCTGGCCGACTCCGGCCTCACCTATCAGCCGGGTGATGCCCTCGGCGTCTGGTTCGACAACGACGCCGATCTGGTGGGCGAAGTGCTGGCCCTGGCCGCCCTCTCTGGCGATGAAGCCACTGCCCACGGCAGCTTGCGCGCCGCACTGACCGGTCACTTCGAGCTGACCCGGCTGCACGGCGGCTTTATCACCGGTCTTGCCGAGATCGCGGGCAACGCAGCGCTGAAAGATCAGGCGGGCGACAAGGCCCAGGTCAATGCACTGGTCGCCTCCGCCCAGATTGTGGATGTACTGAAGCGCTTTCCGACCGCCCTCACGGCCGAGCAGTTGATCGGGCTGCTGCGCCCCCTCACCCCGCGCCTCTACTCCATCGCATCAAGCCAGAGCGAGGTTGAAGAAGAGGTGCACCTGACCGTCGGGGTGGTGCGCTACCCGCAGGAAGATGGCACTGTGCGCTCTGGCGCCGCCTCCTCCTATCTTGCGGATCGGCTGGCTGAAGATGGCGAGGTACGGGTGTTCGTCGAGCACAACGACAACTTCCGCCTGCCCACCAATCCCGATACCCCCGTCATCATGGTGGGCCCCGGCACCGGCATCGCCCCGTTCCGCGCCTTTATGCAGGAGCGGGAAGCCCTCGGGGCCTCGGGCAAGAACTGGCTCTTCTTCGGCAACCCCCACTTTACCCAGGATTTCCTCTATCAGGTGGAGTGGCAGCGTTATGTGAAATCGGGGCTGCTGTCGAAGATTTCGCTAGCCTTCAGCCGGGATCAGGCCAACAAGATTTATGTGCAGGATCGCCTGCGTGAAGCAGGGCTTGAGCTCTACCAGTGGCTGGAAGCAGGCGCTCACTTCTATGTCTGTGGTGACGCCAACAAGATGGCCAAGGATGTACAAGAGGCCCTGCTGGATCTGATTGCCGAACACGGCCACAAGAGCCGTGAGGAAGCAGAAGAGTATTTGAGCGAATTGCGTCGTGCCAAACGTTATCAAAGGGATGTCTATTGATGAGCAAACAACCTCTTTCTCACCCAAAAGCGGGACCGGTCGAAGGGCCGCTGGCCGACAACGAGCGCCTCAAGCGCGAGAGCAACTTCCTGCGCGGCACCATAGAGCAAGATCTGCAGGACCCGCTCACCGGCGGCTTCAACGGCGACAACTTCCAGCTGATCCGCTTCCACGGCATGTACCAGCAAGATGACCGCGACATTCGCCCCGAGCGTGCCGCCCAGAAGCTGGAGCCGCTGCACAACGTCATGCTGCGTGCCCGCCTGCCGGGTGGGATCATCACCCCGGCCCAGTGGCAGATCATCGACAAGTTCGCCGAAGAGCACAGCCTCTACGGCAGTATCCGTCTCACCACCCGGCAGACCTTCCAGTTTCACGGCGTATTGAAGCGCGACATCAAGCTGATGCACCAGACCCTCAACAGCACCGGTATCGACAGTATCGCCACCGCTGGCGACGTGAACCGCAACGTGCTCTGCACCAGTAACCCGGTGGAGTCCGAGTTGCATCAGGAAGCCTACGAGTGGGCCAAGAAGATCTCCGAGCACCTGCTGCCCAAGACCCGCGCCTACGTGGAGATCTGGCTGGACGGCGAGAAGCTGGGGGATGACGAAGAGCCAATCCTGGGTTCCAACTACCTGCCGCGCAAATTCAAGACGACCGTGGTGATCCCGCCTCACAACGATGTGGATATCCACGCCAACGATCTCAACTTCGTGGCCATTAGCGATCACGGCAAGCTGGTGGGCTTTAACGTGCTGGTGGGCGGTGGCCTCGCCATGACCCACGGCGACACCAGCACCTATCCACGCAAGGCGAGCGATTTTGGCTTTATTCCGCTCTCCCACGTGCTGGAGGTGGCGGCTGCCGTGGTCAGCACCCAGCGCGACTGGGGCAACCGGGTCAACCGCAAGAACGCCAAGACCAAGTACACCCTTGAACGGGTTGGCGTCGAAGCCTTCAAGGCTGAGGTGGAGAACCGCGCCGGTATCCCCTTCGCCGAGAGTCGCCCCTATGAGTTCACCAGCCGTGGCGATCGCTTCGGTTGGGTCGAGGGGATCGACGGCAAGCACCACCTCACCCTGTTTATCGAGAATGGCCGCCTGCTGGACTTCCCGGGCAAGCCGCTCAAAACCGGCATGCTGGAGATCGCCAAGGTGCATCAGGGGGATTTTCGCCTGACCGCCAACCAGAACCTGATCATCGCAGGCGTCCCGGCTGGCGAGAAAGCCCGCATCGAAGGGCTGGCGCGCCAGTACGGCCTGCTGGATGACGGCGTCAGCGAGCAGCGCAAGCAGTCGATGGCCTGCGTGGCCCTGCCCACCTGCCCGCTGGCGATGGCCGAGGCCGAGCGCATGCTGCCAGCCTTCGTCACCGACATCGAGGGGCTGCTGGCCAAACATGGGTTGGCGGATGACGCCATCATCTTCCGGGTCACCGGTTGCCCCAACGGCTGCGGCCGCGCCATGCTGGCGGAGGTGGGTCTGGTGGGCAAGGCCCCCGGTCGCTACAACCTCCATCTGGGGGGCAACCTGGAGGGCACCCGCATTCCGCGCCTCTATCAGGAGAACATCACCGAGCCGCAGATCCTGGCCGAACTCGACGCGCTGATCGGCCGCTGGGCCAATGAGCGCAATCAGGGCGAGTGCTTTGGCGACTTCGTGATCCGGGTTGGGGTGATTGCTCCCGTTATCGATTCCGCGAGGGACTTCTATGCTGCTTGATGTCACTGAAGATGGCCACCTTGATCTGCAGGCACTGCTGGCCCTCGGCCGTGAAGAGCAGAGCGAGGCGCTGGCCCCCCTCAATCGGGAGCTGGATACCATGAGCGCTCCCGAACGGGTGCGCTGGGCACTGGCCAATCTGCCGGGGGAGCATCTGCTGTCGTCGAGCTTCGGCATTCAGGCGGCGCTAATGCTCCATCTGGTGAGCCGCGAGCGGGCCGACGTGCCTGTGGTGCTGACCGATACCGGTTATCTGTTCCCTGAGACCTACCGCTTTATCGATGAGCTGACCGAGCGCCTCGCGCTCAACCTGAAGATCTACCGTGCCGAGTTGTCACCGGCCTGGCAGGAAGCGCGATTTGGCCTCTTGTGGGAGCAGGGCGTGGAGGGGATCACCCGCTACAACCAGCTCAACAAGGTCGAGCCGATGGACAGAGCCCTGCGTGAGCTAGGGGCTCAGACCTGGTTCTCCGGCCTGCGCCGGGAGCAGTCCGGCAGCCGTGGCAAGTTGCCAGTACTGGCCATCCAGCGCGGTCGCTTCAAGTTCCTGCCGGTGATCGACTGGAGCAACAAGGACGTCTTCTACTACTTCAAGGAGTTCGACCTCCCCTACCACCCCTTGTGGGAGCAGGGTTACCTCTCGGTGGGCGATGTCCACACCACCACCAAGTGGGAGCCGGGCATGAGCGAGGAGCAGACCCGTTTCTTCGGCCTCAAGCGCGAGTGCGGCTTGCACGAGGAGGGTGGCAAAGAGCATGGCGAGCAGAGCGGCTCCGGCATCTGAGCCCGCTGGCAAGGTCGGATCCTGACCATAAAAAACGCCCGGCAACTGCCGGGCGTTTTGCTTGGGCTGATTTGCAGCCCTTCCAACATGACCAATGGGCAAAGAGGCTTAACCTGCCGCGTTGACCTGCTCGGCGGCAACCCGCGCCTGACTCAACCAGTCGTTGACCTGAGCTTCGTGCCCCTTGAGCCAGGCCATCACATGGCGCTCGATATCCGCCTGGGTGTTCTGGCCCTTGTTCATCAGCCCATTCTGGATGTTGATGTCATTCAGCGGCAGCTTGACGATGGAAAACAACTTGGCAGCCGCCGGGTTGGCCTCGGTGAATGCCTTGTTGGCCACGATATGTATGGTGTTGACGGCGAAGCCGTAGTTCTTACCGTTGGGCAGGCGGGTGCTGTCGGCATCTTTGGCGCCAGCAGGCACCTCAAGCCACACCACATCCCGCCCCGGCACCAGCTCGCTGCTGAGCCAGTAGGGGGTCCAAGTGTAGTAGAGCACCGGCTTGCCACTCTGGAGGCGGGCACGGGTATCGGCGATCAGCGCCGCATAGTTGCCCTGCTTGTGGGTAATGGTGGAGGTCAGCCCGAACTCATCCAGATGATGGTTGATCGCCTCTTCGCAGCCCCAGCCCGGGTTGCAGCCCACCAGATCGGCCTTGCCATCCCCATCGCCGTCAAACAACGCCGCCAGCTTGGGATCCTTGAGCTGACCCAGATTGGTGATGCCATATCGGGTCGCGGTCTGCTTGTCGATGAGATAGCCCTGAGCGGCACCCGATGCATAGGTGCCCTGACGGAAGAACACCTTGTCTCCCCCCGCATGCTGGTACTTGTTGTCCTGCAGCGGGATCCAGTTAAAGGTGAGGAAGGTGCCATCCCCCTGCGCCACCGAGGCATAGGCCACGTTGTAATCCACCTCCTGCACCGGCTGGACATCGTAGCCGAGGCGTCCCATCAGCTTGCTGACCAGCAGGGTCTGGAAGGTCTCTTCCGGCAGGGAGCTCTGCAAGGGTTGAACGAGGATCCCCTCCCCCGGCCGCTCGGTGCTGGCGATGGCAAGCGGACTCAGCAGCGAGGAGATCAACAACAAGGTGCTCAACAGCAAGCAATGACGAGTGCACGTTGTGGTGATGAGGTTCATCCATTTACTCCTTTGTAATCGATGGATTTGCTGCGGCCAGTGAGGCGCAGCAGCAAGGAAGCGGGACCACGCTGATACCAGCGGCCAACCCGGTTGCGATCCGGTTGGCCCATCGCCTGGGTCAGACGGTCGAGCACTATGGCCAGCAGCACGATGCCGAGGCCGCCAATGGAGGCGAGCCCCATATCGAGACGCCCGATGCCACGCAGCACCATCTGACCCAACCCGCCGACCGCGATCATCGAGGCGATCACCACCATGGAGAGCGCCAGCATCAGGGTCTGGTTGACCCCGGCCATGATGGTGGGCATGGCGAGTGGCAACTGCACCTTGAACAACAGCTGGGAGGGGCTGGCGCCAAAGGAGTGAGCGGCCTCCACCAGATCCATAGGCACCTGTCTTATCCCCAGCATGGTGAGGCGGATCATTGGCGGCAGGGCGAAGATCACGGTCACCACCACACCGGGGACGTTGCCGATGCCAAACAGCATGACGATGGGAATGAGGTAGACGAAGGCCGGAGTGGTTTGCATCGCATCCAGCAGCGGCCGGGTCCAGTGGGAGAGCCGTTCACTGCGGGCCAGCAAAATGCCCACTGGCAAACCGATCAGGATGCAGAAGACGAGCGAGGTCAGCACCAGCGACAGGGTCACCATGGCATCGGACCAGGCACCAATCAGCCCGATCCCGACCAGTGCCGCGAGGGTGCCAAGCGCCATCCGGCCGCTGACCAGTTGCCAGGCGATCAGGGTTAACAGCCCGATCATCAGGGTAGATGGCACCGTCTGCAGCAGATGGGTCATGGCATTCAGGGTCACCTCCACCGGCGCACGGATCAGCTGAAACAGCGGGCGCAGGTTCTCCACCAACCAGCCAATGCCCCCCTCGACCCAGCGGTCCAGCGGCAGCAGCGCCTGCTGGAAAGGATCCAGCCAGTTGACTGCGGCTGGAGTATCCACGGCTGCAATCTGGTTTTGCCAGTCGGCAGCCTCGGTGGCGGTACTGCCCCAGGGATCGGCGGCAACCGTGGTGGTCGCTGCACCCCAAGGGTCAGCATCCGCTTCATCAGCCCGCAGGGAGGGGCTCGCCAGCAGCAGAAGCGCCAGCAAGCCGATTAGCAATGCGTGGGGATTGTTCAGCTTCATACCGGGGTACTCCTGTCCAGGGTGTTGAGCAGATTGGCCTTGGAGATAAGCCCCAGATAAGTGCCATCCTCCTCGACCACGGGCACCTGACAGGGTGCAGCTGCCACCTGACTGATCAGTTCATTGAGAGAGGTGTCGGCCAGGATCGGCTGGATATCCGCCAGCAACGCCAGCTCCAGACTCCCCTTGCCACGAACGGCCTCGCTGAGCGACTCGACCGAGACGACGCCGATGAAACGGCGGCTACGATCCACCACGTAGCCAAATTCCCGCTCCAGCTCCTTGAGCTGACGCAGGGCGTTGCCCGGCCCGTCGGTGGTGTGTTTCTTGATAAGCGGCATCTGCTTGCGACTGACAATATCGCGGGCACTGAAGACGTTGGCGAGATCCACCCCGCGAAAGAAGGCGCGCACATAGTCGTTGGCGGGCTGACTCAGGATCTCGTCCGGGGTGCCGACCTGCACCACCTGACCATCCTGCATGATGGCGATGCGATCGCCGATCCGCATCGCCTCATCCAGATCGTGGGAGATAAACACTATGGTGCGCTGATGGCTGGCCTGCAGCTTGAGCAGCTCGTCCTGCATCTCGGTGCGGATCAGCGGATCCAGCGCGGAGAAGGCCTCGTCCATCAGCAGGATATCGGGGTCATTGGCAAGCGCACGGGCCAGTCCGACCCGTTGCTTCATGCCACCGGAGAGGGCATCGGGGAAGGCCTCGATCCACTGGCCGAGACCCACTTGATTGAGTGCCTGACGGGCACTTTCCTGGCGCTCGAGCAGCGGCACACCGGCCAGCTCCAGCCCGAAGGCGGTGTTTTCCAGCACGCTCAGGTGCGGCATCAGGGCAAAGGATTGAAACACCATGCTGATTTTCTTGCGCCGCACCTGACGCAGTTCGCTCTCCGACATGGCGGCGATATCCTCACCGTCGATCAGCACCTGACCACGGGTCGGTTCGATAAGGCGGTTGAAGAGTCGCACCAGCGTCGATTTGCCCGAACCGGACAAGCCCATCACCACGAAGATCTCCCCTTCGTGAATGGCCAGATCGACCCCCTGCACACCCAGAGTCTGTCCGGTTTTCTGCAGAATGCTGGAGCGGTCGTGCCCTTTCGCCAGCAATTTGAACACCTTTTCCGGATGTTCTCCGAAGATTTTATAGAGTGATTTGACTTCGAGTTTGACTGTCATACTGTCCTTTTTTCATGGTCGACATCTTGGTGATTAACCTGCCGAACGCGAACCAATTACTTTCTACACTAAGCAATTAGCGGTCAAAACAAAAGAACCACAAGAGTCCCACAAAACAAAGCAATCGATAAGCACTTGATTTTAAATAATTATTTAAAGCAATTAAAAACAGACATGGCCGGGTTTTATCCATAACAACCGCAACAGTTAGCGAGAAGATGTTGTGAAAACCATTTAAAAACAATCAAAAAAACAGCCAAATCAGCCAGATAAGCGCCTGTTGGATAGGGGCATTCCACTCTGAGAGTTCTCATCAACAAATAATTACAACTCTAAATATCTAATTGTCAGAATGGGGAGCAATTGGGAGACAAGAAGAGAGGCTGAAGCCGTGATCAAACGCCTCGCTTAGATCGCAACGGCCACCTTGGATAATCGACCTGCTGGACAGGTTGCTTCTGGCAAACCGCCAGTGCGAAAAAAGCCCCTTGTGCAACACAAGGGGCTTTTTACTGGCTATCAGTTAGCGCATCACAATGGGTCAGCGCCGCTGCCAGGTCTCGAAACTGTAGGGGTGCGGGTTCTTCTCATCGGCAGGGTGGCTCTCGCTGTCGATGCGCTGCCACTGACCATCGTCAAAGGCGGGGAAGCGGGTATCCCCCTCTACCGCCAGATCGATGCGGGTCAGGTAAAGGCAATCCGCACTCGGCAACATCTCGGCATAGAGATGACCGCCACCGATCACCATCAACTCCGCCACCGCGCTGCTCGCCAGCAGGGCCAACGCCGCCTCAACGGAGCCTACCACTTCGATGCCCTCGGCCTGATAGCCGGGGTTGCGGCTGATCACCAGATTGCGTCGTCCGGGCAGCGGTCGACCAATGGATTCGAAGGTCTTGCGCCCCATCAACACCGGTTTGCCGAGGGTCACCCGTTTGAAGTGAGCCAGGTCAGCAGGCAGATGCCAGGGCATCTGGTTGTCCTTGCCGATCACCCGGTCGTGGGCCATGGCGGCAATCATGGAGATCTTCATTGGGGCTCTCACCGTCTGTCAGATTATGGGGCGGTTACGGTACACGACCAGAGACGGGATCGCCAAACCGAAACTAAGGGCGCCGACGATAAAGAGCGCCTTGAGGCCGTTCTCCACCGCGCTCTGCATCAACTCCATGGTCACCCCGGAGATATTGAGTTCCACCACCGCAATCATGGTTTTGAAGGCATAGCTGCCGGGGATCATCGGTATGATCGAAGCCACACTGAACACCGGACGCGGCGCCAGCAGACGTTGGGACCAGTAGACGCAGACAAAACCGACAGTGGTCGCCGCCGCCAGGGTCGCCCACTCGATGGGCATACCGTAGTGGATCAGCAGGGTGCGCAGGCTGTGGGCCAACGCCCCGCCCATGGCGCAATATTTCAGCATCCGCGGCGGCACGTTAAACAGCATGGCAAAGCCCACTGCGGGGATAGATGACCAGAAGGCATCCTTGGCCAGTAACCAGAGCAGATCCGTCATACTTTCCACCCCCAGATCCCGGTCAACGACATGGCGAGAATGATTCCGATGGCCGCGCTGATAGTGAGCAAGGTGGCGGATCCCCAACGAGCCAGCCCCATGTTGAAGTAGCCCTTCACCATATCGGAGACCGCATTGATCAGCGGGAAGCCCGGCACCAGCAGCAGCACGCTGGCCGCCATGGCGAGATAGGGTTGGGCACCCCAGTTGAAGAAGGTGGCGCTGGATGCCAGCAAGGTGGCGATAAAACCGGTCACGGCAAAGTTGATGAGCGGGCTGTGGTGATGACGGGCGATCAACTGACGTACCCGCATCGCCACGGCGGCGGAGCAACAGGTCACCAGGAAGATGGGCCAGTCACCGCCAAACAGCAGGCTGAAGGCGCCACAGGAGAGCCCGACCATGGGCACCACCAGCCAGGGGTGATAGTGGAAGGGGACGATGGCTTCGAGCCGCTGGCGCACTTCACGGGCCCCGATCAGCTCTTTCTCCGCCATGATGCAGATCCGCTGGATCTCGCACACCACCTGCATGTTGATGCCATGCTCACGCACCCGGCGGGTGGTGGTGACACACCCCCCCTGATAGAGGCTGGTGAGCACGATGGCACTGGAAGAGATAGCCATTTCGACACTCTCCAGCCCAAGCGCCATCCCCAGCCGCACCGTGGTCTGCTCGATGATCCGGCTCTCCGCCCCGAACTGGGCCAACATCTGACCCACCTTGACGATAATGCGGGTGATCTCTGTCTGTTGCTCCCGCGACAACACCCGTCTTGGTGTGATACTTCTCATAATCCCTTCGAGTCGTAGCAATAAAAATTTCGGCCATATTAGCCTAACTTTTACCGTTATTCATCCACCCCTATCACAACCTGGCCGATGAGTTATTACATGAAGGAAAAAAGAGGTTACATTACAAATACATTACCACTAACATTAAAAACCATAACAATCTGCCCGCCGTTACCTCACCTTATTACTGCCCCTTGATATATGGATTAAATATCAGAAGAGGGGCTGACTGCAGATTATTTACGACGTCGATAATCAGCCATTCGAATTATTTGGCCACCGCCATCGTTTTCAGGCAGAAGCTCCCCCTCCTCCCGAAACTGGATCATTTCGCTGCGCATCAAATAAAATGATTCCCGCATCATGCTGGCAATCCGGATACAGCTATCGAGATTGTTTTTAGCCAGGCGACGCTGACCATCAATCTTGAACTGCAACCCGCGCAGGCGGCGCTGCTGATCGGGGCTCGCCCGGGCCATCAACTGGTCAATCTGCTGCTCAAGAATCGCATCCAGCCGGGAAGGCTCACTCGCAGCCAACTCTTTCAGGGTGTCAAAATCAGGCAACTCCATATGCCCTCCTTGGCGACTATTGCTGGCAACCCACTGCGGTACCACACCATCACGCCCCAGCCATATAAACCTGTATATACGACGCGGCCAACAAGGGTTCAATCCATCCACTGGCGGCTGAACCGGACAATGATCATAACGAGGGTGTCTCTCTATTTTAATTGTGTTTGGAAACAAGCGATTATTTTTAATTCAGGCGAGATAAAACACTTATACATTTTAGGCTGTTATTTTATGTTTTTTATTGCAAATAAAATTCAGGAAGAGGTTATTTCGCTTCATTCGACACTTTATTATTCCCTCACCGGCCCGCGTCATCTTATGACGGTTTAACATATCTCGCTGATTATGTTATTTTAATTGCCACTTTTATCGGACATTCAAGAGCAGACCATGAGCAAGGCAAAAATCGGTATCGTCACCGTCAGCGATCGCGCCAGCGCGGGTATCTATGAAGACCTCTCCGGCAAGGCCATCATCGACACCCTGAACGCCTATCTGACCTCGGAGTGGGAACCTGTCTATCAGGTGATCCCCGATGAGCAGGATCAGATTGAAGCGACCCTGATCCGGTTGGCGGATGAAGAGCAGTGTTGTCTCATCGTCACCACAGGCGGCACCGGCCCGGCCAAGCGGGATGTGACACCGGAAGCGACCGAGGCGGTGTGTGATCGCATGATGCCGGGCTTTGGCGAGCTGATGCGGGCAGAATCCCTCAAGTTTGTGCCGACCGCTATTCTGTCGCGCCAGACGGCCGGCCTGCGCGACGATACCCTGCTCGTCAATCTGCCGGGCAAGCCCAAGTCGATCCGCGAGTGTCTGGATGCGGTCTTCCCCGCCATCCCCTACTGCATCGATTTGATGGAAGGGCCTTATCTCGAGTGCGATGAGACCGTCATCAAGCCATTTCGACCGAAAAAATAGCTGACCCGTCCATAACAAATAATGGCGAGCCGTGGCTCGCCATTATTTTTAATAAAAGTCCTTCAGCGCTCGCTTATTTTCGACCAAATACTTTGACGCCCGCTTTGCTGCCTTCCGAATTGCCGTACACTTCCAGCCGTTTTACACAGACTCTGGAACCGAGAGATTTCCATTCGGTCTCTTTGTCAGCGCGCATATCGCGATCAAATTTGATGGTCTTGGTACGATTGCTGCCATATGTCACCACGATCCGATCCAGCGTCAAATCACGCTCCGCCTTCACCTTGATATATTTGGTCTGACGGCAGGCAACCATCGGAATGGTGGCGCCATGATCACCAATTCCCAGCAAGATGGTGCGGCCAAGGGTGAACTGATCATCACCGGCCTGACAAGCCGACGCCGCCACCAACAAGAGAGCGCCAAACAGAGCACGACCGGAACACGCTTTACGCCAGATAGAGTTCAGGGACATAACACCTCCAATAAAAAACGGAGCGTTATGATACGGACCGAACCATAACAGGAGCTGTATCCGGTCCGGGATGGCGCCAGTGCCAGCCTCATCGGAGGATCACAACCTCGGTAAACGCTATCCCCCTGAATACAAAAAGGGCCGCCAACTGGCAGCCCCAAGCCTCAAAAGAAGATCAACGCTCCATGATTTGGGTGACGTCATCTTTCTTGATCATCACCTCGCGCCCTTCGTGATCGTAATAGCGGTACATGCCGGTGCTCTCATCCAGCTTGGGCTTGCTCTCTGTGGTGATCATCTTGCCATCCTTGGTGCTCATGATGTATTGGGAACTGCATGCCACCAGCCCCAAGGCGCACACCAGGATCATCATCAGTTTTTTCATTGCTGCCTCTTCTCCCTTCACCCTCACCACGAGGATGTTTCTTGAAGCCTAGTTCAACCCGAACACGCCGATAAAACAGATTACCGGAACGGGATCCATGTCAAAAATCAGCTACTTACGACCACCTGGCTTGCCACTGCCCCCCGTTCCGCTCCCACAGCCGAGCGCCAGTCGATCTGCCGCCCCCCGGGCCTGTATCAGACCATAGCCATAGCTGTTATCCCGTCCCAACGCCCCCAGATCCTGAGCGCTGCTGCGCAATGTCTGACGCAGTTGATCGTTGCTGCACTCCAGCCGCTGCGACCAAGCCAGCGCAGCGACCCCGACCACATGAGGCGTCGCCATCGAGGTACCGCTGTAATAGGCGTAACCGGTCGGCACGGTCGAGAGCACCGCTACGCCGGGCGCGGCCAGCTCTACCTGGTCGTTGCGCTGGGAGAAGGAAGCCAACTGCTTGTTGGCATCGATAGCGGCCACACTCACCACGCTGCTGTAAGAGGCGGGATAGGACTTGCTGGTATTACCCGCATTGCCCGCCGCCGCCACACTCAGCACGTTCTGGCCATAGGCCTGATTGAACGCCTGCTCTTCGGTCTTGCTGGGCACACTGCCCCCCAGGCTCATATTGATGACCATGCGGGTGAAACCGCGGTTGCTCATCCCCTGCTTGCAGGCATTGAGGGCCCCCACCAGATTGGAGCTATAAGCCCAACCATTGGCACCAAACACCTTGATGATATGCAGCGGAACGTTCTGAGCCGGCAATACGCCGACCACGCCCGTATCGTTTCCTCCTACTGCGGCGATGGTACCCGCCACGTGGGTGCCATGGCCGTTTTCGTCGCTGCTCCAGCTGCCCGTACCGACATTGTCACTGCCTTGCACCTGAGCACCATGGGGCAGATCCGGGTGAGTTCCGCTGTAGCCCGAGTCGATGATACACACCAGCACCTCTCCCGCCGCCGCGTCACTGAGCAGTGGCGCCTGCACCATGGAGATGCCATAGGGCAGGGTCTCGGCGCTGGCATAGCGTTTGGCATCCGGCTCTACCCACAGCACGTTGGGGTTGCGTGCCAGCGCTGCCGCTGCCGTCACAGGCAACCAGAGTGCGAGCGCATGTTGCTCGGGCAGTTGCAACGCCAGTTCGCCCCCCATCCCCTTGCTCTGGGCCAGCACCGCCGCCTCAGCCCCCGGCTTAAGCTGTACCAGATAGCGAGCCCTTTCGGCAGCCACCGCCCCCTGTGCCAGTACGCCTGCCACCAGCAGGCCAGTCCATATCCGTCTCATCAGTCACTCCTTGCATCGACCTGATAGCCACCAGCAAAGTGTAGTGCCCCATTGGCGCAGGCCCGAGCGGATACAAAAAGGCCGGACATCTGTCCGGCCTCTTCTCTAAAGCGCAAGAGCGCAATCATGACTTGGCGGGCTGACGCTCACCGGTCACGGTCGGATTCTTGGGATCCATGCTCCACTCGTACCAGCCGCCGTCGTAGACGCTGATCTGTTTCCAGTCCATCAGCCAGGCGTAGAAGAAGGCCTCGGAGGCACGCCAGCCGGTACCGCAATAGAACGCAGCCTGCTGGGTCGGCTCGATGTTCCACTGGTCCCACATGGCGAGGATCTCGCGGGCCGGCTTCATGGTGCCGTCCGGGTTATGGAAATCGCTCATGCTGTTGGCATCCACCCCGCCGTGACCCCACTTGGCCCCCGGGATATCGCCCTTCGGCTTGATGTAGCTGTAACCTGAGGTGTTGCCGACAAACTCGTCCCAGGTACGCACGCTGACCAGTGCGCTATCGGGCTGCTTGAGCAGCTCTTTCGCCTGACTTAGCGTGGTGTAGTACTCGGGGTGAGCGGGAATGGCCACGCCAAACTCCTTCACCGGCTCATATTTGTTGGGCAGACCGGTTTCGGTGCGCAGATGCTGCACGAACCAGGCATCCAGACCACCATCCAGCAGGCGCACATCTTCCACCCCCGCATACATCATCAGATGCGCGGCACGGGCAGCCGCCATGGTGTTGCGACCATAGAGGATAACGGTGGTGTCGTGACGGATGCCGTTGTCCAGCAGCAGCTTCTTGAGCGCTTCGTCAGAGACCTTGTTCCACAGCGGCTCCTCTTCGAGGCTGTTGGTATCGATATAACCGGCCCCCGGGATATGGCTGATGAGGTAGGCCTTGGGTGAACCCCAATCCACTTCAAACAGCTTCCAGTCACCCTTGGGCGCCGCTACAACCGGCTTGCCCTCTTGCAGATCTGCCAGCCAGCGCGGATAGACCAGCTGCTGCCAGCGTGCCAGCGACTCGCGCGGTGCGGCTTGCCACCCCTGCAGCTCGAACAGCTGCTTGATCCCCTGCTTGCGCAGCAGACGAGCCACCTCGGCCACTTCGCGGGATGCACCGTAGAGCGCAACCGGACGATCGGCTTTCAGCCCCTTGATCTCGAGCGCTTTTGGCCACTCTTCATCGCTGTATTTCCACTCGGCAGAGAGATTCTCGGCGCCCGCCACATGACCGCCCTGCTTCTCCCCTTCCATCGGCCACCCCTGATAGAAGTAGCTGGCGCGGGTATCCAGGATGACCGCTTGTTTGGCCTTGGCATCGGCCAGCGAGAGCGGTGGCAATTCCCCTGCCACGGCGGGCAGGGCACACCAGAGCAGTAAGGTCGCCAGCGCGGCCTGCAGGAAGCGAAGATGTCGTTTCATGATGATGTCTCGATTCATAGTGAACAAGGTTAAAAAATGGAGCGACCCAGCCGCTCGGCCAGCAGCTCCAGCGCCGCCGTACCCGCCAGCGAGTTGCCGGCTTTGTTGAGCTCGGGCGACCAGACACAGACGCAGAGCTCGCCCGGGATCAGGGCGATGATACCGCCGCCGACGCCCGATTTGCCCGGCATGCCGACCCGATAGGCAAAATCCCCCGCCTCATCATAGAGACCGCAGGTGGCGAGCAGGGCGTTGACCTGTTTGGTCGTGCGAGCAGGCAGCAGCGGTACGCTGTCGCCCAGTGGCACACCACGGTTGGCCAGATAGATAAATGCCCGCGCCAGATCGACGCAGCTCATGCGGATGGCACAGGCATTGAAGTAGCTTTGCAGCACCTTGTCCACTTCGTTTTCGAAGTTGCCATAGGCCTTCATCAGATAGGCGATGGCAGCGTTGCGGGCAGAGTGCTGATATTCGGAGCGGGCCACCACCTGATCAGCCATGATGGCGGGATTACCACTGAGGCGTCGCACCAGCTCGAGGGTACGTTGCCGCGGCGCGGTGAGGCGGGTCTCCAGCAGATCACTCACCACCAGCGCCCCGGCATTGATAAAGGGGTTGCGGGGAATGCCCTGCTCGAATTCAAGCTGAACGAGCGAGTTAAACGGCTGGCCTGAGGGCTCCTTGCCGACCCTGGCCCAGATCTCCTCCTCCTGATAGAGGGTGAGCGCCAGCGTCAGGCTCAAGGCCTTGGAGATACTCTGGATGGAGAAAGGTTCGCAGGCATCACCAGCGGTAAACAGCTCTCCCTCGACGGTACAGACTGCGATACCAAGGCGATCGGCCGGTACCTGAGCCAATGCAGGAATGTAGTCGGCCACCTTGCCCTGCCCGAGCAGCGGGCGCACCTCTTCAAGAATGCTGGCCAGTAATTCGGATGACAACACCATAAGCGATAAGCGATTCCATGACTAAAACAGCGGTGGAGATCCCATCCCCACTGACAAAAATCCCGCCAGCGGCGGGATTTGTCTAATTACCCACAACAAGGCGCCAGAAAGGCTGCCCTGTATCAGGCCGGTTCACCGTACCAGAGGTCGAACAGCTCGGTGACCACCACGGCTTCCATCCCCTTGCCTTCCAGCCAGGATTTCAGCACAGCGCGGTCTTCTTCGGTACATTTACCCAGTTGCTGAGTGCAGATCATCCCTTCCCAAGCCAGGTGGCCTGAACCGGCGAACGCCAGGCGGCGGGGTTCTACAACCTCATCGATCATCGCATCGACTACTGCATCGATGGACTCTTCGGCAGTGCCGACCGGGAAGTTGAAGCTGATGTCGAAACCCATTTCCTGGAATTCATCGACGCGCAGTTTCTTACGCAGACGGCGGCTACGATTGGCCATGATAGCTCCTCAAGTTAGTTGATACGCTAGGTGAATTGACGTGCCAGCTTAGCTGACGCGTTTGAAAATCAGATCCCAAACCCCGTGACCCAAACGATGGCCACGTTGTTCAAATTTGGTCAGCGGACGCCAGTCCGGACGGGGCACCCAGTTGCCGGTCGCAGAGGTATTCTGGTAACCCTCGGCGGCGCTCATTACTTCCAGCATGTGCTCGGCATAGTTTTCCCAGTCGGTCGCCATGTGGAACACGCCACCGATGGCCAGCTTCTGACGAATATCCTGCGCAAACGCCGATTGTACGATGCGGCGCTTGTGGTGGCGACTCTTGTGCCAGGGATCCGGGAAGAACAGCTGCAGGCAGGCGAGTGAACCATTGGGGATCATGTGCTCCAGCACCTCGACCGCGTCATGACAAATGACCTTGAGATTGGTGACGCCCGCTTCCTGTGCAGTACCCAAACAGGCACCTACGCCCGGGGAGTGCACTTCGATACCGATGAAGTTCTTCTCGGGGGCATTCTTGGCCATCTCAACCAGAGAAGCACCCATGCCAAAACCGATCTCCAGTACCACCGGGGCCTCACGGCCAAACAGGGCAACCAGATCAAGGGGCGCTGGCGCAAAATCGATACCCATGACCGGCCAGAGATCTTCCAGTGCCTTCTCCTGCCCTTTGGTCAGGCGGCCTTCGCGACGGACAAAGCTGCGTATTTTGCGCATAAAAGTGCCGTCTTCGTTAAATACATCTTGGGTCACAGGCATAATGAATTGCTCGTTATCTCGTCAATCAGCGAAAACAGGGGAGCGAATTATCCCAAGATAGGCACAAGGCGCAAGTGTTTCACACAACAAATATTCCATTGCACCACCAACCGGCCCCTTAACAGGCTCGATACCCCAGTTAACCGCTCAATATAATCCGAACCAGTGTCAATCCAGCCCTTTTCTGGCGATTTTTGTGACAATCATTGCCTCATTTCTGAAATCTGATACAAACGGATAACCTGGCGGTCGAATGGAGCGACCGCCCACATGCCGAGAGAATTGTCTATGCAGCCATTTTTTGCCCAGCGCTTCGAGAAGGTCGAACCTTCCTTTATCCGTGAAATCCTCAAAGTTGCCGCCAATCCGGAGATCATCTCCTTCGCCGGTGGCCTACCCAATCCCCACCTGTTTCCGGTCAAGGCGATCGATCAGGCCTGTCAGGATGTGCTGCGCGAGCAAGGGGCTGCCGCCCTGCAATATGCCGCCACCGAGGGCTTCGCTCCGCTGCGCCAATATATTGCCGAGCGCTACCTGACCCGCCACGGCATGCAGGTCAATCCGGACAACATCCTGATCACTAGCGGCTCCCAGCAGGCGCTGGATCTGCTGGGCAAGGTGCTGATCGATGAAGGACAAGATCTGATCATCGAAGAGCCGGGTTACCTTGGCGCCATTCAGGCCTTCTCTGTCTACCAGCCAAGCTTCAAACCGATTACCCTCGGGGAAGCCGGTCTGGATCTGGCGGCGCTGGATGCGCTGCTTGCAAGTGGCTCCAATGCCAAGCTGCTCTACGGCGTGCCCAATTTCCAGAACCCAAGCGGCGTCTCCTACAGCCGTGCCAACCGCGAAGCGCTGGCCGAGCGACTGGTCAGCCACGAGCTGTTGATGGTGGAAGATGATCCCTACGGCGAACTGCGCTTCGAAGGGGAGCATCTGCCCCCGATTGCCAAGCTGGCGCCAAACAATACCGTGCTGCTCGGCTCCTTCTCGAAAACCGTGGTGCCCGCCTTCCGTCTTGGCTGGATGCTGGTGCCGGACTGGCTGCGCAAGAAGGTCACCATCGCTAAACAGGCCACCGATCTGCACAGCAACGCCTTCAGTCAGCAGGTGCTTCACCGCTTCCTGATGGACCACTCGCTGGATGCTCATCTGGAAAAAATCAAAGAGGTCTATGGTCGCCAGCGTGCCGCCATGGAGGCCGCGCTGGCTCGTCACTGCCCACCTGGCGTCAGCTACACCCGGCCGGAAGGGGGCATGTTTCTCTGGCTGACCTTGCCGGATCACATCAGTGCCATGGCGCTGTTTGACGAGGCAATCAAAGAGAAGGTGGCTTTCGTACCCGGCGCCCCTTTCTACGTGCGCCCCGAGATCAAAAATACCCTGCGCCTGAGTTTTTCTTGTGTGGATGAAGCCACCATCGAAGAGGGGGTCAAACGGCTGGTTCGCGCGCTCCAGCGCATGCTCTGATATCAGTACCCCGCTGCACTAATAAAAAACCAGCGATCTCTCGCTGGTTTTTTATTGCAACTGCCAAGCCACTCAGCCAAACAAGCGCTTGCTGAACTCCTTCATCGAGACTGGCCGCCCATAGAAATACCCTTGCAGATAGTCAACATTGCGCGCCCGCAGATAATCCGCCTGAGCCTGAGTTTCAACCCCCTCCGCCACCAGCAGTAATTCCAGCCGGATCGCCAGATCAATCACATTCTCGACAATATGGCTGGAGAGCGCATCAGTCCCTATCATGCCGACAAAACTCTGATCGATCTTGAGCGCATCGACCTGAAACTGTTGCAGATAGGTGAGACTGGAGTGGCCGGTACCAAAGTCATCGATGGCAACCAACACTCCCAACTGGTGCAATTCGGCAAACAATTGATCGGTTACCTCATCCGCCACAATCAGCTCCCGTTCGGTCAGCTCTAGCCCCAAATCGACGGGGTTATCCTTAAACGCATCGAGAAATGCCCGGCAATCGGCCACCAGGCTGAGATCCTTACAGTGGCTAGCAGAAATATTGAAACAAAAATGAAATTTCGTCGGCAGTTTGCTGGCATGGGGGGAGAAATAATCCCGTACCTGCGCCATCAACTGACTAGTCATGGGCACAATCAGTCCGCTATCTTCCGCCAGAGGAATGAAGCGATCCGGCGAGATCATTCCCTGTTTGGGGTGTTGCCAGCGCATCAACACCTCGCAGCCGCGCAACTGCTCATCATCACCGCCAACCACGGGTTGCAGGTAGGGAATAAACTCCTGCTGTACCAACGCCCGCTTCAACTCTTCCGCAGGGCTGTTACTGCGGCCCATCAGCCAGAAGGAGCCAAATCCAACCAGTAACGCTAACAAGGGGCAAAGGATTAGTGTGTCTCTGGAATAGCGCCAGGCGTGGCTCAGATAGTCATCACTCGTCACCTGAGTGACTACCTTGTAGGGGAAATCGGCCGAAGCGAGGGCCATATAGCCCTCTTCTGTTGAGGAAGGCGCGGCACCGACCTGACCTGAGCCAAACAGTGCCCTCTGCCCCACTACCAGGGCCATAGGGGAGTTCTTGCTGGAGATCTCCAAGGTATTGCGCAGGTAGTAGCCATCCACACCGATCAGCACACTCCCCTTGTCCGTTTCATGACGTAGTACGATCAGCGGTCTATCCGGAGTCGTCGCATTACCACTGAGCAGTTGTAGCTTGCCGTCTACATAGTCGTCCGGACCGAAGGGCCCATCATAGGCGCCATACAGAGACGTACAGTAGATCCGGCGACCAATAGCCAGATTGGCGGAACGAACATCGGGCACCATGATCACCTGCTCGCGCAGCAGCAATGCAGCCTCCGAACAGGGAGCTCCAATCACGCCCTCCACATTAGTGGCGGCTTGCTGGGCATAACCCAGGGTGCGATCAAACATCAGCTGGGCACGCTGCAAACGTGACTCGGCATCCTGCCTTATCTCCGAAACGGTCTGCCAGATCACAGCTACGCCCCCCAGCAGCAGGAGCGTGACGCCAACCAGCAGTGCCACCACAATCCTTTTGTAGAGCTGGCGAAGTTTCAAACGACGAAATGGCATGGATGCCTCTTTGATACACGGATTAAGTGGTGACAGCCCCGATGGACAGCGCGAAGGGCCGTCATGATAGCGAGCGAACAACAAATGTCCACCCAACAAAAATCAATCAACTCATCACTTTGTTCAACAATACATCGCAAGGAAGCGATATGGTTAACACACATTTAAGTAACTATATGTTCGCCAAGCATCTTGCTTGTTGATCTAGATAGGTGCCATTAGAGTAGAGCAAGACCGCAGCAGGAGTGAACCACGATGAAAATTCTGATTACCGGAGGAACCGGCTTTATCGGCCGCAAACTAGTGGCTCATCTCAAGGTCAATCACGAGGTGGTGGTACTGAGTCGGCAAAGCAGCCGCGCTTATATCCTGCTCGGCCATGACATTAAGGTGATCGATAGCCTGGACCGGCTCGATGACCTCAATGACGTGGATGCAGTGATCAATCTGGCGGGTGAGCCCATCGCCGCCGGACGCTGGAGCGAGTCGCGCAAACAGCTGCTCTGCGATAGCCGCTGGCTGCTGACCGAGCAGCTGGTGGATCTCATCAAACTCTCCAGTACACCGCCCAAGGTGCTGATTAATGCCTCCGCCATCGGCTGGTATGGCAGGCAGGGCACCGAAACCCTCGACGAGCAGTGCCGATCTCCCAACGACGAGTTCACCCACCAGCTCTGCCAGCAGTGGGAGACTCTGGCGCAGGAGGCCCAAAACAGCCAAACCCGGGTCTGTATCGTGCGGATCGGGCTGGTGCTTGGCATGGATGGGGGTGCCCTGCCCAAAATGCTCCCCCCCTATCGACTCGGGCTCGGCGGCCCCATGGGGTCGGGCAGCCAGATGATGAGCTGGATCCATGTGCAGGATCTGGTGCGCGCCATGCTGTTCTTGCTGGAGCACGAAGAGTGCAGCGGCATCTTCAACGGAACCGCCCCTCATCCAGTCAGCAACCGGGAGTTCAGCCAGACCCTGGCCACCACGTTGCACCGCCCGCACCTCTTTTTCGTGCCCGCCCCCCTGCTGCAACTGGTGATGGGGGAAGCGGCGGATCTGCTGCTGACCGGCCAGAAGGTGATGCCCGCACGACTGCAACAGGCCGGTTTTCACTTCAGCTATCCCGAACTGCCAAGTGCCCTCACCAATCTGCTGCACGAACCCCGTTAACTGACGCCAGCTCGCTTAGCCCGCTCGTCAGCGCCTCGAATAACAAGCAGCCCGGCCAATGGCCGGGCTGCTTGTTTATTGTTGATGGCGATTGCGCCTTGTAGCATAGGCTCTCGCTATCGGGATTACAGCAACCCCTGACCCAGACCCCGCAGCCGATCGCTGAGGGTGCCAGCCAGCAGCTGACGCTGCATCCCCTGCCCGGCGAGCGTCACCAGCAAGGCCCCCAAGGTTGGCAGGCCAAGCCAGATGGCCCAGTGGAACTGCCACTGTCCCTCGAACCACCACCACTGCAGGCCAAAGGAGCAGAGCTCCACCACCATGGCGGCGCAGAACCCCGCCAGCAGGCCACTGGCCACCAGCTCCCAGCGCAGCATCTTTTTCAGCAGGTCGCTGCTGGCACCCAAAGTGCGCATCAGCAACAGCTCACGCCGACGCTGAGCCATGCTGGCCTGGGTCTGGGTCAGTAGCACCAGCAATGCCGCCACCGTCACCAGCCCCAACATCAGGGCCAGCGCCCGGCTCACCTGCTCCGATACATGGGTCAGGCGTGCGATCAGGTCATCCACATCGATCAGGCTCACCGTGGGATGACGGCGAATAAGCTCCACCTCGGCGCTGCGCCCTTCAATCGGCAAACGATAGCTGCCCAACCAGGTGCTGGAGAAAGAGGCCAGCAGATCGGGTGAGAAGATCATGTAGAAGTTGGGACGCATATTGTCCCACTTGATGCTGCGCAGACTGGTGACCCTGGCACCGAAGCTGCGCCCCTCGATGGTAAAGGCGAGCATATCCCCGAGCTTGATATCGAGCCGCTTGGCCAACTCGCTATCCACCGACACCTCGCCGGTGCCGGCGAGCCATTTCCCGGCCACCAGCTCGTTATCCGCTGGCAGGGTGGCTGTGGTGGTGAAGTTGAGTTCCCTATCGACCCCTTCACGGCCACTACGGGCACCCTCGCCCACCGCCTCACCGGCGATATGGGTCAGCCGCCCGCGCACCATGGGATAGAAGTCCGAGGTAACGGCGCCAGCTCCTGCCAGTTCGCTCAGGATCCCCTCCCGCTCGCTCTCGGCCACATTGACCAGAAAGCGGTTTGGCGCATCGGCGGGCAGGCGGGCAGAAAACTCATCCAGCAGATCGACACGGGCAGCCCAGAGCAGACCAAACAGCATCAGCGCCAGCGCAAAACCCGCCAACTGAAACAGGCCACTGCTGCGCTCGCGCGACAGGTGGGCCAGCGCCAACCTAAGAGCGTGCGGCCCCTTCACTCTGGCCCCCAGCCGCAACATCAGCGCTGCCAGCAGGGCCAACAGCCCCATCAGCAATCCCATGCCACCGACCAGGCCCAGCGCCAGTTTCACATCAGCAGTGAACCCCCACACCAGCGCAAACAGCCCGAGCAAACCGACCGGCAAGGCAAGCCATGGAGGAATGCCCGCCTCCAGCTCCCGGCGCAATACCCGCAGCGGCGGCACCTTCAGCAGCCGCAAGAAGGGCACAAAAGCGAGCAGCAGGGTGATAAAGAGCGCCACTGCCACCCCAAGGGCAAAGGGTCGCCAAGAGGGGGGTGGCAGATCCGGCGGCAGCAAGTCCCCCAGTAGTTGCAAGGTGATCCACTGCATGGCGGTGCCCGCCACCAGCCCCAGCAACGCCCCAATCAGCGTCAACGACAGCAGCAACACACTCATCAGTTGCCAGAGCGAGCGACGGGATGCCCCCAGCGTCTTGAGCAGCGCCACCATATTGGTCTGGCGCTCGGCAAAGTGGCGCACTGCAATGCCCATCGCCAGCGCCCCCAGCAACACCCCGCTTAGCGAAGCAAGCCGGAAAAAACGTTCGGCATTGGCCAGCGATCGGCCCACCCGGGATTCATTGTCATCGGGTTTAATCCACTTCTGTCCGGCCTGCAACTGTGGCAGCAGCCACTGCTCGTAACGGGCCAGCGACTCTCGCGGCCCCTTGAACAGATAGCGCCACTGCTGGCGGCTGCCCGGCAACAGGGCGCCGGTCGCCTCGATATCGGCACTGTGGATCAGCGCCCGCGGCGCCAGCAGGAAGGGGCTGAAGCCCTGATCCGGCTCCTCGCCAAGCAGACCTGCCACCTTGAGCACCGTATTGCCCACCTCCAGCTCATCCCCCGTTTTGGCCTGCAGCAGCTGCATCACCCGGGCGGAGAGCCAGATCTCGCCGGGGGCCGGGGTGCGGGCCGGTTCCAGCACCAGCTTGCCGTAGAAGGGAAAACCGTCGGGCACAGCCCGAATGGAGGCGAGCTGCAGCGCATCGCCGTGAAACAGCATGCTGTTGAAGCTGACGGTGGTCTGCAGCGCCAAGCCATCCTGTTTCGCCCGGGCCAGCCAGCCATCCGGCATGGCGGCAGCGGTGCGCAGCACCCGATCCGCCCCGATAAAATCACGGCCCGACGCCTTGAGTCCGGCATCGAGCCGATCCGCCACCAGCGCCACACTCAAGACGCACGCCACGCTCAGGGCCAGCGCCAGCACAAACCAGCGCAGTTCACCGCTGAACCCTTCCCGGCGAAGCAGTCGCCATCCCAATCGCCACTGCATCATCCCTTCCATCTCCCGCCTGACCTGCTGCTAACCCCGTTACACCACACCATGGACCACCTCGCGATCCAGCCTGCCCGCCGTCATCACCACCTGCCGCTGGCAACGCTCGGCCAGCTGATGGTCATGGGTCACCACCACCAGGGTGGTGCCGTGCTTGCGATTGAGTTCAAACAGCAGCTCGATCACCTTCTCGCCGGTCTTGCTATCGAGGTTGCCGGTCGGCTCGTCCGCCAACAGCAGGCTGGGGCGGGTCATAAAGGCGCGGGCGATGGCCACCCGCTGCTGCTCACCGCCGGAGAGCCGTGGCGGCAGATGGTGCAACCGCTCGCCAAGCCCGACAGCCGCCAGCAGCTCGCGGGCTCTTGGCTCGCAATGGCGCTCACCGCGCAGCTCGGCGGGTAGCATCACATTCTCGAGCGCCGTCATGGTCGGAAGCAGCAGGAACGACTGGAACACAAAGCCGATCTGCTCGGCGCGCAATCGGGCCCGCCCCTCTTCATCCAGCTCGCCAAGGGATTTGCCGAGGATTTCGATATCCCCCTGACTCGGCAGATCGAGCCCGGCCAGCAGCCCCAGCAGGGTGGACTTGCCGGAGCCGGAGGCGCCGACCAGTGCCACCGTCTCGCCGCTATTGACTTGCAGATCGATCCCTTCAAGGATGGTGAGACTTTCCTGGCCGAGGCGAACCGATTTGCCGAGGCCCTTGACGACAATAATGGGGGTTGAACTCATGCGTTGTGTCCTTTGTTTCAATCCCTTGATGGCAATCCATAGCGGGAGTTGAATTGATGGTGCGTATTCTGTTTGCCTTGTTGGTTGGCCTTGGCAGCCTGCTCTCGTCAGTTCAGGCCCAGACCCTGCTGGTGCTGGGTGATAGCCTGAGCGCCGGGTATCAGATGCAGGTTGCGCAGAGCTGGCCCGCCCTGCTCAACCAGAAATGGCAAGATGAGGGGGGCAAACATACCCTGCTCAATGCCAGCATCAGCGGTGAAACGACCCAAGGGGCCCTGGCCCGCCTGCCCGCCCTGCTGAAGGAGCACAATCCCGACTGGCTGCTGATCGAACTGGGAGGCAACGACGGCCTACGCGGCTTCGCGCCGACCATTACTCGCCAGAATCTGGCCAGCATGATCGCGCTCGCCAAGGAGCAGCAGACCCGTGTGGTGTTGACCCAGATCCAGCTACCCCGCAACTACGGTGCCCGCTACCTGCGCCAGTTCGAGCAGATCTTCCCGGAACTGGCAGAGACTAACGATCTGCCGCTGCTGCCCTTCTTCATGGATGATATTGCGCTGCGCCCTGAACTTATGATGAACGATGGCATTCACCCCACCCCGGCGGCCCAGCCCCAGATCCGCGATAAAGTTGCCCGCTTTATGGAACCGCTACTCAGCCAATAAACCCGCCTCTCTGAGCCAATATCCCATAAACAAACATCCCGCCAAAACAGGATGTTTTGCCATGGACTGACCAGCAAATAACACCTCAGTTGCGCCCTAGCGCAGCCAATCAGTGATGCCAATCCGTCGCCAATATCCCATAAACAAACATCCCGCCGAAGCGGGATGTTTTGTTATTGATTGAGCATACCTGGCAGGCTGCTTCTCAGTTTTCCAGCACCTGACGCAGCCGCTCCTGCGCAACCCCCACCAGCAGGTCGGGCTGGAACTTGGAGATAAAGCGGTCGCAGCCCACCTTCTTGACCATGGCTTCGTTGAAGTTGCCACTCAGGGAGGTATTGAGGGTGATAAAGAGATCGGACATGCGCGGATCGCTGCGCACCTCGTGGGTCAGGCGGTAGCCATCCATCTCCGGCATCTCGGCATCGGTGATCATCAGCAAAATCTCGTCGGTCACCTTCTTGCCTGCATCACACCAGCCTTTAAGCAGGTTAAGCGCCTGCAAGCCATCCTGACATTCAATGATTTCAAGGCCCAGTTGCATCAAGGTTTCGCGCACCAGATTACGGGCTGTACTGGAGTCATCGACGATCAGCACCTTGCGACCATGCATCTCGGGCAGGATATCCCGATCCAGCACCTCTTCCGAGATACGGATGTCATAGGTGATGATCTCCGCCAGCACCTTCTCCACATCGATGATTTCGACGATCTGATCGACGCCGTCATCCGGAATACGCGTGATGGCGGTGAGGTAGTTGGCGCGCCCGGCAGAGCGCGGTGGCGGCAAAATATCCTTCCAGGTCATGTTGACGATGTTGGCAACCTGCCCCACCAGAAAACCCTGAATGGTACGGTTGTACTCGGTGATGATGAGGTTGGATTCAGTGTCGATGGGCATGGGGCGCATACCGATGGCACTGCGCAGATTGATCACCGGGATCGAGGTGCCACGGATGTTGGCCACACCGCTGATATTGTGGTGAGAACCGGGCATTCGGCTAAGGTGCGGCAGTTTGACCACTTCCCGCACTTTGAAGACGTTGATGGCAAAGATCTGGCGGGTGCCGAGACGGAACATCAACAACTCCAGGCGGTTTTCACCGACTAGCTGAGTTCGTTGATCAACTGAATCCAATATACTCGCCATATGCAACGTCCATCTGTTTATTAATCGACTCTATTATAGAGGCTGCCCGCCAGGAAAGGCAGGCGCATTTTCAACCAGAGCGACCAACCAGACAAAAAAAGTGAGGCCGAAGCCCCACTTATCTCATTGATTTCAAGATTAATAACTACATACAGATTTCCAGCTGCCGTCGGTTGCCTTGGGCTCACTGCTGGTCCACCAGTTGGCCTGCCACACCACCTTGTTATGGATAATGCGATCGCCGCCATTGGCATGATCACCCTGCGGCCAGGTCGGATAGGCCTTGTAAGATGCAGGATTAATGCTCTGGCTGCTGCAAGTGGTCCCCGGATTATCGCCACCACCGGAACCCAGCACCGCCTCGGGCAGAGTCGGGAACTCGGCCTTGAGACCAGCGGTCTGGTTGCCGCTGATGATGCGGATACCGCTCGGCACACCGGCAGCTGGCAGATAGTAGGTCAGCGCCACTTCCACATCAGATCCCGGTGTCCAGGCCTTCCAGGTCGGCAGGGTCAGCCCTACCTTGTGGAAATCCTTCTCGCCCGCAATGCCGTCGGAGTTCTGGTTGCCACCGCTCTCAACCACTTTCAGCCCCATGCCGCTCTGGTCGGTAATGGTATCGGAGGTAGAGGTAGGAACCAGGAACTCGATACGGGTACCGCCCGGAATGGTCTGGGTCGAGTTGTTGGTGAGCTTGAGGGTCGGGTTGATCGGGTAGTTGGAGTCCCCTTCCTTGAAGCCGGAGAGGCTCACTGCGATGTCGAGCTGGGCCGCCGGAGCTGCCAGATCGTTCTGCTTGGTGTTGTACTTGGTCGCCTTGGCGAACTTGTCGTAGGCGAGCGTGGTCAGGGTATCCCCCATCCCGTACTCGTTCTTGGCAGGATCGAAAGCGTAGTCGCCAGCCATCTCCCAGAACATCACACCACCCAGACCACGGTTGATGATGTAGTCGAGCTTGTGGCCCATTGACTCTTCATCTTCGGTAGATAGGAACACTTTCTTCTCTTCGTTCCACAACCAGGGCGCGTGGGCCTTGTCATCGTAGTAGCGGGCATACTTGCCCTGCATCACGTGGGCGGGGTTGTTGGGATCAAGACCCCAGGCGGTGCCGTAGCTCGGCAGTGTAGTGATGCCGAGGCTGGCCGCGTTCTCCAGGTTCTTGGCATGCCACATGGGCACGGCGCCACCGCCGATCTCTTTGCCGTTCTTGTCCAGATCATGCCAGATGTTGTCGATGCCGACCGCCCCGTTGCCGCACGGAATGGTGCTGCCACCGGTGCCGGGCTGGCAATCGCTCTGGCTCGGCAGGGCCGCCTTGCCACCCAGACCGTGGGTACCACCGCTGACCCCCTGCCAACCGCGGGTGTAATAGGGCACACCGACGTTGATCTTGCCGGCTGCCAGCGCACCACGGAAGTAGTGTGCCGACCAGGCCGCGTTGAGGTAACCGATGCCACCAAACTCTTTCTGGGTATAGACACCCCAGTTGGCCAACTCTCCATCAGCCTTGTTGTCAAACAAGGCTGCGTTGTGGCCGACAAAGTTGTTCCAGGCACCGTGGAAGTCATAGGTCATCAGGTTGACGTAATCGAGGTACTGGGTGACCTGGAAGTTCTCCATCCCGCGCAGCAAGTAGGCCGACGCCGGGGAGGCGATGGTCAACATGTACTTGCGACCATCCTCGCTGCCCGCTGCATCCAGCTTGTTACGCAAGGTCTGCATCATCACCTTGTAGTTGGCAAACAGCTTGGCGCGGCACTGGTTGGAGAGTGGGAAGTCGTTGGGGTTACCCGCATCCTTCATGGAAGTGGGGTATTCGTAGTCGATATCGACCCCGTCAAAACCGTACTGACGGATGAAACTAACTGCCGACGTGGCGAGGGCATTGATGCCGTCGGTATTGACCGAGCAATCGCCCTTGGTAGTAGCTGTGTAGAAACCGCGCGTATCGGCCCAGCCCCCTACCGAAATGAGGGTCTTCACGTCCGGATACTGCTTCTTGTACTTAGACAGCAGGTTGAAGTGGCCCTTGTAGGTGAATTCAGGATCCATCTCGGCACCCGGTACACCATCCCAGGTCATCTTGGTGGCAGCATCGTCCACCTTGACCTGGTGGCTCTGCTCATCCACCGCCGCGAAGGCATAGTTGATATGGGTGATCTTGTTCCACGGAATGTCGCTCACCAGATAGGCGGGCAGGCCATTCTTGCCGGTGCGCCAGGAGGTGAAATAGCCGATGACCCGGCGGGCGTGGTCATCCCCCATGCACTCGTAACCATCCGGACGGTAGATCTGACGGATATCGCAGGATAGGTTGCCACCGGAGGGCGGCAGCGCAGCCTCCTCGACATTGACGGTCACCGCGGCCGACTCGCCGCTCAGATTGGTCTTGTCGGTGGCAACCAGCTTGAGAGCGGCACTGCCTTTGGCATCCGGCGTCCAGTTCACCTGCCAGGGAGCGGCATTGTCTTCTCCTACCTTTTTGCCATCGACAAACAGCTCGACTTTGGCCACGTCGTTGTTGGCATCGGTGACATTGCCATTCACCGCCACACTGCGACCCAGCGTCACCTTGGCGCCATTTGCCGGACTGCTGATGCTCGCCTTGGGCGCCTCTGGCGCGACTACGGCGGTGACCTTGAAGCTGGAATCCGCTTCGCTCAACACTTTGCCATCTTTATCCAGTGCCCTAGCTTTCAGAGCATGGGCCCCCACTCCGGCAGCGCTCCAGCTGGCATTCCAGGGCGAGGCGCTCGCCGTAGCGACCTGCTTGCCGTCAACAAGATATTCCACCTTGACCAGCGCAGTCACCGGGCCGCTCAAGCTCACCGCCAGCGCCACACTGGCACCTTCATTGAAACTGGCACCGGCAGCCGGTGAGCTGACAGCTACGTCGAGTGCCGGGGGTGGCACCTCGCCGCCATAGAGCCTCCAGGCATCGGCCCAGACCGCACCAACGCCCGGTTCATAGTGATAGGGAGATGCCCCGCACCAGCCTGAATAGGGAAATTCTTTGCACTCGTAGAGAGCGCCGACGTTGCTGACGATATCGCCAGCCTTGTAGGCAGTACCGGATTTATAGGCGGGATAAGCGGCCTGAGCCCAGGCTGGCACAGCCGCAAGGGCAACCAGCATGGCAAGCCTGCTGGGTCTGAAGAGCTGTTGCATATTGTTATCTTCCTTGTTTTGTCTTGGCATTGGTCACCAAGGCAAAGAACAATCGCAACCTGCATGATGGGCGCAGACAACTGGCAATGGACTTGCCACAAAAACCACCCTCACCCAGGGAAACCCCGCTATCTGGATCCATGATCAAGACCGGAGGCATTGCGCCCCGACATCACTACCGGTTTGCCCTTTACCTGGGTTCCTTGAGGAACATGCCGAGTATAGGAATCAACCAGCAGAGTCTCAATCTTAATTCTCGAAAGAAAATATGTGAATTTCCAGCTAACCCTCCATGTTCAGCCAGCTAGGAATTAATATTTTTATCATTAATTTCATACTGTTAGCCAAGTCAAAAAAACCAAAATCACCCTCATTTGCATCCCCGTAATGTGCGTTGGCTCACTGGTACGACATGCCAGAAATGTGACAATGCGCGCCCTTGGTCAACGAGCCAAGGCTATGGAATCACTGGCAAAAATAAAAAAGGAACACCTATGAAAGGTACTCGTACCCTGCTGTCGCTGGCCGTGGGGCTGGCACTTGCATCCTCAGGCGCCCATGCGGCATTTGTCTGCCCGTCCGATCCGGCTCAACTCACCCCCATCCCGACCATTCAGGGCACAGGTGCTGGCAGCGCGCTGGCCACCCAGACCGTGACCGACAAGAACGGCAATGTGACCGGCAAAGTCAGCCTGGGCTCCTTCAACGTTCACGGCATAGTGACTGCGCTGGGCCAAACCTTGACCAAGGGTTTCTATCTGACCGACCCGGCAGGCGATGGCAATCCGGCGACCTCTGACGGCATCTTCGTCTACCTGAACGATAAGGACTTCGCGACCAAATATGCAGACATCAAGCCGGGGGCTGAACTCTGCCTCGAAGCCAAGGTCGAGGAGTATTACGGTGGCACCCAGCTCAAGCCCAACGTCGAATCCGGCAAAGCCCGTGTGCAAGTCACCACCCAGGGGCTGAATGTGCCGACCAGCGTACTGCAGGTCAATGAAGGGGAGACCCTGACACAGGCAATGAGCCGTTACGAAGGGATGCGGGTACGTCTCGACAGCAGCAGTGACCTGCACCTGACCCGCAACTACGGCTTCGACTACAAGGTCTATCGCAACAACGTAGAGCTGGCCCACAAAACCCCGCTGATCAAACCGACCCAGCTCCATGTCGCCAACAGTGCGGACGCCGTCGCACTGGCTACCAAAAATGGCAGCAACCGTCTGGTAGTGGAATCCGATAACAAAGCGCCGGATGGGGTGCTGCCGTGGTTCCCGAGCTGGGATGCCGATCAGGGCTACCTGCGCATTGGCGATCAGCTAAATGGACTGGAGGGGGTAATTGTATATAACAAAGATGCCTACCGTCTGGTGGTGCCGGGCGATGTCACCCTGACTGCCGGGGCCCTGCTGCGCAGCCCTGAAGAGGAGCGTCAAAATGCACCTGCGCGTCTCTCTGGCAGTGATCTGCGGATCGGCAGCTTCAACGTGCTCAACTACTTCACCAGTCACTCCAGCATCGGTGGCGCCCTCAATATCCTGTGCAAGGATCAGGCAGATGCCAACAACACCAAAGGTTGCAACCGGGGTGCCAAGAGCCAGCCTGAGTTCGAGAAGCAGCGCACCAAGATCGTCAATGCCATCACCGCAATGGATGCCGATCTGCTCGGCCTGATGGAGATGGAAAATAACGGCTTCGAGGATAACTCAGCCCTCCACAATCTGGTGACCCGCTTCAACGAACAGCAGAAGGATGCAAGCAAACACTACGCCTATGTTCGTCTGCCGGTGAGTGCCCTCACCGATGGCAAGTTCTTCGGCGGCGACGCCATCATGGTAGCGATGATCTACCGCCCAGCCCTGCTCACCCCCAGCGGGGATGCCAGCGTCATCAAGCTGCCGGAGCAGCGCTACACCACTGGCGGTGTGGCCAAGACAGCCGGTCAGCGCGACTCGCTGGTTCAGACTTTCACCGTCGCCAAGAGCAAGGAGCCGCTGACGCTGGTGGTCAACCACCTCAAATCCAAGGGGTCGGGCTGTTACGAAAATGGCGATGGCAAGACAGAACCGGCCGACCTGCAGGGCAAGTGCACCGAGTTCCGGGTCTCCGCCGCCAAGGTGCTGGGTGAAGCGGTCAGCAAACTGCCGGGCCAAGTGCTGCTGGTTGGCGACTTCAACTCCTACGCCAAGGAAGATCCGATCCGGGTGCTGACCGACTACAACCCGGCCACCAGCGAACGCAAGGTCGTATCGGCCTCCCACACCTTTATCGGTGACCAGGCCTATGAACAGCTCGGTCGCGAGGTGACCAAGAGCTACGGCCTGATCGACCTGAACGTCAAATTCAACAAGGAGAAGGCCATCTCCTACAGCTACGACGGGGAACTGGGCACCCTGGACTATGCTCTCGCCAACCCGGCGCTGGCCAGCAAGGTGGCAGGTGTGGCCGACTGGCACATCAACTCGTTCGAAAGCTCCCTGTTCGAGTACGGCAGCCAGTACACCGGCACACTGCTCAAGTCTGACAACCCCTTCAGCGCCTCCGACCATGATCCCATCATCGTCGACTTGAAATTGGAGAGCGATGCCAGCAAACCGGACTCCTCCTCAGGCGGTGGTGCGCTGGGACTCGGCCTGCTGGCCCTGCTGCCGCTGGCTTGGCGACGTCAGCGCCGTTAATTATTCTGCCCGCCGAGCGCGTGACCAAAGCCCACGAGTATCGTGGGCTTTTTCGTGCAGCTGATTTGGTTGATGCATACCGGCGGTCTTTATATGGGGATCTTGATAGGGCTACTCTGCAAAATGAAGCCTTGCCAAGGTGGTGCTGGTTTTTTTCACCATGGGTCGGTTAACCCGCTCAGTAAAGCCCCCCAATGACATCACCAGCAGAAGCACATAGGCTCCGTTTGGCGCGACTCTCACCTAGCCCCTCGACAATCTGTGTCATAACTCATTTTCACCGCCTCGATCAGCAGGCTCCACATCTCGCGTCCCTCCCGTGACAGCTGGTAAACATCTGGCAAATAGTTTTTTTGTAACGAAAATTTATCTGTTACAACAAGGTTAAGTGCGCTGCTCGGACCTTGATTGATAAAACCCAGCGTGAATGCCGGTTACAGCCACAAGAAAACGCTTTCATTGCCGCGATACGGGGGATGCAACGGATTGCAGGTGCAGCTATGAATATTTGCACTCGGTCATACTTTTGAAACATGACGGGAACTTTTCATTGATATTTCGCACCGCGAACGTACTCTTGGCTTGTCCGATAGCCAAGAATCGGAACCTCAAAAATAATTAGCGTGATGAACAGAACTGCCCTCAGCAGATGTGCCAAGACATCGCTAGCGCAGACGACATACCAAGAATTTTTTACCCTTCGGGGTTTTGATTGCAATGCCAATACCGAGCGGTAGGCCTGATGCCAACTGCCGGGACAAAAAGCTAAGTCCATAAAATCAGGAGCAATAAAAATGGAAAAAGTGATCTTCAAGCGCGCCGCTTTAAGTGCCGCTGTGGTAGCCGCGCTGGTCGCCCCCGGCATGGCATTGGCAGCTCAGGATATGATGAGCCCGAACTATGGCAAATCCTATGAGGCCTTTGCCGATGATGCCAAGCTGAGTGGTGGCCTGTTCTACTTCCAGCGTGACCGTCAGCGTATTGACGGTGACCCTACTGCCGCCAAGAAAGAAGGCAAGTACCAGTCCAACCTGAGCCATGCCACCGTTCAAGCTGCTCTTAACTTCAACTCCGGTTATGCCTGGGACACCGTAGGTCTGGATCTGGGCGGCTTCGGTGCCTATGACCTGGCTGTTACCGAAAATCACGCGGTAAACCAAGAGAACGAATTCTCCTTCGCTGGCCGCAACTGGGGCAACAACGCCAAAGATGGCTCCCCTGAAGGTGGCTTCAGCCTCTCCAACGCAGCGATGAAGCTGAAATTCCTAGACGGCGGCATTACTGCCAAGGGTGGTTATACCCAGCTGTATGTCCCTGGCCAAATCGGTGTTAACTGGTCCTATCAGCCGGGTACCTATCGTGGTGGTCAAGTCGAAGGCAACTTCGGCGGTCTCTACCTGACCTACGCCATCGCGGACGAGTACAAGGCGCCTTGGTACAAAGAGACTCAGGTATTCTCCCGTGCCAAAGCCTGGATGGATCCGTTTGCTGATGAAAACATCATCGACTACATCCACGGTATCGCAGCTCGTTACACTTTCGAGAATGGCACTGCTGTGACCGGCTCCTTCGGTCAGTCCGAAGGCTACATGGACAGCTACCACTTCAAACTGGCTCACAAGTTTGACGTAATGGGCGGCCTCTCTACCAGCTACCAGTTCTACGGCTCTGAAACCGAGACCTACACCAAGGGCACTTCCCAGATCGAAACTTATGACGGTCTGGCATGGCAGCAAGCGCTGACTGCAGCTTGGGGCATGGGCCCTTATGGCTTCCGTATGGAAGGCCTGTGGACCAAAGCTGAAGGTGCAGAAGGCAACTACCTGCCCCGTCTGACCCGTGGCTACGCCAACTCTCAGGGCGCCAACGAAATTTGGTGGGATTCCCGCTCCGACTGGAACGCCAACAACGAAAAAGCGCTGTTCTTCGGTGTGACCCGTGCGCTGGATGACCTGGTTGGTGCTCCTGGCTGGTCTGTCGGTGTTTCCGGTGCTTACGGCTGGGATATCGAAACAGGTCAGGGCAAGAAAGCGGCCAACGGTGAAGATACCGAATGGGCAGCTAACTTCGATGTCACTTATACCGTGCAAGATGGCAAGCTGAAAGGCACCCTGTTCAAACTGCACTACACCGACTACAACAACGACATTAGCCAGGGCGGCGGTTGGACCGATTACCCCAACATCTTCGCCTCCGAGCACGACGTCAAGTTCCACATCATCATGCCGCTTACCTTCATGTAATCAGGCAATACGATGTCAGCAAACCGGGCCACTTGGCCCGGTTTTCTTTTTTCCGGTTGGCAGGCTAACATGCGAGCCGGATAAGGGCTTTATCCACTCACCTGCCAGCAGTTACAAGGACGCCATCATGCCCCGTTTTGTTCTGATCACCGGTTGTTCCAGCGGTATTGGCCTCGCCGCCGCACAGGCGCTGGGCCAGCACGGTTTTACCGTGATCGCTTCGGCGCGCAAGGCGGAAGATGTGGCTCGCTTGCAGCAACAGGGATTGCTGGCAGTACAGCTGGATCTGGCGGATCCCGCTTCCATCGAGCTGGGCGCCAGTGCGGCGCTCCATCTGGCGGGTGGGTGCCTCTATGGCCTGTTCAACAACGGCGCTTATGGCCAGCCCGGGGCGCTGGAAGATCTGCCCACCGAGGCGCTCAAGGAGCAGTTCAATACCAATCTGTTTGGCTGGCACCATCTGATCCGCCAGGTGTTGCCGCCGATGCTGGAGGCCAAAGAGGGCCGGATAGTGCAGAACAGCTCGGTACTGGGGCTGGTTGCCATGAAGTATCGTGGCGCCTACAACGCCAGCAAGTTTGCACTGGAAGGATACAGCGACACCCTGCGCCTCGAACTAGCGGGCAGCGGGGTACATATCAGCCTGATTGAACCGGGCCCCATCGATACCCGTTTTCGTGCCAATGCCCGCAGCGCCTTCTTGCGCCACATCGATCCGGCCCAGAGCCGTCATCAGTCGGCCTACCGCCAGACCCTGACGCGGCTGGAAAAAGAGGGGGCCACCAGCGGCTTTACCCTCCCCAGCGAAGCCTGCATCCCGCCGCTGCTCCATGCACTGAGCCACGCCAATCCAAAGGCTCGCTATCCGGTGACCACCCCGACCAGGATTTTTGCACTGCTAAAACGGATCCTGCCCACTCGCTGGCTCGACAAACTACTGGCCAAATCGGCCTGATCCCGTGATTGGCGATAAGCATCCTGCCGCCCGGATTGGGTTAGCTGTATAGCGGCATTACCAACCTGGTTTTACCCTCTATTCAATAGTGCTCGCCATTGCTGTAGTAGGCGCTCTTGACCATGGGGATCACCTGCACCACCACATAGGTCTGATCCCCCAGCAGCTGTTTCAGATGGCGCGTGATAAGGCGCGCGGCAGCATCCTGCATCTCCTGCGGCCGCGCAAACCAGTGCAGCTCGACAAACGGAAAACCCGCCTCTGGCTCGCCGTTGCGGATCCAGCAGCTCTCCACCCGCTCCATAGTGACAAATTCCGGCTTGCCGCCGGTCAGCTCACAAAGATCGACCAGCAGCGGGCCGCTCAGCTGTTGCAGGGTATCGAGGGGAACGGCGCGAAAACGAAGATGGGGCATGGCAAACCTCTTGGTTATCTGAAATGAGGACTTATCATAGGAGTTATTGTCAGCAAGAGAAGTCACCCGGCGCATATTAAGGATCCCCATGAGATTTCATCGCACCCTCTTTGCCTTCCTGCTCTGCCTGCTGCTACCGCTGCACGCCTTTGCCGATCCCGCCTTCTATCGGGTGAGCAAGGGCAACCAGCAACACTGGCTGCTGGGCTCCATCCATGCGGGCAAGCCAGCCCTCTATCCTCTGCCCGAGCCGGTCGAGCGTGCCTGGCTGCAGAGTCGCGCACTGGTGATGGAGGTGGACATGAACAGCATCACGCCGGATCAGTGGCAACAGACTGGCTCCCTCACCCGACTGGTGGATGGCAAACCGCTCAAGGATCATCTGCCTGCCGAGCTCTATCAACGCACCCTGATGGCGGGCGCCCGCTATGGCATAGACGAGGCGACCCTCGCCACCCTGCGCCCCTGGTTTGCCGCCATTACCCTGACCCAGGCCGCCATGGCCCGCTCCGACTTCAACAGTGAGCTCGGGATAGACCAGCACTTTGCCACCCTGGCCGCCAAAGAGGGCAAACCGGTAGTGGGTTTTGAAACCCTGCTGGAGCAGCTCGGTTATCTGGCCAGCGTGGGTGACAACCAGACCCTGATGCTCGCCAGCACCCTGGATGAGCTACCGATGCTGGAGAGTGGTTTCGCCGCCGTAATGAAAGCGTGGCAGCAGGGGGATGAGGCGACGCTGATCAATCTGCTCAAGGAGGAGATGGCTCCCCCCGCGCTACAAAGCTGGATGGAGCAGACCCTGCTGGCCGAGCGCAACCATAACTGGCTGAAAAAATGGTCCACCCTGCCCAACGAGAGCTTTATCGTGGTAGGCGCCCTGCACCTTTACGGCGAACAGGGGTTGCTGGCGTTGCTGGCGCAGCAAGGGTGGCGCATTACCCCGCTCACCACACCGGGCCCTGTGCAGGCTCGGTAGCAAGGAGTCCAGTGAGAACGATCACAGATCGCACTGGTTATTAAACAACCTGCAAGGGAGTTGATCGGGATCATCCCGGACGGGGCAAAGAGGTATTTATCATGCCTGTCATCAACCGGGTGACAGGAGCAATAAAATGGACTTTTGGCTGGACCTGATGTTTGGCAACAGCGTGGGATTGATGTCGATGCTGGTGATTATCGGCACCTTCTTGCTCATCAGCTCTTACGCGGCCTACTTCATCTACAAGGTGATGCACTCGCAACCGCCTCATTCACAGCAACCCCATTCTCAACAGCCAAAAGAGGGAAAATAATCCTCTGACCACAGGCGGCAGCTCACACTGACCGCCTCTGTTGTTTTATGGTTCGCGACTGTGATTCCCGGGCCAAGCTGCACCAGTGTCCATGCTGGGTGCCCCTTATCCCCTCCCCCTTTCCCCGTTTTCTGTGCCGGTTGCGGCCGTTATAATGGCCCCCACTTTTTCTTATGGGGAGCCTGCCGTGTCTCATAACGACGAACTCTCGCTATTCATGAATGAAGTGGCCGACGTGCGGCCCATTCGCAGCGACAACATCCATCCCCATGCGGCCAAATCCGCCCCGACCGAGGCGCAACTCGCTCGCCGTCAGGCTGCCACCGCCGAGCAACTCGCCCTAGACCACCTCACCATGGAGGCCATCGAGATGCGCGATCCGCACGAAATCGTCGGCTTCAAACGCGATGGGGTGCAGGAGGGGGTCTACAAGAAGCTGCGGCTCGGCAAATACGAGCTGCAGGCCAGCCTGGACTTGCACCAGAAAACCCTCAATGAAGCACGCCAGACGCTGGTGCAGTTCATTGCGGATTGTGAGGTCCGAGATATCCGCTGCCTGCTGATCCTGCACGGCAAGGGGGAGCGCAGCACCCCGCGAGCCCTGCTGAAAAGCTATGTCAGCGCCTGGTTGCCGCAACTGCCCGCCGTCATGGCGATCCACAGCGCCGAGCGTCGCCACGGCGGCAACGGCGCCCTCTACGTGCTGCTGCGCAAAAGCGAACGTAAAAAAGCGGAAAACCGCGAACGGCACCAGAAGCGGCTCGGCTAATCCGCCGCTCGCTACCACGCCTTTGGCCCGCCTGCGTGAAGGTGGTCAACTAGGCGACGGCGGTGTTAGCATCGAACGGCCCCGATCATGCCAGGTACGGGGCGGCATACCATCAGGGACGATAACAAGGACAATCCCATGTCATATCAAAAGCTTGAACAACATCAGCAACAGATCCACCGCTTTAGCCACCTCGCCGCCATCTGCGGCTGGGATCAGGCGGCCATGATGCCGGAAGGGGGCAACAATGCTCGCGCCGAAGCGATGGCCGAACTCGGTCTGCTGATCCACCAGAAGCGCACCGCTCCCGAGCTCGGCGACTGGATTGCCAAGGCCGAGAGCGAGCCGCTCGATGAAGTGCAACGCGCCAACCTCGGCGAGATCAAGCGCCAGTGGCAAGATGCCAGCCTGCTGCCCGGTGAACTGGTCGAAGCGCTGTCGCTGGCTGGCAGCAAGTGCGAACACGCCTGGCGCAGACAGCGCAAGCAAAACGACTGGGCCGGTTTTGCCCCAAATCTCGAGGAGGTGGTGAAACTCTCCCGTGACGTGGCGCAGCTGCGGGCCGATGCGCTTGGCGTGCGCCCCTACGATGCCATGCTGGCGCTCTATGAGCCGGGCATGACCAGCGCACGGCTCGATCAGATCTTCGGCGATCTCGCCAGCTGGCTGCCGAACCTTATTCAGACGGTGAGCGAACAGCAAAAGGGCGATGCCCTGCTGCTGCCGCAAGGCCCCTTCCCCATCCCGACCCAACAGGCGCTCGGTCAGGAGGTAATGGGACTACTCGGCTTTGATTTCGCCCACGGTCGCCTCGATGTGAGCAGCCACCCCTTCTGTGGCGGCGTGCCGACCGATGTGCGGATCACCACCCGCTACAACGAGCAGGAGTTTGTCTCCAGCCTGATGGGCATAGTGCACGAGACCGGCCACGCCCGTTACGAGCAGGGGCTGCCGCGCCATCTGCTGGGTCAGCCGGTGGCCGAGGCGCGCTCCATGGCGATCCACGAGAGCCAGAGCCTGTTTTGCGAGATGCAGCTGGGCCATCATCCGGCCTTCCTCGAGCTGCTGGCGCCACGTATTCGTCACCACTTCGGCGGGCAGGCGGCGTTTGCGCCGGACAATCTGGCCAAGCTCTATAGCCGGGTCGAGCCGGGCTTTATCCGGGTCGATGCGGACGAGGTGACCTATCCGGCCCACGTCATCCTGCGCTACGAGCTGGAGCGCGATCTGGTGGAAGGGAAGATCGAGGTGGCCGACATCCCCGAGCTGTGGGATGCCAAGATGCAGCAGTGGCTGGGGCTCTCCACCAAGGGCAATTACCGCAATGGCTGCATGCAGGATATTCACTGGACCGACGGCTCGTTCGGCTACTTTCCGAGTTACACCCTGGGCGCCATGTATGCCGCCCAGCTGCGCTTTGCGCTCGAAAAAGAGCTGGGCAGCATGGGTGAGGTGATCGCGGCGGGCCGTCTGCCGGAGATCTTCGGCTGGCTCGGACGCAACATCTGGTCACAGGGGCGCCTGCACAGCACCGACGAGCTGGTGCGCCGCGCCACCGGTGAAGCGCTCAACCCGCACTGGCTGCGCCAGCATCTGGAACAGCGCTACCTGAAGTGATGAGAGCTGCAAGCTAACAGCAGAACGGGGCCATTTTTAGTTGACCACTACAGGGCCCCGTTTTTATTGCGGTTTGTTGCGCTGCCAACCCTTAGTACAAGGTCAACACCAACAGAACGCTGATATGTCAGCATTATCCATAAACGAAGCCCACCGTTGCCACAGCGGTTCCATTCCTGCACGTTGCCAAAGCTGCAATTACCGCTCGATAACGGTCAATTATCAAGCGACTTGCTGAATTGCAGGCAATAAAAAACCCCGCTCATCGAGCGGGGTTTCTTGTATTGGGTGCCTGGCAGTGTCCTACTCTCGCATGGCGAATGCCACACTACCATCGGCGCTACCGCGTTTCACTTCTGAGTTCGGCATGGGATCAGGTGGTTCCACGGCGCTATGGCCGCCAGGCAAATTCTTAATCTAGAAAGCTGACGTGAATAACGATGTTGCTCATGGCTTCATCACTATCACTGAATTAGTTAGTAGTTCACTTGGTATCTGTTACAAGTCTCA